>NZ_JBIAKN010000004.1:150680-653160 GCF_042872475.1 Micromonospora sp. NPDC005252 | reverse complement strand
GGCTTTACAAGCACCCTGTTGAGTTCTCAAAGAACAACCACACACCGATCAGAAGACCCAACCAGTGGGCCACCATCCCGGGGCTTTTCGTACCGGTGCTCGGCGCTTTCCAGCGCCAGACACTTTTACTACGTTACCCGCTGGTTTCTGCCGTGTCAAACCGGTGTTTCGCGGTTCGTCGTGCTTTAACCCGTGTTGCGGGCACCATGTCTCGACCGGCTTGCGCCGCTCTCGTCACGGTGGTGGCAGGCCGGCCGCAGCGGTTTCCCGCTTGCTCGCCCGTTTCCCTGCCGGCTGACTACTTTACCCGGTCGGTTCCGCCGCACCAAATCCGCCTCGCGGCGTTTTCCGTGGGCACCACCCGGCGGGATCCGGCCGGCGAACCCGCCTGACCCCGAAGTCGTCGCCGCGCTCCGGCCGCTTCAGGCTTTCGCCTGTTTCGTCCGTTCCGCGCTGGCAGAGAGAAAGTTACGCGTCCGGCCCGATGATCGTCAAATCTGCCGGACGCGTCCCCCGTCACATCGTCGACAACCGACTATTCGCCCAGCTCAACGCCTGCGAACGACCGCTTTCCCCGGCGCAGCACCAGGTACCGACCGTGCAGCAGGTCGTCCCTGGACACCGTGGCGTCCACCTCGGTCACCCGGTTGTTGTTCACGTAGGCGCCGCCCTCGGCGATCACGCGCCGCGCCTCCTTGAGCCCCGTCGCCAGCCCGGAGTCCCGCAGGAGACCCGCCACGTCCGGCAGCTCGCCAGGGATACGCACCAGACCGGCCTCGGTCAGCGCCGCGCGCAGCGTCTCCGGGGCCAGATCGTCAAGCGAACCGCGCCCGAACAGCGCCTGGCTGGCGGCGACCGCCTGCCGGGTCTCCTCGGCGCCGTGCACCAGGGTGGTCAACTCCTCGGCCAGCGCCCGCTGGGCCAGCCGGGCTGCCGGCCGCTCGGCCGTCGCCTTCGCCAGCTCCTCCAGCTCGTCCCGGGAGCGGAAGCTGAAGTACCGCAGGTAGCGGTCGACCTCTCGGTCGTCGACGTTGAGCCAGAACTGGTAGAAGGCGTACGGGCTGGTCATGGTCGGGTCGAGCCAGACGGCGCCGCCCTCGGTCTTGCCGAACTTCGTGCCGTCGGCCTTGGTGACCAGCGGCGTGGTGAACGCCTGGACCGGCCCCGCGCCGCGCCGCCGGATGTAGTCGACGCCGGCGGTGATGTTGCCCCACTGGTCGGACCCACCGAACTGAAGTTGGCAGCCGTAGCGGCGGTGCAGCTCGAAGAAGTCGTTGGCCTGCAGCAGCTGGTAGCTGAACTCGGTGAAGCTGATGCCCGTCTCCAGCCGCGCGCGCACCACCTCCCGGGCGAGCATCTTGTTGACCGGGAAGTGCTTGCCCACGTCGCGGAGGAACTCGACGACCGACATCTCGCCGGTCCAGTCGAGGTTGTTGACCAGCTGGGCCGCGTTCTCACCCGTGTACGACACGAAGGGCGCGAGCTGCTCGCGGATCCGCTCGACCCAGCCGGCGATCACCTCCGGCGGGTTGAGCGTCCGCTCGGCGCTCTCCTTCGGGTCGCCGATCTGCCCGGTCGCCCCGCCCACCAGCAGCAACGGGCGGTGACCCGCGAGTTGCAGACGGCGGGCCGTGATGACCTGCATGAGCGAGCCGACGTGCAGGCTCTGCGCGGTGGGGTCGAAGCCCACGTAATAGGTGGTGGCCTCCCCGCCGTCGAGCAGCTCGCGCAGCTCGTCGAGGCCGGTCGAGTCCTGGATCAGGCCACGCCAGAGCAGGTCGTCGGTCAGGGAGTACCGCCCGGGCGGCGGGAGGCTGCTGTCGGTCACGGTCACCAATTCTCCCCCATCGCCGGCTCCGACCCGTACCGGGTTTGACGCAACCCGCTCCGGCTAGGCTTGCGCCCCGTTGATCGAGGAGGGGTTCGCCGTGGAGATGCCGGATCTGACGGGTGGTTTCGTCGCCCTGCTCGGCCTGAAATTCGAGGAGGCCACCGCCGACCGGGTGGTCATCAGCTGGCAGGTCCGCCCGGAGCTGCACCAGCCGTTCGGCATCCAGCACGGCGGGGTGTACTGCTCGGTGGTGGAGACCGCGGCCAGCATCGGGGGGGCGCTCTGGCTGGCCGACCGGGGCACGGTGGTCGGGGTGTCGAACCAGACCGATTTCCTGCGGGCCGTCCGCGACGGCGAGCTGCGGGCGGTCGGCACCCCGGTGCACCGGGGTCGCAGCCAGCAGCTCTGGCAGGTGGAGATCAGCGACGCCGACGAGCGGCTGGTCGCCCGTGGTCAGGTCCGGCTGCAGAACCTCTCCCGCGACTGACCGTCGGGCTCGAACGGGCCCGGCCGCGGCAGCGTCGCGCGGCCGCTCACCCGGGGACGGTCAGTTGCGGGCCTCGTCCAGCACCGGCTCGATCGCCTGGTCGGCGTCGTCATCGTTGTCGTCGCCGTCCTCGGCGGGGACCTGGCTCAGACGTACCTCGGTGATGGCCCGGTGGTCGATGCCCGCCACCGTCAGCACCCAGCCGTCCAGGCTCACGTCCTCCCCGGCCACGGTGGGGATGTGCCCGAGGCGGGCCAGCACCAGCCCGGCGACTGTGGTGTAGTCGCCGGCCGGGCGCGAGGGCAGCTCGACGCCGATGTCCGTGAGGTCGTGCACCGGGAAGGTGCCGGGCAGCACCATCGCGCCGTCCGGCTCGCGGCGCACCGAGTAGCCGTCCCGGTCGGTCTCGTCGTAGATCTCCCCGACGATCTCCTCCAGGATGTCCTCCAGCGTCACGATGCCGTCGACGGCGCCGCGCTCGTCCACGACCAGCGCGATGTGCTGGCGCTCGGCCTTGAACTGCCGCAGCGCGTCCACCACCGGCAGCGAGTCGGGCAGCAGCATCGGCGGGCGGGCGATCTCGTCGACCGGGCGGTCGTCGGGCACGCCGACCAGGTCACGCAGGTGGATCACACCGGCGGTGTCGTCCAGGCCGCCGTGGCGCACCACCGGCGCCCGGGAGTGCCCGGTGGCGGCCAGCACCAGCCGCGCGGCCTCCGCGGTGGTTCCGCTGTCGAGCGTGAACACCCGCAACCGGGGTACGAGCACAGCCCGCAACCGCCGGTCGGCGATCTCCACGGCTCCCGCGATGATCGTGCGCTGCTCCTTGGTGAAGCCGTGGTTGCCGGCGACGATGTCGCGCAGCTCGTCCGGGCCGATCTCCTCCGGCTGGTGCTTCGGGTTGAGCCCGACCAGGCGTACGACCAGGTCGCTGGTGGCGCCGAGGGCCCAGACGGCCGGGCGGGTGAGACTGGCGAGCAGGTCGAGCGGGCGGGCCACCAGCAGCGCCCACCGCTCGGCGGACTGCATGGCGATCCGCTTGGGGGCCAGCTCGCCGAAGACCAGGGTGACGAAGGTCAGCGCGAGGGTCACCACCACGATCGCCACCGTCTCGGCGGCGCTCCCGAACACCCCGAGCAGCGGAACGAGGGGCTTGGCCAGGGAGACAGCCGCGGCGGCGGAGGCCAGGAAGCCGGCGAGGGTGATGCCGATCTGGATGGTGGCCAGGAAGCGGTTCGGGTCCTTGGCGAGCCGGGCCAGCACCCGTCCCGCCCGGCTGGTGCGCTCCAACCGCTGGATCTGGCTGTCCCGCAGCGACACCAGCGCCATCTCACTGCCGGCGAAGAGCGCGTTGATGACGACCAGGATCCCGACCAGGGCCAGTTGGCTCCCGTAGCTCTGCACGCCCGGTTCGCTCCCTCACGGTGGTGGCACCGGCCGTACGCACGGCGCCCGCCGGTCGGCTAGCCCGCCCGGCGTACGCGCTTCTGTGCCCCGTGCGGCCGCGGCCGAATCCTGCTCCGGCGACGCTACGCCGAATCGGTCGCCGGTGACGCGGGCAGGTCGAGCACGTACGAGTCGCCCTGGGGGCGGAACCCGAGCCGGTGGTAGTAGGGGGCGACCATACCGGGCGGGCTGACCACCCGGTGGAAGCCCCGCTCGGTGAAGAGGCGGCTGCGCCGGTAGACGAACTCGCCGGGGGTGAAGTCGCGGAACTTCGGGGTCACGTAGTCCAGGTCGATCTGGGCGACCCCGCGCGCCTCGGCGTGCGACAGCACCACCCCGACCACCTCGTCAGCGGTGACCACGAGGAAGGCCGACCGGTCGGTGGCGGCCGGGTCCCAGTGGAAGTCGGGGTTGAACCGGGCGATGTCCGGCGCGTGGATCCGCAGCGTGTGCGCCAGGAACTGGTCGCCGACGCCGACCTCCACCACCTGGTAGGTCTGCTCGTCGTGGCGGGTCGCCAGCATCCCCCGCAGGTACCAGATGTTGATCACCGCGAGGACGATGTTGAGCCCGACCATGGGCCAGACCTCAAGGGCGGCGTTGTAGCCGATCAGCACGACGCAGCCGACGAGGTTGAGCGCGCGCAGCCGCAGGATGCGCGACTGCAGCAGCGACCACACCAGCACCGCGGAGCCGGCCCAGCCGACCAGATCCAACCAGTTCACCCCGCGAGACTAGTGCCCGCCCAGGTCAGGGGCGTCGGCGGGCAGCTCCAGCAGCCACTCCTCGACCTCGGCCCCGCGCCCGTTGGCGTACCCCGAATCCTCGCCGACCACGACGAACCCGCACTTGCGCAGCACCGCGAGGGAGGCGGCGTTGTCCTTGGCGGCGCGGGCGCGCACCGGCCGGGGCAGCTCGCGCAGCAGGGCGGCGAGGGCCGCGGTGGCGTGGCCCCGGCCCCAGCGGGCCGGGTCGATCCAGTAGCTGACCTCGGTCTGGTCGTCGACCGGGAAGGCGCTGACGTAACCGACCACCTCGCCGTCGGCCTCGATGGTGCGGACCCGGTTCGCCGGGTTGGTGAGCACCCGCGCCCAGTGCCGGGCGAACTCGCGGTGGTCGGACGGGTCCTTGGGGCCGAACCCGGCCATCCGGTTCGCCTCGGGGTCCTGCTGGTGCAGGAAGAACTCCACGAGGTCGTCCTCGTGGACCGGCCGCAGCCGCACATCGGAGGTCATCCGGCGAGGGTACGCAGCGCCGGTGACAGTTCGGAGCCGCCGGCGCGTCGACGGCCGACCGCCGACCGGCGCGTTCGGCGTCACCGCGGGCCCCGCGCCGCCGACAATGAGTCGACCGACCCTGGGAGTGCCGATGGACCGACCTGTCGTCGTGGGTGTGGACGGATCGCCGTCCAGCCTCGTCGCCGCCGAGCACGGGGCCTACGCCGCCCTGCTCCGGTCCCGGCCGCTGCTCCTGGTGCACGGTTACCTGCACCCGCTCGGCTACGGCGTGCCCCTCAACCCGTACGACCTCGGGGTGCCGGCGCCCACCGACCAGGCGCGGAAGATGCTGGAGCGGACGGCTGCCGACCTGGCCGACCGGTGGCCCGGCCTGGCCGTCGAGGCCCGTCAGGTCGCCGGCGGCCCCGGCGCGACGATGGTCGAGGAGTCCCGACGGGCGGATCTCGTCGTGGTGGGCAGCCGCGGTCTGGGCGGGTTCGCGGGTCTGCTGCTCGGTTCGGTCGGCGCGCAGGTGGCCGCGCACGCGCACTGCCCGGTGCTGGTGGTCCGACCGGACGAGCAGCCGATCGACGCGGACGCGCCGGTGCTGGTCGGCGTGGACGGGTCCGAGTCGTCCCGACTGGCCGTGGGCTACGGCGCCACCGAGGCGGCGCTACGAGACGTCCCGCTGGTGCTCGCGCACGTCGGCCCGCTGGACGGGGACCGGCCGGTGCCGGACGAGGTCGACGAGGCGCAGGCCGCGTACCAGGCCGAGGCGGTGCGGCTGTTGGCCGAGGCGTCCGCGGCCGTCCGGACCGGGCATCCCGATCTGGTGGTGCGGGAGCACCCGGTCCGGGCGGCCGGCGCGGCCCCGGGGCTCATCGAGGCCAGCGGCACGGCGTCGCTGCTGGTCGTGGGCACCCGAGGCCGGCACGGCTTCGCCGGTCTGCTGCTCGGCTCGGTCAGCCAGGCTGCGATTCAGCACGCGCGCTGCCCGGTGCTTGTCGCGCACCCGTACGACCCTCCGAGGTGACCGGCGCGTCGTCGCCCCCGCCGAGCATCTGCAGGAAGTCGGTGGTGAGGGCGAACGGGTCGGCGGGGCCGCTGGCGGGCAGCCGGCGCTCGACCTGGTCGGCCAACTCGCCGGCGGCGCGACGGATGCGGCCGCGCAGGGCGCCGTCGGCGGTCCCACCGGACCAGTCCTCCGGGGCGGCGAAGACGGAGGTGGGGACCACCACCGCCCGCAGGTAGCTGAACATCGGGCGGAGGGCGTGCTCCAGGGCGAGGGAGTGCCGGGCGGTGCCGCCGGTGGCCCCGATGAGCACCGGACGGTCGACGAGCGAGTCGGCCTCCAGCACGTCGAAGAAGGACTTGAACAGCCCGTTGTACGACGCGTTGAAGATCGGCGTCACGGCGATGATGCCGTCCGCCCCGGTCACCGCGTCGATGGCCTCGCGCAGGCCGGCCGGCGGGAACCCGGTGAGCATGTTGTTGACCACGTCGTGGGCGTACTCGCGCAGGTCGACGACCCGCAGCTCCACCTCGGCGCCGCGCCGGACCAGCTCGTCGCGGGTCGCCCCGGCGAGCTGGTCGGCGAGCAACCGGGTGGACGAGGGCTGGCTCAGCCCCGCCGAGACGACGGCGAGCGTACGGCGGGTCATCGGGTCGCCCCCTCCGGCGCCTTGCCCGTCACGTCGTCGACGGCGTGCACGGTGCTGTCCTTCACGCCACCGGCCGCGGCGACCAGCGAGGCGTGGGTGGGCGCCTCCGGCACGTGCGCCGGGCGCAGGGCGGCGAACTCCTTGCGCAGCACCGGCACGACCTCCTCGCCGAGCAGGTCGAGCTGCTCCAGCACCGTCTTGAGCGGCAGGCCCGCGTGGTCCATCAGGAACAGCTGCCGCTGGTAGTCGCCGACGTACTCGCGGAAGCCGAGCGTGCGGTCGATGACCTGCTGCGGGCTGCCCACGGTCAGCGGGGTCTCCCGGGTGAACTCCTCCAGTGACGGCCCGTGCCCGTAGACCGGGGCGTTGTCGAAGTACGGCCGGAACTCCCGGACCGCGGCCTGCGAGTTGCGCCGCATGAACACCTGGCCGCCGAGGCCGACGATGGCCTGGTCGGCGGTGCCGTGGCCGTAGTGCGCGTACCGCTGGCGGTAGAGCTCGACCATCCGCTGGGTGTGCTCCTTGGGCCAGAAGATGTGGTTGGCGAAGAAGCCGTCGCCGTAGTACGCGGCCTGCTCGGCGATCTCGGGGCTGCGGATCGAGCCGTGCCAGACGAACGGCGGCACACCGTCGAGCGGGCGCGGCGTCGAGGTGAAGGACTGCAGCGGGGTGCGGTACTTGCCCTTCCAGTCGACCACGTCCTCGCGCCACAGCCGGTGCAGCAGGTCGTAGTTCTCGATCGCGAGGGGGATGCCGGCGCGGATGTCCTTGCCGAACCACGGGTACACCGGGCCGGTGTTGCCGCGGCCCATCATCAGGTCCACCCGGCCGTCGGACAGGTGCTGGAGCATCGCGTAGTCCTCGGCGATCTTCACCGGGTCGTTGGTGGTGATCAGCGTGGTCGCGGTGGACAGCAGCAGCCGTTCGGTGCGAGCCGCGATGTGACCGAGCATGGTGGTCGGGGACGAGGGGACGAACGGCGGGTTGTGGTGCTCACCGGCGGCAAAGACGTCGAGCCCGACCTCTTCGGCCTTCAGCGCGATGGCAACCATCGCCTTGATCCGCTCATGCTCGGTCGGCTCCCGACCGGTGGTCGGATCGACCGTGACGTCACCGACGGTGAAGACTCCGAACTGCATGACAGCTCCTCGCGTGTCAACCGGGTGCCGTCGTAGTACCCGGACGCAGCCCACAACTTATTTGACAAGTCAACTATTCCGTCGGCGGCCTACCTGGCAGTGGCGCCGGTCACCCGCGGGAATCAGCCCCCGGCGACCGAGGGGAGCACCTGCACCTGGGCGCCCTCGCCGACCGGTGTGGCCAGCCCGCCGGAGTGCCGGCAGTCCTCCCCGTCGACGTAGACGTTGACGTAGCGGCGCAGCTCGCCGCGCTCGTCGCGGATCCGCCGAGCCAGCCGGGGATGATCGGCGGCGAGCTCGTCGAGGACCGCCCCCAGCGTGCCGCCCGCGTCGATACTGAGCCGGCTGGCGCCGCCGGCCTCGCCGCGCAGCGGGCCGGGCAACAGCACGGTGACCACTCAGACCACCGCCGCCCGGACGCACAGCACGTCGGGCAGGTGCGCGGCCACCTGCGACCAGGAGTCGCCCTCGTCCCGGCTGGCGTAGACCTCGCCGGAGCGGGTGCCGAAGTAGACGCCGCCAGGTGTGGCGTCGTCCGCGCACATCGCGTCGCGCAGCACCGCCGGATAGAACGGGCCCTCGGGCAGGCCCACCGACAGCGGCTCCCACTTGGCGCCGGCGTCGGCGGAGCGGAACACCCGGCAGCGGTGGTCGGTGGGGAACCGCTCGACGTCGGCCACCAGCGGGAACGTCCACACCATCCCGGGCCGCCCGGGGTGCGACACCATCGGGAAGCCGAAGTCGCTGGGCAGCCCGTCGGCGATCGACGACCAGGTGCGGCCGTCGTCGTCGGAGCGGTAGACGCCGAAGTGGTTTTGCGCGTACAGCCGCTCGGGGTTGCCGGCGTCCCGCGCGACCTTGTGCACGCACTGGCCGAACTCCGGCCACTCGTCGGCCAGGCCGGCGGCGCGGATGCCCACGTTGCCCGGAGCCCAGCTCGCCCCGGCGTCCTGCGAGCGGTAGACGCCGCCGGTGGACATGGCGACCAGCACCCGGGCCGGGTCGCGCGGGTGGGGCAGCACGGTGTGCACGGCCTGGCCACCGAACCCGGCCTGCCAGTGCGGGCGGTGCGGGTGGTCCCAGAGGGCGCGGACCAGCTCGAAGCTGCGGCCACCGTCGGTGGAGCGAAACAGCGCCGACGGCTCGGTGCCGGCCCAGACCACGTCCGGCTCGTCGGCGCCGCCCGGCATCAGCTGCCAGACCCGCCCCAGGGTCGCGCCGGTGTCGGCCGGGAACGCGATCGGCGCGTGGTCGGGCTCGTCCCAGGACGCGCCGAGGTCGTCGCTGGTCGCGACGCTGGGCCCGAAGTGCGAGCTGGTCACCCCGGCGAGCAGCCGCGGGGTGGCCCGGCGGGTGTCGAGCGCGACCGCGTAGACGCTCGTCCCCGGGTGGTGCGGGCCGCTGACCTCCCAGGTGCGCCGGTCATCGGTGCTGGTGGCGAGGAACAACCCCTTCGCGGTGCCGATCGCGAGCAGCGTTGGCATGGACGTCCTCCGAGCCGTCGGTGGGCAGGTGGGGTGATTATGGCCACACCCCCCGACAGATCCCGCCGGCCACACGCCGGAAGCCGCGCTCAGCGCCGGACGCGGGGCACGTGTCGCCGGTACGCGCTGACCGTCGGATCGCCGTCGAGCCAGAACCGCCAGGGCAGATCGTGCGCGCCGGTCACGCCGACCCGGGGCCCCGCCACCACCGTCTCGTCCGGCACCGGCCGAACCGGCGGGCGCAACCGGACCGGACCGTCGCCGAGCAGGTACGCGCCGTACGCCGCGCGGTCGATGCCGAGCGTGGCGCAGAGCCGGGCCGGCCCCCGGGCCAGGTCCACGTCCCGCCGTACCGCCGGCCGGCGAGCCCGCGCGGTGTCCAGGCCCTCGACCACCGCACCGGCGCGCAGCAGCACGGCGGCGGCCTCCCCCTCGACCCCGGTGACCACGTTCATGCACCAGTGCATCCCGTAGGTGAAGTAGACGTAGGCGTGCCCGGCGGGGCCGAACATCACCACGTTGCGCGCGGTGCGGCCCCGGTGGGCGTGCGAGGCCGGGTCACCGGCCGTGCCGGCGTACGCCTCGACCTCGGTGATCCGGACGGTGACCCCGCCGGCGGACAGCCGGCAGCCCAGCAGGCCCCGCGCGGCCGGCAGCAGTGGACCGGCGAGCAGGCCGGCCAGCGCCTCCCGGTCGGCGTCGGTGCTGCGGTCGTCCGGCGCGAGCTCCATGACCCGAACGGTACCCAGCGGCAATCTGATCACCCCGTCGCCGCGCTTCAACAATCTGTTGACAAGGTCACGTTGATGGGGTGTGCTCGGAGCATGACCACCGAAGAGCTGTTCACCGCGCCCGACCCGGCCCGGGCCCGCGCCCACCGCACCCACGAGGCGCTGCAACGGATCGGCGAACGCCACGCCGGCTCCGATGCCCGACGGGGACGCTGGGCCCACCCGTACGTGCTGGACCCGTGGGAGGCGGTGGCTCTGGTCACCGCCCTCGCCGCCGGCGGCGCCGAGCGGGAGCCCACCGAGGAACCGGTGGACGCCGCCGACCTCACCGCCGCGCTGACCCTGCTGCCGCACGTGCGCGCCGAGCTGGACGCCCTGGAGGCAGGGCTGCTGACGCTGGCCCGCGACCGGGGGCTGACCTGGCAGTCCATCGCGTACGGGCTGGGGCTGGGCAGCGCGCAGGCGGCCCGGCAGCGCTACGAGCGGGTCGCCGCCCGCTCGGCCGAGCAGATCGCCTGAGCCACCGGACACGACGCGACCGGCTGACCCCAGACGACCGGGCGGGCGGATCGGCCGGGCACCCCCGCGGCGACGGCCGGGGCGGGCAGACTGTGCGCACGACGAGGAGGCACCCATGGAACGCGCGGAGATGCTGACGTACTGCCTGGCGAAGCCGGGAGCGTGGCTGGACCGGCCGTGGGAGGGCGACGAGGTGGTGAAGGTGGGCAGCCGGATCTTCGCGTTCCTCGGCAACGGCGACGGAAGGCCCACGGTCGGCATCAAGTGCGGCCAGACCCGGGAGATCGCCGACGAGTGGCTGCGCCGCCACCCCGACGACGCTCGCCCGATGGCCTACATCGGCCGGTCCGGCTGGAACACCCTGCGCCTCGACGGCGGGATCGACGGCGACGAGCTGACCGAGGCGGTCGACGCGTCGTACGACATGGTGGTGGCCAAGCTCCCCAAGCGGGAGCGCCCGACGGCCTGAACCGACCGTGGCGCCGGCGGCTCGCGCCGACGCCACGGCGAGGTCAGCGGGGTACGACCCGCTCGGTGGCCCAGTCCCGCCAGCCGGCCAGCCGGTCCGCGGCGGCGGCGAGCTGGTCGGCGACCGGGCCGGGGCCGGTCGAGCCGGGGGTGGTCCGGGCCGCGAGGGCCGACCGCACCGAGAGCACGTCGCGCACCGACGGGTCGAGGTGTTCGCTGACCGCGGCCAGGTCGGCGTCGGAGACGTCCTCCAGCTCACACTCCCGGGCCGCACAGAGCGCCACCAGCCGACCGGTGATCTCGTGCGCGTCGCGGAACGGCACGTTGCGCCGGACCAGCCAGTCGGCGACCTCGGTGGCCAGCGAGAAGCCGACCGGGGCGGCGGCGACGAGGCGGTCCACCCGGACCGTCATCGTGGAGATCATTCCCGCCAGGGCCGGCAGCAGCAGCTCCAGGGTGTCGACCGCGTCGAACGCGGGCTCCTTGTCCTCCTGCATGTCCCGGTCGTACGTCATCGGCAGGCCCTTGAGCATGGTCAGCACCGTCATCAGGCCGCCGACCAGCCGCCCGGACTTGCCCCGGGCCAGCTCGGCGATGTCCGCGTTCTTCTTCTGCGGCATGATCGACGAACCGGTCGCGAATGCGTCGTCCAGCTCCACCCAGCCGAACTCGTGTGAGGTCCAGAGCACCACCTCCTCACCGAGGCGGGACAGGTGCACCCCGATCAGCGCGGTGGTGAAGAGGAACTCGGCCACGAAGTCCCGGTCGGCGACCGCGTCCATCGAGTTGGCGAACGACGTCCGGAAGCCCAGCTCCTTGGCCACGGCCACCGGGTCCAACGGAAGCCCGGACCCGGCGAGCGCGCCCGCGCCGAGCGGGCTGATCGCCGCCCGGTGGTCCCAGTCGCGCAGCCGCTCCAGGTCGCGCAGCAGCGGCTGCACGTGGGCGAGCAGCCAGTGCCCGAAGGTGACCGGCTGGGCGTGCTGGAGGTGGGTCATGCCGGGCGCGGCGGTGCCGATGTGCCGTTCGGCCTGCTCGGTGAGGGCCTCGGCCAGCTCGACGAGGCGGCTGGCCACCCCCCGCGCGTGGTCACGCAGGTAGAGCCGCAGGTCGGTGGCGACCTGGTCGTTGCGCGACCGGCCGGCGCGCAGCTTGCCGCCGAGGCTGCCCAGGCGCTCCAACAGGCCCCGCTCCAACGCGGTGTGCACGTCCTCGTCGTCGACTGTGGGCCGGAACGCCCCCGAGGCACAGGCCGCCTCCAGGTCGTCCAGGGCCGCCAGGATCCGGCCCAGCTCCTCCGGGTCGAGCAGGCCGGCGCCGGCGAGGACCCGGGCGTGCGCCCGGGAACCAGCGATGTCGTACGGGGCCAGGCGCCAGTCGAACTGCACGCTCACCGACAGTCGGGCGAGCGCCTCCGCGGGGCCGCCGGCGAACCGGCCACCCCACAGGCTCGTCCGGTTGGTGCCGGCGCTGTTCTCGGTGAGGCTCTTGTCGTCCACGCCGCCCATTGTGGTCCCCATGGTCGTCAGCCACCCAGCCGGGCGTCGCGGGCCGCGGCCATCCGACTCGGAAGGCCCCACAGCTGCACGAAGCCCTTCGCGAGGGACTGGTCGAAGGTGTCGCCGGTGTCGTAGGTGGCCAGTCCGAAGTCGTAGAGGCTCTCCTCGGAGCGCCGGCCGGTGACGGTGGCCCGGCCGCCGTGCAGGGTCATCCGCACCTCGCCGCTCACGTGCCGCTGCGCGTCGTCGATGAACGCGTCAAGCGAGTCCTTCAACGGCGAGAACCACAGGCCGTCGTAGACCAGCTCACCCCAGCGCTGGTCCACGCTCTTCTTGAACCGGGCCAGGTCCCGCTCGACGGTCACCGCCTCCAACTCCTGGTGGGCGGTGATCAGCGCGATCGCGCCGGGCGCCTCGTACACCTCACGGCTCTTGATGCCCACGAGGCGGTCCTCGACCATGTCGAGCCGGCCCACGCCCTGGGCGCCCGCGCGCCGGTTCAGCTCCAGGATCGCCTGGTACGGGGTGACGGTCTCGCCGTCGATCGCCACCGGCACGCCGCCGTCGAAGGTGATCACGATCTCGTCGGCGTCGCGGGGCTCCGCCGGGTCGTCGGTGTACGAGTAGAGGTCCTCGATCGGGGCGTTCCAGATGTCCTCCAGGAAGCCCGTCTCCACGGCGCGGCCCCACAGGTTCTGGTCGATCGAGTACGGGGACTTCGCCGACACGTCGATCGGCAGCCCCTTCTCCTCGGCGAACGCGATCGCCTTGTCCCGGGTCCAGGCGAAGTCGCGGGCCGGGGCGATGATCTTCAGCTCGGGGGCGAGCGCGCCCAGGCCCACCTCGAATCGGACCTGGTCGTTGCCCTTGCCGGTGCAGCCGTGCGAGACGATCGTCCCGCCGTGCTTGCGCGCCGCCGCCACCAGGTGCTTGACGATCAGCGGCCGGGACAGCGCCGACACCAGCGGGTAGCGGTCCATGTAGAGGGCGTTCGCCCGGATGGCCGGCACGCAGTAGTCGGCGGCGAACTCGTCGCGCGCGTCGACGACCTCGGACTCGGCGGCGCCGCAGTCCAGGGCGCGCTGCCGGATGGCGTCGAGGTCCTCCCCGCCCTGCCCGACGTCGACCGCCACCGCGATCACCTCGGCGCCGGTCTGCTCGGCCAGGTAGGGAATCGCCACGGAGGTGTCCAACCCCCCGGAGTACGCGAGGACGACCCGCTCGGTCATGACGTGGTCCCTTCAACGGTGTCGTCCCGGCGGGCCCAGCCGGCGAGCTTGTCACCGAGCGCGGCCCCGCCGACGGCCTCGCGGGCCACGACGAGGATGGTGTCGTCGCCGGCGATGGTGCCGACGATCTCGGGCAGGCCGGCCCGGTCCAACGCGCTGGCCAGGTACTGGGCCGCGCCCGGCGGGGTGCGCAGCACGGCGATGTTGCCGCTGGCGTCCACCCCGTTGAGCAGTTCCCGCAGCAACCGCACCAGCCGGGCCGGCGCCGCCTCGGCGTCGCGCAGCGGGCGCTGGCCGTCCTCGGGGATCAGGTAGACGGCCGGACCGTCGCCGCCGCGCACCTTGACCGCGCCCAACTCCTCCAGGTCCCGCGAGAGGGTGGCCTGGGTGACCCCGACGCCGTCGGCGGCGAGCAGGTCGGCCAGTTCGGTCTGCGACCGCACGGGCCGGTCCCGGATCAGCTCCACGATCCGGGCGTGCCGGGCGGCGCGGGTCAGCGGGGCGCTCATCGCGTCGTCCCGGACGCCGCGAGCAGGAACGTCAGCAGCGCCTTCTGGGCGTGCAGCCGGTTCTCCGCCTGGTCGAAGACCGCGCTCTGCGGGCCGTCGAGCACCTCGTCGGTGATCTCCTCGCCGCGGTGGGCGGGCAGGCAGTGCAGCACGATCGCGTCCGGTGCGGCCTGGCCGAGCAGCTCCTTGTTGACCTGGTACGGCAGGAACGGGGTGACCCGGTCCAGTCCGTCGGCCTCCTGCCCCATCGACGTCCACGTGTCGGTGGCCAGCACGTCGGCGTCGCGGACCGCCTGGGCCGGGTCGGTCAGCACCCGTACCGACCCGCCCGTGCCGGCGGCGATCTCGGCGGCCTGCCGCACCACCGCCGCGGCCGGCGCGAACCCGGCCGGGCCGGCGATCCGCACGTGCATCCCGGCCGTCGCCCCGGCCAGCAGGTACGACTGCGCCATGTTGTTGGCGCCGTCGCCCACGTAGGTGAGGGTGCGGCCGGCCGTGCCGCCGCAGCGCTCCCGGATGGTGAGCAGGTCGGCCAGCAGCTGGCAGGGGTGGAAACCGTCGGTGAGCGCGTTGATCACCGGGACGCTCGCACCGCTCGCCACCTCGGCGATCCGGTCGTCGCCGTGGGTGCGCAGGACGATGGCCGCGACGTAGCGCGACAGCACCCGGCCGGCGTCCGCGAGCGTCTCGCCCCGACCGAAGTGGGTGACCTGGGTGTCCACGACCAAGGGGTGCCCGCCCAGCTCGGCGATGCCGGCGTCGAACGAGATCCGGGTGCGCAGGCTCTGCTTGTCGAAGAGCACCGCCACCGAGCGGGGGCCGGCCAGCGGCTGGTGGCCGAAGCGGTCGGCCTTCATCCGCGCCGCCAGGTCGAGCACGCTGGACTGCTCGGCGGGCGAGAGGTCGTCGTCGCGCAGAAAGTGCCGGATCATGCGGTCGTCCCCGTCGTCGTGGTGGTGGTCGGCGTCCGGTCGGTTCCAGCGGCCGTCGCGTCCAGAGCCGCCGGGAGCGCGGCGAGGAAGGCGTCGACCTGGGCGGCGGTGAGGATCAGCGGCGGGGCGAGCCGGAGTACGCCCGGCTGCACCGCGTTGACCAGGAAGCCGGCGTCTCGCAGCGTCTCGGCGAGCACCGGCGCCACCGGCGCGGTGAGGGTCACGCCGAGCAGCAGCCCGGCCCCGCGTACGCCGTCGATCAGCGGGTGGCCCAGCGCCTCGACGCCCCGGCGCAGCCGTTCGCCGACGCGCTTGACGTGGTCGAGCAGCCCCTCGTTGGCGATCGTGGCCACCACGGCGAGCGCGGCGGCGCAGCTCACCGGGTTGCCGCCGAAGGTGGTGCCGTGCGAGCCGGGGGTGAGCAGGTCGGCGGCACGGCCGAAGGCCAGCGTCGCGCCGAGCGGCAGCCCGCCACCCAACCCCTTGGCCAGGGTCACCACATCGGGCTCCACACCCTCGGCCTGGTGGGCGAACCAGTGCCCGGTGCGGCCGATGCCGGTCTGCACCTCGTCGAGCACCAGCAGCGCGCCGTGCCGGTCGGTGATCCGCCGCGCCGCCGCCAGGTAACCGGCCGGCGGAACGACCACGCCGTTCTCGCCCTGGATGGGCTCCAGGATGACCATGGCGGTGGCGTCGGTGACCGCCGCCTCGAGGGCGGCGACGTCGCCGAAGTCGACGTGGGTCACCTCGCCGGGCAGCGGCCGGAACGGGTCGGCCTTGGCGGGCTGGCCGGTCAGCGCGAGGGCGCCCATGGTGCGACCGTGAAAGGCGCCGTTGGTGGCGACCACGTGACTGCGCCCGGTGCGCCGGGACAGCTTGAACGCGGCCTCGTTCGCCTCCGCTCCGGAGTTGGCGAAGAAGACCCGGCCGGGCCGGCCGGCGAGCGCCAGCAGCAGCTCCGCGAGCGCGACCGGCGGCTCGGCGACGTAGAGGTTGGAGACGTGCCCGAGCGTCGCGACCTGCTTGGACACCGCGGCCACCACCGCCGGGTGGGCGTGACCGAGGGCGTTGACAGCGATCCCGCCGACCAGGTCCAGGTATTCCCGACCCGCGTCGTCGACCACCACTGCCCCCGCGCCGGAGACCAGCGCCAGCGGCGGCGTGCCGTAGTTGTCCATCATGGACTGCGTCCAGCGTTGCAGCAGGCTGCTCATGCCCCGACCATCCCGTCCTGAAGCACCACCATCGTTCCGAACCCCTCCGAAGTGAAGACCTCCAGCAGCGTGGAGTGCGCCACCCGCCCGTCCACGACGTGCGCGGCGGGCACTCCCCCGCGCACCGCCCGCAGGCAGGCCTCCATCTTCGGCACCATCCCCGACTCGAGACCGGGCAGCAGCTTGGCCAGGTCGTCCGCGGTGATCTCGGAGATCAGGCTGGTGGTGTCCGGCCAGTCCGCGTACAGGCCGGCCACGTCGGTGAGCACGACCAACTTGCGGGCCCGCAACGCGACAGCGAGGGCGGCGGCGGCGGTGTCCGCGTTGAGGTTGTGCAGGACCCCGTCGGCGTCCGGCGCGACAGTGGAGATCACCGGGATCCGACCGGCGTCGATGAGGTCGGTCACCGCCGACACATCCACCGACTCGACGTCGCCGACCTGGCCGACGTCGACCGGCAGCCCGTCCACGTACGCGGGGCGGCGCACCGCGGTGAACAGCCGGGCGTCCTCGCCGGAGAGCCCGACGGCGAACGGACCGTGCGAGTTGATCAGCCCGACCAGCTCCCGGCCCACCTGCCCGACCAGCACCATCCGGACCACGTCCATCGCCTCGGCGGTCGTCACCCGCAGGCCGCCCCGGAACTCGCTGGCGATGCCGAGCCGGCCCAGCATGGCCGAGATCTGCGGGCCGCCGCCGTGCACCACGACGGGCTTCAGACCGGCGTACCGCAGGAACACCATGTCGGCAGCGAACGCCCGTTGCAGCGCCGGCTCGGTCATGGCGTTGCCGCCGTACTTGACCACCACTGTGGAGCCGGAGAAACGCGCCAGCCAGGGCAGGGCCTCGATCAGCGTCTCCGCCTTGACCTGGGCGCGGGTGAGATCGCCGCTGAGACTCATGTCGAGTACGCCGAGTTCTCGTGCACGTACGCGTGGGACAGGTCGTTGGTCCAGATCGTCGCCACCGCGTCGCCGGCGTGCAGGTCGATCCGGATCGTCACGTCCCGGCCGGTGAGGTCGACCTTCGAGCGGTCCTCGGCGGCAGCGCCGCCCCGGCACACCCACACCCCGTTGACGGCGACGTCCACCTCGTCCGGCTCGAAGGCGGCGGCCGTCGTGCCGACCGCCGCGAGGATCCGGCCCCAGTTCGGGTCGTTGCCGAACAACGCCGTCTTGACCAGGTTGTTGCGGGCCACCGAGCGGCCCACCTCGACGGCGTCGTCCTCGTCGGCGGCGCCGACCACGTCGATGGCGACCTGCTTGGTCGCGCCCTCGGCGTCGGCGATGAGCTGCTGTGCCAGGTCGTGACAGGCCGTGGTGACCGCGGCGGCCAGCTCGTCCAGGGTCGGCTCGATGCCGCTCGCGCCGCTCGACAGCAGCAGCACGGTGTCGTTGGTGGACATGCAGCCGTCGGAGTCGACCCGGTCGAAGGTCACCCGGGTGGCCGCGCGCAGCGCCTCATCCAGCAGAGCCGGCCCGGCCACCGCGTCGGTGGTGAGCACGCACAGCATGGTGGCCATGCCCGGCGCGAGCATCCCGGCGCCCTTGGCCATCCCGCCGACCGTCCAACCGCTGCCGCGCGCGACAGTGGTCTTCGGCCGGGTGTCGGTGGTCATGATCGCCTCGGCGGCGGCCGGACCGCCGTCGCGCGACAGACCCCGGATGGCCGTACGGACCCCGGGCAGCAGCTTCGACATCGGCAGTCGCTCACCGATCAGGCCGGTGGAGCAGACCGCCACCTCGCCGGCGCCGAGGAGGAGCCGCGGGCTGACCGCGCTCAACGCGGAGGCGGTGTGCTCGGCAGTGGCGTGGGTGTCCTGGAAACCGGCCGGGCCGGTGCAGGCGTTGGCGCCACCGGAGTTGAGCACGACCGCCCGGACGACACCGCCCTGCACGACCTGCTGGCTCCAGCGCACCGGCGCCGCCTTGACCCGGTTGGTGGTGAAGACACCGGCGACACCGGCGTCCGGGCCGTCGTTGACCACCAGGGCGACGTCCGCGCCACCGCTGGCCTTCAGACCGGCGGCCACCCCGGCCGCCCGGAAACCCCGAGGGGCGGTGACGCTCATGGTGCGACTCCCCAGATCGACAGGCCCGTCGTCTCCGGCAGGCCGAACATCAGGTTGGCGTTCTGCACGGCCTGACCGGCGGCGCCCTTGCCGAGGTTGTCCAGTGCGCTGAGCACGATCAGCCGACCCGAGTCGACGTCGACGGTGGCCTGCAGGTGGCACGAGTTGGAACCCAGGGTGGCGGCGGTGTGCGGCCAGCGCCCCTCCGCCAGCACGTGCACGAACGGCGCGTCCGCGTACGCCTGCGCCAGCACCTCCTGCGGGTCGACGCCGCGCGCCGGCACGGCGGTGACCGTGGCCAGGATGCCGCGCGGCATCGGCGCGAGGACCGGCGTGAACGACAGGCCGGTCGCCCCGGTCGCCTGCTTGATCTCGGGCACGTGCTGGTGGGTGCCGACCCGGTACGGCGACAGGTCCCCCTGCACCTCGCTGGCCAGCAGGTGCGGCTTCGCCGCGCGGCCCGCGCCGGAGGTGCCCGAGGCGGCGACCACCACGACGTCGGCGGGGCTGGCAGCCCCGTCGGCGAGCAGCGGCGCGAGCGCCAGGGTGATCGCGGCGGCATAGCAGCCGGTGTTCGCCACCCGGGTCGAGCCGGCGATCAGCTCCCGCTGGCCGGGCAGCTCGGGCAGCCCGTAGGTCCACTGGCCGGCGTGCGTGCCGCCGTAGTACTGCGCCCAGGCGTACGGGTCGGCGAGCCGGTGGTCGGCGCCCAGGTCGACGATGCGCACCTCGGGCGGCAGGTGGGCCGCGAGGGCCGCCGACTCGCCGTGCGGCAGCGCCAGGAAGACCAGGTCGGCGTCGGCCAGGGTCGACGGGTCGGTCTCGCCGAGCACCAGGTCGAGCCCGGTGAGCTGCGGGTGCACCACGTCGACGCGGTGCCCGGCCTGGCGGTGCGCGGTGGCGGCGACCAGGTCGAACTCCGGGTGCCCGGCGACCAGGCGCAGCAGCTCGCCTCCGGCGTACCCGCTCGCTCCGGCGACCGCGACTCGGATCCCCATACTCACCTCCGCATGACTATGCAACGAAGGCTAGCAGCCCTGATCGAAGGGCTGCAAGTTCATGCAGTCCACTGCATGGCAATGATGCACGTGGCACCGACACACCTCCGGCCCGGTCGCGGGGCGACACGGGCCGGACGGCGGGGGACGAACACGGGACGCGACGGTCAGAGACGACCCTCCGCGACGGCCCGGCTCACCCAGGGGACGACCTCGTCGAGCATCACGTCCAGCGACGTGGTCGCGGTGAACCCGAGCACCTCACGGGCCTTGGTGACGTCCGGCACGCGCTTCTGCACGTCGTAGCGGAACGGCTCATCGGAGACGTACCGGAACGGCACGTCCGGGCCCTTGATCTTGTGCCAGATCAGCTCTGCCAACTCGAGCACGCTGGTGGACTCCGCTGTCGACAGGTTGAAGTCCTCGTTGCGGGCGGCCGGGTGCTCGATCGCGGTGGCGATCCCCCGGGCCAGGTCGCCGCCGTACGTGTAGTGGCGCACCTGGTTGCCCGCACCGAGGATGTGCAGCGGGTCCTGCCCCTTGACGATCTTCTGCACCAGGTCCGGCACGACGTGCGACATGGCCAGCTTCACGTTGCCCGAGAGCACCTCTGCCTGGCCGAGCGCCCGCCCCTCGCCCACGCCCACGCAGTTGAACGGCCGGACGATGGTGTACGGCACCTGGTACTGCTCCCAGGCGGCGCGGGCGTAGTACTCCACGGCCAGCTTCTGGAACCCGTACGACGACAGTGGCGGTGGGACTCGCCGCTCGTCGCCCTCCCGGCTCGGCCACTGCTCGGTCGACTCGTAGACCATCGAGGAGGAGAGATAGGTGACCTTGGACAGCTGCCCGTCCCGGTGCGCACGGATCGCCGCGTCGCACGTCGCCGCCATGATCCGCTCGTTGGTGGCGAGCAGATCGTAGGCGTACGCGTGGAAGTAGGAGATCCCGCCGATCATCGCCGCCCCGGCCACCAGGTGGTCGCAGCCGTTCAGCAGCTCGGTGAGCAGATCGACGTCGCGGGCGTCACCCTCGACGAAGCGATAGCGGGGATGGTCGTCATAGCTGTGGGTTACCGGCCCGTACTTGGAGAAGTTGTCGACCGCGACCACTTCGTGGCCCCGGTCCAACAGCTCCTCGACGAGGTAGCCGCCGATGAATCCGGCCGAACCAGTTACCAGGACCTTCGCCACGTGCGCTCCTAAGCGGTTTTCTCGTACTCGGTGCTGTTGTCCTGCGGGTCGCGCGGGGCCGGCACGGCCGCCGCGACGGTGCCCGCGGCGAGCTTCTCCCGGCTCAGCCGCCGACCGTAGGCGAAGAAGTACCAGCGCAGGTAACCGGGAAGGAACCGACCCAGGTCGAAGTGGGACTCGCCCAGCGGCCGGTCCAGCCAGATGGTCGGGATCTCGGCCACCGGCAGCCGCAGCCGGGTGGCCTTGGCCGTCAGCTCCAGGCCGATCTCGAACCCGGTCCGGGACTCGATGCCCACCTCCCGGACGAAGGCCGTGGCGTACGCCTTGAAGCTGTTGGTGGCGTCCCGGGTGCCGACCCGGGCGAAGGTGTAGAGGCTGCGCCCGGCCCACCGGGACATCATCCGCTTCAGCCGTGGCCCGCCCACCTGCTGCCCGCCCGGCATGTAGCGGGAGGCCGCGGCCACCACCACGCCCCGGTCCACCAGCCGGGCCAGCTCGTCGATCTGACGCGGGTCGTCGCAGCCGTCGGCCAT
Organism: Micromonospora sp. NPDC005252; assembly: GCF_042872475.1. Classification (NCBI taxonomy): domain Bacteria; kingdom Bacillati; phylum Actinomycetota; class Actinomycetes; order Micromonosporales; family Micromonosporaceae; genus Micromonospora; species Micromonospora sp. NPDC005252. Next base: position 631,999 of record NZ_JBIAKN010000004.1, on the reverse strand, counting down.
GGTCACCACCACGACGGGGGCCTGGGCCGCGTCGACACCGAACCGGATCGCGTTCGCGGGCCCTCGGCCGTAGGTGTTGAGCACCGCCCGGACGCGCGGGTCCTGCCGGGCGATCTGCTCGGCGTACGGCACGGTGGTGTCCTCGGGCATGTCGTGCACGATGAGCACCTCGGCCGGAAGCAGCATCTCCCGCAGCATCCGCTCCAGGCAGCGGACGATCGCCTCGCCCTCGTTGTAGACCGGGACGACGACCGACACGCGTGGCGTCACACCCGCACCCCCTGTCCGGTCAGCCCCCACATGTCGATCAGTGGGGTGTCGGTCTCCAGTCGGGCGTACTGCTCGTGCGGCGCGGCGATGACCAGCAGGTCGGCCCGGCGCAGCACCTCGTCCAGGTCGACGAAGCGCTCGTCGGCCACGTACGGGTCGGTGCAGAGCGTCTCCCGGGTCTTCAGCGCCAGGATCTTGCGCAGCTTGTACGCCAGGCTCTCCCGCGGGTCGTCGCTGCCGCCCTTGAACGCCATACCGAGGATGCCGACCGTCATCTCGGACAGGTCGAACCGGTCCTCCAGACGGGACACCAGGTACAGCGGCAGCCCTTCGTTGATCAGCATGGCGGAGTGGCCGAGCACGAAGTTGTTCCGGTTGAACGCCGCGAGCTGCATGGTGTCCTTGAACAGGCACGGCCCGGCGGCGAAGCCGGGCATCGGCAGGTCCGCCGCGCGCGGATAGTCGTACGCCACCGCGTGCCGGATCCGGGCGAAGTCGAGGCCGAAGTCGTTGGCCATCATCCAGAACTGGTTGGCGGTGGCGAACTTGATGTAGCGCCAGGTGTTGGTGAAAAGCTTGGCCAGCTCCGCCTCCTCCGGCTCCAGTGGCACGATCTCCTCGGTGAGGTGCCGGAAGAGCTTCTCCGCGCGGGCCAGCGCCGTCGGCGTCCGGGCCGCCACGATCTGCGGCAGCGTGAACAGCTCGGTCATCGCCCGCCCCTCGGCGATCCGCTCCGGACAGAACGCCACGTCGGCGCGGATGCCCTTGCCGGCCAGCAGCTTCTCGGTCAGCGCGGTCACTCCCGGGTAGACGGTGCTGCGCAGCACCACGAGTTGCCCGTCGCGCAGGTGCTCGGCGCACCGCTCCAGGGCCCGGGGCACCGCGCCGAGGTCCGGGTTGAGGTGCTCGTCGACCGGCGTGCCGACCACCACCACCAGGTGCTCGGAACCGCCCACGCTGGCCGGGTCGGTGGTCGCCCGCAGCCGCCCGGCGGCGACCGCCTCGGCCAACGGGTCCGCGGCGCCGGGCTCGGCGAACGGGAGCCGGGCCGCGTTCACCGTGGCCACCGCGTCGGCGTTGATGTCGTACAGGACCACGGAGAGGCCACGGGCGGCGAAGGCGATGCCCAGAGGCAGACCCACCCGACCGCAGCCACCGACGATGCAGACGTCGGCCGTCGTGACCTGCGCGGCCCGATCCTCGGACATGGATCAACTCCCATGGGGGTGGTGGGGGTGTCTTCCGGTGGTCGCCGGAATTCAAGCAGGCTAACCGCTCGGAGGTGACTCGCGGGTAGCCGAACATGCCGAGGCCGGTGCCCTTTCGGCCGATAGCCCACATGGTGAACGGATCCGGTGACGCAGCGCGATTGGATGAGCCCCCTCAGGAACCGCGGCAGCAGGTGCCGGCGGGCCCAGCGCAGGCCGGCGGTGGCCACCGCGAGTACGGCGGCCACCGCGAGCTATCCCCGCACCGGGACCCCTCAGGCGCCGCGCAGGGTCGCGCCGAGGCGCTCCGCCGCGACGGCGACTGCCGCGTCCCGTGCCGCCACGGCCTCCTCGACGGTCAACGTCCGGTCCGGCGCCCGGAACGTCAGCTTGTACGCCAGCGACCGGCGACCCTCGCCGAGCTGCGCGCCGGAGTACACGTCGAACAGCCGCACGTCCTCCAGCAGCTCCCCGGCGCCCGCCTCCAGCGCACGACGCACCTGCTCCGCCGGCACCGAGTCGTCCACCACCAGGGCCACGTCGATCAGCGCCGGCGGGAAGCCGGACACCGTCGGCGCGGGCGTCACCGGGGTCGGCGGCAGCGCGTCGAGGTCCAGTTCCATCGCGCAGGTGCGGCGGGGCAGCTCCAGCGCCGCCACCACCGTCGGGTGCAGCTCGCCGGCGTGCCCGACGACCGTGCCGTCGACGCGCACCTCGGCGCAGCGGCCCGGGTGCCACGGCGCGTACTCGGCCGCCCGCACCTCCACCCGCTCGTCGGGGATCCCGGCGGCGTCGAGCACGTCACGGGCCGTCTCGATGGCGTCCGCCCAGCCGGCCGGTCGACCCGCGCCCCACCAGCCGGCCGGGTCGAGGTCGCCGGCGAGCACCGCCGCGACGTGCACCGGCTGCGCCGGCACCACGGCGTCGGCGGCGGCGAACTCCTCGTCGGTCGGTCGCCGGTCCACGCCCATCGCCGGCGGGCTGCCGGCGCCAGGACGCGGGTGGAAGACCGCGCCGATCTCGTAGAGGGCGAGGTCGCGGTGACCCCGGCCGAGGTTGCGCTTGAGAATGCCGAGCAGCGGGCCGAGCAGCATGGTGCGCAGCAGCGGCTCCTCCTCGGACAACGGGTTGGCCAGCCGCACCGCGGGCCGGCGCGGGTCGTCGGCCGGCAGGCCGAGCTGGTCGGCCAGCTCCGGCGACACGAACGGGTGCGCGAGCACCTCCACGTACCCCCGCTCGGCCAGCGACACGGCCACGGCCCGGCGGCGACGCTGGCGCGGGGTCAGCCCGCGACCGGGCGGCGCGGTCGGCAGCACCGACGGCACCTTGTCGTACCCGTCGAGGCGGACGACCTCCTCGACCAGGTCGGCCGGGTCGGTCAGGTCGGGCCGCCAGCTCGGCGGGGTGACGCTCAGCGCCACGCCCGCGCCGCTGGCCGTGCCGACCGCGCCCGGGTCCTCGGACAACCGGTCCGTGCCCTGCGCGACGGTGCAGCCGACCCGCTCCAGCAGGGCGACGACCCGCGCCGGCGGGTACTCGACGCCGACCCGCCGGGTCGGCAGGTCCGCCGGCAGGGTGATCGGGGTACGCGGCCGGACGTGGTCGATGTCCAGGATCTCCGCGCTCGGGGTGCCGCCACCGTGCTCGGTGAGCAGCCGCACGGCCCGCTCCAACGCGACCAGCGCCACGGCCGGGTCGACGCCCCGCTCCCAGCGCTTCGCGGCCTCGCTGAACAGCTTGTGCCGGCGGGCCGTGCGCCCGACCATCGCCGGGTCCCAGTGCGCCGCCTCGAAGAGCACTGTCGTGGTGCCGGGGACGACCTCGCTGGTCTCGCCACCCATCACCGCCGCGAGGGAGATCGGCCCGGTGTCGTCGCAGATCACCATGTCGTCGGCGGTGAGCACCCGGTTGACGCCGTCCAGGGTGGTCAGCTTCTCCCCCGGCTCGGCGCGGCGGACCACAAGCGGCCCGACGATCCGGTCGGCGTCGAAGGCGTGCATCGGCTGGCCCAGCTCCAGCATCACGTAGTTGGTGATGTCCACCGGCAGCGAGATGCTGCGGATGCCGGCGGTGACCAGTCGCTGGGCCATCCACGACGGGGTGGGCGCGGTCGGGTCGATGCCGCGGACCAGGCGGGCGGTGAACCGGTCGCAGCCGACCGTGTCGCGGACCTCCACCGGGTACGCCGGCGTCGGCGTGCCGCCCGGCGCGGGCGCCATCCCCGGGTCGCGCAGCGGCACGTCGAACGCGTGCGACAGCTCCCGGGCCAGGCCCCGCAGGCTCAGCGCGTACCCCCGGTCCGGGGTGATCTCCAGCTCGAGAACGACGTCGTCGAGGCCGACGACGGGCCGCGCGTCGTCGCCGGGCTTGGCGGACACGTCCGGCGGCAGCACGATGATGCCGGAGTGGTCGTCGCCCAGGCCCAGCTCCTTCGCCGAGCAGATCATGCCGGCCGAGTTGTGCCCGTACGTCTTGCGGGCGCCGATGGCGAACCCGCCGGGCAGCACACCGCCGGGCAGGATCACCACCACCCGGTCACCGGGGGCGAAGTTGCGCGCCCCGCAGACGATCTCCTGCGGCTCGCCGGTGCCGTTGGCGGCGCCCACGTCGACCCGGCAGAAGCGGATCGGCTTCTTGAAGCCGGTCAGCTCCTCGATCTCGCGCACCTCGCCGACGACGAGCTGGCCGGTGACGCTCTCGCGCAGGTCCACGACGGACTCGACCTCGATGCCGAGGTTGACCAGGGCCTGCTCCAGGTCACCGGTGGGCAGGTCGGCGGGGAGGTCGACGTACTCCCGCAGCCAGCTGACAGAAACTCGCATGACTTCAGACCACCGTTCCCGTGTCTCGTACCCGCATCGCCTACGCCCCGGTGGAGAGCGCGCGGCTGAACCGCACGTCGCCCTCGAAGAGATGGCGGATGTCGCTGACCCCGTGCCGGACCATCAGGGTCCGGTCGATGCCCATGCCGAAGGCGAATCCGGAGTAGACCTCCGGGTCGACGCCGCAGGCGCGCAGCACCCGCGGGTTGACCATCCCGCAGCCACCCCACTCGACCCACTGCGGGCCGTCGCGGTGCTCCGGGAACCACACGTCGAACTCCGCTGACGGCTCGGTGAACGGGAAGTAGTGCGGCCGCCACCGGGTCTTCGCCTCCGGGCCGAACATGGCCCGCGCGAAGTGGTCCAGCGTGCCCCGCAGGTGCGCCATCGTGATGCCCTTGTCGACCACCAGGCCCTCGGCCTGGTGGAACACCGGGCTGTGCGTGGCGTCGATCTCGTCGGTGCGGTAGACGCGGCCGGGCACGATCACGTAGATCGGTGGCTTGCGGCTGAGCATGGTGCGGGTCTGCACCGTCGACGTGTGCGTTCGTAGAACAAGGCCCGAGCCCGCGGAGCCATCGGCGGGTGCGATGTGGAACGTGTCCATCAGCCCGCGTGCCGGGTGGTCGGCGGGGATGTTCAACGCGTCGAAGTTGACCCACTCCAGGTCGACCTCGGGCCCCTCGGCCACCTCGTAGCCCATCCCGACGAACAGGTCGCTGATCGACTCCATCAGGACGCTCAGCGGATGCCGGGCGCCGCGCGGACGCCTGTTGAAGGGCAGCGTGACGTCCACCCGCTCCTCGACCAGCACCCGCTCGGCCTGCTCGCGCTCCACCACCTCGGCGCGGTCGGCGTACGCGGCTTCGATCGCCCGGCGGGCCTCGTTGACCCGCTTACCGGCGTCGGACTTCGCGGCCGGCGGCAGCGCGCCGATCTCGCGGCGCGCGAGGGAGACCGGCGACCGGTCCCCCAGGTGCGCCGAACGCAGCGCGGTCAGCGCGTCCGGATCGGCGGCGGCCGTGAACGCCTTCGTGGCGTCGGCGACGGCCTCGTCCAGGGCGGCCGGGTCGAGCAGGGCGACCTGCTTCGGGTCGTACGGATCGTTGCGGTAGCTCATGGCGTACGGGCACTCCCTCACGGCGGCGCCAGCCCTCATCGGGGCGGCTAGGCGAGTCTACGGACGCGCGGCTGTGCCGCAGCCCGCCGGTAGGAGTTGCGCAGGGAGCAGGTCAGGCCCGCCGCCCGCCGACACCGGCGGGCTGGCTAAACGAACGCCGTGTCGCGTTCATGGGCGGATGCTCTCCCCTGCTGTCGGTCGCGCCGGAGGTGGTCACCGTCAGCGCTGCGCTCTCGCTGAAGCGTACAGGCAGACCGCCGCGGCGGCAGCCAGGTTGAGGCTCTCCGCGCGCCCGTACAGCGGCACCCGCACCCGGGCGTCGGCGGCGGCGGTCAACTCCTCGGGCAGGCCGTGCGCCTCCGAGCCGAACAACCACGCGGTGGGCCCGACGAGCCGGCCGTAGTCGGTCAGGTCGTCCAGGTCGTCGTCGCCGTACCCGGTGGTGGCGAAGATCGACAGGCCGGCGGCGCGCAGCGCGTCGACCACCGCGACCGGGTCGGAGGCGCGCACCACGTCGACGTGGAACAGGCTGCCGGCCGAGGCCCGCACACACTTGCCGTTGTACGGGTCGACGGCGTCGCCGGCGAAGACCACCGCACCCGCCCCGGCCGCGTCGGCGGTGCGCAGCACCGTGCCGGCGTTGCCCGGGTCGCGGATCTCGGCGAGCACCGCCACCAACCGGGGCCGGCCGGCGAGGGCCTGCTCCAGCGGCACGTCGAGGTGCCGGCAGACGGCGACCAGCCCCTGCGGGGCGACGGTCTCGGCCAGCGCGGCGAGCGCGTCGTCGGTCACCTCGGAGACCGGCACGTCGGCGCGGGCCGCCGTCGCGGCCAGCTCCGGGTGCCGGTCCAGCGCGGCGGGCGTACCGAACAGCTCGGTGACCACCCCCGGCCGGGCCAGGGCCTCGCGGACCGCCTGCGGGCCCTCGGCCAGGAAACGGCCGGTGGCGTCGCGGTCCCGGCGGCGTTGCAGGCGGCGTGCGGCGACGACCCTGGGGGTACGCGGGGTGAAGGCCATGGTGTGTGTTCCTCCGGCACGATTGAGGCGCCCCCCGGACGGCGGTGCCGACACGGGAGACGCCTCGCTCTGGTGCGTGGGGATCAGGCGGCCTGGGCCGCCGCGCCGCCGGTGCCCTCGGCCGTGACCGCGGCCCGGGCCAGCTCGACGATCGCCGCGAAGGAAGCGGCGTCGTTGACAGCCATGTCGGCCAGGATCTTGCGGTCGACCTCGATGCCGGCCAGACGCATGCCCTGGATCAGGCGGTTGTAGGTCATCCCGTTCGCCCGGGCGCCCGCGTTGATCCGCTGGATCCACAGCTGCCGGAAGTCGCCCTTGCGGTCACGACGGTCCCGGTAGGCGTACTGCATCGAGTGCAGCACCTGCTCCTTGGCCTTGCGGTACAGCCGGGAGCGCTGACCGCGGTAACCACTCGCGGACTCCAGCAGGGTACGACGCTTCTTCTGGGCGTTCACAGCCCGCTTGACGCGTGCCATCTCAACTCCTTATTACGTAAAGGTGGCGCGCGTCAGCGGCCGAGCAGCTTCTTGATGCGCTTGACGTCGGCCTTGGCCAGCACGACCGTGCCGGTCAGCCGGCGGGTCTGGGTGGAGGGCTTCTTCTCCAGGTTGTGGCGGAGGCCGGCCTGCTGGGCAACGATCTTGCCCTTGCCGGTCACCTTGACCCGCTTACCCATACCCGTGTGGCTCTTCATCTTCGGCATGTGGAACGTCTCTCCCCTGTTACTCGCCGCTGGTGTCGGCGGCGAGGCCGGTGTCACCGGCTGCTGCGGTCTCGCCGACCGCCGCGGTCTCATCGGCTTCCGGAGCGTCGGACTCGTCCGCTGCCCGGTCCCGAGGTGCACCGCGGGACGCCGTAGCGGCGACCGCGGAGGCCTTCACGGCCCGATGCGGAGCGAGAACCATGATCATGTTTCGACCGTCCTGCTTCGGAGCGGCCTCGACGTATCCCAGTTCCGTGATCTCGGATTCGAGCCGGCGCAGGAGCCGGTAACCCAGCTCCGGGCGGCTCTGCTCGCGACCGCGGAACATGATCGTCACCTTGACCTTGTCGCCCGCCTTGAGGAACCGCACCACGTGACCCTTTTTGGTCTCGTAGTCGTGCGGGTCGATCTTCGGCCGAAGCTTCATTTCCTTGATGACGGTCTGCTGCTGGTTACGCCGCGCTTCGCGCGCCTTCAGTGCGCTCTCATACTTGAACTTGCCGAAGTCCATGAGCTTGCACACCGGCGGGCGCGCCATCGGCGCAACCTCGACCAGGTCCAGATCGACGTCCGCGGCCAGCTGAAGGGCGCGCTCCAGCGGGACGATGCCCACCTGCTCACCCTCGGGGCCGACCAGTCGGACCTCACGTGCCCGGATCTGCTCGTTCACGCGTGGTTCGACGCTGATGGGGCCTCCTCGAGTCGTTTCTGCTCTGTCGCCGACCCCTGCGGCTCCCGGGTGGGAACCGACCCGGAAAGCAGAAGGCCCCGGCGCATGCCAGGGCCCGCTCGACCGGTCGGCGTGATCACAGGATCACACGTCCGGGACCGGGACGTGCCCGGAACCGGTGACCGGACCCGGCCACCGTGGCGGCGACTCGGGTGGGAGCAGGCGCTCCGCTTTCAAGGCTGTCTGCTCGCATGCGGAGACAGCCTGGTCGACACGACAACACTACACCGCCGCCTCGCTCGCCCCCAAACCGGGCACCCCGGCCGTGAGCAGCGCCGACGGTGGCGCAGGTCGGCGAGCGGCGGGGTCAGCTGCCGGCGGCGCGCTGGGCGAGGCGGTTCAGGTGGGCCTCGTGCAGCCGGCGCAGGGCGCGGACCCCGTCGACGGCCAGCTCCTTGTCGGCCGCCTGCAGGGCGACCATCGGCAGCAGGTCGTCGTCGTGCAGCTCCAGGCTCGCCCACGGCGCGCCCCGGTCGAAACGGACACCCCGGACAACCTCCCAGGGCAGCTCGTACGAGCTGATCACGTTACGAACCCGGATGACCCGCGCGTCCGCCTCCACCCGCGGGCGGGTGAACAGCAGGAAACCCAGCGCCCCGAAGATGCCCAGACCGATCATGGCGATCTGGTCGCCGCGCTGGAAGCTGCCGTAGCCGTCACCGGTCGGCCCGCTCAGCGAGGTGGCGACCACGGCGAACACCACCACCAGCGCGACCGCCGCCGACCAGCACACCACCCGGATGCGGCGGGGCTTGAGACGGACCAGCTCGGTGTCACTCACCCCACCAGTCTGCCACCCGTACTCGCCGCACAGACGCACCACCCGCCGAGCCATCACTCAGCGTCCCGCGACGCGCCCATGCCGGCGCGGCGCGGTTGATCAGTCGAGATCAGCGAAACGGGGGTGTCCCGCACGGGCGGACACCCCCGTCTCAGCGATCCCGTGAACGCTCAGAGGCGGCAGGCGTGGATGTTGGTCACCAGGATGGCGCGGGCGCCCAGCTCGTACAGCTCGTCCATGATCCGGTGCACGTCGTCGCGGAGCACCATGGCCTGCACTGCCACCCAGCCCTCGCGGTGCAGCGGCGACACGGTGGGCGACTCGATGCCGGGGGTCAGCCCGCTGGCGCGGTCCAGCAGACCGGCCGGGACGTCGTAGGCGAGCATCACGTAGCGGCGGGCCACCAGCACGCCGTGCAGGCGGCGCAGCAACTGCTCGGCCTGCGCGTGCGCCGGTGCGCCGGCGCGGCGGACCAGCACCGCCGACGAGCGCAGCAGCGGCTCGCCGAACACCACGAGGCCCGCCTGACGCAGGGTCGCGCCGGTCTCCACCACGTCCGCGATCACGTCGGCGACACCGAGGCGTACGGCGTTCTCCACGGCGCCGTCGAGGCGGATCACCTCGGCCTTGACGCCCGCCTCGTCGAGGTGCCGCTCGACCAGCCCCGGATACGCGGTGGCGATCCGGTGCCCGCCCAGATCCTGCACGGAGGCGATGTCGTCGGGGCGGGCGGCGAAGCGGAAGGTGGCCCGACCGAAGGCGAGGTCGACGACCTCCTCGGCGGGTGCGGCCGAGTCGATCAGCAGGTCCCGGCCGGTGATGCCGAGGTCGAGGTCACCGGAGCCGACGTAGGTGGCGATGTCCTTGGGACGCAGGTAGAAGAATTCGACATCGTTGGCCTCGTCGCGGCAGACGAGGTCCTTGGGGTCGGTGCGCTGGCGGTAGCCCGCCTCACGCAGCATCTGGGCGGCCGGCTCGGCCAGGGTGCCCTTGTTGGGGATGGCGACACGCAACATGACGGAGTGCTCCTTCGATCGAATCTGATCAACGACGGGGCGCACTCACAGATGTCGGTAGACGTCCTTCAGTTCGAGACCGCTGGCGAGCATCAGCACCTGGACCTGGTAGAGCAGCTGGGAGATCTCCTCGGCGGTACGCTGCGGCCCCTCGTGCTCGGCGGCCATCCACGACTCGGCCGCCTCCTCGACAACCTTCTTGCCGATGAAGTGCACGCCCTTGTTCAGCGCGGCGACGGTGCCCGAGCCCGGGGTGCCGGCGGCGGCCTTGGCCTGCAGCTCGGCGAACAACTCCTCGAACGTCTTCACGGGGAACGATTCTTCCAGCCGCCGGGCCGGCGCCCCGAGTCCGGGTCCACCGCGACCCAGTAGGCGGACAATTCCCTATCAGCATGGTGGGAAAATCTTCGATCGACGCCCATGGACCTCTACGCTGTCCGCCATGGCCAGCCGCTCACGCCTTTTCGCGCTCACCCTCGCCGGCGTCGTCGTCGCCACCGCCGGATGCGCGCCACAGGACGAGGAACCGACACCCACCGCCACGCCGTCCTGCACGAAGGACAGCCTGCCCACCCGTACGCCGGGCAAGCTCACCATCGCCACCGACCAGCCGGCGTACGAGCCGTGGTTCCGGCAGGACAAGCCGGACAGCGGCGAGGGCTTCGAGGCCGCCGTCGCGTACGCGGTGGCCGAGAAGCTCGGCTACGCCCGGGGCGACGTCACCTGGACCCGGGTCAAGTTCGACACCGCGATCGCGCCCGGGGAGAAGAACTTCGACTTCGACATCAACCAGTTCTCCGTCACCGAGGAGCGCAAGCAGGCGGTGGACTTCTCGGCCCCGTACTACCTGGTACGGCAGACCGTCATCGCGCTGAAGTCCTCGAAGATCGCCGGCAAGACCTCGCTGGCTGACCTGCGCGGCGCCCGGCTCGGCGCCCAGGTCGGCACGACCAGCTACCAGGCGATCACGGACGTCATCAAGCCGTCCGCGAAGCCGCAGGTCTACAACAGCAACGACGACGCCAAGAAGGCCCTGCAGAACGGGCAGATCGACGGGCTCGTGGTGGACCTGCCGACCGCCTTCTACATCACCGGCGCGGAGATCACCGACGCGACGATCGTCGGGCAGGTGCCGCAGGTGGGCGTGCCGGAGGCGTTCGGGCTGCTGCTGGACAAGAACTCGCCGCTGACCCGCTGCGTGAGCGGCGCGGTCGGTCAGCTCAGCGAGGCCGGCACGCTGACCGAGCTGGAGCAGAAGTGGCTCGCGCAGGTGGCGGGGGCGGCCGAGCTGAAGTGACGCCGCGGGAACACACCCCGTCCGCGGCGCAGCTGCGGCGGTCGGCGTACCGGCGTCGGCAGAGCCTGCACAGCGTGCTGATCGCGGCCTTCTCCACGGCGGCGCTCGGCACGTTGCTGGTCGTCGCCGTGACCGGCGCGCCGGGCTGGGACCGGGTCCGGCAGTCGTTCCTGGACCCGCGGATCGGCGCCGACGCGCTGCCTGCCGTGCTGGACGGGCTCTGGCTCAACGTCCGGCTGCTGGTCTGCTGCGCGGCCGGCGCGCTGCTGCTTGGGCTGGTGATCGCCGTGCTGCGGACACTGCGCGGCCCGGTCTTCTTCCCGGTACGGGCGCTGGCCGCCGGCTACACGTACACCTTCCGGGGTCTGCCCCTGATCATCGTGCTGTACCTGCTCACCCTCGGCGTGCCCGGGCTGCGGCTGCGGGGCATGCCGTCGGTGCTGGTGCTCGGCGGGCTCGCGCTGGTGCTCACCTACGGCGGCTACCTGGCCGAGGTGTTCCGGGCCGGCATCGAGTCGGTGCACCCCAGCCAGCTCGCCGCGGCCCGTTCGCTGGGCCTGACCTACCGGCAGACGATGCGGCACGTGGTGCTGCCGCAGGCCGTCCGCCGGGTGGCGCCACCGCTGCTCAACGACGTGGTGGCCCTGCAGAAGGACGTCGGCCTGGTCTCGCTCGCCGGCCCGATCGACGCGGTCCGGGCCGCCCAGATCGCCACCGCCCAGTCGTTCAACTACACCCCGTACGTCGTGGCCGGGGTGCTGTTCGTGCTGCTCGCGATCCCGCTGATCGCCGTCACCGACTGGGTGACGCTGCGCTCGGCCCGTCGCCAGTCGGGAGGCTGACCATGGCGCTGCTGCGCTGCCGGGGCCTGCGCAAGGAGTTCGCCGGCCACGTCGTGCTGGACCGGCTCGACCTGACGGTCGCCGAGCACCGGGTGGTGGCCCTGATCGGGGCGTCCGGGTCGGGCAAGTCCACCCTGTTGCGGTGCGTGAACCTCCTCGACGAGGTGGACGACGGCACCATCGAGCTGGACGGGGAGGACATCTCCGACCCCCGGGTGGACGCCGACCGGGTCCGCCGGCGGATCGGCATGGTGTTTCAGGCGTACAACCTGTTTCCGCACCTGAGCGTGCTGGACAACATCACCCTCGCGCCCCGGCGGGTGCACCGGCGGTCCCGCGCCGAGGCCGAGGCCCAGGCCCGCGACCTGCTCGACCGGGTGGGGCTGGGCGCGAAGGCGCACGCCTACCCGGACGCGCTCTCCGGCGGGCAGCAGCAGCGGGTGGCGATCGTCCGGGCGCTGGCGAACTCGCCCCGCCTGATGCTGCTCGACGAGGTCACCTCGGCCCTGGACCCGGAACTCGTCGGCGAGGTGCTGACGATGATCCGGGACCTGAAGGCCGACGGGATGACCATGGTGCTGGCCACCCACGAGATGGGTTTCGCCCGGGAGGTCGCCGACGAGGTGTGCTTCCTCGACGCGGGGCGCGTCGTCGAGAGCGGCCCACCGGAGCAGGTGCTCGGCGAGCCGACGCAGGCCCGCACGCGTCAGTTCCTGCGCCGCATCATCGAAGCCGGCCGACTCTGAGGCCAGCCGGCTCTGAGGCCAGCCGGCACCGAAGCAGAGCAGCGCCGAAGGCGGCGTCAGCCGCCGAAGCCGACCCGCTGCGCGTTGCCGGCGGCCACGGTCCGGACGGCCAGCGCCGCGTCGAGCGCCGCCACGGTCGCCGCCCAGCCCTTGTCCTCCGCCGAGCCGGGCAGCCCGGCCCGGTCCCGGGCCTGCTCGATGGTCTCCACGGTGAGCACGCCGTGCGCCACCGGCTTGCCCTCGTCCAGCGCCACCCGGGTCAGCCCGTCGGTGACCGACCGGCACACGTAGTCGAAGTGGGCGGTGGCGCCCCGCACGACCACGCCGAGCGCGACCACCACGTCGCAGCGGCGGGCGAGGGCCTGGGCGACGACCGGCAGCTCCACGGAGCCGGCGACCCGCGCCACCACGGACCGCGCCCCGCACGCCTCGGCGGCGGCGACCGCGCGCTCCAGCATGTGATCGGTCAGATCGCCGTGCCATCGTGCGGCCACCACCCCGACGGTCAACCCCGCAGCGTCGACCGCCTCGACTCCCGGCTCGCCGAAACCCGCCATCGTCATGCTCCGATCTCGTCGTCGGCGACCGGACGCCCCAGCGGCGCCTCGGACACCTCGTCCAACTCGTCCAGCAGGTGACCCATCCGGTCCCGCTTGGTGCGCAGGTAGCGCAGGTTCTCCGGATGCGCGCCGGCCGGCAGGCTCTCGCGGCCGGTGACGGTGAGCCCGTAGCCCTCCAGCCCGGCCCGCTTCGCCGGGTTGTTGGTCAGCAGCCGCATCGAGCGCACGCCCAGGTCGTACAGGATCTGCGCGCCGGTGCCGTAGTCGCGGGCGTCGGCCGGCAGACCCAGGTCGAGGTTGGCGTCCACGGTGTCGCGACCCTGGTCCTGCAACTGGTACGCCTGCAGCTTGTGCAGCAGGCCGATGCCGCGTCCCTCGTGCCCGCGCACGTAGAGCACCACGCCGCGGCCCTCGCGGGCGACCCGGGCCAGCGCGGCGTCCAGCTGCGGCCCGCAGTCGCAGCGCAGCGAGCCGAACACGTCCCCGGTCAGGCACTCGGAGTGGACCCGGACCAGCACGTCCTGACCGTCGCCGAGGTCACCGAGCACCATCGCGACGTGCTCGGCCGGGTCGTGCTCGGCACGGTAGCCGAGCGCCCGGAACACCCCGTGCCGCGTCGGCATCCGGGCGTCGGCGACCAGCTCGACCTGCTTCTCGGTACGCCGCCGGTAGGCGATCAGGTCGGCGATGGTGATCAGCGTGAGGCCGTGCTCGGCGGCGAACTTCTCCAGGTCCGGCAACCGCATCATGGTGCCGTCGTCGTTGACCAGCTCGCAGAGCACGCCGGCCGGGCGCAGCCCGGCGAGCCGGGTCAGGTCGATCGCCGCCTCGGTGTGCCCGGGTCGGCGCAGCACCCCGCCCTCGCGGGCGCGCAGCGGCACCACGTGCCCGGGCCGGGCCAGGTCGGTCGGATCGGTCGCCGCGCCGGCGAGCAGCCGGCTGGTGTGCGCGCGGTCGGCCGCCGAGATGCCGGTGCTGATCCCCTCCCGGGCGTCCACGGTCACCGTGTACGCGGTGCCGCGCCGATCCTGGTTGGTGTGGTGCATCGGCGGCAGGTCGAGCCGGTCGGCCTCGCTCTCGGTCAACGCCACGCAGACGTACCCGGAGGTGTGGCGCACCATGAACGCCATCAGCTCCGGCGTGGCCCGCTCAGCCGCGAAGATCAGGTCGCCCTCGTTCTCCCGATCGGCGTCGTCGACCACGACGACCGGCCGCCCGGCGGCGATCTCGGCGATCGCCTCGTCGATATCGGCGAAGCTGCTCATGCGACGGCCTCCGTGTAGGTGGGCGGGAGTGCGGCGGCCGGCCGGGTGGCGCGCGAGGTGCGCCACCAGGCGGCGAAGCCCCAGGCGCAGAAGGCGCCGTAGACCAGGTACATGGCCGCCGACGGGTAGAACCCGCCGCGCAGCAGCAGCGGCACGCCGACCGCGTCCACCGCGATCCACACCAGCCAGAACTCGACCCAGCCACGGGCCATGCCGTAGGTGGCCAGCAGACTGCCGGTGAGGATCCAGGCGTCCGGCAGCGGGCCCCAGGAGCCCAGCGCCTTGAGCACCGGGTACGCGGCGGCGGTGCCGACGACGGCGGCCAGCAGCAGCACGAGCCGCTCCCGCCCGGTGGCCCAGCGCGGCAGCACCGCGGCGTGGTCGGCGTCGACGCGGCTGTTGCGACGCCACCGCCACCAGCCGTAGACGCTCACCGCGAAGAAGAACACCTGCCGGCCGGCCTGCCCGTACAGGTCGTGCGCCTGCGGGGTGGCGAACACCCCGCCGAGGAAGACGGTGAACAGCAGCGCGTTGCCGATCATGCCGACCGGCCACGCCCAGACCAGCCGGCGCAGCCCGAGCAGCGCGGAGACCAGCCCGAACACGTTGCCGACGATCTCCCGGGCCAGCACCGGCGAGCCGGCCACCTGCACCTGGGCGTCGAGCAGCCAGCCGAGGGGGCCCATCAGGCCACCCCGCCCGTGCTCGGGGTCGCCCCGGACGCGTCGGTGAGCCGGGCGCCGAGCAGCCGCTCGACGTACTTGGCCAGCACGTCGACCTCCAGGTTGACCGGGTCGCCGACGCCCTTCGCGCCGAGCGTGGTCAGCTTCAGGGTGGTCGGGATCAGCCCGACGGCGAACTCGTCCGCGCCCACCTCGGCCACGGTCAGCGACACGCCGTCGATGGTGATCGAGCCCTTCTCCACCACGTACCGGGCCAGGGCGGCGGGCAGCCGGAACCGCACCGTCTCCCACTGCTCGGCCGGTTCCCGGGAGATCAGTTCGCCGACGCCGTCGACGTGGCCCTGCACGAGGTGCCCGCCGAGGCGGCTGCCCAGCGCCGCCGCCCGCTCCAGGTTGACCGGGTCGCCGGGGCGCAGCGCGCCCAGCGCGGACCGCCGCAGGGTCTCGCCCATGACGTCGGCGGTGAAGATGCCGTCGGCCGCGTCCACCACCGTCAGGCAGACGCCGTTGACGGCGATGGAATCACCGTGGCGGGCGTCCGAGGTGACCAACGGGCCGCGCACGACGACCAGCGCCGAATCGCCCGCCGTGGCCGTGACCCGGACGATCTCCCCCAACTCCTCGACAATGCCGGTGAACATGTCAGCCCTCCCTTTTGCGGGGCAAAGCGGTGATCCGGAGATCCGGACCGACCTGCGTAACGTCCACGAACTCCAGATCGATGGCCTCAGCGATGGTCGTCACTCCCGCGTCGACCAGGGCGGTGGGGCCGGCGCCGAGCAGCCGGGGCGCGACGTACCCGACGATCTTGTCGACCAGGCCGGCGGCCAGGAACGCGCCGGCCAGCCGGGGGCCGCCCTCCAGCAGCACCGCGCGGACCCCGCGCTGGTGCAGCGCCGCGAGCAGCGCCGACAGGTCGACCCGGCCGTCCGGGCCCGCGCCCACCTCGGCCGCGGTCGCGATCCACGTCCGCGCGGCGCCGTCGCGGACCCGGGCGTCGAAGGGGGTACGCCCCGAGCTGTCCACCACCACCCGCAGCGGCTGCCGGATGGCCAGGCTGCCGTCGCGCAGGTTGCGGGCGGTCAACCGGGGGTCGTCGGCGAGCACGGTGCCCACCCCGGCGACGACCGCGTCGACCGTGCCGCGCAGCGCGTGCACGTCGATCCGGGCCGCCTCCGAGGTGATCCACATGCTGGTGCCGTCCGCGGCGGCGGACCGGCCGTCGACGGTGGCGGCGTACTTCCAGATGACGTACGGCCAGCCCCGGCGCATCGAGGTCAACCACGCGACGTTGCCGGCCTCGGCCTCGTCGCCGCGTACCCCCAGATCCACCTGGACCCCGGCGGCGCGCAACGTGGCGGCGCCGCCGGAGGCCACCGGGTTCGGATCGGGCACGGCGATGACCACGCGGGCCACCCCGGCCTGGACGAGCGCGGTGCTGCAGGGGCCGGTGCGGCCGGTGTGGTCGCAGGGTTCCAGAGTGACGACCGCGGTGCCGCCCTCGGCGCGCGGGCCGGCCTGGGCCAGCGCGACGATCTCGGCGTGCGGCCCACCGGCGTAGGCGTGGAAGCCCTCCCCCACGACCTCGCCGTCGGCGTCGAGCAGCACGCACCCGACCACCGGGTTGGGGCTGGTGGTGCCCAGCCCGCGAGCCGCCAGCTCGATCGCACGCCGCATCGCCTCATCGACGGAGACGCTGGCCATCGCCCTGTTCTGCCCTCTCACTCGCCGGTCCGCGCGCGGGCGGTCAGGGAGGCGGCATGGACCGCGGGCAGGCGGCGGCGGAGTCCGGGTACGGCACAGCCGACCCGGATGGGCGGCACGGCACGCTGACGCCAGCGGCCGGCTCGGACCCGTCCGTCCCGCGCGCTGTCTCCCATCCGGACTGTCTGGGCGCGGACGAACCGCCCCCAACCGTCGGCCCCGGATTTTCACCAGGTCCACCGGGCGGCAAGCCGTCCGGGTCGCGGGCTGACCACGGTTGGACCGTGGATCACCGCCGGTTCGGAATTTCACCGAGTCCCGCCAGCGCGTGGTGGGTACTCCGCAGTCTTACACGCCGAACGCGGTGTGTCCTTATCCAGGCGAGCTAGTTCACAGCGGGATCACGCGTCAGGTGACGCCGCGCCGCCGGTCCACCGCCACGTACGACCCCGGTTGGCTCTTGGCGACCGTCTTCATCTCCGAGGCCACCGCGATCGCCTCCAGGGGGTCGGTGAACCGCTTGCCGGCGTCGGAGAGGGAGACGCCGATGGACAGCGTGACCAGGGCGGCCCGGCGGATGTTGCCGCGCCGGTCCTTCAGCTCGACGAAGCCGCGCTCACGGTCGGTGGCGTCGTAGAGCGTGTCGGCGGACTTCTCGAAGTCGACCACCGCCCGGGAGGTCAGCGGGCGGACCTGGTCCGGCGCGCAGACGATCACGAAGTCGTCGCCGCCGACGTGACCGAGGAACGCCGGCGGCAGACCCACCGCCACCACCGCCCGGTGCAGGCTGCGGGCCAGCGCGGAGATGAAGTCGTCGCCACGCACGAAGCCGTACCGGTCGTTGACGCTCTTGAACCGGTCGATGTCGATGTAGCCGACCGCGTAGTCCACCCCGTGCCGGACCCGGTCGCTGATCTCCCGCCGGATCCGGCTGTTGCCGGGCAGCCCGGTCAGCGGGGAGACCTCCCGGAACTCCTTGTTGCGGCGCAACGTCGAGGAGACCCGGGCCACCAGCTCGGCGGTGTCGAACGGCTTGACCAGGTAGTCGTCCGCGCCGGCGCTGAGCCCGTGGACCTTGTCGACGGTCATCCCCTTGGCCGTCAACATGATCACCGGAATGGCGGAGGTCATCGGGTCGGCGCGCAGCCGTCGGGTCAGCTCCAGCCCGTCGATGCGGGGCATCATGAGGTCGACCACGGCCAGGTCCGGCCGTTGCCGCTCGATGACCTCCAGGGCCTCCTGGCCGTCACTGGCGTGGATCACCTCGAAGCCGTGCAACCGCAGGTTGAACTCGACGAACCGAGCGATGTCCGCGTCGTCGTCGACGACGAGGATGATGTCCTTGCGGTCGGCCTCCGGCTCCACCTCAGGCCCCGGGCGCCGCGCGCTCCGCCAGGGCCCGCAGTCGCCGGACCGCCTCGGCCGGGTCGGCGGCGCCGTAGACGGCGGTGCCGGCCACGAACGCGTCGGCGCCGGCGGCGGACGCCTGCTCGATGGTGTCGGCGGCGATCCCGCCGTCCACCTCGATGCGCAGCTCCAGGTGGCCGGCGTCGACGTGCCGGCGGGCGGCGCGGACCTTGTCCAGCAGCTGCGGGATGAACCGCTGCCCGCCGAAGCCCGCCTTGATCGTCATGATCAGCAGGGTGTCGAAGCTGGGCAGCAGCTCCAGGTACGGCTCGATCGGGGTGTCCCGGTCGATGGCCAGCCCGGCCTTCGCGCCGGCCGAGCGCAGGTCCTTGGCGAGCGCCACCGGGTCGTCGGCCGCCTCGGCGTGGAACGTGACGTTGTACGCCCCGGCGTCGGCGTAGCCGGGGGCCCACCTACGCGGGTCGGAGATCATCAGGTGCACGTCGAACGGCATCGTGGTGGCGGCTCGCAGGCTCTGCACCACGGGCAGCCCGATGGTCAGATTGGGCACGAAATGGTTGTCCATCACGTCCACGTGCAACCAGTCCGCGGCGTCCTCGACGGCACGGACCTCTTCGGCGAGGCGGGCGAAATCGGCGGCCAGGATGCTCGGCGCGACGATCGGCGGCGGTACGGTCACGGGGCCAGTGTACGAACGCGGCCACCCGCCGCCCGCAGCACGGCACCAACTCCGACACGCTGTGATCCAGCAGTGACCAGTAGTGCAGAATAAGCCGGTCCGGGCCATCGATTCCGGACGAACAGACATCAGTGGCTGGCCGATCGACCGAAACGCGACGACACTCCAACCGGGACGGTGCCGTAGGCTGCACGCCCGCCGGGGTCGCGCCGCGGGGCGCGGTGACCGGTCGCCAGCTCCCGGGAGGGCGGACGATGCGACGGTGGCTTCCAGCGCTGGCGCTGGTCGGCATCACGACGATGCTGCTGGCCGGCTGCGGTCCGGCACGAGGCGCGGACGGTGACCTCACCGACGACTGGCCGGCACTGCGGGTTCCAAGACCGTTCACCCCCGCCACCGACACCTGCCTGCCCCGGATCACCTCGGTCGTGCAGGCCAGCACGTACGAGACTGTCGACTGCGCCCGCAGCCACCTCGCCGAGGCGATCCACGTCGGCACGTTCACCGGCACGGCCGCGCAGGCCGGCACCCGGCCGGGCCCGGGCTCGACCGCGCTGCGCGCGGCCCGCTCGGAGTGCGACCAGCGGGCCCGGGAGGTGCTCGGCGGCGACTGGCACACGGCCCGGCTCACCCTGACGCTCTCGCTGCCCAGCGGCCCAGCCTGGACCGGCGGCGCACGCTGGTTCCGCTGCGACCTCAGCGAGACCGACAGCATCGACAACACCCGGCCGGTGAACCGCGTCGGCAGCCTGCGCGGGGCGTTGATCGGCGACACCCCGCTGACCCACGGCTGCTTCGACCCCAAGCTGATCGGCGACAACCTCAACTACATGGCCCCGGTGCTCTGCACCGAGCCGCACCGCGCCGAGTTCGTCGGCGTCTACGAGGAACGGGACATGAGCTGGGCCGAGTTCACCCGCGCGGGCGAGCAGGCGCACCGGCGCTGCATGGCGTTGATCGCCACGTACGCGGCCGTGCCGAACAACAGCGACCTGCCGTACCGGGCCGGGTCCATCTACTACCCACCGTCGCAGCGGGAATGGGAGGAGGGCGACCGTGGAGTGCGCTGTTTCCTGTGGAGCGACGACCGCAGACTCACCCGTTCGATGCGCGGCGCCGGCCCCGAGGGACTGCCCGCGATCTGAGTCGCGGTGCCGTATGCTGCTGCGCCGTGGCGCTACCGGCCGGCTGGGGGCCGTCCGGAGGTCACCAGCGGCGGGAGGTCGACGATGCGACGGTGGTTGACGGCGATTGCCGGGGGCGCGGTGGTGGCCCTGGCGCTCACCGGCTGTGGCGCACCCGCCGGAGTCGACCGTGACCTCATCGACGACTGGCCGGCGCCCGTGGTGGCGCAGCAGTTCGTCCCCGCCGCCGGCGTCTGCCACCACTCCTCCCAGCAGGTCGGCTTCCTCAGCGGCTACAACCCCATGGAGTGCGCCGAGTCGCACCGGGTGGAGACCCTGCACGTCGGCACGCTCACCGGCCCCGGCACCGAACGCGGCACACCTCCGCCGCCCGGCTCGGTGGGCATGCGGGCCGCGCAGGCCGGCTGCGAGACGGAGGTCAACAAGGCCGTCGGTGCCGACTGGCGCTCCGGGCGCCTCGGGCTCGCCGTCGTGCTGCCCTCGCCGGCCGCCTGGGCCGGCGGGGCCCGCTGGTACCGCTGTGACGTCACCGAGATCGCCAGCATCGACGACACCGCCGTCGACCTGCGCACCGGCAGCCTGCGGGGTGCCCTGACCGGCGCGTCGCCGCTGGCGTACCGCTGCTTCAACCCCAAGCTGGACAAGGACAAGATCGAGGAGATGGTGGCGGTGTCCTGCACCGCCAAGCACCACGCCGAGTTCGTCGGGATCTGGCAGGCCCCGGACATCAGCTACGCGGAGTTCAACCGCACCACCAAGCGCACCCACCGGGCGTGCCAGTCGGTGACGGCCAAGTACGCCAAGGTGCCCGACAACTCGCAGCTCGACTTCCGCGCCGGAACGATCTACTACCAGCCGTACGAGCAGGAGTGGCGCAACGGCAACCGCGGCGTGCAGTGCTTCCTCTGGATCAGCGACCGGGACCTGACCCGCTCGCTGAAGAACGCCGGCACCAAGGGCCTCCCGGTCACCTGATTCCGGCCGGCACGACCGCACCCGGCCGGCTCGGCCGGGTGCGGTGTCGCGTTCAGCCCTCGCGCGGGGCGGCTGTCAGCCCTTGCGCAGGACGGCGAGGAACATCGCGTCGGTGCCGTGGCGGTGCGGCCAGAGCTGCACGGTGGGGCCGTCGCCCAGGCCGGGCATGCCGGCCGGCAGCAGCGGTCGGGCGTCGACGAAGTCCACCGACACGCCGCTGCGGCGAGCCGCCTCGGTGACCGTCACGTGCGTCTCGACGGTGTGCGGCGAGCAGGTGACGTAGGCGACCAGCCCGCCCGGTCGGACCGCCCGCAGCGCGGCGCCCAGCAACTCCCGCTGCAGCCGGGTCAACGGCGGCAGGTCGGAGGGCTGGCGGCGCCAGCGCGACTCGGGCCGGCGACGCAGCGAGCCCAGCCCGGTGCACGGGGCGTCCACCAGCACCCGGTCGAAGTGGCCCTCCGGCAGCTTCGGGTCCGCGCCGACCTCACGACCGTCGGTGGCCACCACGGTCACCGGCAGACCCCGGGTCGCCTGGGACACCAGCCGAGCCCGGTGCTCGGCCACCTCCACGGCGGTCAGGTGGGCGCCGCGCTGCGCGGCCAACGCGCCGAGCAGGCCGGCCTTGCCGCCCGGACCGGCGCACAGGTCCAGCCAGCGCCCGTCCGGGCCGTCCAGCGGCGCGTCGGCGAGCGCGGCGGCCACGAGTTGGGAGCCCTCGTCTTGGACGTGGGCGCGACCGTCGACCACCGCCGGCACGTCGCCCGGGGCGCCGCCGGGAAGGTAGACGGCGTACGGCGAGAAGGCGCCGGGCGCGCCGCCGACCTGGTCGGCCAGCTCGATCGGGTCGATCAGGCCGGGACGGGCGCACAGGTGCACCGGGGGACGCTCATTGTCCTCGATCAGGAGCCGGGCGGTCTCGCCCAGGTCGCCGTCGAGCGCCTCGGAGAAGGCCCGCACGATCCACTGCGGGTGGCTGTACGCCAGCGCCAGGTGCCCGACCGGGTCGGTCTCGATCGGCGGGGCGAGCTTGGCCACCCACCCGTCGATGTCGCGGGTGGACACCTCGCGCAGCACCGCGTTGGCGAACCCGGCGGCGCCCGGCGCGACCGAGCGGACCAGGTCCACGGTCGACGACACGGCGGCGTGCGGAGGCACCCGGGTGTGCAGCAGCTGGTACGCCCCGATCCGCAGCGCGTCGCGCGCCGGCGGGTCGATGCGGGCCACGTCCCGCCCGGACGCGTCGCTCAGGATCGCGTCGAGCGTGCCGAGGTGGCGCAGGGTGCCGTAGGTCAGCTCGGTGGCGAACGCGGCGTCGCGGCCGTACAGCCCCTCCTCGCGCAGGATGGTGGGCAGCACCAGGTTGGCGAAGGCGTCGTCGCGGTGCACGGCGGCCACCGCCTCGTACGCCACGCGTCGTGGCCGGTCCAGGGGCGGCCGGGTCGGCCGGCGGTCGCCGCCGCGGCCGGCGGACGAACCGCCTCGGAACGGACGCGTCCCCTCCGGGGCCGTCACGCGAGACCCTCGCCGGCGCTGACGCGGACGCCGCGCGCCCAGTCGGTGGCCGCCATGGCGCGCTTGCCCGCGGCGCGGACCTCGCCGAGGCGCACCGGCACGGTGGCCGTGCCGGCCAGCACCCGGTTCTTCTCCACCAGCAACTCCCCTGGTTTCAGGTCCGGGCCGTCGGCCACCGGTGCGACCGGGCCGAGCTTCACCCGCTCGTCCCGGAAGGTCGTCCACGGCCCCGGGGCCGGCGTGCAGGCGCGGATCCGCCGGTCCACCGCGAAGGCCGGGTCACCCCAGCGCACCCGGGCGTCCTCCACGGTCAGCTTCGGCGCCAGCGACACCCCGTCGGCGGGCTGCGGCTCGGCCCGCGCGGTGCCGTCGGCGATCGCGTCGAGCACCGCCACCAGCAGCCCGGCGCCGGAGTCGGCGAGCCGCTCCAGCAGGTCGCCGGAGGTGTCGCCGGGGCGGATCTCGTCGGTCAGGGTGCCGAAGACGGGGCCGGTGTCCAGGCCCTGCTCCAGTTGGAAGACGCTGGCACCGGTCAGCTCGTCGCCGTGCAGCACGGCGTGCTGCACGGGCGCGGCGCCCCGCCAGGCGGGCAGCAGCGAGAAGTGCAGGTTGATCCAGCCGTACCGGGGGATCTCCAGGGCGGCCGGCGGAACCAGCGCGCCGTAGGCGACCACCGGCACGCAGTCCGGGGACAGCTCGCGCAGCCGGTCGAGGAACTCCGGGTCGCGGGGGCGGGCCGGCGTCAGCACCTCGACGCCGTGCTCGTCGGCCCACGCGCCGACCGGGGAGCGGGACAGGCCACGCCCCCGCCCGGCGGGCGCGTCGGGCCGGGTGACCACGGCGACCAGCTCGTGCCGGGAGGCCGCGACGGCGGCCAGGGCGGGCACGGCCACCGCCGGCGTACCGGCGAAGATCACACGCATCCGGGTCACCGACCCAGACCGAAGGGATCGCTGATGTGCGGGCTGAGCTTGACCGTGGGCGGGGCCGCCGCGTCGTACCACTCGGCCTGGCGGATCGCCTTCATGGCTTCCTTGCGCCCCTCCGGGTCCAGTCGGTCCAGGAAGAGCACCCCGTCGAGGTGGTCGGTCTCGTGCTGCACGCAGCGCGCCATCAGGCCGGTGCCGACGATCTGCATCGGGTCGCCGAACGAGCTGAAGCCCTTGGCGATGACGTTCTGCCGGCGCTTGGTGTCGAAGTAGAGCCCGGGGATGGACAGGCAGCCCTCGGGGCCGTCCTGCTCCTCCTCGTCCGGGAACTCCAGCACCGGGTTGACCAGGTGCCCGAGCACGTCGTCGACGTCGAAGGCGAACACCCGCAGGCTGACACCGAGCTGCGGCGCGGCCAGGCCGGCGCCGTTCTGCTCACGCATCGTGTCGGTGAGGTCGGCGACGAGCCGCCGTAGCTCGGCGTCGAAGTCGACCACCGGATCGGCCGGCGTGCGCAGCACCGGATCCCCAAAAAGACGGATGGGCTGGACGGTCACGCGGGACGGCTCCTTCATCAGGCGGGCGAGCGGTGCCGTACCAGTCTACGGAGTGCTCCCGAGCGCCCCGGCCGGCGTACCTCGATCGGCCACCGCCGGTGTGCCCAGCGTCACCCCGCTTCGCCCCGGCCGGCCGCCGCCCCGGCCAGCAGGGCGCGGACCCGCTCGCCGTCGGGGTGACCGAGGTCGTCGAGGATGCCCAGGGCACGCCGCCAGGTACGCGCCGCGCCGGCCGGGTCCCCCGCCGCGCGCCGGCTCTCGCCGAGCCGGGCGAGGGTGTCCGCCTCGTCGTAGCGGTCGCTGATCCGCCGGTACAGCCGCAGCGCCCGCCCGTAACAGCGGACCGCCTCCCGGTGGTCGCCCAGCCGCGCGTGGATGAAGCCGAGGCTGTCCCAGGTGTTCGCCTCACCGTGCCGGTCCCCGGTCCGGCGCAGCAGCGCCAACGCCTGCTCGCAGTGGGCGAGCGCCGGGCGGTACTGGCCGAGCTGGGCGTGCGCCCAACCCACCGCGTTGCGGGCGCTGGCCTCCCCGGCCAGATGGCCGGCGTCCCGGTACAGCGCGAGAGCCCGCCGCACGTGGTCCAGCGCCTCGGCGTACCGGCCGAGGCCGTCGAGCATCGCGCCGAACGCCCGGTGGGTACGCGCCTGCCCGGTGTGGTCACCCAGCGCCCCGAAGAGCGCCAGGGCCTGCCGGTAGTTGCTCGCCGCCTCGTCCACCCGGCCCAGCCGGGACAGCACCCGGGCGAGGTCGCGGTGGGCGTTCGCCTGCCCGAGTCGGTCCCCCGCCCGCCGCGCCCCGGCCAGGGCGGTCCGCTGGGCGACGGCCAGATCCGGCCACCGCCCCCGGCGTTGCAGAAAGTCCACAAGCGTCCACGCGAGCTGCCAGGCGTGACCGTCGAAACCGGCACGTTTCGCGTGCGCGACCGCCGCCAGCAGCACCGGGTATTCGATGGTGAACCAGTCGAGCGCCTGCGCGTGGTCGGTGATCTCCTCGGGCGCCACACCCGGTGGGGCCGCCGCCAGTGCGACCGGATCGCGCCCCGGCTGCAGCAGCAGCGCGGCCGCGTGCGCGGTGTGCAGGTAGTGGTCCAGCCCGCGCCGGATCGCGGCCCGCCGTGCCTCGGGCGGCTCGAGTCGGTCGGCCTGCTCGGCGGCGTACGCCCGGAGCAGGTCGTGCGCGCCGAACCGGCCGGGGGCGTGCTCGCTGACCAGATGGGCGTGGGCCAGCTCCGCCAACAGCCGGGGCACCTGCTCCCGGGGCAGCCCCGCCAGGCTGGCCGCCGCGGCGACCCCGATGTCCGGGCCGGGGTGACAGCCGAACAGCCGGAACAGCCGTGCCGCCGCGGGCGTGAGGCTCCGGTACGACCAGGAGAAGACTGCCTGCACGTCGGTGCCGGCGTCGCCACCGTCGAAGGAGTCCAGCGGGCGCGGCGCCGCGCGCAACTCGGCGGCGAGGGTGGCCAGGGAGAAGGCGGGATTCGCCGCACTCCGCGCGGCGAGCACCGCCAGGGCCAGCGGCAGCCGCGCACATCGCTCGATTATCTCGTCCACGGCCTGCGGCTCGACCGCCAACCGGTCGGCGCCGAGCCGCCGGGCCAACAGCTGCCAGGCCTCGGCGGCGCTGAGCAGCTCGACGCCGACCGGCCGGGCACCCTCGGTGGCGACCAGGCCGGCCAGCAGGTTACGGCTGGTCACCAGGACCAGGCAGGTCGGGCTGCCGACCAGCAGCGGGCGAACCTGGTCGGCATCGCGGGCGTTGTCCAGCAGCACCAGCATCCGGCGACCGGCGAGCAGGCTGCGGTAGAGCCCCACCTGCGCGGGTAGGTGGGTGGGGATCCGTGCGGGCGGCACCTCAAGGGCCTCCAGGAAACCCCGTACCGCCTCGACGGTCGTCACCACCGTTCCCGTGGAGTCGAATCCGCGCAGGTCGACGTAGAGCTGGCCGTCCGGGAAGCGGTCGGCGACCCGGTGCGCCCAGTACACCGCCAGCGTCGTCTTGCCCACCCCGGCCGTGCCGGACAGCGTCACCACGGTGGCCGGCGCCCGGCCGCCGTCGCCGGAGGTGTCCAGGCCGGCACAGGCGACATCGAGCTGGGCGAGCTGGGCGGCACGTCCGACGAATCCGGGCAGCGCCGGGGGCAGTTGGCGGGGCACGGGGAAGCGGGTCGGGGCGGCCCGGGTGCCGCCGCTGCGGGCCCGTACGGCCCCGGCGCCCGCCCGGCCGGTGGCCGCGTGGTCCCGCGTCGGACGTCGACGTCGCTCCTCGATCCGGTCCCGCGCGGTGGCCAGCACTCCCTGCTCGGTGGGGGTCGCCCCGAGCAGCCGGATGAGCGCGTCGAACCGCTCCGGCGGGGGCAGGATGTGGCCGGCGAAGTACTCCCCGATGATCCCGCGCGACCAGCCGGTCTTCGCCGCCAACTGCCGGTACGTCAGCCGCGTCTCCCCCTGCTGCCGGGCTTCGCGGCGGCGCAGCTGGCGCAACAGGCCGGCCAGCTCTGACAGGGTCTGCGCCTCGACACCGCCGCGGGCCACGTCGAACGCCGCGGGCGGCCCCTGCGGTGCTCGACGAACGCCGGACGGTACCCGTTGGTCGGACATGCGGCCCCCACCCCCTACCGGTCACCCGGCCGCCCCGGGTGCCGACACGGGCAGGCTAGTTGCGGTCACACACCGCTAGATAGGAGGCGGCCGATGTCTGACAGTTCCACATCGGACCTCTGCCCCGTCCGGCGGTGTCCGACGGTGTCCAGTCCCGTCCAGGATCGCCGTGCTGAACCGACGTCTCGTGCCACCGTCCCTGGTGCGGGTTCGGCCCGCGCCACGAAACCCTGGGGAAGGGGCACCAGATGATCCGTCCACACCCGACCGTTCGACGGTCCACGACGATGCTGCGTCGCATCGCCGTCACCGCCTGCGGCCTCACGCTGCTCGTCGCGGGCGTGAGCGCCGCACCGGCCACCGCCGCGCCGAAAGGCAAGGCCACCACCACCGGATCGTTCGTCGACAGCACGGCGGTGCCCGGCGGCTTCGCCTCCTGGTCGGAGCTACTCGGGTTGCAGCAGCGGATGAACACCGCCGCCGCGCAGATCACCAACGGGGCGCAGCGCAGCGCGAACTCCGGCTTCGCCGGTATCGTCGCCGATCCCACCACCCGTCAGCTCCAGGTCTACTGGAAGGGCGAGCCGCCGGCCCGCCTCGTGGCCAACGCGCGGGCCACCGTCGCGACGACGGTGCTGCCCGCCGCGTACTCACAGCGGGAGCTGATGGTCGCGGCCGACCGGCTGCGCGCCACGGCCGGCGACAAGATCACCACGGTGGGGCCGCGCGCCGACGGCGCCGGCCTGCTCGTCGGTACGCAGAGCGGGCTGCTCGGCGCGACGGCTCTCGCCGGCGTCCCGGTGACCGTGCAGACCGGCGTCGCCGCCGCGCCCGCGACCCGGTGGGACGACACGTCGCCCTGGTGGGGTGGCGCAGCGTGGCGCAACACCGCCACCGGTGGCGGCTGCTCGACCGGCTTCGGGGTCTTCCAGGGCGGGGTGTCGCGGATGCTCTCCGCAGCGCACTGCGCCAACCTCAACGTCCTCGCGACCGACCCGACCGGGCAGACGATCGGCACCGTCGGAACCCGCAACGTCAGCAGCGACACCCTGCTCATCGCCGGCAGCTCCGGCGGCCGGGTCTTCAACAACAGCACCGACGCGGCCGGCGGGGTGGTCAGCGAGTTCAGCAACCAGGTGATCGGCGCGCAGGCCAGCCAGGTCGGCAACTGGGTGTGCACCTCCGGCGCGTACTCCGGCACCCGCTGCTCGATCCAGGTGAAGGCCCGCAACCTGTGCATCAACGTGCGTAACTTCGGCACGGTCTGTGGCCAGGTGCAGGCCGAGAACACCACCCGCACCAACGCCGTCGGCCAGGGCGACAGCGGCGGCCCGGTGGAGATCGTGAACCCGGCGAACACCCTCCAGGTCTGGGCGACCGGCACGAACACCGCCATCGACGACACCAACACCGCGACGGCGTGTACGGGCTACGTCCCCACCGGGCGGGTGTGTGCCTGGCGGATGTACTACGAGGACATCTTCTCCGGCATGGCCGGCGTCGGCGCCTCGGGCGTGGTCCTGGGCTGACGCCTCGCGGCGAACCGTCGGTCGACCCGACGGCCGGGCCGGCGCGCACCCCGCGCGCCGGTCCGGTTCCGCGCTGGGCTCAGGCGCCGACGCCCCGGTCCGCGGCGAGCACGGCGTCGCCGCCGAGCAGCGCCGGCTCGGGCAGCGGCAACTGGATCTTGTGGGCCGCCTCCCAGTCGTAGACCAGGCCGGGGCGCACGTGCGCGGCGAAGTAGTCCACGGCGCTCATCCCGCCCACCACCGGCTCGTCGACCTCGGCGACCAACTGGGCGGGGACCAGGGAGAAACCGTTCTGGACGGCGGCGCTGAGCCGACGGTGACCGTCGACGACGAAGAAGTACTCGCCGGTGAAGCCGATCTTCAGCGGCTCCAGGGACTCGTCGCCGGCCTCGGCCACGTCGCCGACGAACTCGCTGTCCCAGAGCCCGCGCAGGGTCGCGATGTCCTCGGTCGGGTAGATCCGCGCCGGGTCGAGCAGCAGCAGCGGCGAGCCGTCGCGCAGCACGTCGGCGCCGAGCGTGCCCTCGTACGCGGCGATGATGTGCTCGACCACCTCGGCGGCGGAGGCCCGGGTCGTGTCGCAGATCAGGTCATAGTTGCGCAACCGTGCCTTGTCCACCCCGTAGCGGACGATGAACCGGCTGCGCTCGCTCTCGCTGCGCTCGCGGAGCTTGGCCTTCGCCTCCTCCAGCGAGGCGTAGCTCTCCGCCGGGCCGGACGGGCGGGCCAGCACCCGACGGGCCGCCTCCCCCGGCTCGGTGATCATGTGCACCTTGAGCGCGTCGGTGAAGAAGTGCCAGGCCAGCCGCGAGTCCATGATCAGATGCTCGCCGGAGGCGGCGATGTCGCGCTGGAGCTGATCGACGTAACCGTCGACGGCCTGGTCCAGCTCGGCGTGCAGATTGAGCTGCAGGGCGGTCATCTGCCGCTGCTGCGCCATCTCCCGGTAGAGGTCGCCCACGCTGACCCGGCGCATGCCGAGCCGCTTGGCGATCTCCACCGACACGGTGCTCTTGCCGCTGCCGAGGTCGCCGTTGAAGACGATCGATTGTCGAACGGTCACGACTGGTCCACCCCTGATAACCGGCTTCCTGACATCATCGACATCGCGTCCGACCGGCGCGTTCCCGGCCCGCCCGCCTTCGGGCGGTGCCGTGACCTGGGGCCGTCGTACGACCGAGCATGACGGGCGATGCTACCACCTCGGCGCCAGCGCTTTGCCGGACGCGGTGTGCGGGCGCCACCCGTCAGGCCGGCTTCCGCCCGCCGGCCGCGCCCCCCGGGAAAGCGGCCGCGCCCTGGGAAAACGGTCAGAACAGGCTCAGCGGATCGACCTGGAGACGAACCGGATCGGCGGCCTTGCGGGCGGTGCGCACCCCGGCGGCCGAGTGCAGGGCCTCGGCGAGCGCGGCGGCCCGCGCCCGGGGCACCCGGACCAGCATCCGCTCGCGCCCCTCGTCGGCCGGCACCGGCCCGAGCACCTCGGCGTCGCCGGGCAGCCGGGCCGCGGCGAGCAGGTCGGCCACCGCCTCGGCCGGGCCGGTGACGCTGGCCATCCGCACCGCCGGCGGGAAACCCAGCTCGCGGCGCTCGGCCAGTTCCCGGCCGGCGAACCAGGCGGCGTCCCAGCGCAGCAGCGCCTGCACCGGGGCGAGCGCGCCGTCGGCGACCACCACCACCCGGCCGGCCGGCGCCGGGCGGGCCAGGGCCGTCGCGGCCAGCCACCGGCGCAGCGCCTCCTCGCCGGCACGCAGGTCGGCCCGGGTCAGCAGGGCCCACGAGTCGAGCAGCAGCACCGCGCCGTAGCCGCCTTCGGCGACCGGCTCGGCGCCGGGGGTGGCGACCACCAGCGCCGCACCGCCGGGCACGTCGGTCAGCACCTCCTCCCGTCCCGAGGTCCGCACCGGCACGTCGGGAAAGGCCCGGCCCAGCTCCTCGGCGGTACGTCGGGCACCGGTCACCGCGGCGCGCAGCCGCCGCCCGCCGCACTGCGGGCAGGCGTACGCGGCGGCGACCCGGGCGCACCACCGGCAGGCGGGGGTGCCGCCGGCCGACGGCAGCGCGAGCGGGCCGGCGCAGTGCGCACAGCGCGCCGGGGTACGACAGTCGGCGCAGGAGACCGAGGGCAGGTAGCCCCGCCGGGGCACCTGCACGAGCACCGGCAGGTCCGCCCGGAGGGCGTCACGGGCGGCCGTCCAGGCGAGGCTGGGCAGCCGCGCGGTGGCCGCACCGGGATCACGGGCGAGCTGTGGGTCGTCACCGGTCGGCGCGATGGCCGGGATACGCGCCCGCACGGTGGCCCGGTCGGCGACCACCTCCCGGGCCCAGCCGGTCTCCAGCAGCAGTTGTGCCTCGGCCGTACGGGCGTACCCGCCGACCAGCGCGCCGGCCTCGCCGAGCTGCGCCCGGGTGAGCAGCACGTCGCGGGCGTGCGGATAGGGCGCCCGGGGTTCGGAGTGCAGGTCGTCCCCGTCGTCCCAGACGGCGACGAGACCGAGCCGGGGCACCGGGGCGAACATCGCGGCCCGGGTCCCGATGACCACCGGCACCTGCCCGCGCCGGGCGGCGAGGAACGCCCGGTAGCGCCGGGCCGGCCCGAGGGCGGCGGAGAGGCTGACGTGCCGCCCCGGGCCCAGCACGCCGGTCAGCGCGGCGTCGAGGCGGTCGAGGTCACGGGCGTCGGGCACCACGACAACGGCCCCCCGCCCACCGGCGACGGTGGCGGCCACCGCGTCGGCGTAGCGGGCTGCCCAGTTCTCGCCGGGCAGCGCGGACCAGACCGCGCGGGGCGCCCGGCCGTCGGTGAGCGCCCGCAGCAGCGCCGGCCCGGTCGGGTAGTCCCGCCACCCTCTCGGGTCGACGGCCTCCCCCGGCACGACGGCCTCCCCCGGCTCGACGGGGCCAACCGCGTCGCTGGCAGCACCGGATTCGGGGGTCGGGGTGGGCTGTTCGTCGTGGGGTTCCTTCTCGACCCGGGCGTGCCGGGGTGGCACGGCGAGCCGGAGCACGTCGGCCAGGTTGCCCGCGTACCGGTCGGCGACCGCCCGGGCCAACCGGGCGATCTCGGGGGCCAGCACCGGCTCGGGCGAGACGACCTTCTCCAGGTAGGCGAGCCGGCCGGTGTGCCCGGAGTCGTCCGCCCGGGCCAGCAGCCAGCCGTCGACCAACTGCCCCGCGAAGCGCACCTTCACCCGGGTGCCGGGCACCGCCACGTCGTCGAGTTCGGCCGGCACCAGGTAGTCGAACGGCCGGTCCAGGTGCGCCAGCGCGACGTCCACGCAGACGCGCGCGACCGGCGACCCGTCCGCGGGTCGCCGGTCGCTACGCCTGGTGGCGGTCAGGCTCCCGCGGCCGACTTGAGGTCGGCGGCCCGGTCGGTGCTCTCCCACGACAGGTCCGGCAGCTCCCGGCCGAAGTGGCCGTACGCGGCGGTCTGCT
The DNA here is from genome assembly GCF_042872475.1 of Micromonospora sp. NPDC005252. Lineage (NCBI taxonomy): Bacteria > Bacillati > Actinomycetota > Actinomycetes > Micromonosporales > Micromonosporaceae > Micromonospora > Micromonospora sp. NPDC005252. The sequence continues at coordinate 600,506 of NZ_JBIAKN010000004.1, read as the reverse complement.
GGTAGATCGGGCGGAGCAGGTTGAGGTCCCGGATGATCGCGGCCGGACGCAGGTCGAACACCTCGGAGACGGCTTTCTCGATCGAGGCCACCGGCACGGTCTCGGTGCCGAACGTCTCGATGAACAGGCTCACCGGGTGCGCCTTGCCGATGGCGTAGGCGACCTGCGCCTCGCACCGCTCGGCCAGGCCGGCGGCGACCACGTTCTTGGCCACCCAGCGCATCGCGTACGCGGCCGAGCGGTCCACCTTGGACGGGTCCTTGCCGGAGAACGCGCCGCCGCCGTGCCGGGCGTACCCGCCGTAGGTGTCGACGATGATCTTGCGGCCGGTCAGGCCGGCGTCACCCATCGGGCCGCCGATCTCGAACCGGCCGGTCGGGTTGACCAGCAGCCGGTAGCCGTCGGTGTCCAGACCGAGGCTCTCCAGCTCGGGCGCGATGACGGAGTCGCGCACGTCGGGGGTGAGCAGCGACTCCAGCGAGATGTCCGCGGCGTGCTGGCTGGACACCACAACGGTGTTCAGGCGGACCGGGCGCAGCCCCTCGTACTCGATGGTGACCTGGGTCTTGCCGTCCGGGCGCAGGTACGGGATGGTCCCGTCCTTGCGCACCGCGGCGAGCCGGCGGGCCAGCCGGTGGGCCAGGGCGATGGGCAGCGGCATCAGCTCGGGGGTCTCCGAACAGGCGAAGCCGAACATCATGCCCTGGTCGCCGGCGCCCTGGGCGTCCAGCGCGCTCTCCGAGGCACCGGTCCGCAGCTCGAAGGCGTTGTCCACGCCCTGCGCGATGTCCTCGGACTGCGCGCCGATCGAGACGCTGACCCCGCAGGACGCGCCGTCGAAACCCTTCTTCGACGAGTCGTAGCCGATGTCGAGGATGGTGCGCCGGACGATGGTGGGGATGTCGGCGTACGCCTTCGTGGTGACCTCACCGGCGATGTGGACCTGGCCGGTGGTGATCATGGTCTCGACCGCGACCCGGCTGTGCGGGTCCTCGGCGAGCAGCGCATCGAGGATGCCGTCGCTGATCTGGTCGGCGATCTTGTCCGGGTGGCCTTCCGTGACCGATTCGGACGTGAAGAGGCGGCGTGTCACGGCACTCCTAAGCGTGTGAGGTCGTTCCGCGGCAGTCTAGTCACCGCTGCGGCCGGTGTCGGGGTCGGTCGCGCGCTGTTCCACCCGTCAGGAGCGGTTGGCCAGCCGCGCCACGACGAGGTCCCACACGGTGTCGGCCACGGCCTCCTTGGCCTGCTCCGGCAGACGGCTCACCGAGCCGTCTGCGCCGATGACCGTCACCGTGTTGGTGTCGGCGCCGAAGACCCGGTCCGGGCCGACCTCGTTGACCACGATCAGGTCGGCCCGCTTCCGGGCGAGTTTCGCCCGGCCGTTGGCCTCCGCGTCGCCGGTCTCGGCGGCGAACACCACCAGCACCTGCTCCGGTCGCTTGCGCTGGCCGAGCTCCGCCGCGATGTCCGGGTTCGTGACGAGCTCGATGGTGGGAGCGACACCGTCGTCCGACTTCTTGATTTTGCCAGGCGCGTACGTCGCCGGTCGGAAATCGGCCGGAGCCGCCGCCATCACGACCGCGTCGGCCTCGGCGGCGGCCTTGAGGGTCGCCTCGCGCAGCTCGGCGGTCGTGCCGACGCGGACCAGGTCGACCCCGGCGGGGTCGGCGAGGGAGACGTTGGCCGCGATCAGCGTGACCCGCGCGCCCCGGGCGACCGCCGACCGGGCGAAGGCGTAGCCCTGCTTGCCGGAGGAGCGGTTGCCGAGGAAACGGACCGGGTCCAGCGGCTCGCGGGTGCCGCCGGCGGTGACCACCACCCGGCGGCCGGCCAGGTCGGCGGGGGCGGACACGCCCCGAGCGAGGACCTGGCGGGCGACCGCGAAGATCTCCGCCGGGTCGGGTAGCCGGCCCTTGCCGGTGTCGACGCCGGTGAGCCGCCCGACGGCCGGCTCGATGACCCGCACGCCCCGGGCCCGCAGCGTGGCGACGTTGGCGACGGTGGCCGGATGCTCCCACATCTCGGTGTGCATGGCCGGAGCCAGCACGACCGGGCAGCGGGCGGTCAGCAGCGTGTTGGTCAGCAGGTCGTCGGCGAGCCCGTGGGCGGCCTTGGCCAGCAGGTCGGTGGTGGTCGGCGCGACCACCACCAGGTCGGCCTGCTTGCCGAGGCGGACGTGCGGCACCTCGTGCACGTCGGACCAGACGTCGTCGGCGACCGGTTGACCGGAGAGCGCCGCCCAGGTCGGCGCCCCGACGAACTTCAGCGCCGACGCGGTCGGCACGACCCGGACCCGATGGCCCGACTCGGTGAAGAGTCGCAGCAGCTCACACGCCTTGTAGGCGGCGATGCCGCCGCCGACCCCGAGGACGATCGAGGCGGACATCGACGGGTGCGGGTTTACGGCTGGTCGGTCGGCTCAGCGGTGAGCAGGCCCGCGTTGATCTCGCGCATGGCGATGGAGAGGGGCTTCTCCTGCGGGGTCGTCTCGACGAGCGGACCGACGTACTCCAGGAGGCCCTCACCGAGCTGGCTGTAGTAGGCGTTGACCTGGCGCGCGCGCTTGGCGGCGAAGATGACCAGCGCGTACTTCGACGTCGTCTTCTCAAGGAGCTCGTCGATCGGCGGGTTGGTGATGCCTTCGGGGTTGGCGATGGATCCCACGAATTAACCTCTGCGTCTTTCGAGCCGCGCGGACGCGGTGCTGAGTCTCAACGGCGGCCGGCCGTCAGCCGCGTACACGCGACCAGGCCGGATCCGGATAAGAAGAACCGAGTAAGCCTACCAGCTCGTCGGCGACCCGATCGGTGTGGTCGTGCGTCAGGGTGTGCGCGAAGGCGGCGGCCACGGCGGCGTCGGGCCGGTGCCCGGGCGGGATCAGCAGCACCAGCCGCGCGGCGGGCAGTCGCGCCCGCACCAGCCGGGCCCCGGCGACGTCGAGCGGGAGCAGGACCGGCTGCCCGGCGTCGAGCCGGGCGCGCAGCGGCGGGTCGAGGGTGCCCCGGTGGTACGCGCCGATCCGGGACCACTCCAGCAGGTCTCCGGTGGCCACCCGGCGTTCGAACTCGGCCGGGGCGAGGAAGACCCGTTGCTCTCCGTCCACCTCCGGTTCCCGGCGCGGCCTGGTCGTTGCCGGCACCGGGATCCACACGGACGGGAAACGCGCCCGAACGAGCTCGACGACACTCTCCCTGCCGGAACCCGAAGGTCCAGCCAGGACAGTGAGCCGAGCCGCCGGGCGCGCCTCGTCATCCGTGCTCACTGCTTGTTTCTACACGCTGCCAGGTTCAGTTGGCGGCGAACTCTCCAAGCAGTGCCTTGCGCTGCTGCTCGCCGAGGCCACGCAGGCGACGGCTGTCAGCGATCTTGAGCTTCTCCATGATCTGGGTAGCCCGGATCTTGCCGATGCCCGGCATCGCCTGCAGGACGGCCGAAACCTTGAGCTTGCCCACGACGTCGTCGCTCTCGGCCCGCTCGAGGACGGCACCGAGGGTGGTCTTGCCCTGCTTGAGCTGCTCCTTCAGCTCGGCACGGGCCTTGCGGATCTCCGCGGCCTTCTCGAGCGCGGCAGCGCGCTGTTCGGGGGTCAGTGACGGGAGCGGCACCAGTTCTCCTCAGGTCCCTATCGCGGCGGGCGGGGCGCACCGCCGCATCTGTGAAACGTGGTGTCGCTGTGAACCAAGGGGTCCGTGGTTCCCAGCGCGGGGAAAACTAGCGGTCAACGGAGCTTTCGGCAACGTGGGCGCGCGATGATCATCGCAAAGTGACCGAGCCGTCAGTCAGTCACCGGGCAGCCAGAACGGCCCGGCACTCGCCCGCCACCCGGTCCGCGGCGGCCCGCAGGGCGTCCGCGTCCGGTCCCGCCGACAGGACCTCCCGGGAGTACGACGGGAGCACCGAAGCGAGGCTGGAACCGAACACGGTACGCAGATCGGCGGCACCCGCACCCTGCGCGCCGAGCCCTGGAGCGAGCAGCGGACCCCCCACGCCGGAGAGGTCATGACCGGTGTCACCGATGGTCGCGCCGACCACCAGACCGAAGCTGCCGAGGGGGTCCGCACCCCGGTTGAGCTGGGAAATCTCGTCGATCACGGTCTGCGCGACGGTCCGCCCGTCGGCCGTACGGGCCCGCTGCACGGCCGCGCCCTCGGGGTTCGAGGTGAGGGCCAGCACGAAGACCCCGCCGCCGTGCTGGGCGGCCAACTCGAACATCGGCGCCAGCGAACCTACTCCCAGGTAGGGACTGGCCGTGACCGCGTCGACATACAGCGGGCTGGATGGATCAAGGTACGCGGAGGCGTACGCGCTGACCGTTGAGCCGATGTCGCCACGCTTGACGTCCAGAAGAACGAGCGAACCGGCTTCTCGTAACTGTCGGATAGTTGACTCAAGGATCGCCACACCGCGGGATCCGAATCGCTCGAAAAAGGCCGACTGAGGCTTGACCACCGCAACCCGGTCACCGAGGGCGTCCACCACGGTCCGGGAGAACCGGTCGAGGCCGTCGACGTCGTCCGCGAGGCCCCACCGGGCCAGCAGACCGGGATGCGGGTCGATGCCCACACAGAGCGGCCCGCGCTCGGTGACGGCCCGGTGCAGTCGGGTGCCGAAGCTCTCCATCTGTGCACTTCCCTTCTCGTCCGGGCGGCGGACCGCCTCGGTGCGTACTCGTTGACCGGGACCGCTCAGCCGGCCGCCACCGCCGCCGCCACCCCGGCCGCGATACGGGCCAGGTCGGCGTCGTCGGTGACGTACGGCGGCATCGTGTAGATCAGGTCGCGGAACGGCCGCAGCCAGACGCCCCGCTCGACGGCCGCCGCGGTGGCCGCGCCGAGGTCGACCTCGTGGTCGAGCTGGACCACCCCGATCGCCCCGAGCACCCGCACATCGGCCACGCCCGGGGCGGCGCGCAGCGGCTCCAGGCCGGCGCGCAGGCCGGCGCCGACCCTGGACACCTGCGTCGCCCAGTCCCCGGCCCGCAGCAGCCCGATGGAGGCGTTGGCGACCGCGCAGGCCAGCGGGTTGCCCATGAAGGTGGGCCCGTGGGCCAGCACGCCGTCGGCGGAGATGCCCCGGGCGATCTCGGCGGTGCACAGCGTCGCGGCCAGGGTCAGGTAGCCCCCGGTGAGCGCCTTGCCCACGCACATCACGTCCGGGGCCACCCCGGCGTGCTCGGCGGCGAACATCGCGCCGGTACGGCCGAACCCGGTCGCGATCTCGTCGAAGATCAGCAGCACCCCGTGCGCGCGGGTCACCTCGCGCAGCACCCGCAGGTAACCCGGATGGTGGAACCGCATCCCGCCGGCGCCCTGGACGACAGGCTCGACGATTACCGCGGCCAGCTCGTCGGCGTGCCGCTCGACGGTGTCCACCAACGCCGCCACGTACGCCTCGTCGGGCGGGTCGGTGAAGCCGCCGGGCGGCACCGGGGCGAAGATCTGCCGGGGCAGCACGTCGCCCCAGAGGTGGTGCATCCCGCCCTCCGGGTCGCAGACGCTCATCGGGTGGAACGTGTCGCCGTGGTAGCCACCCCGCCAGGTCGCCAGCCGGCGCCGCTGTGGCCGCCCGATGGCCCGCTGGTACTGCAGGCACATCTTGACCGCCACCTCGACGCTGACCGAGCCGGAGTCGGCCAGGAACACCTGCTCCAGACCCTCCGGGGCCAGCGCGACCAGGGTCCGCGCGAGCTGCACCGCAGGCTCGTGGGTCAGCCCGCCGAACATCACGTGGCTCATCCTGCCGAGCTGGTCGGTCACGGCCGCGTCCAGCACCGGGTGCCGGTAGCCGTGGATCGCCGCCCACCAGGACGACATGCCGTCCACCAGCTCCCGGCCGTCGGCCAGGGTCAGCCGTACGCCCTCGGCGCCGCGCACCACGTACGGCGGGTTCGCCGGTGGCAGCGCGGCGTACGGGTGCCAGACGTGCGCCCGGTCGGTGGCCAGGATCTCCTCGGGCGTCATGCGTGCTCCTTCCAGGCGCCGGTCGTCAGGCCGCCGGTCGGGTCGTTCCTTCTCATCCTTTGCTCTGCTTCAACGGAGGCAACGCCCGGTGTCCGGATATCGGACGCCGGCCGTTGCGTGGGTTGAAGCAGAGCAAAGGCCTCGCGGAGGGGGTGGAACCCCCGCCGCAGAGCCGGCGCGGCGCGGGGCGGGGTCAGCACCGGACCCGGGCCGGTCAACGCCCGGCGACCGGGTCCGGCGCCCCCGCTGTGGCCGCCGCGCGCGCGGCGGCACGGACGGCGGCGCGGACCAGGGCCGGCCCCCGGTAGATGAAGCCGGTGTAGAGCTGCACCAGGTCGGCGCCGGCGTCGACCATCCGCGCCGCGTCGTCCGGGTCCAGCACCCCGCCGACGCCGATGATCGGCAGGGCGCCGGCGGTCTCCCGATGGACGAACGCGACCACGTCCCGGGCGCGGCCGGTCAGCGGCCGGCCGGACAGGCCACCGGTCTCGGCGCCGCGTTCGGCCTCGGCCGGGGCCAGGCCGTCGCGGGCCAGGGTGGTGTTGGTGGCGATCACCCCGGCGGCGCCCCGGGCCAGGCACACCTCCAGCAGCTCGGCGATCGCCGCCTCGGTGAGATCCGGTGCGATCTTGACCAGCACCGGCTTCTCCCCCACCAGCGCGGCCAGCAGGGCGTCCAGATGCGCGCGGTCCTGCAACGAGCGCAGGCCCGGGGTGTTCGGCGAGGACACGTTGACCGCGAAGTAGTCGCCGTGCCCGCGCAGCGCCCGGTACGAGGCGAGGTAGTCCTCGACCGCCTCGTCGAGCGGGGTCACCTTGGACTTGCCCAGCGAGATCCCCAGCGGCACCCCGATGGGGCGCGGCAGCGCGTCCAGCCGGGCGGCCAGCGCGGCGGCCCCGGCGTTGTTGAAGCCCATCCGGTTGACCACGGCCTCGCTGGCCGGCAGCCGGAACAGCCGTGGCCGGGGGTTGCCCGGCTGGGCGTGCGCCGTCACCGTGCCGACCTCGACGAAGCCGAAGCCGAGCGCCGGCCAGGCCGCCAGCGCGGCGCCGTCCTTGTCCATGCCGGCGGCCAGCCCGACCGGGTTGGGGAATCGCACGCCGAACACCGTGCGCGGCGCCTGGACGGCGTAGCGGGCCCGCAGGGCCGCCAACGCCACCGGACGCCGCGACAGCCCGGCCAACCGCCGCAGCGTCCACTCGTGCGCGGCCTCGGCGTCGCCACCGCCGAGGCGGAACAACCCCGGCCGCACGACCCGCTCGAACAGGGTCACTGGGCCGCCCGGAGGGTGGCGTGCAGGTCCTGCAGGGGGCGGACCTGCATGTCGCCCCGGATCCGCGCCTCGATGCCCATGACCGCCGCCGCCGCGCCCGGAACGGTGGTGATGCAGGGGATGTCGGCGGTGACGGCGGCGCTGCGGATCTCGTAGCCGTCGGAGCGGGCGCTCGCGCCGGAGCCCTGCGGGGTGTTGACCACCAGGGCCACGTCGCCGCCGAGGATCAGCGACACCGCGTCCTCCCCCTCGCCGGCCTCGTAGTGCTTGCGGATCTGCTCGCAGGCGATCCCGTGCCGGCGCAGCACCTCGGCCGTGCCGGTGGTGGCGACGATCTCGAAGCCTAGGTCGGCCAGCCGCTTGATCGGGAAGATCATGCCGCGCTTGTCCCGGTTGGCCACCGACACGAAGATCTTCCCGGCGGTCGGCAGCGACCCGTACGCGGCGGACTGGCTCTTGGCGAAGGCGTGCCCGAAGTTGGTGTCGATGCCCATCACCTCGCCGGTCGACTTCATCTCCGGGCCGAGCAGCGAGTCGATCCCCTTGCCGGCCCGGGTCCGGAAGCGCTTGAACGGCAGCACCGCCTCCTTGACCGCGATCGGCGCGTCGGCGGGCATCGTGCCGCCGTCGCCCGTCGCCGGGAGCAGGCCCTCGGCGCGCAGCTCGGCGATGGTCGCGCCGAGCGCGATCCGGGCGGCCGCCTTGGCAAGCGGAACGGCCGTCGCCTTCGAGACGAACGGCACGGTCCGCGACGCGCGCGGGTTGGCCTCCAGGACGTAGAGCACGTCGTCCTTGAGCGCGTACTGCACGTTGAGCAGACCGCGCACGCCGACACCGCGGGCGATCGCCTCGGTGTAGCGGCGGACCTCGGCCAGGTGCGACCCCGCGAGGGTGATCGGCGGCAGCGCGCAGGACGAGTCGCCGGAGTGGATCCCGGCCTCCTCGATGTGCTCCATCACGCCACCGATGTAGACCGCGCCGTCGGCGTCGCACAGGGCGTCCACGTCGATCTCGATGGCGTCGTCGAGGAACCGGTCCACCAGCACCGGATGGTCGCCGGAGATGTCGGTGGCCCGACCGATGTAGTCGCGCAGCGTCGGGTCGTCGTAGACGATCTCCATGCCCCGCCCGCCCAGCACGTACGACGGTCGGACCAGCACCGGGTAGCCGATCTCGTCGGCGATCGTCTTGGCCTCGTCGTAGGACGTGGCCATGCCGTGCGCCGGCGCGCGCAGCCCGGCACGGGCCAGCACCGCGCCGAACGCGCCCCGCTCCTCGGCCAGGTGGATCGACTCCGGGGAGGTGCCGACGATCGGCACGCCGGCGTTCTTGAGCCGCTGCGCCAACCCCAGCGGGGTCTGCCCGCCGAGCTGCACGACCACGCCGACCACGCCCGGCCCGCCGGCCGCCCGGCCGGAGGAGTCCTCCGCGTGCCAGACCTCCAGGACGTCCTCGAAGGTCAGCGGTTCGAAGTAGAGCCGGTCGGCGGTGTCGTAGTCGGTGGAGACCGTCTCGGGGTTGCAGTTGACCATGACGGTCTCGTAACCGGCCGACCGCAGCGCCTGCACCGCGTGCACGCACGAGTAGTCGAACTCGATGCCCTGCCCGATCCGGTTCGGGCCGGAGCCCAGGATCAGCACCTTCGGCCGGCCCGACGGCACGACCTCGGTCTCCAGGTCATAGGTGGAGTAGTGGTAGGGGGTGGTGGCCTCGAACTCGGCCGCGCAGGTGTCCACGGTCTTGTAGACCGGGCGCACGTCGAGGCGGTGGCGCAGGGTCCGTACGCCGTCCTCGGCCGCCAGCTCCGGACGCAGCGCGGCGAGCTGCCGGTCGGACAGGCCGGCCCGCTTGGCGCGACGCAGCAGCTCGACGTCGAGCACCGGCGCGTCGACGATCTCGGCGCGCAGCTCGATCAGCGCGGCGATCTGGTCCAGGAACCAGGGGTCGATCCCGCCGGACGCCTCGGCGACCTCGGCGATCGACGCGCCGAGGCGCAGCGCCCGCTCCACCGTGTAGAGCCGGCCGTCGTGCGGGATGCGCAGCGCGGTGAGGGTGTTCTCCCGCGTCGCGTCGGCCGGGTCGGGCTGCGTCCAGAAGCCGGCGGCCTTGGTTTCCATCGAGCGCATCGCCTTGTTCAGCGCCTCGGTGAAGTTGCGCCCGAGGCTCATCGCCTCGCCCACCGACTTCATGGTGGTGGTCAGTTCCGGGTCCGCGCCGGGGAACTTCTCGAACGCGAACCGGGGGATCTTCACCACCACGTAGTCGAGGGTCGGCTCGAACGCCGCCGGGGTCTTCAGGGTGATGTCGTTGGGGATCTCGTCGAGCGTGTAGCCGATGGCCAGCTTCGCGGCGATCTTCGCGATCGGGAAGCCGGTCGCCTTGGACGCCAGCGCCGAGGAGCGCGACACCCGGGGGTTCATCTCGATCACGACGATCCGGCCGTCGACCGGGTTGACCGCGAACTGGATGTTGCAGCCGCCGGTGTCCACCCCGACCTCGCGCAGCACCGCGATGCCCAGGTCGCGCAGGCGCTGGTACTCCCGGTCGGTGAGCGTCATGGCCGGGGCCACGGTGACGCTGTCGCCGGTGTGCACGCCCATCGGGTCCAGGTTCTCGATCGAGCAGACGACCACCACGTTGTCGTGCCGGTCGCGCATCAGCTCCAGCTCGTACTCCTTCCAGCCGAGCACGCTCTCCTCAATGAGCACCTCGTGCACCGGACTGGCGGTCAGGCCGTCACCGGCGATGCGGGCCAGGTCCTCCGGGGTGTGCGCCATGCCGGAGCCCAGGCCACCCATGGTGAACGACGGCCGGATCACCACCGGCAGGCCCAGCTCGGCGACTGTCGCCTCGACCTCGTCCATGGAGTGGCACACCCGGGAGCGGGGCACCAGCCCGGCCGGGTCGTCGACGCCCAGGCGTACGCCGGCCTTCGCCACGATCTCCTTGAACAGCTGGCGGTCCTCGCCCCGGTTGATGGCGTCGATGTTCGCGCCGATCAGCTCGACGCCGTACTTGTCCAGGACGCCGGCCTCGTGCAGGGCGACGGCCGTGTTCAGCGCGGTCTGCCCGCCGAGGGTGGCCAGGATCGCGTCCGGGCGCTCCTTGGCGATGACCAGCTCCACGAACTCCGGGGTGATCGGCTCGACGTACGTGGCGTCGGCGAACTCGGGGTCCGTCATGATCGTGGCGGGGTTGGAGTTGACCAGGCTGACCCGGATGCCCTCGCTGCGCAGCACCCGGCACGCCTGCGTGCCGGAGTAGTCGAACTCGCAGGCCTGCCCGATGACGATCGGCCCGGAGCCGATCACGAGGATGTGCTTGAGATCGGTCCGCTTAGGCATTGCTGCGCCCCTTGCTGTGGGTCCGGCCTTCGATCAGTTCCGCGAAACGGTCGAAGAGGTAGTCGGCGTCGTGCGGGCCGGCCGCCGCCTCCGGGTGGTACTGCACGGTGAAGGCGGGGACGTCCACGGCCCGCAGCCCCTCGACCACGTTGTCATTGAGGCAGACGTGCGACACCCGCACCCCGCCGAAGTCGGTGTCGATCACCTGGTCGGGAACGACCGCGCCCTGCCCCGCACCGGGCACCCGGACCGCGAAGCCGTGGTTGTGGCTGGTCACCTCCACCTTGCCGGTGGCCCGATCGAGCACCGGCTGGTTGATCCCCCGGTGGCCGTAGCCCAGCTTGTAGGTGCCGAAGCCGAGCGCCCGGCCGAGAATCTGGCTGCCGAAGCAGATGCCGAACAGCGGCACCTCCCGCCGCAGCGCCTCCCGGGCCAGCGCCACCGGGCCGTCGGCCGTCGCCGGGTCGCCGGGGCCGGGCGACAGGAAGACCGCGTCGGCGCCGGTGGCCAGCAGGTCCTCGATGCTCGACGAGGCCGGCAGCACGTGGGTGGTCACCCCGCGCGCGGCCAGTCGGCGCGGCACGTTGCGCTTGATGCCCAGGTCCAGCGCCGCCACGGTGAACCGGTGCTCGCCGACCGCCTCGACGACGTACGGCTGGGCGGTGGTCACCTCGGCGGACAGGTCCGCGCCGACCATCTGCGGTGACTGCCGGACCCGGGCCAGCAGGCTCTGCGGGTCCTTCTCGACGCTGGAGATGCCCACCCGCATGGCGCCCCGCTCGCGCAGGTGCCGGGTCAACGCCCGGGTGTCCACACCGCTGATGCCCACCACACCCTCGGTGGCGAGGCGGTCCTCCAGGCTGCCGGTGGCTCGCCAGTTCGAGCCGATCCGGGCCGGGTCGCGGACGACGTAGCCGGCCACCCAGATCCGGCCGGACTCGTCGTCCTCGCCGTTGACGCCGGTGTTGCCGATGTGCGGCGCGGTCTGCACCACCACCTGCCGGTGGTAGGACGGATCGGTAAGCGTCTCCTGGTAACCGGTCATGCCGGTGTTGAAGACCGCCTCGCCGAAAGTCTCACCGACGCTGCCGTACGCCTCGCCGGGGAACGTGCGCCCGTCCTCGAGGACGAGAATCGCGGGTCTGCGCTTGCTCACTTGACAGCCTTTCCGTCCAGGACCGTCGGCTCGCCGCGCAGGAAGGTCGCCACGATGCGACCCGGCAGCGTCATGCGGGCGTACGGGGTGTTGCGACTGCGACTGGCCAGTTCCGCCGGCTCGATGGTGCGGCGGGCGGCCGGGTCGATCAGGGTCAGGTTGGCCGGCACACCGGGCGCCGGGTCGACGCCGTGCCCGGTCAGCCCCGCGATCCGGGCGGGGGTGCGCGACATCCGCTCGGCGATCAGGTCCCACTCGGGGCCGAGCACGTCGAGCGCGATGGACAGGGCCGTCTCCAGGCCGAGCATCCCCGGCCGGGCGTACGCCCACTCGCACTCCTTGTCCTCCACGGCGTGCGGGGCGTGGTCGGTGGCGATGATGTCGATGACGCCGTCGGCGAGCGCGGACCGCAGGGCGGTGATGTCCGCGGCCGTGCGCAGCGGCGGGTTCACCTTGAAGACCGGGTCGTAGGTCGCCGCCCGCTCGTCGGTGAGCAGCAGGTGGTGCGGGGTGACCTCGGCGGTGACGCGTACGCCACGGGCCTTGGCCTGGCGCAGCACCTCGACGCTGCCGGCGGTGGAGACGTGGCAGACGTGCAGGCGGCTGCCCACGTGCTCGGCCAGCAGCACGTCCCGGGCGATGATCGCCTCCTCGGCGACCGCCGGCCAGCCGATCAGCCCCAGCCGGGTGGAGACCTCACCCTCGTGCATCTGGGCGCCCTCGGTGAGGCGGGGCTCCTCGGCGTGCTGGGCGATGATCCCGTCGAACGCCTTGACGTACTCCAGGGCCCGGCGCATCAGCAACGGGTCGGCGACGCAGTGCCCGTCGTCGGAGAAGATCCGCACGCGGGCCGCCGAGTCGGCCATCGCGCCCAGCTCGGCCAGGCGCTCGCCGGCCAACCCGACGGTGACCGCGCCGACCGGCTGCACGTCGACCAGGCCGGCCTCCCGGCCGAGCCGCCAGACCTGCTCGACGACGCCGGCGGTGTCCGCGACCGGCGAGGTGTTCGCCATCGCGCAGACCGCCGTGTAGCCGCCCAACGCCGCCGCCCGGGACCCGGACTCGACGGTCTCGGCGTCCTCCCGGCCGGGCTCGCGCAGGTGGGTGTGCAGGTCGACCAGGCCCGGCAGGGCGACCAGCCCGGCGCCGTCGACCACCACGGCGTCCGGCGCGGACAGCCCCGGACCGACCTCGGCGACGACGCCGTCGCGGATCAGCAGGTCGGTCGGCGCGGCGCCGACGATGCTCACGCTGGTGATGAGGTACGCGGTCACCGGTTGTTCCCTCCGAGCAGCAGGTACAGAACAGCCATCCGCACGGAGACCCCGTTGGTGACCTGTTCGACGATGGTGGAGCGGGGTGAGTCGGCCACCTCGGGGGTGATCTCCATCCCCCGGTTCATCGGGCCCGGGTGCATGACGATCGCGTGCTCGGGCAGGCGGCGCATCCGCGGGCCGTCCAGCCCATAACGGCGGGAGTACTCGCGCGCGGAGGGGAAGTAGGAGTCCTTCATCCGCTCCCGCTGCACCCGCAGCATCATCACCACGTCGACGTCGGGCAGCACGGCGTCGAGGTCGTAGGACACGTCGGTGCCCGGGGCGAGCGCGCCGGCGATGTCGACGGGGATGAGGGTGGGCGGACCGACCAGGGTGACCTTCGCGCCGAGGGTGGACAGCAGCAGGACGTTGGAGCGGGCCACCCGCGAGTGCAGCACGTCGCCGACCACCGCGACCGACAGGCCGGCCAGCCGGCCCAGCCGGGCCCGCATGGTGTACGCGTCGAGCAGCGCCTGGGTCGGGTGCTCGTGGGTGCCGTCGCCGGCGTTGACCACCGACCCGTCCACCCAGTTGGCGAGCCGGTGCGGGGCGCCGGAGGCGGGGTGCCGCACGACCACCGCGTCGGCGCCCATCGCCTGCAGGGTCAGCGCGGTGTCCTTCAGGCTCTCGCCCTTGGCGACGCTGGACCCCTTCGCGGAAAAGTTGATCACGTCGGCGCTGAGCCGCTTCGCCGCCGCCTCGAACGAGATCCGGGTGCGGGTGGAGTCCTCGTAGAAGAGGTTCACCACCGTCCGGCCACGCAGCGCGGGCAGCTTCTTGATCTCGCGGCCGGCGACCGTGGCCATCTCGGCGGCGGTGTCCAGGATCTCGGTGGCGGTGTCGGCGTCCAGGTCCGCGCCGGAGAGCAGGTGCCTGATCATGAGGTGGTTCCCCCGTACAACTTGACCTCGTCGGCGCCGTCGGTCTCGGCGAGCGTCACCTTGACGCTCTCGGCGAGCGCCGTCGGGATGTTCTTGCCGACGTAGTCGGCGCGGATCGGCAACTCACGGTGGCCGCGGTCGACCAGGACGGCGAGCTGCACCGACGCCGGGCGGCCCACGTCGTTGAGCGCGTCGAGCGCGGCGCGCACGGTGCGCCCGGAGAAGAGCACGTCGTCGACGAGGATCACCCGCTTGCCGTCGATGCCGCCGCTGGGCACCTGGGTCGGGCCGATCGCGCGGGTCGCGTGCCGACGCAGGTCGTCGCGGTAGAGGGTGATGTCGAGCACACCGACCGGGACGACGACGTCCTCGAAGGTGCTGATCCGGGAGGCGAGCCGCCGCGCGAGGGGCGCACCCCGGGTGGGAATCCCGAGCAGCACGGTGTCGGCGGCGCCCTGGGTCTTCTCCAGGATCTGGTGGGCGATGCGGTCGACCACGCGCTGCACGTCGGCGCTGGCGAGGATCACCTTCACCGAGGGTTGTCGCGGTGGTGACGAGCGGGCAGCCGGTGGGTATGCCACGGCGGACCTCCTTCCCCGCCTCACGGGACGGGTCGTTAAAGGATGTCGGGCACCTCCGGCCGGCGAGCGCGAGCGAACCCGACCGAGGCTTCACGCCACGTTACCAGTGGTCACCGGGCCGACGGACGGCGGCCGCTGACCACCGGATCAGGCCGACGAAATGGGGATAACTCCCTCGGTGCTCCCCAACGGTAAGGTCACGACCACTTGACCACGTGTCGCATTCCCCGTACCGTCACGCTCCGTAGCGATCGACGGGAGAACCCCGAGCAGCACTGGGAGTGTCCGAATGCCCTCTGAATACGCCAAATCTCTGGGCGCACGCCTGCGCTCCATCCGCCAGCAGCAGGGCCTCTCCCTGCAGGGTGTGGAGGAGAAGTCGAACGGGCGGTGGAAGGCCGTGGTGGTCGGCTCGTACGAGCGTGGCGACCGGGCCGTGACGGTGTCCCGTCTGGCCGAGCTGGCCGAGTTCTACCGGGTCCCCGTCTCGGAACTGCTGCCGGACGGCAGCGGCGTCCGGCACGAGCCCACCAGCAAGATCGTTCTGGACCTGGAGCGGCTCTACGACGAGGCCTCCGAGGACCTGGCCTACGTCGCCCGCTACGCCCGCGCCATCCAGCAGCAGCGCGGTGACTACAACGGCCGGGTGCTCTCCATCCGCGCCGACGACCTGCGGGCGCTCGCGATCGTCTACGACGCCTCACCGTCGGGTCTGATCGAGCGGCTCACCGAGCACGGCGTGCTGGTGGCCGACCCCCGGGCGTTCTTCGCCTCCTGAGCTGTCGCTTCACCGAAAGAAGGGCCCGTGCCGGATGGCACGGGCCCTTCTCGTCGTACGGGTTACGCGGCCGCTCAGCGGGTGGCGTACTCGGCGATGCGCCCGAGCACGCCGTTGAGGAACCGCGGCGAATCGTCGGTGGACATCTGCCGGGCCAACTCGACGGCCTCGCTGATCGCCACCGCGTCGTCGATCTCGTCGACGTAGAGCAACTCGTAGACGGCGATCCGGGCCAGGTTGCGGTCGACCACCGGCATCCGCTCCAACGTCCAACCCTCGGCGTAGCTGGCGATCAGCTCGTCGATGCGGTTGAGGTGCTCGGCGACCCCCTCGATCAGGCCCACCGCGTAACCCAGGTGCTCCGGGCGGGGCTGTTCGATGCGCTGGAGGTAGCCGGCCAGGACCTCGACGGGCGGCCGATCCCGCAGGTCGGCCTCGTAGAGGACGTCCAGCGCCCGCTTGCGCGCCTTACGGCGCGCCGGCATCTGCTGCTTGGGACCCTCAGCCATCAGGCGCGGCCGAGGTAACGGCCGTCGCGGGTGTCGACCTTGATCTTCTCACCGGTGGTGATGAACAGCGGAACCGGCACGGTGGCGCCGGTCTCCACGGTCGCCGGCTTGGTGCCGCCGGTCGAACGGTCGCCCTGCAGGCCGGGCTCGGTGTAGGTGACCTCCAGCACGACGCTGGTGGGCAGCTCGATGTAGAGCGGCACACCCTCGTGCTGGGCGACGGTCGCCTCCGCCTCGGGCAGCAGGTAGTTGGCTGCCTCGCCGACGGTGCCGCCGGGCACGGTGATCTGGTCGAAGGTCTCCAGATCCATGAAGACGAAGTCTTCGCCGTCGGCGTACAAATACTGCATCGTGCGCTTGTCCACGGTCGCGGTTTCGACCTTGGTGCCCGCGTTGAAGGTCTTGTCGACCACCTTCCCGGACAGCACGTTCTTCAGCGTGGTGCGCACGAACGCGCCACCCTTACCGGGCTTGACGTGCTGGAACTCGACGACGGCCCAGAGCTCGCCGTCCAGGTTGAGTACCAGGCCGTTTTTGAGGTCGTTGGTGGAGGCCATTTCCTGCCTTGATCATCAATTGGCGGACAGACCCTAGGAGTCTACTAGCTGCGTCGAATCGCCCGGTCCCCGCTCGGGACGACCCCTGCGCGGGTGGCCAGGTGGTGCAGGGCGAGGCGGTAGCCGTCGATGCCGAGACCACAGATCACCCCGGTCGCCACCGCGGAGACGACGGAGTGGTGCCGGAACTCCTCGCGGGCGTGGATGTTGGAGAGGTGCACCTCCACCAGCGGCCCGCGCAGCATGGCGCAGGCGTCGCGCACCGCGTACGAGTAGTGCGACCAGGCGGCCGGGTTGAGCACCACGGCGGCGCCCTCGTCGGCGGCGGCGTGCAGCCAGCCGAGCAGCTCGTGCTCGGCGTCGGTCTGCCGGACCGTCACGTCGAGCCCCAGGTCCCGGCCGGTGGCCTCGCAGAGCGTCACCAGGTCGGCGTAGCTGGTCGAGCCGTACACGGCGGGCTCCCGGGTGCCGAGGCGGCCCAGGTTCGGCCCGTTCAACACGTACACCTTCACGGGGTGGCCACCTCGCGGTAGGCGGCCTCCAGCAGCGCGTCGTCCGGGCCCTCCAGCATCGCCGGGCGGGCCAGCGCGTCCAGCACCACGAACCGCAGCCGGCTGCCCCGGGCCTTCTTGTCCACCCGCATCACGGCCAGCAGCCGCTCCCAGGCGTCGGCCGGGTAGCTCACCGGCAGACCGAGCGCGGTCAGGGTACGCCGGTGCCGATCGGCGGTCGACGCGTCCAGCCGGCCGGCGAGCCGGGCCAGCGTGGCCGCGTACACCAGGCCCACGGCCACGGCGTGGCCGTGCCGCCAGCGGTAACCCTCGACCTGCTCGATGGCGTGGGCCAGGGTGTGGCCGTAGTTGAGCACCTCCCGCAGGCCCGACTCGCGCAGGTCGCCGGCGACCACGTCCGCCTTGACCCGGATGGCCCGCTCGATCAGCTCCCGGGTCACCGGCCCGCGCGGGTCGGTGGCCGCCGCCGGGTCACGCTCGACGAGATCCAGGATCACCGGGTCGGCGATGAAGCCGCACTTGACCACCTCGGCCAGCCCGGCCGCCAGGTCGACGGCGGGCAGGCTGTCCAGGGTGGCCAGGTCGGCCAGCACGCCGACCGGCGGGTGGAACGCGCCGACCAGGTTCTTGCCGGCGGCGGTGTTGATCCCGGTCTTGCCGCCCACGGCGGCGTCCACCATGCCCAGCAGCGAGGTGGCCACCGGCACCCAGCGCACGCCCCGCAGCCAGCAGGCCGCGACGAAGCCGGCCAGGTCGGTCACCGCGCCGCCGCCGACGCCGACCACCGCGTCGGTACGGGTGAAACCAGCCGCGCCCAGCCGGTCCCAACAGGCGGCCGCCACCTCGATCTGCTTGCCCGACTCGGCGTCGGGCACCTCGATCGGCAGCGGCTCGACGCCGGCCGCGCGCAGCCGTTCGCCGATCGCGTCGGCCAGGGCCTTGAGCGGGGGCGTGTGCAGCACCGCCGCCCGGGTCGCGCCGGGCAGCAGCCCGGGCAGCGCGTCCAGCAGGTCGCGCCCGACCAGCACGTCGTACGGCCGTTCGCCGCCGACCGGAATCCGGGTCACCTCGTCCATCGCCGGCAGCCTAGTCCAGCGGACGGCGTGGCGACCGCGTCTGTCCACCTGCTGGCCGGGCGGCCCAGTCGGCCAGCAGGCGCGCGTGCTCGGCCACGGCGGTACGCAACGCGTCCGGGTGGCGCACGGTGAACGCGCAGCCCAGCCCGGCGAGCAGCGCCGCCATACCGGGAAGGCTCTCCGCCCGGGCCCGCAGCAGCACCCCGCCGCCGCTGGCGGTCAGCTCGGCCACACTGGCCGGGATGCGCCGCCGGGCGGCGACCAGGTCGGTCTCCAGCAGCACCTCGACCTCGTGCCGGTAGGGCACGCCCGCCAGCGACCGGGTCAGCCACGCCACCGCGTCGAAGCCGTCCGGCACCGTGAACGTCGCCGCGCCGGGCGTCACGGCGCCGATCCGGTCCAGTCGGAACGTGCGCACCTCCCCGCGCCGGTGGTCGTGGCCGGTGACGTACCAGCGGCCGGCGTGGAAGACCAGCCCGTACGGGTCGAGGTCGCGATGCGACCGCTCACCACGCCACGAGCGGTAGTCCAGGCTCACCCGCTGCCGGTGCCGGGCGGCCGCGGCCAGGGCCAGCAGGGTGCCCGACGCCGGTCGCGCCTGGGGCTCGGGCCGCCGCAGGGTGAAGCCGAGGTGCTCCTGCACGGCGGTCAGCCGATCGGCCAGCGCCGCCGGCAGCACCCGGCGGATCTTCGCCAGGGCGGTCGCCGTGGCCGGCAGCTCGGTGGCCAGCCCGACCCGTTCGGCGACGACCAGGCCGAGCAGCACGGCCACCGCCTCATCGTCGGTGAGCATCAGCGGCGGCAGCTTGAACCCGGGATGCAGCCGGTAGCCGCCGTGCCGGCCCCGGTCGGCGAGCACCGGGATGCCCAGCTCGACAAGGGTGGCCGCGTAGCGGCGCACCGTCCGTTCGTCCACACCGAGCCGGCTGGCGAGCTCGCCGGCCGTCGCCCGGTGCCGGGCCTGGAGCAGCTCGAGCAGGGCCAGCACCCGACCGGCGGGATGAGACACGGGCCACTCCTCCAAACCGGGCGGATTCTGTCCGGTTTCGATCGTACGGTCGCTCGGTAGCCGAGAGAAGGAGTGACAGATGGCGACGTTCGTACTGGTGCCCGGGTTCTGGTTGGGCGCCTGGGCGTGGCGGGAGGTGACCGGCCTGCTGCGCGCGCAGGGCCACGACGTCCACCCGATGACGCTGACCGGGGTGGCCGAGCGCCACCACCTCGCCGGGCCGCAGGTGACCCTGCAGACGCACACCACCGACATCGTCCGGCTGATCGAGGTCGAGGATCTGCGCGACGTGCTGCTGGTCGGGCACTCGGGCGGCGGCATGCCGGTGGCCCAGGCGGCCGACGTCATCCCGGACCGCATCGCCCGGGTGGTCTACGTGGAGAGCGGGCCGCTGCCGGACGGCACGGCGCAGTTCGACACGGTGCCGCCGCCGGAGCAGCAGCGGCTGCGCGCGGCGATCGGCGACGGGCACCTGCTGCCACCGCCGGCCTGGGACCCGGCGGCCGACCCGACCAACCTGGCCGGCCTGGACGAGCCGACGCTGTCCCTCCTGCGCGAGCGCTGCACCGCGCAGCCCCTGCGGACGGCGACCGATCCGGTACGCCGCACGGGTGGCCGCCCGGTGCCGACCGCACTGGTCGCCAGCACCTTCCCGCTGGCGGTGGTGCGGCAGATGATCGACGAGGGGCACCCGTTCTTCACCGGCCTGGCCGACGGCCAGCTGCACGAACTGCCCACCGGGCACTGGCCGATGCTCAGCGAGCCGAAGGCGCTGGCCGACGTCCTCGACCTGGTCGCTCGCACCTGAGCGGACGCCCGCACCGGGCGGCGAACGCACCGACCGCCGCCCGGAGGGCCGGTTCCCGGCCGGGCCGGCGTCAGCGCGGAAGCAGGGCGGCGATCTCGGCGACGACCGCCGCCGGGGTCCGGCCGTCGGTGATCACCGTCTCGGTGGCCACCTCGGCGTAGAGCGGCCGGCGCTGATCCATCAGGTGCTTGAGGGTGGCGCGCGGATTGATCGCCAGCAGCGGCCGGCCCGCGCCGAGCCCGACCCGCTTCACCGCGTCGGGCAGCTCCACCGAGAGGTGGACGACCCGATGCCCCACCAGGGCCGCCCGGGTTTCCTCGGCCAGCACGGCGCCGCCGCCGAGGGCGAGCACACCGGTGCCG
This sequence comes from Micromonospora sp. NPDC005252, assembly GCF_042872475.1. Taxonomy (NCBI): domain Bacteria; kingdom Bacillati; phylum Actinomycetota; class Actinomycetes; order Micromonosporales; family Micromonosporaceae; genus Micromonospora; species Micromonospora sp. NPDC005252. The sequence goes on along the minus strand of NZ_JBIAKN010000004.1, from coordinate 580,381 downwards.
GCGGCGAGCGCCGCCGCCACGGCGGCCCGCTCCAGGGCCCGGAAGTGGTCCTCACCCTCGTCGATGAAGATCTCCGGGATGCTCTTGCCGGCCAGCTGCTCGATGTCGGCGTCGGTGTCCCGGAACTCCACGCCGAGGGTGGCGGCGAGCGCCTGCCCCACGGTGGTCTTGCCGCAGCCGGGCGCCCCGACCAGGACCACGACCGGCGCCATCAGCGGATGACCAACGCGCCGAGGTAGCCGGCCAGGTTGCGGCGGATCTCGGCGACCGAGTCACCGCCGAACTTCTCGGTGGCCGCCTCCGCCAGCACGAGCGCCACCATCGCCTCGGCGACGACCGCGGCGGCGGGCACCGCGCAGACGTCGGAGCGCTGGTTGATGGCGGTCGCCGGCTCGCCCGTGACGACATCCACGGTGGCCAGCGCACGGTTCAGCGAGGAGATCGGCTTCATGGCGGCGCGCACCCGCAGCGGCTCGCCGGTGGTGATGCCACCCTCCAGCCCGCCGGCCCGGTCGGTGACGCGGCGGACGCCGGTGGCCGACGGGATGATCTCGTCGTGCGCCTCGGAGCCGCGGGAGCGGGCCTGCTGCCACCCGTCGCCGATCTCCACCCCCTTGATCGCCTGGATCGACATCAGCGCCGTGGCCAACCGGGCGTCGAGTTTGCGGTCCCACTGCACGTGACTGCCCAGGCCCGGCGGCACCCCGTACGCCAGCACCTCCACCACGCCGCCGAGGGTGTCGGCGGCCTTCTTCGCGGCGTCCACCTCGGCGACCATCAGGGCGCTGGCCTCCGGGTCGAGGCAGCGCAGCGGGTCGGCGTCGATGCGGTCGGCGTCGGACGGGGTCGGGCGCAGCCCGGGCTTCGCGGCCACCGGCCCCAGCTCGACGACGTGCGAGACGATCTCGATGCCCAGGGCCTGCCGGATCAGCGCCTTGGCGACGGCGCCGACGGCCACCCGCGCGGCGGTCTCCCGGGCGCTGGCGCGCTCCAGGATCGGCCGGGCGTCGTGGTGGCCGTACTTCTGCATGCCGGCCAGGTCGGCGTGGCCGGGCCGGGGGCGGGTCAGCGGCGCGTTGCGGGCCTGCCGGGCCAGCTCGTCGGGGTCGACGGGATCGGCGGCCATCACCGTGCGCCACTTCGGCCACTCGGAGTTGCCCACCCGGATCGCCACCGGGCTGCCCAGGGTCACGCCGTGCCGCAGCCCGCCGATCACCTCGACCTCGTCCTGCTCGAACGACATCCGGGCACCACGGCCGTAGCCCAGCCGACGGCGGGCAAGCTCGCCCGCGATCTCGGTGGTGCTCACCTCGATGCCGGCCGGCACCCCCTCCATCAGCGCGACGAGGGCGGGACCGTGCGATTCACCTGCAGTCAGCCAGCGCAACACAGCGGTCAGTCTGTCACGGCGCGCGACGGGCGCGTCGCGCTGCCCGCCTCGTCCCGCCCTGCGGACGGCCGGGACCGTCCGCAGGGCGGCTCCGCGCGACGGATCAGATGCCCCGGCCGCGCTTGTGCAGGGTGCGCAGCACCGCGTCGGCCCGGACCACCCGACCGGCGACCGCGAGCGCCAGGTAGGCGCGCGGCTCGCGGGGATTGCTGCGCAGGGTGCGTCGCGCCCAGCGCAGCGCGCCCCGGCGGTCACCGGAGGCGGCCTGGGCGAACGCGATCTGCCCGGCGACGCGGGCCGCACCGGCCGGCTGGGTGGCGAACTCCGGGTAGCGCCGCAGCAGCCACTGCAACGCCTCGGAGATGGTGTCCCAGCGCTGCGCGAAATACGAGCGCTTGTGCCAGCGCACCAGCACCGACGGGGTCGGCAGGTTGATCAGCGGCGCGCTGCGGGCGGCCCGTAGCAGAAATTCGTAGTCCTCCGCGTAACTGCCCGGAATCTCCTCGTCGACCAGGCCGAAGCCCTCGCGCAGCGCCGTCGCGCGGATCAGGAAGGTGGACGGGTGCAGCTCGGTCAACCGGTCCCGCAGGAGGTCGTCGAGGGTGATCCGGTCCTTGTCGAGCACCCGGTCGACGGTGTGCCCGTCGTAGCTGACGCGGATGCCGCAGCAGACGAACTCGGCCGCCGGGTCGGCGGCCAGGGCGTCGACCTGGGCGGCCAGCTTGCCCGGCAGCCACTCGTCGTCGTCGTCGCAGAACGCGATCAGCTCACCCTCGGCGGCGAGGGTGCCGCTGTTGCGCGCCCCGGCCAGCCCCGGCGCGCGCCCGTTGCCGATGACCCGCACCGCCCGGTCCGGCCCGGCGAGGGCCGTCAGCGACTCGTCGGGCGTGGACTGGTCGAACACGACGACCGCCTCGATCCGGCCGGGGTACTCCTGGGCGAGGATCGCCGCGAGGGCGGCGCGCAGCAGCTCGGGGCGGTCCCGGGTGGGCACCACGACGCTGACGCTCGGCTGTCTGGTCATCTGGTCTCCTCCGTACCCTGGCCGGGTCGCGGCCCCCTCCGCCAGCGGGGTCGGCGCCGGGCCGACCGGGCCACCAGGTCATCCACGATCTGCCCGACCCGGGCGACGGCCGCGCGCCGGGCCTCGTGCGCCGCCGGGTCGGCGGCCACCGCGTACCGGGACGGGTCGGCCTGCCCGGCGGCGAGCGCGTCGTGCAGCGCCTCCCGGGTCTCGCAGAGCGCCACCAGCCCGGCCGCGCCGAGCCGACGCGCGAAGAGCTGCTGGTGGTCGTCGACGTGCTCACCGCGCGACGGGTCGCGGGGCACCACGATGGGCAGGTGCCCGTGCCGGCGGGCCTCCAGGATCGTCGCCGGGCCGCCGTGACACACCACCAGGTCCGCGTCGGCCATCGCCTGTTGCAGGGCGTCGTGACCGAGGAAGGGCACCGCGCCCGGCAGGGGCGGCGCCGTGGTGTGACCGTGCTGCAGGGTCAACCCGACCGGGCCGGACTGCGCGTGCCACTGCGTCAACCAGTCCACGAGCCGGTCGAAGGGATGCTTGTCGGTGCCGACCGCGACGAGCAGCCGGGTCTGCTCGACGTCGGTGGTGTCGCGCTGGCGCGGCAGCCGGGACGGATCGGCGACGGTGTCGCGGCGGGCCGTGCCCGTCTCCCCGCTCACAGCAGGGTCCCGACGACGGTGGCCTCCGGGTACTGCCGGCGCTGCTCGTCCCACTGCACGAGCATCGCGGACAGGAACGGCCGGCAGAGCCGGGCGGTCAGCGTCGGGGTGTCGATCCGGTCGTACACCTCGATGTAGACGGTCGGGATGCGACGCAGGCGGGCCAGCACCACGAACGGCACGGCCACCCCGGCGCCGGTGGTGACCACGGCGGCGACCCGCCGGCCCCGCAGCACCCGCCAGGCCAGTCGCGCGTTGCGCAGCAGGTTCGGCACGTTGCGGGTGGTCGGGTGGTGCGCCGGCACCAGATCCTCACCGGCCAGCAGTGACACCGCCTCCGGGGTGTCGAAGGTGACCCAGCAGCGCCGCCACCGTTCGTACCAGGGCCGCAGGGCAAGTAGTTGGGCCAGGTGGCCGCCGCTGGATCCCACCAGCAGCAGCACCGGCGGCTCGTCGTCGTTGTTCGTGTCCACGCGACTCCCCACAAGTCAGCTTGGAATTCCGATTCACGCCAGGCAGAAGCAGATCACAGGTTTTCCGGTCGTTGAATAGCGCGACCGGGCGAGGCGACGATCTCCACTCGGCGTCGTCAGAGCCGCTGTCGGCCCCGCAGCCCATCGATCGTCATCACGACCTGCCATTATGTCGTCACTCTGCGACGCGCACCCGGCGTCGCGTTGTCTCCAGTTCAGTCGCTATGTCGTTTCTCGATGACGTCCAACAGTGCGGGATGCAGCGCGCCGTTCCACCCGGCGCCGGCGTCCGCCAGCCGCCACGTCCGCAGCCACATCTCCAGCAGGTACGCGTCGGCCACCAGCCGGCACTGCGCCGGGCCCAGGCCGAGCCGCGCACCATGCCGGCCCAGCTGCCCGTCCACCGCCACGGCGGCCACCGCGGCCGGTTCGGCGCGCAGCACCAGCGACCGCTGGAAGGCGTCGTGCGCCAGGTCGAAGCCGACCGGCACGTCCGGACCACTGTGCTCCCAGTCCCAGGCCACCAGCCGGCCGTCGTACGTGCCCAGGTTCCAGGGCACCCAGTCGCCGTGCCAGTGGCCGAACTCGACTGCCGTGTCGCCGTGCCGGCGGGCCAGCGCGGCGACCGCGGCGACCGCCCGCGCCCCGGCCGGCCCGGCCGCGGCGGCCCGCTCGGCCTGGGCGGCCAACCGGGTCAGGAACGTCGAGGACGCCAGCGGTCGCGGTGCCCCGGCCGGGGCTCCGCGGCGGGCGACCGCGAGCAACGCCGCGATCCGTGGCGGGTCGTCGGCCGGCACGCCGCGTACGTCCGGTGGCAGCGGTTCGATCACCGCGACCGCCTGGCCGGCCCACGCCGTCTCGGTGAGCAGCCCCGGCGGCACCGGATGGTCGACGACGCCGGTCACCGCGCGCAACGCCCGCAGCGCGCTGGCCTCGGCGGTGACCAGCGCCCGGGTGGCGTCGTTCCAGCCGATCTTCGCGTAGCCGCGCGGACGACCGTCGACGGTGAACAGTTGCAGGGTGGGCTTGACGTTCGGGTCCGGTGGACGGACACCGCACGCGGCCAGCAGCGGCGTACCGCCCAGCGCGGCGGCGAGCCGCTCGGTCAGCAGCAGCTCGGTCACGGGCGCCCCCACCGGCACCGAGACGGTCAACGTCGGAAACGGCGCCAGACCCGCCCCGCCGAACCGGGCCAGCCCACCGAGCGCGGCCCGCAGCGCCCGCACCTTCGGCGGCCGCAACGCGTTGTACGCCAGCAACGACGCCGCGCCGGCCCGGGGTGCGCCCAGCGGCACGAGGAACCGCGCCCGGGCCACCGACGGCACCACCGCGTACCGGGCCACCGCCCGATGCCCGGCCGGCAGCGCGCCACCCACCGTCAGGCCGACCCGGTCGTCCGGGAACACCGCGCGGCTCACCCAGCCCAGCCCGTCCACCCGGGACCGGGGATCGGTGGCCGGGGTGACCCCGGTCGTCACGCCGCCCGGTCCGCCCAGTCGAGGTCCAACCCGAGCCGCTCGCGCAGCGCGTCGTTGTACGGGCGGTAGTAGTCGGTCAGCTCGGCGCGGACCGCCGGCTCCAGCGGCGCGGAGCGCCGGTCGTTGTAGACCTTGAAGTTCGGCAGGTCGTACGGGGGCAGCCCGAGGAAGTCGAGGGTGCGCCGGTACGTGGCGCGGGAGTCGCGGTACAGGTCCTCGCTGGGCAGGAAGAGGATCTGCTCGGAGTCGAAGCGTTCCAGCCACGGTTCCAGGTGCTCCAGGTAACGCCCCCGGGCCCGGTACGTGTACCAGTCGTACGCCTCGCTGAACGCCTCCGGCTCGGCGATGAGCCGCTCCCGCTCCCCCGCTGTGCGCTCCGGCTCGGCGGCCAGCGCGGCGGCGAAGTCCAGCGGCTCGATGCCGTGGGTGCGGCGCTCCTTCCAGTGCGAGTACGCCCGCTCGACCGGGTCGCGCAGCAGCACGATCAGCTTCACGGTCGGCAGCAGAGCGGCGACCCGCTGCGCGGCGAGCGGGTGGAACATGTAGAGCGGGGCGGCCTCGCCGACCCGGACCGGCCCGCCGTGCCGCTTCGCGAGGGCCTCGCGCTGCCGCTCGGTCGGGAAGTGCGAGCGGTACCACGCCTCGCCCCGGCCCCAGTGCTCCTCGAAGTAGTGCGCCGACTTGGTGTTCCAGGCGGGAAAGAGCCGGGGCACCAGGGGGTGCTGGATGAGGTAGTTCCACAGGGAGGTGGTGCCGCCCCGCTTGGTGCCGATGATCAGGAAGTCCGGCAGGGGTCGCCGGTCACTGGTGCGGACCCCGTAGTCGACCAGGGACTCTTTCACCCGGGTGGTCACCTGGGTCGGCACCAGCTGCTTGACCCGGTCACGGATGGACGCCACGATGGCCCTCACCTGCCTCTCGTCGATTCCGGGCCGACCCCGGCGGCCGTGGCCGCGTCGTCGGATCCACGGATCTGCCTCATGGTCACCCGGATGCCGGCGCGCACCCGGGGCAACGTCAACAAGCCGACGCAACCGGCCAGCAGCACGCCCAGCGACACCGCCAGGCCCGGCAGGCCGCGGCCCCCGGCCAGCACGCCGATCCCCGCCGCGAGGCCCACACCGCCGAGGGTGGCCGCCGCCGCGCGCAGCGTCGCGGCGTCGACCAGCGGCTCGGCGACCACCGCGCGGGCGAACGCGGCGGCGGTGAGGTTCTCGGTGGCGATGCCGGCGGCCCAGGCGAGCGCCGCGCCCGTCGCGCCGTGCCCGGGGATCAGCCAGAGCCCGAGCGAGACGGTCACGGTGAGCCCGGCCAGCGTGGACACCAGGTGCAGCCCGCTGCGCCCGCCCATCAGCAGCAGGCTCTGCACGTTGCCCACGCCGGTGTTCACCAGCATCGCCAGCGCGAGCACCGTCATCGCCGGCACGCCGGCGGTGAACTCCGGGCCGAACAGTTGCAGGAACGCGAGCGCGAACACCGCGAGCAGCAGGTACACCGGCCAGGACAGCACCAGCCCCCAGGTGGTCAACTGCCGGTGCACGGCCGCCGCGGCGGCCCGCTCACCACGCCCCAGCAGCCGGGACAGCTGCGGTGACACCGCCACCCGCAACCCCTGCATGGCGAGCTGGCCGGCCAGCACGTACCGGCCGACCGCGCCGAACACGCCCGCGTCGGCCGGCCCGGCCAGCACCGACGTCAGCAGCACCCCCACCCACATGCTGCCCGCGTCGATGGCCGCCGAGGCGGCCCGGGGCAGCGCGAAACGCCAGAACTTCGACCAGTCGGCCCGGCCCGGTCGCAGCGCCGCGCCCCGGCCCAGGCCGAGCGGGCGGGCCACCAGGGTGAGACAGGCCAGCAGCGCCAGCACCGCCGGCACCAGCCAGCCGGTCATCCCGGCGAGCAGGCCGCCGCCGGCCAGCGCGGCCGCGCCGACCAGCGCCGGGCGGGCCACCGGCAGCAGCAGGAACTGCACGCCGACGTACGCGCGGATGGGTCGTACGCAGCGCAGCGCGGCCAGCAGCAGGGTCATCGCCACCACCACCGGCACGGCGGCGAAGGTGAGCGTCAGCAACGCGTCGCCGCCGTCGCCCGAGCCCCGCAGCAGTCGGGGGGCGAGCGCGTCGGCGCTCAGCACTCCGACGCCGGCGACCACGAGCCCGGCCAGCAGCGGGGGGATCAGCGCCACCGGAAGCACCCGGGCCGCGTCCCCCCGGACTCCGAGACGACGCCGGGGCAGCGCCCACATCAGACCGGTCTCCGCGCCCAGCGTGCAGACCGCGGTGGCCACGGTGACCACGCCGATGGCGGCGAAGAACGCGCCCGCGCCGGCCGTTCCGTACCCCCGGGTGATCACCACGGCCAGCACGAAGCCGAACAGTCCGCTGGTGGCGGCGCCGAGCAGGCCGGCCACGCCGCTGCGGGCGCTGCGGCGCGTCTCCGCCGCGCCGATGTCGACCGTGCCGGCAGCGCCCGCGCCCGAGCGGTGCGGGCCGTCGGGGCCGGCGCCGGCCGGTGGCCGGGTGGCGGCGGTCATGCCGGCACCGCCGTACCGGGCGGGCGCGGCGGGCCCTGCCGCTGCGCGCTCGCCAGCCGTTCCCGTTCGGCGAGCGCCATGGCGAAGGCGACCGCGAAGAACGCGACCGACAGGTTCTGGTTGGCCATGCCGTAGAACGGGACCTGCACGAGGCAGACCACCGGCACCACCGCCAGCCACTGCCCGGCCGCCGAGGTCGCCCGCGCGCAGATCACCGCGGCGGCGACGAACCAGGCCAGAAAACACACCAGCGCCGGTACGCCGTGGCTGAACAACACCATCCACAGCTGCCCCTGGGTGCCGATCGGCGCGGCCGCGGAGACCGTGTCCACGTTCACCGGAGCGCCGTAGCCCAGCCACGGCGAATCCTGCACACGGCGGATCACCTCCGTGTAGAGCGACAGGCGGTCCGTGTTGGTGTCACTGGAATCGACCCGCTGGCTGATCAGGTCGGTGATCGGGATGACCAGGGTGGCCAGCGCGCCGATCACGACCACGCCGACGATGGACGCGGCGACCCGCACGTTGCCGCGCATGCTGGCCCGCACCCCGAGCACCGCGAGCCCGGCGCCCAGGCTGAGGAACATCGCCCGATTCAGCGTGAGGAACGCCGGCGCCAGCGACAGCGGCAGGGACGCCAGCAGCATCCAGCGCAGCAGACCCCGACGGCGCAGCATGGTGTACGCCACCACACAGGGCAGGGTCATGGCGTACGCGCTGCCGTAGTTGTTGGTGTACGAGAACGGCGCGGCCGGCCGGTAGATCGGGTTGAGCGAGCGCTCGCTGTACTCCGCGGTGGTCAGGTGCACCATGTCCTGGATGAACGGGGTACGAGCCACGCCGGCGGGCAGCAGCACCTCCATCGGGGTGGTCATCGCCAGCCGGGGCACCAGCACCCCGAGCCAGCCCAGCACCACCAGAGCGAACCAGAACGCGCAGAGCGGGGTGAGCACCGCCACCAGGTCGGCGCGTTCCCGAGCGGCGGCGTAGACGTAGACCCCGACCACCAGCGCGGTCAGGTAGAAGGCCAACCGCAGGGCGAACGTCAGCAGCGAGGCCGGCGAGGACAGTTGGGTGGCGCTGACGACCACGATGGCCAGGAACAGCAGCCAGCTGCCGGCGGCCGGCGGCAGCGGCACCCGACCCCGGGTGAGCAGCAATGCGAGCAGCAGCGCGCCCAGCAGCGGCCAGCCCAGGTAGAAGGCCCCGAGCGACCACCAGAGCGGCACCAGCCCGAACATCAGCGCCAGCGGCCAGAGCGGCAGCCGGGCGGGGGGCGGAGGCGGTGGCGCCGGCCCGAGGGGGGCGGCGGCGTCGCCGGGTGGCGGCTCGGTCGCCGGGGCGCGGGTGAGCGACACCGGTCAGACCCGGCCGTTGCGGGTGAGCACGAAGCCCAGCGGGGTGACCCCGGCGGCGCGTAGCCGCTCGACGAGCCGCCGCAGGTCACTCTGCCGGGTGCGGTCCCGCTCGATGACCACCACGGCGCTGCCCTGGCGGGCCACCGCCACGCCACGCTCGTCGGACTCCGCAGGTGGGGCGTTGAACAGCACCAGCCCGTGGTCCGCGCCCTGCCGCCAGGTGCCGAAGCGGACGCTGCCCACCCCCACGGTCACCTCGTCCGCCGACGTCGGCCGGCCGTTCTCGGCGTGGCCGGACGTCACCCGGGGCAGGGTCAGCGTGGCGTCCGGGTCGGTGGACGGACGGGCGCCGGGCGGGTGCGGGGAGGGCCGCCGAGGCGCCGGGCTCTCCGCGGTGGCGCCGGCCGGGCTCGGAGCGCCGGCCGGGCGGGGCTTGGGCACCAGCGGCCGGGACGGGTCGACGGGCAGCCGCCCGCGGTCGGCGAGGACGGCGGCGCGCAGGCGCTCCACGCGCCCGCTGTCGTCGGCGACGAAGACCTCCCGGCCGTCGGCGGCGAGCGCCACGGCCAGCCCGGCGGTGAGGGCCGTGGCGTCTTCCCGGGCGGTGACCAGCGCGACCCGGGCCGGTTGGCGGACCCGCTCGGCGACCGCCATCGCCACGTAGCGGATGTCCGCGTCGACGGCCCGGGGGCTGCCCCGAAACGCCGGCCGACGCACCGTGCCGAGCAGCGGCAGGCCGCTGGCGTCCCGACCGTCGTTGACCGAGCGGACCCGCCGGTCGGTCGACTCCCAGGCGTACGCCAGCACGACGCCGATCAGCGCGCCGCCGAGCAGGCCGGCGACCAGGTAGAGCGGCCGGTGCCCGGCGGAGGTGGCCAGTGCCCGCTCGGCGGTCTGGGTGACCCAGCCGGGGTTGACGTCGACCGCGGCGATCTCGGTACGGGCGGCGTTGAGCTGGGTGAGCTGGTTGTTGATGCCGGACAGTTCGGCCAGCGCGGCGTCGCCGGCGGCGGTGCCCTTGGCGCTGCTCACCCGCTTCTGGACGGCGACCTGCTGGGCGGCGACCTTGGTGATGCTGGCGTCGTAGGAGCGCAGCATCTCGGCGCGCTGCTGCTCGTACATGGTGCGCCGCACGTCGAGGTACGCCTGCGCGGCGAGGTTGGCCCCCTGCACCGCCCGCTGCGCGTCGGGCGCCTGGTAGCTGAAGCGCAGGATCTGCCCGCCGGTGGGGACCTCGACCTCAAGGGCGTTGCGGATCTCGCGCGGGTCGCCGCCGGCGGCGTCGGCGAGACGTTGGACCACCTGGGTGCCGGTGGCGAGACCGCTCTCCACGTTCATGTTGACGGCGCGGTCGGCACCCGCACCGCTGGGGGTGAAGGCGTCGGTGACCACCGGGCGGACCGCCACCACCGCGCTCGCGGTCACCGCCGCCGGCACGAGCAGCACGTAGCCGAGGGCGGCGAGCAGGCCGACCAGGGCCACCGCGACCACCAGCCGCAGCCGGTGCATCGGCACCCGCAGCAGGTCGGTGAGCGTGACGGTACGGGCGGTGCCGGCGGACGGGCCGTCCGTCGGCCAGGAGGCGGGCGTCGTGTCAGTCATGGAACTTCTTCACCGTCTGTTGAGGATTGCCGACGACGACGACGCCCGGTGGCACGTCCGCGCGCACCACCGTCGCGGCGCCCACGACGCTGTTCCGGCCGACCCGGACCCCCTTGAGGACCAGTGCGTGCGCGCCGATCCACACGTTGTCCTCGAGGACGATCGGGGCGCGCGTGGCCGGGCCGGGCGGGGCGTGCCGCTGCTCGGGCGGCAGGTTGTGGAAGTCGTTGTCGAGGAGTTCGCAGTCGGACAGGAGGCACCGGTCTCCCACCGTCACCGACGTCCAGGTGCCGATCCAGGTGGCGTTCAGCAGACAGTCGGCGCCGATGCGCACCTCGCCGGGGCCGGCGAAGCGGACCAGTTTGTTGAGGCGGCTCCGGTCGCCGATGCTGACCCGTACGCCCCGGCGCAGCCGGATCCGACCTCGGATCTCCACGTCCCGGCCGAGCGTGAGCCGGCGGTAGCGCAGCCTGTACCACGCGCGTTTGAGCGCGAAAACCAGGTGCACGGCGCGTTTCGCGCGGATGCCAGCGGCGCCGACCAACGACCCCTCCCCCACATCGTGGGGTCGGCGGCGGTGGTCCCGCCGCCGACCCAACGCGAACAATCTACCGATGCTCCGTTACCAACGGTTGACCGTTACTGCACGGAGAAGAACATCGAGGGGGTAGACCAGGACAACTCGGGCGCCGCTGTGGCGATGACCGTCGCCGTGGCGCCGTTGACCACGGCGGTCGGCGCGGCCGTCGGGTCGAACGGCACGCTGCGCAGCGTGCCGTCGGTGGCACCGTAGACGATCCGACCGCCGACCCAGGCCATGCCGCGCACAGCCGACCAGGTGACACCGGTGGTGGGCAGCGCGAACTCGGTGGCGCCCAGATAGTTGCCGTCGATCTCGAAGTAGCGGTAGTAGAGGTTGTTGGTGCCGGTCCGGGTGTAGTAGAGCCGGCCGTCGAGGTAGAAGGCCCCGGTCAGCAGCGCCGGGTTGAACCAGTCGTTGTATCCGGACGCCTCCCACGGCGACCCGATCGCGCCGCCATTGAACAGCGAGACGTCGATCCGGCTGCCGGTGGGCGTACCCGCGACGGTGTGCGCCCAGTAGATCCGGTCGTCGACCCGCCAGGTCGCGCCGGCCGCGGTGTAGGCGGGCTGGCTGACCACGGTCGAGGTGCCCAGCGCGGCGCCGTCGAACGGCACCTTGGTCACGGCGCCCGGGGCGGTGGCCAGGTAGAGGTTGCCGGTGGTCGCCGACGGCGGGTTCTTCGCGGTGAACGTACGCCCGCCGGCGAGCGGGAACATGCCGAGCCGTCCGTGGTACTCCTCGCCCATGCCGTCGGAGTTGTGCCCGAAGTAGAGGCCGTCCGAGCCGCGCCAGAGCACCGGCACCGCGGAACCCCAGGCGGTGGTGCCGGCGGGCATCGAGGCGCTGCCGCTGCGGCGCGGGTTCCAGTTCACCGGCAGGCCGGTGGCCGGGGTGACCGCGCCGATGCCGAGCCGGTCGATCGCGCCGTTGCCGGCGGCGTCGTTGGCGTTCGGGTTGTTCAGCCACCGGAAGTGCCCGCCGAGGTAGATGACGTTGTCGGCCACCTCGACCGAGGTGATGGTGTCGTTGCCGGTGAAGTCGACCCAGGTGGCGAGCTGGCCGGCGCCCCGGGCGGGGGTCTCGAAACGGACCAGGGCGTCGCAGTAGGCGGTCGGCCAACCGCCGCCGCCGTTGGAGCCGACCACGAACCAGCTGCCGTCCTCGCCGAACCGCACGTCCTGCACGTAGTGCACGAACGTCGTCGGGGCCGCGCACGGCGGCACGTACTTCTCGGTGCTCCAGTCCAGCACCGTCGGGGTGCCGGTGAGGTCGACAAGCGCGATCTGGTTACGCGGCAGGTCGTTGACGAGCGTGAAGTTGCCGCCCAGCACCAGGGTGCCGCCGTCCGGCGTGACGTCGATCGTCCACACGTACGACGTGGTGCCGTGCCGTCCGACGGTGGCGTCGACGGCGAACGTCGGGTCGATCGCGCCGGTCGTCGCGTTGAGCCGGCCGAGGCCGGCGTGCGCGGTGCCGTTGAGCCAGTTGAACGCGCCGGCCACGTAGAGCGAGTTGCCCGACAGGACCAGGTCGCGGACGGTGCCACCGTCGGAGCGCCCGACCCAGCTGTCGATGATCGCGCCGGTCGCGGGGTTCAGCGCGACCAGGTTCTTGCGGGAGACACCGTTGACGTTCTTGAAGGCGCCGCCGACGATCAGCGTCCCGCCGGGGCCGGCGAGCAACGTGTTGACCGCGCCGTCGAGCACCGGCAGGAAGCTCGTGGACATGGTGCCGGTGGTCCGGTCGTACGCGAAGAGGTAGCGCTGCGTGATCCACGCGGAGCTGGCGGTCTGTCGCAGCTGGGTGAAGCTGCCGCCGACAAAGACGGTGTTGCCGACCTGCGCGAAGGCGCGGGTCTCGCCGTCGCGGGCGTGCGGGGTCGTGTCGCTGGGATTCGCGGACACCAGGGTCGCGGGCCCGGGGACCGGCACCACCGCCGCCGAGGACACCGAGGGCACGCTGAGCACCGCGGCGACGACCGCCAGAGCGACCACCCCCGCCCGAGTACGACGTCGTACTGACAAACGCCACAAGTGCGAGAGTTTGGGCACGCTGCGCCTCCAAGATGGATGAGAACCCGAGGTAGCGTGCCTCGCCCAGCCTGGTAGGCGCATCCGCCGATTGGGCGGTGCCTGAATCTGCTAGCCGACAGAACGCCGGAGGATCAGTTGGCTGACCCTCGATGAACGGCGTGCGTCGTCACGGTGTCGTCATCTCGTCAGCGGCTACCTCCGGTGGGCTGGCGCAGGTACGCGTCCTTGCCGGCCTGGGTGAAGCCGGCCACCGCGGAGGCATCGTGGTTCATCGTCATGTCACAGGTCGCCGTGCGGCTGGTCATGCCCGGCGAGTTGAAGTAGATGGCAGCCTTGATCTTCGGGTGGGCCTTCAGGGCCGCCGGGAACTCCTGGAACCAGCGCTGCTTGGCCCCCGGGTCCTTGGCGTCGAAGTTCGTGCCGAACTCGGCGAGCATCCGCGGCTTGCCGGCCCCGATGCCGTTCTCGTCGAGCCAGCGGTAAAAGCCGTCCACTGTGGTGCTCGGGCTCTTCCACACGGTGCTGCCGTTGCAGACGTGGAAGTTGTACGGGTCGTAGGCCACCCAGTCGACATACCGGTCGCCGGGGTAGAGGCCGGCGTACCGGGAGTAGTGCCCGGACCAGCCCATCATCGTCCAGACCCAGACGGCGTTGTCCGCGCCCGCCTTGGCGAACCGCTCGTACACGTACTTCCAGGCCCGGACGAAGTCGGCGTCGCTGCCCTTGCCCGGCTCGTCCTCCGGCTCGTGGTCGAAGCCCAGGAACACCGGCACCTTGGCGTCGCGGATGCGACCGGCGACCGCGTCGATGGTGGCGTCCTGCCGGCCACTGTAGATCTCGGACCACTTCAACGTCGTGCCGGCGGAGAAGTCGCGGGACTCCCAGGCGAAGAACATCAGCCGCCCCTCGCGCATCTGCTGGGTCTCGTACGCGTCGGGGAAGGCGCCGTTGCTGCCGGCGTTGGAGAAGTCGTGGTAGCGGTGCACGATGTCGAACTTGCGCCCGACCTGCGCCTCGACGTCGGTGATCGCCTTGCCGTGGTCCCAGCCGCTGCCCGCGTTGGCCGGTGAGTACATCCCCCACCAGGCGCCGCAGGACGGCACGAGCGTGTCGGACACCTGGCCGCACTTGCCGGACGGGAGGGTGGGGCTCTGGGTCGGGGTCGGCGTACGAGTCGGCGCGACCGTCGGCGTGGGCCGGGGCGCGGCGGTCGTCGGCGCGACCGTCGGCGAGGGCGGCGGCGCCGGTCGGGTGGTCGGCGCCGACGTCGGCCCGCTGCCGAGGTCGTAGCTGATCACCAGGCTGGGTCGCAGCTCCGGGTTGCGGTTCTCGACCGACGCCCAGTAGACGCGGGTCTCCAGACCGGTCTGGGCGAGCGACACCGTCCAGGTGCCGTTGCCGGTGACCAGCTTGGAGACGTCCCACTCGTTGACGCCCTTGGCCACGCCGGCGACGGTGTCCAGCGCGGGGCTCGCCGTCGCCGGGGCCGGGCGCGTCTCGCGGGCGCTCAACGACGAGGCGTGCGCGGTCACCGTGGCGGCGAACTGCTGCCAGGCGTGCATGCGCAGGGTCGCCCGGACGTTGACCGCGGCGGCCGGCACGGTGGTCACGGCGAACTCGACGACCGCCTCGCGGCCACCTCGCGGGTTGCCGTCGCAGCGCGCCGGGCAGGTCGCCAGGGTCGTCTTGGTGGCGTTGTCGCCGTCCTGCGTCACCATCGTCGCGGTGGTGTCCGCCACCGCGCGGATCGACAGATCGTCGCTGGCCAGCAGCGGCATCATGGTCGCCACGATGCCGGCCACCACCGCACCGCCGACCACGCCGATGGCGATCGCCTTGCGCCGGGGACCGTTGCGGAGCCGGGTGATGCGGTGCAGTCCATGCCTGGTCAAGGAGAACTCCCTGTGTCTGCTGCGGTAACCGTGAGCAGCGTATCGACGACCAGGGCATGTCGTGGGCAGGACAGTTTCCCGTAAGCGCGTCTTAACCGTCAGCTAAGGAAGGCGCCCCGACGGGCCGCCATCAGCGCCTCCCGCATCGCCTCGACCGGCGCGGCAACGCCGGTGAACTGCTCGAACTGGCCCACCGCCTGCGCCAGCAGCAGGTCCAGTCCGGACACCACCCGCAGACCGG
This sequence comes from Micromonospora sp. NPDC005252, assembly GCF_042872475.1. Classification (NCBI taxonomy): domain Bacteria; kingdom Bacillati; phylum Actinomycetota; class Actinomycetes; order Micromonosporales; family Micromonosporaceae; genus Micromonospora; species Micromonospora sp. NPDC005252. Next base: position 565,115 of record NZ_JBIAKN010000004.1, on the reverse strand, counting down.
CCGCGCGGGCGGACGCGGCCAGCGGCGTCGGCCACGGGTCGTACAGCGCGTCGAAGTAGACCCCGTCCGACCGCCACGTCGCCACGCCGGCGAGCGGGTCGGCGACCCCCTTCGGGACGGTGGAGACGACCACGTCGGCGGCGGCGAGGTGCCGGGGCGCGTCGGCCCAGGCACCACCCGCCAGCGCCACGTCGAGGGCGTCGGCCACCGGGCGCAGCTCGTCGACCGCCTCGACCCGGCGGGCCACCACAGTCACCGAGGAGCACGCCAGCCGTGCGGCGGCGGCGAGCGCGGCGCGGGCCGTTCCCCCCGCGCCGAGGACGGTCAGGGTGGCGCCGGGCGCCACCCCGGCCCCGGTGAGCACATCGACCATGCCGCCGACGTCGGTGTTGTCCGCGTACCAGGAGCCGTCCGGACGGCGTACCAACGTGTTGGCCGCGCCGACCGCGACGGCGACCGGCGACGCGGCGTCGGCCACGGCGAGCGCCGCCTCCTTGCCCGGCATGGTCACCGACAGCCCGGCCCACTCGGGGCCCAGGCCGGCGACCAGGGCCGGCAGCTCCGCGGCCGCGCACTCGACCCGGGTGTACGACCACCCGGCCAGCCCGGCGGCGGCGTAGCCGGCGGTGTGGATCACCGGCGACAGGGAGTGCGCGATGGGTTTGCCCAGCACCGCGGCCCGACGGGCCACCACGGTCCGCGTCATGTCCGCCCCCCGTACACGTCGCCTCGACCCTACCCACCGCACCGACCACCGCACCACCCGTCGCCGACCGCGCCCACGGTGTTCGCTTGACGTTCCATCGACGTCGGTGAAAGCATTCGGCGCAGGACGATCGATCGGAAATAGGGGGGAACCATGAACAAACGGATTCTGCGCGTCCTCATCGCGATTGCCGCGGCCTTCAGCCTGTCGTTGATGGCCGCCGCACCCGCGCGTGCGGACAGCGCGGCGGGCAGCTGGTCGGACAACCACGAGCTGTGCGCGTCCAGCTCGTGCGTGCGCGCCGGCAACATCGTGCGCCTCTGGCAGGCCATCATCTGGGCCGACGACCTCAGCGGCACCGTCGGCACCAGCTTCATCGACGGCGAGTACGGCTCCAACACCGCCGCCAAGACCAGGACCTGGCAGGACGTGATGAACATCGGCATCGACGGGTCGGTCGGGCCGCAGACCTGGGGCAAGGCGTACGGCGCGGTCAACCGCAACACCGGCTACGACACGAGCACCCAGACCGGGTACTTCTACTACGGCTACAACCGCACGTTCGCGCTGCGCAAGCAGAACAGCAACGGGGTGTGGACGTTCCTGAACCCGCGCACCGGCTCATGGACCGGCACCAGCCACTGACAATGACGTAAATCGTCTCTCATCAGGGCCAGCGTGAAGGCTCCCTTTCCAAGCCGACCACATTATCGGTCACCATTGGAAAGGGAGCCTTCGCACTGTTGCGGGCGGCGCGGGACGGCTGCCGGTACCGTGTCCGCCGTTATCTGAGCCACCGGCCGGACCGCTACCCGTCAACCGGCTTCGGCCGGTTTCTCACCTGGTCAGGGGAGCGTAGCCACCGACGAGCAGTTGCCGATACCGGTGCGGCAGATCCGGTAGGAGTAGCCCGACCGCGCGAAGGCCGCCCAACCTTCCGACGAGGTGCAGATCGAGTTGCCCTTCCACGACCACGAGCTGCTACCCGGGGCGCGCTCCTGCCAACGGGCGCAGTGCCCATCGGTCAGCGGGTCCCGGGCGTAGAGGTCCCAGTCACCATTCTTGATGTAGACGGCCCGACCTGCGGCACCGGTGGTGCTCCTGGTGACCTCAGCGGCCTGTGCCGGCACTGCCGCGAAGGCAAGCAGCACCATAGCCGTCGAGGCGACCGCTCCAGCTCGCGCCGTCCATCTCTTCGTGGTCACAACCATTCCCCCCGTTCTCAAGACTGTCGATACGGACAGCGGCAGTTTAAGAGGCAGAGGAGAAGTACGCTGCCCCGCCAGCGCGGCGTGACGGTGAACCCGAGATGGGAACGGGCGGCATCAGATCACCCCAGCCTCCTTGGCCTTGGCCTCGTTACGCTTCTGCTCCTCGTACGTCTCGGCGAAAGCGGAATGCCCCTGCTTGTCGATCGCCACGAAGTAGAGCCACTTGCCCACCGGCGGGTCCATCGCACCCTCCAGCGCCGGTTTACCGGGGTTGTTGATGGGAGTCGGAATCAGGCCCCTCAGCTTGCGGCTGTACGGGCTCGTGGTGTCGAGCAGTTCCGACTGATTCATCTCGGCCGATGTCTTGGTCGGCTTACCGGTCAACTCCAACCAGTAGTTGACCGTGACGTCCATCTCCAGGCAGTTGCAGTTGAACTCGCCGTACACCCGGTTGTAGGCCACCCGCGCGACCTTGCCCAGGTCGTCCTTGTTGCCGGCCTCGGCCTGGGCCAGCGACGCCACGATCAACGCCTCGTACGGGCTGACGCCACCCCGCTCCTTCTGCACCCGGTCGGCGAACTTCATCTCGCCGGTCACGGAGAGGAAGTTGTCCACCATCAGCTTGAGGATGCTCTCGGCCGTGGCCTTGGGCGGGATCTCGTACGTGTCCGGGTAGAGGAAGCCCTCGATGGACTTGACGACCTTCTTGCCGTCGTCGCGCTTGAACCACCAGTCCGGGACGCCGAGCGCCTCCGGGTCCTTCGCGGCGGCCTCGAACTCCTTGACCGGGATCTTGGTCTTGTCGGAGAGCAGCTTGTAGATGTTCTTGCTGGTGCGGCCCTCGGGGATGGTCAGCCCGTTGACGATCTTGTTCTTCAGGTCGAGCATGGCCGTCACGGCACTCGCGCCGCTCATCTGCTTGCGCAGCTTGTACGTGCCCGGCTGGATGTTCTTGCTGCGCGAGTTGGCCTCGGCGGCCTCGATGAACGCCTTCTGGCTCTTCACCACGTCCGCCGCGACCAGGGCGTCGGCCATGTCGGCCAGCAACGCGCCGTTCTTGATCTCGACGGTGATCTCACCGGACCCGGCACCGTCGTAGTCGGGGGTGACGAAGTAGTTCTGGATCCGGTCGAACCCGTAGAACGCGCCGCCACCGATGCCGCCCAACAGGAGCAGGGCCATCAGCAGCGCCAGGAAGGTCTTGCCCCGGCCACCACCAGAACCGCCCTTGCGCTTACGGAAGCTGCGCCGGTGCCGGCCCTTCTCACCCCGCTCCGGCTCGTCAAACCCAAGATCCAGATCGTCGATCATTACGTCCGCCTCCGCTGCGCGTCCAGCCAGCTCTGCAGGATCTCCACCGCGGCCGCCTGGTCGACAACCGCACGTTGACGTTTACCTCGGACGCCACGTTCGGCAAGCCTACGAGAAGCGACCACGGTCGACATCCTCTCGTCGGTAAGCGTTACCGGTACGGGCGCTATCACATCGACCAATCGGTCAGCGTACGCCTTCACTCCGACCGCCGCGGGACCGTGTTTGCCGGCCAGGTTGACCGGAAGGCCGACGACAACCTCGACCGCTTGATGTTCGGCCACCAGGGCCGCGAGCTGGGCAAGGTCGCTCGGCACCGCGTCCGGCGCGGCGGTGAGATCGCGGGCGAGGGTGACCAGCGGCGTGGCCAGCACCCCGTCCGGATCCGAGCGGGACACCCCGACGCGCACCTGACCGACGTCCACGCCAATACGAACGCCCCGTGTGAAGCCGCTCACCGACGGTCACCCCTCGGCTGTCGACGAACCAGGGCGGACCGATCGGTCCGCCCTGGTCGACCATGACCGTCCATCACGCCTCGGTGATCGCCTTCTCGACGGTGAGCAGCAGGTTCGGCGCCTCGGCCGCCGGCAGGCCGCCGCCCTGGGCCAGGTCGGGGCTACCCCCGCCGCGCCCGGAGAACGCCGCCTTCACCAGGTCCGAGGCGGCCAGACCCCGACTGCGGGCGGCCGCGTTGACCGCCACCACCAGCGACGCCTTGCCGTTCGCGCGGGCCGCCACCGCGACCACCGCCGGCCGCGCCGGGTCGATCTTGCCGCGAATCTCCTGCGCCAGGGTCCGTACGTCGTTACCGGCCGCGCCCTCCGGCGCCTCGGTGCCCACGTACGCCACCCCGCGCACATCCTTGGCCTGCGCCGCGAGCGCCGCCGCGCCACCCAGCACCAACTGGGCGCGCAGCTTCTCCAGCTCCTTCTCCGCGTCCCGCAGCTGGGTCACCGTCTGCTCCACCCGGTCGGCGACCTGGTCGTTGGGCACCCGGTACAGCTCGGCCAGCCGGGAGACCAGCAGGTGCTCCTTGGCCAGGAAGCCGAAGGCGTCCATGCCGACCAGCGCCTCGACCCGGCGGACACCGGAGCCGATGGACGACTCGGAGAGGATCTTCACGAGACCGAGCTGGGCCGAGCGGGCCACGTGCGTGCCGCCGCACAGCTCGCGGGCGTAGTCGCCGACCTCGACGACCCGCACCTCCTCGCCGTACTTCTCGCCGAACAGCGCCATCGCGCCGATCCGCCGCGCCTCGTCGAGCGAGGTGATGAAGGCGTGCACCTCCAGGTCGGCCAGGAGCACCTCGTTGACCTGCTGCTCCACGTCGCGCAGAACGGTAGGCGACACACCCGTCGGGGTGTTGAAGTCGAACCGCAGCCGACCCGGGGCGTTCAGCGAACCCGCCTGGGTGGCCGACTCGCCGAGGAAGTTGCGCATGGTCTGGTGCACCAGGTGGGTGGCCGTGTGCGACCGGGAGATCGCCCGCCGCCGGGTGGTGTCGATCTCGGCGTAGCCGGTGTCGCCGGGGTGCACCTCGCCCCGGATGACCCGGGCCCGGTGCACGATCAGGCCGGGCACCGGCTGCTGCACGTCGAGCACCTCGACCTGACCGTCGCCGACGGTGATGATGCCGTGGTCGGGCTGCTGGCCACCGCCCTCGGCGTAGAACGGGGTCGTGTCGAGCACCAACTCGACGGTCTCACCCTCGGTCGCCGCCTGACGCGGGCCGTCGGAGCCCAGCAGCGCCCGCACCCGCGACTCGCGGGCCACCTCGCTGTAGCCGGTGAACGTCACCGGGCCACCCGCGTCGAGCACCGACCGGTACGCCGACACGTCGGTGTGCCCCGTCTTGCGGGCCTGCGCGTCCGCCTTCGCCCGGGTCCGCTGGTCGGCCATCAGCCGGCGGAAGCCCTCGTCGTCGACCGTGAGGCCCTGCTCCGCCGCGATCTCCAGGGTCAGGTCTATCGGGAAGCCGTACGTGTCGTGCAGCTGGAACGCCTTCGCCCCGGACAGCGCCGTGCCGCCCGCCGTGCGGGTCTCGGCGATCGCGGTGTCCAGGATCGTCGTCCCGGCGCGCAGCGTCGACAGGAAGGCTTCCTCCTCGGCGTACGCGTACTGCGCGATCCGGTCGAAGTCGGTCGCCAGCTCCGGGTACGACGGCGCCATGCAGTCCCGCGCGACCGGCAGCAGCTCCGGCAGCGCCCGGTCCTGCCAGCCGAGCAGTCGGATCGACCGGATCGCCCGGCGCATGATCCGGCGCAGCACGTAGCCACGGCCCTCGTTGCTCGGGGTCACGCCGTCGCCGATCAGCATCAGCGCGGTCCGTACGTGGTCGGCGACCACCCGCAGCCGGATGTCGTCCGGGTGCGACTCGCTGGCCACGTGCCCGGAGTGCGCGCCGTAGCGCTTGCCGGTCAGCTCGGCCGCCCGGGCGAGGATCGGCCGGACCTCGTCGATCTCGTAGAGGTTGTCGACGCCCTGCAGGATCGAGGCCATCCGCTCCAGGCCCATGCCGGTGTCGATGTTCTGCGCCGGCAGGTCACCCAGGATCGGGTAGTCCTCCTTGGTGGTGCCCGGACCGCGCTCGAACTGCATGAACACGAGGTTCCAGTACTCCATGTAGCGGTCCTCGTCGACCGCCGGGCCGCCCTCGCGGCCGTACTCCGGGCCCCGGTCGTAGAACAGCTCCGACGACGGACCGCACGGCCCGGGAATGCCCATCGACCAGAAGTTGTCCGCCTTGCCCCGGCGGACGATCCGCTCGGCCGGCACACCCACCGACCGCCAGATCTCGTACGCCTCGTCGTCGTCGAGGTAGATCGTCGGCCAGATCCGCTCCGGATCCAGCCCGTAGCCACCCTCGGCGATCGGCTTCGTGGACAACTCCCACGCCAGCGGGATCGCGCCGGCCTTGAAGTAGTCACCGAAGGAGAAGTTGCCGTTCATCTGGAAGAACGTGCCGTGCCGGCTGGTCTTGCCGACCTCGTCGATGTCCGGGGTGCGCAGGCACTTCTGCACGCTGACCGCCCGCCGGTACGGCGGGGTCTGCTGGCCCAGGAAGTAGGGCACGAACTGCACCATGCCGGCGTTGACGAACAGCAGGTTCGGGTCGCTGATGGCGGGCAGCGGAGCGGACGGCACCACGGCGTGGCCGTTCGCCTCGAAGTGCGCGAGGTACCGCCGCTTGATCTCCGCCGTCTTCATCGCTGGTGTTCCTCCGGAAAAATGTCTCGATCGCCGATCCGCGGGGACTCCCGCAGCTCGGCGAACTGGTCATCGAACGCCTCACCCTGGGCGAACGCCTGGTGGATCTCCTGCTCGCGCTCGGCCATCCCGATCCGGACGTCCTCCACGAAGCTACGCAGCGATTCCACCAGGCCGCCAGCGGATTCCGACAACGAGCTGGCGATGCCGGCCGGGGTGTACGCCTGCGCGGTCCGGGTCGCCTTGCGGACCACGATCACGCCGACGGCCACGCCGATGCCGAGCCAGAACAACCGCCTCATGTCCTGCTACCTCCTGCTGGCCCGGCCGGTCAGCGGTTGCCGCGCCGGGCGGCCCGCCGCTGCTGCTTGATGGTGTCGCGCACCTCGCGCTCGGTCTCGGCGTGCCGGCGGCCGGCGGCGGCCTTGCGCACGCCGTAGCCGAACGCGGCCACCTTGACCAGCGGGTTCGCGGCCGCGGCGGAGACCACGGTGGCGAGGTTGGCGACGTTGGCGGTGACGTTCTGGGCGTGGCTGGTCATCGTGTCAACCTTGGCCAGCTGCAGGTTCACGCCGTCGAGCGAGGTCTGCACCTGCTCCAGGGCGACGTTGACGTTCTTCACCGTGGTGTTCACGTCGCCGAGCAGCGGCGCCGTCCGATCGTTGAGGTCGTTGATCATGCGCGTGGTGGCGTCCACCGTGTGCCGCAGCCGTAGGATCGGCAGCGTCAGGATGAGCACCAGCACCGCGAACGCGCACGCCGCGATCAGCGCCGCGACCTCTAAAATGTCGCCCACGCGTGTCCCTCCTCAAGCAGATTTCCGCCGGACCCGACGTCCCCGGAACGCACAACCTGGCGCCCACCGAACCCACCGAGCCGTCGCCGGTCGCCGGGCACGGGCGGGCCCGCCAGCCCCAGACCCTACCGTCCGTGATGGAGAGCGGCTCAGGACGGTGAGGGTGTCACGTCGCCCAGCGGATCTCCGCTGACCGTCGGGAACGGGTCCTCTCCGGTCAGTGACGGATCGGTGCTGGGCTGCGGCCTGGTCCGCTCGTCGTCGATCGCGTTGCGCACCTTCACCGACACCAACGAGCCGGTGCACTCCCCCGCAGCGGCCGACGGCTCCGGAGACGGCACGATCGCCGGCTCCCCGTCGACCGGCGGCGGTACGCAGGCCGGCGCCCGTACCCACAGGTCGAGGGTCAGCTCGTCCTGACGCCAGCACGTGTAGCTGCCCTTCGTCTCCTGCTCCGGGCAGCGGCTCACCTTCCACGGTCGCCAGCCGTCCTGGCGCAGCGCGTCCTCGTAGACCTTCGCCGTCTCCTCCGGCGACTTCTCCGAGGTGACGGTGCGCTCGCGCAGCCGGCAGTCGAGCAGGCACCAGCGGCTGCCGCTGACGTCGTCGACCGTCTTCGTCGCGGCCCACGCGGGCACGGCGAGCTGGTCCAGGTTGTCGAAGACCGGGTCCCGGCTCAGCGTGCGGACGCCGAAGAAGAGCGGTACCGCGCCGAGCAGCACGACGCTGACCAGCGCCAGGACGGCCACCCGCAGCCGGCGTCGTTCGCGCGACTGCCGGCGTACCTCGGAACGGGCGCCCGGGGCGTCGTCGTCGGCGGACGCGTCCTGGCCGGCCGCGCGCAGTGCGGGCCCGTCGGCCGGTTCGGCGACCGGCGCGGTCGCGGTGGGCACCACGACGGCGGCGCGGGCCACACCGACCGGCTCGCCGGGCCGGCCGGACGGTGGCACGGGAGCGACACCGCTGGGCTCGGGCCGGCCGGCCTCGCGCGGCGGCGGCAGGGCACGGCCCGCGGCGCGGTCCGCCGGTCGCGGGGCGGCGGCACGCGCGGCCACGGGTGACCCGGGGCCGGCGTGCTCGGCGCCCGCCCGGTCGTCGCCGACGGGCGGCTGCCCGACGCCCGGCGGGCGGACGGCGGCGCGAGCCGGACCGTCCGGACCGGCGCCCGGCGGGACGGCCGCACGGGCCGGGCCGTCCGGACGGGGCCGGGCCGAGCCGGGGCGGGGCGGGGTGTCCGGGCCGACGCCCGGGCGCACCGCCGCACGAGCGGGACGATCCGGATCGACGCCCGGCGGCACTGCGGCACGGGCCGGGGCGTCCGGGCCGGCACCTGGGGGCACGGCGGCGCGAGCCGAGCCGTCGGGGCGAGCGGCACCCCGCTCGGGCATGCCGGCGCCGGGACGGGGTGGACCGTCGGGACCACGGCGACCGGCGCCGGAGACCGGCGCCTCGCCGGGCGCGGGTCGGGCCCGCCCCCCGGGCGGTGCGGAGCGGGCGCCCCGGACGGGAGCGGGCCGCCCGCCGCCGGCGGGGCCGGCATACGGGTCGTCGCCGCGGTCGTCGGCCGGCCCGGGACGACCGGTGGGTCCGTCGGGGGCGGAGTCGGCCGGCGGGCGGCGGCGTCGGTTGATCGGATCCGCGGCGGCCCCCGGAGCGGCCCGACGGCCGACGGGCCGCTCGCCGGTGACCGGCGGATGAGGCACGGAACCGCTCGGCTGCTCTCCGGTGGGGTCTGGCCCGCCGGGCCGGGCGGCCCGGCGGCCGGTGGGAGCGCCCGCGCCCGGGTCGGCCGGTGGCCCGACGGGACGACGGCCGGCGGTGCGTTCCGCGGCGGGATCGGGTACGGCGAGTGGGCCACCGGAGCGATCGGTCAGATCACCGGCGGGCGGCGGGGCGGTACGGCGGCCGACGGGGCGGTTCGCGGTCGGGGCCTGCGCATCGCCACCTCTGCGGTTGACCACCGGCAGACCGGGGTCGGTGTGCGGCAGCCGGCCGGCCTGACGCAGCCAGTCGGCCGGCCGCTCCGGGCGGTCCGCCCGCGGCTCACCGCCGGTCGGCACGCGTCGGCCCTGGTCGTCGGGGACCGCTCGACGGCGGCCGGTGCCGTCGGTGGACGTGACGCTGGCGGACCCGGCGCTGGCGGACCCGGCGCTGGTGGGCCCGGCGTTGGTGGGCCCGGCGCTGGTGGGCGCGGTGGACGCCTGCGGCATCGGTGGGGCGTTGCCCGAGCGGGGCACCACCGGCGCGTCCGGTTCGGCGGCACGGCGGTGACCACCCCCGGCCGGGCGGGCGTGACCCGCGGGCTCCGGCGCTCCCGGGTCGACCGGGCCGGGACGACGCCGGGCCGTGCGCGGGTCATTGTCGATCGCGGGGTCGGCTCGCAGCCCGTCGGCGACCTGCCGCGCGACGCCGGGCGGCGGCCCGCCGAACCGGCCCGGACCGGCCGCGGTGGGTGGCCCGGCGGGTCGCGCCGGATCGGGAACGGGTCCCGTCGTACGTCGGCCGGCGGCCAGGTCGTCACCGGTCAGCGGCCGGCCGCTCCCGGTCGGGTCGGGCCGGGGTCGGCGGCCCGGCGGCACGGCGTCCGGCCGGCGCAGTGGCGGCATCGCTTCCGCCCGGCCGGTCGGGGCGGCGGCATCCGGGCGGTGGCCGGCCGGGGCGCCCGCAGCCGCTGGCCCTCCGGGCGGGCCGGACGGTCCCACGGTCGGACGCGGTCGGGCCGGAGCGCCGCTGGACGGGCGGGGCCCGGGAGGGCTCGCCGGGTCACCGCCGCCCGGGCGAGCGGCGGGCGGCGCGGCGGCGCGGGGGCCGGTGCCGGGAACCGGCTGGGCGCCACGCGCCGCCGGCGGGCCCGCGACGGCGCCGGCGGGCCCGGTGGCCCGGACGCGGTCGGCAGGTGGGCGGTCGGAGTGCTCGCGGTCGGCGGGCGGGCGGGCGTCCGGGCGGCGACCCGGCGGGGGCGCCTCTCCCGGCCAGGGGCCGTCGACCGGGCGGCGCGCTCCGGCGGCCTCCGCGTCCGGGCGGCGTGGGCCGGGCGGCGCGTCCGGCGGCGCCGACGCGCCCCCGCGCGGCGGCACGGGCTCGGCCGGGGCCCCGTCCGGGCCCAGCTCGCCGCGTTGCTGCTTGGCCGAGCGCAGGTCGTCGATCCAGCCGAACTCCTCGCCGGCCACCGGCTCCTCCGGCTCGGCCTCGGCTCGGCCTCGACCCCAGCGGCGGCCCTTCGCGCGGGGATCACGCCGCTCGTCCGGGCCCTCGTCGGGACGGTCCGCACCACGCGATCTCACTGTTGACCCTCTCCTGCGGCGTCAGTGCCGCTGTCCTGCTTCGTGCGGGGACCGCCCGCGTCCGTGGCCGGCTTGCCGTTCCGACCGACAAGCGCCGGGGCGGGCTGCGGTGTTACCGGTGACCCGGCGGTCGGGGCCGCCACCGACGGGCCCGCTGTCGCGGGCGAGGAGGCGGTCGGGGTTTCCGGGCGGGCGGGCGGGGCCGGCAGCCCGCGGACGATCCGGCGCAGCACCGGCAGCCGCGTCGACACCGACCGTTCCGCCCCGTGCGGGCTGGGCTGGTAGTAGTCGACGCCCACCAGGTCGTCCGGGACGTACTGCTGGGTGACCACGCCGCGCTGGTCGTCGTGCGGGTAGCGGTACCCGGTGCCGTGGCCCAGCCCTCGGGCGCCGGCGTAGTGCGCGTCCCGCAGCCCACGGGGCACCGAACCACCCCGGCCGGCCCGCACGTCGGCGATGGCAGCGCCGATCGCGGTGGTGGCCGAGTTCGACTTCGGCGCGGTGGCCAGGTGGATCACCGCCTGCGCCAGGTTGAGCTGCGCCTCGGGCAGACCGACGTACTCCACGGCGTGCGCGGCGGCGGTGGCCACGCTCAGCGCGGTGGGGTCGGCCATGCCCACGTCCTCGCTGGCGAAGATGACCAGCCGTCGGGCGATGAACCGGGCGTCCTCCCCCGCCACCAGCATCCGGGCCAGCCAGTGCACGGCGGCGTCCACGTCCGAGCCGCGCATGCTCTTGATGAAGGCGCTGACCACGTCGTAGTGGGCGTCGCCGTCGCGGTCGTAGCGCACCGCCGCCACGTCGACCGCCTGCTCGGCGGTGGCCAGGTCGATGCGCCCGGTGCCGAGCGCCGTGGCCGAGGCCGCCGCCGCCTCCAGCGCGGTCAGCGCCTTGCGGACGTCACCGGCGGCGAGTCGGACCAGGTGGTCCTCGGCGTCGGTGGTCAGGGCGAGCGTGCCGCCCAGGCCGCGCTCGTCGGCGACCGCGCGGCGCAGCAGGCCGCGTACGGCGTCGTCGTCGAGCGGTTGCAGGGTGAGCAGCACGCACCGCGACAGCAGGGGTGAGATGACCGAGAAGTACGGGTTTTCGGTGGTCGCCGCGAGCAGCGTGACAGTGCGGTCCTCGACGGCGGCGAGCAGTGAATCCTGCTGGGTCTTGCTGAACCGGTGCACCTCGTCGATGAACAGCACCGTCTGCGGGCCGCCCGAGCGGCGCTGGCGACGGGCCGTCTCGATCACCGCCCGGACGTCCTTGACCCCGGCCGAGAGCGCCGACATGGCGACGAAGCGGCGGTCGGTGGCGCCGGCCACCAGGTGCGCGATGGTGGTCTTGCCGCTGCCGGGCGGCCCCCAGAGGATGACCGACAGGGGGGCACCGCCGGAGACCAGTTGCCGCAGCGGCGCGCCGGGGGCGAGCAGGTGGTCCTGCCCGATCAGCTCGTCCAGGCTCGCGGGCCGCATGCGGACGGGCAGGGGCGAATCGTCCGCTACCGGAGTGAAGCCGTCGACACCGGCGGGACCCTCGGGCGCGCTGCGCGGCCCGGTGGGCGCACCGAGGGAGAAGAGAGCGTCGGACTCCATCACGAAGACAGTACCGGGCCCGACCCGCGACGCCGGAATCGCGCTGCGGGCCGGGCCACCGCTGATCGGTCTCGGTCAGCCACGGCCGGGACGACGGCCCCGGTACCAGCGGCCGCCGCCACCGCCGCGCGGGCCGCTGCCGACGCCGGCCAGGTAGAGCGAGAGCAGGAGCAGGCCGATGAGCACGAGGGTGTTCCAGTTGAACAGGTCGGGGGCGCCGAAGTCGGTGTTGAGCAGGTCGAGCAGCAGGGCGAAGCCAAAGACGATGGCCGCGAGAATGGCGAGCATGTCGGTCCTCCGGTGGGGGTTCCCAGTAGGTCGGCGCGTGATGTACCCAATCGGTCGACTCGCCAATCTCCACCGTGGAACAGCACGCGGGCTGCCGGACCCGGCGCGGTCGCCCGTACGGCGGCTCCTAGGCTGACCGTCATGATCATCGACGACCAGGCGCTCCACGACCGGGCCGCCATCCTGGCCGCCGCCGGTGACCACCCGTTCGTCAGGCACTCGCTCTCGCCGGGCGTGCCGGCGCGCGGCTACCGGCGCGACGGCGCCGTGCTGTGGTTGCTGCCGCCCGAGCGCGGGCTGGGCGCGGACGCCATCGGCCCCACCGAGCCGGTGCTGGAGATCTGTGCCGCGCTGGTCGCCGACGGGGTGCTGCGGCCGGAGCATCGAATGCACCTGCCCCGGCTCGACCCCGCCCTGGTGGCGGGCCGGCTGGCGGTGGCCGAGTTCGTCGACTGGGACTTCCACTGGACCACCGTGGCGCCGCCGACGCAGCCGGACGAGCAGCGGGTCGTACGTCTCACCGACGCCGACCGCCCGGCGCTTGCGGCGCTGGTCGACGAGGCGTTCCCGGACACCACCACGCGCCCGGGCGATCCACGGGTCATCGACTGGTACGGCATCCGGGCCGGCGACCGGCTGGTGGCGTGCGGCGCGGACCGCAGCCGGGGCGACGTCGGTTTTCTGGCCGGCCTGACCGTCGCCCCCGACCAGCGCGGCCGGGGGCTGGGCGCGGCGCTGACCGCCGGCATGACCCGGGCGCTGCTGGCCCGGCACGACACCGTCGGGCTCGGCGTCTACCCGGACAACGTCAAAGCGGTGCGGCTCTACCGCCGGCTCGGCTTCGCCGACACCCTGTCCCGCACCGCGATCCGCCTCGGCTGAGGCCGCTCATCGACACCGGGCGTCGATGAGCGGCCCTCGCTACCGGTCGGCGGGTACGGGGACCACGGTCGGCTCGCTGGAGGGAGCGGGCCGACGGTCGGCCAGCCAGGCGGGCAGGTAGAGCGGCGCGGCGACGGCCAGCACCACCGCGCCGACCACCATCGCGGCGCTGACGCTGACGGCGGCGGCGATCGCGGTCAGGACCACCCCGCCGAGGGCGGCGGCCGGCTGCGCCATCATCGAGTTCAGCGAGAGCACGCTGGTCCGGTACGGGCCGTCGACCTGGCGGTGCAACAGACCACTGTGCAGCGGATTCGACGCGCCGTGCACGGCGTAGCAGGCCAGGTAGGCCACCAGCACTCCGACCGGCCCCGCGAACAGCCCCATCCCGACCACCGTGACGCCCTGCAGGATGCGCAGCAGGGCCGCGCCCCAAGGCGCCCCGAACCAGCGCAACAGCAGCGGGGTCAGTGCCGCGCCGGCCGCATTGGCGATCCAGGCCGCCGAACTGGCCGGCCCGAGCAGCGCGGCGGCCCGTTCCGGGTTGCCGATCACCTCGGCGAGCCGCACCGGCAGCAGCGACTCGAAGGTGACCATGCCGAAGCCCCAGAACAACTCCACAGCCACCAGGGCGAGCAGCACCTGGGAACGCCGCAGCAGCCCGAGCGCCTGGCCGATCATCCGGGGCGCCTGGACGACCGATGCGCGCACCGCCGCGACCCCGGTGGCTGGCCGCTCTTCGACCAGCAGGACGAGCAGCGCGGCCAGCGCGGCCGCCTGGGCGACGATCGCGGCCAGCACCGGCACGGTGAGCGCGCTGACCGGCCCGAGCGGGCCCAGCGCGACCAGGCCACCACTGAGCAGCGCGCCGCCGCCGATGGCCACGCCGACGACGGTGCCGGCGTACCCGAGGCCCCGCTCGTACTCGGCCTGCGGGTCGGCGGCCAGGGTGGCGTCGACGTACCAGGATTCCAGCGGGCCGCTGTCCAGTGCCCGGTAGACGCCCTGCAACGCCCAGACCAGGAAGAACAGCGCGAACGAGTCGGCCACCGCGAAGAGCGCCAGCGAGGCGAGGTTGAGCGCTCCGGCGGCGAGCAGGACGGGTCGGCGACCGAGGGCGTCGGCGAAGCCGCCGGTGGGCAGCTCCAGCGCGAGCACCAGCAGCCCCTGCGCGGTGCCGACCAGGCCGATCTGCGGCAGCGACAGGCCGCGCTCCTGCATCAGCAGGATCATCACCGGGATCATCAACCCCGTGGGGAGCCAGCGCAGGCCGTAGAGGGTGAGGTAGCGACGCCGGACCTGGCGTACGGTCAGCGCGCTCACGACGCCACATCCATTCGCGACTGCGGGGCTCGCAAACCCGGCTCACTCCTCGCGCTCACGACGCCACATCCATTCGCGACTGCGGGGCTCGCAAGCCCGGCTCACTCCTCGCGCTCATCGGGGGCCGTCCAGCAGCGGGTAGGCGGCCAGGAAGACCTGCACCGGGCGGGCCTGCGGGTCGGCGGGCTCGGCCGTGTCGACCGGCTCGGCCTCCCGGCGGTACCGCTCCAGCACCTGCCACACCTCCGCCTTGAGCGCCTCCAGCCGCTCGGGCGGGATGGTCATGAAGATGTCGCCCATGCCGAAGGCGTCCCGCCAGGCGGGGGACCATTCGTGCTGGGTGGCGAACCAGCGGTCGGCGTGCTCGACGAGAAGACGCACCTGGTCGCCCTGGATCCACTCGATCGCGGCACGGGCGTCGGGGTCGTCGTCGAAGTCGCTCGGCTCCCAGCTCGTCACGTCGTGCGCGGCCTGCCACCAGCGCTGCCGTCCGCTGCCCCGGTCGGGATCCTCGGTGACCAGCCCGACCTCGGCGAGTTGGCGCAGGTGGTAGCTGGTCGCGCCGGTGTTGGTGCCGAGCAGCTCGGCGAGGGTGGTGGCGGTGGCGGGCCCGTTCACCCGCAGGGCTCCGATCAGCCGCATCCGCAGCGGGTGCGCGAGCACCCGGACCTGCCGCTTGTCGATCCGCACCTCCCGCGGGGTGGGCCGCGGGATCGCTTCGTCGTTCTTCATGGCTGCACACTATCTCTGCACACTTGCCGTGCACAATAGTTGTGCATAGGAAGTGTGCAGGACATCAGGCCAGGAGTTCGCGCACCCCGCGCAGCCGCGTCCGCAGCAGACCGGCGGCGCGGCCGGAGTCGAGGCGTACGTCGCCGGGCCGGACCACGCCAGCGGCGGCGGCCGTGGTGGTCTTCAGGCCCGTCGCGTCCAGACCGAACCGCTCGGCGACCAGCAGACCCAGCTCGGCCCGGCTGACGGCGTCCGCGCCGGCCACGTTGAGCAGTCCGGCGTACGACGAGCCCGCCAGCTCCAGCACGGCGTCGGCCAGGTCGCTGACGTCGATCGGGCAGCGGAACTCGTCGGTGAACAGGACGGCCCGACCGGCGAGCGCGTCCCGGCAGAGCTCGATCTGCTTGCTGCCCTCCCCCAGGATCAGCGAGGTACGCACCAGCGCCGCACCGGGGTCGATCGCTCGTACGGCGGTCTCCGCCGCCGCCTTCGCGGCCCCGTACGCGTTGACCGGGCTGGGCGGGTCGTCGTCGGCGTACGGCGTGGGACGGCCGCCGTGCAGCGCGTCGCTGGACAGGTGCACCAGCCGGGCCCCCACCTCGGCGCCGGCGAGGGCCACGTGCGCGGCCCCGTCGGCGGTGACCGTCCAGTCGTCGTACCGGTAGGGGGTCGCGACCACGGTGTCCGGCCGCACCTCGCCGACCAGCGCGCGCACGGCGGCGCGGTCGGTCACGTCCAGCCGCCGCCCGACAACACCAGACACCCCGACGGACCCGGAGTGAAACGTCCCCACCACCGAGAACCCGGCGCTGACGCCCCGCCGACAGACCTCCCGACCCAGAAACCCGCTACCCCCGACAACAAGCACCCGCATCCCAGCCCACTCCCCCACCGACGATCAAGAGGTTTGCGTCATCTCGCGGGGCGATGATGACGCAAACCTCTTGATCACCCAAGCAGGGGCCGGGGGGTACGGTCAGACCGGGTCGGCTACCGGGGCTGCCGGGCCGGCCGTGCCGGCGTGGGCCGGCGGCTGCGGCTTGGGCTTGGCGTCGATGCCGGCCTCGGCGCGCTGCTGGGCGGTGATCGGGGTCGGCGCGCCGGTCAACGGGTCGAAGCCGCCACGGGTCTTCGGGAACGCGATGACCTCACGGATGGAGTCCGCGCCGGCCAGTAGCATGCAGACCCGGTCCCAGCCGAACGCGATGCCGCCGTGCGGCGGTGCGCCGTACTTGAACGCCTCCAGCAGGAAGCCGAACTTGTCCTGCGCCTCCTCGGGGGTGATGCCGAGCAGGTCGAACACCCGCTTCTGCACGTCGCCCCGGTGGATACGGATCGACCCGCCGCCGATCTCGTTGCCGTTGCAGACGATGTCGTACGCGTACGCCAAGGCGCGGTCCGGCGCCTCCTCGAACCGGTCCACCCACTCCGCGTTCGGCGAGGTGAACGGGTGGTGCACAGCCGTCCAGCCACCCTCGTCGGTCTTCTCGAACATCGGCGCGTCGACCACCCAGCAGAACGCCCAGGCGCTCTCGTCGATGAGGCCGGCCCGCTTGGCGATCTCGACGCGGGCCGCGCCCAGCAGCTCCTGCGCCTCGCGGGCGTTGGCGCTGGCGGCGAAGAAGACCGCGTCACCCGGCTTGGCGCCGACCGCGTCGGCGAGCCCGCCCAGGTGCTCGGCGGACAGGTTCTTGGCCACCGGGCCGCGCGCCTCGCCGGTCTCGGCGTCCAGCACCACGTACGCCAGGCCCCGCGCGCCGCGCGCCTTCGCCCAGTCCTGCCAGCCGTCCAGCTCCTTGCGGCTCTGCGCCGCGCCACCGGGCATCACCACCGCGCCCACGTAGCCGCCCGCGTCGATCGCCCCGGCGAACACCCGGAACTCGGTGCCGCGCAGGTAGTCGGTCAGCTCGGTCAGCTCCACGCCGTAGCGCAGGTCCGGCTTGTCCGAGCCGTAGCGGGCCATCGCGTCGTGCCAGGTGATCCGCGGGATCGGCCGGCTGATCTCGTGCCCGGCCAGGTCCTTCCACAGCGCCGAGACGATCGCCTCGCCGAGGTCGATCACGTCGTCCTCGGTGACGAACGACATCTCGATGTCGAGCTGGGTGAACTCGGGCTGCCGGTCGGCGCGGAAGTCCTCGTCGCGGTAGCAGCGCGCGATCTGGTAATACCGCTCCATGCCGCCGACCATCAGCAGCTGCTTGAACAGCTGCGGCGACTGCGGCAACGCGTACCAGCTGCCGGGCTGGAGTCGCACGGGCACCAGGAAGTCGCGGGCGCCCTCGGGCGTCGAGCGGGTCAGCGTCGGGGTCTCGATCTCCAGGAAGTCCCGCTCGTGCAGCACCCCCCGGGCGAGGTGGCTGGCGCGCGAGCGCAACCGCAGCGCGTTCGCCGGGCCGCTGCGGCGCAGGTCCAGGTAGCGGTACCGCAGGCGGAGGTCGTCACCGGCCTCGACCTGGTCGTCCACCGGGAGCGGCAGCGGCGCGGCCTCGGAGAGCACCTCCAGCTCGACGGCGGTCACCTCGACGTCGCCGGTGGGCAGCTCCGGGTTCTCGTTGCCGGCCGGCCGGCGGGTCACCTCGCCGGTGACCTTCACGCAGAACTCGTTGCGCAGCGCGTGCGCGTCCTCCTCGCGGAACACCACCTGGACCACGCCGGAGCCGTCGCGCAGGTCGACGAAGATGACGCCGCCGTGGTCACGCCGGCGGGCCACCCACCCGGCGAGCGTCACCGTCGAGCCGGCGTCCGCGGCGCGCAGGCTTCCGGCATTGTGGGTACGGATCACGGCTGGCAACTCCTCATCGTGGAACAGTCCTCACCCGCATTCTGTCAGGGGTGGCCGGCCCCGCTCGGGGGCACCCGGCAGGCCGGCACGATTCGCAGGTGAGCAGGCGGCAGGCCGCGCGCTGCGCCGGTGGGCAGCCTGACGAACCCGGCTCGCCGGGCCGTCGCGCCGGTTAACGTGGCCGAATGCGCGCCGTACCAAACTGGGGCGTCGCCACGGCGGTGGCCGCGCCGGTGCTGCTGGTCGGCGGTTGGACGGTCGCGGGCGCCCGGCAGCCGGCCGGGTACGACCCGGTCCGCGACACCATAAGCGAACTGGCCGGGCACGACGCCACCGACTCCTGGATCATGATCACTTGTCTGCTGCTGCTCGGCGGCTGCTACCTGGCGATCGCCGCGGTGCTGCACGCGGCCGGGCTGCCCAGCCGCTTCCTGCTCGCCGTCGGCGGCGTGGCGACCATCGCGCTTGTCGCCTTTCCCCGGCCGGCGGTCGGCGGCTCCCTCAGTCACGGCGTCGCGGCCACCGTCGCGGTCCTGGCGCTGGCGCTCTGGCCGGCCGGGTCGGCGCTGCGGCTGCCGCGTGGCCCGGACGCCGCACATCCGCGAGCCCCGCAGCCGCCCTGGGCGTTTCGGCGGGGCGTGGCGCTGAGCGCCACGATCGTGCTGCTCGCCCTCTTCGGCTGGTTCGCGTTCGAGGTGACCAGCGGATCCCGGACCGGCCTGGCCGAACGGGTGACGGCGGTGGGCGTGTCACTCTGGCCGCTGCTGGCGGTCCTCTCCGCCCGACGGGCGCACCTCGCCTGGGCCACCGACGGCGCCACGCCGCTGGGGCCCGCCCTGCCGACGACCGGTGTCGTACCCCCGGATCCCCTGCTTCCCACGGACGGGCCGGATCGCCTCGCCTGAGGCGGCGCGGGCGCCGGGGCGGACGGCCCACCCCCGGACGCGCGGCGCGGGCCGCCGGAGGACTCCGGCGACCCGCGGGCGGTGAATCGATCAGAAGACGCTGACGCCGTAGACGCTCAGGGCCTCGGTGACGGGCTGGAAGTAGGTCGTCCCGCCGCTGCTGCAGTTACCGCTACCGCCGGAGGTGAGGCCGAGCGCGGTGCTACCGGAGAAGAGCGAGCCACCGCTGTCGCCACCCTCGGCGCAGACGTTGGTGCGGATCAGGCCGGAGACCGAGCCCTCGGCGTAGTTCACCGTGGCGTTGGTCGCGGACACCGAGCCGCTGCGCAGGCCGGTGGTGCTGCCGGAGCGCTGCACCGACTGGCCGACCGACGCGTTGCCGGCGCCGGTGATGTCCCGGTAGCTGCCGTTGTAGAGGTAGACGTTGCCGGCGGCGTTCGCGGAGTTGTTGTGCCGCACGATGCCGTAGTCGTTGCCCGGGAAGCTGGTGCCGGCACGGGTGCCCAGCAGACTGGTCTGGCTGGAGTTCGAGTACCAGTTGGTGCCGAGGTTGGTGCAGTGCCCGGCGGTCAGGAAGTAGTAGGTGCTGCCGCTGCGCACGTTGAAGCCGAGCGAGCAGCGGTAGCCGCCGGTGTAGATGGCCTGGCCACCCGAGATGCGGGTGCTGAGCACGCCGGCCTCGGCCTCGACGCGTACCGCGCCGTTGGCGCGCGCGGCAGCGGCCTTGACCCGCTCCAGCTTGGCGCCGGTGACGGTGCTGTCGACGGAGACGACCACCTGGTTGGTGATCGGGTCGCTCCACCAGGCGGTGCCCGGGATCTTCGCCGAGCGCTCCAGCTCGGCGGTGGCCCGGTTCAGCTCGGCGGCGCCGCGGGTGACGTACCGGACGCTCGCTCCGGCCTTGCTGACCGTGCGGGCGGCGGCGGCGTCGGTCACCGTGACGACGGTCTTGCCGCTGGCGTCGATGTACGAGCCGGCGGAGCGGTCGCCGAGCTGAGCGGAGAGGGCGGCGGCGGCGTCGGGCGAGGCGGCGGGGGCGGCCTGGGCGGGTGCGCCGATGAGCGAGCCGACGACCAGGGTTCCGCTCACGGCAACAGTCGCCGCAACGCGGAATGAGGACCTCGTGGGTCGCATGTAACAAACCTCCTGGGCGGGGGAGACGGGTCTGGCCGGGGGTGGCTGACCCGAGGGGCGACCCGGCCGATCTGCGAGAACCGGCCGAGTGAACAGAAGTATTCACATACTTAAGATCATTGACAAGACCTGGTTTCGCCCGAATTCGTCGACCCGCGCCAGTCACACCGCCGCAACACCGCGGACACGTTCGCGGGCACCTGCCGTCACAGCCCTGAGGACCGCCGGATCCGTTTCGGACACCACTCGCCGTCCGACGCCGTTGACGCCACAACCCCCGCCGCCGGATCACCACGGATCGGGCCGCACGGCGGACGAGCGGGCAGCGGCGGCCGGCGCGGACGGCGGCGGCGCGGACGAGCGGGCGGCGTCAGGGGGTACGGCGGCGCGCGCCGGGACCCGGGCGGGGCAGCACGTCGCGGGGATCATCCACCGGGTGCCCCTCGGCGCAGCGCAGCTCGACGCGAACCGGGGCGCCGCAGTCGCGATGCCCCACGCTCAACGGCGAGCCCTCGGCGTCGGCCAGGTACCGGTCACCCCACCCGAGCACGGCGACCAGCACCGGCCAGAGGGCCAGGCCCTTCTCCGTCAGCCGGTACTCGTGGCGCAGCCGGCTGCCGGGCTCCCGGTACGGCTCACGACGCAGAACGCCCCGCTCGACGAGCACCGCCAGCCGGTTGGTGAGAACCTGGCGCGGAATACCGGTGCGGACCCGCATGTCGTCGAAGCGCCGCACGCCGCTGAACACCTCGCGCAGCACCACCATGGTCCACCGCTCGCCGAGGATCTCCATCGCGCGGGCGATGGTGCAGTTCTCCACCGACCAGTCCAGTGCCCCGGGTCTCATCCGACCAGGCTAGGTCTCATTGACAGACTCAGCAACGTCCTGCGACGCTGCGTCCATGACACAGACCCAGGAGCCGGCGCGCAGCCGTACCTTCACCTGGTCCGACCCGGCGGCCAACGCCGCGCAGGTCGGTCGGCGCAGCGGCATCGACCTGCTCCGCGCGATGATCGCCGGAGAACTGGCCGCACCCCCGGTGATGCACCTGATCGACATGGCCCGGATGGAGGCCGACGAGGGTCGGGTCGCCGTCGAGCTGGTCCCCCAGGAGTTCCACTACAACCCGCTGGGCACCGTCCACGGTGGCGTCATCTCGACCCTGCTGGACACCGCCGCCGCCTGTGCCGTGCACACCACGCTGCCCGCCGGGGTCGGCTACACCTCGCTGGACCTGAACGTGAAGTTCCTGCGCCCGGTCACCGTCGACAGCGGCACGCTGCGCTGCGAGGGCACGGTGCTGCAACGCGGTCGCCGCACGGCCCTGGCCGAAGCCCGCCTCACCGACGCGAACGCCCGCCTGATCGCCCACGCGACAAGCACCTGCCTCCTGTTCCCCCTCCCCCCAACCCCCTAACCCCCCCACCGCCCCACCGCCCCACCACCCCAAACGGCGGGTTGATCATGAAGTTATTGCCCGCCTCGTCGGCGTGTCGCGGCAATAACTTCATGATCAACGGAGTGTGGCGGGTGGGGGCGCGGGGTGGGGTGGGGTGGGGGTGGGGTTGGGTTAGCGGAGGGCTAGGCGGGCTGCTCGGGCGTCGCGCTTTTCTTCGAAGCGAGCCGCCGCGTTCTCCAGGGCCTCCAGCTGGGCCGCGAGCTGTTCGCGGGCGGCTTCGCCGTCGGCGTCGAGGCCGGTCACGTTGAAGACGTCCCACTGGCGCAGCACCGGCTGCAACACCTCGTCGCGGTGCTGGCGCAGGTCGTAGATGCCCGCGAGGGCGATCGCCACCGACTTGCGGGCGAAGCCGTCGATGCCGTTGCCGGGCATCTGGAAGTTGGCCACCACGTCGGCGACCGCCCGCATGGCCTGGCTCGGGGCCAGCTCGAACGCGGCGGCGAGCAGGTTGCGGTAGAAGACCATGTGCAGGTTCTCGTCGGCGGCGACCCGGGCCAGCAGCGCCTCGCAGGCGGGGTCGCCGGTGGCCTTGCCGGTGTTGCGGTGCGAGATGCGGGTGGCCAGCTCCTGGAACGAGACGTACGCCAACGAGTGCAGCACCTCGTCGTCGTGCACGTTGACGTAGCCCGCGGACATGTGGGTCATCCGGGCGCGTTCCAGCGCCACCGGGTCGACCGCCCGGGTGACGGTCAGGTAGTCGCGGATGGCCGTGCCGTGCCGGCCCTCCTCCGCGGTCCACCGGTGCACCCAGGTGCCCCACGCGCCGTCTCGGCCGAACAGGGTGGCGATCTCGTGGTGGTACGAGGGCAGGTTGTCCTCGGTCAGCAGGTTGACGATCAGCGCGGTACGGGCGACGTCCGGGATGGTCGAGTCGGTCGGCGACCACGCCTCACCATTGAGCGGCCCGTCGAACGTGCGACCCTCGCTCCACGGCACGTACTCGTGCGGGAACCACTCCTTCGCCAGCGAGAGGTGGCGGTCCAGGTTGCGCGCGACGACCGGCTCCAGCTCGACGAGCAGGGCGGTCTGGCTCAGTGTCGTGCTCACGGTCACGAGTAACTCCCTACGGTGGCGTAACTTACGCTACCGTAGGTCCCCGCGGCCGTCCGCGCCAGTCGTGACACTCAACCGACCTTCGGCTTCAGGTCCTCCCGGGGCGGCGCCCACTCCCTCGCGTCGGCCGTGACCTGCTCACCCGAGCGGATGTCCTTCACCTCGTCCGGAGCGCCGTCGGCCCCCGGAAACCAGACGTACGGGATGCCGCGCCGCTCGGCGTAGCGGATCTGCTTGCCGAACTTCGCCGCGCTCGGCGACACCTCGGTGGCGATGCCCCGCCGGCGCAGCGCCGACGCGATCCGGCCACTGGCCGAGCGCTGCTCCTCGTCGGCCACGGCCACCACGACACAGGTGGGCACCGAACGGGAGACCGACAGCTCCCCCGCGCCGAAGAGCAGCCCGAGCAGCCGGGTCACGCCGATCGAGATGCCGACCCCGGGGTACGAGGTGGCGCCGGCGCTGGCCAGGTTGTCGTACCGGCCGCCGGAGCAGATCGAGCCGAAGCGCTCGTAGCCACGCAGCTGGGTCTCGTAGACGGTGCCCGTGTAGTAATCCAGGCCACGGGCGATGCGCAGGTCCGCCACGCAGAGGCCGGGCGAGTGCTCGGCGGCGGTGTCCACCACCCGGACCAGCTCCTCGACGCCCTCGTCGAGCAGCGGGTCGCTCACCCCGAGCGCCCGGATGGCGTCGGCGAACGAGGCGTCCGGGGCGGAGATCTCGGCCAGCGCCAGGCACGCCTTGGCCTGCGCCTCGCTCGCCCCGGCGGTCTCGGCCAGCAGTTCGGCCACCTTCGCCGGGCCGATCTTGTCGAGCTTGTCGACGGTGCGCAGCGCCGCCTCCGGGTCGGTCACCCCGATGCCGCGGAAGAAGCCCTCCCAGATCTTGCGGTTGTTGACCTGGATGGTCACCGGCGGGATGGGCAGGGCGCGCAGCGCGTCCCCGATGACCAGCGGCATCTCCGCCTCGTGGTGCGGGGCCAGGGTGTCCCGGTCGATGATGTCGATGTCGGCCTGGACGAACTCCCGGTAGCGGCCCTCCTGCGGCCGCTCACCCCGCCACACCTTCTGGATCTGGTAACGACGGAACGGGAAGTGCAGCTTGCCGGCGTTCTCCAACACATACCGGGCGAACGGCACGGTCAGGTCGAAGTGCAGGCCGAGCTGGTCGTCGCCACCGGATCCCTCGGCGTCGGCGTGCAGCCGCCGGACCACGTAGACCTCCTTGGAGGTCTCGCCCTTGCGCAGCAGCTGGTCCAGCGGCTCCACGGCGCGGGTCTCCAGCGGCGCGAACCCGTACAGCTCGAAGGTGTCCTGGATCCTGCCGAGCACGAACTGCTCGATCATCCGCTGGCCGGGGGTCCACTCCGGGAAACCGGAGATGGGCGTGGGCTTGCTCATCGGCGTACTCCTTGCGATCCCGCGCCCGCGGCGCGGTGGTGTCGTGGGTCCGCGCGCGGCGCGGACGAAGAACTAGAGGCCCCGGGTGGGAGCGGCCGGCGCCGCGCCGGCCACCTCGATGAGGTACGGGTTGCTGGCGCGCTCGCGGCCGATGGTGGTGCTGGGGCCGTGCCCGGGCAGCACGACGGTGTCGTCGGCCAGCGGGAGGATCTTGTCGCGCAGGCTGGTGAGCATCGCCGGCATGCTGCCGCCGGGCAGGTCGGTGCGGCCGATCGAGCCGGCGAAGAGGACGTCGCCGGAGAGGCAGATCTCGTCGGCCTCCCACCCCGAACCGGCGCCGGGCAGCCGGAACAGCACCGACCCGCCGGTATGGCCCGGGGCGTGGTCGACGGCGATCTCCAGGCCGGCGAGCGTGAGGGTCGCGCCGTCGGTCAGCTCGGCCACGTCCTCCGGCTCGGTGTAGCTCAGCCGGCCACCGAAGAGCGAGGTCAGATCGGTCGACAGGCCCTTGGCCGGGTCGGCGAGCATCTCCCGGTCGCCGGGGTGCACGTACGCGGTGATCCCGCGCGCACCGCAGACCGGCGCCACCGAGAACGTGTGATCCAGGTGGCCGTGGGTGAGCAGCACGGCGGCCGGATGCAGGCGGTGCTCGGCGAGCAGCGCGTCGAGCTGGTCGAGCACCCCGATGCCGGGATCGACCACCACGCACTGCTCCCCCGGCGCGGTGGCCACCACATAGCAGTTGGTGCCGAAGGCGTCCGCGGGAAAGCCGGCCACGAGCACGGGCGCTGTCCTCTCCGTCGAGCTGTCGTCCTGCCCAGCAGCCTAACCGGCGGGGCGAGCGCGTTTGCCGCGTCCGCCCCCGAGGCCCCATCCGACACAGTGACATCGCACGATATGGGCTGCTGGCGGTGGGGTGGACCTCGTACACCACATTCCCAGTCACTAGCCGTACACTCTGGCGGGCGTGTGGCGTGGCACACGCGAGCCCGGACGGGCCGGGGTACCCGGCCGCCGGTGACGACCAGGCAGAGGAAAGGGGAGCACCTGTGGCTTCCAGCAGGGACCGGCAGCGCAAACTGGCGCGGGCCAAGCTCGACCGGCAGCTGGCTCGCCGGGCCGCCGCCACGCGGCGCCGCCGGCAGATCCAGGCCGGTGTCGGCGCCTTCCTGGTCCTCGCGGTGATCGTGGCCGGCTCGGCCTGGGCGCTCGGGGCGTTCGACTCCGATCCGAAGAAGAACACCGCCGCGGAGGACACCTGCCTCTGGACGCCGCAGGACGCGACCGCCAACACCAACCTCAAGGACGTCGGCACGCCGGCGACCAAGGGCCTGCCGACCGACGGCACCCGGGCGATGACGGTCACCACCAACCAGGGTGCGCCGATCACCGCCGAGCTGAACCTGGCCAACTCCCCCTGCGCCGCGGCGAGCATCGCCCACCTGGCGAGCCGGTCGTTCTACGACAACACCAAGTGCCACGAGATCACCGCCGACGGCGCGCTGCGCTGCGGTGACCCCAGCGGCACCGGCCTCGGCGGGCCGACCTACTCGTTCTACGACGAGGACGTGCCGACCGTGCCGTCGGCGTCGCCGTCGGCCAGCCCGGCGCCCGGTCAGCCGCCGACGTACCCCAAGGGGACCGTGGCGATGATCTCCAACCCGCCCGGCACCAACGGCAGCCAGTTCCTGATCTTCTTCAAGGACTTCACGACCACGGACCCGAAGTACCCGGTGATCGGCAAGGTGACCGGTGGGCTCGACGTGGTCGAGAAGATCGGCGCCCTGCCGACCGTGGACAATGGGACCGGGGCCAAGGTCAAGCCCAAGACCGACGTGGTGATCCAGAGCCTCACGGTCGGCGAGCCGGTCACCGGCGCGGCACCGGCGCCGTCCGGTGCACCGGCCAGCAGCCCGAGCGCCGGCTGACCGGTCGCCCCACCCCACCCGAGCGGCACCCCGCAGCAAACAGCCAGGAGGATCCAGGCGTGACGTCCACCAGAGAGCGGCAGCGCGCGGCGGCACGCGCCCGACTCGAGAAGGAGATGGCCGAGCGCTCGGCCAAGGCCCGCAAGCGCCGCCAGACGCAGGCGATCGTCGGCGCGGCGGCCGTGCTGGTGCTCGTGGTCGCCGGCACCGTCTGGCTGGCCACGACCCTCGGCGGCGACGACGACAAGAGCGACACCGCCGCCTCGGCGCCCGGCGCCAGCGAGTGCGTCTACAACGCGATGCCCGCCGACCAGCGGCCCCCGCAGATCAAGGACGTCGGGGTGCCCAGCAACCAGCAGTCCGCCAAGGGCGTGCAGACCATGACGATCACCACCAACCTGGGCCCGATCACGGCCAAGGTCGACCGGTCGCAGGTGCCGTGCACGGCGGGCGCCTTCACCTACCTCGCGGAGAAGAACTTCTTCGACAACAGCAAGTGCCACCGCCTGGTGACCGAGGGCATCAAGGTGCTGCAGTGCGGTGACCCGAGCGCCACCGGCAAGGGCTGGCGGGACACCGACGGCACGGGTGGCCCGAGCTTCCGGCTGCCGGAGGAGAACCTGCCCACCGACAAGCGCCCGCCGTACCCGGAGGGCGTCATCGCGATGGCCAACTCCGGCCAGCCGGGCAGCACCGGCAGCCAGTTCTTCATCGTCTACGGCGACTCGCCGCTGGACCCGGCGTACACGGTGCTGGGCACCGTCACCGGCGGCATGGACATCGTCAAGGACGTGGCCAAGGCCGGCGACGACGGGGCGTTCGCGCAGCAGGCCGGTGGCGGCCACCCGAAGAAGGAGGTCACGATCACCGACCTCACGATGAGCCCGCCGCAGGGCTGACACCCGCACGAGACGAGGAAGCGCCCGCCGGCTGAGCCGGCGGGCGCTCTCGTGTGCGGGGTACGGTGTTCAGGCGCCCGAGGTGACCCGGTACGCGTCGAAGACCCCATCGACCTTGCGGACGGTGGCCAGCAGGTGGCCCAGGTGCTTCGGGTCGGCCATCTCGAAGCTGAACCGGCTCACCGCCACCCGGTCGCGGGTGGTGGTGACGGTGGCGGACAGGATGTTGACCCGCTCGTCGGAGAGCACCCGGGTGACGTCGGCGAGCAGCTTGTGCCGGTCCAGTGCCTCGACCTGGATCGCCACCAGGAACGTGGAGGCGGACGTGAGCTTCCAGCTCACCTCGACCACCCGCTCGGCCTGGGCCCGCAGGTCCTCGGCGTTGGCGCAGTCGTCGCGGTGCACGCTCACCCCGCCGGAGCGGGTGACGAAGCCGAACACCGAGTCCGGTGGGACCGGGGTGCAGCAGCGGGCCAGCTTGATCCACACGTCGCTGACGCCACGGACCACCACGCCGGGGTCGCTGCTGCTCTGGCGGCTGCGCGGCGGCCGGGTGGCGACGGCGGTCTCGGCGATGTCCTCCGCCGCGCCCTCCTCGCCGCCGTACGCGGCCATCAGCTTCTGCACCACCGACTGCGCGGAGACCTGACTGTCGCCGACCGCCGCGTACAGCGACGCCACGTCGGCGAGGTGCAGGTCCCGGGCGATCGACATCAGCGCGTCGGAGGTGAGCATCCGCTGCAACGGCATGCCCTGCTTGCGCATCGCCTTGACGATCGCGTCCTTGCCGGCCTCGATCGCCTCCTCGCGCCGCTCCTTGTTGAAGTACTGGCGGATCTTCGTGCGGGCGCGCGGGCTCTTGACGAAGCCCAGCCAGTCCTGTGTGGGGCCGGCCGTCTCGGACTTCGACGTGAAGATCTCGATCACGTCGCCGTTGGACAGCGTCGATTCCAGCGGCACCAGCTTGCCGTTGACCCGCGCGCCGATGCACTTGTGCCCCACCTCGGTGTGCACCGCGTACGCGAAGTCCACAGGCGTCGACCCGGTCGGCAGCGGGATGACGTCACCCTTCGGGGTGAAGACGTACACCTCCTGGCTGGACAGGTCGAAGCGCAGCGCGTCCAGGAACTCGCTCGGGTCGGCCGCCTCGCGCTGCCAGTCCAGCAGCTGCCGCAGCCAGGTCATCTCGTCGATGTGCGCCGGCGGGCCGACGATCTGGGTGCCCTTGTGCTCCTTGTACTTCCAGTGCGCGGCGATGCCGAACTCCGCGGTGCGGTGCATCGCGTACGTGCGGATCTGCATCTCCACCGGCTTGCCGGTGGGCCCGATGACAGTCGTGTGCAACGACTGGTACATGTTGAACTTGGGCATCGCGATGTAGTCCTTGAACCGCCCCGGCACCGGCTGCCAGTTGGCGTGGATCACGCCGAGCGCCGCGTAGCAGTCCCGCACCGTGTCGACCAGGATCCGGACGCCGACCAGGTCGTAGATGTCGTTGAAGTCGCGACCCCGCACGATCATCTTCTGGTAGATCGAGTAGAGGTGCTTCGGCCGCCCGGTCGTCTCCGCCTTGATCTTGGCGGCCTTCAGGTCGGTGCCGACCTTCTGGGTGACCTGCCGCAACAGCGACTCCCGCTGCGGCTGGTGCTCCCCGATCAGCCGGTTGATCTCCTCGTAGCGCTTCGGGAACAGGGTGCCGAAGGCCAGGTCCTCCAGCTCCCACTTGATCGTGTTCATACCGAGCCGGTGCGCCAGCGGCGCCAGGATCTCCAGCGTCTCCTTGGCCTTCTGCTCCTGCTTGGGGCGGGGCAGGAAGGTCAGGGTGCGCATGTTGTGCAGCCGGTCGGCCAGCTTGATCACCAGCACCCGCGGGTCCTTGGCCATCGCCACGACCATCTTGCGGATCGTCTCGGCCTTGGCGGCGTCGCCCAGCTTGACCTTGTCCAGTTTGGTGACACCGTCGACCAGCAGGGCGACCTCGCCGCCGAAGTCGGCGCGCATCGCGTCGAGGGTGTACTCGGTGTCCTCGATGGTGTCGTGCAGCAGCGCGGCCACCAGCGTGGTGGTGTCCATCCCCAGGTTGCCGAGGATGGTGGCGACGGCGAGCGGGTGGGTGATGTACGGGTCGCCGGACTTGCGGTACTGCCCGGAGTGCCACCGCGCCGCCGTGTCGAAGGCGCGCTGGAGCAGCCGCGCGTCGGCCTTCGGGTGGTTCTCGCGGTGACTCGCGATGAGCGGCTCCAGCACCTCGCTGACCTGCGAGGTCTGCCAGGGCGCGTTGAACCGGGCCAGCCGGGCGCGCACCCGCCGACCGGTGGGCGCGTTGGACAGCCCGAAGCCACCGCTCGGCGACGGGTCGACGCCGGCGTCGGTCGGAAACGGGACCACGACCCCGTCGGCGCCCGGGGACGCCTCCGTGGTGGCGCTCGCCGTGACGCCGGTCGGAGCCGCCGCGTCGTCGGCAGGAGCCCTGCCGGAGCCGTTGTCGGTGCCCGCCACCCGGGCCGGCGCGTCGCCGTTCCGGTCGGTCACCGAGCCGTCAGCGTCGCCTGTCGGGTGCACCGTGCCCTCCGCCGGAGGGACGACATCGTGGGACACCGGCCTCCTCACCGCTCGCCGGAAACACACCGGCCGAACATCGGCCGGCCTGGTCTCGCGTCGCCGGACGGTGTACCGCCGGCGTCAGCAAAGGGCAATGCTACCCGCACGGACGGTCCCCTGCCGCTCCGCCGGACGGTCGGCGCGACCTCCGCCCGGTGGGCCGGGTTCAAACGGTCAGCAGGGCATGGACCGGACGCGGCGCCAGCCGTTCCCGCGCGCCCAGGAAGCCGAGCTCCAGCAGCACGGTGAAGCCGGTGACCGTCCCGCCGGCCCGCTCGACCAGGTCCAGCGTCGCCTCGGCGGTGCCGCCGGTGGCCAGCACGTCGTCGACGACAAGCACCCGGTGGCCGGCGGTGAAGGCGTCCTCGTGCACCTCCAGGGTGGCCTCGCCGTACTCGAGGGCGTACGACACCGAGTGCGCCGGGCGGGGCAGCTTGCCCGCCTTGCGCACGGGCACCACGCCCACCCCGGCCGCGTACGCGACAGCTGCCGCGACGACGAAGCCGCGCGCCTCGATGCCCACCACGACGTCGAAGCCGTCCCGCCCGTGGTACGCGACGATCTCGTCGACCACCTCGCGGAACGCCTTCCCGTCGGCGAACAGCGGCATCAGGTCCTTGAACAGGACACCGGGCTGGGGAAAGTCCGGCACGTCCAGCACCCGGCTGGCCACCAACCGGGCGGCCTCCGGGCCGCTGTCCCCGCGCGCCGCGGTGCTGTGGGTCTCCGTCACGGCTGTCTCGTTTCCCTTCCCACGACGACGGCGTCCGGCATGCTGCTCGCACAGCATGCCGGACGCCGTTCGGGCGTTTCCTCCCGGGGCGACCCCGGGGGTCGGTCAGCGCCGCTTGGCGCCGCCGGGCCGGTTACCGCCGCCGCCGGGGCGACCGCCCCGGGCGCCGGTCGGCCGCTTGCCCGCCGGCCGCGCGCCCACCTTCGGGGCGGCGCCGGCCAGCGCGGCGGAGTCGGGATCGAGCGGCGCGTCGGCCGCCTCGCCCTCGACCGGGGCCGGGGCACCCTTGCCGGTGACCTCGCCACGGCCCGGCGTACCCCGACGGGCCTGCACCCGCTTGTTGTGCGCCTGGATGCGGGGGTCGTAGTTCTTCAGCAGCGCCAGCAGCGGCGTCGCCACCAGGATGGAGGTCAGGAACGCCACCGCCATACCCACGAACAGCACCAGGCCGAGGTCCTTCAGCGTGCCGGCGCCGAGCAGGCCGGCGCCGATGAAGAGCAGACCACCGACGGGCAGCAGCGCCACCACCGAGGTGTTCAGCGACCGCATGAGGCTCTGGTTGACGGCCAGGTTGGCCGCCTCGCCGTACGTCATGTTGTTGTTGGCGGTGATGCCCCGGGTGTTCTCCTGCACCTTGTCGAAGACCACCACCACGTCGTAGAGCGCGAAGCCCAGGATCGTGAGGAAGCCGATGATCGTCGACGGGGTGACCTCGAAGCCGACGAGGGAGTAGATGCCGGCGGTGAGGATCAGGTTGGTGAACAGCGACGCCACCGCGGCGACCGCCATCCGCCACTCGAAGCGCAGGATCAGGTAGACCATCACCAACGCGATGAAGATGACCAGACCGAGCAGGGCCCGCGAGGTGACCTGGCTGCCCCACGCCTCGCTGACCTGGTTGTCGCTGATCTGGTCCGCGTTGATGCCGAACCGCTGGGCGATGTCGGCCTTGACCGCGGTGGCCTGCTCCGCGCTGAGCTGACCGGTACGCAGCTCGTACGAGTCGCCGCCCGTGCCGCCGACCTTCTGCGCGGTCACCACCTCGGCGCCGCCGCCCTTGGCCGCGAGCGCGGCGTCGACCTGCTCCTCAGCCTGGTTCAGGGTGCCGACGCTGGCCGGCACCTGGAACGAGTTGCCGCCGGCGAACTCGATGCCGAGGCTGAACCCGCGGATCGAGAAGCTCAGAATCGCGATCAGGATCAGGATCCCGGCGACGCCGAACCAGAGCTTGCGCCGGCCGACGACGTTGAGACCGGCCTCGCCGTTGTAGAGGCGGCTCGCCAGACCGTTCTGAGCCATCTCAGGCCTCCTTGGCGCGCGGGTTGCGGGGCTGAGTCTGCTGGCTGCGGGCCGGGAGTGCCCGACCCAGGCCGCTGACCCGCGGGGACAGGAACGCCCGGGTCCGGGCGAACATCGTCATGATCGGGTGCCGGAAGAGGAAGACCACGACCAGGTCCAGCACCGTGGCCAGGCCGAGGGCGAACGCGAAGCCCTTGACCGTGCCGACCGAGACCACGTAGAGCACCACTGCGGAGAGCAGCGTGATCGCGTTTGCCGAGATGATCGTCCGGCGGGCGCGGACCCAGGCGCGGGGCACCGCGCTACGCGGGCTGCGTCCCTCCCGGATCTCGTCTTTCAGTCGTTCGAAGTAGATGACGAACGAGTCCGCCGCCACACCGAGCGAGACGATCATGCCGGCGATGCCGGCGAGGGTGAGCGTGAAGCCGATCTGCCGACCGAGCACCACCAGCGCGCCGAAGACGAGCAGCGCGGACAGGATCAGGCTCAGGAAGATCACCGAGCCGAGCAGCCGGTAGTAGAAGAACGCGTAGATGATGACCAGCAGCATGCCGATGCCGGCCGCGAGCAGACCCGCGCGGAGGTGGCTGGCACCCAGGGTCGCGGTGACGTTCTGCGACTCCTGCGGCTGGAAGGTCACCGGCAACGCGCCGTAGCGGAGCTGACTGGCGAGCGCGCTGGCGTCCTTCTGGGTGAAGTTGCCGGTGATCTGGGAGTTGCCGGTCAGCACGGCCTGAATCTCCGGGGAGGAGACGATCTCGTTGTCCAGCACGACGGCGACCCGGCACTTGCCGTCCTGCCCGAGAGCGGTCGCGTCGCAGGCCTGGCCCTCGTTGGTGAACGCCTCACGGGTCAACGCGGTCCACTTGCCCTGGCCGTCGCCGGTGAAGTCGAGGCTGACCACCCAGGCGTTGGTCTGGTCGAGCACCGCGTTGGCGTCGTCCACGTCGGTGCCCAGCACCTTGGCCTGGTCGAGCAGGTACTTCGAGGCGCCGTCCTCGCAGGACACGACCTGCTGCTTCGGGTCGGAGATCGAGGCCGGGGGGCGCTTGTCGAGCTGGGCGCAGCCGATCGTCGGCACGTTGAACTGCATCTGCGCCGGCAGCACGGCAACCTCTTGCGGGCTCAGCGTGCTGAACGGCTTGAGCTTGTCGCCCAGCGACGGGTCGGCGCTCAGGTCGGCGGGGGCCTGCAGACCGCTGGCGGCCTGCCAGGCGGCGGCGCCGACCTTCTGCTCGACGGCCTTGCGCTGCTCCTCGATGCTCGCCGGCACCGGCTCGGCGCTGGCGCTCGCCGACGGGGCGGCGGCGCTCGCCGAGGCCGAGGGGGTCGGTGTCGCGCTGGCGGACGGCGCGGGCGCCATCCCGCCCTGTCCACCGCTGCCCGACGGGGTCGCCGAGGGGGCGCCGCTGCCCGACGGGGTCGCCGAGGGGGCGCCGGACGGGGTGACGCTGCCCGGGGCTGCCGTGGCGGCCGGCGGGGCGGCGGCCGTCCCGCTGCCGTCGGCGGCCTTGAGCACCTTGCGGAAACGCAGCTCGGCGGCGCTGCCCACCTCGTCGAGGTTCCGGTTCTCACCGGGCAGGGAGATGACGATGTTCCGGTTGCCCTCGGTGACCACCTCGGCCTCGGCCACGCCGAGCCCGTTGACCCGGTTCTCGATGATCTGCCGGGCCTCCTCAAGGTTTTGGGCCGTCGGGGGCTTGCCATCGACGCTGTTGGTCGCCTGCAGCGTCATCCGGGTGCCGCCGATCAGGTCCAGGCCGAGCTTGGGCTCCAGCCGGTCCTTGAAGCTGCCGCTGGCACCGCCCGCGAAGAACACCAGAAGGTAGAGGACCACGAAGATGAACCCGAGCACGGCGAGCTGCCGGCCGGGGCGCATCTGTCCCTGAGGTGGTGCCACGGTTGTCCTGTCTCCCTGTACGGTCGCGCCGCTGCGCGCGGCGGCGGCGAGTGTCGGGCCGGGGGTCCCGGCCAACGGGTCTGACCTGGGCCGACGGGGTGCCGACACAGTGGCCGGACACGCCGGCATGGGGACGCCGACGGCCACGGGAACGTGCCGACGCCCGGCGTCGACCCAACTATCCAGTTTTCACGTCACGTCCGCTGCCCCGTTGGGCGCGGTGGCCGGGGAGCCGGTCACCCGGCCGTACGCCGGAACCGTCACCCCCGCGGGAGGGTCACTCCTTGACGGTGTCCGCGTCCTCGGTGACCGGCTCGCTCGGCAGCTCCGCGCGGGTGACCACCCGGGCGATGGCCGGTCGGGCGTAGCGGGTCTGCACGCCCGGAGCGATCTCGAGCAGCACGGCGTCGTCCTCGACGCCGGTGACCGTGCCGTAGAGCCCGCCGATGGTGACAACCTCGTCGCCCGGGCCCAACGCGGACTGCATGGCCTCCGCATCGCGGCGACGCTTCTGCTGCGGACGGATCATCATGAAATACATGACGCCGAAGAGCAGGACGATCATCAGGATCGGCGTGAAGCCGCCGGCCCCACCACCCGCTGCAAGGTATTGCACGGTTACTGCCTTCCCATTGGCCACCTGTCCGGCACGGGAGTGCCGGAGCGGAGGCGGATTCTCACATCCTGTACAGACCGCGGCGAAGTCTAATCCCTGCACCTGAGAACACCGAATGCGGCACAGATCACGTTCACATCACGGCTGATCGGTGTCCAGGGAGAACAGATCGGGCGGAGACGGGACATCCACCCCAAATGTACCATTCGGTGGAGTACGCCCCAGGTGCCGCCAGGCGGCTTCCGTGGCCACCCGCCCCCGCGGGGTACGCGCCAGCAGGCCGGCACGCACCAGGAACGGCTCGCAGACCTCCTCGACCGTGTCCGGCTGCTCCCCCACCGCCACGGCGAGGGTGGACAACCCGACCGGGCCGCCCCGGAACGAGTCCACCAGCGCGGTCAGCACCGCCCGGTCCAGCCGGTCCAGGCCCAGCGCGTCGACGTCGTACACCGTCAGGGCCTTGCGGGCGGTGCCCAGGGTGACCACGCCGTCGGCCCGGACCTCGGCGTAGTCGCGGACCCGGCGCAGCAGCCGGTTGGCAATCCGGGGGGTGCCCCGGGACCGGCCGGCGATCTCCGCCGCGCCGTCGGCGGTGATCGGCACCCCGAGGATGCGCGCCGAACGGTGCAGCAGCGTCTCCAGATCCGCCGGGGCGTAGAAGTCGAGGTGCGCGACGAAGCCGAACCGGTCCCGCATGGGCCCGGTCAACAGACCCGAGCGGGTGGTCGCGCCGACCAGGGTGAACGGCTCGACGTCCAGCGGGATCGCGGTGGCGCCCGGCCCCTTGCCGACCACCACGTCGACCCGGAAGTCCTCCATCGCGCTGTAGAGCAGCTCCTCCGCCGGCCGGGCGATCCGGTGGATCTCGTCGATGAAGAGCACATCGCCCTCGGCGAGGCTGGTCAGGATCGCCGCCAGGTCACCGGAACGCTCGATCGCCGGGCCGCTGGTCACGCGGATGCCGGCGCCCAGCTCCGCGGCGACGATGTTGGCCAGGCTCGTCTTGCCAAGCCCGGGTGGGCCGGAGAGCAGGATGTGATCCGGCGGGGACCCCCGCCGCATGGCGCCCTGCAACAACAGGTCGAGCTGATCGCGCACCCGGTCCTGGGCGATGAACTCGGCCAGCCGCCGGGGCCGCACGGTGGCCTCCGCGTCCCGGTCGGCATCACTGACGTACGCCGAGACGAGCCCGTCGGTCTCGCTCACCGTGCCGCCTCCCGTCGCCCCTGGGCGGTCATCGGGTACGACCCAGCAGGCGGATGGCCTGCTTGAGCAGGACCGGCACGGGCGGGGTGGCGCCGTCGATGGTCTCCGCCACCGCGGCCACCGCCTGGTCGGCCTGCCCGGCCGTCCAGCCCAGACCGACCAGCGCCTGCCGTACCTGATCGGGCCAGGCGCCGCCGGTCACGCCGCCCACCCCGTCGGCGCCGATCGACACCGGACCGATCCGGTCCCGCAATTCCAGCACCAGGCGCTCGGCGCCCTTCTTGCCGATCCCGGGCACCCGGGTCAACGCGGCGGTGTCGGCGTTGGCGATGGCCTTTCGCACCGCGTCCGGCGTGTGCACGGCCAGCACGGCCTGGGCCAGCCGTGGGCCGACCCCGCTGGCGGTCTGCAACAGCTCGAACAGCGCCTTGGCGTCGTCGTCGGCGAAACCGTAGAGGGTCAGGGAATCCTCCCGGACCACCAGGCTGGTGGCCAGCCGCGCCGGCTGCCCCACCCGCAGCTCGGCGAGGGTCCCGGGGGCGCAGTGCACGGCCAGGCCGACCCCGCCGACCTCGATCACGGCCAGATCCGGACCTGTCGCGGTCACCGTGCCGCGCACGCTGGCGATCATCGTGCTCCTCCTCGTCGTGCCCGATCGGCCGCGGCGGCCAGCTTGGAACGGGTGCCACCGCGCCACACGTGGCAGATGGCCAGGGCGAGAGCGTCGGCGGCGTCGGCCGGCTTCGGTGGCTCGTCCAGCCGCAGCAGCCGGGTCACCATGGCGGTCACCTGCGCCTTGTCGGCCTGACCGGAACCGGTCACCGCCGCCTTCACCTCGCTCGGGGTGTACGTCTGCACCGGCAGCCCCGCCCGCGCCCCGGCCAGCACGGCGATGCCGCTGGCCTGCGCGGTGCCCATCACCGTCCGGACGTTGTGCTGGCTGAACACCCGCTCGACGGCGACGCTCTCCGGCTGGTGCTCGGCGACCAGCTTGGTCAGCGACCGGTCCAGGTGCAGCAGGCGCAGCGGCAGGTCGTCGGCCGGGTCGGTGTAGACCACGTAGTAGGCGATGAGCGTGCAGGGCCGACCGGGCACCCCCTCGACGACGCCCACCCCACACCGCGTCAACCCCGGGTCGACCCCCAGCACCCGCACGCCGCCCCCTCCCCCAGCCGTCAGCAGTACGTGTGTTCGACACCCTAACTGCCGGCCTTCCCACCGGCCCCACGGGACACGCCCTCCCCCACCCCACACCCCGCGCCACGATCTGGGCAACGTCCCGGATGTTGCTGCCTCCGACGCCCGAGAGACAGCCTTTCGGCACGCGGCTCGGCGGGGCGGGCGCGGGCCATGGGGGGCAGGGGGCCACACAGCAGGGGTACGGAGTATGTGTCGCTGCCCCATGTGCCGCAGGGCACACAGCTCGTAACTTCTTGCGCCATGACGGCAGAACCCGTGGCGGTCCCCCACGTCGTACAGGTCGACCTCGCTGGTCGGACCGCCCTGGTCACCGGGGGCGGCAGCGGCATCGGGCGGGCCTGCGCCCTGCGGTTGGGCGCGGCCGGCGCCAAGGTGCTCGTGGTGGACCGCAACCTGGAGGCGGCCAAGGCGGTGGCCGCCGAGGCCGGCGGACGCGCCGAGGGCGTGGACCTGGCCGACGCGGCGGCCGTGGACGCGCTCGACGTGGACGTGGACATCGTGGTGAACAACGCCGGGCTCCAGCACGTGGCGCCGCTGCAGGACTTCCCCGTCGAGCGCTTCGAGTACATCCAGCGGGTGATGGTGGAGGCGCCGTTTCTGCTGATCCGCCGCGCGTTGCCGCACATGTACGCCCGGGGCTGGGGCCGGATCGTCAACATCTCGTCGGTGCACGGCCTGCGCGCCTCGCCCTACAAGGCGGCCTACGTCTCGGCGAAGCACGCCCTCGAAGGGCTGTCGAAGGTGGTGGCGCTGGAGGGGGCCGCGCACGGGGTGACCGCCAACTGCATCAACCCGGCGTACGTGCGGACCGCCCTGGTGGAGAGCCAGATCGCCGATCAGGCGGCCAGCCACGGCATCGGCGAGGCCGAGGTGATCGAGAAGGTCATGCTGGCGCGGGCCGCCATCAAGCGGCTGATCGAGCCGGAGGAGGTGGCCGAGCTGTTGGCGTACCTCTGTTCGCCGCCGGCGGCCTTCATCACGGGCGCGTCGATCGCGCTCGACGGGGGCTGGAC
The DNA here is from genome assembly GCF_042872475.1 of Micromonospora sp. NPDC005252. Lineage (NCBI taxonomy): Bacteria > Bacillati > Actinomycetota > Actinomycetes > Micromonosporales > Micromonosporaceae > Micromonospora > Micromonospora sp. NPDC005252. The sequence goes on along the minus strand of NZ_JBIAKN010000004.1, from coordinate 527,663 downwards.
GGCCAACTAGTGGGCCTGAGCACAATGTCGACCATGTCGTCGCCGGTGGAGTTCCTCGAACTGCTCGCTCGCGAGGCCGCCGCGGTGGAGTTCGAGGGCCCGTTGGTGGCCGCGCGCGCCGCCGGGATGCCCGCCGACCGGCTGGCCGAGCTGGAGCAGGCCAAGACTGTGGCGTTGCGGGTTCGCGCGCTGCTGGAGCGCCGCCGCCGTCGCGAGACCGAGCTGTCCGGCCTGTACGACACGGTCAGCGACCTGGCCGGGCTGCGCGACCTGGACGACGTGCTGCGGGCGATCGTGCACCGGGCCCGTCACCTGCTCGGCGCCGACGTGGCGTACATGACGCTCAACGACGACGAGCGCGGCGACACCTACATGCGGGTGACCGACGGGTCGGTCTCGGCCCGCTTCCAGCGGCTGCGGCTGCCGATGGGCGCCGGCCTCGGTGGCCTGGTGGCCCAGTCCGGCGCCCCGTACGTGACCGCCAACTACGGCGAGGACGCGCGCTTTCACCACACCGGGGAGATCGACGCCGGTGTGGGCGAGGAGGGCCTGGTGGCGATCCTCGGGGTGCCGCTGCGACTCGGTTCCACCTCGATCGGGGTGCTCTACTCGGCCAACCGCTCGGCCCGGCCGTTCGCCCGCGAGGAGGTGGCGCTGCTGGTCTCCCTCGCCGCGCACGCAGCGGTGGCGATCGACACGGCCCGGCTGCTGGCCGAGACCCGCTCGGCGTTGGCCGAGTTGTCGGCGGCGAACACCACCATCCGGGCGCACAGCAGCTCGGTGGAGCGGGCCGCGGCGGCGCACGACCGGATGACGGCGCTGGTGCTGCGCGGCGGCGGGGTGGAGGACGTGGCCGCCGCGGTGACCGAGGTGCTGGGCGGGGCGCTGTTGGCGTTGGACGCCCAGGGCCGGTTGCTGGCCCGGGTGGGCGAGATCGACGAGCCGGACCGGGCGGACATCGTCGAGGCGGTGGCCGCCTCGCGTACGGAGGGACGCAGCGTGCGCCGCGGCCCGCTCTGGTACGCGGCGGTGGTGGCCGGCGCGGAGAACCTGGGCGCGCTGGTGCTGCGTCCCGACGACGAGTTGGTCGACGCCGACCAGCGGATCCTGGAGCGGGCCGCGCTGGTGACCGCGCTGCTGCTGCTGTTCCGCCGGACCGTGGCCGAGGCGGAGGGGCGGGTCCGTGGCGAGTTGCTGGACGACCTGATCGCCCGGCCGCTGCGCGACACCGACGCGCTGCGCAGCCGGGCCCGCCGGCTCGGCGTGGACCTGGACGCGCCGCACGTGCTGGTGGCGGTGGGCGACGACGCGATCGCGGCGACCGGCTCGGCGCGGCAGCGGGTGCTCTCCTGGGCCACCACGTACGCCACGGCGCGCGGTGGCCTGGCCGCGGCGCGCGACGGTCGGGTGGTCCTGATGCTGCCCGGCCAGGATGCCGGTGGCAGCGCCCGCGCGGTCGCGCGGGACCTGTCGCGGGTGACCGGCCGGCCGGTGACGGCCGGGGCGAGCGGCCCGTCGACCGGGCCGGGGACGCTGGCCGGGACGTTCCACGAGGCGGACCGCTGTCTGACGGCGCTGGGCGCGCTGGGCCGCGCCGGTCAGGGCGCCAGCACCGCGGAGCTCGGCTTCGTCGGTCTGCTGCTGGGCACGGTCGGTGACCGGGGTGAGCGGGACGTGGCCCAGTTCCTCACCGCCACGGTCGGGCCGGTGGTCGACTACGACGCCCGGCGCGGGACGGCGCTGGTGAAGACGCTGGAGGCGTACTTCGGGGTGGGCGGCAGCCTGGCCCGGGCCGCCGAGCAGTTGCACGTGCACGTCAACACGGTGACCCAGCGGCTGGAGCGGGTCGGGCAACTGCTCGGCGCGGACTGGCAGCGGCCCGAGCGGGCGTTGGAGGTGCAGTTGGCGCTGCGCCTGCACCGCCTGCGCGCCCCTGCGGGTTGACCCCGCCGGGGGCGCGCGGTCGGGTCAGCGGGCGCGGATGCCGTCGAGGACGCCGTCGACGACCTGCGTGGGCAGGTTCCGCTCGTCCAGCTCCGGGTTCCACTGCAGGACCCGTTGGATCAGCATCGGCCCGGTGAGCAGCGCCATGGTCACCTCGACGTCGATGTCGGGGCGCAGCAGCCCCTCGTCGATGCCGCGCCGCAGCACCTCGCGCATCAGCTGACGCCGGGGCTCGATGATGGTCTGGTAGAGCTGGTATTGGTCCGGGCTGCGGTTCACCGCCGGCACCAGGCAGGGCATGATCTTCGCGGCGCGGGGGTCGACGTTCTGCCCTACCGCGCCGACCAGCAGGAGCAGGTCGTCGCGGACGGAGTGACCGGCTGGCTGCGGCATGATGCCCTTGAGCCGGCGCAGCGCGTCCAGCAGCAACGCGTCCTTGCCGGCCCAGCGGCGGTAGATGGTGGCCTTGCCGACGCCGGCGCGGGTGGCGATCGCCTCGATCGAGAGCGCCTCGACGGTGCTTCCCTCGGCGAGCAGGTCGAGGGTCGCCTCGATGATCGCCTCGTCGGCGCGGATGCTCCGCGGTCGCCCGGGCGACCGCGGAGCACCGGCGGTGGACGTCATGTCGGACATTGTCCCCTAACCTAGGCCGTCCCGGCCAACTCGGGCTCGGCGGCGGGGGCCGCCGAGGCCGGAGCCAGCGCGTCGCGACCCGGCATCCATCGCAGCACCACCAGCACGCCGAGGGCCGCGACGACCGCGGACAGCGCCGCCGCCCAGTGCATGGCGGTGACGAAGGCGTCGTTGGCCGCCGAGATCAGCGTCGGCGCCGCCGGGCCGAGCTTCGCGGCCGCAGCGTACGCCCCGGAGATCGACTCGTTGGCCGCGTCCTGGGCCTGTGCGGGCAGGCCGGTCAACGCGTCGCCCACGTCACTGCGGTAGACCGCGGAGAGCACCGAGCCGAGGACCGCCACGCCGAGCGCGCCGGCCACCTGGCGGACGGTGTTGCTCACCGCGGAGCCCACGCCGGCCTTCTCGCGGGGCAGCGCCGACATGATGGACTCGGTGGCCGGCGGCATGATGTTGGCCATCCCGACGCCCTGGATGAAGAAGACGACAAGCACGATCCAGATCGGGGTGGACGCGCCGATGAAGGCGAACGCGGCCAGCGCCACCACTGTCAGCCCCAGCCCCACGGCGGCGACCGCCCGGCCGCCGTAGCGGCGGACCATCGCGGCGCTGCGCGGCGCGAAGATCAGCTGGGCGCCGGCGAAGGGCAGGAAGAGCAGGCCGGTCTGCAGCGGGCTGTAGTCGCGGACCAACTGCAGGTAGAACGAGCTGAAGAACATCACGCCCATCGCGGCGAAGAACACCAGGCCGACGATCGCCACCGGCGCGGCGAAGCGCGGCACCTTGAACAGCCGGACGTCCAGCGACGGGTGGTCGGAGCGCAGCTCGTGCCGCACGAACCAGGCCAGCACGGCGAGGCCCACCAGGATCGAGCCCCAGGCCACCGGACGGTCGAAGCCATGCTCGCCACCGTCGATGATGCCGTAGGAGAGGGCCACCAGGCCGACCACGGAGAGCAGGACGCCGAGCAGGTCGACGCGGCCGGGGCGCGGGTCACGCGATTCGGGGACGAGCAGCGCCACCAGGAGAACGCCGGCGACGACCACCGGGACGTTGATCAGGAAGACCGAGCCCCACCAGAAGTGCTCCAGCAGCGTGCCGCCGAGGATCGGGCCGATCGCCACGGCCAGGCCGACCGCGCCGGCCCAGATACCGATGGCCCGGCCGCGCTCACGCGGGTCGAACACGTTGGAGATGATCGAGAGCGTCACCGGCATGATGGCCGCGCCGCCGACCCCCATCAGGGCGCGGGCCGCGATGAGCTGCGCGGGGCTGTGTGCGTACGCGGAGAGCAGCGACGCCAGGCCGAACAGCGCCAGCCCGATCATCAGGAAGCGCTTGCGGCCGGCGCGGTCGCCGAGCACCCCGAAGGTGAACAGCAGTCCGGCGAAGACCAGCGTGTAGGAGTTGATGGACCACTCCAGCTCGCCCTGGCTGGCCCCGAGGCCGTGCACCGGGTCGGCCAGGGTGCGCAGCGCGACGTTGAGGATCGTGTTGTCGAGGACGACAACGAGGAGGCTGATCACCAGCACCCCCAGGATCGCCCACCTCCTCGGGTGTCCCGTGTTCTCGTGTAGTTCCATGCCCGTTCTCCCCCCGGTTGCACCCGACGCAATACGATACGAGCCAGACTCGTATCGCGGGACAGCCTAAGGGCGGGCATTAACGATACGGAACGGATCCGTATCGTATGTGGCGGGCATCACCTCCGCTGTGCCGCCAGACAGGCGGCGACGGCGGCCGGCAGCCCGCCCAGATGGCCCACCGGCGCGGCCAGCGGCTCGATCCAGCCCGGCCCGGCGCCGTACACCCGCAGGCGCGGAAAGTCCCGGGCGAAGCGCACGAGGCGGTACGCGCGGCCGGTGACCGGCGTCTGCGACCAGAGCACGACGGTGTGCGGGCGAGCCCGGTACACCGCGCTGGTCAGGGCGGCCCAGGGCAGCGCGGGCCCCAGGTGCAGGCAGCCGCGGCCCTGCTCCCGCAGGGCGGCGGCGAGCGCGTGCAGGCCGAGGGAGTGCGTCTCCTGCTCGGCCCCGGCCAGCAGCACCCCGCCGACGGGCAGGGAGCGGCCGGGCTCGCGGCGGTACACGTCCAGTCCGACCCGGACACCCTCGGCCAGGGCGTGCTCGACGGCGATCTCGGCGGCGCCACGCCCCGACAACCGCCCCAGCAACGGCCGACAGACCTGCTCCCAGAGCGCCGGCACGCCCCACTCGGCGGCCAGCTCCCGCGTCAGCGCGGCGACACGGTTACCGTCCAGATCCTCGGCCGCCAGCGAGACCCGCTTGAGCGCGGTCTGCACGGCGTCGGCCGGCATCGGCTCGGTCAGCACAGACGTACCCCCGGGTAGACGTTCTCTACCCGGGGGTTCGCCGCGAGCGCGCGCGGCGGATACGCCCGGCGGGAATTTACCGGCGCCGGAGCGCCAGCCGGCGGGCCAGCGCGGCGGCGCTGCCCCAGATGCCGCGCCGGAAGAGCACCACCACGAGGACGAAGATGCCGCCCGTGACCAGGCCGATCGCCTCGAATCCGGAGAACGACAACCAGTCCTCCAGGCGTACGACGACCGCGGCGCCGAGCACCCCGCCCCACAGCGTCCCGATCCCGCCGAGCACCACCACGATGACGGCCTTGCCGGAGGTGGTCCAGTGCAGCACGTCGAGCGAGACGAACCGGTGCCCCACCGCGAACAGGCCGCCGCCGAGGCCGGCGATGAACCCGGACAGGACGAACGCGGTGAGCTTGTAGCGGTGCACCGGATAGCCCAGGGCACGGGCGCGGGCCGGATTGTCGCGGATGCCGACGAGCACCCGGCCGAACGGCGAGTGCACGATCCGCCAGGCGGCGGCCAGCCCGAGCAGCACGATCGGCAGGATCGCATAGTAGAAGTAGTAGTCGTCGGTCAGATCCAGGCCGAAGAACGAACGGGGCACCCCCTGCAGGCCGTTCTCCCCCTGCGTCACGGAGCGCCACTCGTTGGCCACGTAGTAGACCATCTGCGCGAACGCGAGGGTCACCATGGCGAAGTAGATGCCGGTCCGCTTGACCGCGAGATAGCCGATCGGCACGGCGAGGACGGCCGCGGCGAGTGCCCCGGCCAGCACCGCCAGGGGGAACGGCAGGCCGGCGTGGATGGCCACCAACCCGGTGACGTACGCGGAGGTGCCCCAGAACGCGGCGTGCCCGAAGGACATCAGCCCGGTGAAGCCGAGCAGCAGGTCCACCGCCACGGCGAACAGCGCCCAGCAGAGGATGTCCACCGCGACGGCCGGGTAGAGGCCGTTGGGCAGCCAGGCCGCGACGGCCAGCCCGACGGCGAGCAGCGCGTACCGCACCCAGCCGGGGGCGTGGGCCACGGCGACCAGCCCGGACGGCGGCGTCGAGCGGGACGCGTCGGCGGGAGTGTCCACGGTGCTCGTCATGCCGGGGCCTCCTCACGACCGAACAGGCCGGCCGGACGCCAGAGCAGGACGCCGGCCATCACGATGAAGACGATCGTCTGCGACACGATCGGGAAGTTCGACAGGTACGCCTCGCCCCACGCCTGCACCAGGCCGATGCCGAAGCCGGCGGCGACCGAGCCGAAGATGGAACCCAGACCGCCGATCACGACCACCGCGAAGACCACGATGATCAGGTCGGCGCCCATCAGCGGGTTGACCGCGCGCATCGGCGCGGCCAGCACACCGGCGAGCCCGGCCAGGCCGATGCCGAAGCCGAAGACCGGCGTCACCCAGCGCCCGACGTCGATCCCGAACGCCCGGGTCAGGTCGGGCCGCTCGGTGGCCGCGCGGACGACCATGCCGATCCGGGTCCGGGTGAGCACCCACCACACCGCCACACAGAGCAGCACCGCGAAGCCGAGGATGAACACGCGGTACGTCGGGAAGTCGAACAGGCCGAAGTTCACGGTCCCGTCCAACAGCGCCGGGGTGGCGTACGGGCTGGACTGCACGCCGTAGCGCAGCTTCACCAGGTCCTGCAGGATCAGCGTCAGGCCGAAGGTGAGCAGGAAGTTGTAGAGCGGGTCGAGCTTCGTCAGCCGGTGGATCACCGCGCGCTCCAGGGCCATGCCGAGCAGCCCGAGCCCCACCGGCATGATCACCAGGGCCGCCCAGAACGGCACGCCCGCCTCGGTGAGCAGCACGTACGCGCCGAACGCGCCGAGCATGTAGAACGCGCCGTGCGCGAAGTTGACCACCCGCAGCATGCCGAAGATGACGGCGAGCCCGAGGGCGAGCAGGGCGTAGAACGCCCCGCTCACCAGCCCGTTGAAGGTGTTCTGCGCGAAACCACTCATAGCTTGCAGTCCGCGGACGGCGCGCGGAACGCCTCCGCGGCGGGGATCGTCTTGAGCACCTTCACGTAGTCCCACGGCTCGGTGACCTCGGCCTGCGGCTTCACCTGGGCCAGGTACGCGTCGTGCACCACCCGGTGGTCCTCGGCGCGGATCTTGCCGTTGCGCAGGAAGACGTCCTCGACCGTCTTGCCCTCCAGGCCCTTGACCACGGTGTCCGCGTCGTCGGTGCCGGCGGCCTGCACCGCCTCCAGGTACTGCAGGGCCGCCGAGTAGTTGGCGGCGTGCGCGAACGTCGGCCGGGTGCCGGTCTTCTGCTGGAACCGGTCGGCGAACTCCCGGTTCTTCGCGTCGAAGTTCCAGTACCAGGCGTCGGTGTACGTCGTGCCGGCCAGCGCGGCCGGGGTGAGCGAGTGGATGTCGGTGAGGAACATCAGGCCCACGGCGAGGCCGACGCCCTTGTCGCGCAACTTGAACTCGTTGTACTGCTTCACCACGTTGACCAGCTCCGCGCCGGCCTGCATGGTGCCCAGCACGTCCGGCTTCGGGTTCAGCGTCGGCGCCTTGAGCAGGAAGGTGGAGAAGTCGCCGCTGGTGTTCGGGAACGGCGCCCCGTCCTTCCCGACGACAGTCCCGCCGGCAGCCGTGATGGCGCTGGAGAAGCTCTTCTCCATGTCCTGCCCGAACGCGTAGTTCGGGTAGAGGATGTACCAGTTCTTGCCGATCTGCTCGGTGGTGGTCTTCCCGGTGCCGTTGGCCAGCATGTACGTGTCGTAGGCGTAGTGGAACGTGTATTTGTTGCAGCTCTTGCCGGTCAGGTCGGTCGTCGCCGCGCCGATGTTGAAGTAGAGCTTCTTCTTCTCCTTCGCCACGTCGGCCACCTTCAGCGCCGCCGACGAGGTGGGCACGTCCAGGATGAGGTCGACGCCCTTGCGGTCGTACATCTCCTGAGCCTTGGAGTTGGCCACGTCCGGCTTGTTCTGGTGGTCGGCGGTCTCCACGGTGATGTCCTTGGTCACCGCCTTGTCGCCGTACTTCGCGGTGAAGTCGGCGATGGCCATCTCCACCGCCGTCACCGAGTTCTTGCCGGACAACTCCGAGTACGCCCCGGACTGGTCGTTGAGCACGCCCAGCACGATCTTGTCGCCGGTCAGCTTCTGATCGCCGCCCGACTGGGGTCCACCGCCGCCGCAACCCGCGACCAGCACCACCGCGGCCGACGCCGCGGCCACACCCACCGTCCTGCGCATGCCCACTCCATCCATTCCGCGCGCCGTCGCGCGGCTCGTCGTTGAGAAGAATCAGATCCCGAGGTACGCGAGCAGCTCGCGTTCGCGCGAGCGCACCTCGGAGTTGTCCATCGCCTCGGCGACACGTCCCTCGGCCAGCAGGTAGTGCCGGTCGGCGACGCCGGTGGCGAAGTGCAGGTTCTGCTCGACCAGCAGCACGGTCACCCCGTGCTGCTTGGCCTCCCGCAGCAGGTCGCCGACCTGCTGCACGAGCAGCGGTGACAGCCCCTCGGTGGGCTCGTCGCAGAGCAGCAGCCGCGCGCCCATGCGCAGCACCCGGGCCAGGGCCAGCATCTGCTGCTCGCCGCCGGAGAGCATGGTGGCCGCCGAGTCCCGCCGGGTGTAGAGAGCGGGGAACGCCTCGTACACCCGCTCCAGCGGCCACGGGTCGGGGCCGACCGTGGGCGGCAGGGTGAGGTTCTCGGTGACGGTCAGGGTGGCGTAGCTGCCCCGGTCGTCGGGCACCCAGCCCAGCCCGAGGCGGGCCCGGCGGTGCGCGGGCAGCCTGGTGATGTCCCGCCCGTCCAGCTCCACCGTGCCGCGCTGGCCGGAGTGCAGCCCCATCACGCAGCGCAGCAGAGTGGATTTGCCGGCGCCGTTGCGGCCCACGAGGGTGACCACCTCGCCGGCGGCGACCTCCAGGCCGACCTCCCGCAGCACCTGCGCCTCGCCGTAGAACGCGGAGAGGTTCTCAATGCGCAGCATCAGCGGCTCCCAGGTAGGCGGTGATCACGCGCTCGTCGGCGCGGACCTGCTCGTACGGGCCCTCGACGAGGACCCTGCCGGCCTGCAGGACGGTGACGGTGTCGGCGAGCCGGCCGACCACGCTCATGTTGTGCTCGACCATGACCACGGTGCGGCCCGCACGGACCCGGCTGATCAGCTCGACGGTGCGGTCGACGTCCTCCAGGCCCATCCCCGCGGTCGGCTCGTCGAGCAGCAGCACCTTCGGGTCCAGCGCGAGGGCGATGGCCAGCTCCAGGGCCCGCTTGCGGCCGTACGCCAGCGCCGCCGACGGGGCCTGCGCCAGGTCGGCCAACCCCACCATGGCCAGCAGCTCGTCGGCCCGTTCGGTGTAGCGGTCCAGCAGCTTCGCCGAACGCCAGAACCGCCAGCCCAGCCCGCTGGAGGACTGCAACGCCAGCGCGACGTGCTCGCGGGCGGACAGCTGCGGGAAGAGGCTGGTGATCTGGAACGAGCGGGCCACGCCGAGCCGGGCGACCCGCTCCGGCGGCAGCCCCGTGACGTCCCGCCCGGCCAGTTCGATCCGCCCACCGCTGGGCGTGAGAAACCCGGTGAGCAGGTTGAACAGGGTGGTCTTGCCGGCGCCGTTCGGGCCGACGAGCGCGTGCACACTGTCCGGCGCGACGTCCAGGTCGACCTCGTCGACCGCCCGGAAGCCCCGGAAGTCCCGGGTCAGCCCGCGGGCCGACAGGAGCGCTTGCCCGGCCATCGCCTCATCCTCCGCACGGTCGCGGCGACGGTCGACTCGGTGACCGCGGTCACAGGCCCGTCGCGTGGAGGAAACCTACGGCCGCTCGCGCGAGTCGAGCCATGTCGATCGCATCCATATTCGACGGGCAGAGGACGTGCCCGGCCTCCACTCCCCCGTCCAGCCGACTTGACCCGACCTCCTAGGTTGATGATCCACACAGCCCAGCGGAAGGTCCCCACCCCATGCCCGTCGGCTTCACCATGGCGATCGTCTTCGCCGTCGCCCTGGCGGTCAGCGCCGTCCTGGCTCTCGTCGCCCCCGCGCGGTCGCTGAAGCGGATGGCCGCCCTCGCGACGCTCGTCTTTCTCGCCCTCACCCTGCTGGTCGGGGTCACCTCCAGCGCCCACTCGGTGCCCATCCGCTCGGTCGGCATCGTCACCAGCTTCGGCAAGCCCACCGGCAAGGTGACCGGCTCCGGCCTGAAGTGGGTCGCCCCCTGGCAGAAGGTCGGCGAGTGGGACGCCGGCCGGCAGAAGTACGACCACATCGGCGGCAACAACTGCGTGCGCGTCCGCACCGGCACGCTCGCCGACGCCTGCGTCGAGGTGCTCATCGAGTGGCAGGTCAGGCCGGAGAACGCGCCGAAGCAGTTCATGGACTACAAGGGAGACTTCGACAGCTTCCGGGGCCAGCGGGTGGGCGTGCAGCTCGACAGCGCGGTCAACGACGCCTTCGCCGCGTACAACCCCCTGGAGAAGATCGACGCCCGGACCGGTGACCTCAACGTCGACCTCAAACCGTTCGCGGCGAACATCAAGACCAGCGCGGACACCCGCCTCGCCAGCGACGTGGACATCCTCTCGGTGACCATCACCCGGGTGAACCACGACGACAAGACCGAGGGCAACATCAAGGCGTTCCAGGACAAGCTCGCCCAGACCCGCAACCTGGAGCAGGACCGCAAGAACGCCGAGATCTCCAAGCAGATCACCGAGACCAACGCGAAGGTCGACAAGGTGACCCGCTGCCTGGAGATCGCCGAGAAGAACGGCGCCAACCCGGGCCTGTGCATCAACCCGGGCATCGTCACCGGCAAGTGAGAAGGAACCGGCCCACCCGTGGCAGGTGGGCCGGCGCCGTGCCGCTCGATGCTCAACTCAACAGGACGGCTCGTCCGCCCTGACGTGCCGCAGCGAGTACGCGGCGTCGGTGAAGGCGCCGCCCTGCAGGGCAGCGGGGTCGACCGGGTCGCGCGAACCGGGCACCCCGTCGGCGAAAACCTCCGCGTTGTCCACCGGCAGATAGCCGAGCCGAGCCCCGGCCGTGGTGTCCCAGAACGCCCGAGTGTTGGCGGACACGGCGTAGGCGGTCGCGAAGCGCACGTCGGGAGCGGTGAGAGCCGCGCGAACGAAACCGATGCCGTCGCGCGGGCTCAACCAGGTCGCCAGGTAGCGGGCCTCGTCCGGCGCGTCCTCGAAGCTGCCGATGCGCAGGCACACCACCGACAGGCCGAACTTGTCGGCGTACAGGCGCCCGAGCGCTTCGACAGCGACCTTGCTCACCCCGTAGAAACCGTCCGGTCGGACCGGCTCGTCCGGCCCGACCACCTGGCCGACGGGGTAGAAGCCGGTGACACGGTTGCTGCTGGCGAGGACGACCCGCCCTACCCGCTGCCGACGGGCCGCCTCCAACACGTGGTACGTGCCCAGCACGTTGCTCTCCAGCAGGTCGGCCAGGGGTGCCTCGTCCGGCAGCCCGGCCAGGTGCACCACCGCGTCCGCGCCCTTGAGCGCGGCGGTCACCGCGTCGGCGTCCGCCAGATCCAGTTGAATCGCCCGGTCTGTCGGCGACTGCGGCTGCGAGGGCACCCGATCGACCAGAACGAGGCGGCGCACGTCGTCGCGTAGGTGACGGCAGACCGCCGAACCAATGCGACCGGCGGCACCCGTGACGACGACCGTGCCCAGACGTGAACCCATGACGCCATCCTGCCGGCCCGCACCGACAGGATGGCCAGTCCAGGGTGACCACCCAGCGGGCGCCCTCGCCCCGGACCGGTCGAGCGGATCAGCTCGTCCGGTTGGTGGCGGACCGCTCCCACTGGCGGGGGGCGCTGATCTTGGCCCAGCTCGCGCCGAACGTCATCCGGCGCAGCGGTGACGCGATGCCGCAGAGGCTGAACCAGCCACGGGTCAGACCCACGCTGACCGGGTTGCTCATCATGCCCTGGTGCAGGGTCCGCAGGGCCAGGTCTACGGCGTGGAATCCGTACGCGCGCATCTCGGCCTCATATCCGCCGATCACATCCAGCAGCGGCAGGTGGCCGCCGTCGGCCAGCGACAACTGGCGGGTGAGCAGGGCGGCGTCGCGCAGTGCGGTGTTGGCGCCGTTACCGCCGGCCGGTGGCATGCCGTGCACGGCGTCGCCGAGCACGGTGACCCGCGAGGGCGCCCAGGGCGCCGGACGGTCGGACGCCTGGAACGGAAACGCACTCACGTCGTTCGGTGGACACTGGTCGATCAGTTGGCGGAGCGCAGGATGCCAGTGGGTGATCAGCCCGGCGACGTAGGCCTTCAACTGGGGGCCGTCGAGGCGCTCCGGACGCGAGGGGAACAGCTCGTTGCGCGCGACGAACGCGCACAGCAGATAGTCGTCCCCCACCGGCTGCCGGCGTTCGAACACGGAGGTGAACAGGAAGTGCGGCGCACCGGTCACGATGAGGTTCATGCCCTCAGCCAGCCGGGCGGGTAACCAGGCTCGGGTGTCGTCGTTCAGCGGCAACTTGAGCCCGACGCCTACCGCACCGGCATCTCTCTGCGTGGCGGTCGGCAGGTACTGCGCCCGCACCCGCGAGTTGATCCCGTCCGCGCCGACCAGGACGTCGCAGGTGGCGGACGTCCCGTCGGCGAAGCGCGCGGTGGGGCGACCGTCGGCGGCGAGCTCGTAGCGCTCGAATGCCTTGTCGTAGTGGACGGTGTCGTCGAGTCCGTCGAGGAGAACGCCGCGCAGCGTGTGACGGTCGACCGGGTAGGCCCGTTCGGCGGGGTCGGGATCGTCGGGATACATGACCGCGTCCTCCACGAGGACCAGCGTGCGCAGGTCCGTGCCCAGGAAGCCGAAACCGCCGCCGGGCCGACCCGCGGTGTCGATGAACGCCTGCCAGTGTCGGTCGGGCAGACAGGCACGCAGCGACCGGCTGCCCGCCGGGTTGATCGCGAGCCGGTAGCGGTCCACCCGGTCGTCGCGGCGTCGGTCACGCTCGTACACGGCGACGGTGATGCCGTGTTTACGCAGACCCTGGGCGAGAGCGAGGCCGCCGATGCCACCGCCGACGATGAGCACGTCAGTCATGGGTGAGACTTTCTGGTGCGAAGAGGTCGCACAGCTGGTTGACCACCGACTCGGCCTTGTCGGGACGCAGACGAATGCCTTTGACGGTGGCGATCACCAGCTCGACGCTGGCAGCGACGTCGAGGTCCACCGACCACACGTGTCGCGCGACGCCTTCGGTGAAGATCGCCGCGAGCGCGTCCCGCCAACCCTGTTCGTCCCGCTCGATATCGGCCCCGGTGGACTCGTCCCGTCGAGCCCGAAGGTCGAGCTCATCGAGCACGATGAACAACTCGGGCCGTTGCGCGACCGCGGTGGCGATCTCGCTGAGGTGTTGCCGCAATCGGGCGGCGGGTTCCAGGTCGGCGTGCATCGTGGCCTCGAATTGGCTGGTCACGTGCTCGAGCACTGCGGCGATCAGGTCGGCCTTGGTCCGGAAGTAGTGGTGCAGGGTGGAGTGGTCGATGCCGGCCGCCGCGGCGATCGGCCGCAGCCGGAACCCCTCGAAGCCCTCCTCGGCGATCGCCGAGAAGGCCGCGTGCACCAGCGCCTGCCGGCGATCGAGCCGTTCGGTCATCCTCCACCATCCCCAACCAAGCGGTTGGTTGATAGTTCAGCATCGGTGTGTCGAGCTGTCAACCACGTGGTTGATGAAGACCTCCCGGTCCGGTTCGGACCAGCCGCAGCGATCGGGGCTGGTCGTGCCGACAAGGTTGATCGTCGAGTCGTCGACCTGCGAAGCTGCTGCGTGTGACTGATGCTTCCGAGCGTGAAGCGACGCCGGTGACCGTGGTGCGTGACGGAAAGCTGCGCGCGGCGGGGCTGCGCCTTGGCGACGCCATCGTCTACGACTGGGGATTTCACCTCGACAATCGACCGTATGAGCAGCGCAGCTTCGTGCTGCTCGATGACGGGTTCCAGATCAATCAGCCGGTCCTGTTCCCACCCGAGCAGCAGGGCTGGTGGTACTGCGACCTGGTACGAGTCATTGATCATGGGAGCGTGGTCACGGTCGACGACCTGTGGATCGACGTGATCGTCGGACCTGGCGACCATCCCTACCGGGTCCTGGATCTCGACGAGTACGCCACGGCCATGCAGGACGGCGCGCTCAGCGTGGGTGAGGCGACCGAGGGACTCATCCGTACCCAGCGTTTCCTTGATCGACGTCTCAACCGACGGCACGACCCGCAACGCTCCTGGCCGGACTTCCCACCGGCCAGTATCACCGACCTGCTGCACGTCGTATTTCCTCAAGACTGGTCCCTCATCGACGCCGGATGAAGGCCAGTCCCGCTCAGCTGAGCCGGATGACAGCGGCGACGAGGAGCGGGCTGGCCGTTCGCCGGGACGGGCGGCCGGGTCACGCCACGGCACGCCCGTCCACGGCTTCCACCAGATCCCGTTGACGACCTGAACGTGATCCCCTAGGCGTAGCTGAACAACGGGGGAAAGACGAGGACCACGATCCAGGCCCACGCTGCGTACACCGGCAGGTAGCCGGTCTGCCACCGTTCGAGCGCCACGAAGGGCGTACGCCGACGCAGGAAGCTCAGCAGGAGCCACGCCGACCACGCGAGGTTGACCAGCAGGATCACGTTCTCGCCGAGCGCTGCCGCCCGGTTGGGCGTACCGCCGTAGTTGTCGGTGATACGCCCGGTGATCTCCACCAGCACCAGCACGTCGATGGCCAACGCGCTGACCACGAGCGCGAGCTGGAGTTTGTCGAACGGGCCGGGCGGGGCCAGCGGATCGCGGGCCGAGAGCGAGTAGAGCAGCAGCCCCAGCACCACGACGAGCAGAAGGTCGAACAGGATCAACGCCTCGCGCTCGACGTCGATGCCGTGGCTGGTCCAGACGACTGCGACGAGGAAGGCGAGCAGGGCGGCGGTGAAGAGCGGGGTGAACAGCCGCGTGAGGACCGGCGCGATGTTCTCGACGACGCTCTGCTTGGCCTCGACGAGCCACCCGGCCACGACGACCGCGGCCGCGGCGCCGCAGGGCAGGAGCCACTGCGAGATGAACGCCTCCGGGACGATCCCGATGGCCGCGAAGGTGTTGAACAGGAACGCGGCGAGCACGCCGCCGCCGAGGGCCATCAGCACGAAGTAGATGAACCACTCGCCGGTGAAGCGGATGAAGTCCATGCGTCGACGCGACGAGCGCCAATCGTCGGCGACATAGGCCAGACCGACCACGAGCCACAGGGCGATCGGAAGGTGGATGCCGGTCACGACCACGGACTGCGAGTCGTCCGCCAGGGGGTAGACGTTCGCCGCCACGGCACCGAGGGCGAACAGCGCCACCAGCACCGCGATCACCACCGATCGGGCTCGCCGGCGCCAGGCCAGGAACGCCGCCAGCCAGGGCAGCGCGAACAGCGTGGCGTTGCGCGCGTAGAACGACCCGTCGTCGTCGAAGGTCAACCCGAACAGCGCGGGCACTTTGACGGACGCCACCGCGCCGGCCGCACAGGCCAGCATGACCCACAGGTCCCGCCGGGAGCGCGAGCCGGCGGCCGGGTTGCCGGAGTCGCCGGTCAGCACCAGTTGCTTCCACAGCCGTTCCGAATGCTCCCGGGCGAACTCGCGGGAGAGCTCGTCGAGACTGCCCATCCGCTTGACCGCGACCAGGAACGCCTCGTCCGGGCTCAGGCCCGCCGCGACGAGCTCGTCGACCGAGCCACGGAGGTGGTCTTCCAACTCGTCGGCGTCCACCGACTGCAGTTCCCGACGCCGGAGCACGTATCGGCGCCACTGTGCGAACTGCGCTTCCAGCTCCTCCGGCCCGTCGTGCGCCGTCATGCGAGGCCCCCCAGCGGGCGCACCGTCAGCGGCGTACGGTCGTGCCAGATCTCCTTGAGCGCGCCCACGACGGTGTCCCACTGCCGGCGCTGCTCGGCCAGCTCGGCCAGGCCCCGGTCGGTGATCCGGTAGTACTTGCGTTTGCGCTCACCGGCGACCGACTGCCAGCTCGCCTCCACATAGGCCAGGCGCTCAAGCCGGTGCAGCAGCGGGTACAACAGCCCCTCGGTCCAGTCCAACTCACCTCCGGACAGCTCGTTGATCCGCCGGAGGATGGCGTAGCCGTAGCTCTCCCCCTCGGCCAGTATGCCGAGCACCATCGGTGTCGCCGAAGCGGCAACCAGATCCTTAGCGACCTTCACGAGACCTCCCACCTCAACCCTAGAAGCACAATGCATAGTACTGCTAGGTATTTCCCGGGCGCAACGACTCCCCGGGGGTGCGCGGAAAACCCCTCGCACGTCGGTGGTCGATCCCGCGACAATCGCCAGCGTGCAGGAGATCGAGGTCGTCGTCGCCCACCAGGAGCGGGCGACCGTGCGCGTCGGCGACGTGTTCCTCAAGATCGACGCCGATCCGGGTCACGCGGACGTCGAGGTCGCGGCAATGGCCATGGCGCCCGTGCCAACTCCGGAGGTCCTGTGGCGCAACCCGCCTGTGCTCGCGCTCGCCGTCCTGCGCGGCAGGGCACTCGGCCGCCTCGGCGAGCCGTCGACCGCGCCCCCGACGGCGTGGGCCGCGGCGGGCGCCGCCGTACGGGCGTTGCACGACGCGCCGCTGCCACCCTGGCCCGGTCGGAGCCTCGACGAGCTGGCCGCGCAGCTCGACGGTGAGTGCCGGTGGCTCGTCGCGAACGGCGTTCTCCCCACCGACCTGGTCACCCGAAACCGCCACGTCGCCGAGGCTGCACTCCGGCCGTGGACACCGGTGTTCACGCACGGCGACCTGCAGGTCGCCCACGTGTTCGTCGACGGTGACGAGGTCACCGGCGTGCTCGACTGGTCCGAGGCGAGCCGGGGCGACGCCCTGTTCGACCTCGCCACGTTGACTCTCGGACACGAGGAGCACCTCGGCGACGTCGTGGCCGGCTACGGCGCAGACGTCGACCTCGACGTGATCCGGGCGTGGTGGTCGTTGCGCAGCCTGCTGGTGATCCGGTGGCTGGCCGAGCACGGCTTCGACCCCTCGGCGCCCGGCTGCGAGGTCGACGTGCTGCGGGCGCGGATGTGACGAACGTCAGGGGATGAGTCGGTCGAGCAGCTCGAACCGCTCGTACGGCTGGTTGTAGTCGCCGAAGTGCCCGTCGTCGCGCACGATCTGGGTGCCGCCGAGCCGCTCGAACATGGCGCGTCCCTGTCGGTCGTCGCAGCCGTACGGATCCGCGCGGGAGTTGATGAAGAAGATGTCGCGCACGTGCGACCGGATCGCGGCCCAGTCGTAGCTCTCCTTCAGGACCGGTTCCTCGCGGGTGTTGGGCCGGGTGCAGTAGCCGGCGACCAGGATCGCCTGGGCGACGGGCACCTCGACATGCTCCAGGAGCGCCAACAGCAGGGCCGCGCCGCCGGAGTGGCCCACCAGGACCGTGTCCTCGTCGAAGCGGCGCCCGTCGAGCACCGTCGGCAGGAACGTCGCGATCGGCTCGACGTTGACGCCCGGGAGGTGCGGCACCTCGACGGTGTAACCCCGAGCCTCGAGCCGCTCCGCCAGCCAGCGATACCAGACGACGTCCGGGTTACCGCCGGTCCCGTGGAAGATGATCGCTCTGCGTCCCACCATGCCCCCTTCGCATCGACATCGTGATCAAACCGCGTGACCCACAGAAGCGAGTGCGGCCTCAGGGGGCCGGCCGCTCCCCAGGTTCTAACGGCATCCGCATCCGCGGACAGCGGTCGCGTCCGGCGCCCTGTCACTAGGGTGATGGCTCCAACCGTTCGCGGTCGCGGGTGAGCTGGAGCCGCGTCGTTGCGTTGTGATGTGCCTGCCAGCCCATGTCAAGTGCCTGCCGGATGATCTTCGCGACCAAAGCCGGGGCGATCGGGCTCAGTTCGAACACTTCGGCCGCTCGGCCGGCAGGTGCGGTGATGATCGGTCCATAGTTCAGCCATGGGTCATCAAAGAACGCCATGACCTCCAATGCACCGCCGGGCCCGTCGCGCCAGACCTTGACCTTGACACGGCTCGGATCGACCAGTCCGACGGTCCATCGGTAGACGATGTCCTCGACGACGATGCTCCTGATTCGGGTACGCGCCACGGCGGAAGAGTAGGCACCGTCCGCGCAGTCCGGTAGCGAGGTACCGCTTCGCCAATCCGGCACCGCACCCTCCGATCACCTCGTTCTGCGCGCTGACCCAGACCGCAACTACATCCTCGCCGCACACATGGCTTCCGGGACACCCCCAGCGCTCGCGGCTCTGTCGAGTCGAGTGCGCTTGGGAGGCCGGCAAGCCATGGAGGGAGGCCGCGTCACTGCATAGCGGTCGCCGGGGGATGATCGAATGATTTGGGGCAGCGGAAGGTGTACAGCGAGTAGCCACGCCCGATCTGCACGCCGACGATGTCTGGGGACACGGTCGGGTTCTCCTCGGACGGGCGCCAGCTGCAATGCATGCCGTTCCAGTCGCCCGAGCCCACGGTGAAAATCAAGGTCATCGTGGTGCCGCAGGCAGCACAATCCATCGGGTACGGATCGGTCAGTGACCAGTTCGCGTACCCGCCGACCTTCCATCCCGGCGCCAGCGACAAGTCGGTCTGATACTGATAGTGGGACGGCTATCGTCTTCGTCCCACTCGTCGAGCCGCTCGCGCAGGTCATCGGGGAGTAGAGCGGCGTATTGGTACTCGCGAACCTGCTCGGGGTGCACCACGCACGGAACCGGCAGGTACATGTCGCTGATCACCGGCGGCTCGGGAGGCGCTTCGAGCAGCGGGCCGACGGCGGAACTGTCGCGCCAGAAGAGGAAGACGCGAGGGCTGTAGTGCCGGTCCGAGTGGTCCACCGGGCACCACAGCACCTGGAGCAGGTCGGTGCCGTCCGGACCGGCGTAGTCCGGGACATCATGTCGGTACAGCTGCGCGACCGGGACCAACGGGATGGGGTCCTCGATCAGGTCGTCCAGGTCCAATGCGTCGGCCGCATCGAGCTCGGCCCGCTCCTGCGCAGTCAAGAAGTCCCCGCCCGGCAGCGGCTCCCGGGCTTCTGCGGTCGCGAGGATCTCCCGCCTGCAGCGCAGGGCGGCCGGGGTGGCCAGGTTGTATGGCTCGTGCGCCCCGGCGTCGTCGCAGACCGGCCATACCTCGTCGGCCGGCCACAGCAGCGGTCCGCCGACCGAGCTGTCCCTAACGGTCGGAGCGCCGGGTCGGGGATGCAGGCGGGTAGCGGTGATGGAATGTTCCCGCAGTTCGGGGAAGAGCGCGGTGATGTCCAGGGGACGCGGAGGTGTGGTGCGGACCATAGAAGTAAACCTTATGGGCTGCGGTGTACCAGCAGGACCGCGCCGGTCTCCACGAGTGCGCCACAGACGACGACATGCATGACGGGATGAGAGCACCGGGATAGGACAAGCTCGGTCCAGCCCGAGGGCACGCGCACACATCCGGCTCCGCCAGGGACCAAGGCTGCGGATTCAGCGACCGGCGTCTGGCTCGGCCCTTAGCCACCGCACGATCGTCGCAAAGGGGTAGCAGATCACGATCGCTCCCCTGGCCGTTCGGTTTAGGGGCAGTTGCGGGGCGCGATCGAGCGCAGTCCGGGATAGCCTTGGCGCATATGGCTACCTATCGCAGCGCCTCAGTGCTTCTCTCCTCGGACGGCACCAGGACCCCTGGCACCGCCGCCCTCTTCGCCGAGCCCGCCCGCAAGGGTGGGATTCGACCGTGGGCAGGCGACTTCCGGCCCGCCAACAGCGCCGGCAACGGCCCCAAGAACGCGGTCGGGAAGGCCTTCACGTTGGAACTGCCCGACGGCAGCACCGGCAAGGTCGTGGTCCAGAGCCTCAAGAGCGGGAGGGGTGGCGTCGTGCTGGCGTTAATGGGCGAGGACACACCACCCTTCTGATCGAAACTGATCGCCGCCGACGTCACCGGCCCGAGCAGGCCCGCATGCGAGCCTGCTCGGCTCAGTCCAGTGTGACCACCCAGCGGGCGCCCTCGCCCCGCGCCAACCGGTCGAACGCGGTGGGCGCCTCGTCCAGCCCGATCGTGCCGCTGACCAGCACGCGCAGATCCAGTGCGCCGTCGGCGAGCTCGGTGGCCAGCGCCGGCACCTCCCGGTCCGGGTCGGACGAGCCGTACACCGAGGAGCGCAGCGTACGGGCGGAGTGGAAGATGTCGAGCGCGCCGAGGCTGACCATGTCGTCCTTGGCGCCCATGCCGACCACGGTGACCGCTCCCCCGCGCCGGGTGAGCCGCCACGCCGCCCGAATCGTGGCGGCCCGCCCGACGCACTCGAAGGCGTGGTCGACGCCGCGGCCCTCGGTGCGTGCCCGCACCTCCTTGGAGAGCCGGTCGTCGGAGAGCAGGAAGTCGGTGGCCCCGGCGGCGAGGGCCAGGTCCCGCTTCGCCTCGGCCACGTCGACGGCGAGGATCGTCGTGGCGCCGGCCCGGCGGGCTGCGGCGAGAACGGCGAGCCCGACCCCGCCGAGCCCGATGACGGCGACCGACTCGCCGGGCGCGACCCGGGCGGTGTTGCCGACCGCGCCGACGCCCGTGAGCACCGCGCAGCCGAGCAGCGCGGCCTGCTCGGCGGGCAGCCCGGCGGGGATCGGTACGACGGCGCTCTCCGGCACCACCACCGCCTCGGCGAGCGCGCCGAGACCCAGCGTGAGGTGCAGCCCGATGCCGTCCTCGGTCTCGCCGCGCGCCACGGTCGGGGCGGTGTTGGCGGCGCAGAGCCACGGCTCGTCGTGCCGGCACCACCAGCAGGTCCGGCAGGCGGGCGCCCAGTTGAGCACCACCGGCGTGCCGACCGGCAGCCGGGTGCCCGCCCCTGCCTCGGCCACCACGCCGGTCGCCTCGTGCCCGAGCACCAGCGGGAACGTCGCGGCCAGAGTGCCGTTGACCATGGACAGGTCGGAGTGGCAGACCCCGGCCGCCCGGATCGTCACCCGCACCTCGCCGGGGCCGGGCGCGGGCAGGCGTACCCGCTCGACCCGCAGCTCGGCGCCGGGCCCGCGCGCGACCAGCGCGCGGACGGTGACCGACCCGCCCGCCGGCTCAGCGCTGACCGCCGGCACGGCCGCCTGCTCCGCAGCCACCCCCGGTACGCCCGTCGGCTCGGCGGCGCTCATCGCTGGATCGCCTTCAGCTCGCAGAACTCGGCGAGCCCGTGCACGCCCAGCTCCCGGCCCAGGCCGGACTGCTTGTAGCCGCCGAAGGGCGCGAGTGGGTTGAACGCCGCGCCGTTGATGTCGACCGCGCCGGTCCGCAGCCGCCGCGCCACCGCGAGCGCCGCCTCGGTGTCGGCGGACCAGACCGCGCCGGCCAGCCCGTAGCGCGAGTTGTTGGCGATGGCGACGGCCTCGTCGGTGTCGTCGAACGGGAGAACGGCGAGCACCGGGCCGAAGACCTCCTCCTGGGCGAGCGCGCTGTCCGGGTGCACGTCGGCGAAGACGGTCGGGGCGACGAAGTGCCCCCGCGCCGGGACCGGGGCGTCCGGGCCACCGGCGACGAGGCGGGCGCCGTCGGCGAGAGCCCGCTCGACGTGGCCGCGCACCCGCGTCGCCTGGGCGGCGGAGACCAGGGGGCCGAGGCGGGTGGCCGGGTCGAACGGGTCGCCGACGCGGTAGCCGGCCACCGCCGTCGCGACCAGGTCGAGCGCCTCGGCGTACCGGTCGCGGTGCACCAGCATCCGGGTCCACGCCGTGCAGGTCTGGCCGGAGTTCATCAGGGCGTTGCCGACGCCGACCTTGACCGCGGCGGCCAGGTCGGCATCCTCGAGGATCACGTTGGCGGACTTGCCACCCAGCTCCAGCGCGACCCGGGCGATCCGGTCGGCGGCGAGTCGCATGATCCGGGTGCCGGTGGCGGTGGAGCCGGTGAACGAGACCAGGTCGACGTCGGGGTGCCCGGCGAGCGCCTCGCCGACCGCCGCGCCGGTGCCGGGGACCAGGTTGAGCACACCCGGCGGCAGACCGGCCTCGGTGACCGCGTCGAACAGCAGGTACGCGGTCAGCGGGGTCAGCTCGCTGGGCTTGAGCACGACCGTGCAGCCGGCGGCGAGCGCGGGCGCGACCTTCGCCATCACCTGGTGCAGGGGGTAGTTCCACGGGGTGATCGCGCCGACCACGCCGATCGGCTCGCGCACGACGAGGGAGTTGCCGATGGTCTCCTCGACCGGCGGCCGGGCGGCGAGCGCCACGTGGTCGCGCAGCACGATCAGCGGCAGCGCGACCTGCACGCGGGTGGCGAGCTTGAGCGGGGCGCCCAGCTCGACGGCGACGGTGCGGGCGAGGTCGTCGGCGCGCGCCGCGAGCGCGGCGTGCAGCCGGTCGAGGTACGCGGACCGTTCGGCGGGCGCGGTGGCCGCCCAGCCGGGAAAGGCGGCGCGGGCGGCGGCGACGGCGGCGTCCACATCGGCCGCGGTGCCGGCGGGCACCTGACCGATCAGCTCGCCGGTGCTCGGGTTCTCCACGTCGATCACGTCGGTGCCGGCGGGAGACGTCCACTCGCCGCCGATGTGCGGGTGGCGCCGGAGGCGCAGGGCATCGGGCAGCAGCGACGGCGGGGCGGCGAGGTCCATGGCGTCCCTTCCGGGGTGGCGACGGGCGATGGGGGCGGGCTGAGCGGCGGGCGAAGGCGACGGGTCGCGGCGGGCGATGAAACTAGCGCTGGGAGTTTGGACGCTACCCGCTGGACCGCCCGGACTCCACCGGCCCGACGGTGCGGACGTACTCGGCGGCCAGGCCGTGCAGCAGCGCGTCCAGGCCGAGGGCGAAGGCGCCCTCGTCCACGCTCTGCTGGTGCTCGGCGAGCCGGTGCGCCTGGCGCAGGTGCGGGTAGTGCGCGGCGTACAGCTCGGGATCCTCGACGAAGCCGCGGGCGAACGAGCCGAGCGCCGAGCCGGCCACGAAGTAGCGCAGCGCCGCGCCGATGTGGGTGGCGCGGGCCGGTGGCCACCCGGCGCGGACCAGGCCGCCGTAGACCGCGTCGGCCATGGCGAGGGCGGCCGGCCGGCGACCGGGCCCCTGGGCCAGGTACGGCACGATGTTCGGGTGCGCGGTGAGCGCCCGCCGGTACGACCAGGCCCAGTCGCGCAGCGCGCCGGCCCAGTCCCGGCCCGTGAAGCCGCTGATGTCGACGGCGCCGGTCACCGTGTCGGCGACCGCGTCGAGGATCTCGTCCTTGGTGGCGAAGTGGTTGTAGAGCGACGGGCCCTGCACGCCCAGCGCGGCGGCGAGTCGACGGGTGGAGAGCGCGGGCAGACCCTCGGCGTCGATGAGCGCCGTGGCGGTGTCGACGATCAGCTGCCGGGTGAGCCGGGGCTGGCGGGGTCGGGGCACTGCGCTCCTCGCGAGTCGGCGACGTAGGGTCTGGACGCATCAAAACTTACACCGCTAGTTTAGGGGTGACCGGCCGCGCCGACGCCAGGAGGACCACCGTGGACTTTTCGCTCACCGACGAGGAGCGGGCGGTACGGGACACCGTCCGGTCGTTCATCCGCCGCGAGGTGATGCCCCTGGAGGCGGAGGTGCTGCGCCGCGAGCGGGCGCACCAACCGGGCCTGGATCACTCCGAGGTGCGCGAGCTGCAACTCAAGGCGCGCAAGTTCGGCTTCTGGGGCCTGGCGACCCCCGAGGAGTACGGCGGGATGAACCTGCCGGCCGTCCTCCAGTCGTTGATCTGGACGGAGCTGGGCCACACGTTCGTGCCGTTCCGCTTCGGTGGCGAGGCGGACAACATCCTGTTCCACGCCACCGAGGAGCAGAAGCAGGAATTCCTCATTCCGACGATCGAGGGCGAGCGGCGGTCCTGCTTCGCGATCACCGAACCGGGCGCCGGCTCGGACGCGGCGAACATCCGGCTCTCCGCCCGCCGCGACGGCGACGACTGGATCCTCGACGGCGAGAAGACCTTCATCACCGGCGGCCACGACGCCGACTTCGCCATCGTCGTCGCGGTGACCGACCGGGAGAAGGGCGCCCGCAACGGCGGCGCGACCGCGTTCCTGGTCGACCGGGCGATGGGCTGGCGCTCGGAGTTCATCCAGACCATGGGCGAGGGCGGGCCCGCGTCGCTGATCTTCGACGGTGTACGCGTGCCGCACCGCAACATCCTCGGCGAGATCGGGCAGGGCTTCACCCTCGGCATGGAGTGGATCGGCAAGGGCCGCTACACCATCCCGTCGCACGCCATCGGCATCGCCGAGCGGGTCCTGCAGATGGCGATCGACTACGCCAACACCCGCGAGACGTTCGGCGCGAAGATCGGCACCAACCAGGCCATCCAGTGGATGATCGCCGACTCGGAGACCGAGTTGGAGGCGGCCCGCTGGCTGGTGCTGCGTTCCGCGTGGACGGTCGACCAGGGCCTCGACCCGCGGCACGCGTCGTCGATGGGCAAGCTCTACGGCGCCGGCATGGTCAACCGGGTGGTCGACAGGGTGCTCCAGATCCACGGTGGCATGGGCTACACCCGGGAGCTGCCCATCGAGCGCTGGTACCGGCAGGTGCGGCTCTACCGCATCTTCGAGGGCACCGACGAAATGCAGCGGCTGATCATCTCGCGAGACCTGCTGCGCGGGTACACGAAGATCGGTGGCCACCTGGCCTGAACCGCGTCACCCCGCCAGCGCCTCCAGGGCGGCGTCCACATCGGCCTCGGTGGAGTAGAGGTGGAACGAGGCGCGGACCCGCCCGGCGCGCACCGCCGCCCGGATGCCGGCCGCGGCGAGACGCTGCTCCGCGCCGGGCACCTCGACGGTGACGATGGCGCTGTCCCCCGGCGGCCGGCCCAGGCCGGTCAGGAACCGGTTGGCCAGTGCCACGTCGTGCTCCTGGATCGCCGGCACGCCGATCTCGGCGACCAGCTCCATGGCGGGGGCCGCGCCGACCCAGCTGAACCAGGCCGGCGAGATGTCGAACCGGCGGGCGTCGTCGGCCAGCCGCAGCGGCGGGCCGTAGTAGGAGGCGTGCGGGTCGTGGCCCGCGTACCAGCCGGCGGCGTCCGGGCGCAGGCGCTCGCGCAGCGCCGGGGCCAGATAGGTGTACGCGGTGCCGCGCGGGTTCATCAGCCACTTGTAGCCGCCCACGGCCACCACGTCGGCCCGGCTGCCATCGAACGGCAGCCACCCGCACGCCTGGGTCGCGTCCACCACCACCAGCGCGTCGTGTGCGCGGGCCGCGGCCACGATCTCGTCGTACGCGGCGACCGAGCCGTCGGCCGACTGCACCAGGCTGAACGCGACGAGGTCGGTGTCGGCGTCGATCGCGTCGACCAGCCGGTCCGCCGGCACCGTGCGGACCGTGACGCCGCGCTCCTCCTGAACCAGCCAGGGGAACAGGTTCGAGGTGAACTCGATCTCCGGAACGACCACGGTGGCCCCCGCCGGCAGCCCCGCCGCCACCGGCGCCAGCATCTGGGAGACGGTCGCGCCGACCGCCACGTCACTGGCCGGCACGCCGATCAGACCGGCGAACGCGTTCCGGGAACGCTGCACCGAGTCGCCCCAGCCCTCCCATGACGTGCTGCCGACCCGCCAGGCGGCCAGGGCCTCCTGCAACGCCGTCCAGGCCGGCTCGGGCGGCAACCCGTAGGAGGCCGTGTTCAACCAGCCGGGCTCCGGCTTCCACAACTGCTGTGCCTGCGCGATCTCCATGCCACCGACGCTAGGCGGGCTCGTCGCGCAGGGGCACGGCCAATCGGAGTCCTGCGGCCTGCGGGCTCCCGGCGGCGGACTGCCGGCGGTTCGCGGGCTTGCGGGCTGCGCCCGGCACCCCGCACCCGGCGCCCGCCGCTCGCCACCCGGAGCCGGGCACCGGGAAGGGCGTAATGACTCTCAGGTATAGATATGACTCTGAGGTATGTCGCTCACGACCAACCTGCCTCAGAGGCGACCAGCCAGGCGCGGGCGGCGACGTCATCGACGCCGGTTCGCGTCCGGCGGGTGGATCCGGGTGAGGCTGTCGGCGAGGCCGGCGAGCCATCGATCGACCTCCACCAGGTGCCGTACCGCCGAGGAGTCGACGTCGCCGAGCAGCGGACGGACCCGGTCCACCTCGTCGACACAGTCGGTCGGGGCCGGCACCGGGCCCGCGGCCCGGCCCTGTGCCACCTCTCCGGCCAGCTCGTCGTACGCCGAGCGCAGTTGCCCGGCCGCGTCCCGCAGCAGGGCCGCCGCCGCCGGCCAGCCGGCGAGGCAGCCGGGCGGGTTGCGCCGCAGCAGCGACTCGGCGCCGGGCACCACGTGCTGTCCGGCACCCAGGACGGCGTCCCAGTTCACGCGTGCGCGCTGCGGGTCGTGGCGCTCGGAGTGGTACTGGCAGTAGGACGAGTCGACCAGGACCATCCGCTGGCGGACCCGATCGAGGTCGTCCTCGGGCGGCGGGGCGTCGCCGAGCACCGCCTCGACGGTCCGCTCGACCGCGTCCCCGCTGGCCGTCAGGTAACGCGCGGCGTTGTGGCGCAGGTCGCGGCTCGCACCGCGCGGCCACATGGCGACGCCGGCGAGCACACCGATCACCGCGCCGAGCCCGACGTCGACCAGCCGGGCCTCGGCGAGCCGCCAACCCTCGGGGCTGAGCTGACTGAACACGACCGTCAGCAGCAGGGTGAACAGCGCCTGTTGCCACACCGGGCCCAGCAGCCGACCGACACCGAACGCCAGCAGCAGCGTGACCGGCAGAACGACGGCGTACACGACAGGGTCCTCGACGAGGAGCACCAGCAGGCCACTGACGACGACGCCCGCGATCGTGCCGAGCACTGCGGGTCGCAGCGCGGTGCGCGTGTCGGCGGCCGAGGTCCGCAGGACCGTGAGTGTCGCCAGGAGCACCCAGAAGCCGTGGTTGAGCTGCAACACCCCGGCAGCCACCCGGGCGACCGACAGCGCCACGGCCAGCCGAAGCGCGCTGTGCAGGTGTGCGGAGCTGGGAGCAAGGTGGGAGCGGAACTGCCACCAGTACAGCGTCCACGGGCTGTGTCGCGCGTACCCGAAAAGTCTGGGGTATGCCTCGCCTCCGGCGGGCCGCGCCCCGGCGGCGACCCGGGCACCGACGGCGAAGACCCGCACCTGGTCGGCGAGGGCCAGCGCGGTCGCGTCCCGGCACATCCGGGGTACGTCCGGCGCGTCGGCGCCGCCACCTCGCCCCACCGGGTAGGCGGCCTCGGCCGCGCGGATCGCGACGTCCAGGCCAGCGAGGTCGACCGGCGGCGCACCCGGTGACAGGCTCCGGCCGGCGGCCCGGGTCGTCTCAGCGCAGGTGCGCACCAGCCGCGCCGCCGCCAGCTCTCCGATCGGCTCCGGCGGGGCGTCCCCCGCGAGCCGGTCCGCCTCGGCGAGCACCTCCCGCAGCGCCGCCGCCGAGATCCGCAGAGCCCGGTCCTGGGCGCCCGCCGCGGTCGGCGCCCGCTCCGGCGGGTTGCGGCCCAGACCGAGCGGGGCCACCAGGTCGTACGCCCGCGCGCGCCGGCTGTCCCGACCACCGTGACCGGCGTGCGGGTCGGTCAGCGCGTCGGCGGCGTCGTCGAGGAACGCCCCGACGCCGTCCGCCGCCCGGGTGAGCAGCTGCCGGAAGGTGACCGGCACCGGATCGGGCCAGAGCAGCACCTCGGCCGCGGCGAACAGCACGACCGCGAGCGTGACCCCGCCCAGTCGCTGCGGCAGGGTGTCCGGTTGGTACGGCGGAAAGGACGCCAGAATGTAGAAGAGCTGGAACGCGCTGGCCAGACCCACCAGGCGTGGATTCCCGACCCCCGCGAACGCCACGACGAACCCGACGACAAGCATCCCGCCGGCCGCCGCCCACGTGCTCCACGCCAGCAGCGTGCCGGCCGCGATCAGCGCCCAGACCGCCGGCAGCGACGTGACGAGGATCCGCGCCCGCTGCGGCGCCGGACCGGGCAACTGGGCGAACGACCCGGCGGCGATCGCGCCGAACAGCCCGTACGTGGCGAGCACCGGGCTGCCCGCCCCGTACCGGCAGGCGTAGAAGATGACGGACGCGACGAGCGTCAGGCGCACCGCGCGCCGCAGGACGGCGTCCCCCGGGTCACGGCGGCGCAGCCGGCCAAGGAGGCTGGTTGCGAGCACGCCTGCTCCCCCGGTTCGTCGCGGCACCCCTTCCCGACCCACCATTCTCCACCGCACCCCGCCACGGGCTGCGGGTTTGGCGACGAATCACCGCCGAGAGCGGCCGCGCAGGCCGAAGCGGAGCGCCCGGAACAGGGTGCCGGGGCGGCTCAGGGCGGCCGGGTGGTCGAGCATTGTGGTCACCCGCCCCAACCGGGCGTTGAGCACCGGGTCGGTGAGCGACGCCCGGAAGAGCAGATCGCCGAACCACTTGGTGACCCGGTAACCGGGCGGGTACGGCCCGTCGACGTGCGGCAGCTCGATGTCGGCGGTGGTGGAGACCTGCCAGGCGGCGTCGACCACCACGCGGACCTGGTCGAAGTACGCCCGCGCGGGCTCGTCGTGCGGCTTCGGCCCGGACCGCAGATAGTTTGACAGGCAGGAGGCGTGCAGCGTCGCGGAGGTCATGCCCTGGCCGTACACCGGGTTGAAGGACGCGACCGCGTCACCGGCGGCGACCAACCCGGCGGGCAGGCGGTCGAGCTCATGGAAGTCGCGGCGTCGGCTGTCCGCCTGGTGGTACGTGACCACCGGGCCGAGCATCTCCCCGTGTTCGGCGATGTCACCGAACATCTGCGGGTAGTGCTCCCGGCAGCGGGTGGTGAAGTCGGCGACATCGCGGCTGGGCCGGTCCCCGTCGTAGCCGGCGACCAGCATGATCCAACGGTCCCCTTCGACCGAGTTGATCCCGCCGATCCGGGCGGTACGCCCCTTGCCCGCCATGGTGTGGAAGACCGCCACCCAAGCGTCGCTGACCTTCTCGTCGCGCTTGTAGAGCGCCGTCGCGTAGTTCAGCTTGATCGGCATACGGTGCATCGGCGGGCGCGGCCACCCCTCCTCGGCCAGCCAGTCACTCAACCGGCTGGACCGGCCCATCGCGTCCACCACCAGGTCCGCCGTTTCGACGACCGGCTCGCTGCCGCCCTCGGGCACGTACCGGGCGCCGGTGACGCGCCGCTCGTCGAAGAGGAGGCCCTCGGCCCGGCCGTACACCATCTGGATGTTGTCGACGGCGAGGGTCCGCCGACGGACCAGCGCCTCCAGGAACGGACGCGTGGTGATCAACGCCGGCCCGGTGCCGGTCGCTGCCGGCGGCAGACCCAGTACGCCGTTGATGAAGACCTTCGCGGTGCCCTGGTCGCGCGGCGGCGGAGGGGCGCCGAGCGCCAGCGCCTCGTCGGCGATGCCGGGAAACCAGCGTTCCAACTGGACCTGGCCGGCGGGCAGCAGCGCGTGCACCTGGCTGCCCTGGGGCACCCCCGGCCGAGGCCCGGCGTCGACATTGGACGGATCCCGTTCGATGATCAGCACTTCCTCGGCGTGATCGCTCAAAACCCGGGCCGCCAGCAACCCGGCCATGCTGCCGCCGAGCACCACCGCTCGCCGCATGACCACTCTGGTCTCGGCCGGTCGTTCGGCCGTCGCTATCTCCGCGAAGAGCCGGGACGGAGAGGGGGCCATGCGATCACTCCTCGAACGGTCGGGAAACCTCGGCATCCACGACCGTAACCACCGCAGCGCCCGCCGTCAGCCTTCAGTTGGCCCGCTGGCGTAGCGCCGTGCCAGCAGTGTGCCGGCCGCGATCAGCGCCCAGACCGTCGGCAGCGACGTGACGAGGATCCGCGCCCGCTGCGGCGCATTACCGCCGCGAGGGCCGACGGCGCGCTACGCGGTGGTGCGTCGCCATTGTTGGCTGGCGCCGGTGCCGCACGTCCACTGCACGGCCTGAGCACCGTCCGCCGTGGCGGCGTTCAGCACGTCGAGACACTTCCCGCTGTGGCGGGCCACGAGCCTGACGTAGCCGGTTCCGAGGTCCTCGACGCGCCACTGCTGATTGGTGCCGCCGTTGCAGGTCCACTGGATCACGCGGACGCCGTCGGCGGTGGCGCCCGCGCCGCCGTACACGTCGAGACACTTGCCGCTGCTGACACTTGTCACCGTCGAGTAGCCGCCACCGGCGTCCTGGAACCGCCACCGCTGGTTGGCCTGCCCGTTCGCGCCCCACTGCACGACGTTGGCGCCATCGGCGGTGGACGCGTTGAAGACGTCGAGGAGCTTGCCGCTGTGCCGCGCAGCCACCGTGTAGGTGGTCGGCGTGGGGGCGGTGGTCAGCGGCGCCACCCGGTACAGGCCGCTCCCGTGGGCGGGGATGGATCGGGTGAGCGTGCCGGTGACGGTGCCGAGACCGGCGCCGGACCACAGGTCGGTGACGGTGGCCGAGCCGATGCATGGCGCTTATCGATGTTAACGCTCACACACCCCCTGTCAAGTGCGCGGAGGGTGGGTACACAGAACCCGTGACCTACTTCGTGGACCTGACGCCGTACACGTACCTCAAGCGGCATGACGAGGACGGGCGTGGGCCATCCGACGAGCCGCTGCTCAACGTCGGCTGGCTGGACGCGTCGCATCCGTTCCCGACCGGCGCTCCCCCGGGCGGGTTGATGCCAGCTCTGACGGAACTGGCCAAGGTGCGAGTCCGCCAGACACGGGGACACCACTACTGCGAGATCTGCATCCGGGACCTGGGCGACGACGCCAGAGAAGCCATTCGGGAGGGCATGATCGCCCGCGAGAGCGCCGAATTCGAGGTGCGGGGCGACAACGTCGCGTACGCCGCTCCTCAGCTCCTGCTCCACTACGTGGACGCCCACGGATACCTGCCACCAGCCAAGTTCCGTGCGGCGGCCCTGAGGTCGACGAGCTGACCCAGGGCGACGCCGTCCGGTGCGCGGGAGGCGGTTGACAGGGTAGATCTTGGACAGTTTCCGTTAGCAGCTAACGGAAAGTGTCCAAGATTGCCAGCGGTGGCGGGGCCCGAGGTCGTGTCGCACGGGAGCGTTTGGTCTCTGTCGTCAGCCGGAGGTCAACCTCTCGGTGAAGATCGACACGAGATCAGCGATATCGGGGTGTCCTACAAGCTTGGATACCCCGATATCGCCGACCTGGAGTCGATCACCCCCCGGGACGGTCAGGCCGGGACGCCAGCTG
Source organism: Micromonospora sp. NPDC005252 (assembly GCF_042872475.1). Lineage (NCBI taxonomy): Bacteria > Bacillati > Actinomycetota > Actinomycetes > Micromonosporales > Micromonosporaceae > Micromonospora > Micromonospora sp. NPDC005252. The sequence goes on along the minus strand of NZ_JBIAKN010000004.1, from coordinate 496,657 downwards.
GCGCGGTCGATTCGTCGGGGCGTGCCGCCGACTCGTCTGCGTGGTCGTCGAGCATGGTGGCCTCGTCGAACGGGTCGTCGCCGCGCAGGACGCCGGCCGCCCGATCCCGGTCGAACTCGCCGGTCCAGGTTCCCACCAGGACGGTCGCCACCGCGTTGCCGGCGAAGTTCGTCAGCGCCCGCGCCTCCGACATGAACCGGTCGATGCCGACGATCAGCCCGACGCCGTCCACCAGGTCCGGCCGGTGCGACTGGAGGCCACCGGCAAGCGTGGCCAGCCCGGCGCCGGTGACTCCGGCGGCGCCCTTCGACGCGATGATCATGAACAGCAGCAGCGAGATCTGCTCGCCGATGGCCAGGGGCTTGCCGAGCGCGTCGGCGATGAACAGCGACGCCATCGTCAGGTAGATCGCCGTGCCGTCGAGGTTGAACGAGTACCCGGTCGGCACCGTGATGCCCACGACCGGCTTGCTCACGCCGAAGTGCTCCATCTTGGCGATGAGCCGGGGCAGCGCCGACTCCGACGACGAGGTCGACAGGATCAGCAGGAACTCCCGGCCGAGGTAGCGCAGCAGCGAGAAGATCGAGATCCGGGCCACGAACCACAGCAACGCGCCCAGGACGACCAGCACGAAGATCAGACAGGTGGCGTAGAAGCCGAGCATGATCTGGGCGAGGCTCTTGAGGGCGTCCACGCCGGTCGCGCCGACGACGGCCGCCATCGCGCCGAACGCGCCGATCGGCGCCAGCCACATGATCATGGCGAGGACCTTGAAGACGACCCGCTGGAGGACGGCGATCGCGCCGAGCACGGGCTCACCGCGCCGGCCCATCGCCTGCACCGCGAAGCCGACGAGCAGCGCCACCAGCAGCGTCTGGAGTACCTCCCCCTCGGTGAGCGCGGAGAAGAGCGTGGTCGGGATGATCCCGAGCAGGAATTCCGCCGTACCGCCGGCCTCGTCTCCGGCGGCGGCCTTGCCGGCGCCCGCGAGGTCCTGGCCGAGGTCCAGGCCGGAGCCGGGGTGGATGAGGTTGCCGACGACCAGGCCGATGGCGAGCGCGACGGTCGACATGGTCAGGAAGTAGCCGAGCGCCAGGCCGCCGACCTTGCCGACCTTCGCGGCCTGCCGGACGGAACCGACGCCCAGCACGATCGTGCAGAAGATGACCGGGCTGATCATCATCTTGATCAGGTTGACGAAGCCCGTGCCGATCGGCTTGAGTTCCTTGCCGAAATCGGGGGCGACCAGGCCGACCACGATGCCGGCGAGCACGGCCACGATGACGGCCAGGTACAGGTAACGGGTACGGTCCCGGCGGGCCGACGGCTCCGCCGTGGTGGTGGATGCGGTGGTGTCCATGTCGACAATGTGAAGCGCGTCTCACCCGTTGACATCCTTGCGGTCATTCTGTTCACCGCGGATGCGTCAGCGGCGGCGTGCCGAGGAGGTGGTGGAGGTGGCCCGACGGCAGTGGAGCATCGCGGGGCAGCTGTTCGCCCTCCAGGCGGTGGTGGTGACGCTGCTCGTGCTGGCCGGCGCGGCGGGCGCCGTCTGGCTGGCCCGCGTCGACTCCCGCCAGGCCGCGCAGGAGGAGGTGCTCGCGGTGGCGCAGACCGTGGCCCGCTCCCCCGACGTCCGCGCGGCCCTCACGACCGCCGACCCGGCCAGCATCCTTGCGCCGTACGCCGAATCGACCCGGCTGGCCACGGGCACCGACTTCGTGGTCGTGATGGCCCCCGACCGCACCCGTTTCTCGCACCCGACCCGGGACCGCATCGGCGAGCCGTTCGTCGGCGACATCGGGCCCGCCCTGGCGGGGCACCCGTTCACCACCACCAACGTCGGGACGCTCGGCGAGTCGGTGCGCGCGGTGGTGCCGGTGTACGACGAGCAGCGGCGCATCGTCGGCCTGGTCTCGGTGGGCATCACCACCCGGGCCATCAACCGCAAGCTGCTGCGCCAGCTCCCCGTGCTGCTCGGCGTCGCGGCGCCGGCGCTCGCGCTCGCCGCGACCGGATCGTGGCTGCTCAGCCGCCGGCTGCGTCGCCAGACCCACGGCCTGGGACCGGCGCAGATGACCCGGATGTACGAGTACTACGACGCTGTCCTGCACTCGGTGCGCGAGGGTCTCGTGGTGCTGACCACCGATCGGCGGGTGGCGCTGATCAACGACGAGGGCCGGCGGTTGCTCGATCTCGACGCCGACGAGCCGGTCACCGACCAGCCGGTCGCCGGGATCGACCTGCCGCCCGCCGTGGCCGAGCTGCTCGGCTCCGGGCGCGACGCCCTCGACGAGCCCATGCTGGCCGGTGACCGGGTGCTGGTGGCCAACCAGCGGACCGCCCGCTTCGAGGGGGCACCGCTCGGCACCGTGCTGACCCTGCGCGACCAGACCGAGCTGCGTACCCTCGCCAGCGAGCTGGACTCGGTCCGCGCGCTGACCGAGGCGTTGCAGGCGCAGACCCACGAGTCGGCCAACCGCCTGCACACCGTCCTCACGCTGGTGGAGCTGGGCCGCGCCGACGAGGCGGTCCGGCTCGGCACCCGGGACCTGGCCCACGCGCAGCAGCTGACCGACCGGGTGGTCGACGCGGTCACCGAGCCGGCCCTGGCCGCGCTGCTGCTCGGCAAGTCCGCCCAGGCCGGCGAGCGCGGCGTGGACCTCGTCATCGAGCCGGACTGCCGCCTCGACGACAGCCCGTTGCCGACCAACGACCTGCTCACCGTCGTCGGCAACCTGATCGACAACGCCCTGGAGGCGGTCGCCGGCACGCCCCCGCCGCGTACGGTGCGGGTCTTCGTCGGCGCCGTCGACGACGAACTGGTGGTCCGGGTCGCCGACAGCGGGCCCGGGCTGGCCGAGGACCGGGTGGCGGACGCGTTCCGGCGCGGCTGGTCCACCAAGAGCAGCGGCCGGGGTCTCGGTCTGGCGCTGATCGGGCAGGTGGTCCGCCGCCACGGTGGCCGTCACGAGGTGGCCCGCTCGGACGACGGCGGCAGCCTGTTCACGGTCCGACTACCGGTCGGCGGTGCCCCGCGATGACCGACATCCGGGTGCTGGTCGTCGAGGACGAGCCGCTGCTGGCCGAGGCGCACGCCGCGTACACCGAACGGGTTCGGGGTTTCGTGGTGGTCGGGGTGGCGCACACCGCGCGGGCGGCGATGGCGGCTCTGCGCGCGGGCGGCGGCCGCGACGTGGACCTCGTACTCCTGGATTTTCGGCTGCCCGACCTGCACGGCCTGGACGTCTGCCGGGCGCTGCGCGCGGCCGGCAGCAGCGTCGACGTGCTCGCGGTGACCTCCGCGCGGGACCTGGCGGTGGTGCGCACCGCGGTGTCCCTCGGGGTGACCCACTACCTGCTCAAACCGTTCACGTTCGCGGCGTTCCGCGACAAGCTGGAGCGCTACGCCGACTACCGCGCCCAGGCGCTCGCCGACGGTGAGGTGACCGCCCAGCACGACGTGGACCGGATGTTCGCCACCCTGCGCGGCACCGCCGGGCACAGCCTGCCCAAGGGCCTCGACGCGCAGACCCTCAATCGGGTACGTGCGGCGCTGGCTGACGGATCCGGCCCGGGTGCGGGGTTGTCCGCGACCGAGGTGAGCGCGGCGACCGGCATCTCCCGGGTGACCGCCCGCCGCTACCTGGAGTACCTGGTCACCATCGACCGCGCGGTGCGCACCCCCCGCTACGGCACCCCCGGCCGCCCCGAGGTCGAGTACCGCCCCCGCTGACGCAACGCGACGTCAAGCGGCGCCGGGTGGATGCTTGAGTGATCAACGGCTGCTGTGGCCTGCACATGTGCTGATCGTCAGATCAGGCGATCTGGCGCAAGTCGTCGCCGTAGTCGAAGATGATCCGCATTCGGGCGCCGAGCGCTCGCGCATACCGACTCAGTGTCGCGACCTCATTAGCCTCCAGATCACCGTTCTCGATCTGGCTGATTCGGCCGGGCGTGACACCCATCAGCTCGGCCACCTGCCGCTGGGTCAAGCCCAACCGCTTCCGCTCCTCGGCAAGGTGGAACGCGCTGATCCACGCCTCGGTACGGGCACGTTCGGCGTCGAGCGCTTCATCGTCCCCGTCGTGCAGCTCGGCCCGGATGTCGTTCCAATCATGGAAGTCGCTCATCAGCCCTCCCTCCGCTTCTTCTCGAAGGCAAGCCAGCCCTCGTACGCAATCTCGGCCACCGGAATCGCCTTGTCGTACCATCGATTCCAATCTCCCGCCTTGTTGCCGGCCACCAGCAGGACGGCCTGGGACCAGGGATCGAAGACGAACAGCACCCGAACGGCAACGTCCCTTCCGGATCTCGGTCGAAGCTCTTTCAGGTTGCTGATGGTCGAGCCCTTGAGGGTGTCGACCAGTGGCCGCCCCAGGGCCGGACCGGTATCCGCGAGCATGTCGATCGCTACGTTGACGGACCGGTACGTCGCAGGGTCGGCATCTCGCAGGGATCGCAACCAGTTACGGACATCCGTTGTCGTCTTGATCGCCCAGCGACGTGGCGGCTCATGAGACATGGACCAACTATAGCCTGAGCTATACAGAACCGCTGCGCTCTAATGCGGTGGCGGGGTCAAGATCCGTTGTTAGACTTGCCGGGTTGGGTTAGCGGTACGACCAGGGAGACCAGACATGGCGGGTGACGACGACATCTCCGGGTGAGACCGGACATGTTCGGCCATCGGTTCGGCGCGCGTAGGCGCAGCCGCCGAGGCCATGCCGTCGTTCCACCGGTTCCCGTTGTCGTCGGGCGGCTTAGGCGCGCGCCCACCCCACCCTTCGAGGTCACTCGCATGTCTGATGCGTACATCGTCTGCTCGAACCTGTCCTTCTCCTGGCCGGACGACACCCCGGTCTTCTCGGAGCTGTCCTTCACCGTTCCGGGCGGTCGTACCGGCCTGGTCGCGCCCAACGGCGCCGGCAAGAGCACCCTGCTGCGGCTGATCGCCGGGGAGCTGACGCCCGGCGGCGGCAGCGTCACCGTCGACGGCGTGGTCGGTTACCTTCCGCAGACGCTGCCGCTGGTCGGCGACCTGACCGTGGCCCAGGTGCTCGGCGTCGCCGAGCGGATCGCGGCGCTGCACGCCATCGAGGCCGGCGACGCCAGCGAGGCGCACTTCGTCACCATCGGCGACGACTGGGACATCGAGGAGCGCACCCGCGCCGAGCTGGACCGCCTCGGCCTGGGTGACCTGGCGCTCGACCGCCGGCTGCACACCCTCAGCGGCGGTCAGGTGGTCTCCCTCGGCCTGGCGGCGCAACTGCTGCGACGGCCCGACGTGCTGCTGCTCGACGAGCCGACCAACAACCTGGACCTGGAGGCTCGGCACAAGCTCTACGACGTGCTGTCCGACTGGTCCGGGTGCCTGCTGCTGGTCAGCCACGACCGGGAGCTGCTGGACCGGATGGACCGCATCGCCGAGCTGGAACGAGGCGAGATCAACTGGTACGGGGGCACCTTCACCGCGTACACCGAGGCGGTGCAGGCGGCGCGGGAGGTGGCCGAGAGCAACCTGCGCAACGCCGAGCAGGAGGTCAAGCGGGAGAAGCGGGAGATGCAGCAGGCCCGTGAGCGGGCCGACCGGCGGGCCAGCAACGCCTCCAAGAACCTGAAGAACGCCGGTCTGGCCCGGATCGTCGCTGGTGGGCTCAAGCGCAGCGCGCAGGAGTCGGCGGGCAGGTCGCAGGAGACCCACTCCGCCCGGCTCGGCTCGGCCAAGGCCCGGCTCGACGAGGCCGGCCGGGCGGTCCGCGACGAGGACAAGATCACCGTCGACCTGCCGGACACCACCGTCCCGTCCGGACGGACGGTCTTCTCCGGTACGGGGCTGCGGGCCCGCTTCGACGATCGGGAGCTGTTCGGCGGCGACGGCGCCGACCTGGTGATCCGGGGGCCGGAGCGGATCGCGCTCACCGGGGCGAACGGCGTCGGCAAGTCGACCCTGCTGCGCCTCGTCAACGGCGATCTCGAACCGGCCGGCGGCGAGATCAAACGGGCCGACGGGCGGATCGCGTACCTGTCGCAGCGGTTGGACCTGCTGGACCTCGACCGCACGGTCGCGGAGAACTTCGCCGCGTACGCGCCGAGCCTGCCGGACGCCAAGCGGATGAACCTGCTGGCCCGGTTCCTGTTCCGGGGCGCCCGGGTGAACCTGCCGGTCGGGGTGCTCTCCGGCGGTGAGCGGCTGCGCGCCACCCTCGCGTGTGTGCTCTGCGCCGAACCGGCGCCGCAACTGCTGCTGCTCGACGAGCCGACGAACAATCTGGACCTGGTCAGCGTCGCCCAACTGGAGAGCGCGCTGACCGCGTACCAGGGTGCGTTTGTGGTGGTGAGCCACGACGAACGGTTCCTCGCCGAGATCGGCGTGCAGCGCTGGCTGCGGCTGGCCGACGGCCAGTTGCGGGAGATCGCGGCACCCGACCAGGGCTGACCCGACGTCGCGGCCCGGCCGGACAAACGTCGGCCGGCCCGGTACCGGGCCGCTAGCGGATGTTGCTGGTGTGGCCCAGGGAGTAGCGACCGGGCTGCGGCCAGACGGTGAGGCCGTGCGGGCCCTTGCCGACCGGGATCCGGGCCAGCAGTTTGCCGGTCGCGGTGTTCAGCGCGTACACCTCGTCGGTGAAGCGCCCGGAGAGCCACAGCACCTTGCCGTCGGCGGACAGGCCGCCCATGTCGGGGCTGCCGTTCGGGATCCGCCAGGTCGCGGTGCGCTTCAGGTTCGCCAGGTCGAGCACGGTCACCGTGCCCTCCTCGCGGTTGGTGACGTACGCCTGCCGGGCGTCCCGGCTGAAGTAGATGCCGTGCGCGCCCCTGCCGGTGGGGATGAACGCGGTCTGCCGGGTGGCCAGGCCATCGAAGACATACACCCCGTTGGCGCGCATGTCGGCGACGAGGAAGTGCTGGCCGTCCGGAGTCAGCCGGGTGTCCTGCGGCATCCCGTCGGGCGTCCGGTCGAGGCGAAACTCGCGCACCTTGCGCAGGGAGGCAGTGTCCAGCACCAACATCCGGTTGGCGAACTCGCAACTGAACAGCATCGTCCGGCCGTCGGCGGAGTAGTCCATGTGGTTGATGCCGCCGCACTCGGGAAACCGCACCGACCGCACCCGCTGCCAGCTGGCCAGGTCGTAGAAGTCCAGTCGCTGGTACGCCTCGGCGACCACGATCGCCTGCTTGCCGTCGGGGGTGAAGTAGAGGTTGTAGACGTCCTCGAGGTTGCGGAACTCGCCCGGCTCACCGGTCCGGGCGTCGATCGGGATCAGGCCACCCCGGGGGATCTGACTGGACGCCACGTAGAGCGTCCGCAGGTCGTAGGAGGGAACGACGTGCTGGGGCTCCGGGCCGCCGGGGAACTTCCCCACCACCTGGTACGTCCCGGGGTCGATCAACCAGACATCGTTGCTCTTGGTGTTTGGCACGTACACCATCGGGCGGTCGCCGCGTACCGCATCGGTCAGCTGGTCGGGGCCGGCGGCAGCGTAGACGTTGCCGGCCGCCGGATAGGTCGGCATTCCCGGTGCCAGCGGGCCGAAGGCGGTCGGTGCCGGCCCGGCCGCGCTCGCCCCGGCTGAGGTCGGCCCAGCCGCGGTCGACCCGGCATCGGCTTCGTTGGTGGACCCCCGGTCGGTGCAGGACGCGAGGCCGACCACCAGTGCCAGGGCGGGGACCACGGCCCGCAGGTGACGACACGACACCTTTTGACGATAACGGACATTTCCCCTGATGTTGGTGATTCCCCACGGCCAACCAGGTCAGCTCACGTTGGCCGGGCCGAGGACGCTCTTCAGGTCACCCATCAGCGCGGTGGTCGCCGCCACCCGGAACGGGCCCAGCCGCAGGGTGGTGGTGCGCCCACCGTTGAGCAGCTTGACGTGCACCTCGGTGTCACCGGGGTGCAGCACCAGGGTCTCCTTGAGCCGTTCCACAAGCGGCGGCGTGCAGCGGTGCACCGGGATGGTGAGGGTGACCGGCTTGTTGGTGGCGCTGGTGCTGACGTCCGGCATGGACATGTCCATCGCCATGATCCGTGGGGTGTCGTCGCGGCGGTCCACCCGACCCTTGACCACCACGATGGCGTCCTCGGCGATGTACTGCCCGATCACCTCGTAGGTGTTGGGGAAGAACAGCGTCTCCACCCCACCGGCCAGGTCCTCCAGCGTGGCCGAGGCCCAGGCCCGCCCCTGCTTGGTGACCCGCCGCTGCACCCCGGAGAGGATGCCGGCGAGCGTGACGACAGCCCCGTCCGGCACCGCCCCGTCCTCGGCCAGGGACGCGATGGTGGTGTCGGCCGCCGCGCCCAGGATGTGCTCGAGGCCGAACAGGGGGTGGTCGGAGACGTACAGGCCGAGCATCTCCCGCTCGAAGGCCAGCTTGTCGCGCTTGTCCCACTCGCCGTCGCCGATGACCGGCATCACCGTCGTGCTGCCGGTGTCGGCGTCACCGAAGCCGGCGCCGAAGAGGTCGTACTGGCCGACCGCCTCCTTGCGCTTGACGTCGGCGTACGCGTCGATGGCGTCGGCGTGCACCGCGAGCAGCCCCTTGCGGGGGTGCTCCATCGAGTCGAACGCGCCCGCCTTGATCAGCGATTCGATGGTCTTCTTGTTGCAGACCACCGCGTCCACCTTGGACAGGAAGTCGTAGAAGTCGGTGTAGTCGCCCTTCTCCTGGCGGCACCGCATGATCGAGGCGACCACGTTCGCGCCGACGTTGCGGACCGCGGCGAGGCCGAAGCGGATGTCCTTGCCGACCGGCGTGAACGGCCCGGCCGAGGTGTTCACGTCCGGCGGCAGCACCTGGATCCGCATCCGGCGGCACTCGGACAGGTAGAGCGCCATCTTGTCCTTGTCGTCACCGACGGACGTGAGCAGCCCCGCCATGTACTCGGCCGGGTAGTGCGCCTTGAGGTACGCGGTCCAGTAGGACACCAGGCCGTACGCGGCGGAGTGCGCCTTGTTGAAGGCGTACCCGGCGAACGGCACCAGCACGTCCCACACGGCCTGGATCGCCTCGTCGGAGTAGCCGCGCTCGCGGCAGCCGTCCCGGAACGGGATGAACTCCTTGTCGAGGATCTCCTTCTTCTTCTTACCCATCGCGCGGCGCAGCAGGTCCGCCTGACCGAGGGTGTAGCCGGCGAGGATCTGCGCGGCGCGCTGCACCTGCTCCTGGTAGACGATCAGGCCGTGCGTGGGCGCCAGGATCTCCCGCAGCGGCTCCTCCAGCTCCGGGTGGATCGGCGTGATCTCCTGGAGGCCGTTCTTGCGCAGCGCGTAGTTGGTGTGCGAGTCGACGCCCATCGGGCCGGGCCGGTACAGCGCCAGGACGGCGGAGATGTCCTCGAAGTTGTCCGGCTTCATCAACCGCAGCAGCGACCGCATCGGCCCACCGTCGAGCTGGAACACGCCGAGGGTGTCACCGCGGGCCAGCAGCTCGTACGCGGCCTTGTCGTCCAGCGGCAGGCCCAGCAGATCGAGCTTGAGGCCGTGGTTCAGCTCGATGTTCTTGACCGCGTCGTCGATGATCGTCAGGTTCCGCAGGCCGAGGAAGTCCATCTTCAGCAGCCCGAGCGACTCGCAGGTCGGGTAGTCGAACTGCGTGATGATCGCCCCGTCGGCGTCGCGGCGCGTCAACGGGATGTGCTCGATGATCGGCTCGGCGGACATGATGACGCCGGCCGCGTGCACACCTGTCTGCCGGATCAGCCCCTCGATGCCCTTGGCCGTGTCGATCACCTTGCGAACGTCCGGGTCCGAGTCGTACAGGCCCCGGATCTCGCCGGCCTCGGCGTAGCGGGGGTGCTTCGGGTCGAAGATGCCGGTCAGCGGGATGTCCTTGCCCATCACGGCCGGTGGCATCGCCTTGGTGATCCGGTCGCCGACCGCGTACGGGAAACCCAGCACCCGGGCCGAGTCCTTGATCGCGGCCTTCGCCTTGATCGTGCCGAAGGTCGCGATCTGGGCGACCTTGTCCTCACCCCACTTGTCGGTGACGTACTTGATCACCTCACCGCGCCGACGCTCGTCGAAGTCGATGTCGACATCCGGCATCGAGACCCGCTCGGGGTTGAGGAACCGCTCGAAGATCAGGCCGTGCTGGATCGGATCCAGGTCGGTGATGCCCAGCGCGTACGCCACGAGCGAGCCGGCGGCCGAGCCACGACCCGGGCCCACCGCGATGCCCTGCTTCTTCGCCCACTGGATGAAGTCGGCGACCACGAGGAAGTACGACGGGAAGCCCATCTGGTTGATGACGCCCAGCTCGTACTCGGCCTGGACGACGTGCCCCTCGGGGATGCCGTTCGGGTAGCGGCGGGCCAGCCCGGCGAAGGTCTCCTTGCGGAACCAGGACTCCTCGGTCTCGCCCTCGGGCACCGGGAAGCGCGGCATCAGGTTGTGGAACTCGAACATGCCCTTCGGGTCGACCTTCTCGGCCACCAGCAGGGTGTTGCGGCAGCCCTGCTGCCACAGCTCGGACGAGTCGACCGCGCGCATCTGGTCGGCGCTCTTGACGAAGTAGCCGCCGCCCTCGAAGCGGAACCGGTTCGGGTCGTCGATGTTGCTGCCGGTCTGCACGCACAGCAGCACGTCGTGCGCGGTGGCCTGGGCCTCGTGCGTGTAGTGCGAGTCGTTGGTGACGACCGGCGGGATGTCCAGCTTGCGGGCGATCTCGGTGAGACCCTCGCGGACCCGGCTCTCGATGGAGAGGCCGTGATCCATGATCTCCAGGAAGTAGTTCTCCTTGCCGAAGATGTCCTGGTAGCTCGCGGCGACCTTGAGCGCCTCGTCGAACTGCCCCAGCCGCAGCCGGGTCTGCACCGCGCCGGACGGGCAGCCGGTGGTCGCCATGATGCCCTCGGCGTGCTCGGCGATCAGCTCCATGTCCATCCGGGGCCACTTGACGTAGTGCCCCTCCATGGACGCGCGCGAGTTGAGGGTGAACAGGTTCTTCAGACCCTGGGCGTTCTTCGCCCACATGGTCTTGTGGGTGATCGCGCCGTTACCCGAGATGTCGTCGCTCTTCTGCTCCGGCCGACCCCACTTGACCCGCGCCTTGTGGTAGCGCGACTCCGGCGCCACGTACGCCTCGACGCCCAGGATCGGCGTGATCCCGGCGGCCATCGCCTGGTTGTAGAAGTCGTTCGCGCCGTGCATGTTGCCGTGGTCGGTGATCGCCACCGCCGGCATGCCCAGCCGGTTGGCCTCGGCGAACAGGTCCTTCAGCCGGGCCGCTCCGTCGAGCATCGAGTACTCGGTGTGCACGTGCAGATGCGCGAACGAATCAGCCATGCCTGGCGCCCCCCGGCGGTGTGGATCTCGGTGGTCGGAGCCGACCGGGACCTACCCTACCGAGGTGATCTCGGCGGCTCCACCGTCCGCGCCGAGGGTGGTCCGCGTCTCCCCCACGACTATTCTCGGAACATGGCGAGGTATTACGACGTACACCCGGAAAACCCGCAGCCCCGGATCATCGGCCAGGTTGCCGACCTGATCCGCGGCGGCGGCCTCATCGCCTACCCCACCGACTCGTGCTTCGCCCTCGGCGTGCAACTGGGCAACCGGGACGGGCTGGACCGGATCCGCGAGATCCGCCACCTCGACGACCGGCACCACTTCACCCTGGTCTGCCGGGACTTCGCGCAGCTCGGCCAGTTCGTGCAGATCAACAACGCGGTCTTCCGCCTGGTGAAGGCGTCCACGCCGGGCAGCTACACGTTCATCCTGCCGGCCACCAAGGAGGTGCCGCGCCGGATGCTGCACCCGAAGAAGCGGACCGTCGGCGTGCGGGTGCCCCGGCACACCGTGACCCAGGCGCTGCTCGCCGAGCTGGGCGAGCCGCTGGTGTCGAGCACCCTGGCGCTGCCCGGCGAGGACGAGCCGATGACCCAGGGCTGGGAGATCAAGGAACGGCTCGACCACCAGCTCGACGCGGTGCTCGACGCCGGCGACTGCGGCAAGGAGCCGACGACGGTGATCGACCTGTCCGGGCCCGAGCCGGAGATCCTGCGCCGGGGCGCCGGCGACGTGTCCCGCTTCGAGTAGCGCGCCACCACCTCGTTCACCTGGCCCGACGCCCTCTGGGCGTCGGGCCGCTGTCGTGCGTGCCTTCGGTCGCCCTAACACCTCGCGCAGAGGCGACGTTATTGGCGTAGACAACAGTGTGTGCCACACAATATGGTGTGACACATGGTTAGCGAGGATGTTCTACGGACGCACCTGCAGGAGCTGCGTCGAGGCACCGTCGTGGTGGCCAGCCTGGTCGCGCTCCGCCGACCGGACTACGGCTACGCACTGCTGCAACGGCTCACCGACCACGGCTTTCCGGTCGACGCCAACACGCTCTACCCGCTGCTGCGCCGCCTGGAGGACCAGGGCCTGCTCACCAGCGAGTGGAACACCGAGGAGAGCCGGCCGCGCAAGTTCTACCGGACCAGCGACGAGGGCGAGTCGATGCTGAGCCGGCTCCTGGACGACCTCGCCGCCGTACAGACCTCGATCACCGGGCTGATCCAAGGAGTGGACCGATGAACACCCTGACCGACCGCTACCTGGCCGCCACCCTGCGCTCGGTGCCCGCCCAGCGGCGCGACGAGATCGCGACCGAGCTGCGCGCCTCGATCGAGGACATGATCGAGGACCGGACGGGGGGCGGCGAGGACGCGGCGGCCGCCGAGCGGGAGGTGCTCACCGAGCTGGGCAACCCCGACCGGCTGGCCGCCCGCTACGCCGACCGCCGACTCCAGCTCCTCGGCCCCACCTACTACCTGGTCTGGTTGCGGCTGCTGAAGCTGCTGCTCAGCTTCATCCCGGCGCTCGCCGGCACGGTGGTCACGGTCGTCAACGTGGTCGAGGGCAAGGGCTTCGGCGCCATCGGGCCGGGCCTCGTCGTCGCCCTGCACGTGGCCGTGCACATCAGCTTCTGGCTCACGCTGACCTTCGTCCTCATCGAGCGGTCCCAGCCCACCGTCGACCTGCCCGACTGGACCGTCGACGAGCTGCCCGACGTCCCCGCGCACCGCGACGTCTCCCTCGTCGACACCATCGCGGCGGTGGCCATGCTGGTGCTGACCATCGGCTACCTGCCCTTGCAGCACTACCAGTCGTGGGTGCGTGCCAGCGACGGCGACAACATCCCCGTCCTCGACCCGGCGCTCTGGTCGTTCTGGCTGCCGGCGCTGATGGTCGTCCTGCTCGCCATCGCGGTGTTCGAGATCGTCAAGTACCGGATCGGGCGCTGGAGCTGGCCGCTGTTCGGGGTGAAGGCGCTGCTCAACCTGGCGTTCACGGTGCCGCTGGCCGGGCTGGCGCTCTCCGACGCGCTGCTCAACCCGGCTCTCGGCGAGCGGCTGAGCTGGCTGGCGGACGCGGACAACCGCAGCCTCCTCAACGCCCTCATCGCGCTGGGCGTCGCCGTGGTGCTGGTGTGGGACCTGGTCGACACGGCCCTCAAGAGCCGTCGCCAGACGACCTGAGCGACAGCGGAGACGGCGGCCCGGCGCGGACACCGCGTCGGGCCGCCGCACGTCGGCGCGCGGTCACCGCCGGTCCGTCCGGATAGCGGACGCGGCTGACGACGTGGCATCGTTCCCGGATGACCGAGGCACAGCGCGACGAGTGGCGCCGTCCGGGCCCGACGGCGGAGCAGCGGCGGATCGACCTGTGGATCGGGCTCGCGGTGACCGGGCTGGCGCTGGTCAGCCTCACCCTGGCCCGCAGCACCGGGGCGTTCCTGCTGGGGCCACCGCCGTCCGGGCCGGAGCAGCTGTTCTGGACCGTCGCGGTGACGCTTCCGCTGGTCGGGCGGCGGCGCTGGCCGGCAGCCACCCTGCTGGTCGTCGCGGTGGCGTTCATCGCCGCGCAGGCCCGGTCGGCGCCGGAGACCCAGTTCTCCGCGTGGGCCCTGTTCTGCGCCCTCTACACGATGGGCGCCTGGGGACCGGACCACCAGGTGGCCCGCCGGCTGCGGATCGGCGTGATCGCCACGATGTTCGCCTGGCTGGGCGTCTACTACGCGGTGACGATCGACCACATCCCGCCCGGCGCCTTCGACGACGCGGTCGGCCCGGTGCCGCCGGTGCTCGCCGCGATGGTCAGCGGCGTCCTGGTCAACGTGCTGGTCTTCGGGTTCGCGTACTTCTTCGGCGAGACCGCCTGGGTGGCCGCGCGGCGCGAGCACGAGCTGCGCGAACAGGCCGAGGAGCTGCGCCGGTCCCAGGCCGAGGGCCGGGAGCGGGCGGTGCTCGGCGAACGGGTCCGGATCGCCCGGGAGCTGCACGACGTCGTCGCCCACCACGTGTCGGTGATGGGCGTACAGGCGTCCGCCTGCCGCCGGGTGTTCGACCGCGACCCGGGCAAGGCCCGCACGGCACTCGCTGCCATCGAGCAGAGCGCCCGCACCGCCGTCGACGAGCTGCGCCGGATGCTCGGCGTGCTGCGCGCCTCCGGCGACGGCGACGTCGAGCGGCCCGCGCCCGGCGACGTCGAGCGCATCGCCGAGCTGGTCGAGCGGGCGCGGGCCGCGGGCCTGAGGGCCACCCTCGGGGTGTACGGCGAGCCCGTCGCACTGCCCGAGTCGGTCTCGCAGGCTGCCTACCGGGTGACGCAGGAGGCGGTGACCAACACCCTGAAGCACGCCGGGGCGGATCTGCTGGATGTGCGGGTCCGCTATCTGGCCCGGGAGGTGGAGGTCGACGTGACCGACGACGGACGGACCGGCGGCCGGGCCGATGCCGCCGGGCTCGGCCTGATCGGGATGCGCGAGCGGGTCACCGCGCACGACGGCGAGCTGGAGGCCGGGCCCCGGGCCGGCGGGGGTTGGCGGGTCCGTGCCCGCTTCCCGCTCGCGGACCCGGCGATCGGCCGGCAGCGCGAAACCGGAGACGGACGGTCGTTGACGGCCGGGGCGGGGCGGTCGTCGTGAGCACCGCATCGATCACCCCGATCCGGGTGCTGCTCGCCGACGACCAGCATCTCGTGCGCACCGGCTTTCGGATCATCCTGGAGGTGGAGGACGACATCACGGTGGTCGGTGAGGCCGCCGACGGCGCGCGGGCCGTCACCATGGCCCGCGCCACGCGCCCGGACGTGGTGCTGATGGACGTGGAGATGCCCGGCATGGACGGGCTGGAGGCCACCCGGCGGATCACCGACGACGGGCCCGACGCACCGGCGGTGCTGATCCTCACCACCTTCGACCGCGACGACTATCTCTTCACCGCGCTGCGGGCCGGGGCCAGCGGTTTCCTGCTCAAGAACGGCACACCCGAGGAGCTGATCGAGGCGATCCGGGTGCTGGCCCGCGGCGACGGTCTGCTCGCCCCGGAGATCACCCGCCGGGTGATCTCCACGTTCGCCCGTCCCGGTGATCCGGCGGGCACCGCGCACCGGGGGGCCGAGGCCGCGCTGGGCGAGCTGACCCCACGGGAACGGGAGGTGCTGGTGCTGCTCGCCGCCGGCTCGAGCAACGCCGAGATCGCCGCGACGATGTGCCTCGGCGAGGCGACGGTGAAGACGCACGTGAGTCGGGTGCTGGCGAAACTGGGCCTGCGCGACCGGGTCCAGGCGGTGGTGTTCGCGTACGAGAACGGGGTGGTCCGCCCCGGCGGATGACCGGTGTCCGTCGCTCGGCGGACCCCTCGGCTCAGCCCCCGGAGGGATGGCGGGCCGACGGGTTCGATCTAGCGTGGACGCGTGACGAGAACGCTCCAACTCGACGGCGTCGACCGCAGTTTCGGCGACCGGCAGGTGCTCAAGAACGTGTCCTTCGAGGTGGCCGCCGGCCGGATGACCGGCTTCGTCGGCGCCAACGGCGCCGGCAAGACCACCACCATGCGGATCATCCTGGGTGTGCTCGCCCCCGACGCCGGGGAGGTGAGCTGGGGCGGCGCGAAGCTCACCCGGCAGGACCGCCGCCGCTTCGGCTACATGCCGGAGGAACGGGGCCTGTACCCCAAGATGACCACGCGGGAGCAGGTCGCCTATCTGGGCCGGTTGCACGGCCTGGACGCCCCCGCCGCCCGCCGCGCCACGGACGCTCTGCTGGAGCGGGTCGGGCTGGGTGAGCGCGGCGACGACCTGCTGGAGACGCTGTCGCTGGGCAACCAGCAGCGGGCCCAGATCGCCGCCGCGCTGGTGCACGACCCCGAGGTGCTGGTGCTCGACGAGCCGTTCTCCGGTCTCGACCCCCTCGCCGTCGACACGGTCGTCGCCGTGTTGCGCGAACGCGCCGCCGCCGGAGTGCCGGTGCTGTTCTCCAGCCACCAACTCGACGTGGTGGAGCGCCTCTGCGACGACCTGGTGATCATCAATGACGGGGTGATCCGGGCCGCCGGAAGCCGTACGCGGCTGCGCGACTCGTACACCTCGCCCCGCTTTGAGCTGGTGGTGGCGACCGACGCCGGCTGGGTCCGCGACCAGCCCGGGGTCACCCTGGTCGAGCTGGACGGCGCGCGGGCGGTCTTCGACCTGCCGGTCGGCGCCGACGAGCAGCCCATCCTGCACGCGGCCCTCGCCCGCGGCCCGGTCCGCGCCTTCCGCCCGGTCAGCCCCTCGCTCACCGAGATCTTCCGAGAGGTCACCCAGTGAACGTCACCCAGGCCACCCGGCTGGTCGCCGAACGCGAGATCCGGGTCAAGCTCCGCGATCGCACCTTCCTGTTCGGCACGCTGTTCTTCCTGGTGATCGCCGCCGCCGGCACCATCCTGCCGCCGTTGCTCTCCGGCGGCCCGAAGAGCGTGGCCGTCACCCAGGACGCGGCCGGCCCGCTGCGCGCCGCCGGGCTCGACGTCCGGGTGGTAGCCGACGACCGGGCCGCCGAGCAGGCCGTCCGCGACGGGGACGTGGACGCCGCGGTCGTCAGCGGTCCGGCGGTGCTCGCCATGGACGACGCACCTCACGAGGTGGTCCGGGCGCTGAGCATCGCGCCGCCGGTGCGCCTCCTCGACCCCGACGCGGTCGACCCGGTGGTGGCGTTCCTGGTGCCGTTCGTGTTCGCGTTCGTCTTCTTCATCACCTCGCAGACCTTCGGCCTGCAGATCGCGCAGAGCGTCACCGAGGAGAAGCAGACCCGGATCGTGGAGATCCTGGTGGCGGCCGTGCCGGTACGGGCGCTGCTGGCCGGCAAGGTGATCGCCGGGGGCATCCTGGCGCTCGGGCAGATCGCGCTGATCGGTCTCGTAACCGTCCTCGGCATGCGGATCGGTGACAGCGGGGACCTGCTCACCCTGCTCGCTCCGGCGATCGGCTGGTTCGTGCCGTTTTTCCTGCTCGGCTTCGTGCTGCTGGCCGCGATGTGGGCGGCGGCCGGCGCCCTGGTCAACCGCCAGGAGGACATCGCCGGTGTGTCGACACCGGTGCAGCTCGCCGTCATGCTGCCGTTCTTCGCGGTGATCTTCCTGAACGACAACGCGACCGCGATGCGGGTGCTGTCGTACCTGCCGTTCTCGTCGCCCACGGCGATGCCGCTGCGGCTGTTCACCGGCGACGCGGCCGGCTGGGAGCCGATCGTGTCGCTGGCCGTCCTGCTGGTCGCCGCCGGCGCCTTCGTGGTCGCCGGGGCCCGCGTCTACGAGGGTTCGCTGCTCCGCACCAACGGCCGGACCTCGCTGCGCGCTGCTTGGCGGGAGCGCGAGAGCATCGGCTGACCGGCGACGGCCCCCGCGGGCGTCGGTGTCCTGAGCGGACACCGGCGCCCGTCGCGTACACCGGCCACCGACCAGGTGTTTCTCGTCGATCCGGTGCCGCAGTGCTGACCGACCACACGGCCGGCGCGGCTCACACGGCAGTCGCCCGTGGTCAGCGGGTGGGCACCGAGGCCCAGCCGGCCGGCAACCGGGGCGCCGACCAGGCCGGATCGGGTTGCCACCGCGCCCACGCCGGATCCCACCACCGCTGACCCGCGTCGAGCAGGGCGGCGATCCGGTCGCCCTCGCCGCGGATCGCGTCCGCCATGCCCGGGTAGCGCCCCTCGACGAGGCGCTGCGCGAACATCTCGACGTCCTTCCAGACGTACCGGTCGTCGTCCGCGCCCCACCACAGGTCCAGCTCGTGGTCGAGAGTGTCCACCCCGATCGGGGTACGCCGCAGCGGATCCTGCAGGTTGAAGTACCAGCCCGCGAAGTCGCGCTGCGGGCCCGTCCAGAACACGTCCACCGAGTGCGCCTCGCCCGGCCGGTGCAGCATCAGCTTGCCGTGCCCCGACCAGGAGCGGTGGCCGGCCGTCTCCCACGGGTGCCGGCCACAGGGGAAGACGCCGTCGGTCGGGAAGCCGAACTCCGCCCCCGGCGGGAGGTAGAGGGCGAGCAGGTCGGGCGAGTCCTCGACGCAGATCGTCGGGCAGCCGAACCAGACCTCGCCCCGCAGGATCTCCCGCCGGACGACCACCTCACCCGGCGCGAATCGGCGTTCCACCATCTCCCCCGGAACCTCCTCGTTCGCTCCCCGAGGAAGGAAGCCTACGGCCGCCGCTCCCCTAGACGAATAAGTCCTAACTCAAGACGGGGCTGGGGTTGCGGCGAAGGGCGCTGGTCATCCGCTTTGGCTGCCCGCCGTGTCGGACTGCTGTTGAGCGGTATACCTCAGAGGTATGAATATGACTCTGAGGTATACCGCTTACGACCGCATCCGCCCCGACGGAGGTGACCGAGGGTCACCGCTGGCCGCGCCCACCGCCCCAGCCAAGATTAGGCCTTGGCGTGGGTCACGAACGCGGCCCAGGCCGCCGGGGAGAAGGTGAGCGCCGGCCCTTCGACGTCCTTGCTGTCCCGGATGGCCACGACATCGGGAAGGTTGTCCGCGACCTCCACGCAGTTGCCCTCATTGCCACTACGTGTGCTCGTGCGCCAGCGGGCACCGGTCAGATCACTCATCGTAGGTCTCCTTGATCACTGTGCTCACCAGATCCTCCGAGGCGCGCTCGGGCAGGGCAAGATCCCAAAGCGCCTGCCAGACCTCAGAGTACGTCTGGACCTCCGCCGGACGATCGAGGTAGAGGCCACCGGTCAGCGACTCGCTGTAGACCGTGCTGGGCTCCGCCGGCCGGGTGCCGACTGCCGGAAAATCGAGCAAGACGAAGGCTCCGGCAACGGATGCCCGGTGCGGTCCGATCCCCAGCGGCAGCACCCGGACGGCGATGTTCGGCGCTTGAGCGGCGTTGACCAGGTGAGCGAGTTGCATCCGCCAGCCCTCGATGTCATCGATGGGTCGGCGGACCACGGCTTCGTCGATCACGACATCAAGACGCGGGGCCGCAGGACTGCGCCTGGTCAACAGCTTCTGTCGCTGCATCCGTAGGGCGACCTTCTGCGCCACCTCCTGCGGGGTACGCCCGGGTTTGGTCTCGAACACCGCGGCCATGTACTCCGGGGTCTGGAGGAGTCCGGGAATGAGGGTCGGCTCGTACTGGCGGATGGAAGAGGAGGCGGCCTCCAGTCCCACGTACAACTCGAACCAGCCCGGGATCACCTCGTCATAGGCGTGCCACCACCCCCGGGACTTGCTCTCCCGGGCAAGACTGACCAACACCTCGGTCAGTTCGGCAGACGTGCCGTAGAGCTGACACATCAACACCACGTCATGAGTACGCAGCGCAGTCTGGCCACTCTCCAACCGGTACATCTTGGCGCGGGACCATTCGAGGTCATTGGCGGCAGCCTCAAGGTTGATTCCGGCTTCCTCACGTGCCTGGCGCAGAAGCCGCCCGAGTTGCCGCCGTGGGACTGACGAACCGACCTCACTCATTCGGCCTCCGGTCTCACCTCTCGTGGCCTGTCTGTCTCATCTGGAACAGCATGGCCGGCCAAACGAGACGCCGTCAATCTCGAAGCGCGGTTTTCGGTGTGAGACGTTGCAGATCGTTGGCCGGCAACGGAATCCTGCCTGCTAGATGCCCTACTCGCATTGACTTCGGGAGGCAGGCCGTGTGCCGTTGGAAGTGGTTTCACCGACCGGATGAGCCAGTCGACGTGGTGGAGCGGACCCGGTTCCCGGGCCGGGCTGGCGCCTACCGGCGCACCACGCCGCTCGCGTCGAGCGAGGAGAAGAGCGCGGCGTCGCCCCAGCGAGGTGATCGCCATGATGGGTGAGGAGCCCCGACCCGAGCCGCCGTTCCTCGTGACGATGGCGAGCTACGTGATCGACTTTCATCATCGCAACGTCTGCACCAGGTGCGGCCCGGATGGTTCGTGTCCCCGGCTGGTCGAGGCAAGTGATCATCTCAAGGCGTGGCGCGACCGGAAATCCGGCGGCCGTGCGGGCGGGTGACCTCTTTCAGGTCACCCGCGCGGCGAGTATCCAGTTCAGCCGGCCGATCCTGTTCCGCGTCATCCGCGTTCTCGACTGGCCAACCTATGACGGGTGGGTCTGGCTCGACGGCTACGAGGTGGGGCCGAGACTGGACGCGATCGCCCGACGGTCGATCGTCGTGCGGCCTGCCGGGCTGCTGCCGGTGGCACCCGTCATCCCGAGCCGATCAAGGGGGCGCTGACACACGTCAGGTCGCCGATATGGGGGCAACCGCTCGCGCGGACACCCCCACATCGGCGACCTGGTGTGGATCACGCCGGGCAGGCCGGGCAGGCCGGACGGGCCGGACGGGCCGGACCTCAGGCGTCGACGGCCGCCATCACGTCGTCGCTGACGTCGAAGTTCGCGTAGACGTTCTGCACGTCGTCGCAGTCCTCCAGGACGTCGATCAGCTTGAAGACCTTGCGGGCGCCCTCTTCGTCGAGCGGGACGTTCATGCTGGGGATCAGGGAGGACTCGGCCGACTCGTACTCGATGCCGGCGTCCTGCAGCGCGGTGCGCACCGGGATCAGGTCGGTCGGCTCGGAGACCACCTCGAACGCCTCACCGAGGTCGTTGACCTCCTCGGCGCCGGCGTCGAGGACGGCCATCATCACGTCGTCCTCGCTGGTGCCCTCCTTGGGCACGATCACCACGCCCTTGCGGGAGAACATGTACGACACCGAGCCGGCGTCGGCGAGCGAGCCGCCGTTGCGGGTGAGCGCGGTGCGCACCTCGGTCGCCGCCCGGTTGCGGTTGTCGGTGAGGCACTCGATCAGCATCGCCACGCCGTTCGGGCCGTACCCCTCGTACATGATGGTCTGCCAGTCGGCGCCGCCGGCCTCCAGGCCGGAGCCGCGCTTGACGGCGCGGTCGATGTTGTCGTTCGGCACCGAGCTCTTCTTCGCCTTCTGGATCGCGTCGAAGAGCGTCGGGTTACCGGACGGGTCGCCGCCACCGGTCCGCGCGGCCACCTCGACGTTCTTGATCAGCTTGGCGAACATCTTGCCGCGCTTGGCGTCGATGACGGCCTTCTTGTGCTTGGTCGTCGCCCACTTTGAGTGGCCGGACATCTTCTACCTCCGTCTGTCATTGCACGCCTGCGTCGACTGCCGCACCGATTCCGCGCCGCATCGGCGATCCGGCGGCCGGTCGGCCCCGCGGGAAGTGCCGCGCCGGGCGACGGCCCTGCCGAACCGCGACAATCTTACCGAGGTCACACCCCGCCATGTCACACCCGGGACCGGCCCGGGGCGGCGGCACGGCGCCGGGGCCTGCCCAGACCAACGATCCGGGGGCGGGATTCATGCCCGCCACCGCGCTTCCGCCGCTCAGGCGGCGCGCACCAGCTCCACGAAGTACGCGTGTACGCGCAGGTCACCCGTCAGCTCAGGGTGGAACGAGGTGGCCAGCAGGTTGCCCTGCCGCACCGCCACGATCCGCTCGGCGGCCGGGCCGCCGGTCACCTTCCCGATCACCTGGACGGCCGCGCCGACGCGCTCGACCCACGGCGCGCGGATGAACACCGCGTGGAACGGCTCCCCCGGCACGCCGGCGACCTCCACCGGCGCCTCGAACGAGTCGACCTGCCGGCCGAACGCGTTACGCCGTACGGTCATGTCGATCCCGGCGAAGCCGCGCTGGTCGGCCCGACCGTCCAGCACCTCGGTGGCCAGCATGATCATGCCGGCGCAGGAGCCGTAGACCGGCATGCCGTCGGCGATCCGCTTGTCGATCGGCTCACGCATCTCGAAGATGTCGGCGAGCTTGCTGATGGTGGTGGACTCGCCCCCCGGGATCACCAGCCCGTCGACCGCGTCCAGCTCGCTCGGGCGGCGGACCGGGCGGGCATCCGCGCCCGCCGCGGCCAGCGCCGCCACGTGCTCCCGGACGTCGCCCTGGAGCGCGAGCACACCGATGGTGGGTCGGTTCATCCTCACCAACCGCGCTCGGCCAGGCGGTGCGGCTGCGGGATCTCGTCGACGTTGATGCCGACCATCGCCTCACCCAGACCCCGGGAGACCTTCGCCAGCACATCCGGGTCGTCGTGGAAGGTGGTGGCCTTGACGATCGCGGCGGCCCGCTGAGCCGGGTTGCCGGCCTTGAAGATGCCGGAGCCGACGAAGACGCCCTCCGCGCCGAGCTGCATCATCATCGCCGCGTCGGCCGGTGTGGCGATCCCGCCGGCGGTGAACAGCACCACCGGCAGCTTGCCGCTCTCGGCGACCTCCTTGACCAGCTCATACGGGGCCTGCAGCTCCTTGGCCGCGACGTACAGCTCGTCGGCCGGCAGCGAGGACAGCCGGCGGATCTCCTGGCGGATCTTGCGCATGTGGGTGGTGGCGTTGGAGACGTCACCGGTGCCGGCCTCGCCCTTGGAGCGGATCATGGCCGCGCCCTCGGTGATCCGGCGCAGCGCCTCGCCCAGGTTGGTCGCGCCACAGACGAAGGGCACGGTGAACGCCCACTTGTCGATGTGGTTCGCGTAGTCGGCCGGGGTCAGCACCTCGGACTCGTCGACGTAGTCGACGCCGAGCGACTGGAGGATCTGCGCCTCCACGAAGTGACCGATGCGGGCCTTGGCCATCACCGGGATGGACACCGCCTCGATGATCCCGTCGATCATGTCGGGGTCGCTCATCCGGGACACCCCGCCCTGCGCGCGGATGTCGGCGGGCACCCGCTCCAGGGCCATCACCGCGACCGCGCCGGCGTCCTCGGCGATCTTGGCCTGCTCGGCGTTGACGACGTCCATGATCACGCCGCCCTTGAGCATCTCGGCCATGCCCCGCTTCACGCGGGCCGTGCCGACGACGGGGGCGGTGCCGGTGGTCGAGGCGGTGGTTTCGGGCACGGGTCATCGCTCCTTGGACGTGCGGTGGGGGTGGCAGCGGAAATGCTACGCACTGGTCAACGCCGCGCCGACAGCCAATCAGACCCCCGGTGGCCTGCACTGTGGCCCTGCTCACCGCCGCGCCGGCCCGCCCCGGTCAGCCTCCGCCCGCCCCGATCAGCCGGCCGGAACGTCGGCCGGCACGACGAGCGTCGGGTCGTCGATGTCGAAGTAGCGCGGCCACTCCCGGCCCCGCCCCATCCGAAACAACCGCACCAGCGGACGACTGCGCGCCGACCGGGCGTCGCGAACCAGGTCGGTGTGCACCTGCCGGGACAACGCGAGACGGCGGCTCGCCGCGATGACCGCCGTGCAGTCCGGATCGGCCGGGTCCAGCCGCACCGAGCGCAACTGCCGGGTCAGGTCGTTCTCAGCCGCCTCCCGCTCCTGCGGCGGAGCGTCCAGCGCGATCCGGGCCGCCGCGTACAACTCGACGCCGAAACGCCGCTCCGCCAGCACCGCCGCGGCCGCTGCCCGGCGCAGCAGGTGGGCGTCGAGGGCCCGCGCCGCCAGCTCCGCGCGGCCCTGCAGCCGCTCGACCCGGCCGGCGGTCCAGATGAGGTACGCCGCAAGCACCCCCACGAGCACACTCGCGGCCACCACCCACCACATGTGCGGCATCGTAGTGCTGCTCCGTTTCTCCTCCGTTGCGCACGCCCGCGCCGGTCACCGGCGTCACCAGCCGCACCATCCGTCACGCGGGTCAGCCCAGCCCCACCCATTCCTGGTCGATGACCCGCCCGTCGGTCGCCTCGATCGCCGCTGCGTATACCTCAAGAACACGCCGAGCAACCACCGGCCAGTCGAAATTCGCCACCACCTGATCGCCGCAGGCGCTCAGCGTGGCCCGCCCGGCCGGGTCGTCGAGCAGCTCGGACAGGGCGTCACGCAATCCCACCGCGTCTCCGGTCGGAAACAGCCGCCCCGCCCGCCCACCGTCGAGCACCCGGCGGAACGCGTCCAGGTCACTCGCGATCACCGTGGTGCCGGCGGCCAGCGCCTCGGTGAGGATCATCCCGAACGACTCGCCGCCGGTGTTCGGCGCCACGTACAGGTGCACGCTGCGCAGCATCCGGGCCTTGTCCGCCTCGGAGACCAGCCCGAGGAACGTCACCCGCTCCCGCAGCGCGGCCGGGAACTGGTCGTACAGGTCGTCCGGGTCACCCGGGCCGGCGACCAGCAGCCGCAACCCCGGGCGGGTCGCCGCCAGCGCCACGAAGGCGTCCCGCAGCACCGGGAAACCCTTGCGCGCCTCCGTGAACCGGCCCAGGAAGCCCACCGTGCCGCCGGTGCCCGGCCCGCACTCCCCCGGCCAGCCTGGCAGCGGCTCGGCGTCGGCGAACTTCGCCACCGCCACCCCGTTGGGGATCTCCACCGCGCCGCCGTCCATGTGCTCGACCTGCACCTTGCGGGCCAGCGCGCTCACCGCGATCCGGGCGGTGATCCGCTCCAACACGATCTGCAGCACACCCTGCGCGGCGGCCAGCACCCGCGAACGGGTCATCGCCGTGTGGAACGTGGCCACCACCGGGCCGCGAGCGGAGAGCACCGCCAGCAGCGACAGGCTCAACGTCAGCGGCTCGTGCACGTGCAGCACGTCGAAGTCACCGTTGGTGAGCCAGCGCCGGACCCGCGCGGTCGAGACCGGGCCGAACGCGATCCGGGCCACCGACCCGTTGTACGGCAGCGGCACCGCCCGGCCGGCGGACACCACGTACTCCGGCAGCGGCGAATCCTCATCCGCCGGAGCGAGCACGCTGACCTCGTGACCGAGCACGATCAGCGCCTCGGCGAGATCCATGACGTGGTTCTGCACCCCGCCGGGGACGTCGAACGAGTACGGGCACACGATGCCGATCCGCATGCGTCAGCCCACCCCCTCAGCCCTGGCCGGGGGCTGACGAGGGCAGCGCCGTGCCCTCCCCCGCCCTCCTCTGGTCCAACCACATCCGCTGCAACATGTGCCAGTCTTCCGGATGCCGGGCGATACCCGCCGCCAGACCGTCGGCGATCAGCTGGGTCAGCGACCGGACCCGCTGGTCCAGAGGCCCCGCCTCGGGCCCGGGCACCGGCAGCGGGCCGGCGAGCGAGGCGCACGCCACGTCCTGCTCGTACCACAACGAGGCCACGTACAGCGGCGCTCCGGTGTGCAGGGCGAGCAGCGCCGGCCCGGCCGGCATCCGGGTCTTCCCACCGAAGAAGTCCACCTCCACCCCCCGGGCGGAGAGGTCCCGGTCGGCCAGCAGCGGCACCACCGCGCCGGCGCGGACGCGGTCCAGCAGCACGTCGAACGCCGGACGCGGGCCACCGTGGGTGGGCAGGATCTCCATCCCGAGCTCGGCCCGGAAGGCCAGGAAACGCTCGTACACGCCCTCCGGCTTGAGCCGCTCCATGACGGTGGTGATCGGCCAACCGGTGGCCGCGACCCAGGCGCCCGCGGCATCCCAGTTGCCGGCGTGCGGCAGCGCCACCACCGCGCCCCGGCCGGCGGCCACGTCGGCGGCGAGCAACTCCGCGCCGTCGAGGCGGAACCCGGCCAGGATCTGCTCCCGGCTCAACGCGGGCAGCCGGAACGCCTCCATCCAGTACCGGGCGTACGAGCGCAGCCCGCGCTTGACGAGATCGTCCAGCTCCGCCTCGGGCAGTTCCGGGCCGACCACCCGGCGCAGGTTCGCGCGCAGTCGGGCCGTACCCCCGCCACCGCCGCGATGGGCGCGGTCCGCGCCCGCCCGGAACGCCGCCGCCACCAACGGCCGGGGAAGCGCGCGGACCAGCCGCCATCCGGCGACGTAGCCCAGCTCGGTGAGGTTCACGCGGCCCGGCCGCCGGTCGTCCGACGCCGGGTCGCCGGCAGCCCGCTCACGCCTGGCCGTCCGGCTGGAGCTGCTGGGCCTGGCGGTAGACGTGCGCCACCCGCTGCCCCACCGTGAAGATCGAGATGGCGGCGAGCAGCCAGAGCGCGATCTCCAGGGCCGGCTTCACGCCGACGCCCGTGAGGATCCCGCCGACGCCGACGATCAGCAGCCGCTCGGTGCGCTCGGCGATGCCCACGTTGCAGGTCATGCCCAACCCTTCGGCGCGCGCCTTCACGTAGGAGACGAGCCCGCCGGCGGCCAGGCACAGCAGCGCGGCGGCCACCCCGGAGTGGTCGCCCCGGGTGGCCAGCCAGTAGGCCACCGCGCCGAAGACGGCGCTGTCGGCGACCCGGTCCATGCTTGAGTCGAGGAACGCGCCGAAGCGGGTGGAGCCGCCACTCATCCGGGCCATCGTCCCGTCGAGCAGGTCGGTGAGCGCGAACACGGTCACGATCAACGCGCCCGCGACCAGGTGGCCGCGGGCACCGAAGCCGAGCGCGCCGATGAGCACACCAACGGTGCCCGCGACGGTGACGGCATTGGGAGTGACGCCCGCGCGCAGGAGGGCACGTGCGATCGGCTCGACGACGCGGGTCATCCCCGCGCGGGCCGACACTTGGAAGATCTTCGCCATGGCGGTCCCCACGATAACGGTCCGCCCAGGTCCGGCGATACGGCCGGTCCCTGCGACCCGCCCGGGGCAGGCTTGTGCCTGTACGGCAACGGGTGTGAGATCGAGCCGGGAGGTGAGCCAGCTCACCCGCCCGCCCGTTGAGTTCCCGCTGTGCAGCAGACCACCGGAGGATATCGCCGCGCACTCGCCCCGGGCCGCTTCCACCTCGCGCGGCGGTCGCCACCCACCACCGGCTGAGGGAGGTGCGCCCCATGGCGCAGAAAAATCAGGAAAAGGGGGCCACCGGCGGCACGCCGGTGGTGACCGACCCCGCGCGGGTTCGCAACGTGGTGCTCGTCGGGCATTCCGGTGCGGGCAAGACGACGCTCGTCGAGGCGCTGCTCGCCGCGACCGGCACCATCGGCCGGGCCGGCAGCGTCGTCGACGGCACCACGGTCGGCGACCACGACCCGGCCGCCGTACGCCAGCAGCGCTCGGTGAGCCTGTCCTGCGCGCCCCTGCTGCACAACGGCATCAAGGTCAACCTGCTGGACACACCCGGGTACGCCGACTTCGTTGGCGAGCTGCGGGCCGGCCTGCGGGCCGCCGACGCCGCGCTGTTCGTCGTCTCGGCGGCCGGTGGGATGGACGCCGCCACGGTGGCGCTGTGGGAGGAGTGCGCCGCTGTCGACATGCCGCGCGCCGTCGCGGTGACCCGCCTCGACGCGCCCCGCGCCGACTTCGACGAGACGGTGGCGCTCTGCCAGCGGGTCTTCGGTGACAACGTGATGCCGCTCTACCTGCCGATGCTCGGCGACGACGGCGTCTCCACCGAGGGCCTGCTCGGGCTGATCACCCGCCGGGTCTTCGACTACAGCGCCGGGCTCCCCGCCGACGTCCGCGACCCGGACCCGGAGCACCAGCGGGCCATCGACGAGTCCCGCGACGAGCTGATCGAGGGGATCATCGCCGAGAGCGAGGACGAGACCCTCATGGACCGCTACCTCGACGGCGAGGAGATCAGCGACGACGTGCTCATCGACGACCTGGAGAAGGCCGTCGCCCGGGGCCACTTCTATCCGGCGGTGCCGGTCTGCGCCGAGACCGGCGTTGGCCTGGACGCGCTACTGGAGGTGCTGACCGCCGCGTTCCCGTCACCGCTGGAGCACGAGCTGCCGGCGGTCACCGGCGTGGACGGCTCGCCCCGCCCGCCGCTGACCTGCGACCCGGACGGCCCGCTCGTCGCCGAGGTCGTCAAGACCACCGTCGACCGCCACGTCGGTCGGGTCTCGCTGGTCCGGGTCTTCTCCGGCACGCTGCGCCCCGAACAGACCGTGCACATCTGCGGGCACGGCATGGCCGAGCGCGGGCACCCCGACCACGACGCCGACGAGCGGGTCGGGCACATCTACACCCCGCTGGGCGCGACCCTGCGCGAGGTGCCGCACTGCGTGGCCGGCGACATCTGCGCGATCACCAAGTCGGGCAGCGCGGAGACCGGCGACACCGTCTCGGCCAAGGACGACCCGCTGCTGATCGCGCCGTGGGAGATGCCGGAGCCGCTGCTGCCGGTGGCGATCGTCGCCCGCAGCCGCGCCGACGAGGACGCGCTGGCCCGCAACCTCGCCCGGCTGGTCGCCGGCGACCCCACCCTGCGGCTGGAACGCAACCCGGAGACCCACCAGCTGGTGCTCTGGTGCATGGGCGAGGCGCACGCCGACGTCGTGCTGGACCGGCTGCGCGCCGGAGGCGTCGAGCTGGACACCGAACCGGTCAAGGTGTCGCTGCGCGAGACGCTGACCGTGCCGGCACGGGGGCACGGCCGGCACGTCAAGCAGTCCGGCGGCCACGGCCAGTACGCGGTCTGCGACATCGAGGTGGAGCCGCTGCCCCGCGGCGCCGGCTTCGAGTTCGTCGACCGGATCGTCGGCGGCGCGGTGCCGCACAACTACATCCCGTCAGTCGAGAAGGGCGTCCGCGCCCAGCTGGAACGCGGGCTGGTCGCCGGCCATCCGGTGGTGGACCTGCGGGTCACCCTCGTCGACGGCAAGGCGCACAGCGTCGACTCCTCCGACGCGGCCTTCCAGACCGCCGGCGCGCTCGCGCTGCGCGACGCCGCCGAGCGCGGCCAGCCGACGCTGCTGGAACCGATCGAGGAGGTGACCGTCCGGGTGCCGGACGGCTCGGTGGGCGCGGTGATGGGCGACCTGTCCAGCCGGCGCGGCCGGGTGCTCGGCACCGAACCCGACGAGGAAGCCGAGGGCCGTACCCTCGTGCGCGCCGAGGTGCCGGCCACCGAACTGCTCCGCTACGCCGTCGAGCTGCGCTCGATGACCGCCGGCACGGGCACCTTCCGCCGCCACTTCGTACGCCACGACCCGATGCCCACCCACCTGGCCGACCAGGCCCGCAAGGAACACACCCCGTAATCCTGCGTGCCCCCTGCGTATTCGCTGGCCCTGTCTGCCCGCTGGCCCTGGTGCCCGCGCGCCTGTCCCGGACGACTCCCCGTCGCGCGCGAGCCGTCGCGCGTGGGCGGGGCTGCGGCGCGGCCTACGTGTTCGCGTCCTGTCGAGCTGCCCCACATTCGGGGCGCCGCTGCCGGAGCGGACCACATCCGCACCGACGCTGCCCCAGATCTGGGGCAGCTCGACAGGACGCGACACCAGCACAGCACGCGGCGCCGCCATGGCACACGGCACCGCGCGGCACGCCACAGCACGGGACGGGACGGGACCGGCGTCGGAGAGGGCGTGCCCGCACTGCGCGCGGTGTGCGGGTCAGGGGTGGGTCGTGGGGTGGGTGGGGCGGGGCCAGTGTGGGCGATCGGCGTCGCGCAGCGCGGCGGTGCGCAGGGCGGCGAGTTGGCGTTCCACCTCGACGAACTGGTCCGGCGCCAGCGGCCCCCGGCGCAGCGCGGCGGCGTTCTCCTCGACCTGGGCGACCGTACGGCAGCCGGGGATCGGGATGGTGCGCCCGCTGCGTGCCCAGATCCAGCCCAGCGCGCCCTGGGCGAGGGTGCGCCCGTCGGCGGTCAGCGCGGCGCGGACCGCCCCGACCCGGCGCAGCCACTCCGGCGCGGGCCGGCCGCCGCGGAACCACTCCAGCCAGCCTGGCGCCAACCCGCGCACGTCGTCGCGGGGCAACGTCGACGTGGCCGTGTACTTGCCGGTGAGCAGGCCCATCCCCAGCGGCCCCTGGTTGACGCTGGCCAGGTCGTACTTGTCGCAGACGGCGAGCACCTCGGGGGCGTCGCGCAGCACTGACAGGGCGTGCTGCACGGCGGTGGCGCCGGAGGCGGCCTGTCCGAAGGCGGCGGCCCGGTCCGGGCGGTCGGTGCTCCACCCGTACGCGCGGATCAGGCCCTCGGCGACCAGGTCCTCGCAGACGCCGATCAGCGCCTCCGCGCGGGGCACCGGCAGGTCGGCCAGGTGCAGCTGGTAGAGGTCGATCCGGTCGGTGCCCAACCGGCGCAGCGACGCGGTCACGGCCCGCCGCAGGTACGCCGGTGACGCGTCCTCCCCGGTCGCCTGCCGGGTCGCCTCGTCGAACGTGTAGCCCCACTTGGTGGCGATCACGGCCTCGTCCCGGCGGCCGGCGAGGGCCCGCCCCAGCACCCGCTCGCCGTGCCCCGCGCCGTACGTGTCGGCGGTGTCGAAGAGTGTGATGCCCTCCTCGAGCGCGCGGCGTACCGCCCGCACGGACTCGTCGTCGTCGACCGCGCCCCAGCCCAGCGGCTGGCTGCCCTCCGCCCATGGACCGGCGATCGCCCAGCACCCCATGCCGAGGGCGCTGACCTCGATGCCGCTGCGCCCCAACATCCGTGTCGTCACTGCCATCGGCCGATCGTGCCACCTTCACCGGGCGGGGCGTAGCAACTCCGCACGCGGAAACGCGGTACGCGCGCGCCGGGGCCGTACGGCATGATCGACGCCATGCGACGGCTGGGCGTGGACATCGGCGGTGTGCTCATCGAGCCGGCCGACGACGACGCCGACACCTCCTTCTTCGGCGCGCACTACCTGCGGACGCCCATGGTCGACGGGGCGTTCGACGCGCTCGGAGCGCTCGGGCCGGCGTTCGACGAGGTGCACCTCGTCTCCAAGTGCGGCGAGTCCACCGAGCGGCGGACCCGGGAGTGGCTGGCCCACCACGATCTCACGGCTCGCACCGGGATCCCCGTCGAGCGGGTGCACTTCTGCCGGACCCGGCCGGCCAAGGCGCCGATCGCCCGGCGGCTCGACCTGACCCACTTCGTCGACGACAGGCTGGAGGTGCTCGGCTACCTCGACTCGGTGCCGCACCGCTACCTGTTCCGGCCCCGCCGGGCGGAGGTCGCCGCGCACGCCGCGCTGCTGCCCCGCGTACACCCGGTAAGGAGCTGGGCGGAGCTTGCCGACCTGCTGCGCGCCGACTAGCCGGACCGGCGCGGTCCTCGCGGCGGCGAGGTCAGGCCCGGCGGGTCAGGACGGCCAGGCGCGGGCGAGCAGGTCGCGGGTGTCGCCGAGCAGCTGGGGCAGCACCTTGGTGCGGCCGATCACCGGCATGAAGTTCGCGTCGCCGCCCCAGCGCGGCACCACGTGCTGGTGCAGGTGGGCGGCGATGCCGGCGCCGGCCACCCCGCCCTGGTTCATGCCCAGGTTGAAGCCGTGCGCGTTGCTGACCTTGCGGATCACCCGCATCGCGGTCTGGGTGTACGAGGCGAGCTCGACCGTCTCCGGCTCGTCGAGGTCGGTGTAGTCGGCGACGTGCCGGTACGGGCAGACCAGCAGGTGCCCCGGGTTGTACGGGTAGAGGTTGAGCACCACGAAGACGCGCTCGCCGCGGGCGACCACCAGGCTCTCCTCGGAGGGCAGCCCGGGGGCCAGACAGAACGGGCAGCCGGTCGGCTTCTCGTAGCCCTCGGCCGGGCGGTCCTCGCCGGAGATGTAGGTCATCCGGTGCGGCGTCCAGAGCCGATCCAGGCCGTCCGCCATGCCGTCGCTGTCCGTGTGCCGCTCCGCCCCTGTCACGAGCCGATCCTACGGAGCCGCGTGGGCCAGCCGCGACACCCGTCACCGGGAAACTCCTTGCTGCAAGTTGTTGACGGATTGCCGCCGAGACCTGAAACTTCCATGCATTCAGGCACTTGAATAAATGAATGGAGAGCTTCATGATCCGACGACTCGGCAGGGTCATCGCGGCGCTCGCGCTGGCCGTCGCCACCACGGTGACCGGGGTCACCCTCACCGCCAGCGTGGCGCACGCGGACGGCTGCTACACCTGGGGGCGCACCCTGTCGCAGGGGATGTCCGGCGAGGACGTCCGGCAACTCCAGATCCGCGTCGCCGGCTACCCCGGCTACGGCGCCGTGCTCACCATCGACGGCGCCTACGGCCCCGCCACCCGGTCCGCGGTGATCCGCTTTCAGCAGGCGTACGGGTTGGGCGCGGACGGCGTCGCCGGCCCGCAGACCTTCAACCGGCTGTACGCCCTCCAGGACGACGACTGCACACCGGTCAACTTCAGCTACGCCGAGCTGAACAACTGCAACAGCACCTGGTCCGGCGGAGCGGTCGCGGCGAGCACCGCCCGCGCCAACGCGCTCGTCTCGATGTGGAAGCTCCAGGCCCTGCGGCACGCCCTCGGTGACGTGCCCATCGGGATCAGCAGCAGCTTCCGCAGCTACGCCTGCAACAGCGCGGTCGGCGGGGCCTCGAACAGCCGCCACCTGTACGGCGACGCGGTGGACCTGGTCGGCTCACCGTCGCTGTGCCGGCTGGCCCAGCAGGCCCGCAACCACGGCTTCGGACAGATCCTCGGCCCCGGCTACCCGGACCACAACGACCACACCCACGTCGCGGCGGTCGGCGGCTGGTCGGCACCCACCTGCGGCATCTGACCAGGCTGACGCCCGCCTTTCGGGCGTGATCGCGCCCGAACATGGAAGTAGTGGCCTCCCGCGGCGGGGAGACCACTACTTCCTGGATCGAGCACGATCATGACGCGCGGCGCGCGGCGCCGGCTACTCCGGTGCGGCCGACGGGCCGACGTTCGTGCGGGAGGTCACCACGTCGAGGACGTGGGTGACCGCCTGGGCGATCGGCACACCGTTGCGCTGGGAGCCGTCGCGGTAGCGGAAGGACACCGTGCCGGCCGCCACGTCGTCGTCACCGGCGATCACCATGAACGGGATCTTCTGCTGCTGCGCCGTACGGATCTTCTTCTGCATCCGGTCGTCACCCGCGTCCACCTGGGCCCGGATGCCCTCGGCCCGCAGCGCCGCGACGAAGCCGTGCAGGTAGTCGGTGTGGTCCTCGCGGATCGGAATGCCCACCACCTGCACCGGGGCCAGCCAGGCCGGGAACGCGCCTGCGTAGTGCTCGGTGAGCACCCCGAAGAACCGTTCGATCGACCCGAACAGCGCCCGGTGGATCATCACGGGCCGCTGGCGGCTGCCGTCGGCGGCCTGGTACTCCAACCCGAACCGCTCCGGCTGGTTGAAGTCGACCTGGATGGTGGACATCTGCCAGGTCCGGCCAATCGCGTCGCGCGCCTGCACGGAGATCTTCGGCCCGTAGAACGCCGCGCCACCCGGATCGGGCACCAGCTCCAGACCCGAGGTCTCGGCGGCGGTCCGCAGCGCCTCGGTCGCCTCCGCCCAGTCCTCGTCGGCGCCGATGAACTTGGGCGAGTCGTCCCGGGTCGACAGCTCCAGGTAGAAGTCGTCCAGGCCGTAGTCGCGCAGCAGGTCCAGCACGAAGCTGAGCAGCGTGGACAGCTCGCCGGCCATCTGCTCGCGGGTGCAGTAAATGTGCGAGTCGTCCTGGGTCAGGCCACGGACCCGGGTCAGGCCGTGCACGACGCCGGACTTCTCGTACCGGTAGACCGTGCCGAACTCGAACATCCGCAGCGGCAGCTCGCGGTACGACCGCCCCCGCGACCTGAAGATCAGGTTGTGCATCGGGCAGTTCATGGCCTTGAGGTAGTAGTCCGCGCCCTCCAGCTGCATGGGCGGGAACATCGTGTCCGCGTAGTACGGCAGGTGCCCGGAGGTGTGGAACAGCTGCGCCTTGGAGATGTGCGGGGTGTTGACGAACTCGTACCCCGCCTCCTCGTGCCGCCGCCGCGAGTAGTGCTCCATCTCGCGGCGGATGATGCCGCCCTTGGGGTGGAAGACCGCCAGGCCCGAGCCGATCTCGTCGGGGAAGCTGAACAGGTCGAGGTCCGCGCCGAGCTTGCGGTGGTCGCGCCGGGCGGCCTCCTCCAACAGCTTCAGGTACGCCTTGAGCTCGTCGCGGGTCGGCCACGCGGTGCCGTACACCCGCTGCAGTTGGGGGTTCTTCTCCGACCCGCGCCAGTACGCGGCGGCCGAGCGCATCAGCTTGAACGCGCCGATCAGTCGGGTGGTCGGCAGGTGCGGGCCCCGGCACAGGTCCGACCAGCAGACCTTGTCCTCCTTGGCGTCGAGGTTGTCGTAGATGGTCAGCTCGCCGCCGCCGACCTCCATCACCTCGTCGGTGTCCAGGCCCTCGCCCTTGACCTCGATCAACTCCAGCTTGAACGGCTCGTCGGCCAGCTCGGCGCGCGCCTCGTCGAGGCTGCCGAAGCGGCGGCGACGGAACCGCTGCCCGGACTTGACGATCTCCTGCATGCGCTTTTCGATCTTGCTGAGGTCATCGGGCTGGAACGGCTTGGCGACGTCGAAGTCGTAGTAGAAGCCGTTCTCGATGGGCGGGCCGATGCCCAGCTTGGCCTCGGGGAAGATGTCCTGCACGGCCTGGGCGAGCACGTGCGCGGTGGAGTGGCGCAGCACGGTGAGCCCGTCGGGCGAGTCCAGGCTGACCGGCTCGACGACGGTCTCCTCGGTCGGCGCCCAGTCCAGGTCGCGCAGCTGACCCTGCGGGTCGCGGACCACGACGATCGCCTTGGGGCCGTTCGCGGGCAGTCCGGCCGCGGCCACCGCG
Organism: Micromonospora sp. NPDC005252; assembly: GCF_042872475.1. Classification (NCBI taxonomy): domain Bacteria; kingdom Bacillati; phylum Actinomycetota; class Actinomycetes; order Micromonosporales; family Micromonosporaceae; genus Micromonospora; species Micromonospora sp. NPDC005252. The sequence continues at coordinate 462,071 of NZ_JBIAKN010000004.1, read as the reverse complement.
TCGGCCGCCGTCGTCCCGGCGGCGACGACGACAGGGTCGGCCACGGCGGGGGTACGGGGTGCGGACACGGTGACTCCTCCAAGCAGTACGAAACGATGCCGGTCCTCGGCTCCTGCCGATGCTATCGGTCCACCCCCTCGCGGCCGGGAAGGGCACCTTCCTCGCGTCCGGCGTTGAACCTTTCGCGCCTGCCAGCCGAACTAGAAGGTGTGGCCGGAAACCGGAGCCGGTCACGTCGAGACGGATGGGGGCACGAGATGGCGAGCACGCACGGCGGAGGCCGCCCGCGGCGAATCGCGGCGGTGACCGCGCTGACCGCCGCGGGGCTGCTGCTCTGGCCCGGTACGGCGGCGCACGCCGCGGACGTGACGACCACCCCGACCGAGGCACGGCAGGGCGACGCCGTACGGCTGGAGTTCAGCGTGCCCGAGGAGCGGGCCGGCACGAAGACCACCCGGATCGAGGTCCGGTTGCCGGCCGACGCCCCGGTGGCCGAGGTCTACCCGATGTCGGTCGACGGCTGGGCGCCCAAGATCAGCTCCCGTACGCTGGACAAGCCGGTGGCCGGCATCCACTCCTCCGGAGTGAGCACCGTGACCACGGCGGTGACCTGGGTCCGCGTCGGCGCGGGCGCGTCCGGCCCGGCCCGGCTGGCCCTGTCCATGGGCCCGCTGCCGCAGGCGGAGCGGCTCACCTTCGAGGTCGTCCAGACGTACGCCGACGGCACGGTCGTCCGGTGGGCGGACGCCAGCGGCGCACACCGGGCCCCGGTGCTGACTCTGTTGCCGGCGGCGGCGGGTGCGGCCGGGCCGGTCGGGCACGGCGGGCACGGCGCCCCGGCGGCGGACGCGGGGAACGGTCCCGCCGCAGGGGCGCAGGGCGCCGACGGCGCTTCCGGCGGCGGTGACACGGCGGCGGGCGGCTCCGCAGAGGAATCCGGCAACGCCGACGCGATGCTCGCCGCCGGCTTGCTGGCCGGCCTGGGCGGCGGCGCGGCGATCGGCTGGCTGGTCAGCCGTATGCGGCGACGTGACCCGGCCGAGCGGGGAGCGCTGGCAGCGGTGACCGGCGCGGCGGAGACCGACACGGTGACGCCGGCGTCGCAGCCGGACGGCACGGACGCGCCCACGGATCCGGCGGCCGCCGCGGAGCTGGCCTCGGCGGCCACTCCTGCCCGCACCGGCTGAGGCAGCACCGGCCGCAGCGGCGGACGGGCGTCAGCTCATGGCCGGGCGGCGGCCGCAGCCCTTCGCGCGTCCTTTGCTCTGCTTCAACCCGCGCACCACCCAGGCCCCAAAACTGTTGCGCGGGTTGAAGCAGAGCAAAGGTGACGTGGCACCCTTGGCGGCTGTGAACGCAGCCGGTGAGGCAGGGCTGCCGAGCGTTCGGGACACCGGACAGTCAGGGACACCACGAGCCCAGGACCTGGCAAGGGGCACCCACGGTGCCGGGCAGGCGAGCGGTCAGGGTAGCCAGGTGGGCAGCGGCTCGCGGGCGGCCAGCCACGCCTCGGGCACACCGCCCGGCGTGCCGACGCCGGTGTACGCGGCCACCACCGCGCCGGTGATGGCCGCCGTGGTGTCCACGTCACCGCCGGCGCGCACGCAGACCCGGATGGCCTCCGGGTAGTCGTCGAGGTGGGTGGCGGCCACCCAGAGCGTGAACGCGACGGTGTCCTGGGCCGTCACGCGGGCGCCGTTGCCGAGCGCCGCCACCACGCGGGACAGGGGCCGGCCGAGCAGCCCGACGGCGCGGTGCACGCCGCGGTGCACCTCGGTGCCCGGGTCGACCGCGGCGGCGATCCCGGCCAGGAGCCGGGCCGGGGCCGGTCGGTGTCCGTCGAGGCGGGCCCGGGCGGCGAGCGCGGCGGCGACCGCCACCGCGACCGCGCCGGCGATTCCCTCGGGATGCGCGTGGGTCACCTCGGCCGAGGCGCGGGCCTGCGCGGCGGCGCGGGCGGTGGAGTCGGCGAAGTACGCGCCCAGCGGGCCCACCCGCATCGCCGCGCCGTTGCCGCAGGAGCCCTGGCCGTCGAAGGCGGACGCGGCGGCCACCGGCCACGGGGTGCCGGTGCGGATCAGCCGCAGGATCAGCATCGCGCCGGGGCCGTACCCGCGCCGGGCGTCGCAGCGTTCCGCGAACGCCAGTGCCAGCCGGTCCGGGTCGATGCGGCCCGTCGCGGCCAGTTCCGCGACCACCGAGCAGGCCATCTCGGTGTCGTCGGTCCACTCCCAGGGCGCGGGCGGCAGCGTGGCGTCGGTGAGGTCCTGCGGCGGCCCCGGCAGGAAGAACCGCGCGCCGAGCGCGTCGCCGGTGGAGAGGCCGGCGAGGCTGTCCCGGGCGAGCGCCAGGCGGGCGTCGGCGAACAGGGTGAAGGACATCGTTGTACCAGCTTGCCCGGTTCCCAGGCACGTCGCAACGCGATCAACTTGCCAGGCCAAGTACGGTCTTGTCGTGGCCTCCGTGCTCCTGGTCGAAGACGATCACGTCGTACGCGGCGCGATGCTGCGGTCCCTCGCTGACCGGGGGCATGCCGTGCACGCCGTGGGCACCGCCCTGGACGCGTTGCGCCGGGTCGCCGCGGAGACACCCGACCTGGTGGTGCTGGACCTCGGCCTGCCCGATCTCGACGGTTCCGACGCCCTGCGGATGCTGCGCGGCATCACCGACGTCCCGATCATCATCGCCACCGCCCGCGACGACGAGCAGTCGGTGGTCAAGCTGCTGCGCGCCGGGGCCGACGACTACATGGTCAAGCCGTTCACGGGCGCGCACCTGGACGCCCGCATCACCACGGTGCTGCGGCGTGCCGGGCGGGCCAGCCGGACGGTGCAGCCCGCGGTGCACACCGTCGGCGGGTTGCGGGTCGACGTCGGTGAGCGCAGCGCCCAGCTCGACGGGGAGCCGCTGGCGCTGACCCGTAAGGAATTCGACCTGCTGGCGTATCTCGCCGCACGACCCGGGCGGGTAGTGTCCCGCCGGGAACTCTTGGAGGAGGTATGGCGGCAGCCATCGGTCGGCGAGGATCAGACCATCGACGTACACCTGTACTGGCTCCGCAGAAAGATGGGCGAGTCCGCGGCGAAGCCGCGCTACCTGCGCACCGTGCGGGGGGTCGGGTTCCGGCTGGTGGCACCGGACTGAGGACGGCGCTGGCCCTGCTCACGGCCGGCATGTGCAGTCTCGTCGCGCTCGCGTTCCTGATCCCGCTCGGGTTGAGCCTGCGCGAGCAGAGCCGGGAGGAGGCGATCGCCGACGCGGCCCGGCGCAGCGCGCTGGTGACCGGGGCGCTGGCGGTGAGCACGGACCCGGCGGTGGTGGAACGCGCCGTCGTGGCCAGTGGTGACGGCGCGTCGACCCGGCCGGTGGTGCACGGGCTGGGGTTGGACGAGTCCGCCGGCCGCGCCAGCGGCAGCGACCTGGATCGTGCCCGCGCCGAGCGGCGCTCGCTGGTCACCGACGTGGACGGCGGGGTGGTCCGGCTCGACCCGGTGGTCCTCGGCGATCGGACGGCCGTGGTCGAGGTGTTCGTGGCGGACTCGACGTTGGGCGAGGGCGCCGGCGGCACCTGGCTTTTGCTGTTCGGGGTGGGCGCGGCGATGGCCGGCGCGGCGGTGCTGGTGGTCGACCGGGTGGCCGCCCGCGCGGTGGACGCCACCCGAGGTCTGGTCAAGGCCGCCCTGTCGATCGGCGACGGCGACCTGGGCGTACGCGTGGAGCCGACCGGGCCCCGTGAGCTGGCGGAGGCCGGGTACGCCTTCAACCGGATGGCCGACCGGCTGGACGCGGCGCGCACCGATGAGCGGGAGCTGGTGGCCGACCTGTCCCACCGGCTGCGGACGCCGTTGACGGTGCTGCGGCTGGACGCGGAGGCGCTGGAGTCCGACGACACCAGTGTGGGCTCGTTCAGCCCGGCGGAACTGGACCGGCTGCGGGGCATCCGGCGGATCCGGCAGGCGATCGTCACCCTCGAAGGTGAGATCGACGTGCTGATCAAGACCACGCGCAAGGCGGTGGCCCACGAGGCCGGCCCGGCGATGTGCGACGTCAGCGAGGTCGTCCGGGACCGGATGGTGTTCTGGGCGGCGCTCGCCGGTGACCAGAACCGGCCACACCGGGTCAACGGCGCTCAGCTGCGCATCCCCGCGCCCGTGCCACGCGCCGAGCTGGCCGCCGCGCTGGACGCGGTGATCGGCAACGTCTTCCGCTACACCCCGCAGGGAACGGCGTTCGAGGTGGCCGTGTCCCGCCGCGACGGGTACGTGGCGATCCGGATCGACGACGCCGGCCCGGGGATCGCCAACCCGGACCGGGCGCTGCGGCGGGGCACCAGCGACCAGGGCTCGACCGGGCTCGGCCTGGACATCGCCAAGCGGGTGGCGTTGCAGGCCAACGGCTCGGTCAGCATCGACCGGGCCCGGTTGGGCGGCGCCAGCGTGGTGATGCTGCTCGCCGACCCGGAGGCGACGCCCCGGCAGGTCAACCGGTTCGGCCTCGTGGGCCGGATGGCGCGCGACGCCCGGGACCAGAAGACGAGCGGCCGTCGCTGGCCCCGCCAGCGCCCCACCGACGACTGAGCAGCGCCCCACCGACGACTGAACACCCCCGCGCAGGCGACTAAAACACCTCCGACCGATCGGCCGACGGGGGCGCTCCGATCGGCTGAGCGGACCGGGGCTGTGCGGCGGCGCAAGTCTTCCTTAGATCGCGGTTAACGACGGCGGTCGGAGGCCCGCGGGCTGACAGGATCAGAGCACGAACCCACCAGTTCCACCGGCCAGCGCACCGCGCACCCACGGGCCGGTGGAGCCGCGCGCGCGGCGGGAGTCTCAGGTCCCCCCACACCCACGCTCCCGCCGCGCGCCCCGCTCACCCGAGCGGCCCAGCCCGACCGGCGTCAGCCGGCGCTGGCGACGTACGCGTCGATCTCGGCGGTGATCCGCTGCTTGCCGGCCGGGTCCAGGAAGGACGCGGTCACCGCGTTGCGGGCCAGGGCGGCCAGCTCCCCCGGGCCCGCCCCGAGCAGCCGGGCGGCCACCGCGTACTCGTCGTTGAGGGTGGTGCCGAACATCGGCGGGTCGTCGGAGTTGATGGTGACGAGCAGCCCGGCCTCGACCAGCCGGGGCAGCGGGTGCTCGTCGAGGTTGGCCACCGCCCGGGTCCGTACGTTGGACGTCGGGCAGATCTCCATCCCGATCTGCCGCTCGGCCAGGTACGCGAGCAGCTCCGGGTCCTTGGCGGCGGAGATGCCGTGCCCGATCCGCTCGGCGCCCAGCTCGTTCAGCGCGTCCCAGATGGTCTGCGGGCCGGTGGTCTCGCCCGCGTGCGGCACCGAGCGGAGCCCGGCCGCGCGGGCCTGGTCGAAGTAGGGCCGGAACTGCGGCCGGGGTACGCCGATCTCGGGGCCGCCGAGACCGAAGCTGATCAGCCCGTCCGGGCGCTCGTCGAGCGCGATGCGCAGCGTCTCCTCGGCCGCCGGCAGGCCGGCCTCGCCGGGGATGTCGAAGCACCAGCGCAGCTCAAGGCCGAAGTCGGCGGCGGCGCGCTTGCGGGCGTCCTCGATCGCCTCGCAGAACGCCGGCGCGGGGATGCCCCGGCGCACGTGCGAGTACGGGGTGATGGTCAGCTCCGCGTAGCGGACCTGCTGGCGGGCCAGCTCCCGGGCCACCTCGTGGGTGAGGAGCCAGACGTCCTCCGGGTCGCGGATGAGGTCGACGACGCTCAGGTAGACCTCGACGAAGTGGGCGAAGTCGCGGAACTCGAAGTAGGTGGCCAGGGCCGCCGGGTCGGCCGGGACGGGCGAGCGACCCTCGTGCCGGGCGGCCAGCTCGGCGACGATGTGGGGGGAGGCGGAGCCGACGTGGTGCACGTGCAGCTCCACCTTGGGCAGGCCGGCGATGAAGGTGGTCAGGTCGGTCACGGGTTCTCCTGGGCATGAGCGCCGGTGCGGGCGACGACGAAGACGCGGCGGAACGGGAAGGACACCTGGCCGTGCCGCGCCGGGTACGCGGCGGCGAGCCGTACGCCCAGCTCGGCCCGGAAGGCCGACCAGCCGGCGGCGTCCAGGGCGGCCCGGACGGGGCGCAGCGCGGTGCCCTCCATCCAGGCCAGCACCGGGTGGTCGGCGGCGGGTTCGGCCGGCAGCAGGTGCACGTAGGTAGTCTCCCAGGCGTCCACCGCGCAGCCGGCGGCGGTCAGCAGCTCCGCGTAGTCGGCCGGGTCGTCGACCGGGTCGGCGCGCAGCAGCGGGGTCAGCTCGGCACGCCAGGCCGGTCGGCCGGCGACCTCGCGCAGCGCCCGGTGCGACGGGGCGTCGAAGTTACCGGGGACCTGCATGGCGAGCCAGGCGCCGGCGGGCAGGTCGGCGGCCCAGCGGCGCAGCAGCTCCTGGTGGCCGGGCACCCACTGCAGGGCCGCGTTGGTGACCACCACGTCCTCGTCGCCGGCCGGGCGCCAGTCGCGCAGGTCGGCGACGGCGAACTCGACCGGGGTCGGCAGGGCGCGCGCCCGGTCGATCATCTCCGGCGCGGAGTCGAGGCCGCGGACCCGGGCGTCCGGCCAGCGCTCGGCGAGGGTCGCGGTGAGCTGGCCGGGCCCGCAGCCGAGGTCGACCACCGTCCGGGGCCGCACGGCGGGGACCCGGGCGAGCAGGTCGTGAAACGGCCGGGAGCGCTCGTCGCCGTAGCGCAGGTACGTCGTCGGATCCCACATCTCCGCCTCCAAACCGTACGTCCGTCTTGTTGACGGTACGGCTCGCCTGGCAGGCCGGCAACCCGATCACTAGGCTCGGGGGCATGGAACAGCGCAACTTCAACCGGCTCGGCCGGACTGTCGGAGTGGTTGGCCTGGGCGCCTGGCAGCTCGGCGCCGACTGGGGCACGGTCACCGAGGCCGACGCCATGGCCGTGCTCAGCGCCGCCGTGGACGCCGGAGTCACCTTCCTGGACACCGCCGACGTGTACGGCGACGGCCGCAGCGAGCAGTTGATCGGCCGCTTCCTGCGCTCCCGGCCCGACGCAGGCCTGACCGTCGCCACGAAGATGGGCCGGCGCGTCGAGCAGCGGCCGGAGGCGTACACCCTGGCTTACTTCCGGCAGTGGACCGACCGGTCCCGGGCCAACCTCGGAGTGGACACCCTGGACCTGGTCCAGCTGCACTGCCCGCCGACCGCCGTCTTCGCCGACGACGCGGTCTTCGACGCCCTGGACACCCTCGTCGCCGAGAAGGCCATCGCGGGGTACGGGGTCAGCGTGGAGACCTGCGACCAGGCGCTCACCGCCATCGCCCGGCCCGGCGTGGCCAGCGTCCAGATCATCCTCAACGCCGTCCGGCACAAGCCGCTGGAGCGCGTCCTGCCGGCAGCCGCGCAGGCCGGAGTCGGCATCATCGCCCGGGTGCCGCTGGCCAGCGGCCTGCTCTCCGGCCGCTACGACGAGCACACCGAGTTCCCCGCCGACGACCACCGCAACTACAACCGCCACGGCGAGGCGTTCGACGTGGGCGAGACGTTCTCCGGCGTCGACTACGCGCAGGGGCTCGCGGCCGTCCGTCGGCTGGCGCCGCTGGTCGACTCCGACCGTACGATGGCGCAGTTCGCGCTGCGGTGGGTGCTGGACCAGGCCGGTGTCACAGTCGTCATCCCCGGCGCCCGCGACGCCGAGCAGGCCCGGCGCAACGCCGCCGCGGCCGACCTGCAGCCGCTCACGGCCGCGCAACTGGCTGGCGTACGCGAGGTCTACGACGAGCTGATCCGCCCGCAGGTGCACGACCGGTGGTGAGCCGCCCACCCCGGGTGCTCGCGTCGCGCCACCGCAACGGCGATGCTGGGACCCGGGGGCGGCGCGCCGCCCGATCCGGGAAGGAGGGCCCGCGATGAGGGGTTGGCTGACGCTCACCCTCGGCCTGCTGGCCGTGGTGGTCGGTGCGGTGTGGACGGTGCAGGGCCTCGGCTACGTCAGCGGCAGCGCGATGACCGACGAGCGGATCTGGGCGGTGATCGGCCCGATCGTGGCCCTGGCCGGGTTGGTCGTCATCTGGCTGGGCCTGCGCTCGCGCCGTCGACGCTGACTGATGAACGTGGGAAGCCCCGCATCCCGGAAGGGATACGGGGCTTTACTGCAACGACCCCTCGCCGGGTCGTCCACTGACCGGCGGGGGCCGGCCACCCTCGTCAGAGGGGACGGACCTGCTCGGCCTGCGGGCCCTTCTGACCCTGGGCGATCTCGAACTCCACTCGCTGGTTCTCCTCCAGCGTGCGGTAGCCGCTGGACTGGATGGCCGAGAAGTGGACGAACACGTCAGCACCCCCGCCGTCGACGGTGATGAAGCCGAAGCCCTTGTCAGCGTTGAACCACTTCACGGTTCCCTGCGCCATGTGTATCTCCTTCTAAAACTGGCGGCCGTGCACGCCGTGCGGCCGATTGGCCGTTTTCGAGCAGCGGCGTCTGAGGCGGCCCCCACGAAGGGAACTTCTCTCAACCCACGCCATCTCGCAACAGCGTGGAACAGCAAATCACGTACGCAAAAAGTCTGCACGACCTGTCCGACGAATTTCTCCGACATGTGACCTGACGGATGCCCGAGGTCGCTGGGCGGCGTGCGGAGCCGTGCGAAAGGCCCCCTTCCCGTCGATATGGAAGGGGGCCTCACGTCGATGTCGGTCAGTCCGGCCAGTGGCCGGTCATCCGGCGCACGCCGACCGCTCCACCCCGGTCCACAGCGGCGCGGACCACCGCGAAAATGGCCCCCTGCAACGCCGCGGCGGCCAGGATCTCGCCCCAGCCGCGGTCCTCGTCGGTGGCGTTGGGCGCCTCGCCGTCGCCCGCCGTGACCTTCCAGACCTGCCGGAAGATCGCGCCGGCCACCGTACCCGCGGCGATACCCAACAACACGCCGACCGGCCGGTACGCGACCCTGCCGATGCTCTTGCTCACCTACGCCTCCCCCGCACGATCATCAGCACCACCACGGTGGCCACCGCGCCGGCGGCAATCGCCGCCCACGGCACCGGGTTGCGTCGAACCAGCTCGCTCTTCTCGCGGACCAGGCCGCCCTTGTCGTACGCCTGGGCGCGTGCCATCCCGGCGCCGCGGGCGGCCTGCCCGCGGACCCGGGCCATGGTCTGCGCCGCCTGCTCGCGCATCCGCTCCCGCGCCTGCTCGGCGGACTCCTTCAGGCGGGCCTTGACGTCCGCCTTGGCGGCCAGCGCCTCCATCGTCTCGCCCAGCTCGACCCGGGTGCGGCGGATCTCCTCGCGGAGGGCCTCGGTGTCGCCCCTCCCGTTGCCTGTCATGCCCGGCCCCTGTCCTTCACGGCGGCGGCGACGGTGTCCACATCAGCCCGGAGGCTGCGGACCGCTGCCGCCGGCATCGGCGGGACCGCACGGCTGACCTGCTTCTTTCCCACCAGCGCGAGAATGCCGGCAACCAGGAAGAGAGCCACCGCGACGATCAGCGCGGCAGCCCAGGCGGGCAGCACCAGGTCGAGCAGCAGGATCGCCGTGACGACCAGCGCGCCCAGGCCGTAGAACGCCAGCGCGCCGCCGCCGCCGAACAGGCCGATCCCGATACCGGCGTGCTTGCCCTTCTGGGTCAACTCCGCCCGGGCCAGCGCCAGTTCATCTCGCACCAGACGGGAGACCTGTTCGGTGGCCCGCTGCACCAGCTCGGCGGTGGAGGGCTCGCTCCCATTGCGGGATGTGCGGGCATTTGCCACGTCAGCCATGCTGTCCTCCTTTTCTCATCACCGCGCTGTATGCCCGGAGTTGCCGCTCGTCAATCCTAGAGCGCCCCGAGTCGGTGACCGTTCCTGTTGCCCGGTTGCCGCGCCGATCGCCGACAGAGATGTCCGGCAGCAGGTCCCCCGCCAAAGCCAACCCAAACCTCCCCGCCCACCCCCCTTTGACGGTGATCAAGAGGTTTGCGTCAGGAGTCGCGCTTTCCGTGGCGCAAACCTCTTGATCACCGGAATCAGCGGGTGGGGGTGGCGGGACTGGGGGTGGGGGTGGGGGTGGGGGTTTCGTCGGGGCCGACGAAGGCTTCGCTGCGGGCGTCGCCGTCGTCACTGCCGCCGAAGACGCGCGCGTCGTCGGGGGCCTCGGTGGCGCCCGGACGGCGGGTCGGCCGCCGGGGCTGGACCCACTGCCACGGCAGGTTGCTGCTGGCGTCGCCCAGCTCGGTGCGCATCCGGGGCATCGCGGTGGGCCGGTTGTCCCGGATCCAGGCCACCAGGTGCTCGCGGACGAGGCAGCGCAGGTCCCACAGGCTGCCCGCGTCGGCGGCGCTGACCAGCGCGCGCACCCGTACCGTCCCGCCGGTGGCGTCGGTGACCTGCAGGACGCAGACCCGGCCGTCCCACAGCTCGGTGCCCTCGACCAGCCGGCGCAGCTCCTCCCGCATGGTCTGCACCGGCACGGCCCAGTCGACGTCGAACTCGGCGGTGCCGAGCACGGCCGCCTCGGTCCGGGTCCAGTTCTGAAAGGGCGTGCTGGTGAAGTACGAGGTGGGCAGGATCAGCCGCCGGTCGTCCCAGATCTGGACCACCACGTAGCTGAGGGTCAGCTCCTCGATCCGACCCCACTCCCCCTCGACGACCACCACGTCGTCGAGGCGGACCGCGTCGCTGAAGGCGAGCTGCAGCCCGGCGAAGACGTTGCCGAGCAGACTCTGGGCGGCCAGCGCGGCCACCACACCGACCACACCGGCGGAGGTCAGCACGCCGGCGCCGATACCGCGCACGCTCGGGAACGTCATCAGCATCACGCCGACGGTCAGGATGACGATCACCGCGACGGTCAGCCGCCGCAGCATCACCACCTGGGTACGCACCCGTCGGGCGTGCCGGTTGTTCGGCACGTCGACGCGGAACCGGGCGAGCGCGGTGTCCTCCACGACGATCAGCAGCGCCGCCACCAGCCAGGCAGCGCTGGCGATCACGCAGAGCACCAGCAGGTGCAGCAGCAGCCGCCGCCAGCTCTCACCGACGGCGTACCCGGTGCTCAAGCGGATGGCGAACTGCACCGCGAGCACCGTGACGGCGACCTGGAACGGGCGGTGCGCGTGGTCGGTCAACTCGGTCATCAACAGCGAGCGGCGACCGAACCGTCGGGTGAGCCGGTGGATGACCCCGACCAGGAAAAGGGCGACCGCCGCCGCGGCGAGCGCGGCGACGGCCGTTTCGAGATAGCTCTGCACGAGTGGGGCGCTTCCCTTCGACCGGGGGCGGTAGTTCGGGCAAAAGCCCAATAGTGCCCGACGTCCCCGGTATCGACCAGCTCAGACCTTGCGGTACCGGGACTGGAGGAAGCAGTAGACGCCGAAGCAGGCGATGCCCAGGGCGACCAGGGTCAGCAGGAAGGTGCCGTACGACTGCTCGCCAAGGGTGTGCAGCGCGGCGTCCAGACCGCGGGCCTTCTCCGGGTCGTAGTTCACCGCCGCCACGATGACCAGCAGGCCGGCGATGCCGTACGCGACGCCCTTCGCGACGTACCCGGCGATGCCCAGCCGGCGGGCCAGCTTGCGGGTCTTCGGGCTCATCTCGCCGGTCTTCAGGTGCTTCTCGAACTTCTTGAGGATCCCGTAGATCACCAGACCGACGCCGATGGCGGCGAGCACCAGCCCGGCGAGGCCGACCAGCCAGCGGCCCCCGGTGGAGGTCATCAGCTTGCCGGTCAGCGCCTCCTGCTGGTCGGCGCTGTTCGAGCCGGCGTCGGAGAAGACCTTGAACGCGGTCCAGGCGAAGTAGAGGTAGACGATGGTCCGGCCGGCCGAGGCGAGCCGTTCGGTGACCCGCTTGCTGCCCCGCTCGGCGCGGTGCCCGACCGCCGCCTCCAACCCCTGCCAGATCGCCATGGCGAGCAGGCCGACCGCGGTGGCGATGACCAGGAACTTGCCCAGCGGTTGCGCGGCGAGCGTCCGCAGCGCGCCGGACTGGTCGCCGTCGTCGGACGACGAGCCGAACGCGATCTGCAGGGCCAGCCAGGCGAAGAGCAGGTGGACGATGCCGTAGCCGATGAAGCCGGCCCGGGCGAGGAGTTCCAGCCACCGGCTGTCCGCCGTTCGGGAGGCGGTGGCTTCGGCGCTACGGGTGAGTGACATGCGGCCACAATCTCCGATTTCGAAGATCCCCAAACGTCGGCCACCGCCGCCCGCCAGGTCAGTTGCCCGGGTTGCGGGAAACGCGGATCTTGACCTGCTGGTCGGTGACGCTGTCGAGGGTGACCGCGAAGCCGCCGGCCTCGGTGGCCTGCTGGCCGGTGGTGAGGGTGAGCTGCTCGCCGGCGACCTCGACGGTCACCTGGTCGCCCTCGGCCCCGACCAGCTTGGCCTCGACGCCCAGGATCGTGGCGCTCGCGTCGACACCCCGCTCGAAGGTGACCGTGCAGGCGTCCAGCCCGCAGTCGGTGGAGGCGCCCTGGGAGCTGCAACCGGCGAGCACGGCGAGGCCGAGCGCCAGGCCGGCGAAGAGGCCGGCGGCGCGGCGGACGGGGGGCAGGGGGATGGTGGCGGGTCGGTTCGTCACCTCGCCAAGGGTACGAGACGTCCGCGACGCCCAGGCGAGGGCGAGCGCGCAACGCATCCCGGCTAGGGTCCGGGCATGGCCTTCGACATCGCCCGTATCCGGGCCGCCTATCCCGCCCTGACCGAGGGCTTCGTCCACTTCGACGGCGCCGGGGGCACCCAGACCGCGGCCGGTGTGATCGACGCGGTCACCGACGTCATGCGCGCGGCCGTCGGCAACCGCAGCGCCGCGTTCGAGCCGGGCCGCCGCTCGCTGGAGCTGGTGGCGGCGGCCCGCTCGGCGGTCGCCGACCTGCTCGGCGCCGAGCCGGACGGGGTGGTGCTGGGCCCGAGCGCCACCGCGCTGACGTACACCCTGGCCCGTACGCTCGGCGCTGGTTGGCGGCCGGGCGACGAGGTGGTGGTGTCCCGGCTCGACCACGACGCCAACGTGCGCCCGTGGGTGCAGGCCGCCGAGGCCGCCGGCGCGACGGTGCGCTGGGCCGAGTTCGACAGGCACACCGGCGAGCTGCCCACCGGCCAGTACGCCGACCTGGTCGGCGAGCGGACCCGGCTGGTCGCGGTGACCGCCGGCAGCAACGCCATCGGCACCGTGCCGGACGTGCCGGCGATCGCCAAGATCGCGCACTCCGTCGGGGCGCTGGTCTGCGTCGACGGGGTGCACTCGGTGCCGCACGGGCCGACCGACCTGGCGTCGCTCGGCGCGGACGTGCTGGTCACCAGCGCGTACAAGTGGTCCGGGCCGCACCTGGCCGCGATGGTCGCCGACCCGGCCCGGTGGGCGGCGCTGCGCCCGGCGAAGCTGGTGCCGTCCGCGGACGCGGCGCCGGACCGTTTCGAGTACGGCACCCCGAGCTTCGCGCTGCTGGCCGGCGTGACCGCCGCGGTGAACCACCTCGCCGGGCTGGACCCGGACGCGGTCGGTGACCGCCGGGCGCGGCTGCGGGCCGGACTGGCCGCCGCGCAGGCGCACGAGGAGGCGCTGCTGGACCGGCTGCTCGCCGGACTCGCCGCGCGGCCCGCGATCACCGTCTACGGCTCGCCGGCGCGGCGCTGCCCGACGGTCTCGTTCCGGGTCGCCGGGATGTCGCCGGCGGCGACCCAGCAGGCGCTGGGCGACGCCGGGTTCTGCCTGTCGTCCGGCGACTACTACGCCTACGAGTACTTCCAGACGATGGGGTTGCGCGACAGCGGCGGCGCGGTGCGGGCCAGCATCTACCACTACAACACGGCGGACGAGGTGGACCGGTTGCTGGCCGAACTCGACGCGGTGGCCGACCGGACGGGGACAATGGCCCGGTGAGCACCCTCGTCGAGGACAACCCCGCCAAGAACCGCTTCGAGATCCTGGTCGACGACGCGCTGGCCGGCTTCACCGCGTACCTGCCCCGTGGGGAGGTGCTGGTCTTCACCCACACCGAGGTGGACAGCGGCTTCCAGGGCAAGGGCGTCGGCAGCGCGTTGATCCGGGGCGCCCTGGATCAGGTGCGCGCCCGCGGCGGCCGGGTGGTGCCGCAGTGCCCGTTCGTCGCCGCGTTCATCGACAAGCACCCCGAGTACGCCGACCTGGTCGCCGAGCAGCCGTAACCGAACGGGTCGGCGTCAGCGGGCCCGGCCGGTCAGCACTTCGGCGGCGGCCTGCCCGCTGGCCCGGGTGGCGCCGTGGGTGGCCAGATGGGCCGACCCGGTGACCAGCTCGGGCACGCCCAGCTCGACCACCACCGCGTCGGGCCGGGCGCTGAGCGCACGCCGCACCGCCGCGCGCATCCACTCGTGCCGGTGCAGGTCACGGACCACCAGGACGAGGGGACGGTCGCCGGCCCCGGCGCCCGGGTCGGCGGGCACGTCGGGCTCGGCGTGGCGCACCGTCGTCGTGCCGGGCAGCAGCTCGCCCAGCGGTTCCCCGATGCCCCACGGGGTCTCCGCGCCGATGGCGATGTTGCGCGGCGGCTCGAACTCGACCACGTACGCGGCGCGGGTCAGCGGCAGCGCGCTCGACGCGTCCGGGCCGGTGGTGACCCGCACGGCACGACGGGCGGCGACCAGCCCGACGTCGGAGGCCCCGTGGACGGCGCCCGAGCGGGCGGCGCGGGCGGCCACCGTCCAGGCGGCGAGCTGCCCGACCCGCTTGGCGGCCTCGGCGAGGCGTTCCTCGGGCAGCTCACCGGAGACGACGGCGGCCACGATGGCGTCGCGCAGCTCCCGGGCCGCCCCCTCGTCGGCCCGCTCACCACCGACGCAGATCGCGTCGGCCCCGGCGGCCAGCGCCCGCACCGCCGCGCCGGCGAAGCCGTACCGGTCGGCGACCGCGCGCATCTCCACCGCGTCGGTCACCACCACGCCGGAGAAACCCATCTCGTCGCGGAGCAGCCCGCCCAGGATGCGCTGGCTCAACGTGGCCGGCAGCCGCTCGTCGAGCGCGGGCACCAGCAGGTGGCCGGTCATCACCGCCTGCACGCCGGCCGCCACGGCGGCGCGGAACGGCACCAGCTCGCAGGCGTCCAGACGGGCCCGGTCGGCGGTGATCCGGGGCAGGTCGTGGTGGGAGTCGACGCGGGTGTCACCGTGCCCGGGGAAGTGCTTGGCACAGGCGGCCACGCCGCCGCGCTGCAACCCGCGGACCCAGGCGGCGGTGTGCCGCGCGACGAGCGCCGGGTCGGCCCCGAACGACCGGACGCCGATCACCGGGTTGGCCGGGTTGGAGTTGACGTCGGCGTCCGGCGCGTAGTCGAGGGTCACCCCGGCCGCCGCCAGCTCGACGCCGAGGTCGAGGGCGACCGCCTCGGTCAGCGCCGGATCGTCGACCGCGCCGAGGGCGAAGTTCCCCGGCCGGGTGCTGCCCCGGGCGGACTCGATCCGGGTGACGTCGCCGGCCTCCTCGTCGATCGCCACGATGACGTCCGGCCGCTCGGCGCGCAGCGTGGCGGTCAGCGCCGCCACCTGGGCGGTGTCGACGACGTTGCGGGCGAAGAGCACCACCGAGCCGAGCCCTTCGCCGAGCCAGCGGCACACCCACTGTGGCGGCGTGGTGCCGACGAACCCGGGTTGCAGGACGGCGGCGGCCAGCGCCGGAAGGTGCCCGGCGGGCGCGGTCACGCCGTGGCCCCGAAACGCTCGGCGTCGGTCGCGGGCGTCGGCGCGTTGCCGCCGACCCGCTGGTTGCGCTCGCTCATGCGGCCCCCGTACCCCATCTCTCGCGCGCCCTCGGCGCACCGCCACCGGCAGGCGGTGCTGCCATGGTCACACCGAGCGATTCAATAGTCAATAAACCTTACAGTTGCCCGGCCGCACCGTTCCCGGGAGAGTGCGGGGATGGACCCCGCCCTGCTGGCCGACGCCACGAGCCCGGCCGACATCCCCGGCGTACGCCTGCTCGGCCTGGTGGTCGGCGCCCTCCTGCTGCTCGCGGCGATCCGGGCGATGTTCGGCCGGCGGTGAGCGATCAGGCCCCGGCCTACCGGTGTGGCCGACCGCGACCGGGGTACGGCTTCCCCATCAGCTGGTCCGCGCGCCGAAGGGGAAGCGATGAAGATCGGTTACTTTCTGTCCAGTGAGGAGTTCACGCCGGCCGAGCTGGTGGAGCAGGCCCGCGGCGCCGAACGGGCCGGCTTCGAGGCGCTGTGGATCTCCGACCACTATCACCCCTGGGTGGACGCGCAGGGCCAGAGCCCGTTCGTCTGGTCGATGATCGGCGCGCTCAGCCAGGTCTGCTCGCTGCCGGTGACCACGGCGGTGACCTGCCCGACCGTGCGGATCCACCCGGCCGTGATCGCCCAGGCGGCGGCGACCAGCGCGGTGCTGCACGGCGGGCGGTTCGTGCTCGGCGTCGGCACCGGCGAGGCGCTCAACGAGCACATCTTCGGCGACGCCTGGCCGCCGGCCGACGTCCGGCTGGAGATGCTGGAGGAGGCCGTCGAGGTGCTGCGAGAGCTGTGGGACGGCGGCTTCGTCAACCACCGCGGTAAGCACTACACGGTGGAGAACGCCCGGATCTACACGCTGCCCGACACGCCGCCGTCGATCTACGTCTCCGGCTTCGGCCCGAAGGCCATCGAACTGGCCGCCCGCATCGGCGACGGCTACGTGAGCACCATGCCCGACGGTGAGATGGTCCGGCGCTTCAGGGAGAACGGCGGCGGCGACAAGCCGTGCCAGGCCGGCTTCAAGGCGGCGTACGCGGCCAGCGAGTCCGAGGGCGCGCGGATCGCGTACGAGCGCTGGCCCAATGCCGGGGTGCCGGGCGAGCTGTCCCAGGTGCTGCCCTCGCCGCGCCACTTCGAGCAGGCCGCCGAGCTGGTCACGCCGGAGATGGTGCGCGACGCGTTCGTCTGCGGCAACAGCGCCGACGCGCACCTGGAGATGATCGACAAGTACGCCAAGGCCGGCTTCGACGAGGTGTACGTGGCCAACACCGGCCCGCACTACCAGGGCCTGTTCGACCTCTACCAGCGCGAGGTGCTCCCCCGCCTGCGCTGAGCCACCGACCCGCCGAGCCCATGATCGCCGAACGCGTTTCGGCGGTCGTGGGCTCGGGTACCTCCGGCCCTCGATGAAACTGTCCACGCATTCGATGACGTTGCGCCGCGCGGCGCGGAGCCTCTTCGGCTGGAAAGCGCTGCGGCCCAACCAGCTCGCCGCCATGCGCGCGGTGATGAAGCGACGTGACGCCCTGGTGGTGTTGCCCACCGGCGCCGGCAAGTCGGCCATCTACCAGATCCCGGCCAGCCTGATCCCCGGCCCGACCGTGGTGATCTCTCCGCTGCTGGCGCTGCAACAGGACCAGATCGCGGCGCTGAACGAGCGTCAGCGTCCGGAGCTGCGGGCGGTGCGGATCAGCTCGAACGAGTCGGCCGCGCAGCAGGCCGAGGCGATCGCCGAGATCCAGTCGGGCCGGGCGGAGTTCCTGTTCATCACGCCGGAGCAGTTGAGCAACCCGGACCGGATGGCCGAGGTCGCCGCGCTGAAGCCGGCGCTGGTGGCGATCGACGAGGCGCACTGCATCTCCGCCTGGGGGCACGACTTCCGG
Organism: Micromonospora sp. NPDC005252; assembly: GCF_042872475.1. Lineage (NCBI taxonomy): Bacteria > Bacillati > Actinomycetota > Actinomycetes > Micromonosporales > Micromonosporaceae > Micromonospora > Micromonospora sp. NPDC005252. Next base: position 444,527 of record NZ_JBIAKN010000004.1, on the reverse strand, counting down.
CCCGACTACCTGGCGCTGGGCCACCTCATCGAGGGCATCGGCCGGCCGCCGGTGGTCGCGCTGACCGCCACCGCCTCCCCGCCGGTACGCGACGACATCATCGCCCGCCTGCGGCTGCGCGAGCCCGAGGTGGTGGTGTCCGGGCTGGACCGGTCCAACCTGTTCCTGGAGGTGGCGCACTGCCCCACCGAGGACTACCGGTGGCGGCGGCTGATCGCGCTGCTGCGCGACGACGAGCGACCGGGGATCATCTACGTGCCGACCCGCAGGTCGGCCGAGGAGCTGGCCGCCCGGCTGACCGACGCGGGCTTCCCGGCGCAGTTCTACCACGGTGGGATGCCGGCCGGGGCGCGCAACGAGCTGCACGAGGCGTTCCTCGCCGACCAGGTGCCGATCATGGTGGCCACCTCGGCGTTCGGAATGGGCATCGACAAGCCCAACATCGCCTGGGTGGTGCACATGGCGCTACCCGACTCGCCGGACAGCTACTTCCAGGAGATCGGCCGGGCCGGACGTGACGGACAGCCGGCCCGGGTGCTGCTGCTCTGGCAGGCCGAGGACGTGGGCCTGCAACGGTTCTTCAGCGGCGGCCTGCCGGACCCCGACGAGCTGCGTGACCTGGCCGCGCTGCTGCGCCGCAAGCCGGCCACCAAGACCGAGCTGCGCGAGGCCACCGGCCTCGGCCCGCGCAAGCTGGGCCAGTACCTCTCGCTGCTGGAGCAGGCCGGCGCCGCCGAGCCGCGCGCCCGGCAGCGCATCGCCGCGCCCCGCTACTCGCCCACCCCGACCGACGCGGCGGCCGCGGCGCTGGCCGAGGCGGAACGCCAGCAGACGGTGACCCGCTCCCGCACGGACATGATGCGGGCCTTCGCCGAGACCACCGCCTGTCGCGGGCAGACCCTGCTGGCCTACTTCGGCGAGCAGATGACCGAGGTCTGCGCGCACTGCGACAACTGCCACCGGGGCACCAGCGTGGCCGACCAGGGCGCGGTCGGGCCGTTTCCGGTGCACAGCCAGGTGCGCCACGCGGAGTGGGGGCACGGCCTGGTGCTCTCCTACGAGGACGACAAGATGACGGTTCTCTTCGATGAGGTCGGGTACAAGACCCTGTCGGTGCGCGTGGTGTCCGAGCAGGGTCTGCTGACCCTGGACTAGCCTGACCCGGGCACCGGTGCGGGGCCCGTGGATTGACACACTGAGCAGGGCGGAAGGGGCGTTGCCGTGATCGAGCAGCCGGCGTACACCGGTTTCGGTTTCTCCGACGGGGAGTGGGGGCTGCTGGTCGGCCTCCCGCAGTCGGTGCTGACCGCGGCGAGCGCCGCCGAGTCCGACGGCACCCGCCGGACCATGGCGGAGAACGCGGCCGGGCTGGAGACCATCGCCGCGGGCCGGGAGTCGGCCAGCCCGCTGGTCGCCGCCGTGGCCGGCGAGATCGTCGCGCGGGTCGGCGACCCGGACAGCGGCGAGGAGCTGCCGGTCATCGCGCCCGCCGACCCGGGCGCGATGATCGACGACGTGCTGGTGCGGGCCGGCGAGGCGTCCGCGTTGCTGGCCGCCCGGGTCGACGAGGGCGAGGCCGGCGCGTACAAGCACTGGCTGGTGAAGATCGCCGAGCAGGTGGTCGGCGCCGCGTCCAGCGGCGGGCTGCTCGGCCTCGGCGGCGAGTCGGTCAGCGACTCCGAGCGGCGGTTCCGCGACCGGCTCGCGCACGTGCTCAACGACTGACCGACGACGCTTCCGACAGCGGCGTACCGTTCGGTTCGGTCGGCTCGGCGGCCAGCGCCGCCGGGTCGGCCGGCCGGACGCCGCGCAGCGTCACCAGCGCGGTCGCCGCGCCCAGGACCATCGCCACCATGGCGGCGATCGCGGCGAGGTGCAGCCCGTCGGTGAAGGCGAACCGGGCTGCGTGCAGCACCGCGTCACCCACCTCCGCCGGCAGTCCCCGGGTCACGGCGAGGGCACCGCCCAGCGTCTCCCCGGCCGCGTCGCGGGCGTCCACCGGCAGCCCGGCCGGCAGCTCGTCGAGGAACTCGCGGCGGTAGATCGCGGCGCCCACGCTGCCCAGGATGGCCATCCCCAGCGCGCCGCCCAGCTCGCTGCTGGACTCGGTCAGGGCGGAGGCGACACCGGCCTGCTCCGGCGGCGCCGCACCGAGGACCAGCTCGGTGACCAGCGACATCACCATCACCAGGCCGCCCGCGTACACGCTGGCGCCGACCAGCAGCAGCCAGAGCGGCGTCTCGGGCGTGACCCGAGTCAGCACCGCGAACCCGAGCACGGCGATCGCGAAGCCGGCGCCGATCAGGTACGCCCGCTCGACACGCTGGGCGAGCGCGGCGGCGGCCGGGGCCACGCCGCCCACCGCCAGCGACGGCACCAGGCTCCACAGTGCCGCCCGCAGCGGGCTCAGGCCGAGCACCAGTTGCAGGTGCTGGGTGGTGAAGATGGCGAACCCGACAAGGGCGAACATCGCCAGCAGGTTCACCGCGAGCGACCCGGCGAAGCCGTGGCGACGAAACAGCGCCAGGTCGACCATCGGGTACGCCCGGGTCCGCTGCCGGTGCAGGAAGAGCGCCCCGACGAGCAGACCGGCGACGACGGCCAGCACCCGGACCGCGCTGACGCCGTCGCGGGCCATCTCCTTGATGCCGTAGATCACCGGCAACAGCGCGCCGAGCGACAGCGCCGCGCTGACCAGGTCGAACCGCCCGCGCACCGGGTTGCGGAACTCGGGCACCAGGACCGGGGCGAGCAGGAGCAGCAACAGCATCGCCGGAATGTTGATCAGGAAGATGGAGCCCCACCAGAAGTGCTCCAGCAGGACGCCGCTGAGCACCGGTCCGATGGCGATGCCGCCGGTGAGCGTGGCGGTCCAGATGCCGATCGCGGTGCCCCGCTGCTTGGCGTCGTGGAACATGTTGCGCACCAGGGCGAGCGTGGACGGCATCAGGGTGGCCCCGCCGACGCCGAGCACGGCGCGCGCGGCGATCAGCGTCGCGGCGCTGTCGGCGTACGCGGCCAGCAGGGACGCGGCGCCGAACGCGGTGGCGCCCAGCAGCAGGAGCCGACGCCGGCCGATCCGGTCGCCGAGGGCGCCCATGGTGATCAGCAGTCCGGCGAGCACGAAGCCGTAGATGTCGAAGATCCAGAGCTGCTGGGTTGCGGTGGGCCGCAGCTCCTCGCTGATGAACGGGACGGCGAAGTAGAGCACCGACACGTCCATCGAGACCAGGAGCAGCGGCAGCATCAGCACCGCGAATCCGATCCATTCCCGCCGGCCCGCGCGGGGTGCCGGTGCGGTCGTCGCTGTCATGGGAGAACTCCTTCTGCGTATGGCGTACGCTGTTATGCGTAGACCATACGCAGAACTAGGATGGCGGGGCAAGGAGGAAATGTGGCGGAGACGAAAGACGACAGCGGCCCGGCGCTCCCGCCGGCCATTGAGAGCGCCTGGGGCCTGCGGGGGCGGCCACCGCGGGGTCCCCGACCCGGCCTCAGCGTGCCCGCCATCGTCGACGCCGCCGTACGGGTCGCCGACGCCGACGGGCTGCCGGCCGTCTCGATGAGCCGGGTGGCCAAGGAGTTGGGCGCGGCCACCATGGCCCTCTACCGGCACGTCGCCTCCAAGGACGAGCTGCTGACGCTCATGGTGGACGCCGGGTACGGCCCGTCGCCCGGCCCGGCCTCGCCGGACGACGACTGGCGCGCCCGCCTGACCCGCTGGGCCTGGGCCGAACACGACGTGCTGCGACAGCGCCCCTGGCTGCTGCACGTGCCGATCACCGGCCCGCCGATCACCCCTCAGCAGCTCGACTGGATGGAGGACGGGCTGCGCTGCCTCGACGGCACCACCCTGCCCGAAGGCGAGAAGATGTCGATCCTCCTGCTGATCACCGGGTACGTCCGCAACGAGGCCACGCTCACCAACCAGATCGCCGAGGGCAGCCGGGCGGCCGGCGTCGAGCCGGGCGAGATGATGCCGGCGTACCGCCGGATGGTGGGGCGTCTCATCGACCCGGTCCGCTTCCCCGCGCTGCTGCGGGTGCTGAACGCCGGCGTCCTCGACCAGGACGACGACCCGGACGACGAGTTCACGTTCGGCCTGGACCGGATCCTCGACGGCATCGAGGCGCTGATCGCCCGCCGAGCGGCCTGAGGCGACGCCGATGCTTCCCAGAGAGACCGTCGACACCACCGTCCTGCCACCCGGTGAACGGTTCGGCATGTGGCTGGACCTGGTGGCGCGCACCTCCGCGCCGTTGCGGATCCGGTCCGCGCACACGGCCGACTTCGCCGCCCGGGCCGACTTCGTCGACCTCGGCGCGATCCAACTGGTCGAGTACCAGTACCCGTCACTGGACGCCACCCGCACCCGCAAGCTGGTCCGCCGCTCGGACCCGGAGCTCTACGTGCTCGCCCTCACCACCGGTGGCGTCGGCACGTCCAGTCAGGACGGTCGCCGCAGCGAGATCCTGGCCGGCGAGTTCACCTTCTACGACGCCTCCCGCGAACACGACGTCTGCCACCACTCGACCGAGCCGCAACGGACCCAGGCCACCTCGATCATCACGCTGATCCCGCACGCCGCGCTGCCGCTGCCACCCCAGCGGATGGCCGCGCTCTACGGCGGCCGGATGTCCGGCAGCGAGGGGCTCGGTGCGCTGCTGGCGCAGTTCCTGCTCCAGGTGACCGGGCACCCCGAGCAGTACCACGCCGCCGACGCCGGCCGGCTCGGCGCGGTGGGGCTGGACCTGGCCACCACCATGCTCGGCCGGCACCTGGTCGCCGAGGACGCGGTGCCGACCGAGGTCCGCCGCCGGGCGCTGGTCGCCCAGGTGCAGGCGTACGTCCACCGCCACCTCGGCGACGCGACGCTCAGCCCACAGGTCGTCGCGGACGCCCACCACATCTCGCTGCGCACACTGCACCGCCTCTTCGAGGCCGAGAACTCCACTGTGGCGTCGTACATCCGGGACCTTCGGCTGGACCGGTGCCGGCGTGACCTGACCGACCCGACGCTGCGGACCCAGCCCGTGCAGGTCATCGCCGCGCGCTGGGGGTTCGGGGACAAGGCCCACTTCAGTCGCGTGTTCCGGGCGGCGTACGGGGTGAGCCCGCAGGCGTGTCGCGACGGCGACGCACTTGCGGCGCGGCCCGTCAACCGCCTGGCGTCCAGAGTCAACTCGTCCGGGGCAGACTGACGACCGACGTGGCCGAGGCGGCGCCCGTGCACCGGGCTCGACAGCGGCCACGAACGGGGGCCGTGGCGAGGCGCCCGCCGCGGGACGCGGCGGGCGGCCGCCCGGTGTCGCCCCCGGGCCGAGGCCCCGGCCCCGTCGCTTCCCCCCCAGGATCGTCGGCGGGGCCGGTCAGGCCTTCGCCAACAGGTCCAACACGACCCGCTCGATCTCCTCGCGCGGCGCACCCGGGTCCACCGGCGCCACCACTCCGTCGTGGTAGAGGTCGACGACCCGGGGGTCCACGTAGGACGTCCGCGCCACCGTCGGCGTGTTGCCCAGCAGCTCGGCCACCGCACGCATCACCGCCGCCACCGCCCTGCGCCGGGCGGTGGCCGAGCGGGCCGGGTCGGCCGCGGCCAACTCCGCGGCGGCCAGCACCGTGGCATGCCAGGTGCGGAAGTCCTTGGCGGTCATCTCGCCGCCACTGGCGTCGCGCAGGTAGCCGTTGACCTCGTCACTGCGTACGTCGCGCCACTCCCGGCCGTCCCAGTAGCCGAACAGCCGGTCCGCCCGCCGGCGACGCCGGCGCAGGTTGACCAGCACCTCGCACAACTCCGGGTCCTCGATCCGGCGCACCTGCTCGATACCGCCCTTGGCGGGGAACTCGAAGACCACGCAGCCGCCGCGTCTGCGGGCGTGCTCCGGGCGCAGGGTGGACACCCCGAACGTCGGGTCGTCGCCGGCCGCGTACTGGTCGCTGCCGACCCGGAACATCCCCATGTCGAGCAGTCGGGTCACGGTCGCCAGCACCCGGTCCCGACCCAGCCCTCGCCCGCCCAGGTCCTGTCCCACCCGATCCCGCAGCCCCGGCAACCGCCGGGCCACCTCCAGCATGTGGTCGAACTTCGCCGCGTCCTGCTTCTCGCGCCACACCGGGTGGTAGACGTACTGCTTGCGTCCGGCCGCGTCGATGCCGGTCGCCTGGATGTGCCCGTTCGCGTGCGGCGCGATCCACACGTCCTGCCAGGCCGGGGGGATCACCAGCTCCCGCAGCCGCGCCAGGGTCGCGGGATCCCGCACGACCGCACCCCCCGGATCGACGAAGGTCCAGCCCTTACCGCGCCGGCGTCGCCCGTAACCGGGCCGACCCGGGTCGCTACGCCGCAACCGCACCGGAGACCCGCACCGCCCTTTCCACCTCGTCCACGGCGGCCAGCACCTCGTCGAGGCGCAGGGCCGTCAGTGTCGGGTGGCTCCCTACCCCGTCCCACCTGCGCCAATCCCCCGCACCGGCCCACAGCGCCCGGTGTCGGGGCCGGTCCGGCGGTGGCCCCCACGCCGCCGGAGGCACCGGCCCGAAGAGCACCACCGACGGGGTCCCGTACGCGGTGGCCAGGTGGGCCACGCCGGTGTCCCCGCTGACCACCAGCCGGGCGTCGGCGACCAGCGCGGCCAGCGCGCCGAGGTCGGTCCGGCCGGCCAGCACGGCGGCCGGCGCGAGGCCGGCCGCGTCGGCGACCCGAGCGGCCAGCGCGCGTTCGTCGGCCGAGCCGGTGACCAGCACCCGGTGCCCCCGTTCGTCGAGCGCCCGGGCCAGGGCCGCGAACCGTTCGGCGGGCCACCGCTTGGCGGGGACCTTGCTGCCCGGATGCAGCAGGGTGGCGCCGGCGGGTCGGCCGGCCTTTCCGGGCCGACGCAGGCCGAGGTCACGGCGGTCGGTCGGGATGTCGTACCAGGACAGCAGCCGGCACCAGCGGTCCACCTCGTGCTCGTCGTCGACCCACCGCGGCCCGTCGCCGAACCCGGCGGCGGCGTTCGCGAAGGCGAGCAGCCGCCCCGGACGGGCGGCGGCCAGCAGCCGATGCGACTGTGGGCCGCGTCCGTGCAGATTCACCGCGACCTGCGGGGCGGGGCCGGGCCAGGACGGCCCGTCCAGCCCGGCGGTGTCCACCAGCCGGTCGACGCCCCCGACCAGGTCGACCAGCGGGGCCAGGCCGCCGGGCGCGGCGAGCGCCAGCTCCCTACCGGGGTACGCGGCCCGCAGCGCCCGCAGCGCGGGCACCGCGGTGACCAGGTCGCCGACGCCGAGGGCGCGCAGCACGAGGATCACGGGTACGACGTCTCCTGCTCGGCGCAGACCACCATCTCGCGCACCGCGCAGCCGGGCGGCTGGTTGAGCGCGAACATGACCGCCGCGGCCGTGTCGACGGGGTCGTTGAGGATGGCGTCCGGCCCCGGCTTGTACTGCGGGTCGCGCTCGTCGAAGAACGCGGTACGCATCCCGCCGGGAATGAGCAGGGTGACCCCGACCTGGCCGGCGAGCTCGGCGGCCAGGGCGCGGGTGAACCCGACCACGCCGAACTTCGCCGCGCAGTACGCGGTGGCGTCGCTGACCGCCTTGACCCCCAGGGTCGAGGCGACCGTGACGATGCGGCCCCGAGAGGTCTGCAGGAACGGCAGCGCGGCCCGGATCACCGCGGCGGTGGCCAGCAGGTCCACGGCGACGATCCGATCCCAGATCTCCCCCGGCACGTCGGCGAGCCGACCCGGCACGTCCATGCCGGCGGCCGTGACCACCGCGTCCAGGCCGCCGGCCTGCTCGGCGAGGTGCTGGGTGGCCACCTCTGCGGCGCGGGTGTCGGCGAGGTCGCACTCGGTCCAGGACACGCCGTCGACCGGCGCCTGCCGGTCCAGCACGAGCGGACGGCCACCGGCGGCGACCACCGCCGCGACCACCGCCGCGCCGAGCCCGCTGGAGCCGCCGGTGACCAGGACGGTGGGCCCGGCGCCGGACCTCGTGGCGGTCATCGGCTGCGCTCCCGCGTCGTCGACACCGGCTGCTGCGTGCGTCCGCCCAGGCCGGGGGACTGCCCGCCGGCCGAACGGGTGATCAGGTCACTTGTGGAACGACCGTCCAGGTACGGCACCACCACCGTGTTCCCGCCCCAGCGGCGCAGGACCTCCGCCTCGGGGAGCCCGGCCGCGTCTGGGCCGCCGGTCGCGTAGTCGCCGCCCTTGACCCAGACATCGGGGCGCAGCCAGGACAGCACCGCCTCCGGCGTCGGCTCGTCGAAGACGAGGACGGCGTCGACGCAGCTCAGCGCGGCCAGCAGCCGGGCCCGATCACCCTCGGACATGACCGGCCGGTCCGGCCCCTTCAGCCCGGTCACGCTGGTGTCGGAGTTCACGCAGACGATCAGGCAGTCGCCGAGCTGCCGGGCGGCCTGCAGGGTGGCCACGTGCCCGGCGTGCAGCAGGTCGAAGCAGCCTCCGGTGGCCACCACGGTGCCGCCGGCACCCCGCACCTCGGCGAGCAGCGTGGCGACCGCCGCGATGCCCACCCGCTCATGCCCCGGGCCGGCGACCCCGTGCCCGCTCGCCGGTCCGCGGTTCGACCCCGCCCGCAGGACGCGCGGAAACGGCTGCTCCGGTGGCGGCAGCGCCGTGGCCACTCCCCCACCCGCCACGTACGCGGACGCCTCGGCGACCGCCGCCTGCACCGCCTCGGAGACCAGCGCGCCCTCGGCCAGCGCGAGACTGGCGGCGGCGGCGAACCGGTCACCGGCCCCACAGGTGTCGCCCTCGGCGCTGCCCGGGGTGGGCACCACAAGCGGCGTCGACCCGGCGTGGCAGAGCAACGCGCCGTCCCCGCCCAACGTCACCGCGACCGCGCCCGCCCGCCACCGCCGCCGCAGCCCCTGCGCACCCCGGGACGCGGTGGCCAGCCGGGACGCGCCGGGCAGCGCGGAGACCAGCTCGCGTACCTCCGACTCGTTCGGGGTGACCAGGTGCACCCCGGGCACCGCGGCCGGGCCGCGCGGGTGCGGGTCCCAGACGACCGGCGCGCGGGTGGCGGCCAGCGCGGCGCGCAGCGCGGGCTGGCGGGCCACTCCCCGGCCGTAGTCGCTGACCAGCACCGCCGACGCCGCGGCGAGCACCCGCAGCACCTCATCGGAGGGCTGACCCGGCTCGCCGGAGGCGCCGCCACGGTCGTGACGCAGCAGCACCCGGCCCCGGGCCCGCAGCCGGATCTTCTCCGGGGTCGCGCCGGACAGGCTCAGCGGGTACACCTGCACGCCGGCCGCGGCGAGCAGCGCGCTGAGCCGCGCGCCCCCGGCGTCGTCGGCGAGGGCGGTGATCAGCACCACCTCGGCGCCCTGCGCGGCCGCGAAGACCGCGGCGAGGCCGGCGCCGCCGGGTCGGTCGACGGCCGAGGTCTCGTCGAGCACCGGCACCGGGGAGTCCGGGCAGAGGCGGTTCACCACCCCTTCCACGTCCCGGTCGAGCAGGGTGTCCCCGACCACCACCACGGGTCCCCTCACGCTTTCCCCCTCATCCTCACGCGTCGACCTGCTGTCCGGCCCCGCCGTCGAGCACCACCTCGACCCCGGTCCGCACCGGCCCGGACGCGAGCCGACCGGCCGGTGCCGGCTCGGCGGGCACGCCCGCGGCGGCCCCGGTCACGGCCAGCGCGGCGGGCAGTTCCTGTTCGAGGTACTCGCAGATCAGGTGGCTGGTGACGAGATGCAGCTCCTGGACGACCTGGGTGTCTGCCGACGGCACGGCGAGCACCTCGTCGCAGGCGTCGGCGAGCGGGTTGGGAGCGGGCCCGGTGAGTGCCCACGTGGTCAGGCCGGCGTCGCGCGCCGCGTGCGCGGCGGTGAGCAGGTTGAGGCTGGTGCCGCTGGTGCTGAGCAGCAACAGGACGTCGCCGGGCCGGCCGTGGGCGCGGACCTGACGGGCGTAAACATCGCCGTAGCCGTAGTCGTTGGCGATGGCGGTCACCGCGCTGGTCTCGGCGTGCAGGGCGATGGCCGACAGGGGCTGGCGGTCGTCGTGCAGCTTGCCCACCAGCTCGGCGGTGAGGTGCTGGGCCTCGGCGGCGCTGCCACCGTTGCCGGCGACGAGCAGCCGTCCGCCGCCGGCCAGCCGGTGCGCGAGGGCCGCGCCCCAGCGCGCCAGTTGCGGTTCACACCGGCGGTACGGCGCCAGTGCCGCGGCGAGGTTGGTCAGGTGCACGTCGAGCGGGCTGCCCGCCGGCATCAGGCCACCACCCGGGTCGGCCGGCGCACGGCGGCGACCTCGCCGTAGACCTCGGCCAGGCGTTCGGCGGTGGCCTCCCAGGAGTAGCGCGACCGGGCCCGCTCGCGCGCCGCCGTGGCGTACCGGAAGCGGCGGATCCGGTCGTCGAGCAGCCGCTGGATCGCGGCGGCGAGGGCCTGCGGGTCCCGGGCCGGTACGAGGTCGCCGGTCGTGCCGTCGACGACGGTGTCGCGGATGCCGCCCACGGCGGTGCCGACGACCGGCACGCCGCACGCCATCGCCTCCAGCGGGGTCAACCCGAACGGCTCGTACCAGGGCGCGGCGACCAGCAGGTCCGCCGAGCGGTACCAGCGGCCCATCTCCTCCCGGGGCACCGCGCCGACGAGGTGCACCCGGTCGGCGACCCCGCACGACTCGGCCAGGGCGCGCAGCCTGCGGGCGTACGGGTCGGTCTCCAGCAGCCCCTCGGGCGGGCCGCCGACCACCACACACTCGGCGTCGGGCACCAGCGCCATGGCGCGGACCACCGTCTGGAAACCCTTGCGCTCGACCAGCCGGCCCACGGTCAGGATCCGGGCTCGGACCGGCTCACGGTCGGCGACCGGCCCGAGCGGGGAGAACGAGGCGAGGTTGACCCCGGAGGGCACGACGGTCATCCGGGACCGGGGCACGCCCATCCGGACCAGCTCTCCGACCTCGTCGCGGCACTGGGCGACCACCCGGTCCACCGAGCGGCCCAGTTCCCGCTCGTAGGAGATGCGCCGGGCCGGGCTGGTGTCCTGCACGCCCTGGTAGCGGCGCTTGACCGTGCCCAGCGCGTGGTACGTCTGCACCACCGGCACCCCGGTCTGCCGACCGGCGGTCAACGCGGCCAGGCCACTCATCCAGAAGTGCGCGTGGATCACCTCGGGCGTCCAGTCCCCGCCGCGCCACCGCTCGATGAGCCAGCGGCTGAACTCGCGCATGTGCGGCAGCAACGCGTCCTTTGCGACCGGCTCGGCCGGACCGGCCGGCACGTGCACCACGTCGTACCCGTCCGGGGCGCGCACGGTCACCGGCAGGTCGAGGGCGTCGCGGCGGGTGTAGACCCGCACCTCGTGCCCGGCGGCGGCGAGCGCGGCTGACAGCTCGGCGACGTGCGTGTTCTGGCCGCCGGCGTCCTCGCCTCCGAGGATGGCGAGCGGGCTGGCGTGCTCCGAGATCATCGCGATCCGCATACTTCCTCCTCCAGCAGCCGGTCCCAGTCAGCGAGGAAACGGTCGAGGCCGTACCTGTCCCGCGCGGCGGCCCGTGCCGCCACGCCGGCCTGACGTGCGGCCGCCGGCTCGGCGATGAACCGGCGGGCGGCGTCGAGCAGGGTGTCCATCCGGGTGGCGAGCGCCCCCGCCTCCGGTGGCACCGCGGTCACCGCCTCGGTGGTGGCGAGCGCGACGACCGGCATGCCGATCGTCATCGCCTCGATGAGGCTGAGCCCGAGGGAGGTCCAGCGGCACAGGTGCAGGTACGCGCGCCGGCGGGCCAGCTCGGCGTGCATCCGGTCCTGGGGTACGTCGTCGTGGCTGGTGAGCCGGTCGGCGGACAGCCCGAGATGGTCGGCGAGACCCGCGACGCCCATGCCGAACACGTCCAGCGGCGCGATCTCGGCGAACTCGGGCAGCAGGTCCGTGCCGGTCACCCGGCCCCGCCGCACCGGTTCGTTGATCACCACGGCGAGCCGGTCCAGTTCACCCGTGTACGACACGGTCGGCGCGACGATGCCGTGATCGACCACCCTGGTGCGGGTCGCGCCGGTGTCCCAGAAGATCTGGTTGAACCCGGTGACGTGGGCGACGAGCAGGTCGGCGCGGTCGGCCATCGGGTGGCGGGTGTTCGGCACGTCGCCCTTGGGGGTGTTGTGCTCGACGTAGATGGCGGGCACATCACGCCCGGGGCGCCGCCCGAGCCACTGCTCGGCCAGGTCGATCTCCTCTGGACGTTGCAGGACGACCAGGTCGACGTCGCTGCCGGGCAGGTCGTCGGGGGCCACCTCGACGGCGCTGTCCGGCCACGGGTAGGTGCGGGCCCGGCCGAGGCCGTACGGACCACGGTCGGGTGTGGTGGGGATCAGGTAGCGGTGGCTGCCGTGCACGAAGGACGTGGTCCAGGAGCCGTGCACGTGCCAGAGCAGGATGTTCATCGGTTGCCACCACCGCTGGGCACGAGCGTGCGTACCGCCTCGACCACCTCGGCCGGGTCGAGGCCGCTGAGGCACGGGTGCCCCGGGACCGGGCAGCTGGCCGCCCGGGTGTCACGGCAGGGCGCGCCCGCGTCGCCGAGCCGGACGGTGGGCACCCGGTAGGGCCCCCACTGCCCGAAAGGGACGGTCGGCGCGAAGAGGCTCACGACCGGCACCCCGGCCGCGGCGGCCAGGTGCGCGGGCCCGGTGTTGCCGACCACCACGGCGGCGGCGTCCGCGACGAGCGCGGCCAGCCCGGCCAGGTCGGTCCGGCCGCCCAGGTCGGTGCCGCCCGCCGCCGCGACCCGGGCGGTGACCGTACGCTCGTCGGGCCCGCCGGTGACCAGCACCCGATGCCCGGCGGCGGTCAGCGCCGCGGCGATCCGCGCCGCCAGCTCGGTCGGGCAGGCCCGGCTCGACGCGGCCGACCCGGGGTGCAGCACCACGTAACCGGGGTCACCGGCAGCGGCCGGGCGCAGTGCCACGGTGTCGCCCCGGAGCCGGAGCACGGGTTCGTCGCCGACCGGCAGCCGGTAGCCGGCGGCGGCGGCGAGGGAGAGCGCCCGCTCGGGTTCGGGGACGCCCACCGGCACCCGGTGGCGGATGTCCACCAGGGAGCCCGGGTAGTCGTCGCTGATCGCGGCGATCCGGTTGATCCCGGCCATCCGCAGCAGCAACGCGAGCGGCAGGGCGGACTGGTGGAACGACGTGAACACCACCGCCTCGTCCGCGCCGACGGCGGCGAGACGGGCGGTCAGGCCCCGCATGGCGTCCGGGTCGATCGGCGCCGGCGCGGGGTCGATCCACGGCAGCGGGTGCTCGATGATCTCGTCGACGCCGGGCAGCAGCTCGGCGGCGGCGCGTCCACGGGGCCCGCAGAGCAGCACCACCCGCCGCGCGCCGGCCGCGACGGCGCGGATCGCCGGCCCGGTGACGAGCACGTCCCCGGCCGAATCCGAGCGCACCACCAACGCCGTGCCCACCCGCTCGCCGGCCTCGGCGGGTTGCACGGCCCGCTGGCGGCGCAGGATCTCGTCCACCGCCGAGGGCAGGTCCGCGGCCACCCAGCCGGCGGCGGCGATCTCCTCCGGTCGGGTCACCGGGGTGGGCACCAGCACCCCGGCCGCACCGGCGGCCAGTGCCGCGTCCACGTCGCGGCCGATGTCACCCACCAGCACACAGCGCGACGCGCTCGTGCCCAGCTCGCGGGCGGCGGCGTGCACCAGACCGGGCGCCGGTTTACGGCAGTCGCATCGGTCGGAGTCGTCGTGCGGGCAGACCAGCCAGGCGTCGAAGCCACCCAGCAGCTCCTCCACGCGGGCATGCACCGCCCGCATCTGCTCCTCGCTGAAGTAGCCCCGGGCCAGACCCGACTGGTTGGTCACCACCGCCAGGCGCAACCCGGCGGCCCGCAGCCGGTCCAGCGCCGCCCGCGCCCCCGGGACCGGACGGACCTTCTCCGGGTCGCCGTTGTACGGCACATCCTCGATCAGCGTGCCGTCGCGGTCGAGCAGGACCGCGTCGTACAGGACTCCCCCGGGGGGTTCAGCAGGCCCGTGGCCAGCCCGGCCAACACCGGCGTAAACCCGGGCTGACCTGCGCTGATACGGATCCTCCTGGTCCTGTCGCACAGCCGGCGGGTTCCCGGCGCCCCGAGGAGTAAACGTCGTCGTCGGCGCCGTGGGCCAACGCCGGCGGCGGTGCCCCGGTCGGCCTTACCCGCCGCTTCCGAGAAGCTAACCCGCCGGCCCGTTAACCTCCGTCGCGAGGCGGGTATGGGAGCCCAGTGGCGATAGTGGAGAAAGTAATCGACGCTCCCCCGCAGCGGGTGTTCGACGTGCTGGCCGACGGGTGGACGTACAGCGACTGGGTGGTCGGGACCGCGCACGTGCGCGACGTGGACGACGCCTGGCCACGGGTGGGCAGCCAACTGCACCACCGGGCCGGGCCGTGGCCGTTCTCGTTGCAGGACGCCTCGACGGTGCTGGCCTGCGAGCCGCCGCACCGGCTGGTGCTGCGCGCCGGCCTGTGGCCGGCCGGCGAGGCGATCGTGGCGTTCACCCTGGAGCCGGTCGACGGCGACGCCACCCGCGTCCGCCTCGGTGAGGACTTCGCGGCCGGCCCGCTGCGCTGGATCCGCAACAAGATCAACGACCTGGTGCTGCACCTGCGCAACCGGGAGACGCTGGACCGGCTCTCCGACATCGCCACCCGGCAGAAGGGCTCCCGGTGACGGGGCAGACGGTGGTGGTGACCGGCGCGAGCGCCGGTGTGGGCCGCGCGATGGCCCTCACCGCGATGGCCCGTCGCCTGCGCTGAGCGCGCCGCCACCTGCGGCCGGCCCGATCGACGGGGAGCCTTTTCAATCCGGATCGGGCAACTGGCTACCCTCTCAGGTAGCCCTGTCCGCAAACCGAGGATGTCCGACATGATCGAGCCCGTCCAACTGCCGTCGCCGTGGCGAGACGCACACCTGACCGTCGTCGTGCCCACCTACAACGAGGCGGGCAACCTCCCGGCGCTGGTCGAGCGGCTGCTCGCGCTGCCGCTGCCGGGGCTGCGCATCCTCGTCGCCGACGACAACTCCCCCGACGGCACCGGCGAGGTGGCCGACAAGCTGGCCATCGAGTATCCGGAGCGGATCGAGGTGATGCACCGGGCCGGCAAGGAGGGCCTGGGCCGGGCGTACGTCGACGGGATGACCCGGGCTCTCGATGGCGGCGCCGAGTTCGTGGCACAGATGGACGCCGACCTGTCGCACCCGCCGGAGGCGCTGCCGGGGATGCTGGGCGCGCTGCTCTCCACCCAGGCCGGCGTGGTGATCGGCTCCCGGTACGTGCCCGGTGGCGAGCTGGACGAGAACTGGCCGCTGTACCGGCGCGCACTCAGCGGATGGGCGAACCTCTACGTGCACACGCTGCTGCGGGTGCGCATCCGGGACCTGACCGCCGGTTTCAAGATCTGGCGGGCCGACGCGCTGAAGGACATCGGCCTGCACCGCGTGCAGTCCAACGGCTACAGCTTCCAGGTCGAGATGCACTACCTGGCGACCAAGCTGGGCCACACGATCCTGGAGGTCCCGATCCGCTTCGAGGAGCGGCGCGACGGCGTCTCCAAGATGACCACGGCGACCAAGGTCGAGAGCGCGCTGATGCCGTTCCGCCTGCGCAGCAAACACCGCAACATCACCAACTGACCCCGCCCCCAGCGGTGATCAAGAGGTTTGCGTCACCGGCGAGCCGGAATCTGACGCAAACCTCTTGATCACCGCATCAGGTCGGGGGGTAGACGGCCCGGTGGGCGGTGGCGATCGCCGCCGCGTAGGCGGCGCCGGTCAGGGCACGGTCGCGGGCCAGGGCCGCGCGGGCCGCGTTCGCGCCCGGTGCGCCGTGCACCCCACCGCCCGGGTGCGCCGACGAGCTGGCCAGAAAGAGCCGGTCCACCGGGGTGTCCGCCCGGCCCAGGCCGGGAATCGGGCGCAGGAACAGCTGCTGGTACGCGGCGGCGGTGCCCCCGCCGAGCGCGCCCCCGACCAGGCTCGGGTCGCCCTTCTCCAGCTCGGCGGGCCCGGCCACGTGCCGTCCCACGATGAGCTGCCGGAAGCCCGGGGCCGCCGCCTCCAGCACGTCCTCCATGCGCTGCACGTGCCCAGCGATCTCCTCAGCCCGCCAGTCCCGCCGGAACGGCAGGTGGGTGTACGACCACAGCGACTCGGTGCCCGGCGGTGAGTGGCTCGGGTCGGCCACGGACATCTGCCCGACCAGCAGGAACGGGTCGCGGGGCAGTTCGCCGCGGGCGAGCTCGCCGGCGTAGCGGGTCAGCCCGTCGAGGTCCGCGCCGAGATGCACGGTGCCGGCGCCGGCGACCTCCCGGTTGGTCCACGGCACCGGAGCGGAGAGCGCCCAGTCCACCTTCAGCGTCGAGCCGTCCCACCGGAAGTGCGCCAGGTCCTCGACCAGCCGCGACGGCAGCACCGAAGCCCCGACCAGGTCGAGGTAGAGGGCCGGGGCCGGCACGTCGGCGAGGACAGCCCGGCGGGCCCGCCACAGCGCGCCGCCCTCGGTGCGGACGCCCATCGCCCGGCCGCGCGCGGTGAGCACCCGGTCGACCCGCGCGCCGTAGAGGATGCGGCCACCGCGCTCGGACAGGCGGGCCACCAGCGCGTTGGTGATCTGCCGCGCGCCGCCGTCGGGCACCGGCCAGCCAACCTGCTGGCCGAGCATGGCCAGCAGCCAGCCGTACACGCCGGAGCCGGCCTCCTCGGGCGACAGGTCGGTGTGCAGGGCGCAGCCGGCGAGCAGCGCCGGCCCGCCCGGACCATCGAACAGCTCGTCGCCGAGCTTGCGCACCGGCACCACGAGTCGGCGGGCCAGCCGCAGGGCGCCCGCGACCCGCAGCCGGCGCAGCAGGCCCAGGCCGCCGCGCACCGGGGGGAACGGCGTGGTGATGGTGGTGAGCATCGGCTCGGCCACGTCGAGCCAGTCGGTGTACGCGTTCAGCCAGCGCTTCCCGTCGCCGGGGGCGAACTGCTCCAGCGAGGCAGCCGTGACGTCCGGATCCCGGTTGATCACCGCCGCCCGGCCGTCGGGCAGCAGGTGTGCCAGCACGTCCGGGGCGTGCCGCCAGGACAGCCCGTACCGGCCCAGGTCGAGGCCGTTCAGCACCGGCGAGGCGTACCCCAGGGGGTAGAACGAGCTGTAGAGGTCGCTCAGGTAGCCCGGGGCGGTCACCTCGGCGGACTGCACCGCGCCGCCGGGTACGGCGGTCGCCTCCAGCACCACCACGTCCCAACCGGCGTCGGCCAGCAGGTTCGCCGCGACCAGGCCGTTGTGCCCGGCGCCGACGACGACGGCGTCCGCGCTCTGCGCGCCGGTGGTAGTCACCCGATCCGCCTACCCGGCGCGCAACCGGGCGAAACGCGTTTGTCTCGCCGGGGCCGGGGCATCCAGCGCCGCATGTACACGGTTGCGCAGCTGGTGGGCGGGGTGTGGGGCGCGGGCGGGGCCGGCGGCGAGCTGGTCGTCCACGATCCGGCGGACGGCGAACCGGTCAGCTCCGTGCCGGTCGCCACGGCCGACGAGGTCGGCAAGGCGGCCCAGGCGGCGCGGGACGCGACCGCGCAGTGGGCGGCGACCGCGCCGGCGGAGCGGGCGGCGGCGCTGCACCGGGCCGCGGACGCGGTCGCGGCCGTCACCGACGAGCTGGCGGCGGCGGTCACCGCGGAGATGGGCAAGCCGCTCGCGGACGCCCGCGGCGGCGTCGAGGCGGGGATCGGCACCCTGCGACAGTACGCGGAGCTGGCCCCGCTACGCGGCGGGCGGACGCTGAACGGCGCGACGGACGCGGTGGACTTCATGACGCCCCAGCCCCGGGGCGTGGTCGCCGTCATCACCCCCTGGAACGACCCGGTGGCGGTGTCCTGCGGACTGCTCGGCGCGGCCCTGGTCACCGGCAACGTGGTGCTCTACAAGCCCAGCGAGCGAACGCCGGCGACGGGTTGGCTGCTGACGCGCGCCCTGGACGCGGCGCTGCCGGCCGGGGTGCTGTCCCTGCTCACCGGTGGTCCGGAGGTCGGCGCGGCACTGGCCACACAGGACGTGGACGTGGTCGCGCACGTCGGTTCCACAGCCACCGGGCGGAAGATCGCCGCCGCCGCGGCCCGTACCGGCGCGAAGGTGCTGCTGGAGAACGGCGGCAGCGACCCGTTGGTCGTCGACGCGGGTGTCGACCCCGACTGGGCGGCGGAGCAGGCCGCGCTCGGGGCGTTCGCGAACGCCGGGCAGATCTGCGTCGCGGTGGAACGGATCTACGTACACCGGGAGGTGGCCGACGACTTCGTGGCGGCGCTGGTGCGGCGGGCCGGCGCACTGCGGGTCGGGCCGGGTCGGGACCCGGGCACCGAGCTGGGCCCGCTCGTCGACCGGCGGCACCGCGACCACGTGCACGGGCAGGTGAGCGCGGCGGCGGCGGCCGGCGCGCGGGTGCGTACCGGTGGGGAGGTGCCGGACGGGCCCGGGGCGTACTACCCGGCGACCGTGGTCACCGACTGCCGGCACGACATGGTGCTGGTACGGGAGGAGACGTTCGGGCCGGTCGCCCCGGTGGTGGTGGTCGACTCCTTCGACGAGGCGCTGACCTGCGCGGCGGACTCGGAGTACGGGCTGGCCGCGACGGTGCTGACCGCGTCGATGAGCCATGCGCAGCGGGCGTGGCGGGAACTGCCGGTGGGCACCGTGAAAGTCAACTCGGTGTTCGGCGGGGCGCCCGGCGGTGCCGCGCATCCGCGCCGGGCCAGCGGGCAGGGCTTCGGGTACGGCCCGGAGCTGCTGGACGAGTTCAGCGCCACGAAGGCGGTGCACATCGAGGCGCCCGGCGGCGGTCACTGGTGAACGCTACGGGCGGAGGCCGGGGTGGCGTCCGCCCGTAGCACGCTGTGCGTGGGTCAGTCGCCGCGAGCCTTGCGGGTGGCCCGGTCGTTGGCCTTCTCGATGGCCGTGACCAGCTCCGGCTTGGTCATGCTCGACCGACCGGGTACGTCCAGCTTGCGGGCCACCGACATGAGGTGGTCCTTGCTGGCGTTGGCGTCCACCCCACCGGCGGTGGGTGCGCGCCGCTCCGGGCCGCCGCCAGCGGCCTGCCGGTCGCTCGGGCCCTTACGGCCCTTCGGCTCCCAGTGGTCGCCCACCTTCTCGAACTGGTGCTTCACCGCCGCGAAGGCGGTGCGGTGCGACCGCTCGCCCTCGCCGTAGGTCTCCACCGCCGAGTCGTGTGTCTTCTCCCAGGTCCGCTGCGCCTTGTCCGGGGAGCGTCGCAGCGTGCTGGGCAGGTCCTCGCGCCCGGGCATCTCGTCCTCCTCCGTGTCGACAGAATCACTGTCACCGTTCCCCGCGGGCGGGGTGGCAAACGCGTCGCGGGCGGGGCCGCACCACGGCGGCGTCGGCCCCGGGTTTGTCGATTTCCCGCTTCGGGTACCGGCCGGGCCAGGCCCGACCGGATGACCGGTCATCCGGTGGCCGGGGAACAGGGAGCGGGCATGACGACCACGGAGCCCGGTACGACGCGCGCCGACACGCCGGGTGCGCCGGTGCCCCGGCGGATGCGGCAGCTGAGCTGGCGGACCTGGCGCGGGGTGCTGGTGCGCAGCGTGACGAACTTCGTCAACGACAACTGCTCCGACTGGGCCGCCGCACTCACCTACTACGGGGTGCTGGCGCTCTTTCCGTCCGCCATCGTGGTGGTGGCCCTGGTCGGTCTGGTCTCCGACGGCGAGCGGACCCTGGACACGGTTGTCGACCTCGCCAAGCAGGTGGGTGCCGGATCGGTGGTGGCTGACAAGGACGGCGGCGTGGTCGGGGTGATCCGGGCCGTGGTGGTTCAGCAGAGCAACGTGAAGGTGCTGCTGAGTTTCGGTCTGCTCGGCGCGCTGTGGTCGGCGTCGGGCTTCATCGGGGCGTTCACCCGTGCCTCCAACGCGATCTACGGGGTGACCGAGGGTCGGCCGGTCTGGAAGCTGCGGCCGGTGCAGATCGGCTTGGCCGCGGTGACGTTGGTGCTGCTCGCGGTGGTCGCCCTCGCGCTGATCGTCAGCGGCCCGGTCACCGACGCGGTCGGCGACCTGATCCACGCCGGCGGCCTGGCCCGGACGGTGTGGAGCGTGGCGAAGTGGCCGGTGCTCGCCATAGTCATGGCGGTGCTGCTGTCCCTGCTGTTCTGGATCGCCCCGAACGTGCGCCAGCCCCGCTTCCGCTGGCTCACCCCCGGCGGCGCGGTGGCCCTGGTCTCCTGGGCGGCGGTCTCCTTCGGCTTCGGCCTCTACGTGGCCAAGTTCGCCTCGTACAACACGACGTACGGGAGCCTGGGCGCGGCCATCGCGTTCCTGGTCTGGCTCTACCTGTCCAACTCCGCCCTGATGCTCGGGGTGCAGATCAACGCCGAGGTGCAGCGCGGCCGGCAGTTGCAGGCGGGCGATCCGGACCCGGCGGAGCCGGTGCTGCCACCGCGGAAGGCGGCCGCTTCCTGAGGGCCGGTTGTCCGCCCGGATGTCCGCGCCGGTTGTCCGCCCGGATGTCCGCGCTGGATCTCCGCGCCGGTTGTCCGCCCGGATGTCCGGCCCGGGGGCCGGTTCGTGACGCGGTGCCGGTTTACCGGGCGGGGTGCCGGGTAGCGCAGAAGGCATGGAGCGTGGCAACAGCAAGCACGGACCGAGGATCGACGAGCAGATGAGCCAGGAGGTCAGCGGCCTCGTGCAGGGGCCGGGGACCGGTGGCTCTCGGGTCGACGAGTCCCGGGTGCCGGAACCGGCCGGCGAGGACCAGCCGGAGACCACCACGGCACCGGCGGGCGACCTGCGCACCGGCACGCCGCAGGGGATGAGTTCCACCGACGTCGAGCAGCGCAGCCGGCTCGGCCGGTTCATCTCCATGAGCGCGCTGCCCGGCGACCGACTGGTGCTCATCGCCAGCGCCCGGGAGAACGAGGCGCCCGACGACATCGTGGCGGCGCTGGAGCGGCTGCCCGAGGGCACCGAGTACCAGACGGTCTCCGAGGTGTGGGCCGCGCTCGGCAACAAGAACGAGACAACTCGCTGGTGAGCAGGATCGTCCCCCGATCCGGCCATCACCCGCGACCAGAGGAGGGTTCCTGATGAGTGGCGTCACCGAACACGTCGAGGTCTCCGTACCCGTGCGCACCGCGTACGACCAGTGGACGCAGTTCGAGGAGTTCCCCCAGTTCATGGAGGGCGTGCAGGAGGTCCGGCAGCTCTCCGAGACGATGACCCACTGGACGGTGGACATCGCCGGCGTGAAGCGCGAGTTCGACGCCGAGATCACCGAGCAGCTGCCCGACGAGCGGGTCGCCTGGCGCTCCACCGGCGGCACCCAGCAGGCCGGTGTGGTGACCTTCCACCGCCTGGACGAGGGCAAGACCCGGGTCACCCTCCAGCTCGAGTTCGAGCCGCACGGGGTGGTCGAGCAGGCCGGCGACAAGCTCGGCATCGTCGACCGGCGGGCCAAGGGCGATCTGGAGCGGTTCAAGACGTTCATCGAGCGGCGCGGTCAGGAGACCGGCGCCTGGCGTGGCTCGGTGGACCGCCCGCAGCCGTGATCCCGCGAACCGACCGAGGATGGCCGCCGGAGTTCCCGGCGGCCATCGTCGTGTCTCGGGCCGGCTGGTACCCGTTTGCGATCATCGCGCCCGGGTACGGCTGAAGTCATGACGGACGACAGGGTGTGGCGCGACGAGGAACGGCTTCCGCTGGAGGAGTTGGAGCGCGCCGTGGCGGGCTCCAGCATCGACGGGCAGGCCGACGACGTGACCGGCAACGACGCCGGTGAGGAGGCCGCCTTCGGGCACGGGCCCGCGGCGGCCGACCGTGGCGGAGAGGCCGAGGGCGCCGGGCGGGAGCCGACCGACCCGCAGCGCGCCTACCGCCCGTCGACGACCGGCCGGACCGGACCGGACAACGGATAGTCCGCGTCGGGCAGAGCGGTCCGGGACTGGGCCGGCGCCCCGGACGCGGCGGGCTCGGACGCGGCGGGCCCGGCCGCTGCGAACCCGGACGCATCGGAGCCGGGGCCGGGCTGCTCCGGCCCGCTTCCGGCGGCGGGCCGGCGGGCGCCCAGTTCGTAGAGCACGATCAACGCCAGCGCGAGCACCACCAGGGCCGGGCCGAGCACCTGCACCGACACGTTGCTGATCAGCACGCCGAGGCCTGTCGGGACGAGCGCCGCGCCGACACCGGCGGCACCGATCTGCAACCCGATGGCCCGGTCCGCGTGCGCCGCGCCGACCCGGTCGGCGGTGGTGAGGGTGAGCAGGGGGAACACCGGCGCGGCGGCGAACCCCAGCACGACCAGGCCGAGCACGGCCAGCACGGCCGACCCGGGCACCGCTATCAGCGCCGCACCGAGGGCCATGCCGCCCAGGCTGACCCGCAACACCAGCCGGGGCCCCAGCCGCTCGGCGACCACGCCCTGGACCACCCGGCCGACGAAGAGGCTGCCCCAGTACGCGGAGACGCAGCCGCCCGCCACGGCGGCGCTCAGGCCGCGCCCCTGGGTGAGCAGCAGGAACGCCCAGAGTCCGGCGGACACCTCGATGGCGACGTACAGCGCGAAGGCCAGTGCCCCGGACCAGACCGCCGGCAGCCGCAGCGTGGCCAGGACCGGCACCCGGACCGCGGGCGCGGCGTCGGTCGTCCCCACGCCCGGCTCGGGAGCGGGAGCGCGACGCTGCCACGCGCGTACGGTGAGCGCGAACGCGGTGGCGAGAGCGAGTTGGGCGCCGGCCACGATGCCGTACCCCCACCGCCAGGCCAGCCCGGCGCTGAGCGCCGCCGTCATGATCAGTGGCCCGATCGCCACGCCGAGGCCGAAGAAGGCGTGCAGCCAGTTCATGTGTCGCGGGCCGAAGGCCCCGGCGGCGTACGCGTTGAGCCCGGAGTCGATCGCACCGGAGCCCAGCCCGAGCACCAGCGCGCAGCCCACGAGCACGGCCAGCCCGGGGCTCACGGCGTAGCCGGTCAGCGCCAGGCTGGCCAGCAGGGTGCTGCCGGCGAGCAGCGCGCCCACGCCGAGGCGGGCCAGCGTGAACCCGGCCAGCACGCTGGAGGCGAGATAGCCGACCGTGCCTGCGGTGAGCAGCAGTCCGACCGCCTCGGTGGGTACGCCGAAGTCCGCGCGGATCGACGGCCAGCCGACGCCGAGCAGTCCGTCGGGCAGGCCGAGGCTGACGAACGCGAGATAGGCCAGCAGGAGCAGCGTGGCGCGGGGCGGCGCGGGCGAGGTGGACACGGGACCCCATCCTGCCGCAGCGCACCTTACCGGCGGCGGGAGCCGCCCGTGCGCCGCGACAAGAACTGGTGTCCGGACGGTTGAGAATGCGGACAGCTCAGCCAGAATCGGCCGATCGGAGGACGGCAAAGGGGCCAGTTCGCGTAAGAATTTCGGGATGCATCAAGGCTCCGGAATCCTCTCCACGCGTCAGCGCCGCCTCGCCTGGCTCGGCTTCCTGCTCGCCGCGCTGCAGGCGCCCGTGTCGGCCTGGCTCGTCTCCGACGAGTCCTGGCTGTTCAGCCTCTGCGTCGCGCTCATGGTGGCGACCGTGATCATCGCCGACGACGCCGCCCGGCGTCGGCCGGCCAACGCGACCGGCGACTAGCCCTCGCCGACCGGCCGGGCCTCGTGTCCCGGTCGGCCCCGGGTGCGGCGGCGCTCCTTCATCTCCGCCTCGAACAGATGGCGTCGCCCGCCCACCAACTCGTCACGGGCCTGCCGGTCCAGTTCGCGGAACAGCGCGTGGTAGCCGTCGTCGAAGTCCTCGACGATCTGGAACGTCCACCGGCCGGCAATCACGTTGCGGCCGAGCAGTTCGGCGTCGATACGTTCGGCGATGTGTGGATGTCCGGCGGCGCGGAACTGCTCCACCGCGTCGTCGAGCATCAGGTCGGCGTGCCCGATCAACTGGTGCAGCGAGTACAGGTGCCCACGGGCCCGTTCCACGCACTCCAGCGCCTCGCTGAGCTTGCCCAGCGCCGCGACCGTCTCGTCGCTCACCCCTGCCGGCCGCCGGTGCCGCTCGTCCGGCCCGTCCGTCGGTTCCCCCATCGGTGCCTCCCTGCTGTCTGCCGCCCCACCCGGCGCCGTCCGTGCTCTGTGCCGGGCTGCGCCGTCCCTCTCCTGCTGCCCCGTCTGTGCCGGATCAACCCCCGCGGCCAGCCCGACTCGTCCGGTGGCACAACCGACACCCGCCGAGCGGCCGAGGCCGGCCCGGTGACCGGTCGGTTAGCCTCGGTCACCATGCGTGTGCCGTTCAACCGGGTCGCCTCCCGGACCGCCGTCGACTCGGCGCGGTCCACCCTGGCCGCCCTCACCGTCTCCGTGGGCACCGCCGGCCTCGCCGCCGCCGCCGCGCGTCCCGGACTGCTGGCGCTGGTCGACCAGCACGCCGCCGCCGTGCGGGACAGCCTGGACGGCGACCGGCGGCCGTTGACCGCCGCGACGCTCGCCGGCTACGCCGAGGGGGTACGCGAGGCCGCCCTGGAGCACGGGTGGACGCCGCCGCGGGGCCCGGTGGACTGGAGCGAGCCGGAGTGGCCGCTCACCCGGCTCGTCGCCGTCTGCGCGCTGGCCCGTTCGCTCGACCGTTCCTGACCCACCCGGTCACCCCGTACGGCTCGCGACGCGGAGAGGGCGCCCGCGCAACGCGGACGCCCTTCCCCTCACGATCGTGCCGTCGCGCCCCGCTACGGGCGGTACTGCTGGGTCTCGTCGGCCGCACCGGACTGGTACGTGCCGCGCCCACCGGACATCGTCGACTGCTCGTCGACCCGGGGCATGGCCTGGGTCCGGTCGCCGCCACGGTCGGCCATCTGCCGCTCCATGTCGCCGCGCCCGGCCGAGGTGGCCCGCCGATGCTCCTGCATCGCCCGGGCTTCCTGGGCGGCCCGGTCGAGCCAGCCGTCCCAGCGGTTCTGCATGGGCTTCACCAGACCACCGCCGACGCCGACGATCAGGATGCCGGCGACCGTGGCGAGCACCGCGATCAGCACCGGAGTGGTGACCGTGGTGGCGATACCCACCTGGTTCAGCGCGGCGATCACGCCGAGCGCGATGATGAAGATCGCCGTCAGGTCGGCCAGGACCTTGCCGTACGAGAGCCCGCCCAGCGCCCCGGTGACCAGATCGCGGGCGGCGTTGGCGATCGCGGCCGCGATCACCACGATGACGATCGCGACGAACGCGCGCGGCAGCCAGGCCACCACACCGCTGATCAGGTTACTGATCGCGTTGGGCCCCCAGACTCCGAAGGCGAACTGCAGGGTGAACAGCAGGACGGCGTAGTACGCCAACCTGGCCAGGATGTCGCTGGCGTCGTACTTCGTTCTCTCCAGTGCCCGTTTGATGCCTCCGCGTTCGACGGCCTCGTCGAAATGCACCCGTTCCAGCACCGCATCCACGATCTTGAGGACCGCTCTGGCGATGATCCAGCCGACCACGAGGATGACGATGAAGGCCACTGCCTTCGGGATGAAGAGCAGCACCGACCTCCAGGTGTCGGCGATGGCATCGCCGATGTCGGCCTGCCGAACCGCGAGGGTTTTCAGCATGATGTCCCTCCTGTCGCATGGACTGCGCCGGGGGCATACCCGGCCACCGGTGCGGCAGTCCGCGCGGCTCACTGCCATTTTTCCGACAAGTCGTCAAACAGGGGTCCTGACCTGCCCTAACAGTCACCCCGCCGGGGCCGGCCGCGACCCGCGCACATGATCGGATGCGGCTGGCCGACGGCCGGCTAGGCTGCGAACATGCCAGGAACGGTCGGGCGAGTCCCCACGCCAGCAATCCCGGTCCCCGGCGAATCCACCGGGCCCGGTGCGGCCGCCGTGCTCGCCCACGACTGGTCCGCCACCGCCCTCGGCCCGCGCGAGGGGTGGGATCCGGCGGTCCGGGCCGTGGTCGAGCTGATCCTCGCCTCGCCGATGCCGATGGCACTGGCGTACGGCGACGACCTCGTCCTGCTCTACAACGACGGCTATGCCGAGTTGTTGGGCAGCAAACACCCCGCTGCCCTCGGTCGACCGGCCGCCCAGGTGTACGCCGAAATCTGGTCGCTGCCCGGCTTCGGTGACGTGATCGAGCGCGCCTACCGGCAGGGCGTGCCCTTCCTGGAGAAGGAGTCCACGCTCCCCCTGATGCGGGACAGCTCCGGGGTGGTCGAGCAGGTGGTCTTCACCCGGGGTCACTCGGCCGTCCGTGACAGCGCTGGGCAGATCGTGGGAATCCTGACGGTGGCCGCCGAAACCACCCACGTGACCGAGCAGTTGCAGAGTCTCAGCGACGTCGCCGCCGCGCTCGCCGGCACCCTCACCCTCGACGACGTGGCCCGGGTCGCGCTGCGCCACACCATCACCACGTTCGACGCCGACCGGGTCTCGTTCGTGGTCGACGAGGGTGGCGGTGGCTGGCGGATGGTGCGCCGGGTCCGCGGCGAGCTGATGGACGAGGCTGACGAGCGGTTGCCGCCGCTGTGGCGGCGGACGCCGGCGGACTGGCTGGGCCCGGTCGCGCTCGCGGCCCGCTCGGGCGAGTCGTCGTTCACCCGTGACGGGCAGCCGCTGCGCGAGACCGCCGTGGACCGCCACGACCAGAAGATCCGGTCGATGGCCGTGCTGCCGCTGGGCACCTCGGTGATCCGGGGTGGGTTGACGGTCGGCTACCAGGTGCCGCACTCCTGGTCGGCGGCCGAGCGGGCGCTGCTGGCCGCCTCGGCGGAGCTGATCGGTCAGGCCGCGGAGCGGGCCCGGCGGTTCGAGACCCAGCACGGCACCGCCCAGTTGCTGCAACGCAGCATGCTGCCGGAGCACCTTCCCGACCTGCCCCGGCTGCGGATCGCGGCCCGCTACGACCCGGGGGTGGACGGCAACGCGGCCGGCGGTGACTTCTACGACGCGTTCCTGCTGCCCACCGGCGCGCTCGGCGTGGTGCTGGGCGACGTCGCCGGGCACGACGTGCAGGCCGCGGCGCGGATGGGGCAGGTGCGGGCGGCGCTGCGGGCGCTGGCCCTGGCCGACCCGGCGCCGGACGCGGTGCTGGCCGGGCTGGACCGGCTCGTGGCCAGCCTCGGCGTGGAGGCCGGCACCCACGAGCTGTTCGTCACCGTGGCGTTCGGGGTCATCGACGCCGAGCGCCGGGAGCTGACCCTGGCCAGCGCCGGTCATCCCGCCCCGCTGATCCGCCGGTGCTCCGCGGACGGCCGGTCGCACGCCGAGTACGTGGACCTGCCGGCCGGTCCCCCGCTGGGGCTGGGCGGGCGCCCGACCACCGTCACGGTCGCATTCCCTCCCGGCGACACCCTGCTGTTGTTCAGCGACGGCGTGGTGGAGCGGCGGCGGCAGAGCCTCACCGCCGGGCTGGACGCCCTCGGTGACGCCGTGGCCAAGGCCGGCACCAGTGATCCCCGCGCCCTCTGCGCGGTGGCCACCGCCGCCGTGTCCGGCGGCACCGAGGACGACGTGGCCGTGCTGGCGGTCGAGCACGCGCTCAAGCCGAGCCGGTCGGCGGCGATGGAGGTGCCGGCCGAGCCGACCGCGCCCAGCCGGGTCCGACACTGGATGACCGGCCAGCTCACCGAGTGGCAGGTGCCCGAGTCGGTGATCGGCGCGGCGGTGCTGTGCACCAGCGAGCTGACCACCAACGCGCTGCTGCACGCCGGCACGGCCGCCCGCGTGGAGATCGATCTCAGTCCGGAGCGGCTGCTGGTCTCGGTCGCCGATTCCGGCACCCGGGGCACCGTGACCCGGGCCCGCACGGACACGTTGAGCAGTCGCGGGCGCGGGCTGGGCCTGATCGAGGAGCTGAGCGACGCGTGGGGCACCGATCCGTCGGTGCGCGGCTCGACGGTCTGGTTCGAGATCCTCGTCCCGCCGGCCGAGCCGCGCTGAGGTCGACCGGCGTCGCCGAACCCGGACGAATCAGCCGGCCGCCGAACGGGTAGGAGTGCGCCCATGGCCACCGAACAACCCCACGGGGTGCTCTTCGACATCGACGGGACGCTTGTCGACACCACCTACCTGCACACGGTGAGCTGGTGGGAGGCGCTGCGCCAGGCCGACCACCCGGTGCCGATGGCGACCGTGCACCGCTCGATCGGGATGGGCTCGGACAAGCTGCTGGACCACCTGCTCGGCCCCGAGCGCGACCGCGACGACGACCCGAAGCTCCGCGAGGCGCACAACACCCTGTACACCGAGTACTGGGAGCGGCTGACTCCGCTGCCCGGGGCGGCGGACCTGCTGCGGGCGTGCGCCGAGCGGGGGCTGCGGGTGGTGCTCGCCACCTCCGCCGCGGAACACGAGGTGGGTGCGCTGCGCCGGGCCCTGAACGCCGACGACGTGGTGGACACCGTCACCTCCTCGGCGGACGCGCAGGAGAGCAAGCCGGCACCGGACATTCTCGAGGCGGCGCTGGAGCAGTCCGGGCTGCCCGCCGAGCGCGTCGTCTTCGTCGGCGACTCGGTCTGGGACGTCGCCGCGGCCGGCAAACTGGACATTCCCTGCGTCGGGTTGACCTGCGGCGGCACCAGCCGGGGGGAACTCGCCGGCGCCGGCGCGGTGGCGGTGTACGACGACCCGGCCGCGCTGCTGGCCGAGCTGGCGGATTCCCCGCTCATCCGGCCGAGGTGAGACTCACTCCGGTTCACCGGGGCGCACACGCATAGCCGGAAGTCTTCCGGGGCATGGTCTGTGGCCACCTGCCCGCGCCGCGCGGGTGCGGCGAAAGGGTGGTGTCCGTGGAGCCGGTAGACGTCGCGTTCGCGCTTGTGGGCCTGGGCGCGCTGCTCGCGGGCATCCTGCCCCGGGTGTTGGAGCGCCGCCCGTTGTCCATGCCCATCGCGTTCCTCACCCTCGGCATGCTGGTCTTCCTGCTGCCGGTCGGACTACCGACACCGGACCCGCTGGCCCACCCCGAGCTGACCACCCACCTGACCGAGATCGGGGTGATCGTCGCCCTGATGGGCGCCGGGTTGAAGATCGACCGGCCGTTGAGCTGGGCCCGGTGGTCCTCCACCTGGCGGCTGCTGGCCATCGCGATGCCGTTGTGCATCGCGGCGGTGGCGCTGCTCGGGTGGTGGTGGGCTGGCCTGGTGCCGGCCGCGGCGCTGCTGCTGGGCGCCGCGCTGGCGCCGACCGATCCGGTGCTCGCCGCCGACGTGCAGGTCGGCGAGCCGACCGATGTGGAGGACTCCGAGGACGAGGTCCGTTTCGCCCTGACCTCGGAGGCGGGCCTCAACGACGGTCTGGCGTTCCCGTTCGTCTACGCGGCCATCGCGATCGCCTCGACCAGCCTCGCCCCGCGCGCGTGGGTGGCCGAGTGGTTCACCGTCGACGTGCTCTGGAAGGTGGGCGTCGGTGTGGGGGGCGGCCTGCTCATCGGCTGGCTGCTCGGCAAGCTGTTCTTCCGGGCGCCCAGCGAGCTGCGGCTGGCCCGGCACGCCGAGGGTTTCCTGGCGCTGGCCGCCACCTTCCTGGCGTACGGGCTGGTGGAGGTGGCCGGCGGGTACGGCTTCCTGGCGGTGTTCGTGGCCGCGCGGGCCATCCGGGCCGCCGAGCGGACCCACGAGTTCCATTCGGTGCTGCACGACTTCGCCGAGCAGGTCGAGCGGTTGCTCACCCTGGTGTTGTTGCTGCTGCTCGGCGGCGCGATCGTGGGCGGTCTGCTCGCCCCGCTGACCTGGCCGGCGGCCGCCGTCGGGCTGGCGCTGGTCTTCCTGATCCGGCCGGCCGTCGGCTGGTTGTCGCTGCGCGGCGCGCCCGGCCGGCCGGCCGAGCACTGGGTGATCTCGCTGTTCGGCATCCGCGGGGTGGGCTCGTTCTACTACCTGGCGTACGCCACCACGAAGGCGGACTTTCCACAGGCGGAGCTGTTGTGGGCGACCGTCGGGCTGGTGGTGCTCGTCTCCGTGGTGGTGCACGGCGTCGCGGCGACCCCGGTCATGCAGTTGCTGGACCGCGAGGGTGAGCGGACCGAGGACCCGTCCGAACCCGAGGCCCGGCCGGTCGCCGCCGCCGGGCACCCCTGAGGAGGGGGCAGCGGCGCTCAACCCAGGCGGGCGGCCAGCGCGCGACCGAGGTCGCGGCCGGAGCGCCAGGCGCTCTGCACGCGGGGCTTGCCGAACGCGTCGCCGGCCAGACCGATCCCGTCGGCGTCGAGGTGGTGGGTGTTCCCGGTGAGGTCGCCGGCCGGCTTGGCGTACGTCCAGCGGTGCACGTGCACGTCGGTGGCCGCCTCGGCCAGCCCCAGCAGGTCCCGGACGGCCTGCTCGATCGCCGGTCCGGCGCCGGAAGGCTGGGCCAGGTGCCGGGCGGCGAACTCCGGCACGGTGTGCGCCACCAGCACCGGCGCGTCGTCACCGCGCCGGTCGCCGTCGTCGCAGATGAGCGAGAGCACCGGATGGTCGTTGACGAACGCGCCGTGAAAGTGCGGCCAGCGCCGGGACGGGAAACGCAGCACCGCGGCCAAGGCCGGCGACCAGGTCTGCTCCTGCACGACCCGGGTGGCGTCGGCCAGGGCGGGATCGAGCAGCAGGGCGGCCTGCGGCCCCGGCATGGCCAGGGCGACCGCCGCGTACGGCTCGCCGTCGACGGCCGGCCCCGGCTCCACGGCGAGCACCAGCCGGTCGACGGTCACCGGCACCGCGCCGGCCAGGTGTTCGACAAGCGACCGCAGCCCGCGTGGCGCGGCGTAGCGCAGCGGACCGGGCACGTCGTGGCGGCCGTTGGTGTCGTACGACCAGAAGGTGTCGGTCCACTCCCGGACCAGGCCGGCGGCACGCCACTCGTCGACCACGGCGGCGAAGTCCGGGTCGCTGGCGGTGAAGTACGCGGCGCCGATGTCGGCGGGGCGGCCGTCGAAGCGTTTGCTGGCCATCCGGCCGCCGCAAACGTGCCCCCGTTCACGGACCTGAACCGACACCCCGGCCCGGCCCAACTCCACCGCGCAGGCCACCCCGGCGATGCCCGCCCCGACCACCGCCACGCCCGAGGAGTTCACGCTCATCCGTTGATCGTAGGTGCCGGCGGTCGCCACGGACGGGCATGAACCGGCGGTGATCGGGGTACTGGCACACCTGTTCGAAGAGAGGGTGATGATGATGACGGACCACAGCAACGACCAGGCCGACCCGCGCGGCGCGATCAAGGACCCGGACGAGTGGGTCACCGGCGACGAGCCGCCCACCGCGGCCCAGGAGTCGTACCTGGCCACGCTGGCCCGGGAGGCGGACGCGACGCTGCCGGACGACCTGACCAAGGCCGAGGCGTCCAAGCGGATCGACGAACTGCAGGCCGAGACGGGTCGCGGCCAGTAGCTCGGCGGTCAGGGGCGCGGCAGGGTGTGCAGCCGGACCCGCGTCAGTCGGGCCTGGGTTGTCTCGGCCTCCAGATAGGTGGCGTGCGGCTGGGATCGGCGGTCGGTGGGCGACCCGGGGTTGAGCAGGCGCAGCCCACCGGGCGCCACGCTGTCCCAGGGGATGTGCGAGTGCCCGAAGACCAGCAGGTCGACGTCGGGAAAGCGGGCCGCGCACCGCTGTTCCCGGCCGGTACGGGGGCCGGTCTCGTGCACCACGGCGACCCGTAGCCCGTCGAGGTCGACGCGGGCCACCTCCGGCAGCCGGGCGCGTAGCGCCGGGCCGTCGTTGTTGCCGTACACGCCGATCAGCCGCCGCGCGCGGGCGGTCATGGCGTCCAGCAGCGACTCGTCGACCCAGTCGCCGGCGTGCAGGACGACGTCCGCCGCCTCGATCGCCGTCCACAGCGGCCCCGGGAGGTCCCGGGCCCGCTTGGGGAGATGCGTGTCCGCCGTGAGCACCAGCCTCATGCCGGCATCATCCCCCGAGCGGGCGCCGTCCACCCGGGGACGCTCGTGGGGGCGCTCAGCTCCGGGCAGCTCGGCGCGACGTCGGTGTGAAGTACCCGGGCGGCATACCGCGGCGACGCAGCCCCGGGTTCTGCTCGACGTCACTGAGCACACCGGCGGCGTTGATCAGGCCGATGTGCGAGAACGCCTGGGGAAAGTTGCCCAACTGCTCCCCGGTCGACGGGTCGACCTGCTCGGCGAACAGTCCCAGGTCGTTGACCCGCCCGGCCAGCGCGTCGAACAACTCGTGCGCCCGGTCCCGCTCGCCGGCCAGCGCCAGGCAGCACACCAGCCAGAACGAGCAGATGAGAAACCCCGCCGGGTCGCCGTTCCAGCGCCGCAGCAGGCCGTCGTGCGACAGCTGCGCCTCCACCGCGCGGACCGTCGAACGCATCCGCTCATCGTCGGCCGGGAGGAACCCCACCAGCGGCATCACCAGCACCGACGCGTCCAGGTCGTCGGATTCGAAACTCCCGGTGTACGCCCCGAGCCGGTCGCTCCACCCGCGTTGCAGCACCTCCGTGCGCACCTCGTCGCGGGCGGCCGCCCAGCGGGCCACGTCCTGCGGCTGACCGAGTCGTTCGCCGAAGCGGACCGCCCGGTCCAGGGCCGACCAGCACTGCACCTTCGAGGACACGTGGTGGCGTTCGATCCCGCGCTCCTCCCACATCCCCGCGTCCGGCAGCTTCCAGTCCCGCTCCGCCTTGTCGGCGAGCGACCGGAGCAGGTGGTAGACGTCCGGCTCCAACGGTTCCAGCCGGTCGCGCATCAGCCAGGCCGCGTCCAACGCCTCACCGAAGATGTCGGTCTGCCGCTGCCGCCACGCGTCGTTGCCGATCATCACCGGCGGGCTGTCGCGGTAGCCGGCGAGCTGATCCAGGCGGTGCTCGGTGAGGTCCCGCTCCCCCAGCACCCCGTACATGATGGGCACCGGCTCCTCGTCGATCCGGCCCATCGCGCGACCCAACCAGGCGAACTGCCGCTGTACCTCGTCGTAACACGCCGTCCGCCACAGCGCCCGCGGCGTCAGGCTGAAGTCGCGCACCCACACGTAGCGGTAGTCGTAGTTCCGGTCCCCGCCGAGCTTCTCCGGCAGCGAGGTGGTCACCGACGCCACCACCGCGCCGCTGGGTCGGTACGTCATGCCCTGCACCACCAACGCGCTGCGCCGCACGTGCTCGGCGTAGATCCCGTTGTACGCGTGCTGCCGGCCCCAGGAGCGCCATCCTTCGGCCGTGTCGGCGATGGTCCGGTCGGCTTCGGGCACCTGCGGCGCGGCGCGTCGTAGGTCGGGGCGTACCCGAGGGTGAAGTTGTGGGTCGTGCCGGCGCGGACGGTGAACGTCGCGGTGGCCTCGCCCTCGCCGCAGGTCAGCCGCAGGCCACTGACCAGGGCGAGCCGGCTGGCCCCGCCGACCGCCTCCAGGGCGCTCTCCCGCGCCGAGCTCCAGGGCGAGCGCGTCGGTCAGCTCCACCTCGCCCTGCGCGGTGTGGAAGACGGTCCGCAGCACGAGGGTGCCGTCGAGGTAGCAGCGTTCGACGGTGAAGTCGGCCTCCGGCAGATCGACCAGTGTCCGGCGTCCTCGCCGATCAGCCGCGCGAACACCGACGGCGCGTCGAACCGGCCCGGGCACCACCAGTTCACCGAGCCCGAGCGGTCCACCAACGCGGCCGTGCGGCCGTCGGCGAGGAACCCGTGGTCGCTGATCTGTCCGCTCTGCACCGGACTGCCTACCCGGACCGTCCCCGCACATGCCTCACCGGAGACACGCACCCCACTCCGGCGGCGGGCGTTACCGCCCGGCACTGGCGGGAACGCGGTCGGCTGACGAGGGAGGATGCTCATGACCTCAGCTTCGGGGCCGGCCGCCGCGTGGCGGCCCGGCGCAACCAGTGGCGACGTGCTTCCGTCCGGGCCGGCAGGCCGCCTGTCGACGCCGGCCGGGGACGGGCACGGGCCGGAGAGCGGCCCACCCACAGTGACGATCGGCTCGTATCCGGACTATCCGTCCGCGCAGAAGGTGGTCGACTACCTGGCCGACAACCGCTTCCCGGTAAAGCACAGCGCCATCGTCGGCACGAACCTCACGCTGGTGGAGACGGTGCTCGGGCGGATGACCACCGGCCGCGCGGCCCTGCTCGGCGCCGGCACCGGAGCCTGGTTCGGGCTCTTCATCGGCCTGCTGTTCGGCATCTTCACCGTCGGCAACTGGCTGGCGGTGATCCTGGTCGGCCTGGTCATCGGCGCGATCTGGGGCGCCGTGTTCGGCGCGGTGGCGCACGCGATGACCGGCGGGCAGCGCGACTTCACCTCGGCCAGCTCCCTGCGCGCCGGCCAGTACGCGGTGACCGTCGACGCACAGCTCGCCGATCAGGCCCGGCAACTGCTGGGCCGGATGCAGGTGCCCGGCTCAACGCCGGCGAATTCCCGCTGAACCACCGGCACGACCGGCCGTCCCGGCAGTCCGCCGGGGCGGCCGGTCATTCGTGGTACGCCAGCTCGCCGGCCCGCAGTGGCACGTCGACCCGGTTCTCCGGCGGCGCGAGGGGGCAGGCCCAGCGGTCGTCGTACGCGCAGCTGGGGTTGTAGAGGTAGTTGGCGTCCAGCCGGACCCGGTCACCGGGCAGCAGCTCGACGCCCCGGCCGAAGGTGCCCTTCACCGTGTCGGTGAGGTACCGCCCCCCGCCGTAGGTCTCCTGCCCGCAGGTGCCGTCGCGCAGCGGCACGAAGAGCCCACCCCCGTACGCCTCGATCCACCACAGCGTGAGCGGCCCCCACGGCGTCTCGGCCACCGCCACCCGCCGGTACGCGACGACCCCGTCCGGGCCGCCGGTGTCCACCCGCAGCTCGCCGCTGGCCGGTCGCAGGGGCGCCTCCACCACGGCCTCCGGGTTCGGCGCGAAGTAGCGCACACCGGTGAAGCCGGGCCGCTCGGCCGGCGGTATCGGGCTCTGCGGGTGGGTGGCGAAGAGCTCGTCGCGGCCGGCGCGGAAGCCGGCGAGGTCGACGTCGGACAGGTACAGCCGGGCCACCCGCTCCCGCCAGTCGGCCAGTTCCAGATCGGTCAGCATGCGGCGGACTCCTGATCGATTGACAACTCTCCGGACCGCAGGGGCCTGCCGCACGCCTGGCAGCAGACCTCGGCGACGAACACCTCACCGCACACGTCGTGGATGAAGTCGACCTTGGGTACCTCGGCGTCGCTGTAGGTGTCGCCCCAGCGCTTGAGCACGAGGATGACCTGCCCGAGGTCCCTACCCTTCTGGGTGAGTTCGTACCCGGCGACCTTGCCGTCCTCGGTCGATCGCGCCTGCAGGATGCCGGTCTCGGCGAGCTTTCGCAGCCGGGCGGCGAGCACGTCCCGGGGCGCGCCGACCGCTCGCAGGATCTCGGTGTAGCGGGAGGCCCCGAAGGCGAGCGCCCGCACGATGTGCAGCGACCACCTGTCGTTGACCGCGTCGAGCGCCACAGCGAGCGTGTCCCGAGACGGTTTGGAATTCAAACCACCGGTGCTACGGTTCGTCTGGTTGGACATTCAAACCACACTACCCGAGGAAGCACCCATGACGTCGCCACCCGAACCACGTACCGAGCGGGAAACGCCCGTCGTCACCCACCGCCGAGCCTGGCTCTCTCTCGTGCTCACCGGGCTGATCATCGGTACGGCCTTCATCGCCGTCTACGTCGGGCTGCAACGCGGTCCCGAGCCGCGCCACCTGCCGATCGCGGTGGTCGGTGAGCAGCTGGCCACCACCGCACAGGCCGGGTTCGGCGATGCCGTCGCCGTCACGCCGGTGACCACCGTCGAGGACGGCACGGCCCTGGTCCGCGACGGCGACGCCGTCGCGGTGCTCGGCGCGACCTCCCCCGGCACGCTGACGCTCGACTACGCCGGCGCGAGCGGATTCAGCGAGAGCGGCGCCGCCCGGCAACTCGCCGCCGGTCTCGCCAGGCAGGCCGGCGCGACCGTCCAGGAGAACGACATCGTGCCGCTGGCGAGCTACGACAGCCGCGGGTTGTCCGCCTTCTACGTGGTGTTCGGGGTCACCCTCTCGTCGTTCGTCCTCGCGCAGGGGCTCACCGCGGCCACCGCGAAGGTGCGCCTGCGGCACCGGCTCTATGCCATGGGCGGATTCGCCGTCGCGATCGGCGTGATCGCGGCGACGGTCGCCGGCCCGGTCTACGGGTCACTGACGGCACCGTTCCCGCTGCTCGCCCTGTCGCTCATCCTGCTGTCGGCCGCCAGCGCCTTCACGACGAAGGCCCTCGGGGCCTGGCTCGGCCCGATCGGAATCGCGCTCGCCGTGCTCACCCTCACCACCATCGGCAACGCGACGAGCGGAGCGACCATCGGGATCGACCTGCTGCCGGGATGGGCGCAGGCGATCTCCGCGAAGCTCCCGCCGGGCGCGGCCGTGCGCGCGGTCAACAACTTCGGTTACTTCAACGGCTCGCACACGCTGGTGCCCCTGGCCGTCCTCGCCACCTGGTTCCTGGCTGGCCTGGGCTTCGTCCTGCTCCGACAGCGGACCGCGCGGCGACGCCCGCCCGCGACACCCTGATCCGAGGGTGGAGCCGGCCGGGTGGGCGCACGACGGGTGCCCACCCGGCCGTCACTCCCGAGGCCAGTTGCTCAGGACGGCGTCGAGGGCGTCGAGGGCGCGGGCCCAGGATTCGTCCGTCGAGCGCGGGGTGTGGCGGAAACCGCCGGTCCGCTCCAGGCTCACGAAGCCGTGGAACGTGCTGTGCATCATCCGGACGGCGTCGGTCTGGTCCGGCTCGGAGAGCCGGTAGCCGCGCAGGATCGCCCGGGTCATCTCGGCGTGCCGGACGCCCGCGCTCGCGGCGGCCGTCTCGGGGTCGAGGTCGATCTGCATCGCGGCGTAGCGGCCCGGATGCCGTGTCGCGTAGTCCCGGTACGCGTTGGCGAAGGCGACCAGCGCGTCCTTGCCGGCCCGGCCGGCGAGCGCCTCGGCGACCCGGTCGGCCAGCTCGGCGAGCGCCAGCAGGGCGATCCTGACCCGCAGGTCATGGGCGCTCCTGATGTGGAAGTACAGGCTCGCGTCCTTCACGCCGAAGTGCCGCGCGAGCGCGGCGACTGTCACGTTCTCGACGCCCACCTCGTCGGCCAGGTCGGCCGCCGCCAGGACCAGTCGCTCGGCGGTCACTCCGGCACGTGCCACGCACCACACCCCAAAATCTAGTCTTGTTAATCGGTTGCCTAGGGGAGCTAGGCTGATGCCTATGTTAGCCCTCACCGAGCCCGCCATCCGCGCCTCCCTCGTCAACTGCACGCAGGGCGAGGCGAAGCGGCTGGCCGTACCGAACGATCTTGAAATGCGTCCCTGGGACGACCTGGACTTCCTCGGCTGGCGCGAGGCCGCCGCGCCGCAGCGGGCCTACCTGATCGCCGAGGCCGACGACGGCCTCGTCGGGGTCGCGCTGCGGGTGGCGCCACAGCAGACCGGGCGGGTCCGGCGCAGCATGTGTTCCTTCTGCCTGACCACCCACACCGGCGACGGCGTCTCGTTGATGACGGCCCGCAAGGCCGGTCGGGACGGCCGGCAGGGCAACTCCGTGGGCGCGTACGTCTGCTCCGACCTGGCCTGCTCGCTCTACCTGCGCGGCAAGAAGGACGCCGGGCGGCGGATCGACGAGACCATCACCCTGGCCGAGAAGATCGACCGCACCACCAGCCACCTCGCGGCGTTCCTGCGCAAGGTCACCGAGTAGCGGGGGAAGCCGGCCGGCACCCCGGTGGGGCCGCGCCGGTCCGATCAGCCGGTCAGCACGACCGCCCCGGCCGGGCAGGTTCGCCCCCTGTCGAGCTGCCCCATATCTGGTCCGGCCGTCGACGCGGACCCTTCGACTAGCGGTCGGTGGCCAGGCGGGCGTGCAGGTGCTCGTCGTAGCGGCGGCCGTCGCCGTACTGGTACGCCTCGCGCAGCGTCCCCTCGGCGAGATAGCCGGCCCGCTCGGCGACCCGGCAGGACGCCGTGTTGGCCACCGCGTGGCACAGCTCCACCCGGTGCAGCCGAAGGTCGCCGAACGCCCACTCGGTGAGCCGGATGACAGCCCGCGTCGCCACCCCGCGCCCGCGCGCCGCCGGCATCGTCCAGTAGCCGATGGAGGCGTCGCCGTGGTGGATGTGGTGCAGCGACACCGAGCCGAGCAGCTCGCCGTCGGCGGCGTTGGTCACCGCCATGGAGGCGTGGTCACCGGCCGACCAGTCGGCCCGGCGACGCACCCAGAGCAGGGCGGCCTGGTCGTCGACCGGGCCGCCACCCTGCGGGTTCCACTGCGCGATGGCCGGGTCGCGCAGGGCGTCGCGCACCGCCGGGGCGTCCGCCTCTTGCCACGGACGCAGCAGCAGGTCGTCGGCGGCGAGCTCCACGTGTTCCACGAAGCCGGAGTCTGGCACACCCCGCGCCGGCGCCGCCGCCCAATTACCCCGAGCTTTGTTCAAAGCTGTACGAAGCACACCACCAACCGGACAGACGTGACGCAGAAAACGCGCGACAGCACTAGTTAAATTTTGAACTAGCGCTATCGTGATGGGCGTGACCGAGAGCCTGGACAGCACCCGAGCGGCCGCCTGGCGTGCCTACATCGAGGCCAGCCAGCGCCTGTTCACCCAGCTGGAAGACGACCTGCGCGCCGACAGCGACCTCACCTTCGCCGACTACCACGTGCTGGTCCTGCTCTCCGAGGCGCCGGGGCAACGACTGCGGATGGGCGAGCTGGCCGGCCGGCTGGTCTTCTCCCCCAGCCGACTGACGTACCAGATCTCCTCGATGCAGCGGCGCGGGCTGGTCAGCAAGGAGGCCTGCCCGGACGACCGACGCGGCAGCGAGGCCGTGCTCACCGCCGCCGGACTGCTCACCCTGTCCGAAGCCGCACCCCACCACCTGGCGTCGGTGCGTACCCACCTGATGGACGACCTCGACGACGCCGAGGTCGCCTGCCTCACCCGGGTCTTCGACCGGCTCGGCCGCCGCCTGCGGGCGGCCGGCACCACGTCGAGCAACACCCACGCCACACGTTAAGGAGCCCCCGATGCCCGCGATCACCGTCGACAACGTCCTCGTCCTGCCCCGCCTGCCCAAGCTCGACGAGTCCACCAGCTTCCGCAAGGTCCGCACGGTGACCACCGCGCCCAGCGGCTTCGAGGGTGAGGGCTTCCCGGTCCGCCGGGCCTTCGCCGGGGTCTCGACGACCGACCTGGACCCGTTCATCCACCTCGATCAGATGGGCGAGGTGGACTACGCGCCGGGCGAGCCGAAGGGCACCCCGTGGCACCCGCACCGCGGCTTCGAGACCGTCACGTACATCATCGACGGCGTCTTCGACCACCAGGACTCGCACGGCGGCGGTGGCACCATCACCGACGGCGACACCCAGTGGATGACGGCCGGCAGCGGCCTGCTGCACATCGAGGCCCCGCCGGAGCACCTCGTGCTGAGCGGCGGGCTCTTCCACGGCACGCAGCTCTGGGTCAACCTGCCCCGCGCGGCCAAGATGAACCCGCCCCGCTACCAGGACATCCGGGGCCGGGAGTCGGCTTTGCTCACCACGCCCGACGGCGGCGCGCTGATCCGGGTCATCGCCGGTGAGGTGGCCGGGCACCGGGGCCCGGGGTCGACGTTCACGCCGATCACCATCACCCACGTCACGGTGCAGCCGGGCGCGCAGGTCGACCTGCCCTGGAACCCCGACTTCAACGCCCTGGTGTACGTCCTCGGCGGGCGCGGCACCGTCGGCGTCGAGCGCCGGCCGGTCCGCACCGGTCAGCTCGCGGTGCACGGTCCGGGCGACGCCCTGCGCTTCAGCGCGGACCCCACGCAGGACAGCAACACCCCGGCGCTGGACCTCTACATCATGGGCGGTCAGCCCATCCGGGAGCCGGTGGCACAGTACGGCCCGTTCGTGATGAACACCCGCGACGAGCTGCTCCAGGCGTTCGAGGACTTCAAGGCCGGCCGGCTCGGCGTGATCCCCACCGAGCGGGTGCCGCACACCGACGGCCAGGGCCCGCGTCCCTGACCCTGACCCATGCGAAAGGCCCCCGGTTCGCACCGGGGGCCTTTGCGTAGCACTGGTCAGGCGGCTTGGTGTGCCTTCGCCATGTCGACGAACGCCCGCCAGGCCGCCGGGCTGAAGACCAGCGCGGGGCCGGCCTGGTCCTTCGAGTCCCGAACGCCAACGACGCCGGGCAGGTTGTCGGCAACCTCGACGCAGGCCCCTTGATTGCTACCGCTGCGGGTGCTCTTACGCCAGCGTGCGCCGGTCAACTCCATGTCCCTGCCACTTCCCTTATGAGTTCGATCGACTGCTCATGGGACAGTGCCATGCCGCGTACGTTCTCCCGTGCTATTCCAAGGGTTCCGTGCGCGAAGGTGTTGGCGCGCCTGATGGTCGAAAACCGCGCCGGCGACGCCGTCCCGGGGCGAGGGAGGCAGCCAGCAGGGTAGATCTTGGACACTTTCCGTTAGCTGCTAACGGAAAGTGTCCAAGATTGCCAGCGATGGTGGGTGAGGCGGGCCGGGGTCGTGCCGGTACGGGAGGGTTTGGTTCTGTCGGCGGCCGGAGGTCAGCTCGCCGCGACACGTCACCGACGGCCGGGCGTTCGACCATCATGGTCGGGAGCCGACGTGCACGATGGACACCGTGCGCAGAGTTCCGCAGAGTGATGCCACGCCCAGCCTACATCGGGGCCCGGACTGCTGTCAGTCGGGCGAAAAGCCCTGTTGAGCTGGGGTTTCGCCGCTATAACCTCGCTGATCGTGATTACCGACGACTCTTGGACGACGCTCCGACCGACCGCCGATTCTTCGACGAACGACGGCCACCTTGGCAGCCCCAGGGTCGTCTACATCCGCGGCAACCTCTGGCTGGACGGTCCGGCTGGAGACCCGGTGGCGCGGGGTTTGGCGGGCAATCCGGCGGCACCGCTCGACGTGCTGCTGCGCCTCCTCGATGACCACGCCGAGGCCGTTCCGGCAGCATTCCGGCGACGGGCCGACCTGCCGCCTGCGGTCGTCGCGGCGGCGACGCGTCACCCCGTGGCCCGCGTACGCGGCGCGCTCGCGGCCAACCCACACGTCGACCCGGCGATCCGGCTCCGCCTCGCGGACGACCCCGAGCACCGCGTCGTCGAACTCGTTCGCGAGGATCCGGGCCTGGCATTGCCGGACCGCGCGTTCATGCGGTCCGTGGACCAGCTCCTCGGGTACTTCCGGCGTGGCCTCATGACACCGACCGAGCTGCGCGGCGAGGTCATCGACCTGGGGACGCGCGACCGGCGTGCGGTCCGCAGCATCGCCACCCATCCAGAACCCCTTGTACGCGCCGCCGCGGTCGACCTGCTCGGCAGCGTGCACGAGACGTCCCGCGAGCAGTTGCGCGAAGTCCTGCTGCACGACGACGTACCGGAGGTACGGGCGGCGACGGCCCACTTCTTCGCCGAGCGGGAACGGGCACAGGAGCCTGCGGACCTGCCCGGCAACGGGTACGCGTACCGAGGCATGCTGAGCGACCTGCGGCTCGCGCCCGCGCTCATCGAGTACGTGCTTGCCGACCGGGACGGCCGGCAGGGCGCCGACGCGATGGCGACCAACCCGACACTGCCGCCGGAGGTGGTCGAGGCGTTGCTCGGCCACCCTTCGGCAGATGTCCGGTGCGGCCTCGCCCGGCGCGACGACCTGACCAGCTCGCAACTGGCGCGGCTCGCCGCTGATCCGGACGTGTCCGTCCGCACCGCCGTCTCCGTCCATCCCGCGCTCAG
Organism: Micromonospora sp. NPDC005252; assembly: GCF_042872475.1. Taxonomy (NCBI): domain Bacteria; kingdom Bacillati; phylum Actinomycetota; class Actinomycetes; order Micromonosporales; family Micromonosporaceae; genus Micromonospora; species Micromonospora sp. NPDC005252. The sequence goes on along the minus strand of NZ_JBIAKN010000004.1, from coordinate 402,890 downwards.
CGAGGTGGACCGCGCGGCGATCGACATCGACCTGACCACGGCACCGTGGGACCGCCGGACCGGCCTCTGCTGGCACCACCGGTCGGTGTTGCCGCCCCCACCACTGCCGCCGTTGGCGGAATCGGTGCGCATCGCCTCGTCGGTCAACCCGCTGCTGCGCCGGCGGGCCGCGGTCGATCCGCGACTGCCCGCCGACGTCGTCGCCGCGCTCGCCGACGACCCCGATCCCGATGTAAGAACCCTCCTCGCCCACCACCATCCGGCCGCACCACCCGACCTGCTGCTGCGGGTGTTCCGCGAGTACGAGCACCGCCGGTGCGACCGCTATCGGCTGCTGGCTCTGCCGAACTTCCCGACTGCGGCGCTGGCCCGGTTCGCCGACGACCAGGATCCAGCGGTCCGGCGGCTCGTCGCCCACGACCCACAGGCGGATCCGGCGCTCATCGACCGACTCACCCACGACCCCGACGCCGCAGTACGCCAGGCGATGGCGGTATGCCCTCGACTACCGGTGGACCGAATCGTCGAGTTGCTCGGCCACGCCGAGCTGGCCGAGGCCGCAGCGGCGAACCCGTCTCTGCCCGTGCACGTAATGCGAAAGCGAGTCGCCTCGCCCTCCCCTTGATCTACTCCAGATCGGCGACGTGGGGGCATCTCGTCGCGAGGAAGCCCCCACATCGCCGATCTGGAGACGATCGGCGCACCGGAGCCGATCCGGCTGACCCGCCGCGGCCTTACGAGACCGCGAAAATCCCCGCGACGCCCAGAATCACCATCAGCAACACCGCTACCAGCGCACCCCGTTCGCTCTCCACCGCCGGCTCGCGGTACTCGGTCACGGGGTTCGTCGTCTCGCGGTGCATGGTGTGGCCTCCTCGGCTGTTCGGTCGTGCTCGCGTCGTCATCCAGGTCACCGTTCGGCCGGCCTGGCATGCGGACCCGCCTCGGGGGTCCTACCGTGAGGACGTTGTCGACCTCCGGGGGGCTGGACGTGCCGTTACAGGACTGGTTCCTCAGCGCACAGGAACGCGCCAACCCGGTCTCTGGGTTACCCGTTTGGACCAGAGGAAACCTCGCCGAGCCGTTGATTCACGGCGCGGCGTACTTCGACCGGCTGGTCGAGGAGGTGGAGGCGCTGACCGACGGTGACCACCTCTTCTTCACCGACTGGCGGGGCGACCCGGACCAGCGGCTGCGCCCCGACGGCCCCACAGTGGCCCAGCTCTTCGCCCAGGCCGCCCAGCGGGGCGTGGTGGTCAAGGGGCTGATCTGGCGCTCACACCTGGACGCGCTGGCCTACAGCGAGGCGGAGAACCGCAACCTCAGCGAGACGATTTCGGCGGCCGGCGGCGAGGTGCTGCTCGACCAGCGGGTCCGCCGCGGCGGTTCGCACCACCAGAAGCTGGTGGTGCTGCGGCACCCGGGCGACCCGGAGCGGGACATCGCCTTCGCCGGTGGGATCGACCTGTGCCACAGTCGCCGCGACGACGCCGCGCACGGCGGTGACCCGCAGCCGGTGCAGATGTCTTCCCGGTACGGCTCGAACCCGCCCTGGCACGACGTGCAGCTCGCGGTGCGCGGCCCGGTGGTCGGCGCGCTGGACACCGTGTTCCGGGAGCGCTGGACCGACCCGATGCCGCTGGACTCGGAGAACCCGATGGCGTATCTGCGGGATCGGTTGCGCGGCGCGGACCTGCGGCCGGACCCGCTGCCCGAGCAGCCCGCCGACCCGCCCGAGTGCGGGCCGCACCAGATCCAGGTGCTGCGCACCTACCCCGCCGTCCGGCCGCGCTACTCCTTCGCGCCCGACGGCGAGCGGACCGTGGCCCGGGGCTACACCAAGGCGGTCCACCGCGCGCGACGGCTCATCTACCTGGAGGACCAGTACCTCTGGTCGACCGAGGTGGCCAACCTGTTCGCCCAGGCGCTGCGGGAGAATCCCGAGCTGCACCTGGTCGCCGTGGTGCCCCGGCACCCGGACGTGGACGGCCGGCTCGCCCTGCCACCCAACATGGTCGGCCGGGAGCAGGCGCTGTCGCTGTGCGAGCGTGCCGCGCCGGACCGGGTGCACGTGTTCGACGTGGAGAACCACGCCGGCACCCCGGTCTACGTGCACGCGAAGGTCTGCGTGGTCGACGACGTCTGGGCCAGCGTCGGCAGCGACAACTTCAACCGCCGCTCCTGGACGCACGACAGCGAGTTGTCCTGTGCGGTGCTCGACGACACGCGCGACGAGCGGACGCCCACCGACCCGGCGGGCCTCGGCGACGGGGCACGCGCCTACGCCCGGGACCTGCGGCTGCGGCTCTGGCGCGAGCACCTGGACCGGGACCCGGACGGCACGGACGACGCCGACCTGCTCGACCCGGCCGACGCCGTCGCGGCCATCACGGCCGCAGCCGACGAACTGCAACGGTGGTACGACGGCGGCCAGGTCGGCGATCGTCCGCCCGGCCGGCTGCGCCCGCACCGCCCCGAGCGGCTGCCCTGGTACATCCGCACCTGGGCGCTGCCGGTGTACCGGCTGGTCTACGACCCGGACGGCAGGCCGCTGCGCGCCAGGCTGGCCGGCACCTGGTGAACCTGCCGGGCCGGCTCGGGCAGGCCGGCGCCGCCCGGGTGCACGGTCAGGCCGCCGGGGTAGGCGAACGAGGAGCGCGGCGAGAAGTAGCCGAAGCCGATGGTCAGCGGGTTGGCGGGGCGCAGCGCGTACATCGGGTGCCGGGGTTGCAGGAACTCCACCGACTCGATCTCGAACGGCGCGACCGGCTCGGCCACGAACGGGTAGACCGAGCTGAGCAGTTGGCCGTCGCGGCACGTGAAGTAGCGGTGGTGCCCGCTGCTGATCACGTGACCGGTCTCCCCCACCCGACACCGGGCGCGGATCAGCGGCGCCCCGTCCGCCTCGGTCTCGGCGAGCAGCGCCTCGCCGCTCACCTCGATCCTGGTATGACCGGCGAGCACCGGGGCGCCCCGCGCGGTGGCGTACTCGCGGACCAGCCGGCTGGAGGCCACGTAGTGGGTCCACCAGCCGCCCGGGTTGAGCCCCCCGGGCGCGTCCACGCCCGCGAGTGAGACGCCGAGGTACGTCAACGAGTAGGCGCCGAAGCCGGAGGTCTGCGTCTCGTCCTCGACGACGTACTGGTTGAGGAACACCTGCCGGTCCGCACGGGGACGCAGCCCGGCGGGGACGAGTGCGGCGACCGCGTCAGGATCCGCTGGCAACCAGCTGAAGTACAGGGTGCGACTGTTCACGACGAGCTGGGGAGCCGCTGGATCGAGCATGGTGCCTCCGAACCGGGTGTCTACCCAGCGACGCTACGGCCGGTCCCGCCGACGGGACAACGACGGATAGTTGACACTGCCGCCCGAATGTCGGATTTCATGTTGACCACTTGGCGGAGGGTGCGGCACCGACCGGTTGGGCCCAGAGGGACGACCGGGTGCCGCAGGATCGCCCGGCACATGGGTAAGAGACCCCACAACCTGCTCGACGGCTGCCGCTTTTGCGCGTTTTGTGGTTCAACACGCCTTAAGTACATCAACCTTTCGGCTAGATTTCTCGGAGCCGATCAGGTTAAGGTGAGTCCCGAACGGCCCATTCGAAGCTAAACCAAAGCGTCACGTCTTTTTGTCCGCGGACGAGGTGCAGGGAGGACCACCCATGACCGCGCCAACGATCACCGAGCAGGCGAGCAGCACGACTGCCGAGCAGACGAGCACCACCAAGCTGGACCCGCGGGCGCTCACCGACAGCGCCGCCGACCTGCTCAACGCCATGGCCGCACTGCCGGCCAACCACCCGTCGCGCGCCGCTCTGCGGGACCGCGCGATCGAGGCCTGGCTGCCGCTGGCCAACCACCTCGCCCACCGCTACAGCGGGCGGGGCGAGCCGACCGACGACCTGGCGCAGACCGCCGCCGTCGGCCTCATCAAGGCCATCGACAAGTTCGACCCGTCCCGCGGTGTCGACTTCGCCGGCTACGCGATCCCCACCATCATCGGCGAGCTCAAGCGGCACTTCCGCGACCGCACCTGGGACATCCGGGTGCCGCGCCGCCTCCAGGAGCTGCGGCTGGCCATCTCCGACGCCAACAGCTCGCTGCTGCAGACCCTCGGCCGCTCGCCGACGGTCGCCGACATCGCCGCCCACCTCAAGCTCACCGAGGAAGAGGTCCTGGAGGGCCTGGAGGGCGCCCGCGCGTACAACGCGGTGTCGCTGTCCACCCCGACCGGCGACGGCGAGCGGGCCACCGAGCTGGGTGACATGCTCGGCGGCGAGGACAACGAGTTCGAGCTGGCCGAGCTGCGGGTCGCCCTCGGCCCCGCGCTGGCCACGCTCGACGAGCGCGAGCAGAAGATCCTCACCCTGCGGTTCTACGGCAACCTGACCCAGTCGCAGATCGCCGACCAGATCGGCGTCTCGCAGATGCACGTCTCCCGGCTGCTGGCCCGGGCGCTGACCAAGCTGCGCGGCCAGCTCGACGGCACGTACTAGGCACCACACGATGAAGGGCCGGGTCAGCGTGGACCCGGCCCTTCATCGTGTGTCGGGACGTTCGAACGGCGCACCGGCCGGGTCGCTCCCTCAGGGGCAGCGGCCCGGCCGGTCCCGTCAGCGGCCGGCGGGCTCCCGCCACATCGGCCAGAACGGCGTGCCGTCGGGCACCCGGAAGGGCTCGCCGGCCCGGTAACCGTGCCGCGCGTACAGGTCCCGGCTGCGCGGGCTGCTCGCCTCCAGGTAGGCAGGCATCCCGTTGGCGTCCAACCAGGCGTGGTGGTGCCTCATCAACGCGGTGCCCAACCCGTGCCCCTGCCGTCCCGGCTGCACGGCCAGGAAGGCCATGTGGTGGTGGTCCGGATGCGGGTGGTTCGCCGCGAACAACTCGTCGAGATGCTGGAACCGGTCGGTCCACTCGCCGCACGCGGCGGCGAGCCGGGCGTCGTAGTCAGGCGGCGGCGGGGCCGGCTCACCGACCGACGGAAACCAGACCGCGACTCCGGCCCGGTCCGCGGTGGCGTGCACGAACCCGTGCCGCATCGCGTGGTCGACCAGGATCTCGAAGTCCCCGGCCAGCACGGCCTCGCGCTTGCTCGCGTCGGGCACCAGCCAGGAGGTCACCTCCAGGGCCGTGAACGCCTCGGCGATCCGGTTGGCGACCAGCGCCGTGTCCTGCGGCCCGAGCCGTTCGATGGCCACGCTCATCGGGACACCTCCGCACCAGCCGGCGTCGGCGCCGGCTGCTCCCCCGACCGCACGGCCGCCGCAGCGCTCGCCGCGCCGAGACCGATCCGGGCGTACGTGTCCGGACGGTTGGCGCGCAGCAGCAGCGCCCACGCGATGCCCAGCGCGGCCGCCACCGGGTAGACGGCGGGCAGCTCCCAGCGCAGGTTGGAGTCGGGTGCGACGCCGAGCAGGTTGGCGAAGTTCGACACGGCCAACCAGATGATCACGACGAGTGCGACGGTGGCCAGGCCGGGTGCGATGGCCCGGCGCCAGAGGGTCTCGCCGCCGTGTCGGACGAAGTAGGCGATCACCGCCACCGAGGTGGTGGCGATGAGCAGCAGGACGCCGAACCCGCCGGTGGTGCCGCCCCAGAAGAACAGCTGGACCACCGGGTCCCAGCCGTTGACGGTGTAGAGCAGGATGACCAGCAGGCCGAGGACGCTCTGTGCCAGCGACGCGGCCCGGGGCGAGCCGGTCCGCGGCGAGGTCTGCCCGAACACCGCCGGCAGCACCCGCTCCCGGCCCAGCGCGAAGGTGTAGCGGGCCGTGGTGTTGTGGAACGAGATCATCGCGGCGAGCACCGAGGTCAGGAAGAGCGCCTGCCCGATGGTGACCGCGGTGTCGCCGAGCTGGGCGGCGGCCAGGTTGAAGATCAGCCCGACGCTCTGCTCCCCGGCCTCAGCGACGATCTTGTCCGGCCCGACGGCGACGGTCATGGTCCAGGACGAGAGCGCGTACAGCCCGGCGATGATCGCCACCGAGAGGTACGTCGCCAGCGGCACCGTCCGCTTCGGGTCCTTGCTCTCCTCGCTGAACACCACCGCGGACTCGAAGCCGACGAACCCGAGGATGGCCAGCACCAGCACCGCGCCCACCCCCGGCACGAAGAGGTTGTCCGGCGACAGGGCGGCGAAGCTCACCTGACCGTCGGCCGGGTTGCCGAGCTGGCCCAGGTCGAAGACGAGGATGACCACGATCTCCGCGACCAGCAACGCGGCGAGCACCAGGCCGTTGATGTCGACCCGCAGCAGGCCGAGCAGGCCGACCAGCGCCCACGCCACGAGGGCGACGATCGACCAGTGCGGGTGTCCGCCGAAGATCCGGTCGAGCACCGGCTCGGCCGCGACGCCGATGGTGCCGTAGAGCCCGACCTGGAGCGCGTTGTACGCGATCAGCGCCACCCAGGCGGCGCCGACGCCGGCCGGCCGGCCGAGGCCACGCGAGATGTAGGCGTAGAAGGCGCCGGCGTTCTCGACCTGGCGGGACATCGCCACGTAGCCGACCGAGAACAGTGCGAGCACTGCGGCGACCACCAGGAAGGCCAGCGGGATGCCGGTCACGCCGATGACGCCGTAGCCGGTGGTGACGACGCCGGCCACCACGGTCAGCGGCGCGGCTGCGGACAGGACGAAGAAGATGACCGAGGGGACGCCGAGGCGTCCCCTCGCGAGGGCTTCGGAGACATTGCTGGGTCGGTCGACTGTCGATGTCGATGGCATACGACTACTCCGGTTGTCGAGGGGGAGGGGTTGGGGTTACCGGGGGAATCAGGGGATGCCGCGCAGCACGGCTGCGCCGACGGCGGCCTCGGTGTGCCCGACGAGCTCCTTCAGGGGCGCCGGTAGCGCGGGGATGAGGACGTTCAGCCGGTGGTGGGCGCGGGGGCCGGCGCTCCACAGCACCTCGCGGGTCAGCCCGGCGGCCACGACCAGGCCGAGCAGCAGCGCGTCCGGCACGCTCGGCGGGTCGGGGCGTTCCAGCAGCGCCCGCAGCCGGGTGGCCGGCCAGGCCACGGCGTTGAGGTCGATCGGCAGATAGCTGACCGAGGTACGGAGCAGCCGCCGGCTCTCGTGGCGGCGCAGTACGCCGGCCCGGGCGAGCCGCTCGCCCACCGAGGTCGTCGCGCTCTGCGCCAGAAAGCTGAGCCAGACGTTCACGGCCCGGTGCTGCGACTCACCGATCAACTGGTCGAGCACGGTGTGCGCCAGCGCGTCGGCGGGTGGGCGCCGGTCGATGACGGTGACCTGTCCACCCGAGACGGTGATGTGCCCGTAGAGGGTCAGCTCACCGAGGAGCCCGGCGGCCAGGCCGAGGCCGGTCGCCGCCGGGTGGAGCTTGGCCTTGCCGCGGGTGTCGTTGTGGGCGATGAGAAAGAACTCGTCGGCGATGAGCAAACGGTCCTCCCGCTCGGCTGTGTCCACAGTGTTTGCGCCCGGAAAAGGATGCACCGACGGCTACTGCAACGCAACTCCCAGATTTGAAAGTTGCACTCCGTGCAGGCGCGACCTGCGGATCTTGTCGTGACAGACTCGGACGGTGACCGCCGCCTCCACCATCCGGCCCGCCGCCAGCCCCACCGTGCGCCGTCGGCGCATCGCACGCGAGCTCCGCCAGCTCCGGGAACGGGCGGGCATGACCCTCGACGTGGCCGCCCGCCAGCTCGACATGTCCAAGAGCAACCTGTCCCGGATCGAGACCGCGCAGATCGGCATCAAGCCCCGCGACGTGCGGGCGGCGCTCGCCCTGTACCAGGTCACCGGCGCGGACGCCGAGGCGCTGATCGAGATCGCCCGGGGCGCGCAGCAGCGCGGCTGGTGGCAGAACTACAGCGACGTGTTGCCGGAGTGGTTCGAGTTCTACGTCGGACTGGAGGCGGAGGCGGCGGCGCTGCGCACGTACGAGGCCGAGTCGGTGCCCGGACTGCTGCAGACCGAGGCGTACGCCCGGGCGATCTTCCGCCGCACGGCCGGCGAGGACGGCGTGGAGCGCAAGGTCGCGGCCCGGCTGCGCCGCCAGGAGGTGCTGCGCCGCGAGGACCCCGTCGGGTTGTCGGTGGTGCTCAACGAGGCCGTGTTGCTGCGCCCGGTCGGCGGCCCCGCCGTGATGGCCGAGCAACTGGCCCACATGAGCCACATCGCCCAGTTACCCAACGTGACAATTCAGGTACTGCCGTTCGCGGCCGGCGAGCATCCGGCGATGACCACCCCGTACGTGATCCTCAACTTCGCCGACGCCGCCGACGCGTCAGTGGTTTACCTGGATAACCTTACGATGGGCCTGGCTCTGGAGGATGCCGATCATGTGCTCGGGTATAGCCTTCTGCACGAGGAGCTGTGCCGGATGGCACTCGATCCGGGGGCGTCGCTGACCCACCTCAAGGAGGCTTCTCGTAACTTTGCGTGACCGCGTCTGCGGCACGCCGACGCAGACGAGAGGTACCACGGATGACGGCGCTCGACCTGACCCGGGCGGACTGGCGCACCAGCACGCGCAGCAGTGGCAACGGCAACTGCGTGGAGGTCGCGACAGTCGACGGTCGGGTCGCCGTCCGGGACAGCAAGGATCGCTCCGGCCCGGTGCTCGCGTTCGGCTCGGCCGCCTGGCGTTCGTTCCTGCACGGTCTTCCCGAGGTCCGTCGCGGCTGAGTCCCCCGCACCGGTGCGAGACTGGGCCGTGCTCTCCGACGTAACCCTGGACCTGCCGGTCCGTCCGGCGTTGCCGGCGCTGCTGACCGCGCTCGACGCGGCCGGCGCCGCGGTCCTGGTGGCCCCGCCGGGCACCGGCAAGACCACTCTCGCGCCGTTGGCGGTGGCCGACCGGGTCGACGGACGGGTGGTGATCGCCCAACCCCGGCGGGTGGCGGCACGCGCCGCGGCCCGGCGGATGGCCGAGCTGCTCGGCGAGCGCGTCGGCGACCGGGTCGGCTACGCCGTACGCGGCGAGCGTCGGGTCGGCCCGGCCACCCGGATCGAGGTGGTCACCACCGGCCTGCTGGTCCGCCGGCTGCACCACGACCCGGAGCTGCCCGGCACCGGTGCGGTGCTGCTCGACGAGTGCCACGAGCGGCAGCTCGACGCCGACCTCGCACTCGCGTTCACGGTGGAGGCCCGGGCCACCCTCCGACCGGACCTGTGGCTGCTCGCGATGTCCGCCACGCCGGACACCGACCGGTTCGCCGCGCTGCTCGGCGGGACCGCCGCCGCCCCGGTGGTCCGGGCCGAGTCGGCGCTGCACCCGGTACGGCGGATCTGGGCGCCGCCGCCGCGGCCGGTCGCGCCGCCGGGGGCCGGGCCGGTGGACCGCGCCCTGCTCGACCACGTGGCCGCCACGGTCCGGCGGGCGCTACGCGAGCACGACGGCGACGTGCTGGTCTTCCTGCCTGGGGCCGGTGAGATCGCGGCGGTCGCCGGACGGCTCGGCGACCTGCGGGACACCGTCGACCTGCTGCCGTTGCACGGTCGCCAGCGCGCCGCCGAGCAGGACGCGGCCCTGCGGCCCGGTACCCCCGACGGCCGGCGTCGCGTGGTGCTGTCCACCGCGCTGGCCGAGACGAGCCTCACCGTGCCGGGCGTGCGGGTGGTGGTGGACGCCGGACTCTCCCGGGTGCCCCGCATCGATCTGGCCCGTGGACTGGGCGCGCTGATCACCGTGCCGGTCTCCCGGGCCGCCGCCACCCAGCGGGCTGGCCGGGCCGGCCGGGAGGCCCCGGGGTACGTCTACCGCTGCTGGTCCGAGGCGACCCACGAGCGGCTGCCCGCCCGGCCGGAGCCGGAGATCGCCACCGCCGACCTGACCGGGTTCGCGTTGGAGCTGGCCGCCTGGGGGCGCCCCGACGGCGTCGGGCTGGCGCTGCCCGATCCGCCGCCGGCCGCGGCGATGGCGGTGGCCCGGGACACCCTCGAGACGCTGGGCGCGGTCGACGGGACGGGCCGGATCACCGGGCGGGGCCGGGTGATCGCCTCCGCCGGGGCGCACCCGCGGCTGGCTCGTGCGCTGCTCGACGGCGCCGGTCGGGTCGGCGCGGACCGCGCCGCCGAGGTGGTGGCCCTGCTCGCCGAGGAGAGCGCGGCCGGCCCGGGCGACGACCTGGTGGCCGGCTGGCGTCGGCTGCGCGCCGGGACCGACGCGGGTGCCACGGCCCGCTGGCGCACCGAGGTACGCCGGTTACGCGCCGCGCTGCCCGCCGGTGGGCGGGCCGCCTCGGGCGGACTCACCGACGATCTCGCCGCCGGGCTGCTGGTCGGTCTCGCGTACCCCGAGCGGCTGGCCCGGGTGCGGCGGCCGGGCGGGTCCGCGTACCTCATGACGGGTGGGACCGCCGCGGAGCTGGCGGTCGGATCGGGGCTGGCCGGGTCCGACTGGCTCGCGGTGGCCGTCGCCGACCGCCGCCCCGGCGCGCCGTCGGCGCGGATCCGTCGGGCCACCCCCCTGGACGAGGCGACCGCCCGAGAGGCGGCCGGCCCGCTGCTGTCCACGCGCCGCGAGGTGGGCTGGTCCGACGGGGACGTGGTGGCCCGGGAGGTGACCCGGCTGGGCGCGATCGAGCTGGTGGCGCGGCGGCTGGACCGCCCGGACCGGGCGGAGGTGGCGGCGGCGCTGCTGTCCGGCCTGCGCCAGGAGGGGCTGGGGCTGCTGCCGTGGACGCCTGCGGCACGGGGGCTGCGCGAGCGGATGGCGTTCTGCCGGCACCACCTCGGCGACGAGTGGCCCGACGTCAGCGACGAGGCGCTGCTCGCGACCGCCCCGACGTGGCTGGGGCCGGAACTGGCCGCTGCCCGGCGACGCGCCGACCTGAGCCGTGTGGACGTGACCTCGGCGCTGCGCCGGCTGTTGCCGTGGGCCCAGGCCGCGCGCCTCGACGAGCTGGCGCCGGAACGCATCGAGGTGCCCAGCGGCTCGCGGATACGGGTCGACTACGCCGATCCGGCGGCGCCGGTGCTGGCGGTCAAGCTTCAGGAGACGTTCGGCTGGCCGGCGGCCCCGCGCGTCGGAGGCGGCCGGGTGCCGGTGCTGCTGCACCTGCTCTCCCCCGCCGGCCGCCCGGTGGCGGTCACCGCGGATCTCGCGTCGTTCTGGCGTACCGGCTATCCGCAGGTCCGCTCGGAGCTGCGCGGCCGCTATCCCCGACATCCGTGGCCGGAGGACCCGGGCACGGCGACGCCAACCCGGCGTGCCGCGCCGCGTCGGCGCTGAGGAGGGGCTACTCCTCGACGACGTCGGCCACCACCACTGTGACGTTGTCCGGCCCGCCCGCGTGCAGCGCCAGGTCGATCAGCTTGCCGGCGCAGGCGGACCGGTCCGGGTAGCCGGTGAGCACCTCGACCAGGGTGTCCGGGCGGACGACGTTGGAGAGGCCGTCGCTGCACAGCAGCCACCGGTCGCCGGCCCGGGGCACCATCGTCGCGTACGACGGGGAGACGTCCTCACCCTGCAACGCCTGGGTGACGACCGCCCGGCGCGGGTGGCTGCTCGCCTGGTCCGCGGTGATCACGCCCTGGTCGACGAGCATCTGGACGAAGGTGTCGTCGCGGGTGACCTGCTTGAGCACACCCTCGCGGAACAGGTAGGCCCGCGAGTCACCGACGTGGGCGAGGGCCAGGCAGCTGCCGGTACGCGCGAAGAGCAGGGCGGTCAGCGTGGTGCCCATGCCCTGGCGCTCGGGGTCGTCGGCGACCGCCTGCCGGATGCGGGCGGTGGCCAGCGCGATGCCGTCCTGCAGGGCGGCCACCAGAGCGTCCTCGGGTGTCTCCACATCCAGCGGAGCGACCGCGTCGATGGTGAGCGAGCTGGCCAGGTCACCGGCGGCCATTCCGCCCATGCCGTCGGCGACGGCGACGAGCCAGGTGCCGGCGTGCAGGGCGTCCTGGTTTCCGCTGCGGATCAGCCCACGGTCGCTCGTTCCCACGGAACGCAGCTTCAGGGTCATGGGAGGCAGCCTGCCAGGCGAAGGGCGCAGTTGTCTCTAGGAGATCAGGACGACGGGGCGTGGCGCGGCCAATCTCACGTCTCGCGTTCCGTCGCCTCGCGCTCCTTGCACCCTCGTCGGACGGCAGATCCCATCCAGTCGGATCAATTGACAGGAGGTACCGCCACTGGAAACATCGAGCCGCAACCTGGGAGCGCTCCCAGGTCGCCACCGCCACCTGCCTCACCTCCCGTCCCGGAAGGACTACCCCGTGACGCCATCCAAACGTCGCCTCCTCCTGGCTGCGGCGACCACCCTGGCCCTCACCGGCGCGGGCGCCGGAGCGGCCTACGCCGATCCTCCACCGGACGCCCCCGAGCAGATCGACAACGGGGATTTCAGCGCGGGCGTGAGCCCGTGGTTCTCCTACGGCACCAACCCGCTCGCGGTCACCGACGGCCGGCTCTGCGCCGCCGTCCCCGGTGGACTCGCCAACCCGTGGGACGCCGGCATCGGCCAGGACGGCGTGCCGCTGATCGCCGGCGCCGAGTACACGCTCGGCTTCGACATCACCGCCACGCCCGGCACCGCCGTCAAGGCCGTGCTCCAGCTCGGCAGCGCCCCGTACACCACGTACGCCGCCGTGGACGCCGCCGCCACCGGCACCGTCCGGCGCGTCGAGTCGACCTTCACCGTCCCGGACGACAACCAGAACGCCCAGCTCATCTTCCAGGTCGGCGGCAGCGCGCAGGCGCAGACAATCTGCCTCGACAGCGTGTCGCTGCGCGGCGGCGAGCCACCCGCGCCGTACGAGCCGGACACCGGGCCCCGCGTCCGCGTCAACCAGGTCGGCTACCTGCCGGGCGGGCCGAAGAACGCCACTGTGGTCACCGAGGCGACCGCGCCGCTGCCCTGGCAGCTCCGCTCGGCCGCCGGCGCGGTCCTGGCCAGCGGCACCACCACCACGCGTGGCGTGGACGCCGCCTCCGGGCAGAACGTGCAGACCGTCGACTTCTCCAGCTACCGCACCCCGGGAGCGGGGCTGACGCTCACCGTCGACGGCGAGACCAGCCACCCGTTCGACATCTCCGGCACCCTCTACGACCGGCTGCGCGCCGACTCGTTGCAGTTCTTCTACGCCCAGCGCAGCGGCATCGCCATCGACGGTGACCTGATCGGCGACGAGTACGCCCGCCCGGCCGGCCACCTCGGCGTCGCGCCCAACCGGGGCGACACCACCGTGCCCTGCCAGCCCGGCGTCTGCGACTACTCCCTCGACGTGCGCGGCGGCTGGTACGACGCCGGCGACCACGGCAAGTACGTGGTCAACGGCGGCATCGCCACCTACCAGCTGCTCAACACGTTCGAGCGGACCAAGACGGCGGCCACCGCCGACGGCGGCGCGAGGCTGGCCGACGGCTCGCTGCGGGTGCCCGAGCGCGGCAACGGCGTGCCGGACATCCTCGACGAGGCCCGCTGGGAGCTGGAGTTCCTGCTGCGCATGCAGGTGCCGGCCGGCAAGCCCCTCGCCGGCATGGTCCACCACAAGATCCACGACCAGAACTGGACCGGGCTGCCGCTCGCCCCGCAGGACGACCCGCAGCCACGTGAGCTGCACCCGCCGTCGACCGCGGCCACCCTCAACCTGGCCGCCACCGCCGCCCAGTGCGCGCGGCTGTTCGCCCCCTACGACGCGGCGTTCGCCCGCCGCTGCGCCACTGCCGCGAAGACGGCCTACGCCGCCGCCAAGGCCCATCCCGCGGTGTACGCCAGCCCCAACGACGGCACCGGCGGCGGCGCGTACGACGACGGCAACGTCACCGACGAGTTCTACTGGGCGGCGGTCGAGCTGTACCTCAGCACCGGGGAGCAGACCTACCTGACCGACCTGAGCGCCTCGCCGCACCACACCGGCGACGTGTTCGACCCGCGGGGCTTCGGCTGGCAGAGCGTCGCGGCGCTCGGCCGCCTCGACCTGGCCACCGTGCCGAGCGGGCTGCCGGCCGCCGAGCTGACCCGGGTCCGCGCCTCGGTCACCGGCGCCGCCGACGCGTACCTGGCCGAGCTGCGCCGGCAGGCGTACGGGCTGCCGATGCCCGGTGACGCCAACAGCTACTTCTGGGGCGGCAACAGCAGCATCATCAACAACGCCATCGTCCTGGCCACCGCCTTCGACCTGACCCGCGACGCCAGCTACCGCGACGGCGCCGTCCAGGCCATGGACTACATCCTCGGCCACAACGCCCTGAACATCTCCTACGTCACCGGGTGGGGCGAACACAACGCGCAGAACCAGCACAGCCGGATCTTCGGCCACCAGCTCAACCCCGACCTGCCCCGCCCGCCCGACGGCTCCCTCGCCGGTGGCGCGAACGCGGCGCTGCAGGATCCGTTCGCGGCGCAGTTGCTCGCCGGCTGCAAGCCGATGTTCTGCTACGTCGACGACATCAACTCGTACTCGACCAACGAGGTCGCGATCAACTGGAACTCGGCGTTGGCCTGGATCTCCTCGTTCCTGGCCGACCAGGGCGAGGCCGGCGCGGTACCGGCCGTCACCTGCTCGGTGAACTACGCCAACTACGGCACCTGGCAGGGCGGCACCGGCTTCACCGCCCAGCTGACCATCCGCAACACCGGTGCCACGGCCGTCAACGGCTGGAGCGTGCGGTTCGCGTTCACCGGTGACCAGCGCGTCCGGGAGGCCTGGATGGCGAAGGTCACCCAGTCCGGCGCGACGGTGACGGCACGCAACGAGTCGTACAACGCCAAGATCGCGCCCGGCGGCACGGTGACGTTCGGCTTCAACGCCACGACCAACGGCGGCGCCAACCCCAGGCCGGGTCTGGTCACCGTCAACGGAAACCCCTGCTCGCTGTCCTGAGCAGGCACGGCTGGTGGCCGCCCTCCCCCGGGCGGCCACCAGCTCGGCTGGACCTGCGTACCTACCATCACGAGCATGGATGGACGAACGTGGCTCCTGGCCGGGGCGGCGGCAGCGCTACTGCTGGCCGTCCTGCCGGTCTTCGCACTGCGGCGCCGTCGCCGCACCCGGGCCGACGGGCCCGAGGAGACGATGCGCCGAGCCCGCCAGGCGATCCGGACCAGCGGACACGAGCAGCGCCGCCAGCGCCGTGGCAGTCTGCGCGGCGAGGGCTACGGCGGGGACGACAACCGGGCCTACGACAGCGGCGTCGCCAGCGACTCCGGCGGCATGCCCTGAGGCCCGCTTCCATTGTCGATCTGACGGCCGGCGCCAATCGGGACAGCAGTGCGGCCCGCACCCGGCAGGTGTGGGCCGCTTCAGCGTGCGTCAGGGTCGGCGAGCAGCCGGCACCCAGCCTCAGCCGCATGAGACGACCGCCGATGTAGGCATGCATCAAAGTTGTCGTACGCCTGTTCTATTCTCGGTCCATGGTGGAGGAGTTGACGCAGGCTGAGGCGGCGGTCGCGGCGTGCGTCGACGCGCCGGCCTGGGCACTCACCGAGCCCGACCTCGTCGCGGCACTCGACACCGCGCACCGGCTTGAGCAGCGCCTGGCGGCCGTGCAGCTGGCCCTCGTGCGTGAGCTGGACGGCCGCGGCACGGCCCAGGCGCAGGGCGCGTCCTCGACGGCCGTCTGGTTGCGTGAGCGGCTACGACTCACGGTCTCCGCCGCCCGCCGCCTGGTCGACCTCGCCAGCGCGCTGGACACCGGAGCGCCGGGGGTGCGCGCCGCTCTGGCCGGCGGCGACATCACAGTGGAGCAGGCCCGCGTCATCGGCGACACGGTCAGCACGGTGCACATGGCCGCCGGCGCCGAGGCCGCCGACAAGGCGGTCGGCGTGCTGGTCGGGTGGGCCGGGCAGTTCGAGCCGACTCTCCTGCGCAAGCTGGGCACCCGGATCCTCGACCATGTCGCACCGGAGGTCGCCGAAGCCGCTGCCCGGGCCGCGTTGGAGGCCGAGGCCCGCCGCTCCGACCGGGACCGTCACGTCACCCTGTCCGAGCTGTCGGACGGCCGCCTGCGGCTGAGCGGCACCCTGGACGCCGAGGCCGGCGGCCTGCTCCGCGCCGCGATCGACCCGCTGACCGCGCCGTCCGGCCCGGACGACGCGCGCAGTCCCGGGCAACGCCGCCACGACGCCCTCGCCGACCTCTGCCGCCTCACCCTGCGCACCGGCGAGCTACCCGAGCACGGCGGCGAGCCCGCGCAGATCGTCGTCACCACCAGCTTCGACACGCTGGCCCGGCAGCTCGACGCCGGCACCCTCGACACCGGCCCCCGCCTCACCCCGGAGACGGTCCGCCGCCTCGCCTGCGACGCCGCCATCCTCCCCGCCGTCCTCGGCAGCGCCGGCCAGACCCTCGACGTCGGCCGACAACGCCGCCTCATCACCGGCCCGCTGCGACGCGCCCTCGTCCTGCGCGACCGCGGCTGCGCCTTCCCCGGCTGCGACCGCCCACCCCGCTGGTGCGACGCCCACCACATCCGACACTGGGCCGACGGCGGCGACACCAGCCTGCCCAACGCAGTGCTCCTCTGCGGGCACCACCACCGACACCTCCACCACGGCGACTGGACCGTCCGGTTGGGCCTCGACGGCCACCCCGAATTCATTCCACCGGCCTGGCTCGACCCCGACCAACTCCCCCGCCGCAACCACTACCACCGGCGGACGTGACCGCGGCCCAGCCCACCAGCTGTGACGACCGGGGCCCTCGGATCCACACCATCGTGGCGGGGCGGTGTGACCGGCCTCGCGTCTTTCGGGACCGCCAACTCCGCCCGGCCTGCCTAGCGTCGCCACCATGACTGTCAACGGCGACACGTTCGAACGGGCCACCGGGAACAACCGGGCCACGCGCTGCGCCCAGGCCACCGACGGCGACCCGGCCACCCACAGCGACCGGGTCATCGACTCCGCCTCGGCCATGGTCATCTCACGCTGATGCGGGGTGTGTCGCCGCTGCCGCCGGCCGGGCGGCTGCGCACCCTCTCCCTCGCCACGTTGGCGAACACCGTCGGTTCGGGACTGTGGCTGACCGGCGCGGCCATCTATCTCACCCGGGACGTGGGGCTGTCCGCCGCCCAGGTGGGCGTCGGGCTCAGCGTCGCCGGGCTGGTCGGGTTGACCGCCAGCGTGCCGCTCGGCAGTCTGGCCGACCGGCGCGACCCGCGTACGCTGCGAGCCGTCCTCCAGGTGCTCCAGGCTGTGGTCGCGGCAACGTACCTGCTGGTCGGCTCGTTTCCGGTGTTCCTGGTCGTGGCGGTGCTCGACCTGCTGCTGACCTCGGGCAACCTCGCGGTCCGCGCCGCGCTGGTCGCCGCCGTCGCCGGCCCGCAGGGTCGGGTGCACGCCTTCGCCACGCTACGGGCGGTGGCGAACCTGGGCATCGCGGTCGGGGCGGGTCTGGCCGGGTTCGCGCTGGCCGCCGACACGCACCTGGCGTACCAGATCCTGGTGGCTGGCAACGCGGCCACCTATCTCGTGTCGGCGGCGCTGCTGTTGCGGCTGCCGGCCTGTCCCCCAACCGCGCAGCCCACAACCGCGCCGGCCCCAACCGCACAGCCCACGACCGCGCAGCGCCCGACCGTGCCAGCCCCGGCTGCGCAGCCCACGACCGTGCCGGCCCCGACGGTCACTGCCCGCCGTGGACGGCCGCTGCGTGACGGCCGTTTCCTCGCGGTCAGTGGCGCGTCGGCGGTGCTCGCCCTGCATCAGACGGTCCTCACGCTGGTGGTGCCGCTCTGGGCGGTGACCGTGGTCGGAGCGCCCCCGCCGGTCGTGTCGGCGGTGCTGCTGACCAACACGGTGCTCACCGTCCTGCTGGCGGTACGGCTGAGCCGGGGCGCGGACACCGCCGCTGCGGCGGCGCGGACGATGCGCCGGGCCGGCCTGGTGCTGGCCGCCGCGATGCTGCTGTACGCGGCCACCGCCCGCCTGCCCACCGCTGCGGCTGTCGCACTGCTGCTGGTCGCCACCGTCGTCTACACCGCCGGTGACCTGTGGCACAGCGCTGGTGGAGCGGGACTCACCTACGACCTCGCCCCGCCGGACGCGGTCGGCGCCTACCAGGGAGCGGACGGCATGCTGGCCGGTCTGGCCCGCGCCGCCGGCCCGGCCCTGTTGACGCTCGTGGTGCTCGACGGCGGGACGCCCGGTTGGCTGGCCGTCGGCGCGCTCTTCGCCGTGGTGGGCCTGGCCAGCCCCGCGCTCACCCGGTGGGCCCTGGCCGGCCGCCCCGCGACGCCGCTCCGGACCGGCGGCCGGTGAGCGGTGGCCGAGCGCCAGGCCGGCCAGCGCCGTCCGGGACCGGTCAGCCGATCTCCTCGTCGACGAAGCACCAGCGCCAGGCCTCGCCGGGCTGCGCCGAGCGGATCACCGGGTGGCCGGTGGACGCGAAGTGCTTGCTCGCGTGCTGGTTCGGCGACGAGTCGCAGCAGCCGACCTGGCCGCAGCTCAGGCACGTACGCAGGTGCACCCAGTAGGTGTCGCCGATGGCGACGCAGTCGGCGCACTCGTCGGGGGTGCGCGGCTCGGCGGTGCCGGCCTCGGCCAGGTGCTGACAGCTCACTGCTCGACCTCCTGCCGCAGCAACGACTCTTCCAGGTCCAGGTCACGATAGGCCCGCACCAGCACCTCCTCAGGAATTCGACCGGCGTCCCGGGCGGCGCGGAACACGTCCCGCTCGGCGTCGATCATCTCTTGTCGCAGCCGACCGTACGCCTGCGACGGGGTCTCCCGCTCGTCGCCGCCGAGCCGTTCCCAGGCCATGTTGGTGCGGTCCTCCTGCACCCGGCGCAGCCGATCCACCACGGACCCCGGTGCGCTCTCGGCCAACTCCTCCAACCGGTCCCGTGCGGCCCTGCTGGCCTGCTGCTGCACCCCGGCGGCCGACAACGCGTCCTGCACCGGGTCGTCCTGGGGCAGCTTCAACCGCCGGGCGACCAGCGGCAGCGTGGCGCCCTGACCGACCAGGGTGACCACGATCACCGCGAAGGCCAACCAGATGAACAGGGCCCGGGGGTACGGCTCGTCGTCGGCCAGGGTCAGCGGGAGGGCCAGGGCGGCGGCGAGCGTCACCACGCCCCGCATTCCGGCCCACCCGATGATGATCGGGAACTTCGGTGACGGGGCCGGATCCCGACGGCGGATCCGGGGAACCAACCGGGCCAGGTAGGTGGCCGGGAAGAGCCACACGAACCGGGTCAGGAAGACGGTGGCGAGCACCGCGAAGGTGATCAGGATGAGCGAGCCGGTCGGCTCGTCGAGCTCGCGCAGCACCTCCCGCAGTTGCAGCCCGACCAGCAGGAAGACCAGTCCCTCCAGCAGGAACCGGACCAGCCGCCAGAACGCGCCGACCTGCAACCGGGACGCCGCCGACAGCAGTTGCGGCAGCTTGTGCCCGAGCACCAGACCGGTGACGACCACCGCGACCACACCGGAGGCGTGCAGGTGCTCGGCGGTGAACACCACCGCGAACGGGATGATCAACGACAGCGCGTTGTCCAGCAGCGGGTCGCTGATCCGCCGGTGCAGGAAGCCGAACACCAGCGCCCCGAGCGCCCCGATCAGGATGCCGCCGCCGGTGGACCGCAGCACCTCGAGGGCGATCTTGTCGGTGCCGACGGCCGTGCCGATGGAGGCCATGGTCGCGACCCGCAGCAGTACCAGCGCGGTGGCGTCGTTGACCAGGCTCTCCCCCTCCAGGATCGTGACCACCCGGCGGGGCAGCCCGACGCGGCGGGCGACGGCCGTGGCGGCCACGGCGTCCGGCGGGGCAACCACCGCGCCGAGGGCCAGGCAGATCGCGAACGGGACCTGCGGCAGCAGCAGGTGCAGCACGACGCCCACCGCGAACGCGGTGAACAGCACCAGGCCCACGGCGAGCAGCAGGATCGGCCGGATGTTGTTCTTGAAGGCCGGCACCGACGTCTCCAACGCCGCGACGTACAGCAACGGCGGCAGGATGCCGATCAGCACCAGCTCCGGTTCGAGCCGGATCTGCGGGAAGCCCGGCACGAACGAGAGCCCCAGGCCGAGTACGACCAGCACGATCGGCGCGAGCAGGCCGAGCCGGCGGGCCAGCGCCGCGCCCAGGGTGGCGATCGCCAGGAAGACGACGACCGGAAACAGGCTTTCCATGGGGTACGAGCCTAGGGGTCGGTCGGCCGACGCCCGATCAGCCGCCCGGGCGCAGCTTCGGCAGCACCTCGGCGCCGAACGCGTCGATGAACCCGCGCTGCTCCTGCCCGACGTGGTGCAGGGCGATCTGGTCGAAGCCGAGCGCCACGTACTCCTCCAGCCAGCCGACGTGCCGGCCCAGATCGGCCGAGATGTTCACCACCTGGGCGATCCGCTCGGGTGGCACGTCGGCCGAGACGACGTCGAAGTGCTCGACGGTCTCCAGGTCCCAGCAGACCGGAGGGACGAAGACGTTGCTGCGCCACTGGTCGTACGCGAGCGCCTCGGCCTGCGCCTGCTCCGGCGCCCAGGAGACGTGCACCTGGAGGTGCAGCGGGCCGCGGCCACCGGCGTCCCGGTACGCGTCGATCATCTCGCGCAGGTGCTCCACCGGCGCGTTCACGGTGATCAGCCCGTCGGCCCACTCGGCGCACCAGCGGGCCGTGGCCACGCTGACGGCCGCGCCGACCAGCGCGGGCGGCTCTTCGGGTCGGGTCCACAGCCGGGCCCGGTCCACCCGGACCAGACCGTCGTGGCTGACCTCCTCGCCGGCCAGCAGCGCCCGGATCACGTCTACGCACTCGCGCAGCCGGGCGGCGCGGACGTCCTTGCGCGGCCACGGGTCGCCGGTGATGTGCTCGTTGCTGGCCTCGCCGGTGCCCAGCGCGGCCCAGAACCGACCCGGGTACATCGCGCCGAGGGTGCCGATCGCCTGCGCGATGATCGCCGGGTGGTACCGCTGGCCGGGGGCGTTGACGACGCCGAACGGCATGCCGGTGGCCTGCAGCGCGGCGCCCAGCCAGGACCAGGCGAAGCCGGACTCGCCCTGCCGGGCGCTCCACGGGGAGAAGTGGTCGGAGCACATGGCGGCGTCGAAGCCGGCCCGCTCGGCGTGCATCACCGCCTCCAGCAGGGCGCGCGGAGGGATCTGCTCGTGGGAGGCGTGGAATCCGAACGACGTCATGGGCGCACTTCCTACCCATGACGGCGTCCGGTGATGCGTGCCGCGCGGGAAGCTACTCGGCGTGCGCGCCGGCGCCGGCGGAAGCCGCGCCCTCGCCCACCCAGACCGTCTTGATGTTGCAGAACTCCCGCATGCCCAGCTCGGACAGCTCCCGGCCGTAGCCGGAGTTCTTCACGCCGCCGAACGGCAGCTCCGGGTAGGAGGTGGTCATCCCGTTGATGAAGACGTTGCCGGCGTCCAGGTCGGTGGCGAAGCGCTCCTGCTCGGCCGCGTCCCGGGTCCAGGCGTTCGACCCGAGGCCGAAGCTGGTCCCGTTGGCCACCTCGATCGCCCCCTCGTACGAGGACACCCGGTACAGGCCGGCGACCGGCCCGAAGACCTCCTCGGACCACATCCGCATCTGCGGCGTGAGGTCGGTGACCACGGTCGGCGGGTAGTACCACCCGTCGCCGGCGGGCAGCTCGCCGCCGCAGAGCACCGTCGCGCCCTTGTCCACCGCGTCGCGCACCTGGGCGTGCACCTCGTCGCGACCCCGTTCGCTGGCCAGCGGACCCACGTCGGTGCCCGGGCCCATGGGGTCGCCGACGCGCAGCGCGGCCATGTTCGCGGCGAACTTCTCGGCAAAGGCGTCGAAGACGTCGGTGTGCACGATGAACCGCTTGGCGGCGATGCAGGACTGGCCGTTGTTCTGGCAGCGGGCCGTGGTGGCCACCTCGGCGGCGGCGTCCAGGTCGGCCGAGGGCATCACCACGAACGGGTCGCTGCCGCCCAGCTCCAGCACGGTCTTCTTGACCTCCCGGCCGGCGATCTGGGCGATGGAGCGCCCGGCCGCCTCACTGCCGGTGAGGGTGGCGGCGCGGACCCGGGGGTCGGCGAGGATCCGCTCGACAGCGTCCGAGCCCACCAGCACTGTGGTGAACGCCCCCTCGGGGAAGCCGGCGCGACGGAACACGTCCTCCAGCAGCAGCGCCGTCTGCGGCACGTTCGAGGCGTGCTTGAGCAGGCCGGTGTTGCCGGCCATCAGCGCCGGGGCGGCGAAGCGCATCACCTGCCAGAGCGGGAAGTTCCACGGCATCACCGCGAGCACCACACCGATCGGCTGGTAGCGGATGAACGCCCGGGTCGCCTTCACGGCGGCGGCGTCGGCCGGCTGGTCGGCGAGGAACGCGGGCGCCTTGTCGGCGTAGAAGCGGGCGGCCATGGCGCACTTGGTCACCTCGGCCTGGGCCGCGACGTACGTCTTGCCCATCTCCGTGGTCATGATCCGGGCGATCTCGTCGCGCTCGGCGTCCAGCAGGTCGGCGGCGGCGTTCATCCACCGGGCGCGCTGGTCGACGGTGGTGCCGCGCAGCTGCCGGTACGCGAGGTTGGTGCGCTCGATGGCGGCGTCGAGCTGTTCGGTGGACATCGCCTCGTAGGTTTTGAGCACCTGGCCGGTGGCGGGGTTGGTGGTGGCGATGTGGGGCATCTCGTCCTCCTGTCACTCGAACAGCGAGTGTCGTACGCCCGGCTCCTCACGGCGGCGAGCGGCGCGGCGGCGCTGGATCACGACCAGGTCGACCACGGCGACGACTGCGAAGATCGCGCAGAGCACGCCGAGCCAGGCGAGCCCCGCCCAGAACGCCAGCACCGCGAACAGCACCATGATCACCAACCCGAAGCCGGCGAGGGTGAGCCGGAGGTTCAGCGCGCTGTACGCGTGGCCGACCGTGCCACGGGCACGCCGGGGCTGCGATCTCGTCATACCTCCTGAGCTACCCCCGATCGGCGCTGTTAACCGGTAGCAATCGCGCGCGCTGGTGGCGCTTATAGCACTCATGCGGCTCTTTCGACGGCGCTCGGCCACATACCCGACAGCAACTTCCCGCCCGACCACGTCCAGCGCATAGAGTTACCGCGCTGTCGCTCTGTGCTGCGAGACGGGGGATGTCATGCCTCGACGCTGGGTTGCCGCCCTGGCCTGTCTCGCCGCGCTGGTCGCGCTGGCCTGCGAGGGCGGCACGTCGGCCTCCCCCCGTCCCACGAAGAGCCCGCCGTCGTCCGGCGGGCCCGGCGGCATCGCCGCGCTCGGCGACTCGATCAGCACCGGCTTCGCCTCCTGCCTGGTGCTCACCTCCTGCGAGCGCAACTCCTGGTCGACCGGGGACGGCCTGCGGGTGCAGAGCCACTATCGCCGGCTGCTCGACCAGAATCCCGCGATCCGCGGCAAGGCGTACAACCACGCCCGGCCCGGCGCCCGCGCCGACGCCCTCGAAGGCCAGGCCCAGGCGGCCGTACGCGACCGCGCCGACTACGTCACCGTGCTGATCGGCGCCAACGACATCTGTCGGGGCGGCGTGGACGCGATGACCCCGGTGACCCAGTTCCGGGCCGACGTCGACCGGGGCCTGCGGGTGTTGCGGACCGGCCGGCCGAAGGCCCGGGTGCTGGTGGTGAGCATCCCCGACCTCTACCGGCTCTGGGAGGTGGGGCACGGCGACGCGCGGGCGGCACGAGCGTGGCGGCGGGGCATCTGCCCGGCGCTACTGGCCAACGCGACGTCGACGGCGCCCGCCGACAAGGCCCGCCGGGCCGCCGTCCGGGCCCGGATCGACGCGTACAACGCGCAGTTGGTGGCGGCCTGCCGGGCGTACGGCTCGCGCTGCCGGCACGACGGGGGCGCGGCGCACAAGGTCCGCTTCACCCTGGACCTGCTCAACCCGCTGGACTGGTTCCACCCCAACGCCACCGGTCAGGGCCGGCTGGCCGAGGTGACCTGGCGCTCGTCCGGCCTGGCCGACTGAACCACCCGAGGGCGGTTCAGGAGCGGCGGGGCTCCGGGACCGCGGTGCCGCGCCGACGGTAGAGCGCCCGGGAGCGCTCGGCCAGGTCTTTGGTGGCGGACGAGTTGGCCCAGGTGCCGAGCACGATCGCCGCACCCGGAACGATCTTGGCGACGAGTCGCTTGGCGGCCCGAACGCCGGCCATCTGCGCCAGCCGGACGCCGAGCTGCAACATGACCCGCCCCAGCGGGCGCTGGCCGCCCAGGCCGAAGAGCGCGTCGGCGCGTTCCCGGCCGGCGGCCACCCCGAGCGCCAGGCGGGCGCTCTCGGCGACCTTGTGCACCCGCTGGAGCACGAGCAGGTCGGTGGCCCGGTCGCTGTGTAGCGGGTCGACGTCGTACGCGGCGGCGATGTGCAGGACCATGCGCGCCTGGGTCCAGGCCAGCACGCCGACGTCGAGGACGGCGCCGGGCAGCCCGGCCGCTCCGGAGACCGCCCCGGACAGGCGAGCCAGGTTGACGAACTTGCGGGCCGCCTGGTCGGCCAGGACGTCGGACGAGACACCGGGGTGCTCGCTGCGGGCGCGGGCGGCCCACTGCGCGGCCTCCGGCCCGAGCCGGCGCACCGCCTCCAGGGCGAGGTGCTCCGGGGCGTACTGCGGATCGTCGCGCATCCGGTCCCAGAGTCGGGCCGGCGGGCCCTCGGGCGCGGCCGCCGGCGCGGCCGGCAGGCCGGCCGACGGCTCGGGCGTGGGCGCGGCGGGCTGACCGCCGCTGGGCGGGGTGTCGGTCACCGGGTCTCCCCAGGGGTGGGTACGGGCAGGACGGCCGGTGGCGCGGTCAGCGACGGCGGTTGGACAGTCGCGCCGCCAACCCCTTGAGCTTCTGCTGGTTGGCGGGCTTGGCCAGCTCGCGCCGACCCCGGTCCACCAGCTGCTGACCCTTGGGCGATCTCAGGAAGGTGCTGATCCGCTGCATCAAAGACATAACGTCCTCCTGTCGGTGATCCCTCAGTCATGTGTACCCCGAACCCGCAACGGATGTACCCGGGACGCGACAGGCTCAACCCTCACCGTCCACAGTGGTCGGTAGGCTACCGCCTGGCCGGCACGATGGCGTCGACCACCCGGGTGGCCCGCCACTCGTGCTGCTGGTAGTGCTCGGGGTACGCGGAGACCTGCACCGCCTGCGCGGCGTCGGTGAGCCGCATCTGCTGCCAGCCGGGCACCTGTTCCAGCGCGCTGAGGAACTGCCGGGTGGCGAACTCGGGGTCCATCAGCCGGCCGACCGGGCCCCAGCCGCTGCTGGAGCGCTGCTGGAACAGACCGACCGAGTCGTGGTCCCAGCCGACGCCCTGGTGCGGGTAGTCCTGCGACTCCGGCAGCACGCCGCTGGCGACGTTGTAGAGGTTGCTCTCCTGCATGGCGGTCGCCACCGCGATGACGAGGCCACGGCGCGGGACACCCATCTTGCGTCCGGTACGGACGATCGCCTCGGCGTTCTCCATCTGGTCGTCGTCCAGGCCGGCGACCGGCGCCGGGTCGGTCGGCTGCGCCGGGGCGACCGTGCGGGCACGCGAGGTGGTGTCCGGGTCGGCGGAGGTCGCGGAGGCGGACGGGGTGGCAGAGGGGGCGGCAGCGGGGGTCGCGGCGCGGTCGAGAGAGCGGGACGCGCGCTCCTGCTCGGCGCGCTGCGCCAGCTCGGCGCTCGAGTCGACCCGCGTCGCCGCGCCGGCGGTCTCGTCGCGGACCTGTGCGACGGCGGCCAGAGCGAGGCAGCAGACCACGCCGGTGGCGAGGGCCACCTGGGCGCGGCGTCGACCGGTCAGGTCGCGGGCGTACGCCCGAAGCCGACTCGCGGCGGTTGTCCGTTCGGCTGAGGTGCCTTCCTCCATTTCGGTAGTGGGGCTGCTCGGGGCGTACGGGTCGTCGAGGGTGCCGTCGTCACGCATCAACCGAGGCTAGGCAGGCGGAAACCCCAATCACCCACAGTGATCACGTGGCCCTCGCCACAGAATCGGGGTCCTCGGGTGGACGAGCGGGGCGGGTCGACCCGCCCGGGGAACGGACCTCGCGTACCGGAGGAAACCGGCGCGGCACGTGGGCCGGCACGGACGGCGACAGGTGCGGACATCGGGCCGCGCGGACCGACATGATCGACAAACTCGGCCTTTGGGCCGAACCGCCCATCGGCCGTTCGGCGTAATCGGGTGGTTCGTCCGATCGCGCCCAGTCGGCGGTCGACGGATCGCCCGACGCAGGAATGCGCCAGGATGGCGGGTACGTTGCCCGAATCGGGTGCCGTCCACCGCGCCGGCATCCGCGTAGGCACATTCCAGGGAGGTCCGCACCGGTGCTCGACCCACACGAGCTCTATCAGCTCACCGACGATCTGCCCGACCTCGGGCAGCCGGTCCTGGTCCAGGCCCTGACCGGGTTCGTGGACGCCGGCAACGCCAGCCGGCTGGCCCGCGAGCAGCTGCTCACCTCGCTCGAGGGGCGGCCGATCGCCACCTTCGACGTGGACCAGCTCTTCGACTACCGCTCCCGGCGACCGGTGATGACCTTCGTCGAGGACCACTGGGAGAGCTTCGACGCCCCCAAGCTGGAGCTGCACCTGCTCAACGACGACGACGAGACACCCTTCCTGCTGCTCACCGGCCCCGAGCCGGACCTGCAGTGGGAGCGGTTCACCGCCGCCGTCGCGGGGCTCGCCGCCCGCTTGGACGTACGGCTCACCGTCGGGCTCAACTCGATCCCGATGGCGGTGCCACACACCCGGCCGACCGGCGTGACCGCCCACGCCACCCGTCCGGAGTTGATCAGCGGGTACGAGCCCTGGCTGCAACGGGTCCAGGTGCCCGGCAGCGTCGGTCACCTGCTGGAGTTCCGCCTCGGCGAGCAGGGTCGCGACGCGCTCGGGTTCGCCGCGCACGTGCCGCACTATGTGGCCCAGACCGAGTACCCGGCCGCTGCCGAGGTGCTGCTGAGCGCGGTGTCGCGCAGCACGGGGCTGCTGCTGCCCGGCGACGGGCTGCGCTCGGCCGCCGAGGTGGTCCGGGTGGAGATCGACCGGCAGGTCGCCCAGACCGAGGACGCTGCCGCCCTGGTCCAGGCCCTGGAGGAGCAGTACGACGCGTTCGCCCGGGGTCGCGGCGAGCGGAACCTGCTCGCCCCCGACGCCGGTCCGCTGCCCACCGCCGACGAGCTCGGCGCGGAGCTGGAACGGTTCCTGGCCGAACAGACCCGTCCCGGCGACACCCCGGGCAGCTGACCCGGCGACACGGCACCGGATGCGGCAGGGTGGAGACATGCGCCTGGCGACCTGGAACGTGAACTCGGTGAAGGCCCGGCTGCCCCGGCTGTTGGAGTGGCTGGCCGGCACCGGGCCCGACGTCGTCTGCCTGCAGGAGACGAAGTGCCCGGACGGCGCGTTCCCGGTGGCCGAGGTGGGCGAGCTGGGCTACACCGTGGCCAGCCACAGCGACGGCCGCTGGAACGGGGTGGCGATCCTGTCCCGGGTCGGCCTGGACGACGTCCGCGTCGGCTTCGCGGGTGAGCCGGGCTTTCCCGCACCGGAGGCCCGGGCCATCTCCGCCACCTGCGGCGGGCTGCGGGTCTGGTCGGTGTACGTGCCCAACGGCCGGACGCCGGACGACCCGCACTACGCGTACAAGCTGGCCTGGTTCGCGGCGCTGCGCGACGCGTTGGAGGCGGAGCTCGCCGGTGGCCTGCCGCTGGCCGTCTGCGGCGACTTCAACGTCGCCCCGACCGACGCCGACGTCTGGGACCCGGCCGTCTTCACCCACTCCACGCACGTCACCCCGGCCGAGCGGGCCGCCCTGGCCGCGCTGCGCGACCTCGGGCTCAGCGACGTGGTGCCGACCCCGATGAAGGGGCCGCACCCGTTCACCTACTGGGACTACCGCGCCGGGATGTTCCACCAGAACAAGGGCATGCGGATCGACCTGGTGTACGCCTCGGCGCCGTTCACCCGGGCGGTCCGCTCGGCGTACGTGGACCGGGAGGCCCGCAAGGGCAAGGGCCCCTCCGATCACGCCCCGATCGTGGTCGACGCGGATCTGGTCCCCGCCGTCGAGGCGTTCTGAGCGCCGGCGCTGGCTAGGGTGGGCAGATGGCAGTCGTGAAGATCAACGCAATCGAGGTTCCGCCCGGCGCCGGCCCCGAGTTGGAGAAGCGGTTCGCGGCGCGGGCCGGCGCGGTGGAGAACTCCCCCGGCTTCCTCGGCTTCGAACTGCTCCGGCCGGTGTCCGGCGAGACCCGCTACTTCGTCTACACGAGGTGGGAGAGCGAGGAGGCGTACCAGGCCTGGGCCTCCGGCCCGTCGCGCGAGGCCCACGCCGCCGCCCCCGGCGACAAGCCCCGCCCGCCGGTCTCCACCGGCGCCAGCCTCCTGGAGTTCGAGGTGGCCCTGCACGTCCCCCAGCCCTGACCACCTCTGCCGACGATCCCGGGCTCGACGGAACCCGCCCGGGCGGCGACGTGCGCTGATAGCGTCCGGCCATGTTCGACGGGTTCGAAGAGTTCGCGATCTGGCGGGAGTGGGCCGACGACGTGCGCGGCGGGCCGGTGCCGGTCGGACACTTCATCCCGGAAGAGGCCCCCGACGAGACCACCCGCCAACTCCTGGACTTCCTGAGCTGACGCGGCCCGGCGGGCGCGGGTCAGGGCTTGCGCGACGACTGGAGGGTGGCGAAGGCGATCACGTTGTCGGCGTAGCCGGTACGACCGCCGATGAACTGGCCACCGCAGGTGATCAGCCGCAGGCCGGCGGGGCCGTCGTGGCCGTAGATCCGCTCGGCGGGCAGCCGGTCCTTCGGGAAGTGCTCGACGGTGTCGACCTTGAACACCACCGTCGACCGGTCCGCGCGGGCCACCTCGATCAGGTCACCGGGCTTCAGCTTGCCCAGGTCGTAGAAGACCGACGGGCCGCTCTTGGTGTCCACGTGCCCCACGATGACCGCCGGACCGGGCTCGCCGGGCGTCGGCCCACGGTCGTACCAGCCGGTCTCGTTGTGCCGTTCCAGCGGCGGTACGGCGATCGTGCCGTCCCGCGCCTGCCCGACGGGCGCCACCGGCGCCGCCACCTTGATCGCCGGGACGGTGAGCCGCACCGGGCGACTGGCCGACAACCCGACCGTCTCGCTGCGGGCCGGGCGGTCACCACCTGCCGGGGCCCAGTCGAACGGGCCGACCGAGCGGCCCAGTCCCGCCCCGGTGGCGAAGACGCCCGCCAGGACCAGCACCACCGCCAGCGGCACCGACCAGGGGCTACGGCCCGACGGACGGCTGCGCCGAGGAGCGACGGCGGTCGGCGGACGGGCGGCCACCGGTGGTCGGTCGGCGACCGGTGGCCGGTCGGCGGGGACACGCGAATCGCGCGCCGGACGCGAGCCCGCGGGCGGCTCTGCGTCGTCGGGCGACCACGAACTGGCGGGCGGGCGGGAACCCGGGGGCGGGCGGGAGCCGGCGGGCGGGGGTGTGGGGCGGAAGATTTCCATGGCGGGCTCAGCGGCGCGCGACGCCACGGACGGTACGGGGTCGACGCAGGGCCATCACGGCGAGGATCAGCCCGGTGATGGTCAACGCCGCGCCGCCGGGCAGCAGCAGGTTGCCGGTCATCCCCCCGGCGCTGCCACCGAAACCGGTGGCCGGGCCTCGGCTGGGCTGGGGCGACGGCACCTTCTTGACCACCTGGAGCATGGTCGACGCGGTCTCACCGTCGCGGCACTCCAACTTGACCCGGTAGTTGCCGGGGCGGGTGCGCTCGCGGACCATCGGCGCGGCGGTGAGCACGCCGCGCTGCGGTTGCACGCCGACCGCGCCGAACGCGTCGGAGACGACGGTGGCGCCCACCGAGTTGTCCCGACAGCTGGCCCGGATGCCGACCAGGTAGCCGGGCTGCACCGTGCTGGGGCTCACCTCGACGAAGACGTCCACCGGCGGAGCGGGCTGGGGCGCGCCTCCGGGTTGGCCCTCGGGCTGACCCCCGGGCGCCGGCGCGACGAGCACGAGCGGGCGGGCGACGGGCACGAGACCAGCGGAGACGAGCGCACCGGGCACGGCGGCGACGGAGACGAGGGCAGCCGGCGCGGCGAGCACCGACGCGGCGGCCACCGGACCGCCAGCGGCGTGTGCGGCGTGTGCGGGGAGGGCGGCCAGCAGGGGGCCGGCGAGCACGGTCACCATCGACAGGGTCACGCCGCCGCGGGTCACTGCCACGATGCCCCCTCTCGACGCCGTAGGACCGCGCCGGGCAGCGGACCACCCGGCCTGCCGTACCAGATCGATCCTCTCATTACCGGTCGCACATCACATCCGATCCGCGGACGACGTCGCGTACGCTCGGGTCGCTGTGACCACCACCGACCCTGACCCCGCCACCGTCCCGCCCGCGGGCCGGACGATCCGCACCTTCCACCCCCGACGGGGCCGGATGAGCGGCCGCCAGACCGACGCGCTGGAGCGGCTCTGGTCGTCCTACGGCCGGGACGTGTCGGGCGAGCCCGTCGACCTGACCGCCCTGTTCGGCCGTCGGGCCCCGGTGGTGCTGGAGATCGGCTCGGGCATGGGCGACAGCACCGCCGCGATGGCCGCCGCCGACCCGGATCGAGATTATCTGGCGGTCGAGGTGCACACGCCGGGAATCGCGAACCTGCTCGACCTGGTGGACCGCAGTGACCTCGGCAACGTACGGGTGGCCCAGGGCGACGCGTTGGAGCTGGTCAGCGGCCTGCCGGAGGGCGTCCTGGACGCCGTGCACATCTTCTTTCCCGACCCCTGGCCGAAGGCCCGCCACCACAAGCGGCGGATCATCCAGCCGGCGCACGTGGCGCTGCTGCGCTCCCGGCTGGTCCCCGGCGGGACGCTGCACTGCGCGACCGACTGGGCCGAGTACGCCGAGGCGATGCGGGAGACCCTGGACGCGGACCCGGAGCTCGTCGACGCGTACGGCGGCTTCGCGCCGCGTCCGGCGCACCGCCCGGTGACGAAGTTCGAGCGGCGGGCGATCATCGCCGGGCGGCCGGTGGCCGACCTGATCTACCGCCGACGGTGACGAGCCGGCCCGGACGGGTGCCCGGCGGAGGTCGGGTTGGCGCGCGGGGGCATGATCCAGGCACCATGGATGGGATATGACGCTCACCGCCGCGCTGCCGACAAGCGCCGACCCCGACACCCTCTTCGACGCGTTCGCCAGTTGGGCGAAGGAGCGCGGCCTCGACCTCTATCCCCATCAGGAGGAGGCGGTCATCGAGATCGTCTCCGGTGCCAACCTGATCATGAACACACCCACCGGCTCGGGCAAGAGCCTGGTGGCCATCGCCGCGCACTTCGCGGCCCTCGCGGACAGCCGGACGACCTTCTACACCGCGCCGATCAAGGCCCTGGTGTCGGAGAAGTTCTTCGCGCTCTGCGAGGTCTTCGGCGCCGAGAACGTCGGCATGCTCACCGGCGACGCCAGCGTCAACGCCGACGCCCCGATCATCTGCTGCACCGCGGAGATCCTGGCCAACCTCGCGCTGCGCGAGGGCGCCAAGGCCGACGTCGGCCAGGTGATCATGGATGAGTTCCACTTCTACGCCGAGCCCGATCGGGGCTGGGCCTGGCAAGTGCCGATCATCGAGCTGCCGCAGGCCCAGTTCGTCCTGATGTCCGCCACCCTGGGGGACACCACCCGGTTCGTCGACGACCTGACCCGGCGCACCGGGCGGCCGACCGCCGTCGTGCGCTCGGTGGAGCGGCCGGTCCCGCTGATCTTCTCGTACGCGATGACCCCGCTGCACGAGACGCTCGAGGAGCTGCTGGAGACCAAGCAGGCCCCGGTGTACGTCGTGCACTTCACCCAGGCCGCCGCGCTGGAACGCGCCCAGGCGCTGATGAGCGTGAACGTCTGCACCCGCGCCGAGAAGGACATGATCGCCCAGGCGATCGGCGGTTTCCGGTTCACCTCCGGCTTCGGCAAGACGCTGTCCCGGTTGGTCCGGCACGGCATCGGCGTGCACCACGCCGGCATGCTGCCCAAGTACCGCCGGCTCGTGGAAACCCTCGCGCAGGCCGGCCTGCTCAAGGTCATCTGCGGCACCGACACCCTCGGCGTCGGCATCAACGTGCCGATCCGCACCGTGCTGTTCACCGGCCTGTCCAAGTACGACGGGGTGCGTACCCGGCTGCTCAAGAACCGCGAGTTCCACCAGATCGCCGGGCGGGCCGGCCGGGCCGGCTACGACACCATCGGCCGGGTCGTGGTGCAGGCCCCCGAGCACGTCATCGACAACGAGAAGGCGCTCGCCAAGGCCGGCGACGACCCGAAGAAGCGCCGCAAGGTGGTCCGCAAGAAGCCGCCGGAGGGCTCGATCGGCTGGGGCCAGCCCACCTTCGACCGGCTCGTCGACGCCGAGCCGGAGCCGCTGACCTCCAGCTTCGGAGTCAGCCACTCGATGCTGCTCAACGTCATCGGCCGCCCCGGGGACGCCTTCACGGCGATGCGGCACCTGCTCACCGACAACCACGAGGAGCCGGCCGCCCAGCGCCGGCACATCCGCCGGGCCATCGCCATCTACCGGGCCCTGCGCGCCGGCGGGGTGGTCGAGGAGCTGCCCGAGCCCGACGAGACGGGCCGGCGGATCCGCCTCACCGTCGACCTCCAACTCGACTTCGCGCTCAACCAGCCGCTCTCCCCCCTCGCCCTGGCCACCATCGAACTGCTCGACGCCGAGTCCCCGTCGTACGCGCTCGACGTGCTGAGCGTGATCGAGTCGATCCTCGACGACCCCCGGCAGATCCTGTCCGCGCAGCAGTTCAAGGCCCGCGGCGAGGCCGTCGCCGCGATGAAGGCCGAGGGCATCGAGTACGAGGCCCGCCTCGAACTGCTCGACGAGGTGACCCACCCGAAGCCCCTCGCCGAGCTGCTGGAGGCCGCGTACGAGATGTACCGGCAGGGCCACCCGTGGGTCGCCGACCACCAGCTCTCCCCCAAGGCCGTCGTCCGGGACATGTACGAGCGGGCCATGACCTTCACCGAGTACGTGCAGTTCTACGGGCTGACCCGCTCGGAGGGTCTGGTCCTGCGCTATCTGGCCGACGCGTACAAGACGCTGCGCCAGACCGTGCCCGAGGACGCCAAGACCGAGGAGCTGATCGACCTCATCGAGTGGCTCGGCGAGCTGGTCCGCCAGGTCGACTCCAGCCTCATCGACGAGTGGGAGCGGCTGCGCAACCCGTCCGACGTGGCCGAGGTCGCCCAGGCGCACGCCTCCCTGACCGACCGGCCACCGGCGGTGACCCGCAACGCGCGGGCGTTCCGGGTGCTGGTGCGCAACGCGCTGTTCCGCCGGGTCGAGCTGGCCGCGCTGCGCCGCTGGGACCTGCTCGCCGAGCTGGACGCCGAGGACGGCTGGGACTACGACGCGTGGGCCGACGCCCTCGCGCCGTACTTCGAGGCGTACGACTCGATCGGCGTCGGGCCGGACGCCCGTGGCCCGGCGCTGCTGATGATCGAGCAGGGCCGGGAGCGGTGGACCGTCCGGCAGATCTTCGACGACCCGGACGGCGACCACGACTGGGGCATCAGCGCGGAGATCGACCTCGTCGCCTCGGACGAGGTCGGGGCGGCGGTCGTCCGGATCACGGACGTCGGCCAGCTCTGACGCGTCGTCGCCCGTCAGACGGTGAACCAGATCCGACGGCGACGAGCCACGACGAACAGGGTCGCGCCCGCGACCAGCAGCAGACCGGCGGCGGCGAGCACGCCGCCGGTCGACTGACCGGTCACCGGCAGGCCGCCTCCCCCGCCGTCGGCACAACCGGCGGGCTGCTCCCACCTGTACGGACCGTTGAGGTGGCTGGCCTGCGGATCGAACGCGTCCGACCGAAGCGCGACGGCCAACCCCGCGACGGCCGGGAAGGACACGTCGACGGTGGTGCCCATTTCGACGAGCCGCCGCTGCTCCGGGCCGTGGTTGGGATTGAAGAGGACCAACGAGTTCACACCGACATTCGGTCCCGACACCGCGATGACGAGCTTTTCGCAGGTCGAGCGGGCACGGATGTCCGGGACGACGCAGTGACCCGGATCGAACTCCCAGGAGTACACGGCGAACGCCTCGCTCGCGCCCGCGACGGTCACCGAGAAGAAGTCGTATCCCCGGGGAACCACGATGCCCTTCGCCGTCGCTCCCGGCGCCAGCGAGACGGTTCGTGAGTAGCCCTTGGGGTAGGTCGCGAGCACCACATCGACCGTCCGCCCGGCGGGCGGGTTAGCCAGGTCGACCAGCACGGTGCCGTCGCACCGAGGCTGGAAACTGGCCGTCGGATCGGTGGGCGGCTGCCCGCACCTGCCGTCGAGCGGGGCGCCAGCGGCGACGCCGGACGTCTCGGAGTAGCCGTCGTCCCACTGCACCCACACGGCCAGGTCGGCGAAGGTGGCGGTGCCCGGCAGGGTCTGGGTGCCGGTCACCGGCTTGCCCAGGGAATGCGGGAAGACGCCTTCGGGGCTGGCAGCGATGGGGTCGATGCTGGTGTCGGGCGGATACACCTCGACCTTGACGAACCGGTATCGCGTCGCGTCGGTCGGGGCGGTCTCGGCAAGGACGGTCCACTGGATCTGGTAGGTGCCGTCGGCCATGCACCGTGCCTCGTGGTTGACGGTGAAACCCGGGGGATCTGCGTTCGCCGTGGGCATGAAGGCCAGCGTCCCGGCGAGGCTGACCACAACCGCCCCGAGGGCAGCCAGTGCTCGCCGTCGCCACGATCGGACATTGATCACGGATGCTCCTGCGATGAGGTGAGCGGGAGTGGATCGACCCGGCCGGCGCGACGCCCTGATGCCGGATACGGGTGCCCCTACGCCGCGTCACTCCGGGATGGGAACGGCCGGTGAGCTCGGGCAGATGCTACCGCCGAAGACCCACCGACAGTGACCCGTGTCACTCACCCGACCGGACGAAACGTCCTGTCTCCAGGGCGCGGCTGTCCGGTCCCGCAGGTAACTGGCCAGCAGTCGTGGCGTCGGCCAGGACTGGGACAACTCGGCGCGGACGCCGTACCCCATGCCACCCCGAGCAGCTGAGCCGCCGGGGGCGCGGCGCGGAACTGAACAGCCATCCGCCTTCCAGGCGCTCACCGAACCGCGATGATCACGATCTCGACTGGAACACTAGAGTAAGGGGATGACAGAGGACCGGCCCCTTACCTTGTGGGCGGGACGCGCGGCCGCGCTGCTGGGCATCGTGCTCGTCGCGCTCACCCTGCGCCAGACGGTTGCGGTGATGTCACCGATCCTCGGTGACATCCGGGCGGACATCCCGATATCGAACATCGGCGCCGGGCTGCTCGGCACGTTGCCACCGATCCTGCTGGCGGTATCGGGGTTCGTCGCGCCGCGCGTCGCCCGCGGCATCGGCCTCGACGGCGGCATCGTGCTGGCGCTGCTGCTCATGACCGTCGGCCATCTCGTGCGCGCGGCCGCCCCGGACTACGCGGTGCTGCTCGTCGGCAGTGTCGTCGCGCTCGCCGGCACGGGCATCGGCAATGTGCTGCTGCCGCCGATCGTGCGGCGCTACTTCCCCGACCGGGTAGCGCTGCTGACCGCCGTCTACGTCTGCATCCTGGGCGTGAGCACGGCCCTGCCCGCGGCGGTCGCCGCCCCGGTCGCCGAGCAGGTCGGGTGGCGGTTCTCGCTCGGCATCTGGGCGGCGAGCTCGGGGGTCGCGCTCGTTCCGTGGCTCGTCACCATCGCGCGGGAGCGCCGCCGCCGACTCCCGGATGCCGACGCCGTCGAGTCCTCGCCCACCACCCTCGTCACGCGACTGTGGCGGTCCCGCACGGCCCTATCGATCACCGTCGTGTTCTCGACCAGCACGATCCTTACCTACGCGTGTTTCGCGTGGCTGCCCGAGATCCTCGGCGACATCGCCGACTCGACGCCGACCGAAGCCGGTGCGCTGCTCGCCGTCACCGGCATCATCAGCGCGCCCATCGCGCTCGTTGCGCCCCTGCTCGTCACGCGGCTGCAGGGTGTCGGCCGGCTAATCGCCGCCGGTATCGCCAGCTTCGCGCTCGGCTACCTCGGCCTGCTGCTCGCGCCCGCGACCCTCACACTGCTCTGGGTGCTGCTTATCGGCTCGGGTTCGATCCTGTTCCCGGTCAGCCTCGTGCTCATCAACGTACGCACCCGAACCCAGGCCGGCACCGTCGCGCTGAGCGGCTTTGCCCAGGGGGTCGCGTACGCGCTCGGCGCGCTCGGTCCACTGCTCGTCGGCCTGCTGCACGACGTGAGCGGCGGGTGGACCCTTCCGCTGCTGTTCCTGCTCGCCGTCGCCCTCGTGGCGGCCATCCCGGCGTTCACGCTGGCCAAGCCCACGTTCGTCGAGGACGAGCTCTCCCGCCCGTAATCCAGCCGAGGATCATGATCATGGTTCGATGAGCGCCTCTTCGTCCTCTCTCAAGCGCGCCGCGCCGTGATGTCCATCCTCGCTAACCGAGCCCTGGACGAAGGCCTGACCACGGGGCTGCTATTCGCCACCGCCGACGGGCGAGGGCTCTACTCCGCTCTGGGCTGGCAGATCCGCGGCGAACCGGCCGGAGCGTTCCGACCGGAATGACCAGGCCGGACGGCGCCCACCCCGGCGCACCGGCTTCCGTCGATGCCGATCTTGAAGTTAGCCCGGACCTGCCTCTGTCGCGGGCAGCATCTCCGGGACGGCGCCGCTGGCCACCTTCGATCGGACTGGCCACCTATCGGCGGACGGGACAGCGGTCCACCCCTCAACTTCGCTGGGCAATGTCAGACCTGTCGATTAGAATGTATGTACTAATAAAGATCCTGACCTGGGAGGACGCCCGTGACCGCGCCCACCTCCACGCCCATCACCCCCTACGCCACACTGCTCGGTTTCACCCGCTACGTCGACCGCACCGGCCCCACCAAGGCGACCTTCGTCGGCGGGCTGCGCAAGCAGCGCGCCAGCCGGTCCGGCTTCAACCCGCACGGCCAGTTCGTCAAGGCGCTCAAGGCCGACATCGCCTTTCACACCGGCGGCACCCACCTGACCGGGGTGGTTGACGTGGTCAAGCCGCGCTGGCGCCCGCTCTACCAGGCGCTCGTCCCCGGCGCCACGGCCTGGCTGCACTCCCTCGGCGACCCGGCCGCCGTCGACCTCGCCCAGACCCGCGACGCCCTGGCCATGCTGGGCGACCTACCCGTCAAGATCAACCCCCATTTCGGGGTACGCCACGCCGACGGCCGCGCCGAAGCGGTCCGCCTGCACTTCGACGAGGCCCCGCCGACCGAGGAGTCGGTGCTCGCCACCCTGCACCTGATGGCCCGACACATGGACGCGGTCCTTCCGCACGCCGAGCCGGTCCTGGTCGACGTCCGCCGAGGCCAGGCCCACCGCATGCCCTCCGACGCCAAGCCCGAGCAGATCGAACGCTGGCTGGCCGGCGAAGCCGCCGCCTTCCGCGCCATCTGGTCCACCGCCGCCTAACGACCCACCCTCGCCGCGCCCGCCTCCCAGACCCCACATTCACCAAGATCCGCGCAACTTCAGGGATGCTGCTGCTTCAGGATGTCGGGAGGCAGCAAGAACCCGGAAGTTGCGCGGATCTTGGCGTTCCCGGAGCGCAAGGGGTTATCCACAGGGGCTGCCAACGGGCAGTTCCGGCGGTCAGGGTGAGGTCATGCCTGTTTCCCCACGACGGCCGGCGAGGCTGCAGGGGCGCGTCTTCCGCGGCTCTCACGTCGTCGCTCAAGGCCTGCTCACCCGGACGGAGTTGCGCAGCGCGGCATGGCGCCCCGTGTTTCGGGACGTGTACGCGGATGCCAACCTGACGCTCACCCATCGCACTCGCTGCGCCGCCGCGGCACGGTGGGTGCTGCCACCGGGCGTGGTGATCGCTGGCCGCAGCGCGGCAGTGCTCTACGGCGCCGCATCGGCCGCCGACGCGCAGCCCGTGGAGGTGCTTGTGCCCGCCGGTCAGCGATTCGGGCCGGTATCGGGGTTCGTCGTGCACACCGGCACGCTCGCCAGCACCGACGTGGCGGTACGCCAGGGCGTCCCGCTGACCACGCCGACGCGCACCTGTTGGGATCTGGCCCAGTGGCTGCCGACAGAGGAGGCCGTCGCCATTGTGGACCGCTTTGCCCACCAACACCTGGTGGATCTCGCCCAACTGCACACGGACGCCCGAGCGCAGATCGGTAAGCGGGGCTGGAGAAGCATGGCAAGGGTGGTCGAGCTGGCCGACGCCGGGGCGGAGTCGATGCCGGAGTCCCGACTGCGGGTGCGGATCGTGCTCGCCGGGGTCACTACTCCCGTGACCCAGTTCGTCGTGGAGCGGGACGGGAAGTTCCTGGCTCGTCTCGACCTGGCCTGGCCGCATCTCAAAGTGACAGTCGAGTACGACGGATTGTGGCACCACGATCCCGAGCAGTTCCACCGCGACCGGCGTCGCCTCAACCGTCTACTCGGTGAGGACTGGATCGTTCTGCACGTCACCGCGAAGCGATTCCGCGAGGACTTCACCGGCTTCCTGACCGAACTCCGCCAAGCCCTGGCTTCTCGCGCCGGCGCCCACCCCCGCTGACCACAACGGCCAAGATCCGCGCAACTTCAGGGATCCTGCTGCCTCGCGAGCTGGTGAGGCAGCAGTTTCCCCGAAACTGCGCGGATCTTGGGGCCGCGATTGCGTGGGCACCCGCGTCTGGGGGCTTTGTCAGGCGGCGGGGAGGTACTTGGCCAGGTCGTCGAGGATCTTGTTGGCGGCGCCGACGCCGATGCCGGTCATCCAGACCTCGTCGGAGACCGGGTACGCCTTGCCGGCCTTGACCGCGCCGAGGCCCTTCCAGAGAGTGCCGCCGGCCACCTTGGCCTGCTCGGCAGCGGCCTTGTCGCCGTACGCGGTCACGAAGATGACGTCGCCGTCGACCTCGTTGATCCGCTCGGGGCTGACCAGGTCGAAGCGCTTGTCCTCCTTGTTGGCGAGCAACTGCCGCTCGGGGCGGCCGAGGCCGGTGTCGCCGATGACGATGCCGGAGAAGGAGTCCGGGCCGTACACCCGGATGTTGCCCGGGATGAACCGCACGATCGACACCTTGCGCGCGGCGGGGTCGCCGAGGGTGGCGCCGAAGTCCTTGGCCCGCTTCTCGTACGCGCCAAGCAGGTCCTTGGCCTGCTGCTCCCGGCCGAGCGCCTTGCCGTCGAGGAGGAAGTTGTCCTTCCAGGTGATGCCCACCTTGTCGGTGAACACGGTGGGCGCGATGGCGGCCAGCTCGTCGTAGAACTTCTCCTGGCGGAACTTGCTGCCGAGGATGAGGTCCGGCTTGAGTGCGTTGATCGCCTCCAGGTCGGGCTCGGTGAGCACCCCGACCTCCTTGATGCCGGCGAGCTTGTCCGCGCCGAAGTACGTCGGCCAGCTCTTCGCCTCACCGGCGGTGGCGGCGCCGACGGGGGTGATGCCCAGCGAGAGCGCCGTGTCGATCTTGTCGGTGTCGAGCACGACGACGCGCTTGGGGTCGGCCGGGACCTTGGTGGTGCCCATGGCGTGGGTGATCTCCCGGGTCTCCCCGGTGGCGGAGCCGGCGACCGGGTCGCTCTCACCGCAGGCGGTGAGGCCGGCCCCGAGGGCGACGGCCGCGGCGAGAGCGGCGACGAGACGACGCATCAGAGTCCTTTCGAGGGGTACGTGCCGGCGAGCGGGGTCGCCGCGTCGCCGGTGGCGGGTCGGGCGTCCGGGACGGACGCCGTCGACGAATCGGGGTCGCCCGCGTCAGCGGACGGGGCACCAGGGCCCGACGGCCGGGCGGCGGGGCCGCCCGTGTGCGCGGGCACCACGAGCGGCGCTCCGGTGACCGGGCAGGGGACGACGACGCAGGCCAGCCCGAAGACGTCCCGGACCAGGTCCGCGGTGAGGATCTCCCGGGGCGGCCCGGCAGCCACCACCGCGCCGGCGCGCATCGCGATCAGGTGGTCGGCGTAGCGGGCGGCCTGGTTGAGGTCGTGCAGCACGGCGACCACGGTGCGGCCGCGCTCGACGCGTAGCCGGTGCAGCAGGTCCAGCACCTCCACCTGGTGGGCCAGGTCGAGGAAGGTGGTCGGTTCGTCCAGCAGCAGGGCGTCGGTGTCCTGGGCCAGGGTCATGGCGATCCACACGCGTTGCCGCTGGCCGCCGGAGAGGCTGTCCACCGGCCGGTCGGCCAGGTCGGCCACGTCCGCCATGGTCATCGCCTCGTCCACCGCCGCGCCGTCGGACGACGACCACTGCCGCCACCACCGCTGGTACGGCTGTCGGCCGCGCCCGACCAGGTCGGCCACGGTGACGCCCTCGGGCACCAGCGGGCTCTGCGGCAGGACGCCGAGCCGACGGGCCACGTCGCGGGTGGGCAGGTCACGGATGGCGGCGCCGTCCAGCAGGACCGTGCCGCGTCGCGGGGTGAGCAGCCGGGCCATCGTGCGCAGCAGGGTGGACTTGCCGCAGGCGTTGGGGCCGACGATGACGGTGAACGCGTCGGTCGGCAGGTCCAGGGTGAGCCCGTCGAGCACGGTCCTCTCGTCGTAGCCGACGACCAGGTCGCGGGTGGAGAGCATCACACGACTCCTTGAGGGCGTCACGACGACGGCCGCCGTCCACGAAGCAACAGGAAGATCAGGTACGGGCCGCCGATCGCGGCGGTCAGCACACCGGCCGGCAGTTGGGTGGGTGCGAACAGCCGCCGACCGGCCAGGTCGGCCAGCACCA
Organism: Micromonospora sp. NPDC005252; assembly: GCF_042872475.1. Lineage (NCBI taxonomy): Bacteria > Bacillati > Actinomycetota > Actinomycetes > Micromonosporales > Micromonosporaceae > Micromonospora > Micromonospora sp. NPDC005252. The sequence goes on along the minus strand of NZ_JBIAKN010000004.1, from coordinate 362,330 downwards.
GCAGCAGCGCGCCGAGCAGCGCGGCGCAGACCAGCGGGGGCCGTTCGGCGCGGACCAGCCGGCGGGCCAGTTGAGGTGCGACGAGCGCCACGAAGTCGACGGCGCCGACCTGGGCGGTGACCATCGCGGCGACGAGCACGCCGGTGCCGGCGAGCCCGATCCGGCGGGCCACCGGACGCAGCCCGACGCCGCGCGCGGTGTCGTCGTCCAGGGCGGTGCTGTTCAGGGCCCAGCCGGCCCAGGCGAGCACCGGCAGCAGCACCAGCAGGGTGCCGGCGATCCAGGCGGCCTCGGTCCAGCCCTTGCCGGCGAGGGTGCCGATCAGCCAGATCTGCGCCCGCAGGCCGTCGATCGGGTCGGCGGTGAGCATGACCACCTCGGTGAGCGCCCGGAAGGCGAACGCGACCGCCACGCCGGCGAGGACGAACCGCTGCGCGGCCAGTCCGTGCCGGGCGCCGAGGGCGAACAGCAGCACCGCCGCCAGCAGGCCGCCGACCAGCGCGCTCGGCGCCACCAGCACCGCCGCCGCACCGCTGGTCAGCGCCACGGTCGCGGCGAGGCCGGCGCCCTGGGTGATGCCGATGACGTCCGGGCTCGCGAGGGGGTTGCGCGCCACGCTCTGGATCAGCGTGCCGGCCACGCCGAAGGCCGCCCCGGCCACCGCGGCCAGCACGATCCGGGGCAACCGCAGATCAAGGACAACGAGGTCGTACGGGGTGCCAGCCCCGGAGAGCGCGCGCAGCACGTCGGCCGGGGCGACGTACGGGGTGCCCAGGGACAGGCTGAGCAGCATCGCGAGCAGGAGCAGCACGGTCAGCACGGCGGCGACCAGCACCGACCGGCGGCGGATCTGCAAACTGACCGGGCCGACCCGCAGCAGTGACCGCCCCGGCAGCCGTGCGGAGCCGCCACCGGCCGAGGCGGCGGGGCCGGCCGGGCCGGGGACCGGGCGCTGGGTGGTCGTCACGCGGTCACCACCCGGGCGCGGCGGACCAGCACGGCCAGCAGCGGCGCGCCGAGCAGGGCGGTGATGATCCCGGCCGGTATCTCGCCGGGCGGGGCGACGAGCCGGCCGACGACGTCGGCGCCGAGCAGCAACGCGGGCCCGAGCAGGGCGGAGACGGCGAGGGTCCAGCGGTGGTCCGCGCCGACCAGGGCGCGGGCCAGGTGCGGCACGGCCAGCCCGACGAAGGCGACCGGTCCGGCGGCGGCCACCGCGGCGCCGGTCAGCAGCACCGCGGCGAGGCCACCGGTGAGGCGGACCAGCCCGATGCGGTGGCCCAGCCCTCGGGCCACGTCGTCGCCGAGAGCCAGCGCGTCCAGGCCCCGGGCCACCAGCGCCGCCAGCAGCAGCCCGACGAGGACGAACGGCAACACCTGGGCGGTGACGCCGAGGTCCCGGCCGGCCAACCCGCCGACGACCCAGAACCGGTACTCCTCGAAGGTGCGGGCGTCGATACTGAGCAGCGCGTACACCCCGGAGGCGAGACTGGCGTCGAGCGCCGCGCCGACCAGCGCGAGGGTGACCGGGCTCGCGCCCTCGCGGGCCCGGCTGGCGATGGCGAAGACCAGCAGCCCGGCGACCAGTGCCCCGGCGATGCCGAACCAGACGTAGCCGGCGAGTGTGCCGACGCCGAAGACGGAGATGGCGAGCACCACGCCGAACGACGCGCCGGCGCTGATGCCGAGGATGCGGGGCTCGGCGAGGGGGTTGCGGGTGAGCGCCTGGAACAGCACCCCGGCCACGGCGAGCGCGAGCCCGACAGCGAGGCCCAGGGCGGTACGCGGCATGCGCAGTTCCCGGACGATCGTGCTCGCGTCGCTGCCGTCCGGCGCGACGAGGGCGTGCCAGACCGCATCCACACCGAGTGGCCGGCTGCCCAGCGCGAAGCTCGCCAGCACGGCGAGCAGCAGCACCAGTGCCGCCCCGACGGTGACGGCCACCCGTCGGCCGGTACGGGCACCGGACCGGTTGCGGGCCGGCGTCGGCCGGTCGACGAGGGTGGTCACGAGCCTCCTGCACGTTCGAGCTTAGGTTCGCCTAACCTTAGCCGACCTGCAGAAAGTGACCTAACCGGCGTCGGTCGATACCGAAGCGGACGCCTCCGGTTCGCGCCGTCCCCGGCCGCCGCGCCCATCGCGCCATAGGGTGTGACCATGCGATTCGACCAGCACACGGTCGTCCTCCTGGTCCGGCCGTCGGATCCGCCGGACCTGCCACCGGAGGCGATCGACCGGGTGCAGAGCGCCCACCTGGCCCACCAGGCGGGGTTCGTGGAGCAGGGGCTGGTGCTGGCGGCCGGGCCGTTCCTGGACGCCGACGACGGCCAGCTACGGGGCTTCGTCGTGTTCTCGATCTCCCCGGACGAGGTGCGCGCGCTCTACGCCGACGATCCGGCCGTCCGCGCCGGCCTGCTCGTCGCACGGGTGACGAGTTGGATGGTGCCGGAGGGCAACGTGCGGTTCGAGAGCGTGCCGATGCCCCGGTCGATGCTGGAGGCGGCCTCCGGCGACTGAGGCCAGCCGAGCTCGTCAGCCGAGCAGGCCCTCGATCGGGACCACCCGCAGGTCGTCCCCCTCGCCGACGATCACTCGCAGCGACGGAAAGTAGGCGGCGAGCACCTGCCCGCACCGGTCGCACGGCTCGACGACCTCGCGTCCCCGGTCGGTGACCGTGACGATCGTCTCCAACTCGGTCACGCCCTGCGTGGCGGCGGTGCCGATCACGACCAGTTCCGCGCAGATGTCCCCTTTATCGTGCTGGACGTTCACGCCGGAGAACACCCGCCCGTCAGCGGTCCGGGCGGCCGACGCGCCGGTATGGCGCTGGCTGCGGCACCGCAGTTTGGCGACCGCCGTGGCGGCCTGCACCAACGCCCGGTCGGTGTCCCGCAGCTCCATCCCGGCCCCCCAGCGCTCGACGTCGGCCGCAACTCTAGACGGCCGTCCCCGCGCTGCCGCACCCCTCGCGCGGTAACCCAGGGGCGATCCGCCGCCGCGCTGCCTATCCTTGGGCACGACATGCAGAATCCAGCCGCCTCCGCCGCGACCGATCCCGTCCGCGAGCTGCACCGCCGCCTCACTCCCCTGATGTTCCGCGACCAGCGCCGGCTCCAGCGGCGCCTCGACGGTGCCCGCAAGCTGCGCGACCCGCAGCGCCGGGATGCGGCGCTGACCGAGATCACCGCCGAGCTGACCCGGGCCGAGCAACGGCTGGCCGCCCGACGGGCGGCGGTGCCGGTGATCACGTACCCGGCCGGGTTGCCGGTCAGCGAGCGCAAGGACGACATCGCCGCCGCCATCCGTGATCACCAGGTGGTGATCGTGGCCGGCGAGACCGGCTCCGGCAAGACGACCCAGATCCCCAAGATCTGCCTGGAGCTGGGGCGCGGGGTGCACGGCCTGATCGGGCACACCCAGCCTCGGCGGTTGGCCGCCCGGACGGTGGCCGACCGCATCGCCGACGAGCTGGGCACCGAGCTGGGTGACGTGGTCGGCTACAAGGTGCGCTTCACCGACCAGGTCAGCGAGCGCAGCCTGGTGAAGCTGATGACCGACGGCATCCTGCTGGCCGAGTTGCAGACCGACCGGATGCTGCGCCAGTACGACACGTTGATCATCGACGAGGCGCACGAGCGCAGCCTCAACATCGACTTCATCCTCGGGTACCTGCGGGAGCTGCTGCCCCGGCGTCCCGACCTCAAGGTGATCATCACCTCGGCGACCATCGAGACCGACCGCTTCGCCCGGCACTTCGCCGGCCCGCCCACGGCCGACGAGCCGCAGGGCGTGCCCGCGCCGGTGGTCGAGGTCTCCGGGCGCACCTACCCGGTGGAGGTGCGCTACCGGCCGCTGGTCGAGGTCGCCGACGGCGAGGAGGAGGGCGACGGCGACGAGGAGAACGTCCGCGACCAGATCCAGGCGATCGGCGACGCCGTCGAGGAGCTGGCGGCCGAGGGCCCCGGCGACATCCTGGTCTTCCTCAGCGGCGAGCGGGAGATCCGCGACACCGCCGACGCGCTGGGCAAGCTGGTACAGAAGAAGCGCTCCCTGCTCGGCACCGAGATCCTGCCCCTGTACGCCCGGCTGTCCAGCGCCGAGCAGCACCGGGTCTTCGCCGCGCACAGCTCGCGCCGGGTGGTGCTCGCCACCAACGTCGCGGAGACCTCGCTGACCGTGCCCGGGATCAAGTACGTGGTCGACCCGGGCACCGCCCGCATCTCCCGCTACTCCAGTCGGCTCAAGGTGCAGCGGCTGCCGATCGAGCCGGTCTCCCAGGCGTCGGCCAACCAGCGCAAGGGCCGCTGCGGGCGGACGTCCGACGGCATCTGCATCCGCCTCTACGACGAGCAGGACTTCCTGTCCCGCCCCGAGTTCACCGACCCGGAGATCCTGCGCACCAACCTGGCGTCGGTCATCCTCCAGATGACCGCGATCGGGCTCGGCGACCTGGCGGCGTTCCCGTTCATCGACCCGCCGGACAAGCGCAACATCACCGACGGCGTCAACCTGCTGCACGAGCTGGGCGCGCTGGACCCGACCGAGGCCGACCCGGCGAAGCGGCTCACCGCGCTGGGCCGGCGGCTGGCCCAGCTACCGGTCGACCCCCGCCTGGCCCGGATGGTGGTCGAGGGCGAACGCAACGGTTGCGCCACCGAGGTGCTGGTGATCGCCGCCGCGCTCTCCATCCAGGACCCGCGCGAACGGCCGGCGGAGAAGCAGGCCCAGGCCGACCAGGCGCACGCCCGGTTCGCCGACAAGGAGTCGGACTTCGTCGCGTACCTCAACCTGTGGCGCTACCTGCGCGAGCAGCAGCGGGAGCTGTCGTCCAGCGCGTTCCGCCGGATGTGCAAGGCGGAGTACCTGAACTACCTGCGGATCCGCGAGTGGCAGGACATCGTCAGCCAGTTGCGCCAGGTGCTGCGTACCCCGGCGGAGAGCGACCGGCGGGGTGGGCGGCCGGCGCGCGACACCTCGGACGAGGCGGATGCCGGCCGGGGCCGGCGCGGTGGCGCGGACCTGCCGGAGGAGATCGACACCCCGAAGGTGCACCAGTCGCTGCTGCCGGGTCTGCTGTCGCACATCGGGCTGAAGGACACCCAGAAGCACGAGTACCTGGGAGCGCGGGGCGCGAAGTTCGCGCTCTTCCCCGGGTCGGCGTTGTTCAAGAAGCCGCCGCGCTGGGTGATGGCCGCCGAGCTGGTGGAGACCTCCCGGCTCTGGGGCCGCATCGCCGGCCGGATCGAGCCGGAGTGGGTCGAGCCGCTCGCGCAGCACCTGGTCAAGCGCAGCTACAGCGAGCCGCACTGGGAAAAGAAGCAGGCCGCGGTGATGGCCTACGAGAAGGTCACCCTGTACGGCATCCCCCTGGTCACCTCCCGCAAGGTCAACTTCGGGCGGATCGACCCGGCGCTGAGTCGGGAGCTGTTCATCCGGCACGCCCTCGTCGAGGGCGACTGGCAGACGCACCACCGGTTCTGGGCGGACAACAAGCGCCTGCTCGCCGAGATCGAGGAGCTGGAGAGCCGGGCGCGACGCCGGGACATCCTGGTCGACGACGAAACCATCTTCGGCTTCTACGACCAGCGGATTCCGGCCGACGTGTCCTCCGGCCGGCACTTCGACAGCTGGTGGAAGAACACCCGCCGGGACCAGCCCGACCTGCTCACCTTCACCCGCGAACTGCTCATCAACGACGGCCGGGCCGGGGTGGACGAGAGCGACTACCCCGACGAGTGGCAGGCCGACGGGGTGAGTCTGCCGCTGACCTACCGGTTCGAGCCGGGCACGCCGACCGACGGCGTCACCGTGGACATCCCGCTGCCGCTGCTCAACCAGGTGCCGGCGGAGACGTTCGACTGGCAGGTGCCGGGGCTGCGCGAGGAGACGGTGATCGCGCTGATCCGCTCGCTGCCCAAGCCGATCCGCCGCAACTTCGTGCCGGTGCCGGACTACGCGCGGGCCGCGCTCGCCGCGATCACACCCGGCGAGGAGCCGTTGCTGGACGCGCTCACCCGCCAACTGCGGCGGATGACCGGCGTCACCGTGCCCCGCGACGCCTGGGAGCCGGGCAAGCTGCCCGCACACCTGCGGGTCACCTTCCGGGTCCTCGGCGACGACGAGAAGCCGGTCGCCGAGGGCAAGGACCTGCCGGCCCTGCAACGTCAACTGCGCCAGGAGGTACGCCAGGTGGTGGCGGCCGCCGCGCCGGAGGTCGCCCGGACGGGCCTGCGCGAGTGGAGCATCGGCACCCTGCCTCGGACCATCGAGCAGGTCCGCGCCGGCTACGCGGTGACCGCGTACCCGGCGCTTGTCGACGAGGGCGCCACGGTCGGGGTGAAGGTGTTCGACTCCCCCGCCGAGGCGGAGGCGGCGCACTGGGCGGGCACCCGCCGATTGCTGCGGCTCACCGTGCCGTCCCCGGCCCGGTTCCTCCAGGGCCGGCTCAGCAACGAGGCGAAGCTGGCGCTGAGTCGCAACCCGCACGGCGGCGTGCAGGAGCTGATCGAGGACGCGGCGGGCGCGGCCATCGACCGGCTGATCGGCGACGCCGGTGGGCCGGCGTGGGACGCCGAGGGGTTCGCGGCGCTGCGCGAGAGGGTTCGCGCCGACCTGGTCGACACCGTCGTCGAGGTGATGGACCGGGTCCGCCGGGTGCTCGCCGCCGCGTACGCCGTCGAACAGCGACTCGGCGCCACCCGCAACCTCGCCGTGGTGGCCGCGCTCGCCGACATCCGCAAGCAGCTCGCCGGGCTGGTGCACGCCGGTTTCATCACCGAGACCGGGTACGCCCGCCTGCCCGACCTGCTGCGCTACCTGACCGCCATCGAGCGCCGGCTGGACCGCCTGGGCGGCAACCCCCAGCGGGACCGGCAGCAGCAGGACCGGATCGCGGTGGTGCAGAAGGAGTACGACGACCTGCTCGCCGCCCTGCCGCCGGCACGCCGGCAGGAGGCGGCCGTCCGGCAGATCCGCTGGATGATCGAGGAGTTGCGGGTGAACGTCTTCGCCCAGGCGCTGGGCACCCCGTACCCCGTCTCCGAACAGCGGATCTACCGGGCGATGGACGACGCCGAGGGCCGCTGAGACCGACGGACCGGCCGGACGCGACGGCGGCCGGCCGGGCCTGAGGGCTTCACAGTGGTTCCACGCCGGGCGGAAGCTCGCCCCGGTCGATCGCCGACTGGATGTAGTCGAGCAGGATCCGCCGCAGTTCCCGACCCGCGTGGGTCGGCACGATGTCGCGGCGGCGGGCCACCGCGATGGTCCGCCGCACCCCGGGCGGAGCGAGGGGCGTGATCCGCACGCCCGGCCTGCGGGCCAGCACGATGCCCGGCACCAGCGCGATGCCGAGCCCCGCCTCGACGAAGCTGAGCACCGCGTCCATCTCACCGCCGTCCACCGCGAAGCTCGGTTCGAAGCCCGCCTCGCGGCACGCCTGGATGGTGGCGTCGCGCAGGTCGTAGCCCTCGCGGAACATCACCATCGGCTGGTCGCGCAGGTCGGTGATGCGCAGCTCGCCGGTCGGCGACGCGGTGGGCACCTCCCCCACCGAGGCCACCACCAGGCTCTCCCGCAGGATCGGGTCGACCCGCAGGCCCGGGTCCGCGCCCTGGGCCGGCATGATGATCAGGGCCAGGTCGAGGTCACCGCGGAGCAGGTTCCGGACGAGATCCTGCGAGCCGCCCTCCTCGACGCGTAGGTCGACGGTGGGATGCGCGTCGCGGAACCGGCGCAGAACGGGCGGGGCGAGCGAGGTGGCGAGGCTCGGGGTCGCGCCGAGCCGGACGCGACCCCGCCGGAGCCCGACCAGCTCCTGCACCTCCCGGGTCGCGGTCTCCACGTCGGCGAGGATCCGGGTCGCCAACGGCAGGAGCACCTCGCCGGCCGCGGTGAGGGCGATGTTGCCCCGTACCCGCTCGAACAGCGGTGCCCCGAGGTCGGTCTCCAGAGCGTGAATTTGCTTACTGAGAGAAGGCTGAGTGATGCCGACGATGTCGGCGGCTTGGGTGAAATGTCGTACTTCGGCCACCGCAACGAAGTACCGGAGCTGATGGAGCTGCATCTACATAGCCTAAGGCTATTAACACTGCGAGTTTGATGCATTGGACGACTGATCGAAGTGCTCCTAGCGTCGGTCCCGTGGTAATGACGAAAACTCGGTCGCCCATTCGCTCGAACGTCGGCCTCAAGGCCGTCATGGCGGTGACGGGCATCCTGCTGGTGCTGTTCCTGATCGCGCACATGCTCGGGAACCTGAAGGTGTTCACGGGGGAGACCTCGTTCGACCACTACGCGCACTGGCTGCGCGACATCGGCAAGCCGCTGCTGCCCGGTGTCTGGTTCCTGTGGATCCTGCGCACCGTCCTCGTGGTGGCCGTCGTCGCCCACATCTGGGCCGCCACCGTGCTGGCGTTGCGCGCCCGCGCCGCCCGACCGGTGAAGTACGCCCACCGCAAGAAGGTCCGGGGCAGCTACGCGGCCCGCACCATGCGCTGGGGTGGCGTGATCATCCTGCTGTTCGTGATCTACCACCTCCTGGACCTGACCACCGGCACGCTCAACCCGGTCGGCAACGAGGGCAAGCCCTACGGCAACGTCGTCGCCGACTTCGCGCCGGAGCGCTGGTACGTCACGCTCTTCTACACCCTGGCGATCGTCACGCTCGGCTTCCACCTGCGCCACGGCGCGTTCAGCGCGTTCCGCAGCCTCGGCCAGCAGACGCCCCGGGGCGAGCGTCGGGCGCGCAACGCCGCGCTCGTCTTCGCCGTGGTGCTCTGCGCCGGATACCTGGTGGTCCCGTTCGCCGTTCTCACCGGATTGGTGTCCTGACATGGAACTCTTCACCGAGGGCGACCCGATCGCCGACACGAAGGCTCCCGCCGGCCCGATCGAGAAGCGCTGGGAGACCCGGCGCTTCGAGGCCAAGCTGGTCAACCCGGCCAACCGCCGCAAGATGACCGTGATCGTGGTCGGCACCGGCCTGGCCGGCGGCTCGGCCGCGGCGACGCTGGCCGAGCAGGGCTACCACGTCAAGTCCTACTGCTACCAGGACAGCCCGCGCCGGGCGCACTCGATCGCCGCGCAGGGCGGCATCAACGCCGCGAAGAACTACCGCAACGACGGCGACTCGGTGCACCGGCTGTTCTACGACACCGTCAAGGGCGGCGACTTCCGCTCCCGGGAGTCGAACGTGCACCGCCTGGCCGAGGTGTCGGTCAACATCATCGACCAGTGCGTCGCCCAGGGCGTGCCGTTCGCCCGCGAGTACGGCGGCCTGCTGGACACCCGATCCTTTGGCGGCGCCCAGGTGCAGCGCACCTTCTACGCCCGGGGTCAGACGGGCCAGCAGCTGCTGCTCGGCGCGTACCAGGCCCTGGAGCGGCAGATCGGCCTGGGCAACGTCGAGATGAACTCCCGGCACGAGATGCTGGAGCTGGTCATCGTCGACGGCAAGGCCCGCGGCATCGTCGTCCGCGACCTGGTCACCGGCGAGATCAGCACCGAGATGGCCGACGCGGTCGTGCTCGCCTCCGGCGGCTACGGCAACGTCTTCTACCTCTCCACCAACGCCAAGGGCTGCAACGTCACCGCCACCTGGCGGGCGCACCGCAAGGGCGCGTACTTCGCCAACCCCTGCTACACGCAGATCCACCCGACCTGCATCCCCGTCTCCGGCGACCACCAGTCGAAGCTGACGCTGATGAGCGAGTCGCTGCGCAACGACGGCCGGGTCTGGGTGCCGAAGACCAAGGGCGACGACCGCAACCCGCGCGACATTCCGGAGGACGAGCGGGACTACTACCTCGAGCGGATCTACCCCTCCTTCGGCAACCTGGTCCCCCGCGACATCGCCTCCCGCGCCGCGAAGAACGTGTGCGACGAGGGTCGGGGCGTCGGGCCGACCAAGCTCGGCGTCTACCTCGACTTCGCCGACGCGATCGGCCGGCTGGGCCGCAAGGCCATCGAGGCCAAGTACGGCAACCTCTTCGAGATGTACGAGCGGATCACCGGCGAGGACCCGTACGAGGTGCCGATGCGGATCTACCCCGCCGTGCACTACACGATGGGTGGCCTGTGGGTCGACTACGACCTCCAGTCGAGCATCCCGGGCCTGTTCGTGATCGGCGAGGCGAACTTCTCCGACCACGGCGCGAACCGCCTCGGCGCCTCGGCGCTGATGCAGGGCCTGGCCGACGGCTACTTCGTGCTGCCCACCACGATCGCCAACTACCTGGCCTCGGGCCCGCTGGAGAAGGTCGACGCCAGCCACCCGGCGGCGGTCGAGGCGCGTACCGACGTCGAGGACCGGATCCAGCGGCTGCTGGCCGTCAACGGGGACCGGACCGTGGACTCCTTCCACCGTGAGCTGGGCCAGATCATGTGGGAGCACTGCGGCATGGAGCGCAGCGAGGCCGGGCTGCGCAAGGCGATCGGCGAGATCCGCGACCTGCGCGACGCGTTCTGGCAGCGGGTCAAGGTGTCCGGCACGGGCGAGGAGCTGAACCAGTCGCTGGAGAAGGCCGGCCGGGTGGCCGACTTCTTCGAGCTGGCCGAGCTGATGTGCATCGATGCCCTGCACCGCGAGGAGTCCTGCGGAGGGCACTTCCGGGCCGAGTACCAGACCCCCGACGGTGAGGCGCAGCGCGACGACGACCGGTTCGCGTACGTGGCGGCCTGGGAGTTCACCGCCACCGGTGAGCCCTCGGTCCTGCACAAGGAAGACCTGAAGTTCGAATACGTCCACCCCACGCAGCGGAGCTACAAGTGAACCTGACCCTGCGCATCTGGCGCCAGAAGGGCCCTGAGGACAAGGGTCGGATGGTGACCTACCCGGTCAACGACGTGTCCCCGGACATGTCGTTCCTGGAGATGCTCGACGTGCTCAACGAGCGGCTGATCCTCGACGGCGAGGACCCGGTGGCGTTCGACCACGACTGCCGCGAAGGCATCTGCGGCATGTGCGGCCTGATGATCAACGGTGACGCGCACGGGCCGCAGCGCGGCACCACCGCCTGCCAACTGCACATGCGGCAGTTCACCGACGGCGAGACGATCGACATCGAACCGTGGCGGGCCAGCGCCTTCCCGGTCATCAAGGACCTGGTGGTCAACCGGGGCGCCTTCGACAAGATCATCGCTGCCGGTGGCTACATCACCGCGCCGACCGGCAGCGCACCCGAGGCGCACTCCACCCCGGTCGCCAAGGCCAACGCGGACGCCGCCTTCGAGTCGGCCGCCTGCATCGGCTGCGGCGCGTGCGTGGCGGCCTGCCCGAACGGCTCCGGCATGCTCTTCACCGCCGCCAAGCTCACCCAGCTCTCGCTGCTGCCTCAGGGCCAGCCGGAGCGCTACACCCGGGTGATCGGCATGGTCGACGCGCACGACGAGGCCGGTTTCGGCGGCTGCACCAACGCCGGCGAGTGCACGGTGGCCTGCCCGAAGGGCATTCCGCTGAACACGATCGGCCGGCTCAACCGCGACTACCTCGCGGCCACCACGAAGGGCGGCAACACCCCCGGCTCCTGACCCGCCGCCCCGGCCAACCCGGCCCTTTCTAGCCACTCCTGGCCACCCTGACCGCCGTGCCCCGACCCTCGGGGCACGGCGGTCAGGCGTTCGGTGGGCACCCGCCGAACGCAGCGACCGTCCCGGTCCGACTCCGGCCCGCCCCGCCCCGGCCCTGGCCCGGTGGGCCTGGCCCGAGCGCAAGATCCACTCCATATCGCCGATGCGGCGGTATCCGAGGGCTGGGATGCCGCCGCATCGGCGAAACGGAGTCGATCATGCCGCCGCACCCTCGGCGTACGTGCCGCTTCGGTCCAGCGCGGTTGACAAAAAGGGTGAATGCCCGCGATTTTCGCCACCTCCGGGGGCGTTAGACGGGCAGCACGACCAGATCGACTCGGGTTCCAGGAAGTCGGGCTGTCCCGGCGCCCACGACACCCCGACTTCCTGGAACCCGAGTCGATCAAGAGGCGACCGCCTCCCCATCGGGGCAGGAGCACATTGCGGCCACCCCCGCACGGGCCAGCGACCACCGCGCCCAGCGACGAACACACCGACAGCCGCCCAGCCCCGACCACGAACGGCCACGCCAACCCCGACCGCACGCACGGCAACCCAACACGAACCGCGAACGGCCACGCCAGCCCGAACGCACGCACGACCCAGCCCAGACCACGAACGGCGCCAGCAGCGAGCACACGCACCAGGACCCGCCCCGACCACGAACGGCACGCCAACCCGAACGCACGCACGACCCAGCCCAGTCCACGAACGGCGTCAGCAGCGAACGCACGGACGGCGACCAGCGCGGGCTGGGGGCGACCGTGCCCGGCGCAGGGATCAAGCCTGACCGCCCGGAGCCGGGCACGGTCGCCCCCAGCCCCAACCGCAACCACCACCAAGCCCGCCAAGCCCGCCAAGCCAGCAAGCCAGCCAACGCCAGCCAACGCCAGCCGAAAGCACCGACACGGCCGTCGGTCGCAGCCGGTTCAACCGTCCTCCCCCGGGTAGCAGTCAGGCAGGACCGAGGGAGGGCAGCCGGACATGAAGGCGTTGACCTGGCACGGCAAGCGGGACGTACGGGTCGAGGAGGTGCCGGATCCCCGGATCGAGGAGCCGACCGATGCCATCGTCAAGATCACGTCTACGGCGATCTGCGGCTCCGACCTGCACCTGTACGAGGTGCTGGGGCCGTACCTGAAGCCCGGCGACGTCCTGGGTCACGAGCCGATGGGCATCGTCGAGGAGGTCGGGTCGGAGGTGACCGGGCTCAAGCCCGGCGACCGGGTGGTGGTGCCGTTCAACATCTCGTGCGGCAGCTGCTGGATGTGCCGCCGCCAGCTCTACGCCCAGTGTGAGACGACCCAGGTGACCGGCGAGGGCAAGGGCGCGGCGCTGTTCGGCTACACCTCGCTGTACGGTTCGGTGCCCGGGGGGCAGGCCGAGTACCTGCGCGTTCCGCAGGCCCACTTCGGACCGATCGTCATCCCGCAGAGCGGCGCCGACGAGCGGTTACTTTACCTCTCCGACATCCTGCCGACGGCCTGGCAGGCGGTGAGGTACGCGGACACGCCACCGGGCGGCACGCTTGCCGTATTCGGGCTGGGACCGGTCGGCCAGTTCTGCGCCCGGATCGGCCGTCACCTCGGCGCCGGCCGGGTCATCGGACTGGACCTGGTGCCCGAGCGGTTGGAGCTGGCTCGCCGGCACGGGATCGAGGTGCTCGACGTCCGCGAGTTGTCCGACGTGCCGGGCGCGCTGATCGACCTGGTCGACGGGCGCGGGCCGGACGCCGTCATCGACGCGGTCGGCATGGAGGCGCACGGCTCGCCGGTCGGAAAGCTGGCCCACGCGGCCGTCGGGCTGCTGCCGGACAAGCTCGCCCAGACGATGACCGACCGGGTCGGCACGGACCGGCTCGCCGTCCTGCACGCCGCCGTGAAGGCGGTCCGTCGCGGCGGCACCGTGTCGCTCTCCGGCGTCTACGGCGGCGAGGCCGACCCGATGCCGATGATGGAGATGTTCGACCGGGGCATCCAGTTGCGCATGGGGCAGTGCCATGTGCGCCGGTGGACCGACGAGATCCTGCCGCTGCTCTCCGGCGACGACGACCCCCTGGGCGTGGAGGACCTGCGCACCCACCGGCTGCCGCTGAGCGAGGCGCCCCGGGCGTACGACATGTTTCAGAAGAAGGAGGACGGCTGCATCAAGGTCGTGCTCGCACCATGAGCCGGGTGGTGGTGGTCGCGGGCGCGACCAGCGGAATCGGCCGGGCGACGGCCCGGGCGTTCGCCGAGCGCGGCGACCGCCTGGTGCTCGCGGCCCGCGCGCCGCAGACCCTTGCCGAGGTACGCGCGGAGTGCGCCGACGTCGAGGTTCTGACCGTACCGACGGACGTCACCGAGGCGGGCGCGCTGGAGGCGCTGGCGGAGGCGGCGATCGAGCGGTTCGGCCGCATCGACGTCTGGGTGCACACCGCGGCGGTGATGGCCTACGGGCGTTTCGACGAGGTGCCGGAGCGGGTGTTCGAGCAGGTGGTGCGGACCGATCTGCTGGCCGCCGCGGGTGCGGCCCGGGTGGCGCTGCGGCACTTCCGGGCCACCGGCGCCGGCACGCTGATCCTCACCGGGTCGGTGCTCGGGCACATCACCGCTCCGTGCATGAGCGCCTACGTGACCAGCAAGTGGGGGTTGCAGGGGTTGGCCCGGACGATCCAGCAGGAGCTGCGGGACAGCCCGGAGATCCGGCTGTGCCTGGTCAATCCGGGCAGTGTGGACACTCCGGTGTACCAGCAGGCGGCCAATTACCTCGGTCGGGTCGGCCGGCCCCCACCGCCGGTCGCCGGGCCACAGCGGGTGGCCCGGGCCATCGTCGACTGTGTGGACCGTCCCCGTCGGGAGGTATCGGTGGGCCGGCTGAACGTGGTGCTGCGGGCCGGTTTCACGGTGCTGCCGGGCGTCTACGACGTGCTGGTCGGGCCGTTGATGCGGCTGGCCGGCCTGAGCGGGCGGCCGGTCCCGGCGCACGACGGCACGGTCTTCGCCCCGAACCCGGCCGGCGAGTCGGTCCGCGGCGGCCACCTGCCCGACCCGCGGCAGTTCGTCCGCGCCAGGTCCGGCCCGGCAGTGCAGCCTCGCGGGCCGGCCGCGCGGCTCCGCGGGGCGGCCGCCGGCGTGGTCGGCGCCGTGCTGCGCCGACGGCACGGCTGACCTGTTCGGGATCGTTCGGGACTTCTCTGGGGGCATCGTGCGTCGATCAACTCGCCTAGGGTGGTGGGCCGGCAAGCGCTCCGGCGCCCCACGATGGGAGAGACGATTGACCCTCCGACTGAACCGCAGGACGGCACTCGGACTGGGCACAGTGGCCACTGCCGGTACGGTGCTCGGCGCGGCCGCTCCGGCCAGCGCCGCTGAGAGCACCGAGGGTGCGCCGACCACCCCGGCTCGGGCTGCCAACCGGGTCGCCGCCGCCTTCACCCGGTACAGCACCGAGGCCGGTGGCAACTGGCAGGCGTACGTCAGTGTGGCCGACCCGGCGGGCCCGCCGGTCGTCGCGGTGACGGCGGACGCGGACCGGCGGATCGAGGCGTACAGCGTCAACAAGATCGCGGTGGCCACGGCGGTGTTGGACAAGGTGGACCGCGGGCTGCTGGCGCTGGACCAGCGGGTCGAGGTGACCGCCTCGATCGTGGTGCCGGGCGGCGATGGCATCTTCAGCCTGGACGGCGTGTACCCCAGCAGCGTGACCATCGGGCACGTGCTGGCCAACCTGCTGACCGTCTCCGACGACACGGCGGTGCGGTTGTGCGGGCTGGTCGCCCCTGCCGCCGAGATCAACTCGATCCTGGTGGGCAAGGGTTTCCCGACCACCCAGGTCGAGCCGGTGGCCAACCCGAACCGGTTCTTCCTCGGCACCAGCACCCCCCGGGAGACCCACGACCTGCTACGCGCCCTGGTCGCCGGCACGCTGCTGTCGCCGGCCTCGACGGCGTACCTGCTCGGGTTGCTGCGCTCCCCGGTGGCCTTCACCGACGGCATCCGGCGCACCATGTCGTCGGACGAGCGGGCCCGGATCGCCACCAAGGCGGGCTGGTTCGCCGACGCCCGGCACGAGGCCGGGGTGATCTTCGACCGGTCCGGCGCGGCGGTGCTGACCTACGCGCTCTTCGCCGACGGGCAGGCCGACCCGGACAACTTCGGCGCGACCCACCCGGCGGTGCAGGCCCGGGCCGCCATGGGTCCGAAGTTCCTGGCAGCGGTGGACCGTCTCGGCGGCACCGGCACGGCGTACCGGACGACCGCCCGCCGACCCAGCAACGGCGGCTGATCCCGCTGCCGGGTCGGTCGTCGGGTGACGACCGGCCCGGTGCGGGCGACCGCCGGGGCGGGAACCGCCCGGGGGAACTACCGTGTAGTGCGGGACACGGCGGAGGGACGGCGATGGCGCCAGCGGAACGCACGAACGGGCAACGGTCGCTCGGGCGACGGATGCGGGGAACGGCAGGGCTGGCCGCGCTCGCCGGCCTGGCCTGGGTGGCCCGGGACGTGCCCGCGGCGCTCGGCGGCCGGCTCGCCGGCGCCCGCGCCGAACGGGCGGCCCGCTCGCCACAGTTTCGCGACGGGACCTTCCACAACCAGGCCGACACCCGCACGATGGTCGCCGAGCCGGGTCGCAACCTGGTCCGGGAGCTGATCTTCGGAAAGCAGAAGCGGCGGCCCACCGCGCCCGTGCCGCTGTCGCGCCCCAGCGCGTCGCCGGCCGCCGACACCGCCGACGAGCTGAACATCGTCTGGTACGGCCACGCCTCGGCGCTCATCGAGATCGAGGGTCGGCGGGTCCTGCTCGACCCGGTGTGGAGTGACCGCTGCTCGCCGTCCGGGCTGGTCGGGCCGCGCCGGCTGCACGAGCCGCCGGTACGCCTGGACGAGCTTCCCCCGCTGGACGCCATCCTGATCTCCCACGACCACTACGACCACCTGGACATGCCCACCGTGCGGGCGCTGGTGGCCGGGCAGTCGGCACCGTTCGTGGTGCCGCTCGGGGTGGGCGCCCACCTGGACCGGTGGGGTGTGCCCGCCGAGCGGATCATCGAGCTGGACTGGTCCGAGTCGCACCGGGTCGACGGGTTGGAGATCACCGCCACCGCCGCCCAGCACTTCTCCGGCCGAGGGCTGCGTCGCGACGGCACACTCTGGAGTTCCTGGGTGGTCGCCGGGACCCGACGCAAGGTCTTCTACACCGGCGACTCCGGCTACTTCGCCGGGTACGCGGCGATCGGTGCGGAGCACGGGCCGTTCGACGTGACGCTGATGCAGATCGGCGCGTACGACCGGGCGTGGCCGACCATCCACATGTTCCCGGAGGAGGCGGTCGACGCCCACCTGGACCTGCGCGGCGGGCTGTTCATCCCGGTGCACTGGGCGACGTTCAACCTGGCCCTGCACGACTGGTCCGAGCCGGTGAACCGGCTGTGGGCCGAGGCGAAGGCCCGCGACGTCCGACTGGCCGTGCCCCGCCCCGGCGAGCGGGTGGTCGTCGACGACCCGCCCGCCGTCGACGGGTGGTGGCAGTCCGTCGCCTGACGTCCTCAGGCCAGCGCAGGCACGGCCTGACGTCGTCAGGGCCAGTGCGGGCACGGCCTGACATCGTCAGGCCAGCGCGGGCCCGGCCTGACGGTCGGGTCAGAGCACGAAGGCGTCGGTCCAGAGCGCGCCGGAGCGGCCGGAGAGCGCGTCCAGCATCGCGACCGCCTGGCCGTCGGTGAGCTGCGCGACGAAGTCCACGATGGCGCGGCCCCGGGCGCGGCCGATCCGGTGCGGCGTACGCGGGTGCAGCTCCGCCTCGGCCAGCTCGACCAGGTCGTGCAGCCGACGGGGCAGCCGGGACTCCTCCTCCGGGTCGAGCAGCCACTCCCACAGCGCCTCGACGAGGGTGCCCAGCAGCCGGGCCTGACCACGCTGGTGCAGGGCCAGATCGGGGCGGGCCAGCACGAACCGGTGGTGGACGAACTTGAGCACCTGCACCTCGTGCCACTGCGCGCAGCCGAGCAGCACGTACCCGGAGCGCACCGACGGCTGGTCGGTCACCGTGATCGCCTCGACGAAACGGGTGGACCAGCGGGCGGAGAACCGCGACACGTACTGCTCCGCCTCGATCGAGCCGTCGAACGGCATCGCCAGCAGCCCGTCCACCAACTCCTCGCGGACGTGCTCGACGGCGGCGGCGAACGCGTCGTCGTCGGCGATCCAGGCGTCCTTGCGGTGCAGCTGCCGGCGCAGCCGCTCGATGGCGGCACCGGGCCGCCGGGAGGCGGTGGCCATCGCGGCATCGGTGATCGCCCGGAAGTGCCCGCTCTCGCGCTGCCACGCCATCAGCTCGGCCGACACCGCACCCTGCTGGAGCACACCGACCCGGTAGAAGTCCTCCACGTCGTGGATGGCGTACGCGATGTCGTCAGCGGTGTCCATGACGGACGCCTCCACGGTCTGCTGCCAGTCCGGGATGCGGCCGGCGAACGGCTCCCGAGCCTGCCGCAGGTCGTCCAGCTCGGTCCGGTACGCCCCGAACTTCAACGAGCCGCTCTCCGGGTCGTCCGGCGGCGGGGTGGCGCCGCGGGGCGGCGGGTCCAGCAGGCGCGGGTGCGGGTCGGGATAGTCCAGCCGCGTCCACGGGTACTTCAGCATCGCCGCGCGGACCGCGGCGGTCAGGTCCAGCCCGGTGGTGGCCGCGCCCCGGATCTCGGTGCTCGTGACGATCCGGTACGACTGGGCGTTGCCCTCGAACCCGTCGGCGAGGCCGAGGCGCTGGCGGGCCAGCCGGTCGAGCACCCGCTCCCCCAGATGCCCGAACGGCGGGTGGCCGAGGTCGTGGGCGAGCGCCGCGGCCTCCACCACGTCGGGGTCGCAGCCGCCGAGCTTGTCCAGCAGGCCGCGCCACCTGTCGTCGGCCGTCAGGCGCTCGGCGATCGCCCGGGCCACCTGGGCGACCTTCAGGCTGTGCGTGAGCCGGTTGTGCACCAGCAACCCGGAACCGACCGGGCTGATCACCTGGGTGACCCCGCCGAGCCGGGCGAAGAACGGCGAGCCGACGATCCGGTCCCGGTCGGCGCGGAACGGGTTGGCCGTGAGGTCGCCGAGGGCCCGGGCGCTGCCGCCGAAGAGCCGCCGGGCGCGCGGCTCCGCAGGTGATTCCATGATCGCCACGCTAGCGCAGGCCCGGCGGGGGTTGTCGACGGATCAACCCGGACGGGCGCGGTGGGCGAGACGGTGTACCCGGCCGGGCGCGGCGACAGCGGCCGGGGGCGCCCGGCACAATGCAGGCGGTACCCGCTTTTTAAAGGCGGATCGAGTTGAAGGCGGATCGAGATCGTGACCCAGTCTGTTCATCAGCGGATCGCCGACGAGCTCGGCGTGGCCGAGCGTCAGGTGCGGGCGGCCGTGGAGCTGCTCGACGGCGGCGCCACAGTGCCGTTCATCGCCCGCTACCGCAAGGAGGCCACCGGCCTGCTCGACGACACCCAGCTGCGCACCCTGGAGGAGCGGCTGCGCTACCTGCGGGAGCTGGACGAGCGGCGGGCCGCCGTGCTGGAGTCGATCCGCGGGCAGGGCAAGCTGGACGAGGCCCTGGAAGCGCAGATCATGGCCGCCGACTCGAAGTCGCGGCTGGAGGACATCTACCTGCCGTACAAGCCGAAGCGGCGGACCCGGGCGCAGATCGCCCGCGAGGCCGGGTTGGCGCCGCTGGCCGAGACGCTGCTGGCCGACCCGAGCCAGGATCCGCGAGCCACGGCCGCCGGGTTCGTCGACGCGGACAAGGGTGTCGCCGACGCCGCCGCCGCGCTGGAGGGCGCGCGGGCGATCCTCATCGAGACCTTCGCCGAGGACGCCGACCTGATCGGCACGCTGCGCGAGCAGATGTGGTCGCGGGGCCGTCTGGTGTCGCGGGTACGCGAGGGTCAGGAGACGGCCGGCGCCAAGTTCTCCGACTACTTCGACTTCTCCGAGCCGTACCCGAAGCTGCCCTCGCACCGGATCCTGGCGATGTTGCGGGGCGAGAAGGAGGGCGTGCTCGACCTGACCATGGAACCCGAGGAGGCCGGCGAGGCGGACGCCGTGCCGACGGGCCCGAGCCGGTACGAGGCGGTGATCGCCGGTCGGTTCGGGGTATCCGACGCCGGCCGCCCGGCCGACCGCTGGCTGGCCGACACGGTCCGCTGGGCGTGGCGTACCCGGATCCTCATCCACCTCGGGGCCGACCTGCGGATGCGGCTGTGGCAGGCGGCCGAGGAGGAGGCCGTACGGGTCTTCGCCACCAACCTGCGTGACCTGCTGCTTGCCGCGCCGGCCGGCACCCGGCCCACGATGGGACTGGACCCGGGCCTGCGCACGGGGGTAAAGGTGGCAGTGGTGGACGCCACCGGCAAGGTGCTCGCCACCGACACGATCTACCCGCACGAGCCACGTCGACAGTGGGACGCGTCGATCGAGACCCTGGCCCGGCTGGCCGGGGCGCACGGGGTGGAGCTGGTCGCGATCGGCAACGGCACCGCCTCGCGGGAGACCGACAAGCTGGCCGGCGACCTGATCAAGCGGCACCCGCAGCTCAACCTGACCAAGGTGATGGTCTCCGAGGCCGGCGCGTCGGTCTACTCCGCGTCCGCGTACGCCTCACAGGAGCTGCCGGGGATGGACGTGTCGCTGCGCGGCGCGGTCTCCATCGCCCGCCGCCTCCAGGACCCGCTCGCCGAGCTGGTCAAGATCGACCCACGCTCGATCGGCGTCGGGCAGTACCAGCACGACCTGTCCGAGGTGAAGCTGTCCCGGTCGCTGGACGCGGTCGTGGAGGACTGCGTCAACGCGGTCGGCGTGGACGTCAACACCGCGTCCGCGCCGCTGCTGACCCGGGTTTCCGGGATCGGGGCCGGGCTGGCCGAGAACATCGTGCTGCACCGGGACGCCAACGGGCCGTTCCGCTCGCGGACCGAGCTGAAGAAGGTGGCCCGGCTCGGGCCGAAGGCGTTCGAGCAGTGCGCCGGCTTCCTGCGCATCCCCGACGGCGACGACCCGCTGGACTCCTCCAGCGTGCACCCCGAGGCGTACCCGGTGGTGCGGCGCATCCTCGCCAGCACCGGTCAGGACCTGCGCTCGGTGATCGGCCGGAGCGCGATCCTGCGCGGGCTGCGGGCCACGGACTTCGTCGACGACCGGTTCGGCCTGCCCACCGTCACCGACATCCTCGCCGAGTTGGAGAAGCCGGGCCGCGACCCGCGACCGGAGTTCCGCACCGCCACCTTCGTCGAAGGCGTGGAGAAGATCGGTGACCTGACGCCGGGCATGGTGCTGGAGGGTGTGGTCACCAACGTGGCCGCCTTCGGCGCGTTCGTCGACGTCGGGGTCCACCAGGACGGTCTGGTGCACGTGTCGGCGATGTCCCGGACCTTCGTGAAGGACCCCCGCGAGGTGGTCAAGTCCGGCGACGTGGTCAAGGTCAGGGTGCTCGACGTGGACGTACCCCGCAAGCGGATCTCGCTGACCCTGCGCCTGGACGACGAGCCCGCCGCCGCCGGTGGCGGCGGTCGGACGAGCCAGGAGGGGCGTGGCGGCCCGGCGCAGCGCGCGCCGCAGGGCGGACGCGGCGGGCAGGACGGTCGCGGCGGGTCCGGTGGCGGCCAGGGCGGTTCCGGCGGTCGCGGCGGGTCCGGCGGTCGCGGCGGCCAGGGCGCACGGGGCGGGCAGCAGCGGCAGGGCGCGCCGGCGCCAGCGAACGACGCGATGGCGGAGGCTCTGCGCCGCGCAGGATTGGCCTGATCCGTCAGCCAGCGCGAGGAAGCGCCGGGGATGCCCCGCAGGGGCGGTCATCCTCGGCGCCTCCCGAGCCCGGTCGCGCGGTGACCGACTCGCCGGGCCATCGGCGGGCACTGTCGAGCTGCCCCACCGGTGGGGCGCGCGAGCTGCCCCACGCCCCCAACCGCCCGCCCGACCCACGGCCTGGCTGGGCGCCTGCGGCTCCCGGTTTCGGTGCAGATCTTGGACAGTTTCCGTTCGGCGCGGACGGAAACTGTCCAAGATCTGGAGTTGTCGGCCTTTCCAGGCGAGCCCGCCCCAGATCTGGGGCAGCTCGACAGGGGGCGTTCGAAGGTCGGGTGCCGAGCGCGGCCATCCGTGACCGCGCCAGCCAGCGGCAGCCGGCGAGGCGGGCGGCGAGGCGGGCGGCGAGGCGGGCGGCGAGGCGGGCGGGAAACGGGTCGCGTGTCGGCGGGCTTCTGGGTGATGATCTCGCGGTGCGGATGCATGCCGACCAGGTGGACGTGAGCGCGGACGTGGTTGCCGCGCTGGTGGCCGAACAGTTTCCGCGCTGGCGAGGTCTGCCGGTGCGCCCCCTCCGTTCGGCCGGCACCGTGAACGCCCTGTTCCGGCTCGGCACGGAATTCGTGCTGCGGTTTCCGCTGCGCCCCTCCGCCGACCCCGCGCTGCGCGACACGCTGCGGCAGGAGCAGGAACACGCTGTGCTGCTCGCCGCGCACCTGCCGATCGCGGTGCCCGAACCGCTCGCCCTCGGTGCGCCGGGTGACGGGTACCCCGGGTGGTGGACGGCGTACCGGTTCATTCCCGGGGAGACGGCCCAGCCCGATCGGATCGACGACCCGGAGGTCTTCGCCCGTGACCTGGCCACCGTCGTGGTCGCCCTGCACGGCGTCGACACCGGCGGACGGTCGTGGCCGGGGTTCGGCCGGGGCGGGCCCCTGGCGGACCAGGATGCCGACGTACGGGCAGCCCTCGCCGTCAGCGGCGAACTCACCGACACCGCCGCGCTCGCCGAGGTGTGGGACCGGTGCCGGAACGCGCGCCGGGACGACCCGGTCGACGTATGGATCCACGCCGACCTGATGCCGGGCAACCTGCTCGTGCGCGATGGGCGGCTGGCCGCGGTCATCGACCTGGAGTTGGTCCAGGTCGGCGACCCCGCGGTGGATCTGATGCCGGCGTGGAACCTGTTGGACCCCGGGTCGCGGGAGACGTACCGGCGGGCGTTGGGCGTGGACGACGCCACCTGGGAGCGGGGGCGCGGCTGGGCCCTGGCGCAGGCGATCAACGCGCTGCCGTACTACGTCGACACCAACCCGGTGATGGCCGACATCGCCCGGCACACCCTTCGGGCCGTGCTCGACTGAGTCGGGGCGTACCGTCGGCTCGTGGGTGAGGACGACGGCCGCGAGTGGCGGGAGCGGCAGCAGCGCGCGGTGCGGGCGCACGCCGACGCGGACGCGCGGCGGCGGGCCGCCGAGCAGGCGCAGGCCGCGGAGCTGGTGGCCTGGTTCGTGGCCGAGGCCACCCGGTGCGGGCTGCCCACCACGCGCCTGGTCGCCAGGGGTTACGACGGGCGCGGGCGCTACCGGACCCGGCTGACCGGCTGGTACGTCGACCGGGCCGAGAGCCGGGCGGTGGACGTGGCCGGGCGGTTCCACCTGCTGACCGTGCCGGGCGGTCTGCGGGCCCGGCTGTTCGGCGCTGACCCGGAGCCCAGCCCGCCACCGTTGGTGGTGGGGGCGGGCGGCCGCGACGGCGAGTCGATCCCGCTGCGGACGCTGCTCAACCGGCGGCTGGCCGACGGGACCGACGGGCCAGGTTCCACCACCAGAGCTGCTGCACCACGAGCGTGAGCAGTCCGGCCAGGACGATCGCACCCAGGTTGATCACCAGTTGGAGTGCCGAGCCGCCGGCCTCGTCCCACACTCCGTAGGCGGCGGCCACCGCCACGTTCGCCGCGGCCGGGACCGTCGTCACCGAGATCAGCACCCCGACCAGGCTGCCGGACTTCTTCGAGGTCAACGAGAGCATTCCGGCCACGCCGGCGAGTAGACCGACCACCCAGGACAGCGCGTCCGGTCGCCAGATGAAGTCGGTGAGCGGGCGTTCGGCGAGCAGCATCTCCCGACTGACCAGGCCGGCTGCGGTCAGCGCCCAGGTGCTCAGCACGGTCGCCACCATGGCCGCCAGGAAGCCGACCACGAGAGCCTGCACCGAGCGGCCGATCACCCCGAGCCGGCGGCGCAGCAACGCCACGCACAGCGCGGCGAGGGGGCCGAACTCCGGACCGACGACCATCGCCCCGACGATGAGAATCGGCTGGTCCAGCAGCACCCCGATGCCGGCGATCATGGTGGCCACCACGATCAGTACGAGGTACGTGCCGGACAGTTCCGTCTGCTCGCCGGTCTTCGCGGCGATCTCGTCCCAGACCACCGCGTCCGCGCCACTGCCCGGTGCCCGGTCCGCCGCCCGGTCGGCCGCCGCGGAGATGGTCAGCTCGATGTCCTCGGCCGCGATGCCGCCGCTGGTGTCCACGCCGATCCGCCGCAACTCCCGCAGCACGCGGTCGGCGCTCTCCCGCACCACGTCGCAGAGGATGAGATCACCCTGCGGTTGCCGGGCGGCACCAGGCAGCACAGCGAGGTGAGTCACCCCCGCCTCTGCGGAGAGCAGGTCGACGACCTCCGTCGATCTGCTCTCCGGGGTGATCACCCTCAGGTGCAGCACGCGCCATCCCCTCGCCGGTCCGGCCGGCGCTTCCCTCGCCCGACCGGCCGTCGCGACTCTACAGCTCGCTCCGTCGTGACCGGGAGCTGCACAAGGCCGAGGTCACAACGTGCGCCTCGGCCTTGTCGGAGACTGCTGCACCGGGGTCAGCGCCGCCGGTGACTCTCCATCGCCTCGCGCAGCGCCCGCTCGACCCGCTCGGCGCCGGCGGCAAGGGAGAAGACCCGGTCGTAGTGCGCCCGACCGGCCTGACCGAGCAGCTCAAGCTTCTCCCGGCCCAGGTCGCAGAGTTCCCGCAGGGCATCGGCGATCGAGTCGGGGTCACCCGGTCGCGCGGTGATGCCCGCCCCGCTGTCCCGTGCGACGGCGGCGGCGTCCCCCTCCGCGGCGACCAGCAGGGCCCGCCCGGCGGCGAGGGTGGCCTGCACCTTGCTCGGCATCGTGTACGCCGACATGCCGCCGGGCCGCAGGCTCACGTAGTGCGCGTCACCGATGGCCATCAGCGCGGGCATCCGTTCCCGGGGCACCCGCCCGAGGAACCGCACGTGTGTCACGTTCGCTTCCTCGGCCCGGCGTCGTAGCCGCTCCTCGGTGGTTCCGGAGCCGGCGATCAGGCAGACCAGCCGCGGGTCGCGGAGCCGGGCGCAGGCGTCGATGAGTGGGTCGAGCCCCTGCGCCTCGCCCAGCGTGCCGGCGTACACCAGCACCACCTGGTCGTCGCGGAGCCCGAGTTCGGCGCGCAGGTCCGCGACGCCGGTACGCGGTGTCTCGTCTGCCCACACTGGAATGTGGACGAGCTTCTCCCGGGGTACGCCCCGGCTGGCGAGCAGGTCGGCGGCGCCGGGCGAGACGTACGCGATCCGGCCGGCGCTGCGGTACATCCCACCGCACCAGCCGGCCATTCCCCGCTCGATCATCCGTGACACCCGGTCGGTGCCGAGGAAGCCGCTGGCCACCGCGCTGTCGGGCCACAGGTCCAGCACGTGCAGCAGCACCGGCACCCGCTGCACATACCGGGTGAACCACATGGGCACGGCCACGCTGATCGGTGAGTTCCCGACCCAGAGGGCGTCCAGGCCGCGCAGCGCCGACGTGCCGGAGACCAGCGCGGAGGCGGCGAACGAGCCGTAGTTGGCCATCCGTCGCAGGGCGGAACGGTCGTGGCTGGGATAGAGGGCCACCCGGCGGATCCGGGTCGGCCCGTCGACCTCGTCGAGGCGGCGGGTCACCCGGTAGCCGGGCGCCAACTCGCCGGTGGGGTAGTTGGGGAAGCCGGTGACGACCTGGACCTCGTGCCCCCGGTGGGCGAGGGCGCGGGCGAGCATTCCGGGGAGGGCGGCGGCGCCCGGCTCCGGGTCGAACCACTGGGTGAGCAGGCCGATCCGCATGGGCCTCACCGTGCCGCTGAGCCGGCGACGGGGCGGGTGGACTGCTCGCCGTCGGCCTGCCACAGCGTGGTCAGCGACTCACCGAGGTCGTACGCGGGCGCCCACCCGAGCACCCGGTTCGCGCGTTCGATGTCGGCGCACATCCAGGGCACGGCGGCCGAGCGGCTGGCATCCGGCGCGAAGCTGCCGTCGCGGATGTCACCGGAGAAGCCGGACACCTCGGCCAGCAGTTGGACGACGTCGCGCGTCGCCACCGCCTTTCCGCTGCCCACGTTGAAGACCCGCGCGGGCCCCGGCCGGCAGTGCGCGGCGGCGAGGACCGCCGTGGCGACGTCCCGCACGTCGACGAAGTCCCGGTACGTGTCGTGCAGGCCCATGGCGATCTCCTTTGTTCCGGTGGCGACCGCCGACCTCACCATCGCGGTCACCCGAGTGAGCACGTTGCCCGGCGGCATTCCCGGGCCGACCGGGTTGAAGATCCGCAACACCATCGTGTCGAGTCGGCCGGCCCCGCCCGCCAACTCCGCCAACCGGGTGGCGGCCAGGTGGCTGAGCCCGTACTCGCTGACGGGTGTGCCCGGGTACTCCTCGGTGACGGCGAGGCCGTGCGGCACGGTGCCGTACTCGGCGGCCGAGCCGATGCGGATCAGGCGGGCACCGGGGGCGGCGGCGGCCACCGCCTCGATCAGTTTCGCGGTGGCCACGACGTGCGCCTGCACGAAGTCGTACCCGGAGCCGACGATCCGTCCGGCCGCCGTCACCACCGTGTCCGGTCGCTCCCGGGCGACCAGCGCGGTCAGGTCGCGCAGCTCGATCCGGACCAGGTCACACTCCGCCCGGGTGATCGACCGGACGGTGGTGTGGGCGGCCAGCGCCGTCCGGATGTGCCGGCCGAGGAATCCACCGGCGCCCAACAGCAGGACCCGGTTCATCGCCGGTGGGCGGAGTCGTGGTCGGCGGTCGCCCGCGCGGGCGGGTTGCCGGTGAACTCGTGCCAGGTGGCGGCCCCCGGCGCGGAGATTCCCTGGCGGCTGAGCACCACCCAGACGGTGGCCAGGACGATCCGCAGGTCCAGCAGGAAGGACCGGCGGTCGACGTACTCGACGTCGTAGGCGAACTTCGCGCCCCAGTCCAGCGCGTTACGGCCGCGTACCTGGGCCAGCCCGGTGATGCCCGGTCGCACGTCGTGCCGACGGGCCTGTTCGGAGTTGTAGAGGCTGAGGTAGCGGACGAGGTGCGGGCGGGGACCGACCACGCTCATCTCGCCCCGCAGCACGTTCCAGAACTCCGGCAACTCGTCGAGGCTGCTGGCCCGCAGCCAGCGGCCCACCCGGGTCAGGCGGTCCGCGTCGCTCACCAGCCCCCGGTCCGGGTCGGGGTGGCGCATCGTCCGGAACTTGACCACCTCGAACAGCTTGCCGTGCAGCCCGGGGCGGGTGTGCCGGAACAGCACCGGCCGCCCGTGCGCCACCAGCACGACCAGGGCCACCAGCGCCAGCACGGGAGCGCCGAGCAGCAGGACGAGAAGAGCGCCGAGGACGTCGAGCAGCCGCTTCCAGCGATCGTAGGGTCGCCGTGTCGTAGTGCCGTCCGGAGGTGATTCCCGACCGGTCGTCAGGTCGGAAGCACCGGCGCGCGGGTGCGCCGCGTGGAGAGCAACTTTTGGCATAGGAGTACGCATACCACCTTTTCCAAGCACCAACTCCGACTTTCACGATAAGCGGTTCAGGCGCGTCGACAATGGAAGCCGAACAGCCACTTCGACAGCACCGAGCGCGGTTCACATATTTGTCGGCGGGGCGGTTGAGAACAGCGAACCCGACTCGAACTCCTTTTGCCGGAAGAGGTCACGGCGTCTCTTGTGCACGCGTAGGGTCGCGTTCGACGAGAATCCGTTTCCCGAGGACGGCACCCCGGGAAACAGGCAGGAGAAGATGTGGTTTCCTCGCTTTCGGACCGGCGATTCCTGATCACCGGTGGCACCGGATCCTTCGGCCAGACGATGGTCTCCCGACTGCTCGACGCCGGGGCCGCCGAGGTGCGCGTATTCAGCCGTGACGAGTCGAAACAGGACGCGATGCGGCACCGCCTCGGTGACGACCGGGTCCGCTACTACGTCGGCGACGTCCGGGACTACGACAGCGTACTCAAGGCCGCGCGGGGAATGGAGTTCGTCTTTCACGCCGCGGCTCTCAAGCAGGTTCCCTCGTGCGAGTTCTTCCCGATGGAGGCCGTGCGCACCAATGTGCTCGGCAGCACGAACGTGGTGGACGCCTGCGAGCGGGTCGGCGTCGAGGCGCTGGTGCTGCTGAGCACCGACAAGGCCGTCTATCCGGTCAACGCGATGGGCATGACCAAGGCCCTCATGGAGAAGGTCGCGCAGGCGCACTCCCGCAACAATCCCCACGCCCGTACCCGGGTCTGCTGTGTGCGCTACGGCAACGTCATGTACTCGCGCGGATCAGTGATCCCGCTGTTCATCGACCAGATCCTGCGGGGCGGGCTGCCGACGGTCACCGAGCCGTCGATGACCCGGTTCCTGATGTCCCTGCCGCAGTCGGTCGACCTGGTGGAGCACGCCTTCCGGTACGGCCAGCCGGGTGACGTCTTCATCCGCAAGGCCGACGCCTGCACCATCGGCGACCTGGCCACCGCGCTGTGCAACCTGTTCCGGGTCCCGGCGAAGTTCAACGTGCTCGGCATCCGGCACGGGGAGAAGCTGTACGAGACCCTGGCCAGCCGCGAGGAGCTCGCCCACGTCGAGGATCTCGGCGAGTTCCTCCGGGTGCCGGTGGACAGTCGCGACCTCAACTACTCCCTCTACTTCGAGGAGGGTGACGTCGAGAGCGGCAACCTGGCCGACTTCCACTCGCACAACGCCCGGCGGCTGTCCGTACCGGAGATCGAGGCGCTGCTGCTGACGCTGCCCGAGGTGCGGGCGCAGGTGGAGGCCGCGGCGGCGGCGGTCGTAACGGCATGAGCACCGGTACCGGTGGCCAGCGACCGGAGCTGGTCCCCCGCCGACGCAGCGGTCCCGGCGAGGAGGAGCCGCGCCCGACCCGACGGGTCCTCGTCGTCGGCGTCACCGGCATGCTCGGCCACGCGGTCATCCGCGAGCTCAGCGATGCTCCGGACCTCGACGTCCACGGCGTTGCCCGGAGCATCGAGGACCGCGCGGGGTGGTACCCCCGGCGCCTGCTCGACCGGATCACCCCGGCCGTCGACGCGACCCGGTTCGGCCAGCTCCGGCAGCTTATCGAGGACCTGCGGCCGGACGTCGTGGTCAACTGCGTGGGTGTGATCAAGCAACGCCCGGACGTGCAGGACGCGGTGCAGACGGTCACGCTCAACGCGCTCTTCCCGCACCTGCTCGCCGACGCCTGCGGGCAACTCGGCAGCCGCCTGATCCACGTCAGCACCGACTGCGTCTTCTCCGGCCGGCGGGGCGGCTACGTCGAGGACGACCTGCCGGACCCACCCGACCTCTACGGGCGGTCCAAGCTGCTGGGTGAGGCGCGTGGCGGTTCCGCGCTCACCCTCCGCACATCGATCATCGGACACGAGCTGGTCACGAACCGCTCGCTTGTGGACTGGTTCCTCTCCCAGCGGGGGCAGGTACGCGGCTTCACCCGGGCCGTCTACAGCGGCGTGACGACAGTCGAGTTCGCCTGCCTGCTCCGGACGGTGATCCTGCCCCGCACGGAGCTGACCGGGCTCTACCACGTGGCCGCCGAGCCGATCTCCAAGTACGACCTGCTCCGCCTGATCGCCGAGGTGTACGGGTGGCCCGGCGACATCGTGCCGGACGACCAGTTCACCTGCGACCGGTCGATGAACGCGGACGCTCTCGCCCAGGCCACCGGCTATCGGCCACCGAACTGGCCGGACATGATCCGGGCGATGCACGCCGCCAGGGCCCGCTGGGCTGTCGAACCGGCCCAACCGGGCCTACAGGACGCGCCTCGCTGAGGGCTGTCCACCCGACGACCGCCGGCATCGCCAGCGGCCGGACTTCGAAGGACATCACGTGGGAAACCGGATAGGCCAACTGGGCCTGCTCGTCGGCGCGGCGTGTCTCGTGGTGGTCACCACCATCGCGGCCATCACCGTCCCGTTGGTCGCGACCGGGTTGGTGGCGCTGGTGCTGCTGCTCGCCTTCACCCGGCGGGTGGACGGCTGGCGGTGGATGCTGGCCCTGACCATGGGCCTCCTGGTCTGCGCCTCGTCCAATATGCCGGCGCTGGTCGAGGCCAGCTTCTATCCCCGGTACGCGGCGGTCGCCGGCCTGGTCCTCTGGGGGCTCTGCCTACCGGGCCGAACGCCGGCCCGCACCGATGTCTGGACCCGCGTGTTCGTCGCGGCGCTCTGGGCGATGGCCGGCCTCGCCACGGTGAGCTTCGCCTGGTCGGTGGTTCCGATGGAGACCCTCCAGCGGGGTGTCGCGCTGCTGCTGCTGGCCGCCCTGGTGCACGTCCTCATCCGGCGGCGGTGGCCAGACCGGACGGTCATGATGGCTGACCTGCACGTGGTCTACCTGGTCCTCACGGCGTCCATCGTGGTCAGTCTCGGCATCGGCTTCGCCGACGGCACGCTCGTCGCGGCGACCTCCAGCGTCACCCGGTTCCAGGGCCTCTTCAACAACCCGAACATGCTCGGCATCGTCTGCGCCCTGACGATCCCGTTGGGCTGGGCGGTCTACCGGCAGTCCCGGCGGCACGTCGCACTGCTCGGCATGATGCCGGCCGCCGCCAGCCTCCTGCTGTCCCAGTCGCGTACCGCGCTGATCGCCGTGCTCGTCGGCGCGCTCTGGCTGGTGCTGCGCTACGGGTTCGGCCGGATGGTCCGGCTGGCCGCGGGGGTGACCGCCCTGCTGCTGATGGCACAGCTGCTGAACCTGCTGCCCACCATCTTCGCCGCACCCTGGATGCGCCAGTTCGCGCTGCGTTTCACCGACCCGACCGGCGGCGACCTGTCCAACGGGCGGACCCAGATGTGGCAGGCGACGATCGACCTGTGGTGGCAGAACCGCCCCACGCTGGGCTTCGGGTACGCGTCGCGGAACCACCTGTTCGAGCTCGCCAGCGCCGACGAGTTCTTCGGCGCCGTCGGCGTCAGCGTGGTGCACAACAGCTACCTCCAGTTGCTGCTGGAGTTGGGGCTTGCCGCCGTGCCGCCGCTGCTACTGCTGCTGCTGGCCGCCGGGCGGGTAGTCCTGCGGGCGCCGGTACGCCGGGCCGACGCGGGTCTGGTCTGGCTCGTCGTCACCGGCCTGCTGATCCAGGTCACCGAGTCGGCGATGTTCGGCACCGGCCAGACCTACCCGTACGTGTTCTGGACCGTGGTCGCCGCCGCGCTGCTGCACCTGCCGAAAAAGCGGAACCCCGTCGACCGGGACGCCGCCGTCCGCGCCGGCCTGCCCCACGCGGAGGCACGCCAGCGGCGGGCCGGCGTGTTCGACGACGAGGCGCCGCGCCGACCCACCGCCGTGCTGCGCTAGCTGTTTCCCAAGGGCGGTCGAGCCGAGGGGCGTCGGCTCAGTTGTCCCGGCCCGCCGTCACGAAGGCGCTCACCCGGTCCCGCCAGGCCCGGTAGTCGAACGACTCGCGGGCCCGCGACCGGGCCGCCGCGCTCATCGCCGTCCACTCCTCGTCCCGCAGCCGCAGCGCCCGCTCGATCGCCGACCGGATATCGTCCGGGCCGTTGCCGTCGAGCACCAACCCCTCGACCCCGTCGTGCACGTAGGCGGCCAGGTCACTGGTGTGGTTGAGCAGCACCGGGCATCCGGCGGCGAGACTCTCCGGCACCTTGGACGGAAATCCGTTGGCGGCGTAACCGCCGGAGGGGCGGACCAGCATCGAGAAGTGCGACTCCGACAGCAGGGTCAGCACGGTCTCGCGCGGGACGCGACCGAGGAACCGCACGTCGGCCGAGACCGCGTCCAGCACCCCGACGTCCAGGTCCGAGTGGGCGGCGGCGTCCGCGGCGCTGACCCCGGCGATGGTGAGGCTGACCCGACGCTGGTGCTCCGGGGCGAGCCGGCTGATCCCCCGCAGGATCACGTCGAGCATGTCCTTGCGCCCGGGAGCGCCGGCGTAGAGCAGGCGCAGGCCGTCGCTGATCGCTGGTGGTTGCGGCGCCCGGAACTCGTCGCAGTCCACCTGCGGCGGCACCACCAGCACGTCCAGGCCGTGGCCCGTCAGGTAGTCGGCCAGCGTGGTGGAGACCGCAGTGGCCCGGTCGACGAGCCGGGTCGCCAGGAACGTCGACCAGCGGTGCCGGACGAAGTACGGGGTGAGCCAGCCGCGGCGGAACTGGTGTCGGTCGTGGCGCTCGCTGGCGTCCACCACCACCGGGCAGCGCAGCACGAGGCGCAGGGTCGCCCAGTTGCCGAGGGTCAGCAGGGCCATCGGCAACAGCACGACGCTCACCTCGCCGCGCCCCACGCCGGCCCGGCGGACCGCCCGCAGCACCCGCAGCGGTCGGGCCAGCCGGGCCGACGCGCGGGTGAGGTGGTGCCGACCCCGGATCCGCAGGGTGACCAGGTCGATGCCGGCCACGCCGGACTGCCCGGCCGGGACAGCCACCTCGCAGGGCCAGTCGTTGACGACAAGCGTCTGCGTGCCGTCGGGCGCGGCGGACCGGGCGAGTTGCAACAGTCGGTTCGAGGTGGCGTCCCCGTGTGGGAAGGCGTACGCGCCCACCAGCAGGGGACGCGGCCGGCCGGCCCGCCCGGTCGATCCCGCGTCCAGAAGTGGTTGCCGGCCGATCACGGTCGTCTGGTCGTTCATCTCTCTCCTCGTGTCGAGAAGGCTGGCGGTCGGGGTCGCACCGGGCGGTGCGGGCGGGCCGACGCCCACCGTCGGTAGATCGTCAGGTGGGTGGCGGCCGCCGTGTCGATGGCGAAGACGCTGCGCGCGAACCGGTCCGCCGCCGCCGAGGCCGAGGTCTGCTCGGTGTACGCCGCCGCCGCGCACACCGCGCTCGCCCACCGCCGCGGCGCGGCATCGGTGTCGACGATGGTCACGCCGGGCAGGTGCTCGTCGATGAAACGCACCCCCGGCAGGTCGGCGGCCACCGTCCCGACGCCCAACGCGACGGGCTCCAGCACGCCCCCGGGCAGCCCTTCCAGGCAGGACGGGTGGATCACCACGTCGGCCTGGCTCAACAGCCCGCCCACGTCGTCACGCGGGCCCAGCAGGTGCACCCGGTCGGCGAGACCGGCGGCGGCCGCGGCCACCCGGACGCGCTCGTCGTCGGCGTCGTCGCCCGGCCCGACGAGGACGGCGTGCGCCTCCACTCCCCGGGCCCGCAGCTCGGCGAGGATCGGCGGCAGGAGCCAGCGCCGCTTCTCCGGCGAGGCCCGGCCGACGCTGACGCAGACCAGCTCGGCCGGGCGCGCGCCGATCAACTCGCGTAGGTCGTCCGGGCTGGGTAGGCGGAGCCGGTCCAGGTCGAGTCCGTTGAGGACCACCTGACAGCGGGGGTCGTCGCGCCAGCGCGGATCGTAGGCGAAGGTGAGCGAGCTGGGCGAGACGCCGAGGATGTCGGTGGCGGAGATCCGCAGCAACCGTCCACAGATCCAGCGGTAGACGCGTCGGCGCAGGTTGCGGTGCTGGTTGTCGTCCCCCCGGAAGTGGGCGACGCGGCCACGCACACCGCACAGGGCGGCGAGCGCGAGCAGCACCCCGGAGAAGTTGGCGCAGTCGACGTGCACCACGTCCGGTCGCAGCCGCCGCAGCAGGCCCAGGAAGCGGGCGGCGAAGCGGAGGTCGAGCGGGATCGGGGTGACCGAGCCGCCGTGCCGGCCGACCACGCCGGCCAGCGGGCCGGGACCGATCCGGTCGCTGAGCGTCACCAGGTGCACCTGGACGCCGGCGGCGGAGAGCCGGGGCAGCAGTTCGGCGGTCCGCATCTCGGTGCCGCCGAAGTTCAGCTCACCGACGACCCGCAGCACCCGGCACTCCCCGGTCACGTCGGCTCTCCCCTGCGCAGCGCCCGGCGGTACCCCACCAGCGCGGCCGGCCACATGGTGAGCACGTAGGCGAGGCAGGCCGCCACCGGCAGACCGGCGAGCCCGAACTCCCGCAGTGCCCAGACCTTGAGAGCGGTGGCCAGCAGCAGGAACGTGGCCCAGCCGACGAACTGTGGCCGGAGCAGCCCGATGCTGTTCTGCACCAGGATCAGCGGGGAGGTGACCGCGATCAAAAGGGACCAGCTCGCCAGCCCGATCAGGACGCTGACCGGGATTTCGGCGCGATCGATGCCGCCCACCCAGAGGTCGATCAGCCGGTGTCCGTAGCCGACCAGCACGACCCCGATCGTCCCCACGATCACGCCGTAGAGCAGCACCATGCGTTGCGTGTTGCGACGCACCCAGGCCACCTCGCCCCGGGCCAGAGCCGCGCCGTTGACCGGCCAGACCGTCATGCCGACCAGCCCCACGAAGATCGACAGGGCGCCGAACAGCTTTCCCACCACCGCGTAGTGCGCCGCCGTGGTGGGCCCGAGGACGTTAGCGACCAGCGGGCTGTCCACGTTCAGCGCGATCGCCGACATCGTGGTGAGTGCGAAGAACCGCAGACCCAGCCGGAGCAGACCGACGGCGGTGGCCCGGTGCACGAGTTTCGGGCCGGGCCGCGGCCCGCGATCCTGGAACCAGAAGTAGGTCACGCAGTTGAGCAGGTTGGTCACCGGCACGGCCAGCACCGCGCAGGCGATCACCGCCAGTGGTTCCCACCCGGCGGCGATGGTGCCGAGCACGGCCACCATGGCCGCCAGCGCCCCGGCCGACTGCCAGATGTTGCTCTGTACCACCTGGCCGCGGGCGTACTGGATCCGCTGGATCAGTGAGAGCGGAATGTTGACCACGAAGGCGCCGAAGCAGAGCAGGACCAGGGCGGACGCCTCCGCGGCGACACCCGGGTCACTGACGTTGAACAGCCCGGCCCAGGGCACCGCGGGGACCACCAGCACGAGACCCACCAGCAGCGCCACCGCGACCACGCCGAGGGTGGCGAACGCGCTGGAGACCTCCCGGGCCTGTTGCCGGGGGTCGTCGGCCAGGTGACTGAGCCGGGTGAGCAGCCCGTTGCCCAGCCCCAGATCGGCGAACCACGCCATCCCGGTGAGGGCGGTGACCGCCATCCACAGGCCGTACCGCTGGTCGCCGAGAAACCGGAAGCAGGCCGGGGTGATGACCAGGGGGGCGGCCAGGCCGATACCCTTCGCCACCATCGCGGCGGCGATGCCCACGGTGACCGTGCGGTCCCGATCCTTCGACGCCGCCGAGGTCGGCGCGCCGGGCGCGGCAGTCGCGACCGCCGCCGCCGCCGGGACCACCGACTCCGGTACGGCCCGACTCGCTGCCCGGGTCACCGAGGTGCGGCGGCTACGGCACGCTCGGCGTCCAACCGACCGGCCATCCACTCCACGGTCGCGCGCAGGCCCTCCGAACGGGCGACCGGTGCGACGTCCGGGAACAGCTGCCGCAGCGTGGCGTTGTCGGCCAGGGAGTGCGCCACGTCGCCGGTTCGCGGCGGCGCGTACTCGCGGGCGATCGGCCTGCCGCACAACCACTCAAGCTCGTCGAGGACCCGCAACAGGCTGGCCCGGGCGCCGAAGGCGAGGTTGACCGGGTGCGGGTGGTGTACCCGGCGGCGGAGCGCGTCGACGATGACGTCGCAGACCGTGCCGACGTAGGTGAAGTCGCGCGACTGCGTCCCGTCGCCGTGCACCACGGCGGGTTCCTCGCGCAGCGCGGCGTGCACGAAACGGGGGATCACGGCCGCGTACGCGTGGTCGTGGCGCTGCCCCGGGCCGAACACGTTGAAGAAGCGGAAGGCCAACGTCGGCAGCCCGAACGACGCCTGGTGGGCCAGGGCGTACGCCTCGGTGGCGAGCTTGCTGGCCGCGTACGGGCTCATCGGGCGGGTCCAGGTCAGCTCGGTCTTGGGCAGCGCCGGGTTCATGCCGTACACCGACGAGGACGACGCGACGAGGACGTGCCCGACCCGGTGTCGCCGGGCCGCCTCCACCACCATCAGGGTGCCGGTCGCGTTCGCGTGGTGGGAGGCCAACGGGTCGCTCAGCGAGCGGGGGACACTGGGCAGCGCGGCCAGGTGGACCACCGCCTCGCAGCCTGTCATCGCGGCGTCCAGGGCGGCCGGGTCCAGGATTGAGCCCTCGATCAGCTCGACGTCCAGCCCGTCGAGGTTGGTCCGTAGCCCGACCGAGAAATCGTCGAGAACGGTGACCCCACGGATGGTGGGCTCGACCATCGCGGCGCGGGCCAGGTTGGACCCGATGAAACCGGCTCCGCCGGTGATTAAAATGCGCATAAAAACCCCCGTTTACGCCAGAACACCTGTTCATCGACTGAACACCGCCGGCGTGACGGCGACGGCGAAAAATTCACTCTGTCCGGGTGCTGACCGAAAAGGGGCAACTCCGCTCCGAAGGCGCACAGTGAGGTTCGTCGTCAGCGTGTTCGCGGTGGAGGTGCCGACATGCCCGAGCTGATCGTCTACCGGTCCAATGCCCTGATGTCCGTCCGGTCGCGCTTCGACAGCACCCGTGACCTGGTCATGCCCGCCAACCTGGCGTACGCCGAGGCGATGGTCGGCATGTGGCACGCCGGTCTCCCCCAGGTCACCCTGGTGCCCTCGACCGCTACCGACGCCCAGGTGTGGCCGGTGATGTCCGCCGTCGGGACGAAGATCCATGACACCGCCGACGACAACTGCCCGATCAACACCGGCTGGTCGTACGTCGGCGGCAACCACGGCTACAACGTCGGCAACCAGATCGTCGTCACCAACCACGGCAAGACGACAGTCGACGTCGGCTCGCAGTGGACCGACGGAACACGCACCTTCACCCTGCTGGCCATCACCAACGCGAACAGCCTGCTCTTCGGCAACCCGTACACGATCGTCGACGGCATCGCGCAGGGCGCCCGGGTCAAGCCGGCCGCGCCGCTCACCCACCTGTCGGGGGCGACCCACACGGCCACCGTGCCGATCACGGGTCTGACGCCCGACGTGCAGATCCGCCCGGCCACCCACTCCCACACGGTGGCTGTCGAGCTGGACGGACGACCGGTGCCGGACGGCCGGTCCACCGGGCAGGAGCTGACGATCCGGGAGTCCTACCTGATCCCGTCCTACCGGGGGATGATCGACACAGCCAGGGCGAACATCGGCACACCCATCGCCACGATCCTGTCGCGGATCCCGTCCCTGTGCCGCATCTCGAACGTCTACCGCTGGTCGCAGGGCGGCCTGCTGGTCGGGCAGACGGTAGCCGCGCTGGAGCGGTTCACCCTGAACGCCGGAGTGACCCAGTGCGGTCCGTTGACCCCGGTGGCCGGCGGTAGCCGCCGGCAGTTCATGCCGAACGTCGGCACGGCCGGCGGCCTGAACTGGTCGGTGTGGGCGAACATCGACACGCTCGCGGCTCTCACCGACTTCACCCCGGCGACCCTGACGAACCGGCTGATTCCGGCGAGCAGCATGACCCAGTGGGTGGTGAACAGCGGCCAGGTCCAGCAGTGGGGCATCGCCGTCGGGTTGCTGCCGGTCGCCGACGGCGTGCCCGAGATCCGGGCCCGCTACACCACGGCCAAGGGCTGGTTCATCACCTCCAGCCTGAAGAAGAACTATCCGCAGTTGGTGTGGGGTCGCACCATGGAGGCCGGCGAATCCGTGACCGGTACCGCCTACCGGCGCTACCTGGCGCCGCCCTCGGCGGCCACCGAGATCGTCGTGTCGGACTCCACAGACGACTTCGTGATGATCGAACGGGTCGAGGCGGTCGCCCAAGCCCAGATGGCGGCTCCGCAGCTGTTCCACCGGCTGCTGGTCCCGGCCGGCCCGACGAACCTCACCGTGCCGGACCGGGTCGCCGTCGGCGGGATCTCGTACAGCATGCCGGTCCCCACCGGGTACGGGATGTGGCGCGCGGAACCCGACCCGGCGTCGGTGGGGCCGCTCCCCGGGGTGACCGGCCCGCGCGGTAGCTACTTCCTCGTCCTCGCCGGCCCGACCGAGCCCGTCACCTACACCGGCAGCTACCAGTCGCTGCTGCTGCACCCGATGTACCTGGCGGAGCCCACCCCGGTCGACCGGGTGTGCGTCGAGGTCACCGCGACGGGAACCGGGACCATGCGGCACGGCGTGTACGCGCACGATCCGGCGACCGGACGTCCCGCCGTCCTCGGCCCGATCGCCGACTTCGGCAGCGTCGCCGTGACATCCGTCGGGGTCAAGGAGTCGGTGTTGAGTGTCCCCGTGGTGCTGCCGGCGGGCTGGCACTGGTACGGGCACGTGTGGCAGACGAGAGGTGTCACCCCGCCCACGTTGCGGGCCAGCAGCGCCGGCGCCGTCACCACCCTCAACCTCGGCACCAGTTCGGCGGCGATGACCGGGGACCGGTTCGGTTACGAGGTGACCGGGACGACCGGCGCGTTGGGGGCGATCACCATCGCCGGCGTCCACCAACTGCCGCCACCACGGGTCGCGTACCGGCGGGCCTGAGCTGTCGGTCGCGGCCGGCGGGCGGGGTCAGACGGTGGTGACCCCGTAGATCCTCTTCATCGCCTCGTGCTTCTCCGGGACGGGAAGGTGCCCGATGCCAAGCGACTTGGCCTGCAACCGTTCGAGGTACTCGTCGGTGGTCCGCAGCGGTCGCGCCGGGACACCGGCCGCCACCGTGTTGTCCGGGATGTCGCGCGTGACGACCGAGCCCGCCCCGATGACGCACCGGTTTCCGATGGTGACGCCGGCCAGGATCATCGACCGCATCCCGATGTAGACGTCGTCGCCGATCGTGATCGGGGCGGTCCAGTCCAGGTCGGGATGGTCCTTGCGCAGGATCAGGGTGCCGCCGTCGTGCGTGACGAACTGCACCTCGGAGGTGATGTAGACGTTGTTCCCGATGGTGATCAGCCACGGCTCCGAGCCGAACATCGCCCGGCTGACGCCGTAGAACCTGACCCGTCCGGTCAGCTTCACCCCCAGGGACCGCGCGAACGCCTCGGGGTCACGGGTGGCGGCCAGGTGGTCCCGGACTCGTCGGACCATCGTACGAACGCGACTGGGCACGTGCTGTCCTCGCTCATCGGGCCTACCGGGGTGGCGGACGACGGACCCACCCACGCGGGCCCCACCATTGCAACGAGGTAGCTCCAGCCCGAGTGACGGCGAGCCGGGTCAGGCGCAGAATCGCCGGGCGTGGTCCAGCACGTTGAGTTCCCGGAGCTGCTGTCGCCAGAGCTGGTACCGCCGGCCCGCGGTCTCCTTCGCCTCGGCGCGCTCCCCGGCCGAGCGGTCGGCCAGCCGGTCGAGGGTCTCGCTCAGCGCGGCCGCGGTTGCCGGCCGGACCACCGCTCCCCCGCCGTCGGCGATCAACTCGCTGAACGGCGTCGCGTCGGAGCAGACCACCGGGCAGCCGGACGCCAGGCTCTCCAGGATGACGTGCCCGTAGTTCTCGCCCAGCGTGGGGAAGAGGAAGGCGTCGTATCGGCTGAAGGTCGCCATCACCTCGTCCGCCTCGAGTTCCCCGAGGTAGCGGACCCGGACGTGGTCGGGCATCGCGTCGATGAGGCGCCGGCAGCCCGCCCAGTACTGCTCGTCCTCCCGCGGACCGTAGATGTCGAACTCCAGCGGGTGCGTGGCGCCGGCGACCGCCTCCAACGCCCTGGTGAGGTTCTTCATCGGGGAGATCCGGCCGACGAACACCAACCGCAGCGGCCCGTCGTGGGCTACGGCCCGGGGCGCCGGCAGCTCCGGGATGGGGCACTCGTTGCCATTCACCATGATCTGCGCCCAGGGCATGGCGGCGCGGATCTGCTTCTCCTCCAGCCAGCTGCACGCCTGCCAGCGCACGTCGAGCCGACGCAGCAGCGGGGCCCAGACCGCCAGGAAGAGTCGCTTCTTGCGCGACTTGATGGCGAGCGCGCCGGGAGAGAGCTCGCCGCGCGGGGCCAGCATGATGGCGCGGACGCGTACCAGTCGCAGCGCCACCGCCAGGATCGGCAGCACCGAGAAGAGCGACCAGAGGCTGTTGACGTAGATCAGATCGACCGGGCGGGACCGGACGTGCCGCGCGAGTCGGACCCAATGCCGCAGCGCGAACGGGCCGAGGTAGAAGACGGCGCAGCGGTCGTCGCGCCGCACCAGTCGACCGGACAGGCCCGGGTAGGGTGCGGACGAGCAGAGGTCCCGGTCCCCGGTGACCAGTGTGACGTCGAGGTCGTCCGGCAGGGTGTCGAGGATGAACCGCAGGGAGCGGATCGGCCCGCCGCCGCGAAAGCCTGGCTCGAACACGCGAGCGGTGGCGAGCACCCGGTACCCGGGCGCGGTCGTGGATCGCGCCGTCCTCTGTGGTGTCTCGGCTCGGTCGGGGAGACGCGTTCCTGCCAACTCATTCACCTTCGGCTCACCTTCCAGACTGCTGTCCCGGCGTCGGCGCGGGCACGCCAGTGCCTGGCACACGCGAGGATTGACGGGAGCGCCGGCACTCGCCCGTCACCATCGGCACCGGTAACCGGTTCAGATTACGGAGAGCGGCCAGCGTTCTCCGTAGCCGAGGGAGCCGCGGTTGACGACCGACGTAGTGATCGTAGGCGCGGGCGGCATGGGCCGTGAGGCATATGGGGTAATTCGGCTGTTGAACACCATTGCGAAGGATGCACCGCCGTGGCGGATGCTGGGCTTCGTCGACGACTACCCCACCGAGTCCAATGTCGAGGCGGTACACCGCCTCGGCGTCGCCTTCCTCGGCCCGACCCGGTGGCTGGCCGCCCAACCCGCCAGCACCCACGTGGTGCTCGGTGTCGGGCATCCGAGGTTGCGTCGCGAGACCGACCAGACCATCGCCCGGTACGGCCTGCCGGCGGCCACAGTGGTGCATCCGGCCGCCGAGATCGGCCCCGACTGCGTCCACCAGCAGGGGTTGTTCGTCGCCGGTGGCGCCCGGGTGACCACGAACGTGCTGCTGGGGCGGCATGTGCACCTCAACCAGAACTGCACGGTTGGGCACGACAGTGTGCTCGGCGACTACGTCTCGGTCAATCCGCTCGCCGCGGTCTCCGGGTACTGCCGGCTGGGGGACGGCGTCCTGGTGGGCACCACCGCCGCGATCCTGCCGAAGCTGACCGTCGGCCGGGACGCCACAGTGGGCGCCGGCGCCTGCGTGACGCGCGATGTCCCCCCGGGTGTCGTGGTGACGGGTGTGCCGGCCCGGCCGGCGGCCGGCTCAGCGGCGGATGCCCGCCCAGTCGTGATGGCGGCGCACCGTCGACAGGATGAAGTCGACCACCCGGCGTGACGTGTCGGGGACCTGGTAGTCGAGCGGACAGGCGACCGAACCCTCGGCCACCTGCGCCACCACCACCCGGATGGCCTCGACGACCCCGTCGGGCTCCAGGCCGGTCATCACGATCGCCCCGCTGTCCATTGCCTCCGGACGCTCGATGGACTCGCGCAGGGTCACCGCCGGGAACCCGAGAATCGCGGCCTCCTCGCTGACCGTGCCGCTGTCGGAGAGGGTGCATCGGGCATGCCGTTGCAGGGTCACGTAGTCGAAGAAGCCGAACGGCTCGTGGAAGGCCACGCCGTCGAGGTGCAGGCCGTCGCCCGCCAGCGCCTCAAGCCGTTTGCGGGTACGCGGATGCGTGGAGACCAGCAGCGGCAGCCGCCACTCGTCGCGGACCACCCGCAGGCACTCCAGCAGCCGACGGAGCCGGTCCGGGTGGTCGACGTTCTCCTGCCGGTGGGCGCTGACGACGAAGTAGCCGCCCGGTTCGAGTTCGAGTTGGGCCAGCACGGTGGACCGCTCGATCTGCCGTCGGTAGTGGTCGAGCACCTCGCGCATGGGTGAGCCGGTGTGCAGGATGCGGCGCGGATGCAGCCCCTCGGCGAGCAGGTTGCGTCGAGCGTGTTCCGAGTAGACCAGGTTGAAGTCGGCGATGTGGTCGACCATGCACCGGTTGGTCTCCTCCGGCACGTTCAGGTCGAAGCAGCGGTTGCCGGCCTCCATGTGGTACACCGGCACGTTCATCCGCCGGGCCATCAGCGCCGAGATCGCGCTGTTGGTGTCACCGAGCACCAGCAACGCGTCCGGGCGCAGCTCGGCGATCGCCTTCTCGGTGCCGACCAGGACGGCGCCGAGGAGGCTGCCGAGCGATTGGGTGTCGGCGCGCAGGAAGAGATTCGGCGCTCGGACCCCCAGCTCGCTGAAGAAGACGTCGGAGAGGGACGGGTCCCAGTTCTGTCCCGTGTGCACCAACGTGTGGTCCACGGTCCGATCGAGCGCGTCGATCACCCGGGCCAGTCGGATGATCTCCGGCCTGGTTCCGACGACGGTCATCACGCGGGTCACTTGACGCCTCCTGGTGGCAGATGTGCGGGTCGTGGAAGGCAGGGCCGGGTACGGCTCACGGGGTCCGCCCCTGCGGCGGCACCCGGTACGCAGGGTCGCGGATCACCCGCCACGCCTGGTCGAGGACGCTGATCGGCGCCCGGCTCGCCCGCCAACGGCGGTAGGCCTCTCCCGCCTCGACCCGGGCCGCGTGCCGCTGCTCGGGGGTGGCGGTCGCCACCTGGGTGACGAGGGCACCCAACGCCGCCGCGGTCAGCTCGGTGAGGACCAGCCCGCCGCCGTCGCGCAGCACCGCCGTCCAGGGTGTCCGGTCGGAGCAGAGCACCGGGCAGCACGCGGAGAGGCTCTCTGCGATGGCGTTGCCGTAGTTCTCCCCCCGGGTCGGCATGACGAACGCGTCGTAGCGGAAGAAGGTCGCGCGGACCTGCTCGGGTGGCAGCTCACCCCGATAACTGACGGTGACCGACTCGGGCAGCTCGGCCAGGTGCTCCCGGCAGCGTCGCCAGTACGCCTGGTCCTCCACCGGGCCGTAGATGTCCAGCCGCACCGGCACCGGCACCGGCACGAAGGCGAGCGAGGCCAGCACCAGGTCGAGGTTCTTCATGGGCGAGATCCGCCCGATGAAGACCAGCCGCGCGTGGTGGGTCGCGGGTGTCGCGACCGGCGACTCGTCCGGCTCGGGGCCCCGGCTGACCGCGACGACACCGATCCGCGCCCGGGGCAGCACCCGCTGGATGTCGTTGGCCTCGACCGGCGTGGTGGCGTGCCACAGCACCCGAGGGTCGAGCAGCATCCGCCGCCAGGCGGTCAGGAAGATCCGCTTACGGAGTCGGTGCACCTGGAGCGCCGCCGCGCCGAACTCACCCCGGGGGGCGACCAGGATGCGGCCCACCCGCAGCAGACCGAGCCGGGCCGCGGCCATCGGCAGGATGGAGAAGGTCGACCAGACGCTGTTGACGTACAGCAGGTCGTACCGGCCGACGCGTAGCGAGCGCCAGAGCGACCGCCAGTGCCCCGGCCGACGTACGCCGAGATAGAAGACGTTCGTCCGGCCGACCCGGGCCCAGCGACCGGAGAGCCCCGGATAGGGGTCGCGGCAACCGAGGTCGCGGTCACGGGTCAGCATTGACGTCTCAATGTCGTCACTGGCCAGGGCGAGCACCTCGGAAATGGACCGGACGGGCCCTCCAGCCCGCCAACCGGGAGCGAAATAGCCGGCGGTCACCAGGACGTGGAATTTGCTCTCGTCGACAGTCGCCGGCCTTTCTCGGGTGTCCGCCGCGGGGGTGGGATCGCCGGCCATCCTCGCTCCTCGCTCGTGCCACAGGATCGATTCGCCTAACGATCGGATGCTCGATCCGTGACTGAGCCCTCCTCCGAACTGAGCTGCCGCGACTGGGCTGCGCAGGGGCCGCAAAGAATAAATTCCGCCAGTTACATGAAACCGCAGGAGTGCCGACTCCGAGAGCGATATAAGGATTCGGCGGGGAAAACCGGCCCAGCAGGAGAGGGACTTCATGTCACGAACGGCACTCATATCCGGCATCACCGGTCAGGACGGCAGTTACCTGTCGGAGTTCCTGCTCGACAAGGGATACACGGTGCACGGCATCAAACGGCGGTCGTCCTCTTTCAACACCGAGCGGATCGACCACGTGGACGTCCATCCGCGCAGCGGTGACGCCCGACTCTTCCTCCACTACAGCGACCTCTCCGATCCCGCCTCGCTGACCGCGCTGATCCGCGACATCCGCCCCCACGAGATCTACAACCTGGGCGCGCAGAGCCACGTCCGGGTCTCCTTCGACATCCCCGGGTACACGGCGGACGTCACCGGGCTCGGGGCTCTGCGCATGATGGAGGCGGCCCGCTCCGCCGACGTCGGTTGCCGGTTCTATCAGGCGTCCTCGTCGGAGATGTTCGGCTCGAGCCCGCCGCCGCAACGCGAGGAAACCCCGTTCCACCCGCGCAGCCCGTACGCGTGCGCGAAGGCGTACGCCTACTGGTCGGCGGTGAACTACCGCGAGTCCTGGAACATGTTCTGCGCCAACGGCATCCTGTTCAACCACGAGAGCCCACGCCGGGGCGAGAACTTCGTGACCCGCAAGATCACTCGTGCGGTGGCGCGGATCGAGGCCGGCATCCAGGACAAGCTCTACCTGGGCAACCTGGACGCCGTTCGGGACTGGGGCTACGCACCGGAGTACGTCGAGGCGATGTGGCTCGCCCTCCAGCAGGACACCCCGGACGACTACGTGGTCGCCACCGGCGAGGGCCACACAGTGCGCGAGTTCGTCGAGGCCGCGTTCGACCGGGTCGGGTTGGACTGGCAGCGGTACGTAGAGCTGGACCCCGCCTACTTCCGCCCGGCGGAGGTCGACGCCCTCATCGGCGACTACTCGAAGGCCCGACGCAAGCTGGGCTGGGCCCCGAAGACGCTCTTCAGCGACCTGGTCCGGGTCATGGTCGACGCCGACCGGCAGCTCCTCGAGGACGAGCGGATGGGCCGACTGATCCGGGTGGACCGGTGAGGGTCGCGGTCGACGCCGCACCCATCCGCCCCGGTCACGCCGCGGGGCTCGA
Source organism: Micromonospora sp. NPDC005252 (assembly GCF_042872475.1). Classification (NCBI taxonomy): domain Bacteria; kingdom Bacillati; phylum Actinomycetota; class Actinomycetes; order Micromonosporales; family Micromonosporaceae; genus Micromonospora; species Micromonospora sp. NPDC005252. The sequence continues at coordinate 317,935 of NZ_JBIAKN010000004.1, read as the reverse complement.
AGCCTTCACCTACGGCCTGCTGACCGGTATGGCCGCCGACGACTCCTGCGACCTGCGGGTGAACATCCTGCGGGGCACGCTGGCCGAGTGGCGGGACCAGGTGCCCGACGCGCGGATCGGCTGGACCGAGGTGGCGCAGCCGCTCCGTTCCGACAACCCCACCGGCCAACTGCTGCGCCGGTGGACGCCGCGGGCCGTGCGCAACTCCCGTACGGTCCGCACGGCCGTCAACGCCATCCGGCAACGGTCCGTCATGCGGCACACCGACGTCGACGTCACCCTGTTCCCGTTCCACTGTGCGCCGATCGGGTCGACCAGATCGGTCGTCGTCCTGCACGACCTGCGCCACCTGGGGGCCGAGTTCCACGCCCCCGGCTTCGCGGCGGTGATCCGGGAGAATGTGGCCCACGCGGCGGCGATCGTGGTGACCTGGCCCCATCCGTACCGGGAGACCCTGCGCCTCTTCCCGGAGGCCGCGGAGCGGACCGTGCTCATCCCCACCCCGGCGTTCCAACCCGCACCGGAGCAGGCGCACGTGCGGCCCGAACCGGGGCTGCTGGTCTATCCGTCGTCCACCGCGGAGCACAAGAACCACGCGACCCTGCTGGAGGCGATGGCGCTGCTGCCGGAGTGCCGCCTGATCTGTCCGGGGCCGCTGGTCGAGCCCGAGGCGAGCCGGTTGCTCGCCCGCGCCGCGCAACCCGACCTGCGCGGCCGGGTGTCCTTCCCCGGCTACGTCAGCCTGGACGAGCTGAACGCCATCTACGCCCGAGCGGACGCGGTGGTCGTACCCTCGCTCTGGGAGGCGGCCAGCGGCGCGCTGCTGGAGGCGTTCACCTGGGGTCTCCCGGTCGCCTGCGCCGACGTCGAGCCGCTGCTCGACCAGCTGGAGTTCAATCGCGCCGAGGCGGCGGTCTTCCGGGCGCGGGATCCACTGTCCCTGGCCGCCGCGGTGCGGCACCTGCTGGGCGAGCGGGAACGTTACGCCGCCGCCTCGCGGCGGGCGAACGACCGGCTGGCCGGGCGTACCTGGGCGGCCACCGGGCGCGACTACCTGGACGTCCTGAGCTGGGCCGCGCGGGGCGGATCGGGTCCGGTGCCACGGTCCCCGTTCGTCGCCGAGGCCGCGAACGACGCCGTCGACAGCGGAGAGGTTGGAACATGAGCATCGCGGAGGACACCTATCCGGTGGCCCGACCGAGCCTCTCCACGTTGGAGGAGCGGTACGTCCTCGACGCGCTGCGGAGCGGGTGGATCTCCTCACAGGGCCCGTACCTGCGTGACTTCGAGGAGCGTTTCGCCCGTCGCTGCGCCGCCGACACCGCCGTGACGACCAGCAACGGCACTGTCGCGCTGCACCTGGTCCTCGCGGCGGCCGGCATCGGGCCGGGGGACGAGGTGATCGTGCCTGCGCTGACCTACGTGGCGACGGCCAACGCCGTCGCGTACTGCGGCGCGCGCGCCATCTGTGTGGACGTCCTACCGGAGAGCTGGTGTGTCGACCCCGCCGGGGTACGCGCCGCGATCGGCCCGCATACCCGGGCGGTCATCGCCGTCGACCTGTACGGGCACCCGGCCGACTACACCGCGCTGCGCCAGCTCTGCGACCGGCACGGTCTGCTCCTGGTCGCCGACGCGGCCGAGTCGTTCGGCGCCACCCTCGACGGGCGGCCCACCGGATCGCTCGCCGACGTCACAACGTTCTCGTTCTTCGGCAACAAGGTGCTCACCTCCGGCGAGGGCGGCTGCGTGACCACCTCCGACGCGGCCCTGGCCGACCGGATGCGCCTGCTGCGTAACCAGGGCATGGATCCGCACCGGCGGTACTACTTCCCGGTGCTGGGCTACAACTACCGGATGACGAACCTGTGCGCCGCGGTGCTCTGCGCCCAACTGGAGCGGGCCGACGAGATCATCGCCCTTCGGGACCGGGTGATCGCCGGCTACGAGGAGCAGTTGGCCGACGAGCCGGCGCTGTCGGCGCAGCCGGTGGCCGCCGGAGTTCGCCGGGCGCCCTGGATGGCGGCCTTCCTCGTGGGGGCCGAGGAGGACGCGACGTCCCGGGACGCGCTGGCCCGGGCGCTCGCCCGGCTCGGCGTGGAGACCCGCCCGTTCTTCGTGCCGATCCCGGACCTACCCGCGCATCGTGATCCGGGCGCGGACTGTCCGGTGACCGAGGACCTGAGTCGGCGCGGCATCAACCTGCCCACGTACGCCGATCTGGCCGAACCGGCGGTCAAGGCCGTGGTGGAGCGCGTCCGCGCCGCCCTGGCCACCATCGCCTGACCCGCCACCCGACCCGTCACCCGACCCGCGCCGACCCCGTCGGCGCGGGTCCGGCGGTCAGACCGGTTGGACGACCGGTGGGCGCTCCACCGCCCGGTCGGACAGCAGCAGGAGATAGCTGCCGCCCCAGGCCACCGCGCTGAGCAGGGCCAGCACGACAAGCGCGCCGGCCGCCCCGGGCGCGCCGAACAGGACCGCCCCGGCGACGACCGCCGGCACACGGAGCCCGCCGAGCAGGATGCCGAGCACTATCGCCCGCCGGCTCGCCCGCTCGATCCGCAGCCCGGCGAAGCCGATCGTGGCCGGCACGGCGAGCAGGCTCTCCAGCGCGAGCAGTACCAGCAGGCTCCGGGCGACGGTCCAGTTGGCGCCGAGCAGTTCCTTCCCGACCGCGTCCGGCAAGAGGGCGACCACGATGGTCAACGGCAGAACGGCGGCGGCCACGAGCAGCGCGAGCCGGACAGCCGCCCGAGTCCGCACCGCGCGGGACTCGGCCCGGGTGCGGGCCAACTGCGGCAGGATCAGCGTGGCCGCGGTCGACAGCACCAGGTTGACCGGCCCCAGCAGCGTGCGCCCGGCGCTCAACGCGCCGACCACCGCCGTGCCGGCGACCAACGCCACAGCGGTCAGCGCCAGCTGCGCCGACCCGGTGGTCAGCAGGAACTGCGCACCGAACCCCGCCGCGACGCGGCTCTCGGCGCGGCCGACCCGCCAGCCGGGCACCAGCGCGTACCGGCGCCGGGCCGACACGACCACGCCGATCAGAGCGCCGCCGACGGCCCACAGGGCGAAGACGTACGGCGCGTCGATCACCCGGAGCAGGCCGGCCAGCGCGGCACACCCGGTGAGCACCGCCCAGGCGATCTCCTGGGCCATCGCCGCCGAGGGAGCGCCGATGCCGACGGCGACCGCCTTGGTGTAGTCGTAGAGGACCAACCCGGGCAGGGCGAGGCCCGCGAACAGCAGGTAGGTCGAGCCGTACGCCACGCCGGCCGCGCCGACCAGGGAGCCACCGACGAGGCCGAGCAGGATCGCCCGCCGGGCGGCCGGCGCGACCCCGATCCCGGTGGCCAGCACGGTGTCGGTCACTGTGCTCCGCACCAACCCGGAGCCGACGATGTAGAACGAGAAGGCCAGGGCGAACTGACCCAGCCCGCCGACCGACTCCAGTCGGGTCACGGTGATCGCCAGCAGCAGGTTGCCGCCGCTGGAGAGCCCGCCGACGACCAGCGCGAGCAGCGCCCGGCGACCGGTGCGTGGACCGTCCGGAGCGTCGGCCCGGCCGACGGCGTGCCGGCCGACCGCGTGCCGGCCCACCCGTACGGTCACCGGATCGCGCCGCGGGCGGTGGGCAGTCGGCCGGTGCCCGCGTTCTTGCGGGCCCCGTGCAGGGGGCGGCGGGTGAGCCCCAGGAGGACGAAGACCGGCAGCGCCGCCACCACGTGCTGCAGAAAACTGATGGTGGAGTCCGGGTAGGTGTTGGACCAGAGCAGCGGGTCGAAGAGCACCAGGCAGAAGAGGCTCAGCCGGACCGGGCCGGGCGGCCCCCGCCAGCGCAGCAGCATTGCCGCCACCGCGGCCCAGAAGGCGTGCACGGCGACCACGCCGACCGGGCCGTCGAAGAACCAGATGTTGCCCAGCAGCAGGAAGGTGTAGGCCGACGTCGACCCACCGCCGATGTACAGGTTGATCCGCTGCCCGGTGGAGAGCACCGGCCGGTCCGGGTCCAGCACCCGGGGCACCAGCCCGTACCGCAGGTAGTCGGTGACCCCGGGCTGACCCAGGTCGACCGGGACGTCGAAGCCCGCCACCACACTGAGCTGACTGTCCAACCGCAGTCGGTCCGTGGCGGTGACAGTGGTGTCCACCGCGACGCCGCGATCCTCCCGAATGTTGTTGCGGTGTTCGAACACGGCCGGCCAGGCGAGGAAGAGCACCACCGCACAGACCACCAGGTAACGCAGTCGGAAGACGCCGCAGAGCGCTCCGGTGGCAGCCATGAAGAACGCCAGCGCGACCAGCGGAGCGGTGACTGCCGTCAGCAGGGCGACGTAGAGCTCCGCGCCGACGAGGACGGCCAGCCAGCCGTACAGTTTCACCCGCGACAGCCGACCGCTCAGGTGGCTGGCCACCAGCAACGCGAAGCCCAGGGCTGTCCACCCCGAGAAGAGCGTGCTCACCATTGCAAGTGGCCCGTCGGTCAGGTCACCGGCGACCTGGTTGACGATGGTGCCGCGCCCGAGGTGGGCCCCGAGCACGTTGGCGGTGATGCTGGTCAGCGTGACCACGATGGCCACCGGGTAGAGCCGCGGGTACCGGGCGTGGGCGCGCCGGAAGCCCTCCCGCCAGCGCGGGTCGGGCCGCCCGAGCAGCCGCCCGACCGTTTCCACGGCGGCGCTGCCCAGCACCGCGAGCCCGACCAGGGAGACGATGAAGCCGGTCTCCGGATTCCGGTAGAAGACCGCTGTCGGCAGGATGAGCAGCGCGTACGGGGCGAGCACGACGACGGTCACCGGGTAGCAGCGGAGCACCCGACCGACGAGATCCCGGTGGGCAGCCGACGCCCCGTCCCTGGTTGGCCGATCCGTCCGCGCCTCGGTTCCACCGGTCGGCCCGCCGGGGTCGAGGGCAGCCCCGGGCCAGGTCATCGCGCGCGCCCCCTTTGGGATGTTGTTGGTCGCTCCTGACCCAACGAACCAACCGACCGGGCGAAACGCCCTTGCGTACGCGGTCGTCGCGGGTCGGCCCGTGCGGCCGCCCAAACTGTGATGAGCTGGGAACATGGATCGGTTCCGGCTCGGGCTGGTGCTCCATCCCACCCGGGACGTGTCCCCGGTGGTGGGCACGATCGTGGCCTGGGCCGCCGAGCACCACGCCGTCCTGGCGGTTCGCGAACAGGACCGGCACCGGGTGCCCGAGCCGGTCCGGGGGGTGCCGGAGGAGGAGCTGGCCGCCGGGTCGGACATGCTGGTCGCCATCGGCGGGGACGGCACGATGCTGGGCGCGCTGCGGCTGGCCGTCCACGACCCGAAGCCGGTGCTCGGCGTACACCTGGGCAAGCTGGGGTTCCTCGTGGAGGTCGAACCGCCGGACCTGCCGGCGGCGCTGGCCCGACTGCTGACCGGGGAGTACACCATCGAGGCACACAGCTGCCTGGCCTGCACGGTGTGCGGCGACGACGTCGTCGCGTTCAACGACATCGCGCTGGTCCGCCATCCGGGGCAGGGCTTCGTCAGCGCGAACCTGAGCGTGGACGGGCAACAGTACGGCTACTACCGCTGTGACGCGGTGGTCGTGTGCACCCCGACCGGGTCGACCGCCTACAGCTACGCCGCCGGTGGACCCCTGATCTCGCCGGCGACGCGGGCCGTGGTGGTGACGCCGAGCGCTCCGATGGCCGGCATCTCCCGGTCGGTGGTGCTCTCGCCGGAGGAGACGGTGCGGCTGGACCTGCGGCCCGGGTCCGGGCCGGTCTCGGTGGAGGTGGACGGGCGGGTGATCCGCAACAGGTCGACGACGGGTGCGGTGGAGGTGCACTACCGCCACGGCGCCGGCCTGGTGGTCCGCCTCGATCCGCGCCGCCACCAGGAACGCAATCAGCTCAAGCTGGGGCTGCTGGATCTTCCCCTGTTGCCGGAGCAGCTTCGCGAGTTGCTTCCCGAGAGCCTGCGTCGCCAGCTCGGCCGCCGCGAGGAGCCTCGCCGGTAACGGCACTTTCGTCGGGCTTCCCGACACTGAATCAGACAAACGGTTATGGAAATGTGAAAACCGGATTCCGTGTCGCAAAATCCGTTAAGCAGTTAGGGGACGTGTGTGGCCCCCTGACCTGCCCTGGGTCACCCCCGGCCACGGACAGGACAGGGAGTCGTAGATGCCGCCGGAGATACAACGGGTTGAGCCAACGACATCACCAGCCACCGGCCGGGCCAGGGTGAGTCGTCGTCGGACCGCCGTCTTCCTCGCCGCCGACGCCCTCGGCTGGGTCGGCGGGTTCACGGTCGCAGGCTGGGCGAGGTACGAGTTGGCTCTCACCATCGACCAGGCGGTCAACGCGGTACTGCTCGGCGGCGGGGCCGCCGTGCTGCACGTCGGCGTCAGCGCGCTGCGTCGCATCCGTTCCGGTCGTCAACCCCTCGGCACCGTCGAGGAGGTTCGTGGCCTCGCCGGCACCACCGCCACCACCGCGGCGATCGTCCTCGTCGCCCTTCTCACGCTTGGCGAACGCCCGGTGCCGGCCAGCACCCCGGTGATCGGTGCCGCGCTGGCGCTGCTGCTGATGCTCAGCTGCCGGCTCCTGCACCGCCACCGACGGGACCGTGCGATGCGACCGGACGCCCGCTCGGCCACCCCGGTGCTGCTCTTCGGCCTCGGCGAGGCCGGGCAGGGGCTGGTGCGCGCGATGCTCAGCGACCCGAAGGGCCGCTACCTGCCCGTCGGCGCGCTCGACGACGACCCGGGCAAACACGACCTCCGCATCGCCGGTGTCCCGGTGCTGGGCGGCCGGCAGCACCTCGTCGACGTGATCCGCCGCACCGGCGCCACCACAGTGATCTTCGCGGTGGCCAACGCCGACGCCACGCTGATCCGCGAGGTGCGGGAGGCGACCCTGCGCACCGGCGCAGCGTTCAAGGTCCTGCCACCGGTCCGGGATCTGGTGGATCACCGGATCACTGTCAGCGACGTGCGGGACGTCCAGATCAGCGACCTGCTCGGCCGACGCCAGGTGGTCGGCGACCTGACCTTGGACGACAACGGGCTCACCGGTCGACGCGTTCTGGTCACCGGCGCCGGAGGCTCGATCGGCTCGGAGTTGTGCCGGCAGATCATGCGGGCCAACCCCGGTGAGCTGATGATGCTGGACCGGGACGAGTCGGCCCTGCACAGCCTCCAGATGTCGCTCACCGGACGTGCGCTGCTGGACGGCCCCGAACTCATCCTCGCCGACCTGCGGGACGACGAAGGTATCCGACGCATCATGCGGGAACGCCGCCCCGAGATCGTCTTCCACGCCGCCGCGCTGAAGCACCTGACCCTGCTGGAACGGCACCCGGGCGAGGCGGTCAAGACCAACGTCTGGGGAACGCTCAGCGTGCTGGACGCGTGCCGGGACGTCGCCCGTTTCGTCAACATCTCCACCGACAAGGCCGCCGACCCGATCAGCGTGCTCGGCTACTCAAAGCGCATCACCGAGATGCTGACCGCGCACGCTGCGGCGACCTACCCGGGCACCTTCCTGAGCGTCCGGTTCGGCAACGTCCTGAGCAGCCGGGGCTCGGTGGTTACTGCCTTCCAACGGCAGATCGAGGCGAGGCAGCCGCTGACAGTCACCGACCCCAACGTGACCCGGTACCTGATGACGGTGCAGGAGGCGGTGCACCTGGTCCTCCAGGCGGCCGCCATCGGCCGCGACGGGGAGGCCCTGGTGCTCGACATGGGCGAGCCGGTCCGGATCGACGACCTCGCCCGCCGCATGGTCGAGCGGTCGGCCACTCCGGTCCCGATCGTCTACACCGGGCTACGCCCGGGGGAGAAGCTGCACGAGGACCTGCTCGGTCAGGGCGAGGCCGACCACCGGCCACTGCACCCGCTGATCTCGCACGTGACCGTTCCGGCCCTGGACCCCCTCGAGGTCAGTGGACTGGATCCGTTCGACGAACCTGCCAAGGTCGTCGATCAGCTCGCCCGGCTCTGTGGCAGCCCGCACGGCTCGCTCCCCCAACGGCGCGGGGGCGTACCGCTGGCTCGCTGACCTCGCGGAAACGGGGCCGACGCCTTCTGGCGTCGGCCCCGCCGCGTTCGAGGTAGAAGCCCGACCGCTCAGCCGAGAACCTGCGTGACCAGGTCCTGGGCCTCCTGCTGGAGACGGCGGAGGTGCTCCGGGCCCTGGAAGGACTCGGCGTAGATCTTGTAGACGTCCTCGGTGCCGGACGGGCGGGCGGCGAACCAGCCGGACTCCGTGGTGACCTTCAGGCCGCCGATCGGTGCGCCGTTGCCGGGGGCGGTGGTCAGGGTCGCGGTGATCGGCTCACCGGCCAGCTCGGTGGCGTCGACCTGGTCCGGGGAGAGCTTGGCGAGCACGGCCTTCTGCTCCCGGGTGGCCGGGGCGTCGATCCGGGCGTACGCGGGCGCGCCGAACCGCTCGGCCAGCTCCGCCCAGTGCTCGCTCGGGCTGCGCCCGGTCGTGGCCAGGATCTCGGAGGCCAGCAGGCAGAGCAGGATGCCGTCCTTGTCGGTGGTCCAGGTGGAGCCGTCGCGGCGCAGGAACGACGCCCCGGCGCTCTCCTCACCGCCGAAGCCGACCGAACCGTCGAGCAGGCCGGGCACGAACCACTTGAAGCCGACCGGCACCTCCAGCAGCGGCCGGCCCAGGTCGGCGGCCACCCGGTCGATCATCGAGGAGGAGACCAGGGTCTTGCCCACCGCGGCGGCCGGACCCCAGTTGGCGCGGGTGCGGAACAGGTGCCCGATCGCCACCGCCAGGAAGTGGTTGGGATTCATCAGGCCGGCGTCGGGGGTGACGATGCCGTGCCGGTCGGCGTCGGCGTCGTTGCCCGTGGAGATCTGGTAGTCGGCGCGGGCGGCGATCAGGGACGCCATCGCGTTCGGCGAGGAGCAGTCCATCCGGATCTTGCCGTCCCCGTCCAGGGTCATGAACCGCCAGGTCGGGTCGACCGTCGGGTTGACCACCGTCAGGTCCAGCCGGTGCCGCTCGGCGATCTCGCCCCAGTACGCCACGCTGGCCCCGCCGAGCGGGTCCGCGCCGATCCGCACCCCGGCGTCGCGGATGGCGTCGATGTCGATCGCCGCCGGCAGGTCGTCGACGTAGTGCGCGAGGAAGTCGTACTCCCCGGTGGTGTCGGCGGCCCGGGCCCGCGCGTAGGTGATCCGGCGGACGTCCTTGAGCCCGGCGGCGAGGATCGCGTTGGCGCGGTCCTGGATCCAGCGGGTGACGTCGGTGTCGGCCGGCCCGCCGTTGGTGGGGTTGTACTTGAAGCCCCCGTCGTCGGGCGGGTTGTGTGACGGGGTGATGACGATGCCGTCGGCGAGCCCGCTGGTGCGGCCCCGGTTGTGGGTGAGGATCGCGTGCGACAGCGCCGGGGTGGGGGTGTAGCCGTCGCGGCTGTCGACCAGCACGGTGACCCCGTTGGCGGCGAGCACCTCCAGCGCGTCCACGGCGGCCGGCGCGGAGAGCGCGTGCGTGTCCCGGGCCAGGAACAGCGGGCCGTCGAGGCCCTGCTCCCGCCGGTAGTCGCAGAGCGCCTGGGTGACCGCGAGGATGTGGTCGGAGTTGAACGCGTTGCGCAGGCTGGAGCCCCGGTGGCCGGAGGTGCCGAAGGACACCTGCTGCGCCGGGTCCGCGGGGTCCGGATGCTCGGCGTAGTAGGCGGTCACCAGGCGCGGCACGTCGACCAGGTCGGCGGGCTCGGCGGGCTGGCCGGCACGGGGATGGGTCACGGGGTCTACCTCCTTGATAGTGCGACGGTCACAGCTCGACCCGCTGGCCCTTGCCGATCACCACGATGCCGTTGTCGGAGACGGTGTAACGCTGCCGGTCCTTCTCCAGGTCGACGCCGATCTCGGCGCCCTCGGGGACGAACACGTTCTTGTCCAGGATGGCCCGGCGAACCACCGCGTGCCGGCCGATCTCGACACCCTCCATCAGCACCGAGCCCTCGACGTGCGCCCAGGAGTGCACCCGCACCTTCGGCGACACGATCGAGTTCTCCACCAGCGAGCCGGAGATCACCACACCCGGCGAGACCATCGAGCCGACCGCGCGGCCGACCCGCTCACCCCACTGGTGGACGAACTTCGCGGGCGGCCACGGCGGCTGCTCCGTGTAGATCGGCCACTCGAAGTTGTAGAGGTTGAAGACGGGGTGCACGTTGATCAGATCCATGTGCGCGTCGTAGAACGAGTCGAGCGTCCCGACGTCGCGCCAGTAGCCGCGGTCCCGGTCGGTGCTGCCCGGCACCTCGTTGTCACGGAAGTCGTAGACGTTCGCCTCGCCCCGCTCGACGAGCATCGGGATGATGCTGCCGCCCATGTCGTGCTTGCTGGACTTGTCCGCCGCGTCCCGCTCGACCACCTCGCACAGAGCGCGGGTGGTGAAGACGTAGTTGCCCATCGAGGCGTAGATCTCGTCGGGCGCGTCCGGCAGGCCGACCGCGTCGGTGGGCTTCTCACGGAACGCACGGATCTTCCGGCCGTCCTCGCCGACCTCGATGACACCGAACTGGTCGGCCATCGAGAGGGGCTGACGGATGCCGGCGACGGTGACCGCCGCGCCGGAGGCGATGTGGTCCTCCACCATCTGCCGCGGGTCCATCCGGTAGATGTGGTCGGCGCCGAAGACGATCACGTAGTCGGGCTGCTCGTCGTTGATGAGGTTGAAGCTCTGGTAGATGGCGTCGGCCGAGCCGGCGAACCACCACGGACCACGACGCTGCTGCGCGGGCACCGGGGTGACGTAGTTGCCGAGAAGGGTGGACATCCGCCAGGTCTTGGTGATGTGTCGGTCGAGGGAGTGGGACTTGTACTGGGTCAGCACGACGATCTTGAGATAGCCGGCGTTGGCCAGGTTGGAGAGGACGAAATCGACCATGCGGTACATCCCGCCGAACGGGACGGCCGGCTTGGCCCGGTCCGTGGTGAGTGGCATCAGGCGCTTGCCCTCCCCACCCGCCAGGACGATCGCGAGCACCTTGGCAGCCATGCCCAGACGCTATCCACCCGCGTCGCACTTCACCACTCGTACGGGGAGTCTTCTGCACTAGGGTGCGGGGTCATGACGGAACCCACCCCGCTGCGCGTCGATCTGCTCACCCGCGAGTACCCACCGGAGGTCTACGGCGGCGCGGGCGTGCACGTCGAGTACCTGGCCCGGGAGTTGCGCCACCTCACCGACGTACGCGTGCACTGCTTCGGCCTGCCGCGCACCGAGCCGGGCGTCACGGCGTACGCCGATCCGCCCGGCCTGACCGGCGCGAACGCCGCGTTGCGGACGATGGGTGTGGACCTGGAGATGGCCGCCGGCACCGCCGGCACCGACGTGGTGCACAGCCACACGTGGTACGCGAACCTGGCCGGGCACACCGCGAAGCTGCTGCACGGGGTGCCGCACGTGCTGACCGCGCACAGCCTGGAGCCGCTGCGACCGTGGAAGGCCGAGCAGCTCGGCGGCGGCTACACGCTCTCCTCCTGGATCGAGCGCACCGCGATGGAGGCCGCCGACGCGGTGATCGCGGTCAGTGCGGGAATGCGCAACGACGTGCTCGCCGCCTACCCGCAGATCGACCCGGACCGGGTCCGGGTGGTCTACAACGGCATCGACACCGTGCAGTACGCCCCGGACTCCGGCACCGACGTGCTGGAGCGGCTCGGCATCGACCCGGCGCTGCCCAGCGTGGTCTATGTGGGAAGGATCACCCGGCAGAAGGGCCTGCCGTACCTGTTGCGGGCGGCCCGGGAGCTGCCGGCCGACACCCAGCTCGTGCTGCTCGCCGGCGCACCCGACACGGCCGAGATCGCCGCCGAAGTGGAAGAGCTGGTCGCCGAGCTGCGGGCCAACCGCTCCGGCGTGGTCTGGGTGGCCGAGATGCTGCCCAAGCCCGAGGTGATCCAGGTGCTCACCCACGCGACAGTCTTCGTCTGCCCCTCGGTGTACGAGCCGATGGGCATCGTCAACCTGGAGGCGATGGCCTGCGAGACGGCTGTGGTGGCGACCGCCACCGGCGGCATCCCCGAGGTGGTGGCCGACGACGAGACCGGCCTGCTGGTGCCGATCGAGCAGGCCACCGACGGGTCCGGGACTCCTCTGGCCCCGGACCGTTTCGTGGCCGACCTGGCGTCGGCGATCAACACGCTGCTCGCCGACCCGGCCCGCACCGAGCGGTTCGGCCTGGCCGGCCGTCGGCGCGCCGTTGAGCACTTCTCCTGGGACGCCATCGCCCGCCAGACCCTGGAGGTCTACCGCTCCGTCGGCGCGGCCTGAGGAAGCCGGCGAGATGCGGTACGACGAACTCGAAGCGGCGATCCTCCAGTTGGTCGTCGAGGCTGACGAGGCCAAGCTGCGCGTCTTCGGCCTGGAGACGGTCACCCGGCTGGTCCGGAGCGAACTGCTCGACACCGCCTCGGACGACGAACTGACCGAGGACGCGTGGGCGGCGCTAACCAGCGCCCGCGAGAACGTCCGGACGGCCGACGCGACGGAGCTCCGCGCACGGTTGACGCGGATCGACGCGGGCATCCTCGCCGACGGCGACCTGGATCAGGGGATCCTGATCGTCCTCACCGCGCTCGAACACTGGACCACCTACCTGGAGGAGGACCGGCGCGAGGAGCTGTACGAGTTGGCCATCCGCTCCGTCGAGGAGGTCGGCTTCCAGGTCTCGGCCGACCTCGACGACGTCCTCGCCACCCCGGAGATGACCGCCGAGTACGAGCGGATGAAACGCCTGCTCACCCCCGGCCTCAGATCGCCGTCCCCGGCGGCGACTTGAGCAACGACGTCGCTTCGGCGCAGTAACCACCACGCCCGTTCCGGAGCGCGCTGGCGGCGATGCGGATGAGGTCGATGTTGACCCCCGCAGCGCCACTCGGATCGTGCACCTTCAGCTTCACGTCGAGGCTCACCGCTGTCTCACCCCAACCCTGCGCCTCAAGGTTGAGGTGGGCCACCTTCTGCGACGCGAGATGCGGCAGGTACCCGAGCGGGGCGACCTCGACGCTGTCGGCGCCCGACAGGGCGTTGAGCTTGGACTGCTTCTTGGTGTTGGGGCTTTCGACCAGGTTGCGGAAGTCTTCGGTGCCGCCCAGATTGACCTGGTAGGAGCTGACCAGGGTGAGGCCCCGCTCCGCCAGCAGCCGCAGCAGCGCGTTGTGCAGCACCGAGGTGCCGAACTGGCTGGCCAGGTCGTCACCGAGTAGCGGTAGACCGGCTGCCTCGAACCTGTCGATCCAGCGTGGATCGCGCGCTACCGGGTCGGAGGTGGTGTTGATGAAGGCGACACCCGCCGTGTGAGCTGCCTCGGCGTACGCCTGGGCGGTCTCTGGCCGGCCGCTCGGCGCCGAGTAGAGGAGCACCTCCGCCCCTGCCAGCGCCGCTGCCACCCGCTGCACCTCGGTCGCGTCGACGAGGCCCTTCGTGACCGGCACACCCGCTTCGGGCAGGTCGCAGTCCAGCCGAGGGAAGTTGTTGGGCGCCAGAAAGATCGCCTCGGTCAGATCCCGGCCGATCTTCTCCGCGGAGGTGGCGAAAGCCGCCACGACGTCGATGTCCCCCACCCCGAGCCCGTCGATCACCGGCCGGCGAATGCCGACCAGGCTGCCGCTCTGGCGGTAGAGAGCAAGCCCCTGCACCAGTGCCGACGTGTTGTTGCCGACACCGACAACCGCGACCTTCACCCGTTCGATCATGGCGGGAGGCTACGTCACCTCGGCGCGTTTCGACGGGGTGGCGATCCGCTCCGACGGGACCACGAACGGTCTCCGGAAAGTGTCGTACAGGTGTTCTAGTCTCCTACTGTGATCGATGCGTTGGAGCAGGCCGAGGCCGCCGTGGCGGCCTGCTTCGACACGGCCGCCTGGGCTGCCAACGAGCGCGATCTCGTGGCGGCGCTGGATGCGACGCACCGCCTTGAGCAACGCCTGGCCGCGGTCAAGTTGACCCTCGTGCGCGAGCTGGACGGTCGAGGCACCGCGACGGCGCAGGGCGCGTCGTCAACGGCGGTGTGGCTGCGGGACCGGTTGCGGCTCGGGGTCGGTGCCGCCCGGCGGCTGGTCGAGTTGGCCGCAGCGCTCGACGCCGCTCCATCCGGGGTGCGTGACGCGTTGGTCGGCGGCGCGGTCGACGTGGAGCAGGTGCGGGTCATCTCCGGCACGGTCGAGACCGTGCACGCCGTCGCTGGCGCGGAGGCCGCCGACAAGGCCGTCGGTGTCCTCGTCGACTGGGCGGCGCAGTTCGACGCCGCCCTGTTGCGCAAGCTCGGCACCCGCATCCTCGACCACGTCGCCCCGGAGATCGCTGACGCCGCCGTCGATGCGGCGCTGCGGGCGCAGGAGTCACGGGCCGCCCGCGACCGGCACGTCACCGTGAGCGAGCAGCCCGACGGTCGGCTGCGCCTCACCGGCGTTCTCGATGTTGAGGCTGCGGCCCTGCTGCGCGCCGCCATCGACCCGCTCACCGCGCCCGCCGGCCCCGACGACACCCGCACCCCGGGCCAACGCCGCCACGACGCCCTGGCCGACGTCTGCCGACTCGCCCTGCGCACCGGCGAGCTGCCCGAGCACGGCGGTGACCCCACGCAGGTCGTCATCACCACCGGCTACGACGGGTTGACGCGGCAGTTGGGCGCCGGAGCCCTTGACACCGGCCTTCAGCTCACCCCCGAGGCCGTGCGTCGGCTCGCCTGCGACGCCGTCATCCTCCCCGCCGTCCTCGGCGGCGCCGGCCAACCCCTTGATGTCGGCCGGCAACGCCGCCTCATCACCGGCCCGCTGCGACGCGCCCTCGTCCTGCGCGACCGGGGTTGCGCGTTCCCCGGCTGCGACCGCCCACCCCGCTGGTGCGACGGCCACCACATCCGGCACTGGGCCGACGGCGGCGACACCAGCCTCGACAATGCGGTGCTGCTCTGCGGCCACCACCACCGACACGTTCACCGCGGTGACTGGACCGTCCACCTCGGCGGCGACGGCCACCCCGAATTCACCCCACCCGCCTGGCTCGACCCCGAACAACTCCCCCGCCGCAACCACTACCACCGGCGCAACTAACCAACGGCTCACCGTCAGCGCGTCAGGCGACGCCGAGAGTGGCGGCGAGCTGGGCCAGGCCGGTGGGCGCATCGGCGGACCGCCACACGACGGCAACCAGCTTCCGCACCGCCGGCCGGTCGTGCACCTCACCGTGCGCGGTGCGTTCGGCGTCGAGCAGCGCGCGGCCGGCCCGGAGCATGTCGCCACCCCGGATGTACACGCGCGCCACATCAAGCAGGTACGCGGCCCGGTGCTCGGGTGACAGCCACCGCCACCCGTCGGTGGCGAGCAGCCGCTCATGCCGGACCGTCGCCACCGCGACATCTCCGAGCGCCGCCTTGACGACCACCCGGGCTGCCTCCACCGCCGCCGACCCGAAGTCAGTACACCCAGCGGAGCCACCACCGCGGTCGACGGTGCGGGCCAGCTCTGCGGCCCGGTCGAGGGACTGATGGGCGTTGCGCGCTCCTCCCCCGCGCGCGGCGGCGAGGGCGGCCTGGATCAACAACGTCCCGCGCAGCGATGCGGCATCCGGGGAATTGGCACCGGACGCCTCGATCCCGTGCGCGGCTCGGAGTGCGACGTCCGCGGCCGAGCGCCGACGCTCCCGGGACCGCAGGGCCTGACTCAACGGCACGGTGGCGACACCGGAGAGCCGGGGATCGTTGGTGGCGAAGGCGACGGCGATCCCACGGTCGGCCGCCAGCCACGCCAGCTCTCCCTGGTCGACCTTCACCAGCGCCAGGGCGATGAGCGCGTACACCGACACCAGCAGTGTGTCGCCCGCCCCGCCGGCGCGGGCGGCCTGCGTCGCACGCGCGGCGTCGAGCAGGCTGGGTAGCAGGGCGAGTAGCGCCGGGTACCGGGCATGCCGGTAGCTCTGGTCGGCGTGGTCCAGACGGGCTCGCAGCTCCTCGGCGGAGGGCGTCTGGGTCGAGCCCGGCAGGTGGTATCGGGCCAACGCCGCCCGGATCCCGTCCACCCCGGCCGCGACGGGCTGCGGACGGGCTGAGCGGGTGGCCAGCAGGACCTCCACGTCGATGCGGAGCGTCTCGGCGATCTCCCGGAGGTTGGACACCCGCTCCAACCGGCGTACCCCACGCTCGACCTTGTCCACCCAACTCTTCGACTTGCCGAGCCGGTCGGCGAACTGCTGCTGCGTCATGTTGCGCCGCACCCGCCACTGCGCGACCCGGCGACCCACCGGCAGCTCGTTCACCGCAGGCCCGTCGCGCTCACCGCACGATCCCGACCACAAACAACAGGAGTACGACCACCGCGATCACGAGTCCGTAGGTGTACTGCCGCCGGGTGAGCGGCGCCCGCGTCGGGTGCGGCGGACAGGGCACCCGGTCTCCGTCCGGCTGCGGAGGCCGGCCGCCGGCAACCGGGTACGCCGGCGGCAACGGCCCATCCGAAGAACGCTCGTCCAACTGTGCCTCCTCGAACATGGCGGAAGGGGTGGTAACGACGCAGGTCAGGGCGGAGCGACACGGGGGAACCGCCCCGCCCTGCCAGGAGGAACTCCGCTGCTGACGAGAGATCCCCTGCCCTCAACTTAGAAGGCACTGCCTTCACAGTCAACAGAGCATGCACGGTGAGTTACCCACAGTGCGAAGATCGGTGCGCTGACGAGAGGTGGCGCCACCATGCCGCAAGCACCGCTGTACGAGCAGATCATCGATGACGTTGCTGCTTCGATTCAGGCCGGCACGTTGCAGCCGGGCGACAAGCTGCCCTCCATCGCCGAGATGCGAGAGCAGTACCAGTCGAGCGCCTGGCCGGTGCGTTACGCCCTGCGGATCTTGGAGGAGCGAGGCTGGATCGTCACTCGCCAAGGCAAGGGCTCGTTCGTGGCGCCGAACCCGCCCGCCTGAGCCTGAGGACATACCCCGACTTCGTTGATCGTTGTCAGCTGAGCAGTGCGACACGCCGAGGGTGATGCTGCTGAGGTGCCACGGATCGTCGCCGCTCGCCTGAAACCACAGGCTCCTCGTGAAGATCCGCGCAACTTCGGGGAAACTGCTGCGTCGGCGCGCGTTGAGGCAGCAGTTTCCCCGAAGGCGTGCGGATCTTGGCTTGCGCTCCGGGAGCGGGGCGGGGCGGGGCGGTCAGTCGACCGGCGTGATCAGCGTCAGGGTTGGGAAGTACGTGTGGTATCGCGCCCCATCACGGGTCAGCAGGTGGTACCGGCACACGGCGGCATGCGCGCCGATGTAGAAATTTGCTACCGGCGACCGCTTCGTGCCACCCAGTTTGCGGTACCGCGCGTAGGCCTTGCCGGCGAGGAAGCCGGCCAGGTACGGAAGCTCCTCGCGCAGAAAGTCCCCTGCCGGCAATGCCTCGTCCAACTCCTCGATGCGGGCGAAACGGACCGACAGCTCGGCGTACACGATGGGGTTGATCACCAGGTTGCCCGCGTCGCGGGCCTCGGCGAGGGCGGCGCCGGACCACTCCGCCCACTTGGCGTCGTCGGTCAGGATGTCCAGCAGCACATTGGTGTCGACCAGGGTCGTCACCGCGTCGGATGCACGCGACGGCACCGCGCGGAGCCGTTCACTCGCCACGCAGCAACTCCATCAACTCTTCGGTGGACATGTGCTCGGTCTCCTTGGCGCTGCCCCGACCGCGCATGTGGCGGACGAGTCGCTGACCCCGGGTGTCGGAGCCGTGTACGCGCACGATGCGCAGGGCCCCGCCCTCCTCCACCACGTCGACCTCGTCGCCCTCGTGCAGGTTGTAACGGGCTCGCAGCGCGGCCGGGATGGTCACCTGGCCCTTGCTGTTCAACCGCATGCTCTGTACCTCCGTCACGTAATACGAACGATACGTGACACCTACCGTTACGCGGTGCGTCCGATGAACCGCGCGGGGGGCTGAGCGGGGTGCTTGGCCGCGCGCGAAGGGATCTCGCACAGTAGGTTGGCGGGGTGACAGGACGGTTCCCGATCGAAGACGTCTCCCCCGTCGTCTCGTGCGGGCGATACCCGGCGAAGGCAGTCGTCGACGAGCCGGTCCCGGTGTCGGCGCGCGCCTACCGGGAGGGGCACGACGCGCTGGGCTGCAACGTGGTGTGGGCCGGCCCGGACGGCGAGCAACGCCCGTTCACCCGGATGCGCCCTGGCGAACCGGGCCAGGACCGCTGGCACGCCACCATCGCGCCGGACGCGGTCGGCGAATGGACCTTCGCCGTCGAGGCGTTCCAGGACCCGTACCTGACCTGGCAGAACGCGGTGACCAAGAAGATCGCCGCCGGGCAGGGTCCGGAGGACCTGGCCAACGACCTGGCCGAGGGCGCGCGAGTGCTGGCCGCCGCCCGGGAGCTGGTGCCGGCCGCCGACCGGCCCCGGGTCGCCGACGCGCTCACCGCGCTGGTCGACACCGACCTGCCGTTGCCGCAGCGGGTCGACCCGGCCCTGGCCCTGGCCGACCTGCTCTGGGAGCACCCGGTGCGGGAGCTGGTGACCGCCGGTGAGGCGTACACCCTCTGGGTTGACCGCAAGCGGGCGCTCTTCTCGGCCTGGTACGAGTTCTTCCCGCGCTCCGAAGGAGCGGCGGGTGGGCGCTCCGGCACCTTCGCCACCGCCACCGAGCGGCTGCCGGGTGTGGCGGCGATGGGCTTCGACGTGCTCTACCTGCCGCCGATCCACCCGATCGGCCGGATCAACCGCAAGGGCCGCAACAACGCGCTCACCGCCGGGCCGACCGACGTGGGCTCGCCGTGGGCGATCGGCGCCGCCGAGGGCGGCCACGACACGATCCACCCCGACCTGGGTACGCCGGCGGACTTCCGCGCCTTCATCCAGGCGGCCGCGGCGCAGGGCCTGGAGGTGGCGATGGACCTGGCGTTGCAGTGCGCGCCGGACCACCCGTGGGTCACCGAGCACCCGGAGTGGTTCACCACCCGGGCCGACGGCAGCATCGCGTACGCGGAGAACCCGCCGAAGAAGTACCAGGACATCTACCCGGTCAACTTCGACAACGACCCCGACGGCATCCGCGCCGAGGTGCTGCGCGTGGTGCTGCACTGGGTGGGCGAGGGCATCCGGATCTTCCGGGTGGACAACCCGCACACCAAGCCGTTCGACTTCTGGCACTGGCTGATCGCCGAGGTCAAGAAGGTCGACCCGGACGTGCTGTTCCTGGCCGAGGCGTTCACCCGGCCGGCCATCATGCACGGGCTCGGCAAGATCGGCTTCACGCAGTCGTACACCTATTTCACCTGGCGCACGACGGCCGCCGAGATGCGGGAGTACTGCGAGGAGCTGGTCGCGTCGGCCGACCACATGCGGCCGAACTTCTGGCCGAACACGCCGGACATCCTGCACTCCTCGTTGCAGCACGGCGGCCCGCCGATGTTCAAGATCCGGGCGGTGCTGGCCGCGCTGCTCTCCCCCTCCTGGGGCCTGTACGCGGGCTACGAACTGTTCGAGCACGTGGCCCGCCCCGGCGCGGAGGAGTACCTGGACAACGAGAAGTACGAGCTGCGCCCCCGCGACTGGGCCGGCGCCGAGGCGCAGGGCCGCTCGCTGGCGCCGTTCCTGGCCACCCTCAACCGGGTACGCCGCGACAACCCGGCCCTGCACCAGCTCCGTAACCTGCGCTTCCACGAGATCGACAACCCGGCGCTGCTCTGCTGGTCGAAACACGATCCGGACACCGGCAACACCGTCATCGTGATCTGCTCGTTCGACCCACGTGTGGTGCAGTGGGGCAACACGACGCTCGACATGCCGGAGCTCGGGTTCGACTGGCACGAGCGGTTCACCGTGTACGACGAGCTGACCGGCACCAGCTACGACTGGGGTCAGCGCAACGCGGTGCGGCTCGACCCGTACCTGCAACCGGCGCATGTGCTGACCGTCCGCCGTCCGACCCCGCCCGCCGCGCCGGCACCCGCGGGCGCCGAGCTGGCGGACCTCACCGTCGCCGACGTCCCGGACGACCTGTCCGGCGGCACCGCGCCGACGAGCCCGGCACCGACGAGCCCGGCACCGACGGCCGGCGCTGGCACGACGGCGGCTGCGCGCCGGCCCGCGGCCCGCCCGTCCCCGCCCCGCTCCGCGGCCGCCCGCGCATCCGCGGCCCGCTCGGCGAAGCCCCGCCCGTCCGCCTCCGCACCGACCGACGCCGCCCCGAAGGACGACCGATGGACCAGCTGATCACCGGCGTGACGCACGACCCGCACGCGCTGCTCGGCGCGCACCCCGCCGACGGATGGACGACGATCCGCACGATGCGCCGGGGCGCGGGCGACGTGCTGCTGCTCGTCGGCGACGAGCGGCACCCGATGAAGCGGGTGCACGACCTGGGCGTCTTCGAGACCCACATCGAAGGCACCGTGCTCGACTACCGGGTGGAGGTCGACGGCACCGTCCACGACGACCCGTACCGCTACCCGCCCACGCTCGGCGAGCTGGACCTGCACCTGATCGGCGAGGGCCGGCACGAGCGGCTGTGGGACGCGCTCGGCGCCCGGGTCTTCGACGAGGGCGTGGCGTTCAGCGTCTGGGCGCCCAGCGCGCGCGGAGTGCGGGTGGTCGGCGACTTCACCGGCTGGGGTCCGGACGACGGCTGGCCGATGCGGTCGCTCGGCTCCAGCGGCGTCTGGGAGCTGTTCGTCCCCAACGCCCGGGTCGGTGCCCGCTACAAGTACCGGGTGCTCGGCGCCGACGGAAAGTGGCGGGACAAGGCCGACCCCCTGGCCGCGTACGCCGAGGTGCCGCCCGCCACCGCGTCGGTGGTGCACCACTCGACCTACCGGTGGAACGACGCGGACTGGCTGGCCCGCCGGGCCGAGCGCCAGCCGCACCAGGAGCCGATGAGCGTGTACGAGGTGCACCTCGGCTCCTGGCGGCCCGGCCTGGGCTACCGCGAGCTGGCCGATCAGCTCACCGCGTACGTCACCGAGCTGGGCTTCACGCACGTCGAGTTGCTGCCGGTGATGGAGCACCCGTTCGGCGGTTCCTGGGGCTACCAGGTGACCGGCTACTACGCGCCGACGTCCCGCTTCGGTGACCCGGACGAGTTCCGCCACCTCGTCGACTCCCTGCACGCCGCCGGCATCGGCGTGATCCTGGACTGGGTGCCCGCGCACTTCCCCAAGGACGAGTGGGCCCTGGCCCGCTTCGACGGCACCCCGCTCTACGAGCACCCCGACCCGCGGCGCGGCGAGCACCCCGACTGGGGCACGTACGTCTTCGACTTCGGCCGCAACGAGGTGCGCAACTTCCTGGTCGCCAACGCGCTCTACTGGTGCGACCAGTTCCACGTCGACGGGCTGCGGGTCGACGCGGTCGCCTCGATGCTCTACCTGGACTACTCCCGCGACGAGGGCCAGTGGGCCCCCAACCAGTACGGCGGTCGGGAGAACCTGGAGGCCATCGCGCTCATGCAGGAGGTGAACGCGACCGTCTACAAGCACCACGCCGGGGTCGTGATGATCGCCGAGGAGTCCACCGCCTGGCCGGGCGTCACCCGACCCACGGCCGACGGCGGGCTGGGCTTCGGGTTCAAGTGGAACATGGGCTGGATGCACGACACCCTGCTCTACACCTCGAAGGACCCGATCTACCGCCAGCACCACCACCACCAGCTGACGTTCTCCCTGGCGTACGCCTGGAGCGAGAACTACGTGCTGCCGATCAGCCACGACGAGGTCGTGCACGGCAAGGGCTCCCTGGCCGGCAAGATGCCCGGCGACACCTGGCAGCGGCTGGCCAACGTCCGGGCGCTGCTCGCGTACATGTGGGCGCACCCGGGCAAGCAGCTGCTGTTCATGGGCTCCGAGCTGGCCGACGACCGGGAGTGGAGCGAGGAGCGCGGCCTCGACTGGTACCTGCTGCACGACCCGGCCCGCGCCGGCGTGCAGCGGCTCGTCGGTGACCTGAACCGGGTCTACCGGGACACCCCGGCGCTGTGGGCGCAGGACACCGAGCCGGCCGGGTTCCGCTGGATCGCCGGAGACGACGTCGCCAACAACACCGTGTCCTTCGTCCGGATCGCCCCGGACGGTTCGACGCTGGTGTGCGTGGCGAACTTTTCCGCGTCTCCGCTGCACGACTACCGGATCGGCCTGCCGGCCGGCGGCACCTGGGCGGAGGTGCTCAACACCGACGCCCACCATTACGGCGGGTCGGGCGTGGGCAACCTGGGCGAGGTGCACGCCGAGGACGTGCCCTGGCACGGCATGGTCGCGTCCGCGGCCCTCCAGGTCCCCCCGCTGGGCGTCGTCTGGCTCCGCCAGAGCTGAGCACCGCCCCCAGCCTCATAATCACTTAATGCTGACCAGTTGCCAGGAGGCTCCTGGAACTGGTCAGCATCAAGTGATCAAGGCGCAGCTTGTTTCCAGAGCCGGCTCGACCTGTCTCACCATCTTCGGAAGTTGCAGATGTCTCTGACAAGGTGCTGCATCATAAGCCAGGTGCGAACCGGATCGACAAGCCCGGACTTCCCCACAGCCATCCTCGTGGTGTCTCGGACAAGCAGGATCGCCGCAAACCATCCGGTGATCACCACAATTCCGCCCATGACGAACAGGATCACGGCCAACGGTTCGACTGTGGTTTCCAGGTCATCGAACCCTGCCAGCAACGTCAAGATGATCAACAACGGAAAGATGACGAGGGCAAGCCGGAAGCTCCGCACCGCCAGTCGCCACCTTGCTGTCTGCGTGATAGCCGTCAACTCTTCCACGTCATCAGCCTCCTGACCAGACAAGAGGGTGGAAGCCTCCGGCGCAGCCGATTTTCAGCGGCTCTACTACAGATCGCATGGAGGAAGAGCAACGCAGGGCTCGATTCCACGAGATGGACGTCCACCTGCATCTCCTTGCGAGAAGCAGCTGCCGGAACGATCGTCGTGGTGCCAACAATCTCCGCTGAGGCAACCTCTCCCCAATTGACCCGGACCAGGCCGGCAACTGCGTGTATGGAAGCAACTCGCCCCGATCGACGCCGACCACCGCCAGCGCCTGCTCCAGACACGACAAGTCAACGGCACCTCTGTAGACAAGGCTCCTATTCAGGTTGTCCGGACTGTCCCAGAAGCTGGCTGCCTGTCGCGCACATTCGGGCAGGGGAAGATCGTATGCCGCCAGGACTTGCGCGGCCGTCTCGTCAGACCTGCCGCTGGGGTCATTCGATCCATTGCCCGCACATCCCGACAGCATGATCACAGCCATCACCACCGCTAAGGAAACTGCGCGCCGCGCCATGTCATTGCCGCCAAACACTGTCGGTAATCGCCCTACTGCACGGCTACCCTTACGATCCACGCCTCGCCACGTACCGATGCTGAATAGCGCTCGAGGTCAATCCGAACCACCACGTTCGATCAAGAGGAAAAGACCTCACCGTCCGCCAAGCCAACCGGCGATTCCAGCCGTTGACACGCGACATCGGGATAAGGGCCTATCGGCCGCAGCACCATCCACCCCGCTTCCCCGGCTCAGGATAGGCGGGTCGCCATGGACCATAGCGAAGCCTGGCAACCCACCGCCGCCCGCCGGAGCGGCGTCGGATCTGGCGGGCGGCCTCGGGGGGTCCGCGCCGAGACCCGGATGACTATCCCACCCGCGCAGGTAGCCACACTCGGTGCCGTCTGGCTCTGCCCCCGACAGGGAGGGCCTTGCGGCGGATTGGCGCAGCCTTGTACTAGCGTTGATGCTGTGAGCAATCGTCCTACGAGGTACGAGCCAATGACGATGGCACACCTGGGCGTCCTGCTCGTCGGGGCCGACGACACCAGGCGGTGGCGGCTGGTAGCGGAGTTCCTGGAGGAGTACGGCTGGGAACCTTCCGAGCATCGTGCTGACCTACTGATCCAGGAGCCGGCCCCGACAGGTGACGACCACTGGGACGTCTTCCTCGCGGCACTGACGGAGTACCTTGCCGCCCGGGACGGGCGCGGCGCACCCGCCTGGGTCGAGACGCGGTCGCTGCGGCGATTCTGGTTCCCCTTCAACACCCGCGCTGCCCGCGTCGACGCCGTGGTGCACGCGCCTGCGGCGTTCCGGCGACGTGGGGTGTTCATCTCCCCAGAGGAGCTGAAGGTCGCGTGAGCGCCGACGACCCACTGCTCGACCGCACTGCCATCGAGGACGCCTTCCGCAGGCTCGGTGACCGGCTGGCCAGGCGGGGCGTGGTCGCCGACCTGTACATCTTCGGCGGGGCTGCCATGGCACTCGCTTACGACGCCCGTCGGGCAACCAGGGACATCGATGCCGTGTTTCAGCCACACGGCATCGTGCTCGACGAAGCGCGGGCTGTCGCCGATGAACTCGGGCTGCCGCAGTGGTGGCTGAACGAGCAGGCAAGCGTGTACGTCGCCGCTGGCGGGGATCCGGAGGCACCACGCGTCTTCGATCATCCGGGCTTGCGGGTTTCGGCGGCGTCCCCGGAGCACCTGCTCGCCATGAAAGTCCTCGCCGCACGACGTCGGGATGCCGAAGACATCCGCTTCCTGGTGGACCACCTCGGCCTCACGAGCCCCGAGGAGGCCCTGGGTCTCTGCGCCGAGATCTTTCCGGAGGAAGAGGTGCCGGGTCGGGCGAGACTGGTTCTGGAGGACGTGTTCGAAGGCCGCTAGGTCGGCAACGAATGCCTCAGACCAGGCCGGCGTCGCGGAGCAACTGCCACAGGCCGGCGCCGTCCGGGGCGGACAGCCACTTCTGCCCCACCGGCCCCGACGAGGGGCGGCCGGCCGGGGCGGGCAGGCTACCGGCCAGCACCGACTGCGTCGGGGACAGCCTGCGGATCGCCACCCCGGCGACGTTCTCCGGGTGGGCGGCGGCGAACTCCCGGTAGATCTCCTGGTCGTGCTGGCCGTCGTCGCCGACCAGCAGCCAGCGCACGTCGGGGAACTCCTTGGCCAGCCGGGCCAGGGTGGAGCGCTTGTGCTCCATGCCGCTGCGGAACCAGCGGTCGGCGGTCGGACCCCAGTCGGTGAGCAGCAGCGGCCCGGCCGGGTAGAGGTGCCGGGACAGGAACCGGGTAAGCGTCGGCGCCACGTTCCACGCGCCGGTGGACAGGTAGAAGACCGGGGCGCCGGGATGCGCGGTGACCAGTCGCTCGTAGAGCACCGCCATGCCGGGCACCGCGTTGCGGGCGTGCTCGTCGAGGACGAACGTGTTCCACGCGGCGAGCAGCGGCCGGGGCAGCGCCGTCACCATCACCGTGTCGTCGATGTCGGAGAGGATGCCGAACTTCACGTCCGGGTCGATGATGCGCACCGGCGCGTCGACCGGCTCGGCGTCCGCCACGCTGAGCCGGACGGTGCCCCACCCGGGCGGCAGGTCGGCCTCGACGAGCGTGTCGACGAAACCGCTGCGGTCGGCCTGGGCCTCGTGCCGCACCCCGCCGGCCTCGATCTGCACCGTGACGTGCTTGGCGGGCAGGGTGGCGAAGCTGCGCCAGCCCCGGACCTTGTCCAGCCGGCCCCGCTGGCGGGTGTCCGGACGACCCAGCAGCACCCGGCACATCACCCGCACCCAGCCCGGACGGCCGTAGCCGGTGTAGGCGACGATGTTCATCCGCCAGCCGGTGCGCCGCAACCGACGCTCCACGAGCTGGTGCACGGCGTCCTCGATCCGCGCGGCCCGGTGCAGGTTCGGCACGGTCAGTTGGCCGGCGGGTGTGGGTGGCACGCGCCAACCCTGCCACACGTCGACGGTCACGGCCACGCGAGCCGGTCCGGACTGGGCGGAACCACCCCGACCGGCTCGTGGTCCGTGAAACACTCCGGTCGGGACGACGACGGGGGCGTGGTCGTGTCGCATCCAGAGCAGCACCGCGGGCGGTGGCGTCCGCGACTCGACCGGCCGGCGCTCGTCGCGCTGCTGTTCGGTCTGGTCGGCGTCGGGTACCGGCTGGTCCTCACGCTGTACACCGTGCCGGCGTCGAACAGCGACGAGGCGACCTTCGGGCTGGCCGCCCTGCACATCGGGCAGGGCCGGGAACACCCAGTCTTCCTCTACGGCCAGCACTACATGGGCATGCTGGAGTCGTACCTGGCCGCGCCGCTGCTCGCCGTGGCCGGGCCGAGCTGGCCGGTGCTGCGGCTGCCGATGCTCGCCCTGTACGCGGTCTTCCTCTACCTCGTGTACCGGCTCACCCGCCGGCTCTACTCGCCGTGGTTCGCCGTCCTCGTCGTCGGCCTGCTGGCGCTGGGCCCGGAGCGGGTGGTGCGCGACCAGCTCACAGTGGTCGGCGGCCGGCCGGAGGTGAAACCGGCGGTGCTGCTGATGCTGCTGATCACGGTGGGGCTGGCCGCCGGGACGGTGCGCCACCGTCGACTCACCGTCGCCCTGTTCGGGCTGCTGGTCGGGCTGGCCGCCTGGTCGGACTGGCTGATCCTGCCGTACCTGGCGGTGGCCGCGGTGGCCCTGGTCTGGGCGGTGCGGCGGGAACTGCTCGGCTGGTCCGGACTGCTGCTGGTGGCGGGTTTCGTGGCCGGGACCGCGCCGATGATCGTCGACAACCTGCGCGCCGGGCCGGGTGAGGACTCGCTGACGGTGTTCCGGGAGGTCAGCACCAAGGCCGGCCCGCTGCCGCCGTGGACCGACCGGATCCGGGGCGGCCTGCTGGAGGGGGTGCCGTTGGCGCACGGGCTCTGCCCGGTCGACGGCTGCGGCCGGTGGCAGCAGTGGTTCGGCGTGTTGTACCCGGTGCTGCTGGTGGCCGCCGCGGCGCTCGCGCTCCTCGCGTACCGCCGGGCCGTCAGCATGCCGCGCGACAGGCAGGCCGCGGGGCCCGGCACGCGGGTCGCCGGCACGCCGCGTGGCGCGCGGGTCGGGCCGGTGGTGCAGCTCGCGCTTGTCGTCGGCGCGGCGTTGACCCTGCTGTCGTACGTCCGCAGCCCGCTCGCCGCGACGAGTCCCCTGGCCAACGCCCGCTACCTGTCGGTGCTGCAACTGTCGCTGCCGGCGGTGCTGTGGCCGCTCTGGGTGGCGGCCCTGGCCTGCTGGCGGGGCACGGTGGGCGTGCTCGGCCGGTTGGCCGGCGCGCTCGCCACCGCCGTGCTGGCGGCGTTGGCCGCGACGACGCTTGTGGTCACCGTGCTCTTCGCGACCACCGGCGCCGCCGCGTCGCGGACCGAGGAGCGTCAGGCCCGGGAGCTGGCCGCCGCGCTGCGCGCCGACGGGCCGCACGAGGTGTACGGGGACTACTGGACCTGCAACCGGCTGATCTTCAACACCGATGAGACGGTGGTCTGCGGGGTGCTCGACGGGGACCTGTCCCCCGGGCAGAACCGCTACCGCCCGTACTGGCGGCAGGTTGGGCGGGCCGCCCGGCCGGGTTACGTGGTGGAGATCGACTCGCCGATGGACCGGCGGCTGCGCCGGCTGCTCGCCGACCGGCCCGACGCCGCACCGGTGCGCGAGGTGGGCGGCTATCGCGTGTACCACCCCGACACCCCGGTGCGGCCCTGGCGCTAGCGGCGGGTCGTACGCTGGCCGGGCTGCCGCTTCACCCGCCCGAGGAGACCCGATGCTCATCCTGCTGCCGCCCTCGGAGGGGAAGGCCGACGCCGGCACCGGACGGCGGTGGACCCCCGACAAGCTCTCGCTGCCGGAGCTGAACCCCGCCCGCGAGCGGGTGCTCGACGCGCTCGTCGCGCTCAGCGCCGGGCCGGACGAGGAGGCGGCGCGGACGGCGCTCGGGCTCAGCGACGGCCAGCGGGGCGAGCTGCGCCGCAACGCCCGGTTGCGCGCGGCGGCCACCGCGCCGGCCGAGCGGCTCTACACCGGGGTGCTCTACGAGGCGCTGGAGCTGGCCACGCTGCCGTCGGCGGCGCTGCGGGCGGCCCGCCGGTCGATCCTGATCAGCTCCGGCCTGTGGGGGGCGGTGCGTCTCGCCGACCGGATCCCGCCGTACCGCTGCCCGATCGGCGCGCGCCTGCCGGGTGTCGGGGCGCTGTCGGCGCACTGGCGCGCGGAGCTGGCGCCGGTCCTGCCCGAGGCGGCCGGTCGGGGCCCGGTGCTGGACCTGCGCTCCGGCGCGTACGCCGCCACCTGGACGCCGCGCGGCGCACTGGCCGAGCGGACGGTGACCGTACGGGTGCTGCACGAGCGGGAGGTCGACGGTGTGCCGGTCCGCTCGGTCGTGAGCCACTTCAACAAGGCGACCAAGGGGCGGCTGGTGCGTGACCTGCTGGTCGCCGGGGCCCGACCGCGCACCGCCGCGGAGCTGATCGGCACGCTGCGGGAGCTGAAGCACACAGTGGTGGAGGAACCCGCCGTCCCCGGTCGGGTCCGGCAGGTGGACCTGGTGGTCACCGACCTGTAGCGGCGCGGGAGCCGCAAATTTTCCTCAAGGCTGGACGGGAGGCGTTCCGCAACGGCCGCGCAGGGGCCACGGTAGGGGAACCCAGACTCCGACAAGGGAGCCTCCGTTGGCCCGCGATCCCGCCCTGCTCGACCGGCCCCGTTCGCCGGCGACGCCACCCCCGCTGGACTGGCTGACCCTGGGCGACGCGTTCGAGGCCGCCTGCCTGCTGCGCTGCACGGCGCCGGCGACCGGCGCCCGGTCGGGCACCGCGCTGCCGTCGCACGCGCCGGGGGTCGAGTTCAACCGGGAGGACGCCGCGCAGCGGATGCGGCAGTTGCTCGCCCGCCTCGACATTCCGGTCACCCAGGAGGTGGCCGTCGGCGGTCTGCGCCGCCGCTACGAGCTGCACCGGCTCTGGGTGCCACCGGAGCACCGGGGGGCGTACGCCCGGATGGTGGATGCCGGTTGGTGGCAGGGGCGTCGGGAGCTGCTGGGCGGTCCCGTGCCGGGCGCCTCGCCGGCCCGCCGCCGGTGGATGTCCCGGCTCGCGGCGGCGGCGTGGCGCTCAGCGCTGCTGGCCGGCGGGCGGCACGTGCGGCGGCACATCCTCGGTGTGCGGCTCACCGACCGGGAGTTGGCCGCCGTGCTGATCCGCAGTGCGGCCGTGCTCGACGTGCCGGCCGTGCTCCGCCCGGGCACCGGCTGTTTCCTGGTCAGCGTGGCCGACGGGCCGGACCGGGCGCGCATCCTGCGCAGCGCGTCGATGGAGCCGGCCCGCGGCGCGGTGCCCGAGCCGGCCCGCCACCCGGTCTGCTGAGCGGAGCCCGCGCCGCACCCACGGCGGCATCGACGGGTACGGGCTTGCGCGCGCCCGCCGGAGCGCGCACAGTGCACCGCGTGAGTCGTACCTCGTCGGGTCGGGCCGGTTCGCGCCGCGCGGGGGCGGCGGCGCTGGTGCTGGTCGCGGCCCTCACTGCCGCCGGCTGCCGGGACGACCCGGCCGAGCCGGTGGCGATCCGGATCGCCACCGGCAGCCCCACCGCCGTCTACTACGCGTTCGGGCAGTCTCTCGCGACCATCCTCAACCGGGAACTGCCCGGGGTACGGGCCAGCGTGGTGATCACCGCCGCCTCGGCGGAGAACGTCCGCCTGGTCGGCTCCGGAGCAGCCGAGCTGGGCTTCACCCAGGCCGACGTGCTGCCCGCCAGCCCGACGCAGAGCCCGACGGTGGACGCGGTGGCGCGGGTGTACGACGACCAGCTGCACCTGGTCACGACCGACGGCGGGCCGGTCCGCACGATCGGCGACCTGCGCGGCCGGCGGGTCTCCGTGGGCGCGCCCGGCTCCGGCACCGAGATCACCGCCACCCGGCTGCTGGAGGTGGCCCGGCTCGGTGGCGACACGGTACGCCGGGAACGGCTCGGTCTGGACGACTCGGTGGCGGCCCTGCGCTCGGGGCGTATCGACGCGTTCTTCTTTTCCGGCGGTCTGCCGGTGCGGGGCATCGAGGAGCTGGCCGGGCGCAGCGCCACCCGGATCGTGGACCTCGGTGAGTGGACGGAGCCGCTGCGCGCCCGCTACGGCCAGGTCTACGTCTCCCGGGACATCCCCCGCTCGGTGTACGGCATGAACCCGGTGACCACTGTCGCCGACCCGAACTACCTCATCGTGCGGGCAGACCTGCCGGAGCCGCTGGTGCGGGAGGTGACCCGGCTGCTGATGGAGCGGCGGGCCGAGCTGGGCGCGGCGCACCCGGCGGCGGGACGGATGAGCCCCCGCTCGGCGATCGCCACCGCGCCGCTGCCGCTGCACCCCGGTGCCGCCGCCTGGTACCGGGCCGCCAAACCCTGACTGTCGCCGGCCGCGCCGAGAGGCGCCCGCCGCCCTGGTCGGGCCGCTACCGGGCCCGGGCGGGCCGCAGGTCGACGGACGGGTCCTCGTCCGCCGGCTCCCCCGCCGGCTCGGGCTCGGGCTCGGGAGCCGGGAACCACAGGCCGGCGACCAGCCCGCGCGGCTCGGCCGGCCGCATGGTGAGCCGGCCGTCGGAGGCGTCGACCAGCACAGCGGCGATGGTCAGGCCGAGCCCGGCGCCGTCGACGTTCTGCGCGTCCGGCGCTCGCCAGAACCGCTCGGTGGCCTGGCCGAGCTGACTCTCGGTCATCCCCGGGCCGGTGTCGCGCACCTCCAGGGCCACCCCGTCGTCACGGCGGGCCACGGTCACCGTCACCGCCCCGCCGGCCCCGCTGAACTTCACCGCGTTGTCGATCAGCGCGTCCAGCGCCTGGTCGACGGCGGTCGGCACGGTCCGCGCGTACGCCGGGGCGTCGCTGGTGGCCAGCCGCAGCGCGATCGACCGGTGCCGGGCCAACGGCGCCCACGCGGCCACCCGGGACGCGGCCACGGCGGCGGCGTCCACGGTGACCCGCTCGTTCTCCTCCCGTTCGGCCCGGGCCAGGGTGAGCAGCGCGTCGAGCACCAGCGCCAACCGGTCGGTCTCCTCCAGCGCCAACCGGTGCTCGGAGCGCCCGTCCGCGTCGGTGAGGCTGGGACCCAGCTCCTCCACCCGCAGCCGCAGCGCGGTGAGCGGGTTGCGCAGCTGGTGGCTGGCGTGTGCGACGAACGCACGCTGTCGGTCCATCACATCGGAGACCACGTCGGCCATGTGGTTGAAACTGGCCGCGAGTCGACGCAGCTCCGGCGGGCCGAGCCGGTGCTGCACGCGCGCGCCCCGGTCGCCCTCGGCGATCTCGTGGGTGACCGCGTCCAGCTCGGTCACCGGGCGCAGCACCCAACCGGCCAGCCCGAACGCGGTGAGCACGCAGGCCAGCACGACGAGCAGGCCGGCCAGGGTGAGCAGCAGCCACCAGGTGCTCACGGCCCGGCGGATCTCGTCGGCGGGGGTCACGATCACCACCGCGCCGAGGACCTCACCGCCGTCGTTGATGGGCACCGCCACCACCACCGGCCCGGCCGACCACGGCCAGACCGACTCGGGCGCGCTGGCCTGCTGCCCGGAGAGCGCGACGTCCAGCACCGTGGCGGTCCCCGTGGACTGCCAGCTCGCCGAGTCGACGACGATGCCCCGGTCCCGGTCGACGACCGCCGCGCCGATTCCGTACAGCTCGTCGTAGCTGCGCAGCTCCGCCCCGATCGGGCCGGGCTCGCCGCCGCGCAACGCCGGCCCGGCCAGCGAGGCGAACCGGGTGGCGTCGGCGAGCCGGTCGGCGCGCACCCGCTCGGTCTCCCGGCTGGCCAGGGTGACGGCGAGCGGGCTCTCCAACGCGATGAGGACGAGCACCATCAGCAGCAGATAACTGATCACCAGTCGACGGCGCACGGCGGCCCCTCACGCATCGCGCAGCCGGTAGCCGACCCCGCGGACGGTCTCCACCAGGCGCGCGTCGCCCAGCTTGCCGCGCAACGACCCGACGTGCACCTCGACGGTGTGCCGGTCGGCCCAGGTGGTGCCCCAGGCGTCGAGCAGGATGCGGTCGCGGGGCACCGCCACCCCCGGCTGGCGGGCCAGCGACAGCAGTACGTCGAACTCCTTGCGGGTCAGCGTGACCGCGCGCCCCGCCACCGTCACCGTGCGGGCGGCCACGTCGATGCGCACCGCCCCCGCCTCGATCAGGTGCCGCTCGGGCGCCGCGTTCGCGGCCCGGCGCAGCACCGCCTCGATCCGGGCCTGCAGCTCCACCATCGAGAACGGTTTGACCACGTAGTCGTCCGCGCCGAGGCGCAGCCCGAGCACCCGGTCGCGTTCCTCACCCCGCGCGGTCACCGCGATGATGCCGAGCTGGCTGCTGCGTCGGCGCAGCTCGCGACACACGTCGGTGCCGTCCCCGTCGGGCAGGGTCAGATCGAGCAGCACCAGGTCGCAGGGGGCGGCGGAGAGCGCCGCGGCGACGGTGGCCGCGTGCTCGACCTGGTAGCCGCGGCGGGTCAGTGCGGAGGAGAGCGCGGCGGCCACCCGGCGGTCGTCCTCCACCAGCAGGATCCGCACCGTGCCCCCATCCGTCGCAGCCGTCCTGCGAATGGTGGCAGAAGCGTGCCGCGAGCGGGAGGGCCGCCCTCCCGGTCGGGTCGGCTACAGACCGAAGACGTCGTCGGCGACCGCGTCGCGGACGCCGTCGGCGAAGCCCCGGAATCCGGGGTCGTCGTGCCGGGCCGGCACGCTGGTGACGTTGACCCCGCTGGCCTGGGTCACGGCGTCGACCAGGGGCGGGAAGTCGATCTCGGCGTCGTCGAAGGCGTCGTCGTCCGCCTCGGCCAGGTTGATCACATGCTGTACGTCGTCGGACGGGGTGTCCGGGTCCTCGGCCCACTCACCGCCGGCCCGGTAGCACTCGTCGTACAACCCGCGCTGGCTGTCGGTCCAGTCGTCGTCGTAGCTCGCCATCGTCCACCCCTTTCCGGCCGCTCCACCTGAGCATGCCGGGCGGCGACGGGCGTCGGCGGCGGTACGGCCGAAACGCGCACCGGCCGACGTTCTTGCAGCGCGACATCGGCGACGTAGTCTGCGGAGGTGATCTACAAGCTGTTGCCGACCGTCGAGTGGGACGACGCCCAGGCCGCCGGCGCCGTCGCCGGCTCGGCCGTGGACCGGCAGGACGGTTTCATCCACCTCTCCGCCGCCGACCAGGTGGTGGAGACGGCCCGCCGGCACTTCGCCGGCGCCACCGGCCTCACCCTGCTGGGCGTGGACGCCGACCGGCTGGGCGACGCCCTGCGCTGGGAACCGTCGCGGGGCGGGCAGCTCTTCCCGCACCTGTACGGACCGCTGCCGCTGACCGCTGTGGTGACGGCCCGCGCGTTGCCCGCCGACACACCGGTCGCCGACGCGGTCGCCGCCCTGCTCGACTGACGCGACGGCGCCCGGTCCGACTGATGTCGGGCCGGGCGCGGGACGTCGTACGCGCGGGTCAGCGGCAGAGGCGGGAGATCTCCTCGGCGAACCGGTCCATGGGGTTGGCCTCGGCCGGCCCCAGCAGGTAGGTCTTCAGGTCCCGGCGTGCCTCGGTCATCGGGTCGTCGCCAGCCCGGGTGACCGCCACGATCTTCTCCAGCTCGCCACAGTCGGCGGAGAGCAGGTACGCGGCCCGCGCGGTCGGGTACTCGCGGCGGAACTCGTCCTCCGGCAGGCCGGCCGGGTTGGCCACCACGTACGGCCGCTGGCTCTGCACGAAGTCGGAGACCACACTGGACACGTCGCTGATCAGCAGGTCGGTCTGGTTGAAGCAGTCGAACAGCGCCGGCGTACGGCCGGTCACCACGAGGTGCGCGGTGCCGTCCAGGGACGCGGCGTTGGGGTTGCCGCCGGCGGCCTTGATCGCCTCGACGATCCGGTCGTGCACGGCCTTGGCCGCCTTGGACCGCGACCCGGTCAGCGGGTGCGGCTTGTAGACCAGGCGCACCCGGGGGTTGGTGGCCAGCAGGCCCTTGACGATCCGCTCACCCATCAGCACCAGCGAGGTGTGGTACGGGTCGTCGTCGAGCCAACCCTCCCAGGTGGGCGCGTAGAGCACGGTGAACGGCCGGTCCACCGACTCGGCGCCGAAGGTGTGCACCCCGGCCAGCTGCGGCCGGCCGATCTCGACGATGTCCGCGTCGAGCACGCCCACCCCGGCGCGGGCGTACCGCTCCCGGCCGGCCAGGCCCGCGACCCAGACCTCGTCGTACACCTTGCTGTAGGGGTTGACGCTGGCCTGCTTGTCGCTGTCGCCGTGCCCGACGAAGACGTGCTTCATGCCGGGTTCGCGCAGCATGTGGATGTTCGCGCCGACGTTCGCGGCGTAGAGGGCCGCGCGGACGCTGCCGAGTTCGAGGTTCATGAAGTCCACCCCGGCCGGTACGCAGATCACCGGCAGCCGGGTGTCGGCCAGCTCGTTGAACGCCTCCCGGCTGCGCATCAGCACCACCGCGCGCTGGTTCAGCGCCTCGGTCGGCGCGAGCCACATGTTGGCCTGGTAGACGTCCTTGGCCGGTCCGGCGAAGTAGAGCGCCACCTCGGGCCGGTACGTGTCGAGCCAGCGCTGCACGGCGGGCAGCAACGGGCCCTGCCCGGAGCCCCGGCCGCGCAGCCAGGTCACCGCGATGATCGCGCCCACCACCGCGGTCGCCGCCACCGTCACCGCGGCGGCCACGAGGAACGGCATCGAATCGTGCTGCACCGCGGCGGCCACCGCGGCCGGCACCAGCAGCACGTTGAGCAGGGGCATCCGCTCGCCCGCGACCGCCGCCGCCCAGGCCGGCGGCCGAGGGGCCGAGCGCAGCGGGCCCAGCTCGATGTTGCGCACCAGGGCCGACAGCGGGTTACGACGGTCGATCATGGTGGAGAGCGCGCCGGCGAACACCGAGACGACCCACACCGCCGCCGGCAGGATCAGCAGCAGGCTCAGCTCGGTGCCGTCGAGGGTGACCTCCGCGGCGACCAGCAGCACGGCCGCCAGGTCCCGGGTCAACTGCCGGTACGACCAGTGCAGGCCGACCTTCTCCAGCAACAGCTGCGACTGCGGGGACCAGCGGGCGACGGCGAACTCGCCGAGCACCGCCGCCAGTCCGGCGACGGCGAACAGGCCGACCCAACCGAAGACGCCGGCGACGAGCATGACCAGGTAGGACAACACCAGCAGCGCGCTGCGGGCGGCCACTCCGATGCGTCCTGTCAACGTGCCGAACAACGAGTTCGCTCCCTACGATTTCCGTCTTGGACGCATGCCCGTGGTGCGTCGATGACACTCCCCGTCGCGCATGGCCTACCGCGCACCAGGAGCGGCCGGCCACAGATGTGGTGATCCAGACCCCGTGCGGCGGGCGGTAGTGGTGACTGCGACCTTAACGCGAACGGACCCAGCGGTGTCGCTCGGGTATCGGGCGCACATTTCGGTCAACGCACCGGCCGTCCGCGTACCACCCCAGGACGACGCACGGGCCGCTCAGCGGACCGGGTGCTCAGCCGACCCGCCGAAAACAGGTCATGGCCCCGGGTCCCCGACGCTTGGCGAACTCCTGGTAGCCGAGCTGTGGTGCCATCTCACGGGCGTACTGGTTTCCGTTGTAGACACAGATGGTGCCCACGTCCAGCCGGTCGAGCGCTGACGCGAGTTCGGTCGACGTCGGGGTGGTGGCGCCGTCGGCGAAGCCCGCGAGCAGCAGCCGGTCCTTGGCGAACTGGGAGTTGAGATCGTACTCAACGAGATAGAAGTCGCGCGGAAGGACGACCCGGACCTGGCTGGTGACGACCAGGGAGGCGCGCATGATGGTCTTCGGCGCGAGCAGCAGGCCCGGGGGCCGGTCCAAGCCCTTGATCCAGAAGGCGATCGACTGGCGTTGCTGCGGCAGCTTCCAGGTGGGCCGCTCGTGCACATCGACCCAACTCTTCGCGGACCACATCGGGGTGGCGAAGAGAGCGAACGAGGCGACCAGCAGCACCGCGATCCCACCCGCCGCGGCGCGACGCAGCACCGGCGTGGGCGCCGGCACCCGGACCGTACAGAGCAGCCCGATCAGTGTCGGCAGGGCGAGCAGCCACGGCACCCGCCACAGCACCACGGAAATGCCGCTGAGCGCGCTCAACGCCTCCAACACCCCGGGGACGAACAGCACGCTCAGGGCCGCGGTCGCACCTGCGGTGAGCAGCGCGGGCGTACGTCGACGGGCCAGCAGCGGGCCGCACCAGAGAGCCAGTCCGGAGATCACGCCGACCACGCCGAACAGCAGGGTCCGCTTGTAGGTGTACGCCGCGTCGAAGAAGGCGTCGTCCGCGCCGTCCGCGGTCAGCCCGCCGAGCAGCAGACGGGACACCACGAGCGAGCCGATCGGGTACGCGAGGGCCGCCACCCCGGCCACCACCGCGGCCTTCCAGCGCCCGACCAGCAACATGGCGAACCCGGCGGCGCCGACCAGCATCGGCAGGATGATCGCGGCGGTGGTGGTGAGGCCGATGGCGGTGATCGAGAGCGCCACGATGAGGAACAGGCTGCGCCGGGAGCGGTTGTCGAACCACTCGGTCAGGTAGAGCCACATCAGCGGGATGACGGCCGACACGAACATGCCCTTGCCCTCGTAGAGCCGGGGCAGGTGGAACGTGCCCAGCGCGGCGTCCCCGCCGGCGACCAGGTACAGGTACGCGACGGCCACCGTGAAGGCGAGCACGGGTCGACGCGGCGCCCACCGGTGGGTCAGTCGCCACAGCGCGAGCACCGCCAGGACCGCCATGATCGGTAGCGCCACGTACCAGGTGGCCGAAGCACCGTGGATGCCGAAGACGTGGGCGAGCGCGCCGTCGAACACCTCGATCGAGGGGATCGGAGGCTGCGAACCCATCGCCGGCAGGACGTTCTCGGAGAACAGGAAGTCGTTGAGCGGGATGAGGTCCCGCTCGGCGATCCAGACTGATTTTCCGACGTAGTAGACGTCGTCGGGAGTGTTGCGGGCCAGGAAGAACGAGGAGATTCCGACCAGCACCGAGATGACGAGCGCGTACGCCGACTGCGATGCCGTGGGCATCGGCGCGACCGAGGAGGACGTTGGGCCGCTCAGCCAGACCCGACGCAGCAGCAGGATCCCACCGGTCGCGGCGAGCAGGCCGGCTACCGCCGGAATCCACCAGGTGACGGCCGCACCGGTTCCCGCCACTCCGGCGGTGACCGCGGCCACCGCGGCAGCGACGAGCACGCCGATCAGCAGACGGCGGTCGACGGGAGGCTGCGGGTCGGCCGATTCGACCGGCTCGGGCCGTTCCTCCTCGCCGAAGATCCCTCCGGGGCGCCGGCGGGCGCGCAGCACGGCCCCGACAGCGACCAGCACACAGGCGACCAGCCAGATCCGGAAGGTCACCGACGGACGCAGATCCGCCAGGAACGCCGCGTGGTAAAGCACGGTGAAGAGCGCGAACGCGACCACGGCCCCATCGGTGAGCAGCGCCGGGGCGGCGGCCACCAGGGCGCGTACCCGGGCGGCGGGGTTCCGGTCGGGGCCCTGGCCCAGCCGGGACACCTGTTCGGGGCGCGGCGTCGGGTCCGGGTCAGTGGGCGCGACGGCGATGCTGTCGACGTTGGCCACGGGCGTCCTTCTCGTCAGGCGGATGTGGGGGCGAAAAACGGATGTCGGTTTCGTGACGGCCGGGTGTCAAGTGGGCAGCCTAGCGGAGGAGGGCGGCGCGGCCGGCCCCGCTGCGAGTGGTGTCGTGGGCTCGGTCAGCCAGGAATCGGCGCCGCCCTGGGCAGCGGTACGGAGCTGGTCGCGCCGAGCCCGGCGGCCACGGATTCGACCAGGTTGTCCAGGTAGCTGTCGGTCAGCGGCAGCCGGGCGATGGCGAGCCGCCAGTAGAGCGGGCCGACGATGAGGTCGACGGCGGCGTCCGGGTCGGTGTCGGCGGGCAGCTCGCCGCGCTGCACGGCGCGGGTGACCAGGCGGCCGCCGATCTCCTGCTGGCGGGCGTGCAGCACCTGACGCAGGGTCTCCTCGATGGCCGGGTTGCGGGCGGCCTCGGCCAGCAGGTCCGGGATGATCTGCGAGGCCAGGGGGTGGCGCAGCGCGTGCGCCACCGCCTGGAACAGCAGCGCGAGGTCGCCGCGCAGAGTGCCGGTGTCCAGCACCGGCAGCTTGCCGTGCGCCGCGGCGGCGACGATCTCCACCACCAGGTCCAGCTTCGAACTCCACCGTCGGTAGATCGCCGTCTTGCTGACGCCGGCCCGGCGGGCCACCGCCTCGATGGAGAGCCGGCCGTAGCCGACCGCGGCGAGCTCCTGCATGAGCGCCCGCCGGATGGCCGTGGTGATCTCGTCGCGCAGCACCGCAGCGCCGGCCGGGACACGCCTCTTCTCGGTCGTCACCATGGACTCTTCTCGCAGGTCACGCCCACTACAGTAGCGCAACGACGCTACGGTTGCGTCCCGACGTGTTTCGGACTACTGTCCACGCAGCGGCGAGGCGGCGCCCCGCGCACCCTTCCCACTAGGATTCCATCGTCGCGAGCAACCCGTCTGCACGAAAGATCGGAGCGCCATTTCCATGGCCACCACCGCGCTGGTCGACCCCGACACGGGCCTGACCCAGGCGCAGCTGGCCGCTCGGCACGGGCTACGGGTCGCCGGTGAGCGACCCACCCTCGCCGAGTACAGCCGCCGACTCTGGGCCTACCGGCACTTCATCGCCGCGTACGCCAACGCCAAGCTGGTCGCCTCGTACAGCAACGCCAAGCTGGGCCAGCTCTGGCAGGTGCTCACCCCGCTGACCAACGCCGCGGTCTACTACCTGATCTTCGGGGTGGTGCTGGGACAGAACGACCGGATCCCGAACTTCATCGGCTACCTGACCACCGGCCTGTTCATCTTCAACTTCACCCAGAGCGCGGTGCTGGCGGGCACCCAGTCGATCAGCGGAAATCTCGGGCTGATCCGGGCCCTGCACTTCCCTCGGGCCAGCCTGCCGCTGTCCACCACGGTGACCCAGTTCCAGCAACTGCTCGCCTCGATGGTGGTGCTGATCGGGATCGTGCTGGTCACCGGCGAGTCGATCACCTGGAAATGGCTGGTGCTGGTGCCGGCCCTGCTGCTCCAAGCGGTGTTCAACGCCGGCGTGGTGCTGATCGTCGCCCGGCTGGGCTCCAAGGCGAGCGACCTCAAGCAGGTCATGCCGTTCCTCATGCGTACCTGGATGTACGGCTCCGGCGTGCTCTACAGCGTCAGCCTCTTCGCGCGGCTGCCCGGCTGGGCGGCGACGCTGGTCCAGTTCAACCCGCTGCTGGTCTACATCGAGCTGGCGCGCTACGCGCTGCTGGACGAGCCGCCGATGCTCAACGAGTCGCTGACCCAGCTCTGGCTGGTCGCCGCCGGGTGGGCGTTGGTGGCCGGCATCGGTGGCTACATCTACTTCTGGCGCGGCGAACAGGAGTACGGCCGTGGTTGATTCCCTGCGGGCCGCCGACGAGGCGACCGTGTCCCTGCCCGTGCTGGCGCAGGAGCGGATCCCCACCGTGGTGGTGGACGACGCACACATCATCTACCGGGTCCACCAGGGTGCCACCGGTGGCACCACTCCGGTGGCCGCGCTGCGCCGGCTGGTCAAGCGCACCAACGCGCCGAACGTCCGGGAGGTGCACGCGGTCAAGGGCGTCTCGTTCACCGCGTACCGGGGCGAGGCGATCGGGCTGATCGGCAGCAACGGCTCCGGCAAGTCCACCATCCTGCGGGCCATCGCCGGCCTGCTGCCGGTCAACCGGGGCGCGATCCACACCCAGGGGCAGCCGTCGCTGCTCGGCGTGAACGCCGCGCTGCTCAACGACCTGTCCGGCGAGCGCAACGTCGTCCTGGGCTGCCTGGCGATGGGCATGCACCCCGACGAGGTGGCCAAGCAGGCCGCGGGCATCATCGACTTCTCCGGGATCAACGAGCGGGGCGACTTCGCCAGCCTGCCGATGCGCACGTACTCCTCCGGGATGGCGGCCCGCCTGCGGTTCTCCATCGCCGCCGCCAAGAGGCACGACGTGCTGCTCATCGACGAGGCGCTCGCCACCGGCGACAAGGGCTTCCGCAAGCGCAGCGAGCAGCGGGTACGCGAGCTGCGCGAGGGCGCCGGCACGGTGTTCCTGGTCAGCCACCAACTCTCGTCCGTGCGTGACACCTGCGAACGGACGATCTGGCTGGAATCGGGCGTTC
Organism: Micromonospora sp. NPDC005252; assembly: GCF_042872475.1. Classification (NCBI taxonomy): domain Bacteria; kingdom Bacillati; phylum Actinomycetota; class Actinomycetes; order Micromonosporales; family Micromonosporaceae; genus Micromonospora; species Micromonospora sp. NPDC005252. The sequence continues at coordinate 277,962 of NZ_JBIAKN010000004.1, read as the reverse complement.
TCCGGATGGACGGCCCCACCGACGAGGTCATCCGCGCATACGAGGCGTACGCGAACAGCAAGTAGAGTGCCGGCCAACCTCCGGCATCGACACGGCACCAGGACCGCGTCGCCCGCATTGGGGCGGCGCGGTCCGCGCGTTAAGGTTCATTCCGTCGCCGCTCGGGCGGAACCTTCCGTTAACGCAATTCTGAGAGTGAGGATCCGGCAATGACGCAGGACCAGACCACTGGCCCGGACGCCGCAACGGAGACCCCCGCACCGTGGCGGCCCTCGCGGACAGTGGCCGTGGTGCTGGCCGGCGGCACCGGGACCCGGCTGGGCCTCGGCATCCCCAAGCAGCTGCTGAAGATCGCCGGTAAGCCGATCATCGAGCACACCCTGGCCGTCTTCGAGGCCGCTCCGGAGATCGACGAGATCATCGTGCTGATGGCCACCGGCCACGTCGAGGACGCCCGGCAGATCGTCGAGAAGGCCGGCCTGCGCAAGGTCACGAAGGTGATCGAGGGTGGCGACACCCGCAACGCGACCACCCGGATCGCGCTGGACGCGGTCGGCCCGGCCGACTGCAACATCCTCTTCCACGACGCGGTTCGCCCGCTGCTCAGCGGCCGGATCGTCCGCGAGTGCGTGAACGCGCTGTGGACCTACGACGCCGTCGACGTCGCCATCCCCTCCGCCGACACGATCATCCAGGTGGACGAGAACGACTGCATCACCGACATCCCGGTGCGCTCCCGGCTGCGCCGGGGACAGACCCCGCAGGCGTTCCGCTCCCCCACCATCCGCGAGGCGTACCGGATCGCCGAGGGTGACCCCGACTTCGCGTCCACCGACGACTGCGGCGTGGTGCTGCGCTACCTGCCGGGCACCCCGATCAAGGTGATCGACGGCTCGGACGAGAACATCAAGGTCACCCACCCGGTCGACGTGCACCTGGCGGACAAGCTCTTCCAGCTCGCCGCGGCGCAGGCGCCCCGGCTGACCGACCACCGCAGCTACAGCGAGGAGCTGACCGGCCGCACCATCGTGGTGTTCGGCGGCAGCTACGGCATCGGCCACGAGCTGACCGAGCTGGCCCGGCGCTACGGCGCGCAGGTCTTCCCGTTCAGCCGCTCCACCACTGGCACCCACGTGGAGCGCGCCGAGGACGTCGAGGCCGCGCTGACGACCGCCTTCGAGGCCACCGGCCGGATCGACCACGTGGTCGTCACCGCCGGGATCCTGGAGAAGGGCGCCCTGGCCGAGATGGACGAGGAGACGATGGACCGGGTGTTGCAGGTCAACTTCGTCGGTCCGGTGACCATCGCCCGGCAGGCCCTGCCGTACCTCCAGCAGACCAAGGGCCAGCTGCTGCTCTACACCTCCAGCTCGTACACCCGGGGTCGGGCCCGCTACGCGCTCTACTCGGCCACCAAGGCCGCCCTGGTCAACCTGACCCAGGCGCTTGCCGACGAGTGGGCCGACGTGGGCGTCCGGGTCAACTGCATCAACCCGGAGCGGACGGCCACCCCGATGCGGACCCGGGCGTTCGGCGAGGAGCCGGAGAACACCCTGCTCGCCGCGGAGGCCGTCGCCCAGTCGTCGCTGGACGTGCTGATCTCCGACCTGACCGGTCAGGTCATCGACGTACGCCGGGCGCCCGGTGACGGTCCGTCGGTGCCGGCTCAATCGGCGCGGGCCGAGGCGGCGCCGGCCGTGACCTCCGCGAGCTGACGCGGGCGACGGAACTCCGACGGCGGCGAACGGAACGACATGCGTGGTGACCTGGTCCGAAAGCTGCTTGCCCGGTGCCTGAGCGTCGGTCTGGCGGTGCTGGCGTTCGTCGTGGTGGCGCTGACCGGCGCCACCGGGTGGGGGCTGGCGCTGGCCGTCGCGGCGCTGGCCGCGGCGGCCGCCGAGCAGCGGATCCGGCCCGGCGCTGACCTGGTCGCCGAGACGGCGCTGATCGCCGCGGCGGTCCTGGTCGGCTACTCCCGGCGACTCGACGACGGGTTCGACCCGGCGCTGGCCGCCACGGCGCTGGTCCTGCTGGGGCTGGTGCTCCTGGTGGGGCCGCTGCGGACCGCCGGCAACCTGGAGGTCCGGGCGGCCAACCTGCCGGTACGGGCCTGGACCCCGCTGATCGCCGACCGGCTCGGCGTCGCCCTGTTGGGGCTGCTCGCGGCAGGGGCCCTCGCCGCCGCGCTGACCCTGCCCGCCGCCGTGGCGCTCGTCGTCAGCCTGCTGGTGGGCGCCGGCGCCGGGGCGGTAGCGCTGGATCTGGCCCGGCGGCGGTTCCGGCCCACCGGCGGCGGTGGGCCGGTGGCCCGCGCGCTGCGCCGGCACCAGCCGGAGTTCCTGCTCTACTTCTCCGCGCCGCCCGGCTCGGAATACCAGGTCACCATGTGGCTGCCGTACCTGGAGCGGATCGGCAGGCCGTTCCTGGTCCTGGTGCGCGAGCCGGAGTTCCTGGCGCCCATCGCCGCGGCCACCGACGCGCCGGTGGTCTACTGCCCCACCCTGCGGGCGATCGACGAGGCGCTGGTGCCGAGCCTGCGGGTGGCGTTCTACGTCAACCACGGGGCGAAGAACAGCCACTGCGTCCGGTTCACCCAGCTCACCCACATCCAGCTGCACCACGGCGACAGCGACAAGGCGCCGAGCGCCAACCCGGTCTCGGGGATCTTCGACCGGATCTTCGTGGCCGGTCCGGCGGCGATCGACCGGTACGCCCGTGCCGGGGTGCGGATCCCGGCGGACAAGTTCGTGGTGGTGGGCCGCCCGCAGGTCGAGTCGATCGACGTACGCCGGGAGCCGGCGCGCGGCCTCGCGAGCCCGACGGTGCTCTACACCCCGACCTGGACCGGGCACCACGCCGACGCCGACTACTGCTCGCTGCCGGTGGCCGAGGAGCTGCTGCGACGGCTGCTGGAGCGCGGTGCCACGGTGATCCTGCGGGCCCACCCGTACACGGCGCAGAACCCGGCGTCGGCACGCCAGTTGGGCCGGCTGACCGAGCTGCTGGCCGCCGACCGGGCCCGCAGCGGACGGCAGCACGTCTTCAGCGCGGCGGCCCGGGAGCTGAGCCTGACCGAGTGCGTCAACCGCTCGGACGCGCTGGTCTCCGACGTGTCCGGCGTGATCTCGGACTACCTCTACTCCGGCAAGCCGTACGCCGTGACCGACATGGGCGACGAGGGCGACCGGTTCACCGACCGTTTCCCGTTGGCCGGGTCGGGTTACGTGCTGCGGCGCGACATGTCGAATGTGGACGCCGTACTCACCGCGCTGCTGGACACCGACCCGCTGGCCGAGGAGCGCTGGGCCACCCGCCGCCGCTACCTGGGTGACTTCCCCGCCGAGTCGTACGCCGAGGCTTTCCTGACGGCAGCGCGCCGAGAGCTGGCGCCGGCGGAGAACCTGGCCACGTCAGCACCGGTCTAGCAGCTCAGCGGTAGGCGTCCAGCAGCGCCAGCACGGCGGCCGGGTCCTCCAGGTGCGCGTTGTGGCCGAGACCGGGCAGCGTGGCGACCGGCACGCCGTACTCCTTGAGCTGCGCGTCGGTGACCATCGGGTCGTGCTCGCCGCGTGCCAGCACCACCGGCACGTCGGTCGCCGCCAGCAGCGCGGTCAGGTCGGGCTGGCCGACGGCGAACGCGCTCGTGTCCATCGCGAGCCGCCACCGGCCGTCGACCTGGCGCAGGCCGGCGTCCACCATCGGGTGGTCCGGGGGGACCAGCCCGGTGAGGCCGGCGACCCGCAGGTAGCGGCGGGCGGCCTCGGTGCGGCTGGCGAACCAACCGAGCGGGCGGGCGGCGAGCTCCGCGGCCCGGGCCAGCTCGGCGGGTGACCAGACCGCCTTGATGCCCAACCCGACCACCGCGTCCACCGGCAGCCCGGCGTCGCGGGCCGCCAGCGCCAGGCCGACCACCCCACCCAGCGAGTGGCCGAGCACCACGATGCGGTCGTCGAAGGCCAGGCCCTGTGCGATCCGCTGGGCCAGACCCGCGAAGGAGTACGACGACAGCGGGGCCGACCAGCCGTGGCCGGCGAGATCCGGCGCCAACCACCGCCCTGGCCAGTGCTGCTCCAGCAGTGGCGCCCAGGGCAGCCACACGTCGCCCGTCGCTCCCATGCCGTGCAGCAGCAGCAGGACCGGCCCGCGACCGGCGTGACCAACCGATTCGTCCACCACGGCCGCAGTCTCCCACGGTTCGTGGCCCGGTACGAGAGCCGTCATCGGCATCGACGCGAGACGCCGCGGGCGCCGGCCCCTCGTGGGGGACGGCGCCCGCGGCGTCGTGGGCGTCAGCGCCTGGGTCAGGCGGAGTAGCCCCGGGTGGCGATCCAGTTGGCCAGGTCGATCGTGGTGATCCAGTACGCCGGGTCGGCCGCGTTCGCCGAGTCGGCGATCCGCACGGTCCGGCCGTTGTCCTTGTAGCCCACGACGGCGATGTAGTGCCCACCGCCGTAGGAGTGCCAGCCGCCATTGGTGTCGGTCGCGTCGCCGACGACGTTGGCCACCACGCCCCGGCCGTCGGTGATGGCCTTGACGACGTCGGCCTGGAGGCGGTCCATCTGCGCCGGGCTGGGCGTGCCCGCAAACATCCGGGTCTGGTACGGGGAACCCTTCACCTCGGCGTTGAGCACCCGGGTGGTGTCCTCGGCCGAGTTGGTGCCCATCTCGGTGGTGCCCAGCTCGGCGCCGAGCTCCTCCTGCGTACGGTCGATGCCGGTGGCGCTGAGGGCGTTGCGGGTGGCCGCCGGGCCGCAGTTGTAGTACGTGTTCTGCGCCTCGTAGTCGTAGTCGAGCACCTTGGTCGCGGGCGGCTTCGGCGGCGTCGGCTTACGGGTGAGGTCCGGGTTGCTCGTGGCCTTCGCGGCGGGCGACGCGGCGCTGGTGGCCGGGGCGGCAGTGCTCGGCGCGGCCGAGGGGGACGCGACGCGCGCCTGGTCGCGGGACGCGATGGTGTCGCTGCGCATCTCGGCGACTGTGGTCGCGGTGTGCTCGCTGGCCGGGGCGCCGTCGGCGCCGGCGAGCAGGGCGCCGGTCGTGGTGGCGATCGCGAGGGCCGCGGCGGAGGCCGCGACGATCTGGTACGGGCGCTCGGTCGCGAGGCGACGGAGCTGACGCTGCAGGGTGTGCTTCACGGGGTCCTCCACGGTTCGGGGGGTGAGCGGCACACCGGGCTCGGCCGGTATCCGGGCAGGCGCCAGCGCGCGAACCGTGGTCCGCGGATGGTGAACCGCTCAGGGGAACGCCCGGCGCGGCCGGGCGGGAAAGGCGGCGACCCGGGGGGTCAGCTCACCGTCACAAGGCGGATGAGCGGGGGCGCCGCGACGCCGTGGAGGCGGGGGAACAACCGAGGGGTGGAAAGGTGCTGCACGAGGATGGAACTCCTTCCGTCACCGCCTACCGGGTTAGCTGACGGATTCGGGCGGGAAGATCGCCCTACCGCGGGCCGTGGCTCGCGGATTCACCCCGGACTTACTGTGGGTCCCCGGTTCGTAGATCACGATTGAGCGGGTCGGCACGGCGTCGCCTCCTGCGATCGGTTACCGCACCGGACAGCACGACAGTACTGGCCGGTGCGGACCCTGCCAAGCCACGCCCACCTGCGTAAACATCGTTTGGCGCACCAATTTCTGCGCGTATTGCCGCTGACGTGACTCGATGGGACAACCGGTTCCGGAGGCGCCGACGGGCGACAACCGGACAGGCTGCCGGCAACGCCGCCACAATCGCGCGAACATTGGCCGCCGATGGTGCCGGTCGCCCGATTTCCATCGTCCGTGACGGGCCTCACATAACAGATCGGGCTCAACCGACCCGGGCCGGACGCCAGCGTGTCACGACCGCCGAACGCGACGCCCGGGTCGTCGTACGGCGCGACGGCAGCGGGTTCGGCCACAACCGGACCGCCGCCGCGTACGCCTCCTCGGCGAGCGTGCGTGCCGACTCGGCGGCCAGCTCCGCGTCCCGCCAGGCCGACCGCTCCCGCTCGTCGGCGGCCCGGTGGTCGGCCAGCCTCGCGTCACGGATCGCCCGGGTGAGCAGCACCTCCTGCTCGACCGGGTGCCGGCGGGGATCCCAGCCGCGCCGGTGCCCGAACACGTCACCGAGCTGAATCATGGTCAACTCGCCGCGCCAGTGCGCCGCCATCGCGGCACGGTGCAGGTAGCGCTCCCGGGCCGCGTACTCGGCCGGGGTGTGCGGGGTACGTGGGGTCGGCAGCGCCCCGGCGGTGGCGACCCGACGGGCTGCGGTGTCCGCCTCGTCGTACCGGGACCAGGCGGCCTGCGCCTCTTCCTGAGTGATCAGCCAGTCAGCGCGTCGTCGCCGGGCCGTCTGCGCCGCGCGGGCCGCGGCCACGGCCACCTCTTCGGCGTAGCGGCGCAGGTCGGCGAGTTCGGCGGCGGCCACCTCCTGGGCGGTGGGCGGCGGCGGCATCGGCTCGGAGGCGGTCGAGTCCGGCTCCGGGCGGGCGACCAGCACGGCGAGAACGGTCAGCGCCAGCAGGAACAGGGCCGACCAGATGGCGGCGGCCTGGGGCACCTCGGTCAGGAACTGGTAGAAGACGACGGTCTCCATGGGCGGCACCTCGGGAGAATGCGCGTTGCGACGGGGAAGCCGCACGAGGGTCGGTGACCCGCGGGTCGGCCGGTACGGACTGGTGTGTCGACAGGTGCTTTGGCGGGACGCTCGGCTCGGGGCCTCGGCGCTGCGGCGAGGCGGCTCAGCAGCCGGTGCGGTGGTCAGTGGCCGGCGCGGAGGTCAGTGGCCCGGTGCGGGTCAGGAGCCGGTGCGCGGTCAGCGACCCGCAGTGACTGGGTGCTCCGGTGGGGCCCGGGGAGCGCGGGCGGCCGGGTTGTCGGCGCGGGGTGACCGCTCGGAGACCGCCCGCCCCGGCGTCACACCGGTCGACGTGGCGACCAGGGTGCGCGAAGTGTCGTGCAGCGCGGGCTGCGGGTCGGCGGACCACGCCGCGGCGGACTCGTCAACGGCGGCGGACTCGTCAACGGCGGCGCTGTCGCGGGCTGCCCGCTCCTGGGCGGCGCTGTCGCGGGCGGCGGTCTGGTCGTCGTCGACGATGGACGTCGCGGGCCCGGTGCTGGTCACGGCGGCGGGTCGGTCGGGCGACGCGGGCGGCTCGACTGCGGACGTCGCCGCGGCGGCTGGCGTTGGCGACCCCGGAAGGGCCGTGGTCGCGCCGAGCGCGAGGGCGGCGATGACGGCGAGGCTGGTCAGCACCCGTGTCGCCCAGCGCGCCACCCACCACAGGGGACAGGTGAGCGCGACCGGAAGCACGTCCCCACGCTACCGCCGACGGCGGCCGTGCGCATCGACGCCGGGCGTGTCGGCTCACGCCGCGCCGACCGCGTCCGGCCTGGGCGGATGGGTCAGCGCGAGTCGGCGTACGTCGATCGTTCGTCGGTCCGGCCTGCGCCGGGGGCCCGGTCGTCGGTGTCGCCGGTGCGCTGTGGAGGGACGGCCGACGGCCGCTTCGGGCGGCGCGGCGCGAGCCGGCGCATCATCGGGGTCTCGACGTAGCGGTGCAGCAGCCCGGCGAGCACCAGATTCACCAGCAGGAACCCGAGCACCACCGCAGGGCCGCGCCAGCCCCGGAAGCCGGTCCCCCAGTCGCCGCTGAGCCGCAGCACGCTCGTCATGACCAGCACGTGCACCAGGTAGAAGGCGAAGGAGACCTCGCCGAGCCAGATCAGCGGGCGGGAGCGCCACGGCGAGCGCCGGCCCCGCACGTCCGCGTCGGCGGCAGCGGTGATCACCAGCAGGTACGCGATGGCGAGAAGCGTGGTCCACCACTGGGCGGGGATCCACTGCGCGGCGGTCACCCAGGTGACCACGAAGATCGCGGTGGCCGCCGTCAGCCGCGGCCCGCGCCAGAGGCCGCGCAGCATCAGTTCCGCCGCCACCGCGCCCAGCCAGAACTCCAGCGACCGCACCGGCGGGAAGACCTGGGTGAACCACCAGCGGCTGACCTCGGGCACCAGGTGCTGCGCCGGCCAGAGCGCGAGGATCAGCAGCGGCAGCGCGATGATCAGCGTCCAGAGCACCGACGGCCGGGCGCGGCGCAGCAGGGGCAGCGCCAGCGGCAGGCACAGGTAGAAGAAGAACTCGCAGGACAGCGACCAGCTCACCGTGTTGATGCTGTAGAACCAGCCCGGCCGGGGGTCCCACGCCTGCAACAGCAGCACGTTCTCCAGGGCGGCCGCCGGCAGGACGGGGTCGGCGAACCACCAGGCGACCAGGAGCGCGGCCGCCCACAGCACCAGGTGGTTCGGATAGATCTTCGCGACCCGCCGCCGCCAGAAGGCTGCCCGGGAGTCGCCCGGGCGGGCCGACCAGACCAGCACGAAGCCGCTGAGGATGAAGAAGAACTGCACCCCGGACAGGCCGAGGGTGAACAGCCCGTCGACCACCGCCTTGTAGTCCGGCTCGGCGATGATCCGCATCGTCCCGGCGTGAAAGCCGAAGACGAGCAACGCGGCGATCCACCGCAACCCGGTCAGTGAGGGCAGCCGGGCCACAGCGGGCGCGGGCGGCGCGGCCGGCGCGTCGGTGGTGCTCGTCATGCCGGGGTCCCGACGCTCCGCAGGGTCACCAGCACGTACGTCTCCTCCTCGGCGCGCGGCGTCGGACGGCGCGACGGCGACGCCCGCGACGGCCCGACAGGACCGCACCGAGGCACCCTACCGGGTCACTCCCGGGTGAACCGGGCGGCCGTTGTTAACCTTCCGCTTCGCGGGTGTTCAGGGATTCCACAGTCCTTCGCCACGTGCGGTTCCGGGGCTGGCCACCCGCGTCGTCAAAGGTGGCGACGTGGTCAATGAGCCGACGCACGCGCCGCTGCTGAGCATCGTCGTGCCCGTCTACGGCGTCGAGGCGTACCTGTACCAGTGCCTCGAGTCGATCCGGGCGGACATCCCAGCGGGTGAGTCGGACGCGGTCGAGCTGATCGCCGTCGACGACGCCTCCCCGGACGGCTGCGGTGCGATGCTGCGGTCCTACGTCGCCGGCCGCGACGGCGTGCGCGTCGTACACCTGAGCAAGAACGTGGGTCTGGGCCTGGCCCGCAACGCGGGCCTCGACGTGGCCACCGGCCGGTACGTCTGGTTCGTCGACAGCGACGACTGGCTGCCGCCGGGCACGATCCCGGCGGTGCTGGACCGGCTGCGCGAGCACCAGCCCGACGTGCTGATGCTGGACCACCTCCGGGTGCACGAGGACGGCCGGCGGGAGGTCGACGCGAGCAGCCACCTGCTGCGCGGGGTACCGGGCGTGGCCCGTCTGGCCGACCAGCCGCAGCTGCTGGGGGTGCAGCACACCGCGTGGAACAAGGTGGTACGCCGAGCCTTCCTCGACGAGCTGGAGCTGCGCTTCTTCCCCGGCTGGTACGAGGACATCCCGTTCAGCCACCCCCTGCTGATCGGCGCGGAGAAGATCTCCGTGCTGGACCGGGTCTGCTACCTGTACCGGCAGGGTCGCCAGGGCGCGATCACCTCCACCCGCAGCGGCCGGCACTTCGACGCGTTCAGCCAGTACGAGCGGCTGATGGACTGGGTCAACCGCCGGTACCCGGACGAGGGCCTGCAGGCCGAGCTGTTCCAGCTGATGATCAGCCACTACCTGGTGGTGGTCGGCAACGACGACCGGCTGCACCCGCACCTGCGGCGGGCCTTCTTCCACCGGGTCGCCGAGCACTACCGCCGCTACCTGCCCACCGGCGGCTACCCGATGCCCTCGGGCGTGACCGGGCTCAAGCACCGCCTGGTGGGGCGCGGTGACTGGCTGGCGTACTCGGCGCTGCGGCAGGCGCACCGGGTCGCGGGTCGGTTGCGCCGGCCCGGCCCGGCCGGTGGCGCCGACGCGAGCACCGGATCGCCGCCGGCCGACGACGACCCTTCCCGACCGGCGGCGCCCGCGAGCACGTCGGACGCCGGGCACACGGCCGGCGAGGTCACCCCGGACCGGTCGGACGCGCTGGCCGGCGGCCGCCTGTCGTGACCCGTCGCACCGCACCGCACGCCGGGAGCCACGTCGGCTCCCGGCGCCGGAGTTTTCCAGGTCGTCAGCCCGTCGGGTGGACGACGACAGCACCACCGCACCCAGGTGCGGGCGTACCTGAGCAGAGGTCGGAATGACGGCGACAATCAAGATCGGACCGCACGCGGTCGGTGCCGGGGAGCGACCCTTCGTGGTCGCCGAGATGTCCGGTAACCACAACGGCGACCTGGACCGGGCGCTGGCCATCGTCGACGCGGTGGCCGAGAGCGGGGCGCACGCGCTCAAGCTCCAGACGTACCTGCCGGACACGATCACGATCGACGTCGACACCCCGGCGTTCCGCATCTCCAGCGGCCACGAGCTGTGGGGCGGGGAGAACCTGTACCGCCTCTACGAGCGGGCGCACACTCCGTACGAGTGGCACGCCCCGATCTTCGCCCGGGCCCGCGAGCGGGGGCTGACGGTCTTCTCGTCACCGTTCGACGCGACCGCCGTGGAGCTGCTGGAGTCGCTGGACGCGCCGGCGTACAAGATCGCTTCCTCGGAGCTGGTGGACCTGCCGCTGATCCGGCTGGTGGCCAGCACCGGCAAGCCGATGGTGATCTCGACCGGGATGGCGACGGTGGCCGAGATCGACGCCGCCGTGCGGACAGCCCGCGACGGTGGCGCGGCGGGCATTGTCCTGCTGGCCTGCACCGCGTCCTACCCGGCGCCGCCCGCCGACAGCAACCTGCGCCGCCTGCCGGTGCTGGCCGGCGCGTTCGACGTCCCGGTCGGGCTCTCCGACCACACGCCCGGGATCGGCGTGGCGGTCGCCTCGGTGGCGCTGGGCGCCTGCTTCATCGAGAAGCACGTGACCCTGGACCGGGCCGACGGCGGCGTCGACTCGGACTTCTCGCTGAACCCGGCGGAGCTGACGGCGCTGGTCGCCGAGTCGGGCCGCGCGTACGCGGCGCTGGGTGGCACCGCGATCGGCCCGACCCCTGCGGAGCGGGAGGGGCTGCGGTTCCGCCGTTCGCTGTTCGTGGTCGAGGACGTCCGGGCCGGCGACCCGGTGACCGCACGGAACGTCCGGTCGATCCGGCCGGCCGGTGGGCTGGCTCCGGTGGAGATCGACCGGGTGCTGGGCCGCACCTTCGCCACCGACGTTCCGCGCGGTACCCCGCTCAGCTGGGACCTGATCTGACCGGCCCGGCCCGGCTCAGCTCAACCGTGTGGCTGGGCTGAGCTGGCTCCGGTCGAGCCGGGCTGGCAGGACTGAGCTGGCTTGCAGGACTGATGCCGGCGAAGCTGGGCTGACAGCGGCGGGGCCTGGGCTGACAGCCGCGGGGCCTGGGCTGACAGCCGCGGGCCTGGGCTGATGCCGGCGGGGTTGGGCCAGGCCGGCCGGCGCCGGGCTGCGCCAGACATGGCGAGCGGCCACGATCCGCCGGGCACGACCCTGTTTGCGTCCTGTCGAGCTGCCCCAAAGGTGGGGCATGGCGTGTGCTCCCGGTACTGCCCCATATTCGGGGCAGCTCGACAGGCACCACCGACACCTGCGGCAGCACCGCCGCACACCGACAGCCGCGGCATCACCGCCGCACACCGACAGCCGCGGCATCACCGGCAAAACACCAAACGGCCGCGACGCCACCGACGCACGCCGACACCTGCGACGCCACCGGCAAAACACCAACAGCCGCGACGCCACCGACACAGGCCGACAGCTGCGGCGTCCCGAGCGTCAGTCGCGGCCGGTTGGTCCGGCGGACTGGCGGGGGGCGAAGCCGACGGTGACCACCAGGTCGGCGACGCGCAGGGTGCGCCAGAGGATGGTGCCGTCCACCGGAGTGCCCAGGCCGTGCCGGCGCCACCAGGTCGCGATCGGCACGTCGGCCAACTTGCAGCAGCACTCGGCCCGGGTCCACCGGGCCCAGAAGTCACCCGCGCCGAAGCGCCGGGCCAGTGCCGGGGGCACCGGGGCGTCGGCGCGCTCCGCGTCGATGGCCGCGCGCCAGCCCGGCACCAGCGGGCCGTACCAGCCGACGCAGCGTCCGTCGTCGAGGTGACTGCGGGTCGTCGCGTCGGCCAGCTCGGCGGGCGTACCGATCCGTAGATGCCGTTCGGCGCTGGCGAGCAGTCCCGGCACCGGGCGTGCCGTCCCGGACGACGGCGGCGGCGCGGCCGGGCCAGCGTCGACCGGGCCAGCGTCGACCGGGCCGGGCGCCGGCGGCAGTACCGGCCGCAGGTCAGATGGAGGCGGCACCGTCTACCACGATGACCTGGCCGTTGATGTTGGTGTGCTCACGCAGCAGCATCCGCACCACCGGTACGACCTCCACCGGCTCGGTCAGGTGGCCGGACGGGGTGCGGCGCACGATCTGGTCGAGCTGCGTCGGGCCGAGCACGGCGGACATCTCCGAGGCGAAGAAGCCGGGCGCGACCGCGTTGACCAGCATCCGGCCACCGAGCTCCCGGGCGAGCGAGCGGGTGGCGGCGTCCATGCCGCCCTTGGTGGCCGAGTACGCGACCAGGCCCGGAAAGCCGCGCTGCGCGCAGATCGAGGTGATGTTGACGATCCGCCCCCGCAGGCCCTTGCCGAGCATCCGGCGGATCACCAACCGGGTCAGTTGCAGGGGCGCGGTCAGGTTGGTCTCGATGATCCGGGCGATGTCGTCGGTGGCGGTGTGCACGTGCAGGGAGTCCTGCCCGACGGCGGCGTTGTTGACGATGCCGTCGATCGGGCCGAGACGCTGCTCCACCTCGCGGACGAAGCCCTGGGCGGCACGCAGGTCGGTGACGTCGACCGAGCCGACGTGCACCCGGTCGGGGTGCTCGGCGGCGAGCTTCTCCAGCTCCGGGGTGACGGTACGGGCGAACGCGGCCACCCGTACGCCCGCGTCGAGCAGGTCGGTGACGATGGCCAGGCCCAGCCCTCGGGAACCGCCGGAGACGAGGACCACTGAGCTGGGGGGAACGAGCTGGGTGTCGGCGGGGTCAGACATCGCTCTTCAGGGTCTCCTTGACGGGAATCTCGGACAGCACGCGGATCCTGCGGGGTACCGCGTGCTCGGGCAGCCGGTCGGCACACCAGCGGACCAGCGCCGCCTCGTCCGGCACGCTGACGGAAGGGTCGGCCGGGTTGGCGAGGCCGTCGGCGACGGCCGGGGTGAGGACCACGTCGGCGACCACCATCCGCCCGAGCACGGGGGCCCGGCGGCCGGTGACCCGGGCCCACGCCACGTTCGGATGCCCGGTCAGCACGCCGCGGACCACACCGGCGGAGACCTTGCTGCCGCCGACGTTGATCTCGTCGGAGTCCAGTCGGCCGGTGATCAGCACCCGCCCGTCGACCACCTGCACCCGGTCCCCGGTGCGGACCGGGCCGGCCAACCCGGCCCCGTGGTACGGCGAGGTGACGACCAGCTCGTCGTCGTGAACGGAGAGGGTGGGTCGGCCCGGGGTTTCCCGATCCAGCCACTCGACCGGGAACCCGGCCCGCCCGTCGTGCACCACGATGGACGCTCCGACCTCGGAGGACGCGTAGATCCAGGAGATCCGGGCGGCGGGAAAGACGTCCCGCAGCTGGTCCAGGATCGCCTGGTCCACCGGCTCCCCGCCCAGGGTGAGCTGGCGCAGCGGCACCCGGGCCAGCGCGGCGGCGTCCCGGTAGAGGGTGCGCCGCCAGAAGGTCGGCGTGCCGGACGCGGCGTCGACCCCGTGCGCGGCCGCGACCGCCGGCCAGTCGTCCAGCTCGTCCGGCTCGACCACCACCAGGTGCTGACCGGGCTGGGTCAGCGACAGGGTCACCACCTGCCACCAGGCGTACGTGCCGGGGGCGTAGGGGCACAGCCAGGTCCGGTCGGGCTGGTCGGCCCGCACGGTGGTCAGCGTGTCGAGGGTGTGGCCGACCCGCTTGGGGCGGCCCGTCGACCCGGAGGTGAGCAGCCACAGCCGGCCGGGCTCGGCGGCCCGAGGGTGGGTCGGCATGCTCGGATGCGCGCCGTCGTCGTCGAGGACGGTGACGGTGAACCCGGCGTCCAGCAGCTCGGCGCGCATCGTCGCGTCGACCCGACTCGCGGTGCTGAGCAGCAGCTCGGTGCCGTGCACGGCGTGCTGCCGCGCGGCGGCGAGCGCGTGCCCGGCGGAGTGCGCCAGCACCGCGGCGGTGTCGGGCAGCGTCGGCGTCGGCAACGTCCGCCAGGTCAGCGGGGCGCCGCCGACGACGAGCCGGTTGTCGACGCCGGCCGGCTCTGAGCCCGCGGCGGCCGGACGGGGTGTCGCGACGGTCACTGCTGCTGGAGCTCGACGAGGAAGTCGAGGACGTCGCCGACGGTGGCGATGCGGCGCAGGCCAGGGGCGTCGAAGTTGAGCTCCTCCCCCGTCTCGTCCTCCACCCGCAGGGCCAGCTCGGAGAAGTCCAGTGACCGGAAGCCGATGTCCCGCAGCTGCGCCGCGTCGTCGGCGGGCAGCTCCTTGTCCTGGTTCTTCAGCACTTGAGCCATGAGGTCGCGGATCTGCGCGCGACTCAATTCGTTCATGCGCCGGAGTCTACAACCCAGCGAATGGATAACTGCTTTCCCGGTAGGCCCGGGTAAGGTGCTCCGACCGGACGTGAACAGACAGGAAAGCGAGAGCACGTGCTGCGCGAAGCGACGGCGGACGACGTTCATCTGATGTTGTCCTGGCGTAATCAGGAAACCAACCGTCAGGTCAGCAAGACCAGCCACGAAATCACCGCCGAGGAGCACGCCCGGTGGTGGTCGGCGGTGCGCGACGACCCGACGCGGCGGGTGCTGGTGTACGTCCGCGACGACAGGCCCTGCGGCGTGGTCACCTTCTTCGACCTGCGGCTGGACGGCCCTCGTACCGGCGCGTGGGGCTTCTATCTGGACGCTGACGGGCTGGCCGAGCGGGGCGAGACGCTGCCGGCCTGGCTCGGGGTCATGTCCGAGGCAGTGGAGTACGCCTTCGACGGGCTGCACCTGGCGCGGCTCGACGGGGAGGTGCTGGAACACAACACCGTGGTGCGGCAGATGAACCGGCGTTTCCGATTCGTCGAGGGCACACCGCGACAGGAACTGTCCGAGGGTCGGGAAATCACCGTCATCCCGATTTCGTTGGCGCGCGAGGACCGCCGCCAGCGCTGATTGTCGGCGCAATTTCCGGACCGGCCCGACACTATTAACCGCCCGTCCGCCCGGTGGACATCCGCCGTTCACGAAACACGATGTCCACCGGGGCGGAAGGGGTCCACGGGTCAGATTCGGCGCCAGGCCGCCCAGTGCTGCTGCGCGTTGCCGCCGAGCCGGACGAAGCCGTACTTCGCGCCGTCCCAGTCGTCCGGTTGGCCGGGCGCCCAGCGGGTGAACACCACCTGCGCGGCCGCGGGCGGCTGCTCGCGGAACCACCGCACATCGGTCCAGGTCACCTGGTGGCTGAGATTGAACCGCAGGATGTAGTGCACGCCGGTGGAGGCCCAGACGCGCTCGCCGGGGCGTACCCCGACGTCGGCGACCCGGGGGGTCGGCGCGGTGCTCGCCGCCATCGGCCGCACCAGCCGCTGGTCGATCACCTGCATGGTGACGAGGTTGACCACGACCAGGGCGCCGAGCACCGGCAACCGCAGCCGGGGCACCCGGACCGCGGCCACGAGTAGCACGCACGCGCCGATGCCGAGCAGCGACCCGACCACCGGGCGCATCTCCCGCCAGCCGCCGGTCAACGCCGTCAGGTCCGGTGCCCCGAAGCCGCCGTAGCGCAGCGAGTGCCCCCGGCTGGCCACGTACGCGAGTCGGACGGCGACCAACGCGCCACCGGCGACCAACAGGCCCACCGCGACCGCCGCCCGGCGCAGCACCACCCGACGCTCCGCGGTGAGCAGCACGCCGAGCCCGACCAGGAGCCAGAACGGGGCCAGCATCTGCACGTAGCGGCCGTAGATCGCGTCCAGCGGCTTGCCGGTGATCCCGGCGAGGATCACCGATGCGCCGCCGGCCACCCCGACAGTGACCACCACCGCCACACCCATCGTCCAGCGGATGGCGTCGCCGTGGCGCGGGCGCCACAGTTCCCGGACGGCGGCGGCCCAGGCGACCCCGGCCAGGCCGAACGTGATCACCACGAGGTACCAGAGCTGGGTGGTGACGGCCGCCGCGACGCGGACCACCCCCTGCGCCGAGGCGACCGCGGCGACCGTGCCGCCGCCCGGGGTGCTGCCCAGCAGGTAGACCTTGTCCCCGAGGACGTGGATGCCGGCCTGGTTGACCAGCGCCATGGCCAACACCGGCAGCAGCGCCGCGAGCACCGCGACGGGGGTGATCCGGCGGCGGACGAACAGCAGCAGGACCAGCCCGGCGTGCACCGCCACGATCACCAGGCCGCGCGAGTGCAGCAGGTGGAACGCGCCCACCAGCAGGCCGACGGTGGCTGCGGCCAGCGGGCCGGGACGCTCGATCCAGCGGTGTACGGCGAGCAGCCAGGCGACCACCAGCGGCGCCATCACCGTGTCGATCATGGCGACACCGGCGTAGAAGGCGGTGGCCGGCAGCGTGGCCGCCACCACCGCCGCGAGCAGCGCGGACGCGCGGGGCAGTCGGAGCACCCGCCGGCCGAGCAGGTACGCCAGTGGCAGCAGCGCCGAGTTGACCATCGCGTTGATCAGCTGGACCAGCCGGTAGCTGTCGGTGAAGTCCCGGTCGCCGAGGAACGCGGGCGAGATCAGCATCGGGTAGCCGACGCGGCGGAGCAGGTCGTTCTCGCTGCTGAACCCGCCCGGTCCACCAGCGAGGGCGCGGGCGGTGTTCAGATAGCTGTCCTCGTCGGTGTGGGCGATCGGCAGTGCGATGTGCCGCGACAGCCACATCCGCCAGGCGACGCTGAGCACCCAGCCGACGAACAGCAGCAGCGGCATCAGCCACCGGCGCGCGGGTGTCGCGGGCGGTGTCCCGGTCGGGACCGCGGGCCGTTCCATCACGTCGCTGCCGGATGTCATCAACGCCTCCTGAACTGCCGGCCGTGCCGGACGGGCGTGCCCACCGGTGGGCACGCCTACCGGCCGGTGACGCTCGGGGATGACCCGCTCGCACCGAGGCGGTGCGGATGTCGGGTGAACGCGGGAAACGACGGCGCGCAGAGGCTGCGGGTCGCTCGCGCGGCCACTGTAGCGGCCGTTTCCGGCCTGGTCAGCCCGCTTTCCGGACGGTTGGAAGTGTTCGCCCGCGCGCTGCTCGCCATTCACGACGGCAGGGGCAGCGGTTAACCCGCGAGCGCCGAGGCGTTAACCCGCCGGGGTTAGCGTCTCACCCCGGTCGGCCGGCCGAGGGCCGCCGGTTCATCCACGATCACGGGAGCACCAAATTGAGTGAGTTGAATGGATCGTCCATTCTGATCACCGGGGGAACGGGTTCCTTCGGCAGGACCTTCCTCCGGCACATCCTCACCGAGGCCGACCCGGCCCGGGTGGTGGTCTTCTCCCGCGACGAGCTCAAGCAGTACGAGCTGCGCCAGCAGCTCGGCGACGACCCGCGCCTGCGCTGGTTCATCGGCGACATCCGGGACCGGCACCGCCTCACCCGGGCGATGCACGGCGTGGACCACGTGGTGCACGCCGCCGCGCTCAAGCAGGTGGACACGGCGGAGTACAACCCGTCGGAGTTCATCGCCACCAACATCACCGGCTCGCAGCACGTGGTCGACGCCGCGATCGAGGCCGGCGTCAAGAAGGTCATCGCGCTCTCCACGGACAAGGCGTCCAGCCCGATCAACCTGTACGGCGCCACCAAGCTGGTCGGCGACAAGCTGTTCGTCTCGGCCAACCACTACGCCGCGCACCACCCGACCCGGTTCGCGGTCGTCCGCTACGGCAACGTGGTCGGCAGCCGCGGTTCGGTCGTCCCGCTGTTCCACCGGCTGGCCGCCGAGGGCAAGAGCCTGCCGATCACCGACAAGCGGATGACCCGGTTCTGGATCACCCTGGAGCAGGCCGTCCAGTTCGTCATGGACTCGTTCGACCAGATGCAGGGCGGCGAGCTGTTCGTGCCGCGCATTCCCAGCATGCGCATCCTCGACCTGGTCGAGGCCGTCGCGCCGGACGCCACCACCCACGAGATCGGCATCCGGCCTGGCGAGAAGCTGCACGAGGAGATGATCGCCCCGGACGACAGCCGGCGGACGCTGCGCGCCAAGGACCGCTACATCGTCCAGCCGACCATCGCCGGCTGGGGCTACCAGCCGCCGGTCGACTGCGAGCCCGTGCCGGACGGCTTCGCCTACCAGTCGGACACCAACGACGAGTGGCTCAGCGTGCAGCAGCTACGCGAGATGCTCGGCCTCACCGCATGACAGCGATGCTCCCGTACGGCCGACAGTCCATCAGCGAGGACGACATCGCGGCCGTCGCCGACGTGCTGCGCGGCGACTGGCTCACCACCGGGCCGCAGGTCGACGCGTTCGAGGCCGACCTCGCCAGGTGGACCGGCGGGGTCGGCGTCGCCAGCGTCTCCAACGGCACCGCGGCGCTGCACGTGGCGTACGCGGCCGCCGGGGTGGGACCGGGCGACGAGGTGGTGGTCCCGCCGATGACGTTCGTGGCGACCGCCAGCAGCGCCGTCGCCCTCGGCGCGACGATCGTGTTCGCCGACGTCGAGGACGAGACGTTCTGCCTGGACCCGGCCGCGGCCGCCGCGGCGGTCACCTCGCGTACCAAGGTCGTCTCCGCTGTCGACTACGCCGGCCACCCGGCCGACTACGACGCCCTGCGCACGTCGGTCGAGGGCTCGGACGCGGTGCTGCTCGCCGACGCGGCGCACTCGATCGGCGGGACGTACCACGGCCGTCCGGTGGGCTCGCTCGCCGACCTGACCACGTTCTCGTTCTTCCCCACGAAGAACCTGACCACCGCCGAGGGCGGCGCGGTCGCCGCGCTGGATCCGCGCATCCTGGAGCGGGCCCGCCGGTTCCGCGGCGTGGGCGTCGTCCGCGACCGCGCCGAGCTGCGCTTCGCCGACGAGGGTGGCTGGCACCAGGAGGTGCACGAGTTCGGGCTGAACTACCGCCTGCCGGACGTGCTGTGCGCCCTGGGCCGCAGCCAGCTCCGCCGGCTCGCCGCGTTCAAGGCCCGCCGGAGCGCACTGGTCGCCCGCTACGACGAGGCGCTGGCCGACCTGGACGGCGTGCTGCTGCCGACCCGCAAGTCGTGGGCCGACCCGGCCTGGCACCTCTACCCGATCCGGGTGCTCGACGGGCGTCGCCGCGAGGTGTACGACCGGATGCGGGCCGCCGGAATCGGCGTGCAGGTCAACTACCTGCCCGTGCACTGGCACCCCGCCTTCGCCGACCTGGGCTACCGGCGCGGATCGTGCCCGGTGGCCGAGTCGTTCTACACCCAGCAGCTGTCGCTGCCGCTGTACCCGGGACTCAGCGACGCCGACCAGGACCGCGTCATCGACGCGCTGGCCGTGGCCCTGCGGGCCGGCTCGGTGCGTACCGCCGCCTGATGGGAACCTGATGCACCACGCGAACCACTTCTACGGCCACGCCCACGTGCTGGCCCGCTACGCCGGCCTCGGCGACCGGCATCCCCCGCGGATCAACGGGTACGTGCAGCACGGCTGGAACATCGGCGACGGCCTGGCGCCGGGCCACCCGTACGCCGAGGGCACCCCGAGCCTGCTCTGGTCCGAGCAGACCCGCCGCCGGGCCTGGTCGGTGGGGCGGCGCAACGTCGTCGTGATCGGCGCCCCGTTCACCTACCTGCTGGCCATGCGGCCGGAGAACCCGCCGGCGCAGGAGCGGGAGGGCACCATCTGGTACCCGTTCCACGGCTGGGAGGGCCAGCACGTCAAGGGCGACCACCGGGAGCTGATCGCCCGCATCCGCGACACCGAGCCCGGCCCGGTCACGGTGTGCCTCTACTGGCACGAGTACGGCATGCGCCACGTCCGGCGGCTCTACGAACGCGCCGGGTTCCGGGTGATCTGCCACGGCTACCGGGGGCACTGGTGGAAGGACACCGACCCGGAGTTCCTCGACAAGCAGCTGACCGAGCTGCGCCGGCACCGGCGGGTAGCATCCAACCGGCTGACCAGCGCGATCTTCTACGGCATCGCGGCCGGCTGCGAACCGGCGGTCTACGGCGACCCGATGATCCTGTCCAACGAGGACCCGACCTTCGGCGGCACCGCCCGCATCCGGCGGCAGTGGCCGGAACTGCACGGCGCGACTGTCGACCTGCCCACCGCCGTCTCGATCGCCCGCGCGGAGCTGGGCACCGACCACCGCTGCACACCGCCCGAGCTGCGGGAGCTGCTCGGCTGGGCGAACCTTCCGGAAGAAGAAGAGGACGACAGTGACGACTGAGACGGCACCCGCCGGCCGGATCACCCTGCCGGGCGGCGAGATGCTGGCCTGGTCCGACCTGCCGAAGGAGCGGTTGGCCGACGGAGGGCCCCTCGCCGCGCTGGCCGCCCGGATCGTGCCGCCCGGCGCCCGGGTCCTGCTGGCCGGCCCGCACGACCCGGCGCTGCTCGTCCGGCTCGCCCACGCCGAGGTGACCTGCCTGCTGCGCAGCCACCCGGACGCGGTGGCGCTGGCTCAGCGGGCCGCCCGCGTGGTCGTGGGCGGCCCGGCCGGGCTGCCCGACGACGAGACGTACGACGTGGTGATCGCCGCCGCCGGACTGGACCCGGTGGAGTCGGTGGAGGGCACCCGGCTGGGCTGGGACGGCGTGCTGGCACGACTGGTCGCGGCGGTACGCCCCGGCGGCGCGCTGCTGCTGCGCCTGGACAACCCGCTCGGGCTGCACCGGCTGGTCGCCACCACCCCCTGGTACGCCGCCCGCGACGACTCCGCCTGGGTGATCGGTGGCGTGCTGGACCAGGCGCACCCCGCCAACCGGGACCAACTGCGCGAGCGGCTCACCGGCGCCGGGCTGCGCTCGGTCGCCTGCTGGGCCGCGTACCCCGACGGCGCGACCGCGACGGCGCTGCTCGACGCCGACCAGCTCGACCGGGGCGCGGGCTGCGGGCTGTTCGACGCGGTGCTGCACGGCGCCTGCGCCGGGGCCTTCGGCACCGCGACCGTACTCCAGGACCCGGCCCGGCTGGCGGTGGACGCCCTGCACGCCGGGCGTGCCGCCGATCTCGCGCCGGCCTGGCTGATGCTGGCCCGTCGACCGGGTGGGCCCACGGACGCCACCGTCGACGGGGACCTGCCGGTGGCGCTGGCGCAGACCGGGCAGTCCGGCCAGCCCGGGATCGGTGTGCTGGAGGTGCTCGACGGCCCGTCGGGCTGGCGGTGGAGCCACACCGCCGGCACTGGCGCCGGCACGAGCGCGCCGGCCGCGCCGTTCGCCAGCCGCGAAGCCGCGTACCGGGACCCCGCCGCACTGTCCGGGCCGGTGCCGACCGGGCGGCTGCTGCACACCCTGCTGCTCGACGCCGCGCTGCGCCGCGACCTGGCGACGCTGCGCACGCTGCTGCACGGGTACGCGGGCTGGCTCGCCGGCCAGGCCGACGCCGACGGCCGACTCGCCGGCGCGGCGGCGCTGGCCAGCACCGACAACATGGTGGTCAGCGGGGAACGGTACGCGGTGCTCGACCCGAGCTGGCGGGCCACCGACACGCTGCCCGGCGACGTGGTGCTGGCCCGCGGCCTGTGGCGCTTCGCGGCGGCCCTGCTCACCGGCGGGTACGCCCACCCGTGGTCGTCCACTCTCGACGTCGCGGGCCTGACCGTGGTGCTCGGCGGGCTCGCCGGCCACGACCTGGACCGGGCGACCGTGGCCGAGGCGGTGCAGGCCGAGGCGGCGATCGCGGCCACGCTGCACGGCCTGGACGCCAACGGCCGCGCGACCCTCGCCGCCGAGCTGCAGGCCGTCGAGCCGACCGACCCGCCGGTCGGCGCGCGCAGCTACCAGCAGCTGCGGGAGGCGTGGCTGCGGCAACGCGAGGAGATCAGCCGGCTCGCCGCCCTGACCCGATGGACCGACGAGCTGCTCACCTCCCGGGAGCGGGCGCTGCGCCGGGCCGAGGCGAAGATCGGCCTGCTCAGCGGGTCCATCAGTTACCGCGTCGGCCGGCTCGCCATCACCCCGGCCCGGCTGGCCAAGCGGGGTGCGCGTGCCGCCAAGCGGCGAGCTCGGGCGGCGCTCGCGCCGAGGCAGGAGGAGCAGCAGTGACCGGCGACGACAACGCGTCCGTGACGGCGAGCCGACCGGACCCGACGGCCGACACGGGAGCGGCCGTCGGGCCCCGGATCGTCGGGATCGTGCAGGCCCGGATGGGCTCGTCGCGGCTACCCGGCAAGGTGCTCCGCCCGCTCGCCGGGCGGTCCGTGCTGGGCCGCGCCGCCCGCGCCGCCCGCGACAGCGGCGTCCTCGCCGACCTGGTGGTCGCGACCAGCACGGACACCGTCGACGACGCGGTGGTCGACGAGTGCCGGCGGCTCGGCGTGCCGTGTCACCGCGGGCCGGTCGACGACGTGCTGGGCCGGTTCGTGGGCGCGCTCGCCGCACACCCCGGCGACGCGGTCATGCGGTTCACCGCCGACTGTCCGCTGCTCGACCCGGAGATCATCACGCTGGTCGCCTCGGTGTACCGGGCCGTGCCCGGCCTGGACTACGCGAGCACGTCGATCGCCCGGACCCTGCCCCGCGGGCTGGACGTCGAGATCATCCGCGCGGAGACCCTGCGGACCCTCGACCGGCTCGCCACCGGTCACCACCGGGTGCACGTCACCTCGTACGCGTACACCCATCCGGATGTGTTCCGGGTGCTCGGGGTGACCCTCACCCCGGACCGTTCGGCGCTGCGGCTGACCCTCGACACCGAGCAGGACTGGGCGCTGGTGAGCGCCGTCGCCGACCATTTCGGCGACGTCAGCGTGCCGCTGGCCAAGCTCGCCGACTGGCTCGACGGGCAGCCGCGGCTGCGCGCGCTCAACGCCGACGTACGCCAGAAGCGGCTGGAGGAGTCCTGAGCACGCTACGGGTCGGACTGCGCTGCGACGCCGGGCCGCGGCGCGGAGTCGGGCACCTCGTCCGCTGCCTGGCGCTCGCCGAGGAGTTCCTGGCCCGAGGCGCCCACGTCGCGGTGTTCGGCACTGTGGAACGGCTCGGCTGGGCCACCGCCGAACTGGCCGCGCGGGGCATCGGACTGCACCCCGGCCCCGAGTCGCCGGCCGAGCTGGTCGAGGCGGCCCGACGACACGACCTCGACGTGATGGTCGTCGACTCCTACGAGTTGGACCCGGCCGGCGCGGGTGCCCTGCGCGCGGCCGGGGTGTTCACCCTCGCCGTCATCGACGGGGACAGCCGGGGCCAGGACGCCGACCTCTACCTCGACCAGAACTTCGGGGCCCAGCTCCCGGCGCTGCCCGGGCGGTTGCTCGCCGGCAGCGGGTACGCCCTGCTGCGCGACTCGGTCGTGACCGCCCGTCCGGCGACGCCCCGGCCCGCCACGGCGGTCAGCAGGCCCCGGGTGCTGGCCTTCTTCGGCGGCACCGACGCGGTCGGCGCGGCCCCGGTGCTGACCCGGGTGCTGCTGGCCACCGGACACCCGATGGACCTCACGGTCGTCGTCGGCCGACCCGAGATCGAGGCCGAGCTGGAGACGATCACCCCCGGGCGGGGGCAGATCGTCCGTCCCGTCCCGCCCACCGGCTCGCTGCCGGCCCTGATCACCGGGGCGGACCTAGTGGTCAGCGCCGCTGGCACCTCCACCTGGGAACTGTGCTGCCTCGGGGCGCCCGCCGCGCTGGTCTGCGTGGTCGACAACCAACGCGAGTCGTACGCCCGGGTGGTCCAGCACGGTCTGGCCGCCGGCCTCGGCGAACTGCCGGAGCTGACCGGGCCCGGAGTGCCCGGGCGGGCCGCCCGGGCGACGGCGGCGTGGACCCTCAACGGGCTGCTCAGCTCGCCGCAGCGCCGCGCGGCGCTGGCCGCGCGGGCCTGGTCCGGTGTGGACGGCCGGGGCCGGGCTCGGGTCGTGGACGCGGTGTTCGACGCCGTACGCCCGGCCGCCGTCGCGGACTGACGACGCGCGTTCTCCCGCTTATGATCCGTCGACCAGGCGAACGGGGGACGCACGTGATCAGAGCGGTCTTCTTCGACGTCGGCGGGACGATTCTCGACGAGTCCCGCGAGTTCGCGGGCTGGGCGGACTGGTTCGGCGTTCCACGGCACACGCTCTCGGCGGTCCTCGGTGCCGTGATCGCCCGTGGCCAGGACTACCAGGACACGTTCCGGGCCTTCCGGCCCGACTTCGACCTCACCGCCGAGCTGGAACGTCGCGCCGCCGCCGGCGAACCCGAGTGGTTCGGCGAGGAGGATCTCTACCCCGACGCGCGCGGCTGCCTGACCGCGCTCAAGGAGCAGGGCCTGTTCGTCGGCCTGGCCGGCAACCAACCCGCCCACGCCGAGGCGCTCCTGCACGCCCTCGACCTTCCCGTGGACATGATCGGCACCTCGACCGGTTGGGGCGTGGCGAAACCGTCACCGGCCTTCTTCGACCGGGTCGTCCGGGCGGGCGGTGGCGACGCGTCGTCGATCCTGTACGTCGGCGACCGGCCCGACAACGACGTACGCCCGGCCGTCGAGGCCGGCATGAAGACGTGCCTGATCCGGCGCGGCCCGTGGGGGCACATCCTCGACATGCCGGCCGTGGCCGAGCAGTGCCTGTTCCGCATCGACGCGCTGGACGACCTTCCGGACCTGGTGGCCAAGCACAACGCGGCAGCAGCGGCCTAGCACGGGTGTACGAAAGTGCTGCTAGGGTGGCTGCATGACGCAGGCCGCCTACCAGCCGTCGATGCTCGACCTGACCGACACGGAGCCGACCCTGGGGCCCCTGCCCGGCCAGCTCCGGCGGCACCAGCTCAGCCGGGGCGCCTGGGTCGACCACCTCCCCGGCTGGGTGCGCGGCTCCGACGCGGTCCTCGACACCCTGCTCGCCGAGGTGCCGTGGCGCGCGGAGCGACGCACCATGTACGACAGCGAGGTCGACGTGCCCCGCCTGCTCTGCTGGTACGGCGTCGACCGGCAACTGCCGCACCCCGTGCTCACCTCGGCGCGGACGGCGCTGACCCGGCACTACACGCCCGAGCTGGGCGAGCCGTTCGTCACCGCCGGCATGTGTCTCTACCGCTCCGGCCGGGACAGCGTCGCCTGGCACGGCGACACCATCGGCCGCTCCGCGCACAGCGACACCGTCGTCGCGATCGTCTCGTTCGGGTCACCTCGGCCGCTGCTGCTGCGCCCGCGCGGCGGTGGCGACAGCCTGCGGTTCCCGGTGGGCCACGGCGACCTGATCGTGATGGGCGGCTCCTGCCAGCGCACCTGGGAACACGCCATCCCCAAGACCACCCGCCCGGTAGGCCCGAGGGTGAGCGTCCAGTTCCGCCCGTTCAACGTCGCCTAACCCCACCCCACCCCACCCCACCCCCGGCGTTGATCATGAAGTTGTTGCCACCGCCATCGGCGTGTCGCGGCAATAACTTCATGATCAACGAGTTGGGGGGTGGGGTTAGTCGCGTTCGATGAGGTGGCCTACCACCGTTGGGCCCAGCATCACGGCGAAGCCGCTGCCGTCGCGGCGGGGGTCGGCTGCCGGCAGCTCCACCGGTTCGCCGGTGCCGGTCGCGCCGACCGGGCGCGGCCCCACCCAGGCGACGGCGACGTCGGTCTCGTCCTTGAGGAAGCGGTGCGCGCGGACGCCGCCGGTCGCCCGGCCCTTCGCGGGGTACGCCTTGAACGGCGTCACCTTGACCGTCGCACCGGTGGACGTGACGACCATCGGCTCGCCGTGCCCCGCGTCGTCGGTGCGTACCGCGCCGAAGAACACCACCCGGGCGCCGGCCGGCAGGTTGATACCGGCCATCCCGCCGCCCTTGAGGCCCTGCGGGCGCACCAGCCCGGCGGCGAAACGCAGCAACGACGCCTCCGAGGTGACGAAGGTGAGCGTCTCGGCGCCGTCGGTCAGCCAGGTCGCCCCGACCACCTCGTCACCGTCGCGCAGGCCGATCACGTCGAACTCGTCGGACCGCACCGGCCACTCCGGCGCGCACACCTTCACCACGCCCTGTCGGGTGCCCAGCGCCAGCCCGGGTGAGGTGTCCGCCGCACCGCCGAGCGGCGCCAGACCGACCACGGTCTCCCCCGCCTCCAGCGGCACCAGCTCGGCGGCGGACATGCCGCCGCGCAGCGACACCGTGCCGGCCTGCTCGGGCAGCACCGGCAGCGGCAGTACGTCGATCTTGAAGGCGCGACCCGCGCTGGTGACCAGCAGCACCCGACCACGGGCGGTGGAGTGCACGATCGCGCGTACCGTGTCGTGCTTGACCCGGCCGTTGCGCCGGCGCCCCTCGGCGCTCTCCTCCGACTCGGCCGCGGTCCGGGCGACCAGCCCGGTCGCGGAGAGGATGACCTGGCACGGGTCGTCGGCGACCTCCAGCGGGCCGGCCGGCGCGGACGCCGCGAGCACTTCCTTGAGGTCGCCGTCGACGAGCGTCGTCCGCCGTTCGGTGCCGAACTGCTTGACCACGGCCGCCAGCTCGTCGGAGACCAGCTTCTTGAGCACCCGCTCGTCATCCAGGATCGTGGACAGCTCGGTGATCTCGGCGCGCAGCCGCTCCTGCTCCGCCTCCAGCTCGATCCGGTCGTACTTGGTCAGGCGGCGCAGCGGAGTGTCCAGGATGTAGGTCGCCTGGATGTCGGAGAGGCCGAACTGACTCATCAGCCCGTCCTTGGCAGCCTGCGCGTCGTCGCTGCCGCGGATCAACCGGACCACCCGGTCGATGTCCAGCAGAGCGATCAGCAGGCCGTCGACCAGGTGCAGCCGCTCCTCGCGCTTACGGCGGCGGTACGAGCTGCGCCGGGTGACCACGTCGTACCGGTGGGCCAGGAAGACCTCCAGCAGCGCCTTCAACCCGAGGGTACGGGGCTGGCCGTCGACCAGCACCAGGTTGTTGACACCGAAGGACTGCTCCAGCGGGGTCAACCGGTAGAGGTCGGCGAGCAGCGCCTGCGGGTTGACCCCCACCTTGCACTCGACGACCAACCGGGTGCCGCTCTCCCGGTCGGTGAGGTCCTTGACGTCCGCGATGCCGGTCAGCCGCTTGGTCTTGGTGACCTCGTTGGTGATCGCCGCGATGACCTTCTCCGCGCCGACGCCGTAGGGCAACTCGACGACGGTGATCGCCTGGCGGCCCCGGCTGCCCTCGATCGGGCCGATCTCCACCTTGCCGCGCATCCGCACCACGCCGCGCCCCGTCTCGTACGCGCGGCGCACCTCGTCCAGGCCGAGCAGCACGCCTCCGGTGGGCAGGTCGGGGCCGGGAACGAACTCCATGAGTTTGTCCAGGGTGGCGTCCGGGTGGTTGATCAGCCAGCGGGCCGCCGAGACGACCTCGGCGAGGTTGTGCGGGATCATGTTGGTGGCCATCCCGACCGCGATCCCGGACGCGCCGTTGACCAGCAGATTGGGGAAGGCGGCCGGCAGCACGGTGGGCTGCGTCAACGACCCGTCGTAGTTGGGCTCGACGTCGACGGTGTCCTCGCCCAGCTCCCCGACGAGCAGCATCGCCTCGCGGGACATCCGCGCTTCTGTATATCTTGAGGCAGCCGGACCGTCGTCTTGGGATCCAAAGTTGCCGTGGCCGTCGATGAGCGGCACGTTGAGCGAGAAGTCCTGCGCGAGGCGGACCATCGCGTCGTAGATCGCCGTGTCACCGTGGGGGTGGTACTTACCCATGCAGTTGTGCACCACGTAGCCCTCAGCAACGAAGGCGTGTTCGTCACTGCCCACCTGGATGTCGTACGTGACGTCGGGCGGCACCACCTCGACCGAGGTGACCCGCAGAAAAGCACTACCGACCAGCGCATCCAGCCGAGCGGCGAGCGGCGAGCCGAGCCGGTGGAGTTTCTGGACCCAGCCGTCCCGGGCCGCCCGCTCCAACTGGAACGACCGCTCGGCGAGCGGATTGCCGTTGCGGTCCTTGCCATACCGCACCTTCGGGCCGCCGCTTGCCGAGAGCGAGGCACGAAACGCCTGTCCGGCCTGATCCCGAAACCATCCGCCACCCTGATGCGCTGCGGTGAGCTCCGCCATCACCGGGCCGTACGGCAACCGGTCATTGCCTTGTTTGCCGCTATACCGATAGTCGATGTTCGCAACCCGTTGCAGGCCATCGTGCTTGTAGCCGATTCGCACCCACGGCAGGAACATCCGGGCGAGATCAGCGGCGTCACGTCCGGATACGGAGAGCCCGTGAAGCGGGTGTCCATCAGAATGACGACCGCTGGTCCAGTAGTGCCCGTGTAGACCTAGGTCGGCGAGCATGGCGTATATCTGCCGCACCAGTAGCTTGCTGGTGCTGACGAAAACCATCTCTCGGAACCGCTTGCGGACGTAGCCGTCGCCATCGAAGAAGCCAGCGAGGAACGGCGCCCACGCCGATCGGTTGCCCAGGATGTCGCGCGGCACGTGCTTGTCACGGCTGAGCGGCTCAGTAACCTCCAACAGCCCTTGGTTACGGCTGAAAGTCAAAATGTGCTGGTCGCGATGACGGGGGTTGGCAGCCTCACGCTTTCCGCGGGAGACGTTCAATCCACTGGCGATAGCCCAGCCATGAGCGACATCAAGCGGCTCGATGTCACACATGTGGATGCGGACCCGGCCGTCCGCTGTGCGGTGCCGGTCGACCGGGAAACCCTCGGCTACCAGCAGCCCGCGCACGTAGTCGTAGACGTCGCCAGGATGCGGCGACACCTCGGTACGGCGGCTCCCATAGGCCAGCGCAAGGCGTCCCGCAAGGTCCCGAGCCTCGACCCACTGCACGGAGAGGTCATCCGCGACCACCCGGAAACGTTGGCCCGGGGTGACGAGCATCGTGTGCCCATTGCTCCAGGTGACGCGAACGAGGTCAGAATTCGGATTACGAAAGACGGTGGTAACCGGGACCGACGCGCCCTCGCCGTCCAGCACGAGGTCTCCGACCTCGATCTCCTCGATTGGCCGCAGGCCATCGGGCGTGGAGACCAGTGTGCCGGCGACGAAGCAGTCGCCGACGATGCGTGCGGACTTCACATGCCCTCGGTCGGGGCGGTAGCCCTGCTCGTACATCGACCAGAGGATGCGCCGGTGCACGGGCTTGAGGCCGTCGCGCGCGTCGGGCAGGGCGCGGGAGTGGATGACCGAGAACGCGTACTCCAGGTAGGAGTCGGAGACCTCGGTGACCAGCGGGTTGTCGAAGACCCGCGCGCCGGCCTGGTCGAACGAGGAGAGGTCGACCTTGTTTTCCTTACGGCGTGCCATGAATCAGCTTTCCCCTCGGACGGCAGCGGCGCTCATGCCGTCGCTCCGCTTCGCTGCGCGACGCCCTGAGGCACCGTCGCACTGTTCCGAATATTCGCTCGCTGCCGCTCGCTCATGCGTCGATCGCATCGCGGTCGACGCGGTCGGCCGAGTCGATGAGCCAGTTGCGGCGCGGCTCGACCTTCTCCCCCATCAGCAGTTCGAGGATGCGCTCGGCGGCGTCCACGTCGTCCAGGGTGATCCGGCGGACGGCGCGGGTGGCGGGGTTCATCGTGGTGTCCCACAGCTCGTCGGCGTCCATCTCACCGAGGCCCTTGAAGCGTGGGATGGGCGTGACGATCTGCTTGCCGGCCTTCTCCAGCTTGCGAACCGTCGCCTCCATCTCGGCCTGGGTGTAGGTGTAGACGGTCTGCGGGTTGCGCCCCTTGGTGGTGATCTTGTGCAGGGGCGGCATGGCGGCGTAGAGCCGACCGGCCTCGATCAACGGCCGCATGTAACGGGCGAAGAGGGTGATCAGCAGCGTACGGATGTGCGCGCCGTCCACGTCGGCGTCGGCCATGATCAGCACCCGGCCGTAGCGCAGCGCGGCGAGGTCGAACGTCCGCCCCGAGCCGGCCCCGAGCACCTGGACGATGGCGGCGCACTCGGCATTGTCCAGAACCTGCTGGAGGTTGGCCTTCTGCACGTTGAGGATCTTGCCCCGGATCGGCAGCAGCGCCTGGTACTCCGAGGAGCGGGCCATGCGGCTCGTGCCGAGGGCGCTGTCGCCCTCCACGATGAACAGCTCGCTGCGGTCGATCCCGGTGGCACGGCAGTCGACCAGCTTCGGCGGCATGGACGCGCCCTCCAGGGCGGTCTTGCGCCGGGCGGCGTCCTTCTGCTGCTTCTGGGTGAGCCGCACCCGCGCCGCGTCGACGATCTTCTGCAGGACGACGCGCGCCTCGGCCTTGGTGCGCCGGTCCTCCAGCCAGGCCTTGACGTGCGCGTCGACCAGGGTCTGGATGACCTTGGTGATGCCGGTCGTGGACAGCTCGTCCTTGGTCTGCGAGGTGAACTGCGGCTCGGGGATCCGCACGTGCACCACGGCGGTCATCCCCTCCAGGACGTCGTCCAGGGTGGGCGGCTCCTCCTTGGCCTTGAGCAGGCCGCGGGTGTTGCGGACGGCGTCGGCGAGGGTGCGGACGAGGGCCCGCTCAAAGCCCTTGCGGTGGGTGCCGCCGTGGGCGTTGCGAATGGTGTTGGTGAAGCATTCGACGGTGCGCTCGTAGCCGGTGCCCCACCGGAACGCCACCTCGACCTCGGCGCGACGCTGCACGTTGGACTGCATGACGCCGTTGGCGTCGGCAGCGTTCTCCCGGTACGTCCCCTCGCCGTTGACCAGGAGCATGCCGGAGACCGGCCGGTCGCCGGCCGGTGCGAGGAACTCGACCATGTCGCTGAGCCCGTTGGGGTAGTGGAACCGCTCCTCGGCGGGGGCCTCGCCGGTCAGGTCGCGCAGCAGGTACGTCACGCCGGGGACCAGGAACGCGGTGTTACGCAGCTTCATCCGCACGGCGTCGACGTCGAGCGCCGCGCCGGTCTCGAAGTAGCGGGCGTCGTGCCACCAGCGGATCGAGGTGCCGGTGCGCTGGCCGCGCTTCATCGCGCCGACCACCTGCAGGCCGGGGCCGGCGGTGAAGGGCGCGTCCGGCCCGTCGCCGTCGAAGATCCCCGGAACGCCGTGCCGGAACGACATCGCGTGGACCTTGCCGGCTCGGCGGACGGTCACGTCGAAGCGGCGGGACAGCGCGTTGACCGCCGAGGCGCCGACGCCGTGCAGGCCGCCGGAGGTCTTGTAGCCGGAGCCGCCGAACTTGCCGCCCGCGTGCAGCCGGGTCAGCACCAGCTCGACGCCGGAGATGCCGGACTTGGCGTGCACGTCGGTGGGGATGCCGCGGCCGTCGTCGTCGACCTGCACCGAGCCGTCGGCGTGCAGGATCACCTCGACGGTGGTGGCGTGACCGGCGACACCCTCGTCGGTGGAGTTGTCGAGGATCTCGTTGACGAGGTGACCCACGCCACGGCTGTCGGTGGAACCGATGTACATGCCGGGCCGCTTGCGGACGGCGTCCAGCCCCTCAAGGTGGGTGAGGTCATCGGCCCCGTACAGGGTGTCAGGCTCTGCGGTCAACTGGTCGTACTCCCCGGTCTCGGCGGTGTGGTTGCCGCGTCCGAACTGTCGGTCGGCCGGCGCGCGCCGCAGCGAGCCTAACCGGCAGATGCGACACGACGACGGCACCCCGCAGTCGAGGCCCGCATCCTCGTTGCGGATGCGGGCCTCGACGCGGTGTGGTGTTGTCCGGTTTCGACGCCTCAGCCGCGCCGTGACCGGTTGGTGGTCGGCCGCCCTACGGCGTCGGCACCTGGATAACAAGCGAGCCGTAGCCGACGTTCCCGACGCTGTCCACCGCGGCGACGTACAGCGTGTTGGTGCCGTAGGCCGGCGTGGCCAGGGTCACCGAGACGGTCTTGCCGGTCCAGCCGAGGCTGGTGCCCGCCTCCGCCTCCTCGGTGGGCGGGCTGCTCCAGCCGTAGCGGAAGCTGACCACGTCCAGGTCCGGCGAGCGCAGCTTGTAGGTGTAGAGCTGGCCGGGCGGGGCGGGACTGGTGACCGCGTCGACGCTCACCGTGGGCGGCTGGTTGTCGATGGAGAACTCGCACCACGCCGACCACGGGCTGAGCAGGTAGCCGTCATCGCTGCGCGTCCGGAAGGCGTACGACTTTCCATTGGCCGTGCCGGTCACCGCAGCCGTGGTGGACCGGGCGCCGGCCGTGACGGTCGAGCCCGTCGGCGCGGTCATCCGCGGCGTGGTGCTGTCGTAGGTGCCCGAGGCGGGGATCTCCAACAGCTCGTACGCCGTCTGGAGGACCTGGCCGGCATCCGCGTCGGGGAAGACGGCGGAGAGGGTCGGCGCGGTGCCCAGGGTGACGCGGCCGCCCGTGACGCAGGCCGCACCGCCGGCCTGGAGTGCGGTGGGCTGGCTGGGCGCGGTGTCGTAGTCGACCACCAGGCGTGCCGTGCTCGGATCGAACTTCTTCCACCGGTCCACCGTGCTCTCGCCGGTCCCGGACGAGTCGCTGCACGCGCAGAGGCCGTAGGTGATCGAGGTCTGGTGAGCGGCCGCCGCGCTGCTGAGGCCGGCGGCGACGCTGCCGGCGAAGCGCACGTTCATCGGCGGCTGCGGCGAGTCGATGCAGCCCGTTGCGCGGACGTGTGAGCTCGCGGAGGCGCGCAGCGTGGTCAGCGCGGGCGCCCAGGCGGTGCGGGGGGTGCTCGTGATCGCGCCGGACTGGTAGAGGTAGGTCGGGGTGTCGAAGCAGGACCAGGTGTGGGTCGCCACCACCTGCACGTACGCCGACCTGATGATCTTGCCGCTGAGGGCGCTGATCGGGAACTCGAAGTAGGAGCGGTAGGTGACTCCGGAGTCGGCGTCCTTACCGACCCGGGCGGCCGTGGTGTCGCTGTTGGTGGAGTTGTTGCTGGTGGCGTACGCCCAGCGGGAAGGGCTGGCGGACCAGGCCGGGTCGATGTAGACCGGGAAGGTCGCCTTCGCCGGATCGAGCAGGCCTGCCGACGGGCGCAGCACGAGGTCACCGGCCTCGTCGACGGCGGTCGACACGGGGGCGGTACGGGCGGCGACGCCGGGACCGGACGGCGAGGAGGCCGCCGCCGCACGAGGCGCGCCGACGGAGCCGGTTGAGTCCCACATCTCCGCCGTCGCGGCCCGTGCCACCTCGGCACCACCGGCGAGCGCCCGCAGCGAGCCGTCAGCCTCCCGCCGGACCCGCGCGTCACCGCCGAGGTCGAAGCGGATTTCCCGCAGCGCCGGGTTCGTCGCGGCCTGCGGGGTCTTCACCACGAGAACGTGGGTGAAGCCGGTGTGGGTGGCCGTCAGCACCAGGTCCACACCGGGCAGCACCTCGGGGTAGGTGGCCGCGTCCGCGGACACGGTCGGCGCGGGCAGCCCGCCCGGCCAGCCCAACGTCATCGTGCTCTTCCCGGTGGTCAACGTGGCCGCGGGACCGCGCCCACCGGCCGAGAACAGCACATTGGCCGGGGAGACCGCCGGCCGCAAGCCGGTGGCGTCGCGCCGCAGCGACAGGTCGACGTCGGACCAGGATCCGTCGCCCTGACGGATCCGCTGCGGAACGGCGGCGGTCTCGGCCACGAAGCCTCCGCCCGGCTTGGCGAAGACCTGGGTCAGCTCGGTGCGAGCGGAGACGACCTCCACCCGCTGGCCGGTACGCGTGGCCGTGGTGGTTGCCTGGACGGCCTCCCGGCCGGCCGTGCCGCGCGGGGCGGTGCCCTCCGTCACCGTCGCCGACGCGGCCGAGGCAGGCGCGGCGAGCAGAGTGACGCCGATGGACGCCGCGATCCCGGCGGCGAGCAGGCGGTGCGTGGATGGTCGGTGATGAGTGGACGGTCTCTGGATGTGGACAGCATGCATGGAGCGGCCAGTGGCCACCGCAACCCCCGTGGATGTAAGACAGCCAGACGGGGGAACTCTAGAGAGCGATATCGGCCACTGTCCACGTCTGTCACATCCGGTGAGCACAAATGGAGCGAGGTGCCGTATACGGCACAGCGGTGATCACGGGACCACGCACGGATACCGTCGACGGTAGGCTCACCTACCCGACCAGCCGTCGGAAGGTGATCGTGGTGGACGAGCCGACACGCGACGCCCTGCGACGGTCCCTCGGCACGCGGGCCCGGCGGTGGTTGCTCGTGGGCACCCTGGTGGCGGGGCTGTTCTGCGCCGTGGCGCTGGTCGCTGCCGCGGCGCCCACCGACCGGACGTTCGCCGCTCTCTCGGGCACGGTGCAGAGCGTGATGTCGGTCCTCACGCCACTCTTCGGCATCCTGCTCGTGCGCGACCTGCGTCGGGCGTCCGGCACCGTCCACGTCGTCCCGACGGTGCTCGCGGTGGTGCTGCCGGCCACGGTGATCGGCGTCGTGGGAGTGCTGATCTGCGCCGCGACGCTGGCCCTCACTCCCGCCGACGTCGCGGACGAGCCCTGGCGGCTCGCCGGAACTGTCGCGGTGGGCAGCGTGCTGGTGCAGATCGTCGCCGGCTTCGTGGGCACCGGGCTGGGCCTGCTGCTGCGGTCGCCGGTGGTCGCGTTCCTCGCCACGATCGTCCTGCCGCTGGCCCTGTTCGCGCTGCTGGGGGCCGTGGAAGCCCTGCGCCCGGCGCAGCCGTGGCTCACCCCGTTCGGCAGCGTGCGCAACCTGCTCTCCGGCGAGATGAGCGTGCTGCGGTGGGTGCAGTGGCTGTGCGTACTGCTGATCTGGGGTGTGGGTCTGAACGCGGTCGGCGCCGCCGCGCTGCGCCGCCGCTAGCAGCCCGACCGACCAACCGACGGCCGCGCGCACCAGGCGTGTGTGTCTTTCATCGAACGGTTCCGTTACGGGCCATTGACGCCCGTCGCACAGGGGTGATCTGATCGCGCTCTCAGAGAATCTTTCATCTTTCGCTGGATGGGAGCCCCATGCCCAGGTTCCGCCGTACCGCGCTCGCCGCGGCACTCACGATCGTCACGGCAGCGCTGTCGACCGCCGTCGCGCTGCCCGCCCCCGCGACCGCCGCGCTGCCCACCGCCGCCGTGGCGCTCGGCGACAGCTTCATCAGCGGCGAGGGCGCCGGGGCGTACACCCCGGTGGTCGACGCCAACGGGGTCGCCCAGGGCTTCCCCGGCTGGA
Source organism: Micromonospora sp. NPDC005252 (assembly GCF_042872475.1). Lineage (NCBI taxonomy): Bacteria > Bacillati > Actinomycetota > Actinomycetes > Micromonosporales > Micromonosporaceae > Micromonospora > Micromonospora sp. NPDC005252. The sequence goes on along the minus strand of NZ_JBIAKN010000004.1, from coordinate 242,919 downwards.
CGGCGCCGAACAACAACGCGTACTTCTGCCACCGGTCGGCGAACGCCTCGCTCAACCAGGCGAACCTGCCGGGTATCCAGAACCGGTTCAACCTGGCCTGCTCGGGCGGCCAGCCGCACGACATCGCCACCGCCTCCGGCGCGCGGGCCAACGGCCGAACCGTGGCCGCCCAGCTCGATCAACTGCGCGCCGTCGCGCAGACGCAGGACATCGACCTCGTGCTGATCGGCCTGGGTTCCAACAACAGCTCGTTCACCTTCGGCAGCGTCGCGGAGACGTGCGCCAACCGCTTCATCGCCGACGCCTGGACGGGCTGGTGGGAGTTCTGGGCGTACCTGAACGGGCCGGTGGAGCAGAAGCCGTGCAGCGACGCCGACCTGGCCACCGCCGCACAGCTCAGCGCCGCGACCGCGGAGACCACCGCCGCCGTACGCCAGATCCTGACCACCCTCGACCAGGTGGACGCGGACGGCCAGCACCGGGTGGTGTTCCAGGACTACACCAACCCGCTGCCGCTGGACCTGAACCCGGTGTACTACGAGGAGGACGGCCGGGACGACACCCGGGACAAGTTCCGTGACCTCGGCGCGGAGCGGTACGCCGCCGGTTGCCCGATCCACCGGGCCAGCCTCGCCCCCGGGCACCGCTTCTCGCAGGGCCTGGGTGGCATCGTGAAGTCCACTCGGGACACCCTGGCCGCCGAGTTCCCCGCCGACGACCTGGTCTACCTCAACGTGCAGCGGGCCTTCGACGGCGCGCGGCTGTGCGAGTCGACGTCCAGCCCGACCGGCGCGCTGGCCACTCCCATCCGGCTGCAGGACGGCGCGACCGGCACCTTCGTGACCAGCCTCGCCGGCAAGGACAAGATCGCCATTCAGCGGATCGCCAACACGTGCGTCAGCTACTTCCAGACCTGCCAGGAGTCGTGGCACCCGAACGCCACCGGGCACCAGGTGCTCGGCCGGTGCCTCGCCGGCGCGGCCGTGACCGCCGCCCGCGCGGTGTCGTGTGTCCGCGCCGGTGACGGGACGATCTCCGTCTCCTGACCGGTCGCGCGCCACCGGAGGCCCCGCCACCCGGCGGGGCCTCCGCCGCGTCCGGACCGCCTCGGCTACCCGCCGGTAACGTCGGGCCGTAGGCTGGGCCGGTGAACGGGGATCCGGAGTACGCGCAGGAGTTCGTCGACGTCGACGGCGCTCGGCTCGGCATGCAGGTCTATCCCGAGCCGGCCGGCCCGCCCGGCGCGCCCGTGGTGGTGATCTGGCCCGCGATGGGGGTCCGCGCCCGCTACTACCGGCCGTTCGCCGCCGCGCTGCGCTCCGCCGGCCTGGCCGTGGTCGTCGCGGATCTGCGGGGCACCGGAGCGAGCACGCCCGCCCCGAGCCGCGCCGACCGGCACGGCTACGCCGAGCTGGCCAGCGACGTCGGCGCTGTCCTGGCGGCGCTCAAGCCGCGGCTGGACGGGCGTACCCGGGTGCTGCTCGGTCACTCCCTCGGCGGGCAGGCCGCCCTGCTGCACCTCGCCCGCCACGGCGGCGACGCGGTGGACGCTCTGGCGCTGATCGCGGTGGGCGTCCCGTACTGGCGCACCTATCCGGGTCGCCGAGGGCTCGGCGTGCTGCCGTACACCCAGGGCATCGCCGCCACCGCGGCGCTGCTCGGCGTCTGGCCGGGCTGGGGCTTCGGCGGCCGGCAGGCGCGCGGCGTGATCCGCGACTGGGCACACACCGCGCGGACCGGCCGTTTTCCCCGGCTCGACGGCACGGACACCGAAGCGGCGGTACGCGCGGTGCGCACACCGGTGCTGGCGATCAGCGTGGACGACGACCAGTACACCCCGCACGAGACCATGGACCACCTCTGCGCGAAGCTCACCGCGGCACCGGTGACCCGCGAGCGGTACACGGTGGCGGACGCCGGGGCGCCGCTGGACCATTTCACCTGGGTCCGCGCCAGCGCGCCGCTGGCCGGGCGGATCGCCCGTTTCGCCGCGGACCTGCCGCCCCGCTGAGCCGTACCGGCTGCTCGGGGCGGCCCGCCCCGCTCACTCCTCCGGGTCCAGCGGCACCAGCTCGTCGTCGCGTTCCACCTGGATCTGCGCGTGGTCCTTGCGCGGCGCGACCTCCGCGGTGTTCCGGTGCGGATCGTTGTTCGGGTGCATGAGCACCGCGTCGGTCTTGGGGGTCTTCTCGCGGACCTCATCCGGCTGCGACATCGCGTTCCCCTCTCCGTCGGCGTCGGACGGATCTACCCGCCACCGCGCGGACGACTCCTCCCGGCGGCGGTCTCCGACCGCGACGCCCGTACGTCCCCGTCGTGTCAGCGCGACGGGGATCGACCGGCGGGCGACGGGGTTAGCCGCCCGGGCGGCGGGTAAGCCGCTTCGCCCGACACGGCGGAAGGGGATCACATGTCCGAACGACACACCGCACTGCGCTCGATGCACGATCTGGGTCTGGCGGCCTGGTTCGGCGGCTCCCTCATGGGTGCCTTCGGCGTCAACGGCGCAGCGGCGAAAATCAACGACTCGACCCAGCGACTTCCGGTCGCCTCGGCCGGTTGGTCGAAGTGGACTCCGGTCAACGCGGCCGCGATCGGCGCGCACCTGGCCGGTGCGGTCGGGGAACTGGTCACGGAGAGCCCACGGGTGGTGGCCCAGCGCGGGGTCGGCCGGGCCAGCGCCATCAAGACGGCGTTGACGATCGGCGCGCTCGCGGTCACCGGCTACAGCCGGTTGGTCGGCATGCGGTTGGAGAAGGCGGGCGGCCCGCCGGTGAACGGCGCCACGGAACCCAGCCACCAGACGCCGGCCAGCGTCGCCTCCTCGCAGCGGCAGATGAAGCTGCTCCAGTGGGCGATTCCGGCGCTGACGGGATCACTGGTCGTGGTCACGGCGTACATGAGTGAGCAGCAGAAGCCAGGTCAGGTGCTGCGCGGGATCCTCAGCCGCACCAGCGGAATGCGCAGCGCGCCGATGGGCATGGCCAAGATGGGCATGGGCAAGATGGGCATGGGCAAGATGGGCATGGGCAAGATGGGCATGGGCATGGGAAAGCGGCAGATGGCCATGGCCGGACGCTGAGCGTCGGGCCGGCCGGCTTCCCACCGGACCGTCGACGGCGGGGCGCCGGCCGACCCCACGCGCCCGCCACGCGCTATGGCGTGCCGAGCGGGCAGGACCGGCCCGGGGACGGGCAATCCGTCCGCCGGCAGCGGCGGACCGACGAGCGAGGTGGCCATGGCGGCAGACGAGAGACGCAGCAGAGGCGGCGGTGACCGGCCGGTCCCGGAGGCGGTCAAACCGTGGCGCGCCGACGACGGTTTCGACGCCGACGCGCCCTGGGGCGCGGACGACGACTCGCCGATGGACGAGGGCAGCGAGGAGACAGCGGTGCCCGAGGGACGGCGCGGTGAGCGGCGCGCGGGCGCTCCGGCCGGCCGGAGCGGTCCGGCCGGACGGCACGGCTTCGGTTCGGTCGAACCCACCCGTACGACGACGGCCGGGCCGGGAGCGCCACCGGATCCGGCGCCCAGCGGTCGGAGCTTCCCCGACGACGCGGACGTCAACGAGCGGTCCCAGGACGCGCTGCGCACCCGGGGTCGACGCTCCTGATCAACGGCGCTGCCCGCGTGCCCGCTCCAAACGGGGTGCACGCGGGCAGCGGTCCGTCAGCCGCTCGACCTGGCCCGCGCCGCGACGGTCTGACCGTCGGCCGGTCCACGCGGCCCGGGCGGCACCCGCGGATCGGCGAGCATGGTCTCGGCGAGCAACTGCGCCAGCCGGGTGGCGTCGCGCTGGGCCTGCCCGGCGCAGCAGTTGTTGAACAGCACATGCAGGTCGTCGACGTCGCCGGCCAGCTCCGCCAGCCGCGCGGCCCAGTCCCGCAGCTCCGACTCGTCGTACGCGTAGCGGAACTTGTCCTGCTTGTCGCCGTCGCCCCACGCGTCGCTGTGGCCGTGGAAGCGGACGATCGCGGGCTCCGCCGTCCGCGTCAGGATCGGCGGCACCGACGACGGGTGCCCCTGTGGCATGTCGACGCAGACCAGGGACAGGTCGTGCGCGCGTAGCAGGTCCAGGGTCGCCGCCGCGGCGGCGCCGTCGAACCAGGAGGCGTGCCGCAGCTCCACCGCCACCCGCCACTGCCGGCACCGCTGCGCCAGCTCCACGATGCGGCGCTCGGCGGCGGCGCCGCGCGCCAACCAGGGCGGGAACTGCAACAGCACCGCGCCGAGCTTGCCGGCGGCCGCGATCGGGTCCAGCGCCGCCCGGAAGCGGGCCCACAGCTCGTCGTACGCCTGCTCGGGCAGATCGCGACGGCGGACCCGGCTCGGGCCGCCGGCCGGCCGCAGATCCCGGGGCAGCACGGCGACCGGCGTGGGATGCCCGGTGAAGAGGCTGAACGCCTTGACGTTGAAGGTGAAGTCGTCGGGTGTCGCGTCGACCCAGCCCTGTGTCGTCTCCGGCACCGGAACGGCGTAGTAGGACGTGTCCACTTCGACCAGCGGGAACCGTCCCGCGTAGTAGGCCAGCCGGCCGGCCGGCGTGTTGGCCGAGCGCGGATACCAGCCGGAGCGCAGCAACGTCTGGTCCGCCCAGGACGACGTGCCCACCTTGATCACACCCATGTCATTCAGTGGACAGTCCCGCGCCCCGATCGGCAACCGCTGGCGGCCGGCGCTCCCGTCGTGTCCGACCCCGAAGTGTCGGTGCCCGGTCCTAGGCTGGCGCCCGACGGACCTCGACCGAAGGGCAACACCATGACCAGCACCGCGCAGCTCACCGGGGAACGGGCCGACCTGCTGCAGACGCTGCGCCGGCACCGGGGCTTCCTCCTGCAGACCGTCGACGGGCTGACCGACGAGCAGGCCGCCGCCCGCAGCACCGTGAGCGAGCTCTGCCCGGGCGGGCTCATCAAGCACGTCGCCGGCACCGAGGAGCGGTGGATGCTGTTCGCCGTGGGTGGCGCCGAGGCCATGCAGCGCGAGGAGATCGACTGGGTCGGTCAGTTCCGGATGGCGCCGGGCGAGACCCTGGCCGGGCTGGTCGAGCGGTTCCAGGCGGTGGCCGCCCACACCGACGAGCTGATCGCCACCCTCGATCTGGACGCGGCCCACCCGCTGCCGCAGGCGCCCTGGTTCGAGCCGGGTGCGAGCTGGACGGTCCGCCGGGTGCTGCTGCACCTCATCGCCGAGACGTCGCAGCACGCGGGGCACGCCGACATCCTGCGTGAGGCGATCGACGGGTCGAAGACCATGGGCTGAGCCCCGGCCCGCCCTCGGGCGCTTCGCCTCGTGCTGTCACCACCGGTTCCCGCTCCGGGCGCCGATGTGACATCGCCCGCGGGGTGGGCGCTGAGGGACACGAGATGAACGCGGACCGGATGAACCAGGAAACCGCCGAGCGGCTGCTCGGCGGTTTCCCCGTCGATCCGTCGACCGACACGCGTCCGGTCGTGCTGCTCCTGACGGCGGTGCGTGCCGCGCCGCGCCCCGACGAGCTGGCCGGCCTGAGCCTCGCCGTGCAGGATTTCCGTCGCGCCCAGGCGCACCGCCGGCGGCCTCCCCCGGCCCACGTGTCCCCGTCCCTCGATCAGGACGCCGGCGGTGCGACAGCCCGGAGCGACGGCCGCTGAGTCACGGTCGCCGCCGGGTCCGCGGGCGGGCCTCCGCCTGGGTGGAGCGATCACCGGCGTACGCGTCGGTGTGCCCCCAACGGCCGGGGATGTCGAGCAGCTCGATACCGCCGAAGCCGCTCGGCAGGGCGGGATTCACCAGCAGGTTCTCGCCGGTGGGCCGCAGGCCCAACAGGGTGCCCAGCAACATCAGCAGCGCGCCCGAGGACCACGACTGGGGACGACCGGCCGAGGGCAACTGGACCGGATACTTGGTCAGGCTCCGCTCGTAGCCGGCGATCAGCTCCGGCACCGCTCCGCCGAGCGTCTGCGCCATGTCGAAGATGCCGGCCGCGATCCGGGCCGCGTGCGTGTCGAAACGGTAGTGCCGCAGACCGGCGGCGATCAGGGCGTTGTCCGACGGCCACACCGCCCCGAGGTGCGAGCCCACCGGGTTGTACGGGCGCTGGCCGGTGGCGAACGTCCGCACCCCCCAGCCGCTGAACAGCCGCGGCCCGAGCAGGTGCTCGGCGACCGCCTCGGCGCGATCGTCCGCGACGATCCCGCTCCACAGCAGGTGCCCGATGTTGGACGTCAGGGCGTCGACCTGCTCGCCGTACGGGTCCAGCGCCAACGCGTAGTACTCCCGGTGCGGCAACCAGAAGTCCCGGTTGAACCGCTCCTTGAGCGCCGCCGCCTCCCGATCGAGCCGGTCGGCGTACTCGGGCTCGCCCCAGAACTCGCGGGCCAGCCGGGCGCCGCGCCGCTTCGCGTCGTACGCGTAGCCCTGCAACTCGCAGGTGGCGCGGGGAAACGCGGGCAACCGCCCGTGCGCGTCGACGATCGCGTCCCGGGAGTCCTTCCAGGACTGGTTCACCGCGCCGTGCCGCTCGTTGCGGCGCTGGTAGCGCACGTAACCGTCGCCGGTCATGTCGCCGTACTCGTCGATCCAGTCCAGCGCCCGCCGGGCCGGGTGGCGCAGCTCGCGGACCAGCTCCGCGTCGCCGGACCAGCGCTCGTACTCGTCGAGCAGGACCACGAACAGCGGGGTGGTGTCGGCCGCGCCGTAGTACAGCGCGTTGGGCCGCTCCCCGAACGCGGCCAACTCGCCGTAGCGCAACTGGACCAGGATCTTGCCCGGCTCCTCGTCGTGCTCGTCGTCGAGTTGGCCACCCTGCAGCAGCGCCAGCATCCGCAGCGTCGCGCGGGCCAGTTCGGGGGTGAACGCCAGGCTCTGCAGGCAGGTGATGATGCTGTCCCGCCCGCACATTCCCATCGCCCACGGCAGGCCGCCGACCGGCACCCGGTCGGTGTACGCCAGCGGCTGGTACCGCAGCGCCGCCAGGGCGGCCAGAGCGCCCTGGTACGTCTCCTCCAGGCCCGCCCGTTCGGCCACCAACTGCGGGGCCCGGGCCAACCACGCGGTCAGGTCGTCACCCATTCCCCGCCGCATCATCTGCTGGTGCGACTCCAGATCGGCGCGGATGTCCCGGTCACCCTCGCCCCGCATCGTCATGCTGACGTGCAGGGTGGTCTCCCACTTCCCCTCGGGCGGAACGCTGATCCGGAACGTGAGCCCCTCCTCGTCGACCTCGGCGGGGGCGGTGCTGTGCACCGTGGTGACGCGGCCGAACCGCTCCCGCTCGTAGCGCAGCACGAGTGCCGCACGGTGGGCGTCGACCGCGACGTGGACGGCCCGCGGTCGGGGCCGTGCGACGTCGGCGATCTCGGCGATGTCGGTGAAGTCAGCGCCCACCTCCATCCGCACGGTGAAGTCGGCGGGCTTCGGCGAATGGTTGAGCACGGTGATCTGCTCGTGGAAGCAGTCGTGCACCGAGCGGTGCCGGATGATCGACACGTCGGCGTCCACGTAGTGGCTCGCCGCACCGGGCACCAGGACGAACCGGGTCTCGAAGTACGTCATGTCGTCGCGGGAGAGCGCGTTGAGGCGTTCCCCGTCGACGCTGAGCACCCACCGGGACAGGAAGCGGGTGTCGAACGAGAAGAGCCCGACCGGCGCCTGCGGGTCGACCTCCATGTCGCCCTGGGCGTCGCTGATCGCGAACACGTTGCCGGCGATCACGTGCACCTGCTCCTGCCTCATCGCGACCCCTCCTGTCTCGCGAGGGCCGCCCGGCCCAGCGCACGGGGATGCCGGGCGTCGGCCGGGCCGGGGAAGATCCGCCGCAGCAGCAACAGCAGTGCCATGTCGCCCCGCACGGTCAGCTCGTTGCGCAGCAACGCCTCGGCGAGGTGCAGCTGACCGCTGGCCAACTCGTCGAAGACCGCCCGATCGGCGCGGACCAGCAGGTCGGCGTCGTCGGCCGACCGAGTCACCTGGACGTGCTGGTCAGCGACGGTCAGGTACCAGTGATCGGTACAGCCGTCGCCGCGCATGTCCAGCCGCAGCGTCCCGGCGGTGGTCTCGGACAGGTCGGGGCGCCGGCCGGCGTCCAGGTCCTGCAGGAACCGCGCCGCCGTCGTACCCATCAGGTCACCTCCCGCATCCCCGCAGAATCACCCGGCGCGGGGTGAGCGGGAGTCACCCGAACCGGGTGAACCGGGGGACGCGGGTCAGACGGCCTCGACGAGGCCGCGGACGTAGGCGGCCTGCCCGGCGTGTTGCAGGTCGTCGTCGGCGATGCTGACCAGCCGCACGCCGAGAGTGACCGGCGGGTCCCACGACTCGTCCACCACGCGGTCCAGGTCCGCCGGGCGCAGCCCCGCCAGGAACGATCCGGTACGCGCCGAAACCGCCTCGTAGTAGTCGATCAGCGCCTGCGCGCTCTCCGGGCGCACCTCCGCCACCTGCGCGGGCGTGTGGCCGTAGCCGGTGTTGTGCGGGTCGGCGGTGAGCCCGAACCGCCCCGCCCAGTCCCCGCTGACCCAGATCTGCTCGGCGTCGAGCAGGTCGGCGACGTGGTGGTCCTGGACACGGGTGAGGTGCCAGACCAGCCACCCGACCGGGTTGGCGCCCTCGCCGGGCGCCCGACGCAGCTGCTCCGGGGTGAGGCCGTCGACCGCCGCGCGGACGAGGTCGGGCAGCCGGTCGTACGTCTCGGTCAACAGGTCACTCACGTCCACGGGGCACGCCTCCTGGTCGGTTTCCGATCACCGTACCGCCCGACACCGACAGCCAGATCTCGGCCGCTACGGTGATCACGTGGTCGCGGCGCTGGAGCTGTATCTGGACCCGGATGCCACCCGGCGGATCCGGGTGCTGTGGGACGCGTTGGAGGCCGAGGGCGTGCAGAGCATGCGCTCGCTGCTGGAGCAGCGCCACCGCCCGCACGTGTCGCTCGCGGTCGCGCCCCGCTTCGACCCCGAACAGGTCGCCGAGGCGCTGCGCGGAACGGTCGTGGCGGCCCCACTACGACTGGACTTCCAGTACGCGGGGCAGTTCGTCGGACGGGTGCTCTGGCTCGGCCCGGCGCCCACCCCGGAACTGTTGGCGCACCACCGCTTGGTGCACGGCCGGCTCGCCGCCGCCGGCATCACCCTGGTCGAGCACTACCAGCCGGGGCGCTGGGTGCCGCACTGCACGCTGTCCATGCGGGTGCCGAACACGCTGATGGCCGCCGCGGTGCGCCGCTGCCTGGAGGTGCTGCCGCTGGCGGCGACAGTGGTCGGCGCGGCCCTCACCGACCACGCCCGCGGCATCACCCATCCGCTGGCCTAGGGTTTGTCAACGTCCCAGCCGTCCTGGCGGTCGACGCGCCGCCGCGCGGACACGCTCGCCGCCACCGCTGCGGCGAGCGCGATGGATGCCCCGGCCACCAGCAGCAGACGCGGACCCAGCGGGGCGAGCGCACCGGCCAGCCCGGTCCCGAGCGAGCCGGCGGCCACCTTCAGGGCCGCCGTCGACACGAACACCTGCGTCCGCACGGCGTCCGGCGCGTACGCCGAGCAGCGCCGGCCGGGTCGCCCCGACCTGCGACACGGTGGCCAGCAACACCACTCCCACGGTCGCGCCGGCGTCCGCGCCGCAGGCGAGCGTCGCCGCGACGAGGTAGCGAGGCAGGGCGCCACGTCCGGTGGCGACCCGGTGTCGAGAGATCCGCTCACCTGTACCTCGCTACCCACTCGACCGGTGGGTGCACCATCGAGGCGAAATGTCCGGTTTGGCGGGCGACAGTCGGGAAACCGAAAACAGGGGGTGCGGATGCGGCCGGGCGTGGGATGGTTCGACGTGGATGCCGTACCGGTGGTGACCCGCGCGAGCGGGCCGCCCGCGGCGGCTTCGACGAGGAGAGGCAGGGCCCATGCAGGCTCAGCGCAGGCCACCGCGCACGGAGCGGAGCCAGACCAGCCACGACCGGACCGGTGGCGGGATGACCGGGGCGGCCACGCCCCTGACCATCTGGGCCGCCGCCGTGCTGCTCGGTCGCATCGGCGCCGGTGACGACGACAGCGAGGACGAGCGGCACATCCTGCGCGGCATCGAGTGAGCCTCGCGCCCCGCTGCTAGAGCCAGCCGCGGCGCTTGAAGACCAGATAGAGGGTTCCGCAGACCAGCAGCATCAGCAGCAGCGCGAACAGGTAGCCGAAGCGCCAGTTCAGCTCCGGCATGTGGACGAAGTTCATGCCGTACACGGTGCCGATGAGCGTGGGGGCGAACAGGATCGCGGCCCACGAGGAGACCTTCTTCAACTCCTCGTTCTGCGCGTAGCTGGCCGCGGTCAGGCTGCGCATCTCCTCGTTCTGCTGCTGCGAGACGAGTGTGGCGTTGACGGTGAGGATGTTCTGCAGCAGGTGCCGGAACCCGTCCACCCGCTCGACAACCTGGGTGAGGTGGTCGGTCACGTCACGCAGGTAGCGGCGCAGCTCCTCGTCCGTGCCGTAGCTGCCGGCGCCGGTGGCCAACGCGTCGAGCATGGTGAGCAGCGGCCGGGCGGCCCGCTGGAACTCGATGACCTCCCGGCTGAGCCCGTAGATGCGCCGGCTGGCGTTCGGGTCACCCCCGAAGACCTGGGTCTCGATCTCGTCGATGTCGTTCTCCAACCCGGCGACCACCGGCGCGTACCCGTCGACGACCTGGTCGAGGATCGCGTACAGGACCGCCTCGGGCCCCTGGGCGAGCATCGGCGCGTCGGCCTCCATCCGGCGCCGGACCGCCGCCAGGTCGGGGACCTCCCCGTGGCGGACCGTCACCACGAAACCGGGCCCGATGAACAGGTGCAGTTCGGAGAACTCGACCTCCTCCCGCAGGTCGTCGTAGCGGGCGGCACGCAACACCACGAACAGCGTGTGCCCGTACCGCTCCAGCTTGGGTCGCTGGTGGGCGTTGATCGCGTCCTCCACCGCCAGGTCGTGCAGGCGGAACTCGCGCGCCAGCGAGGAGATCTGGTCGATGTCGGGCCGGTACAACCCGATCCAGGCCATCGCGTCGTCCTGCTCCTGTAGGCAGGAGTACGTCTCGGCGAGGCCGGCCGGCGACGCGATCCGGTGTCCCCGGATGTAGACGGCACTGTCCACCATGCCACCGGCGGGCGGGGGCGGCTCCGGCGGCGGCACGCCGACGCGGGTCTCGTGCTCGTCGAGCTGACGGCCGAAGCCACCACCCGGGCGGAAGCGACGGCCGCCGACCATGACCCGCTCCTTCCCCGGTGGCATCCGATCCGGCGGCCTCCCGGCCCGACCGGACGATTCGGTGCGAGGCGCGCCGGAGGCGCTGCATCCCCCCTGCCCCCGGCCCGAAACCCTCCGACTCGCCGGCCGTCCCCACCCGGTACGGGCGGGTTCGGCGTACCTGGGGACGGGCGCGTGTGGCCGGGCGGATACTCGCGGTGACCATGGGCGGAGGACGGGGGAAGCGCCGGTGCAGGGCAACAGGCGCGCCGGGCGGCTGCGCGGTTGGCTGCTCGACGGCGGTACGGAGCGGGCCGCGCGGCATTCCGGCCCGGGCGGCCGCCCGCCTGAGGATCGGCACCACCCGTGGTGGAAGGTGATGTGCCTGACCGGTGTCGACTACTTCTCGACGCTGGGCTACCAGCCGGGCATCGCGGCGCTCGCGGCCGGGGCGCTGTCGCCGGTGGCGACGCTGGTGCTGGTGCTGGTGACGCTGCTGGGCGCGCTGCCGGTGTACCGGCGGGTGGCGGTGGAGAGCCCGCACGGTGAGGGCTCGATCGCGATGCTCGTACGCCTGCTGAGCTACTGGCCGGGCAAGCTGTTGGTGCTGGTGCTGCTCGGTTTCGCGGCCACCGACTTCATCATCACCATCACCCTCTCGGCGGCGGACGCGACCGCCCACCTCGACGAGAACCCGTTCTGGCCGAGCGGGCTCAAGGGACACGAGGTGGCCATCACGCTGCTGCTGGTGGCATTGCTGGGCGCGGTGTTCCTCAAGGGATTCGGCGAGGCCATCGGGATCGCCGTCGTCCTGGTCGCGGTCTACCTGGCGCTGAACGCGGTGGTGATCGCCGACGCGCTGTGGCGGGTGGTGACCCACCCGAGCGCGGTCGGGGACTGGACCACCGCGCTGAGCACCGGACACGGCGATCCCCTGCTGGTGGTCGGGCTGTCCCTGCTGGTGTTCCCGAAGCTGGCGTTGGGCCTGTCCGGTTTCGAGACCGGGGTGGCCGTGATGCCGCACATCCGGGGGGATCGCGAGGACTCGGAGGACCGGCCGCTGGGCCGGATCCGGGGGGCGCGGCGGCTGCTCACCACCGCCGCCGCGACGATGAGCGTCTTCCTGATCACCAGCAGTGTGACCACCACCGTGCTGATCCCGCCGGAGGCGTTCAAACCGGGCGGGCCGGCGAACGGCCGGGCGCTGGCCTACCTGGCGCACCAGCACCTCGGCGGCGTTTTCGGCACCGTCTACGACCTGTCCACGATCGGGATCCTGTGGTTCGCGGGCGCGTCGGCGATGGCCGGGCTGCTCAATCTCGTACCCCGGTATCTGCCGCGCTACGGCATGGCCCCTACCTGGGCGCGGGCGGTCCGGCCGCTGGTGCTGGTCTTCACCTCGGTGGCATTCCTGATCACGGTGATCTTCTCCGCCAGCGTGGACGCGCAGGGCGGCGCGTACGCCACCGGGGTCCTGGTGTTGATCACCTCGGCGGCGACGGCCGTGACCCTCGCGGCGCGACGACGGCGGCAGCGGGGGCGGATGTACGCCTTCGGGGCCATCGCGCTGATCTTCGTCTACACCACCCTGGCGAACGTCGTGGAACGCCCCGACGGCGTCAAGATCGCCGCCTGTTTCATCGGCGGGATGATCCTGGTGTCGGTGCTGTCCCGGCTCGTACGGGCCTACGAGGTGCGAGTCGACCACGTCGAGCTGGATCCGGTCGCCGCCCGGATGATCGACGAGCGTGCCACCCGTCGGATCCGCCTCATCGCGCACGAGCCGGACCGCCGCGACCCGGCCGAATACCGCGCCAAGCTGGCACAGACCATGGCGGACAACGACTTCCCCGACGACAGCGACGTCATCTTCGTCGAGGTCCACGTCACCGACCCGTCGGACTTCGAGACCGAGCTGCCGGTGCGCGGCAGCGTGGCGCACGACAGCTACCCGGTGCTCAGCCTGACCGGCTCCTCGGTGCCCACCGCGCTCGCCGCCCTGCTGTTGGAGATCCGCGACCGGAGCAGGCGACGCCCACACATCTACTTCGAATGGAGCGAGGGTGGCCCGGGTCGCAACCTCCTGCGCTACCTGGCGTTCGGGCAGGGCGCCATCGCCTCGGTCACCCGGGAGATCCTGCGTCGCCAAGAGCCCGACCCGCGCCGCCGGCCGCACGTGCACGCCGGTTGACCTGCCGGTCGAACCGGCGCCGGCGGTGAGCGTGGTCATAACGGCTGGACGATCCACCGGTGGGAGCTGCTAGCCTCGGCGCAGGTCATGAGTGCCAGCGCGAAGCCCCGGCTCGCTGGCCGGCAACCCTCCTCCGCGGTGGGGTGCCCCGGGTGAAGACCAGGCACCGGCAGGACGCCGGCGCAAGCGTGGCCTGGCACCCAGGTCAGCAACAGACCCGGGAGACCGTATGCGCAACCTCAGCCCCACGCCACCGGCCGGTCGGCTCACGCCGCCCCTGACCCGGCGTCGCCACGTGGACCTGATGCGAATGTGCAGCGCGGCGTGTAACCACCGCCCCACGCGCTAACCCCTCCCCTCCCCTCCCTCCCCCGGGCGCACCACGCCCACCCCACCCCTCGCGTCGATCATGATGTTGTTGCCCGCCCGACCGGCGTGTCGGGGCAACAACTTCATGATCGACCGGGTCGACACACCCTTTTGGAGACACCCGTGCGATTTTCTTCTGGCTTGAGCCGTGCCGTTGCCGTTGGGGCGGCCCTTGTGGTTGCCGGCGCGCTGACCGCCTGCGGCACCGACGACGCCTCGAACGACACCGCCGGCAACCCGTACGGCCTGGCGCAGGCCGGCGTGCTGCGGGCCGGCACGCTGACCGACGCCCCACCGAACGTGTACCTCAAGGACGGTAAGTTCACCGGCTTCGACAACGACCTGCTGACCGCGGTCGCCGGCAAGCTCGGCCTGAAGGTCGAGTTCGTCGGCACCGACTTCTCCGCGCTGCTCTCCCAGGTCAACAACCACAAGTTCGACGTCGGCAGCTCCTCGATCACGATCACCGAGGCGCGGAAGAAGACAGTCGACTTCGGCAACGGCTACGACTTCGGCTACTTCGGGCTGGACGTGCCGGCCGGCTCGCCGATCACCGGGTTCGACCAGCTCGCCGGCAAGCGGGTCGTGGTGGTGCAGGGCACCGTCCAGGACGACTACGCCACCGGCAAGCAGCTCGACCCGGTGCGGGTGCCGGACTACAACGGCGCGCTCAACCAGCTCAAGGCGGGCACCGCCGACGCGTGGATCGCCCCGGCGGAGATCGGCGAGAAGTCGGCCGCCGACAGCAACGGCAAGATCACCGTGGCGGCCAAGCAGCTCAGCCCGGCGCCGACCGCGTACGCCGTGGCCAAGGGCAGCGACAAGCTGCGCGAGGCGCTGAACAAGGGCCTCGACGAGGTGATCGCCGACGGCACCTGGAGCCGGTTGCAGGCCCAGTACTACCCGGGCCGCCCGATCCCGGCGGACTTCACCCCGGGCAGCGGCACCGTGGCGGCGCCGTCGGCGTCCGCCGCGCCGTCGGCGTCGGCGTCGGCCGCGTCCTGAACCGGTGACGAGCGAGCGGGGCGGTAGGAGAGGCGACCGATGGATCCGTTGAGCACCCTGTGGGAGACCTTCTTCGACGCCGACGCGATGCGCGAGGCGTTGCCCGAGATGCTGACCGTCGGGCTGCCCAACACGCTGATCCTGGCGGTCTCCGCCGCCCTGCTCGGCACGGTGTTCGGCCTGCTGCTGGCCGTGGCCGGCATCTCCCGCAGCCGGTGGCTGCGCTGGCCGGCCCGCGTCTACACCGACGTCTTCCGAGGGCTGCCGGCCGCGGCGACGATCCTGCTGATCGGCGTCGGGCTGGCACCACTCGGCATGCAGGTCTGGGGACCGGACCCGTACCCGCTGGGCATCCTCGCGCTGTCGCTGATCGCGGCGGCGTACATGGGGGAGATCTTCCGCTCCGGCATCCAGTCGGTGGAGGCGGCCCAGTTGGAGGGCGCGCGAGCACTCGGCTTCTCCTGGGCCGACGCGATGCGGCTGGTGATCATCCCGCAGGGCATCCGGCGGGTGCTGCCCGCCTGGGTCAACCAGCTCATCGCGCTGATCAAGGACTCCAGCCTGGTCTACTTCCTCGGCCTGGTGGCCAGCCAGCGGGAGCTGTTCCGCATCGGGCAGGACTATGCGGCCACCACCGGCAACGAGTCCGCGTTGCTGCTCGCCGGACTCTTCTACCTGGCGTTGACCGTCCCGCTGACGCACGTCGTGAACGCGATCGACCGGCGGTTGCGCCACGGCCGGCCAGCCACCGCACCCGCCGACGACGAGGACGAGGACGACCCGGCGCTGACCGGGGCCCCGGAAGGAGACCGGCGATGACCACCACCGCGACCACCACCTCGGTCAGCCTCCAGGCGCGCGACGTCCACCTGGCCTTCGGGCCGAACCGCGTGCTGCGCGGCGTCGACCTGACCGTGCAGCGCGGTGGGACCGCCTGCGTGATCGGGCCGTCCGGGTCGGGCAAGTCCACTCTGCTGCGTACCCTCAACCGGCTCATCGAGCCCGACCGCGGCGACGTGCTGCTGGACGGGCGCAGCGTCCTGCGCGACGATCCGGACGCGCTGCGCCAGCGGGTGGGCATGGTCTTCCAGCAGTTCAACCTCTTCCCGCACATGAGCGTGCTGCGCAACGTCACCCTGGCGCTGCGCCGGCTGCGCAAGCTCGGCGAGGACGAGGCGGTGGCCGTCGCCCGCGCCCAGTTGGAGCTGGTGGGGCTCGCCGGCAAGGCCGATGCCCGGCCGGCGCAGCTCTCCGGTGGTCAGCAGCAGCGGGTGGCGATCGCCCGGGCGCTGGCGCTGCGGCCCGAGGTGATGCTCTTCGACGAGGCCACCTCGGCGCTCGACCCGGAACTGGTCAAGGGGGTGCTCGGGGTGATGGCCGACCTGTCCGCCGCCGGAATGACGATGGTGGTGGTCACCCACGAGATGGGCTTCGCCCGGCACGTCGCCGACACCGTCGCCTTCATGGACCGGGGTGTGGTGCTGGAGGCCGGCCCGCCGGAGAGGATCTTCGAGGGCGCCGAGCATCCCCGGCTCCGCCGCTTCCTCGCCCAGGTGCTCTGAGACGACCGCTCAGCCGGCCTGGAGGCGCAGGTGCACCGCAAACGCCTTCAGGTCGCCGAGCAGCTCCAGGATGGCGTTGCGGTACGCGACCGACGCCCACAGGTGCAGCTCCTCGTCGTCCAGCCCGCCGAACACCAGCGAGAGCGCCTTGCGCCGGCGCCGGTCGAGCACCTTGTGCGGGCGGGTGAGCAGGTCGCCCTCCCGGCGCAGCGCCTGAAGGTAGGCGGCCACCGCCTCCTGGTAGTGCCGCCCGGCGACCCGCTCCAGCAGAGTGAACTCGAAGACGTTCAACGCCGCTTCGGAATCCCAGTACGCGGCGTCGCGCACCGGCGCGCTCGCGACGTGCCGGCCCATGGCGTGCCGGGCCTCGTAGAGCAGCAGCACGCCCCGGCCGGTGGTGCTCAGCGGCCGGCGGGGCGACGGCAGCCGCAGCGTACGCACCGGCGCCGCGGCGGTCAGGTCCATTGCGCCGGCGTACGTCGGCATGCGGTGCGTTCCCGACGCCGGCTCCGGCAGCAGGCAGGCCCGCTCCTGGTAGGGCAGCGGGCCACCGGTGGGCACGGCGCGCACCGTCGCGGCGTGCAGCTCGGACAGGGGCCGGTCGTCCGGGGCCGGGCCCGGTGGCAGGGTGAGCACGAGACCGTTGACGCCGGGCACCGGCACGCCCAGCACGCAGGAGGTGCGCAGGAACGCCCAGGTCGCCGCCGCCTCGCGGATGCCGCTCGCCACCGCCTGCGCGTCGGCCCGCCAGTCCTGGGCGATCCGCAACCGCTGCGCCAGGTCGGCGGTCGCGGCGCCGTCGTGCGGGTACAGCTCCCGGACGGCCCGGGGCAGCGACCCGAGGCGCAGCTCCAGCGGGTCGCCGGTGGGCGAGGCCACGGCGTGCCTCGGGCAGTCGGCGGCGGAGTGCGGGTCACCGTCGACCGCGTGGCAGTCCCCCAGCCAGCTCGCGCCGGGCGGACCGGCCGGACGGGCGAACGCCAGGTGGGGCAGCCGGCCGGTGCGAAGCACCGTCTCGTACTGCCCTCGGGTGCGCCCGGCGCGCAGCACGTCCAGCGGCAGCATCGGCGCCAGCGCCAACACCCCCGCGAGGACGACGCAGTGCGGGCAGGCGTCACGCACCCGGTAGCGGCGGAGGTGGTCCACGCCGGGCTGCTCCCACTGGACGCCGATGACGGCGTCGTCCTGCGCCATCAGGTAGAGGAACTCGGTGGCGACGCGTTCGCGGGTGACCGCCACCAGCTCGTCGAGGAACTCCCGCTCGGTGACCGCCCGCAGGTCGGCCTCGCTCCCTCCGGTGGTCATGGGCACCCCCTCGCGGACCGAACACATCGACGGACGCCGAACCGGTTCTTACCGTACCCGCCGACGACGTGGCCGAATGTCCCGCACGCGTGGCGGGCGGTGTCACCAATCCGTCAGGCCCGGACCGGGCCGCACCGGCGGGTGTTCACTCGTTGGGTCCCCGCCCCAGCAGCCGGATCTCCTCGTTGTCCAGGGCGGCCTGAAGCTCCTGGAGCACCAGGTCGTCGATCTCCCGGTTGTCGCGCAGCCGGGTCAGCTCCCGCCGCTTGTGGGCCAGGACGCCGAGGCGCAGTCGGCGGTCCAGCCGGCGTTCCTCGGCGGTACGCCCACCGCTGTCGTTGACGTCCGCCAGGTGCCGCTGGTACTCGGCCTGTAGCCGACGTACCGCCTCCCCCTCGACGCCGACCTCGGCGGCGACCTGCGGCAGCGCGTCCAGGCCGGCCTGGGTGGCGCGCAGGCGGGCCTGCCGGGCCTCGTCGACGCGTTCGGGGTCGCCGGTCAGCCCCGCCCAGCGCACCACCAGCGGCAGGGTGGTGCCCTGCACGAGCATGATCACGACGATGACCAGCGCGGTGACGAAGATGATCAGGTCGCGTTCGACCACCGGTGTACCGGCGGCCGTCATCGTCGGGACGGCCAGCGCGGCGGCGAGCGACACTGCGCCCCGGAAACCGGACCAGCCGGCCACGATCCCCACCCGCCAGTTGGACGCCGACTGGTCCTCGTCCAGCATCCGGCGGCGCAGCTTCGCCGACTCCGCCGTCAGGTAGAGGAACAGCAGCCGGGTGGCGACGACGACCGGGGTGACCACCAGCACGATCGCCAGGGCCCGGCCCGGCGAGGTGCTGGAGATGTCCTTCACCGCCCGGGGGATCTGCGTGCCGAGCAGCACGAACAGCCCGCCGTTGATGAGGAACGTGGACAGGTCCCAGAACGCGTACGCCAGCACCCGGGACCGGGCGCGGATCACCCGCGGACCGGCGTACGCCAGCACCAGGCCGGCGACCACGACGGCCAGCACACCGCTGGCGTGCACCGAGTCGGCGAGCAGGAACGCGCCGAACGGTGTCAGCACGCTCAGCGCCCCCTCGCGCAGCGGGTCGTCGAGCCGCTTGCGGATCAGCACCACGGCGGCGCCCACCAGCAGACCGGCGACCACCCCGCCGACGCCCGCCCCGACGAACTCCTCGCCGATGCCCAGCACCCCCGGCTTCTCGCTCTGGGTGAGCAGACCCACGGTCACCCCGAAGATCACCAGGGCGGTGCCGTCGTTGATCAGACTCTCCGCGTGCAGGGTGGTGAGCAGCTTCCGGGGCAGGCGCTTGGCCAGGCCGGTGACCGCGGCGGCGTCGGTCGGCGCGAGGACCGCGCCGAGCACCCAGGCGGCTGCCGGGTGCACGCCGAACGCCTGCGCGGTCAGGGACACCGTGACCATGGTGAGCACCACGAGCACCACGGCGAGCAGCCCGATCACCGGCAGGTTGGCCCGGATCTCGCGCAGGCTGATGGTGAGGCTCTCCCGGTAGAGGATCGCGGGCAGGAAGATCAGCAGCACCAGGTCCGGCTCCAGGGTCACCTCGGACAGCGGCGGCACCAGCCCGAGCAGCACCCCGAACCCGATGAGCAGCACCGGCGGCGCCACCCGGTACCGGCCGCCGAGGGTGGTGCCGACCAGGACGGTGACGCCCACCACCACGATCAGGACGAGCACCTGCACGGCGTACCCCCTCGATCCCCGGCCGACGACGAACGCCGGGTTGTTCCATCTGATCGCACCCCGGTTGCCGGTTCCACAGGAACGGGCAAGTCGCCGGGCGTCCGAGCGCGGGGGACGCGCCCCCGGCCGGGTCAGGCCGGATCGGCGGTGCGGACGCGCGCGGTGAGCAGGCGGGCGGTACGACGGTGCACGGCGGCTTCCTCGTCGCGGCCCAGGGCGGTGGCCAGGTCGGCGAGGTGCCCGGCCACCGGGCCGACGGTGAGCACCCCGCTGCCGGCGGCCAGTTCGCCGGCGGCCGGCCGGAGCGCGGCGGCGACGCGCTCCATGGTGGGCCGGTCGCCGACGGCGAGGGCGGCCCGCGCGGTGAGGCACAGCCGCACCTCCCGCAGCAGGTCGTGCGGCCCGTCCGGGAGGACCCGCAGGGCCGCTCGGGCGGCGCCGAGGTCCCCCTCGGCCGCGACCAGCAGCGGGCGGACCCACGGCTCGTGCGGCCCCCAGTCCAGGCCCGCCCAGTCCTCGTCGTCCGGCCCGGGGATCGGCCGCTAACCGGCCGACCCGGAGACCGGCTGGTCGTAGCCCGTTCGGCGCGCACCTGTCGGCGCGTGCGCCAGCGAATCGGCGCTGACGGCCTCGGCCAGGCGCAGGCCGAGCAGGGCGAGGGGCAGCAGTCCGTGGGCCAGACCCGGCATGGCGTCGCCGGGGAGCCGTTCGGCGGCCGCCCGGTACGCGGTCGCCGCCGCCTCCCGGTCGCCGCCCAACGCCCGGCGCAGCGCGGCGTACCAGCCGGTGAAGACCCCGACCAGCGGCAACTCGTACCGCTGGGCGCGGCGGTCGGCGGCACGGGCGTGCTCGTCCGCGCCGGCCCGGTCGGCTCGCGCGCAGCCCGACTGGACCAGGATGAGGTGACCCAGCACCTCGAAGGTCACCAATTGGCGCGCAGTGGCCAGGTCGATCAGCTCCGCGCCGATCCGGGCCCGCTCGGCGGCCAGCCCGACGCGGTGGAAGGCGTGCATGAAACGCGCATTCAGCGCGAAGGCCAGCAACCCGGGGTCGGCGACGGTCCGGGCGATCCGCTCGGCCTCGGCGGCGGCCCGGCGGCCACGGTCACCGGTGGTGCCGCGCAGCTCCAGCGCGAGCGTGCTCAGCAGCCGGCTGCGCTGCGCCGAGCCGGTCGGGCCGAGGCCGGTCAGGGCGTTTTCGGCGGCGCCGACGATCCGCGCGGAGAGCCTGTCGTCGTCGTTGCGGGTCCAGATGGCGGGCACGTCGAAACCGGCCAGCACCTCCGCCGTCAGCCGGGGGTCACCGACCGCCTCGGCGTCGGCGATCGCCTCGGCGCGGTACGTCCGTGCCTCGGCCACCCGGCCCGTCACCGCCAGCCCCCGCCCCAGACCCAGCACCGCGCTCAACCGCTCGCGCCGCTCGGTCCCCCCGGCCCGGTCGTACGCGTCGATGACCTGCGCCCACAGCCGGGCCGCCTCGTGCGGGTTGCCGGCGCGTTCGGCCTGTTCGGCGGCGGTACGGGCGTAGCCCGCGGCCTGGTGGGCGGCTGCCGGGCCGCCGGCACGCAGCAGGTGGTGGGCGAGCGTGGCGGGGTCGACGGGCTGGCGCCGCCGCAACGCCTCGGCGACGGCGGCGTGCCAGGCCGCGCGACGCGCCGCGGACAGGTCCGCGTAGAGCGTGTCGCGGACCAGGATGTGGGTGAACCGCAGTCGCCCGTCGGGCTCCCGCTCGGTCAGGAACCCGGCCTGCAACGCGCGATCCACGGCGTCCAGCAGCGCCGCCGGGTCGCCGGTCAGCGCGCCGAGCACCGCGGGGTCGACGTCCCGGCCGAGCATCGCCGCCTGCCGCAGCACGGTACGGGTCGGTGCGGGCAACTGGGCGAGGCGGTGCCGGATGACATCACGCACCCCGGGCGGCACCGCCGCCAGCGCCGCGCCGCCCGCACCGGCGTACAACTGGGCCAGCTCCCGGACGAAGAACGGGTTGCCGCCGCTGCGGTGATGGATCAGCCCGACGGTGGGCGGGTCCAGGTCCCCTCCGACGAGGGCGCGGGCCAGCTCGCCGGTCGCCTCGGGAGACAGGCCGCCGAGGTATACGCGCACCGGTTCGAGCCCGGCGGCGCGGGCCAGGGCGGCGGTCAGCTCCGGGTTGATCTCGGTGGCCCGGTAGGTGCCCAGGACCAGCACCGGCCCGGTGGCCTGCTGCGGCCCGGCGAGCAGGGCGGTGAGCAGATCCAGCGTGTCGCCGTCGGCGCGGTGCAGGTCGTCCAGGACCAGCAGGAGGGGCCCCCGGTCGGCGACGGCGGAGACCAACGACGCCACCGCGCGGTGCCGACGGAACCGGGCCACGGCGGGGTCGCCCGCGCCACCGGTCCCGGCCGTCCCACCGCCGTCCAGCGGCTCGCCCGACCCCGACAGCTCGCTCGGTCCCGCCGGCCCGCCCGACCCGGACGGCTCGGTGAGCGTGTCGGTGATCTGGGTCCACGGCCAGGCGGCCGGGGCGCCCTCGTACTCGGGACTGCGGCCCCAGGCAGTGGTCCAGCCCTCGGTGGCGAGCTGCCGGGTCAGCGCCTCGGCCAGGGCGGTCTTGCCGGCGCCCGGCTCCCCACTGAGCAGGGCGAGCGTGGGCCGGCCGGACCGGGCGGCGACCTGGCCCGCGTGCCGCAGCCGCTCCAGCTCCGCGTCCCGCCCGACGAACTGTCGCTGCGGCGCCGCTGCGGACCCACCGTCCCGAACGGGTCCGGCACGGTCTGCCACGGCCACGGCGGGGGCCTGGGTCAGGTGCGGCGCCTGGGCCAGGATGTCGCCCTCCAGCCGGCGCAGCTCGGGCCCCGGGTCCAGACCCAGCTCAGCCACCAGGACGTCGCGGGCCTCGCGCAGCGCGGCCAGCGCCTCGCCCTGCCGGCCGGCGCGGTACCGGGCCAGCGCGAGCAACCGCCAGGCGTCCTCCCGCAGCGGATGACTGGCGAGGTGGGCGGGCAGGTCGGCGGCGGCCTCGTCCGGACGACCCAGCGCGAGCAGCGCCTCGGCGCGCCGCTCGACGGCGAGCATCCGCAGCTCGTTCAACCGGTTGATCTCCGCGACGGCCCAGAGGGCGCCCGCGCAGTCCGCGTACGCGGGACCCCGCCACAGCCCGAGCGCCGCGTCCAGCGCGGTCAGGGCCGGCGCGGGCAGTTCCCCGCCCAGCAGCCGTCCCGCCTCGCCGACGGCCGCCTCGAAGCGGTCGGCGTCCACCGTGTCCGGGGCGGCCCGCAGCGCGTACCCCGGGGTTTCGGTGACCAGGAGGCGGGGTGGCTGCCGGGGCGGCCGGTCGGGCTCCAACGCCCGGCGCAGGTCGGCGACGAAGGTGCGGATCGCGCCCACCGCGCCGTCCGGCGGGACCTCCCACAGGTCGTCGACGAGGCGTTCCACCGGCACCACCCGGCCGTGGGCGATCAGCAACCGGGCGAGCACCAGGCGCTGCCGGTGTCCCCGCAGCGGGACCGGGCCGCCCGCGGCGGTGGCGGTCACCGGCCCGAGTACGCCGAACGTCACCCCCACCGGCGGCGTCGGTTGCCTGGTCATGGCACCAATCTAGGCGGCCGTGCCGGCCCGCACTGATCCGGCGCTGACCGTCTGCTGATCACCACCGGGCAGCCTCGATGACGTACGGCGGCGACGGGCGCCCCGCCCGCCGACCCCGCTCACCAGGAAGGTTTCCGTGCAGCCGAGGATCAACGGATTCGACTACCAGCGCGTCACCGTCGCCGACGGCGTGACGCTCACCGCCGCCGTGGGTGGTTCCGGACCACCGGTCGTGCTGTTGCACGGTTTCCCGCAGACCCACCTCATGTGGCGGCACGTGGCGGCCGACCTGGCCGCCGACCACACGGTCATCTGCCCCGACCTGCGTGGCTACGGCGACAGCGACAAGCCCCTGGACAGCGACGGCACGGCGTACGCCAAGCGGACCATGGCCGCCGACGTCGTGGCGCTGGCCGGCGCGCTCGGCCATGGGCGCTTCGCCCTGGCCGGGCACGACCGGGGTGCCCTGGTCGCGTTCCGCGCCGGCCTCGACCACCCGGCGGCGATCAGCCGGCTCGCCCTGCTCGACGTGCTGCCCACCCTGGACATGTGGGACGTGCTGCACGGCGCCAGCGCCGCGGTCGCCTTCCACCTGTACCTCATGGCGCAGCCGCCGGGCCTGCCCGAGGAACTGATCAGCGCCAGCCCGGACGCGTTCTTCAACCATTTCCTCGACGTCTGGACCCGCGACCCGGACGCGCTGCCGGCCGAGGTACGTGCCACGTACCTGCGGGCGTCCCGCAACGCGGTCACCTCGATCGTCGCCGACTACCGGGCGTCGGCCGGCATCGACGTCGTCCACGACGCGGCCGACCGGGCGGCCGGCAACCTGCTGCGGATGCCGGTGACCGTGCTTGCGCAGGACTGGGGCGCGGCGCTCGGCTACGACGCGGCGGGGGTGTGGCGGGCCTGGGCCCCGGACCTGGAGCACCAGACGGTCACCTGCGGCCACTTCATGGCGGAGGAGGCGCCGACCGTGGTGGTCCGGGCGCTGCGGGACCTGCTCCTGCGCTGATACGCGGGTCGGACGAAGACACCCGCTGAAAGTAAGATATCCGACACTATTCGTCACTGATCGCGAGGGGTGCCGCCGTGCCGGCGATCCCTCGCGCGTAGGCCGCGCACACGCCCCGCAAACCAGCTCTGACCTGCGAACGGGCTACCTTACACCAGGTGGACGAGAGCCGGTCACCGATGCTACACAGACAGTTACCGGCAGCCAACGACGGCGAGTCGCTGACCGCCTCGACCATCGACCGTCCACAAGCATCGCCACCCGCGAACCGGATCGCGCGTGCGACCTGACACGACAGTGGCCGGTGGCGGGCCAACGGTTCCGGTCTCGACCAAGGAGTCACCGTGGGACATCCCCGCTCCCGGGCCAAGAGCCAGCCGTTCGAGGTCGCCGCCCTGGTGACGACGCCCATCTGTGGGTTCCTCCTGCTCGTGCTCGACGTTCAAGCACCGTCGGTCCAGCTGTCCATGCCGGAACCCGTCCAGCTCGGCTGGGAGGTCGCGCTGATCGTGGTCGGCGTGGGCGGTCTGCTCGGCATCCTGTGGCCTGGTCGGCTCTCCACCAGCCTCGGCATCGAGCTCGCGTCCGTGCTGGTGCTCGGCACCATCATCGGCATGTACGCGGTGGCGGTGACCGGTTCGCAGGGCCTCGTCGCGGCGTCGTTGATCAGCGCCGTGCCACTGGGCGCCTTCTGGCGGGCCGCCCTGATCGCCGTCGACCTCCGCTGTCTGGCCGCCTACGGCCACCAGTGCGCGACTCACCGACGCGTCGTGGGAGGTGTCACGTGATCTCTGCACCGACACCCGAAGCGCCGCACTGGGTTCAGGTGCTGCTCAGCCTGCTCGGCATCCTCGGCGGGACGACAGGTCTGGCCGCCATCGCCACGGTCGTGTCGCAGCGGGGCAAGTTCAAGGCCGACGCCGCCGACACGCTGACGGAGGCCGCCCTGACGCTCGTGCAGCCGCTGCAGCTACGGATCACCGAGTTGGAGGGCCAGGCGGTGAGCGCGCGATCGGAGCTGGGGCTGCTGCGCGAGCAGGTCAACCAGTTGCAGTTTCACGTCCGGGTGCTAACCCGCACGCTCGACCGGTGGCGTGCCGCGGTGCACGCCCCGGACGCCACCCTACGCAAGATCCGCGCGGTGGTCGCGGAGTCCGAGCAGCTGCCCGAGGACCAGTGACCGGCCACCGCCGGCTCATCCGCCGTCCGGTGAGCGCAGCCGGGCGATGAGGTCGCGTACCGCCGCCCGGAACTCGGGGTCGGACTCGCCCGGGTGGTGTCCGCGCACCGGTGGCGGCCGGCGCTCCCCCCGGTGACGGCCGGCCGGGTGGGTTCCGCCGGGGCCGGGCCGTCGAGGTCAGCGGGCGGCGCCACCGGCGGCGACGAGGTCCGCCGCCACCTCCCAGAGCCGCTCGGCGTTGCCCGCGTCGACCGCGTACGCCGCCACGCCGCTGTAGTCGGCGGGCCGCTCGGTCCGGACCGGGGCCTCGGCGCAGTCCTCGAAGTAGCGGCCACCCACGCCGTCGAGCAGCGGGGACGCGGCGAGCAGCACCGAGGTGGCGGCGCCCTGCTGCGGGGTCTTCTGCCGCTCCTTCGGGGTACGCAGCCCGCCGGTGTGCTTCTGCAGCCCGGTCGCGATGGCGCCGGGGTTCAACGCGTTGGCGTGGATGTTCTCGCCGGACCAGCGGCGGTCGGCCTCGACGGCGAGCAGGGCCTCGGCGCTCTTGGACTGCCCGTACGCCAGCAGGGGGTCGTACGGCCGGAACGCGAAGTGCAGGTCGTCGAAGACCACCGGGGAGAAGAGGTTGCCGCTGGAGCTCACCGACACGACCCGGGCGCCACCGGCCGTGGCGAGGGCGTCGTGCAGGCCGACGGTCAGCGCGTAGTGCCCCATGAAGTTGGTGGCGAACTGCATCTCCCAGCCCTCGGCGGTGCGCTCCAGCTCCGGCAGCGCCATGATCCCCGCGTTGTTGACCAGGATGTGCAGTGGCTCGTCCCAGCCGGCGACGAATCGGCGTACCGAATCCTGGTTGGCCACGTCCAGCTCGCGGGCCGTGACCCGGTCCGCGCCGATGCTGGTCGCGATGTCGGCCGCGGCCTGCTCGCCCGCACCGACCCGACGCACCGCGAGCACCACCTCGGCGCCGGCGGCGGCCAGCGAGCGGGCGGTCTCGACGCCGATCCCGGCGGCGCCGCCGGTGATGACGGCCCGCTTACCGGTCAGGTCGACTCCGGCGAGCACCTCGTCGGCGGTCGAGGCGAAACCGAATGGCGTCGTGATTCGCTCGGTCATCTCTGTCCCATCTCTCGATCACGCTTACGTGACCCACTGTCACTCGGCCGGCGGGCGATATCCGGGTTACCGGTTTTCCTGGCCGCCCGGCACGGCGCCCGGAGCGGGTGTCGGTGGGCATCCGACAGTTGGTGGGTTCGTGGGCGGGGACGCCCGCCTTCGTGCACGGCCGGCACCTGGACGTGCTCTTCGCCAACCCGATGGCGACCGCGCTGGCACCGATCTACCGGGTCGGGGTGAACCTGCTGCGTGCGGTCTTCCTGGGCCCGAGCGTGCCGGCGCTCTATCCGGCGCCGGAGGCGGTCGCCGCCAGCGCGGTGGCCGGCCTGCGCGCGCAGGTGGGGGTCGAGGTGGACGATCCACGGCTCACCGAGCTGGTTGCGGAGTTGACGACCGGCAGCGAGCTGTTCCGGCGGTTGTGGGCGCGGCACGACGTCACCGTCCGCGCCGGGGGCGGGCGCCGGGTGTTTCACCATCCGCAGGTCGGCGAGTTGGAGCTGCGCTACGAGAAGTTCACGATCAGCGGCACCACACAGTCGCTGGTCGTCTACCACGCCGAGCCGGGCAGCCCGTCCGCCCGCTCCCTCGCTCGGCTCGGGGCCGCCGCCTCAGCGCCGGAGGCGCACGGATAGCACCAGAAGTCGGGGCTACCGGTTGGCCGCCCGCTCGGCGACCACCACGGAGATGCCGTCGAGGACGCGTTGCAGGCCGAACTCGAAGGCGTACTCCGGGCCGTACGCCCCGCCGTGCTGCTGGCCGGCCGCCGTGCCGACCCGGGACGCGGTGGGATAGCTGTCGGCCGTCAGGAACGTCTCCAGCCAGGGCGCGTGCGACTGCCACCACTGGCCGTCGGTCATGCCGGTCTCCCGCTCCAGGTCGACCACCTCGGACGCGGCGCGCGCGGAACTCTTCACGTGCCCGAGGACGAGGGTGAGCACCGCGTCCATCTCGACGTCGGTGAGCCCGATGTCGGCGACCGCGCCGAGTTCGTGGTCGTACTTGGCCACCAGGTGCGGGCCGAGCACCGGACGGGTCGTCTCGGCCCGCAGCATCCACGGGTGGCGCTGGTAGAGCGCCAGGTTGTCGTGGGCGATCCGCTCCAACCGGGCCCGCCAGTCGCCCTCGACGGCGGAACGCGGCATCTCGCCGTACGCGGTGTCGATCATGACGTCGACGAGTTCGGCCTTGCCCGGCACGTAGGTGTAGACGGACATGGTGCCGACACCCAACGCCTCACCGACCCGGCGCATGGTCAACGCGTCCAGGCCCTCGGCGTCGGCGATGTCGATCGCGGCCCGGACGATCCGGTCGACGCTGAGGCCCGGCCCGGCGCTGCGGCTGGTCGGTTCCCGGGTGCGCCAGAGAATGGCCAGGCTGCGGGCCGGATCCGCGGTCGCCTTGCGCTCACTCGCCATGGTGCGGCCATCCTAACAACGCGGTCGTACGACGTACGTCGACCGCGAGGCGGTGCCGGCGAGGCCGTTCTGCCACCGCGCCGGCACCGACCCGTCACGGCTTCACCCGGGTGGGATCCAGCTCGCCGTCCTCGATGTGGCGCAGCACGGGGGTCACGTCCTGCACATGACGCGGGCAGAATTCGCCCACGAGATGGGGCGTACGGAGATCAGAGTCCTTCGCGGTCGTCGGTCAGCGCCGGCCCGGCGGCGGCCGGCACGAGGTGGCGCACCTCCGGCTCGCCGTCGGTCAGCTCCCGGGCCCGCGCCTCGGCCTCGCGGTCCTCACCCGTCAACCGGCCACCGTGCTGGCGCAGGTGCTCGCCCCAGGACGGCACCAGGTACACCTCGATGAACCGGTCCGTCGTCTCGGCCGGCCGGAACAGCCCCCAACGCATCGCGCCGGTGCGCTGCCGGGCGCCGCGCACCACGTCCATGGCCGCGAGGAACGGTCCCGTCCGCTCCGGCCGGACGGTGTACTGCACCGTCACCAGCACCGGTCCCACGCCCGGGTCCGGCTCGTGCGCGAGGTGCAGTTGCGGCCAGTAGGCCGACGGTTCGCGGTTCACCGAGCGCAGGTCCGGAAGCGGCCAGATCCGGCTCGTCACGGTCCCGACGAACATCAACGCCGCCGCCGCGAGGTAGGCGAGGACCAGCCCGCCCACGTCGGCCACCAGACCCCACACGAGGGCGCCGACGGCCTGCCCGCCGGCGAAACACACCTGGTAGACGGCCAGCCCCCGGGCCCGTACCCAGCTCGGCAAAAAGAGCTGTATCTCGGCGTTGACGTTGGCCAGCACCGTCACCCAGGCCATCCCGGCCGGCAACAGGGCGAGGAGCACCAGCGGCACCACCCGTACGGTGCCGAGGACCGCCAGCGCGATGGTGAACAGCGCGCCGGCGATCAGCAGGAGCTGGTTGGCCGACAGCCGGGCGCGGATCACGGCCAGCAGCACCCCGCCCGCGATGGCGCCCACCCCGAGGGCGGCCAGCAGCAGCCCGTACCCGCCGGAGCCCAGCCCGAGCCGCCGGGCCGCCACCAGCGGCAGCAGCGCCCACAGCGCGCTGGCCGGGATCACGAAGACCAACGCGCGGCGCAGCAGCCGGCGCACGATCGGCGAGTGGCGTACGTAGCGGCTGCCCGCCCGTAGCGCGGCGGTGAACCGCTCGGGCACCTCGACGGCGCGGGCGCTTCCCGGCCGCCAGCGCCACAGCGCGGCCGCGAAGATGGCGAACGCCACCGCGTTGAGCCCGAAGACCGGGGCGACGCCGGCCCGGGCGATCAGCACGCCGGCCACCGCGGGCCCGACCGCCCGCGCCACGTTCACGCTTATCGAGCCGAGCGCGGACGCCGACCGCAGTTGCTCCTGCGGCACCAGCTCCGGAATCACCGCCGCCCAGGCCGGCAGGGTGAGCGCCTGCCCGACCCCGAACGCGAAGGTGAGGGTGAGCAGCAGGGCCGGCGGCATCCGGTCGGTCAGGGTGAGCAGGGTCAACGCCACCGCCACCGCCACCAGGAACAGCTGGACGGCGATCAGCAGGCGCCGACGGTCGAAGCTGTCGGCCAGCACCCCGGCGGGCAGCGCCAGCAGCAGCACCGGCAGCAGGCTGGCGGTCTGCACCAACGCGACAAGCGTGGAGGCGTTGGAGTGGTGGATCAGCAGCCACTGCGCGCCGACGGTCTGCATCCAGGTGCCGATGTTGGCGGCGAGCAGGGCCAGCCAGAGATTGCGGTAGACGGCGCCGCGCAGGGGCGCCCACGCGGAGGCCGGACGATCCCCCGGTCCGGCTGCCGCCGTCACCACCGCCCGTCCGCGCGCAGCACGCGCTCGCCGGAGACGTAGAGGTCGTCGGGTTGCAGCAGCAACAGCCGGACGACCTCGGCGGCGACCTGCTCGGGCAGGGCGTACACCTCGTCGAGGAACTCCGCGCCGACGCGTTCCTGCAAGCGGGTCGGCATCGGCCCGGGATCCAGCTCCATCACCTTGATTCGGTTGCTGTGTTGGGCCTGGGCCAGTGACTCGACGAGGCTGCTGCCGTAGCTCTTGGTCGCCCGGTAGACCGGGATGCCGGGCCGGGGCGCCGCCAGCGCCATCGCGCCGATGTACACCACGTTCCCGTAGCCCTGCCGGTGCAGATGCTCCAGCGCCTCCCGCAGCAGGTACGTCGTACCCAGGACGTTGATCTCCACGGCCCGCCGGATGTGCTCCACGGGCAGGTCACCGAGGTCGCCGCCCGCCCACATCGACGCGCAGGCCGCGACCCCGTCGACGGTGCCGTAGCGCCCCACCACCTCGGCGAACGCGTCCCGGACCTGCTCGTAGGAGGAGACGTCGCAGACCGCGCCGTCGCACCCCAGCTCGTCGGTCGTCGCGGCTACCTCGGCCGGTACGTTGCCGAACACCACGACGCGGTGCTCGTCGACCAGCAGCCGGGCCACCGCGAGGCCCAGCCCGCTGGTACCGCCGACCACCACGAAGGTTCTGGCACCCAATGTCTCTCCAGCCGCCGCCGCCACAGGTCACACGGATCGCGTGATGGCGCGTTCTTCCCGTTTCCGGACCCCGCACACCCGCTACGGCGGTAGTGCTGGGCATACCCGAAGAGTGGATCTGGACGGCTGGGGCACCCGGTCGCTCCCGATTAGCGTCTGCTGCATGACTCCGGAACACCCTTCGCACCTGGCCGGGGCGCTGCGCCAGCGCCGCTGGCTGCTCTCCGCCTGGCCCTGGCGCGCGCTGGCCTACCTGGTGACCACCGTGCCGATCGCCGGGGTGCTCGGCGTCGGCCTGCTCGTCATCGGCGGACCCATGCTGCCCGCCGTCAACGCGCTCCGGCGGCAGGGCCGACCGCCGAGCATCGCGCTGATGCTGTTCCTGATTTCCGGCAGCGTCATCCTGGTGGCGTTGGCCCCGATCCTGAGCTTCGCGGTCGCCGCCGTCGAGCGGTGGCGGGTCCGGCTCGTCGACAACCGTCCGCTGCCCTCGTCGCCGTGGCCGGGCCTGGCCGCCCGCTACCGCAGCCCCGCGACCTGGCGGGAGGTGGCATACCTGTTCTGGCTGGGCGGGTTCGTGCCGGTCGCGTACTGGGTGTTCCTGGTGCTGGTGCTGCTCGACCTCGGGATGATCTCCAGCCCCTGGCTGGCCGGCGACGCCAACCAGCCGGTGGTGATCTGGCAGCCGATCGACAGCACCGGCGAGGCCGTCCCGTACGCGATCGTGGGGGTGCTGCTGATCCCGGTGCTCTGCTACGCCGTCGGTCTGCTCGCCGCCGTTCAGGCGGCGGTGGCCCGCTGGCTGCTGGCCCACCCGGTGGACGCGGCGGCGCTGCGCGAGGTCACCCGCTCCCGCACCCGGCTGGTCGGCGCGTACGAGGCGGAACGGCGCCGGATCGAGCGGGACCTGCACGACGGCGCGCAGCCCCGGCTGACCAGCCTCAGCCTTCAGCTGGGGCTGGCCCGGCTGGACGTACCCGAGGAATCCCCCGCCGCCCGGCCTCTCGCCGTGGCGCACGACCAGGCCCGAGGTCTGATGGTGATGCTGCGGCAGTTGGTGCACGGCATCCGCCCGCAGAGCCTCACCGACCTCGGCCTGGCCGGCGCGGTACGCGAGCTGGCCGATGCCGCCACCATCCCGGTCACCGTGCACGCCGACCTGCCCGGTGAGCTGCCGGAGATCGTGGAGACCACCGCCTACTTCGTGGTCTCCGAGGCGCTGGGCAACGTGGCCCGGCACGCCCGCGCGACCCGCGCCGACGTACGCCTCACCCGGGCCGGCGCGGACCTCGTCGTCGAGGTGACCGACGACGGCCACGGCGGCGCCGACCCGGCCCGGGGCACCGGCCTGACCGGGCTCGCCGACCGGGTGGCCGCCGTGGGCGGCCGGCTGCTGCTGTCCAGCCCGTCCGGCGGCCCTACAGTGGTCCGGGTGGAGCTGCCATGTCGTCGGTGACCCGGGTGGTGCTCGCCGAGGACGAGGTGCTGCTGCGCGAGGGCCTGGTCGCGCTGCTGACCCGCTTCGACTTCGCGGTCTGCGCGGCTGTCGGCTCCGCGCCCGAGCTGCTGACGGCGGTCCGTGAACACCAACCGGACCTGGTGTTGACCGACATCCGGATGCCGCCGGGCCGCCGCGACGACGGGCTGCGCGCGGCCGTCGCGCTGCGCGGCGAGCGACCCCACCTCCCGGTCGTGGTGCTCAGCCAGTACGTGCAGACCGGGTACGCGGCGGCGCTGCTGGACAGCGGCGACGGCCAACGGGTGGGCTACCTGCTCAAGGACCGGGTCGCCGAGGTCACCGAGTTCGTCGACACGCTGCGCCGGGTCGCCGGCGGCGGCACGGCCATCGACCCGGACGTGGTCCGGCAGCTGCTGCACCGCCCCCGCGACCCGCTCGCCGCGCTGTCCGCCCGGGAACGGGAGGTGCTGGCGCTGCTCGCCGAGGGGCGCTCCAACGCCTCGATCGCCGCCCGGCTGCACGTCACCGAGGCCGCCGTCGGCAAGCACGTCGGCAACATCCTGCTGAAGCTGGACCTGCCACCCAGCGACGACACCAACCGCCGGGTGCTCGCCGTGCTCACCTATCTGCGCGCCGACCCGGTGGGCTGACCAGCGCCGGGCCCCGATCGGGCCCGACCGGGCGCGGCGTAGATTCGAGCACCGGCACCGCCGCCGGTCCAGGGCGCGGGCCAGGAGATGGGAGTACGGCATGGCGGAGGCGCTGCGGGTCGGTCTGCTGGGATACGGGTTGGCGGGCCGGGTGTTCCACGCACCGCTGATCGCCGCGACACCCGGGCTGCGGCTGGACGCCATCGTGACGCGCGATCCGCAACGGCGCGAGCAGGCGCACCAGCACTTCCCGGACGCCCGCCTGGTCGACGACGCCGACGAGCTGTGGCGTACGCCGGAAGCTCTGGACCTGGTCGTGGTCGCGACGCCGAACCGGCAGCACGTGCCGATGGCGCGGGCGGCCCTCGCGGCCGGCCTGCCGGTCGTCGTCGACAAGCCCCTGGCCCCCACCGCCGCCGACGCCCGGGCGCTGGTCGAGGAGGCCGACCGTCTCCGAGTGCCGCTGACGGTGTTCCAGAACCGCCGCTGGGACGGCGACTTCCTGACCGTCCGCGGGCTCGTGGAGCGGGGCGAGCTGGGGCGGGTGCTGCGCTTCGAGTCCCGGTTCGAGCGGTTCCGTCCGGCGATCAAGCCGGGCTGGCGGGAGCTCGCCGGCCCGGAGGAGGCCGGTGGCGCGCTGTTCGACCTGGGCGCGCACCTCATCGACCAGGCCGTGCAGCTCTTCGGCACGGTCGAGCGGGTCTACGCCGAGGTCGACCGCCGCCGCGCGGGCGCCGAGGTCGACGACGACGCGTTCGTGGCGCTGACCCACGCCAACGGCGTGCACTCGCACCTGTGGATGGGGGCGATCACCGCTCAGCTCGGGCCGCGGCTGCGGGTGCTGGGCGACCGGGCCGGCTACACCACCTACGGGCTGGACGTGCAGGAAGCCGCGCTGCACGACGGCGGCCGACCGGACCAGCCCGGCTGGGGCGAGGTCCCGCCGGAGCGGTACGGCCTGCTCGGCGTCGACGGTGACCTGCGCCCGACGCCGACCGTGCCCGGGGCGTACCAGAGCTTCTACGCCCAGGTGGCGGCGGCGTTGCGCGACGGCACGCCGATGCCGGTGGACCCGCGCGACTCGGTCGCCACGGTCGAGCTGATCGAGCTGGCGCACCGATCGGCGGCTGAGGGCGTGGTGCTGCCGGTCCCGGCCGCCTGAGACGGCCGAGCCCTCAGAGGTACGCGAAAACCAGTGGAGTGGCGGCGCTTGCGCCGCTAGCGTCCTGCCTCAACCTGTCGTCGAGGCGAGGACGTGCCGTTGTACACCCTGTGAGACCTCCCGAGCGCTGATTCGCGCGTCGCGCCTGTGCGCCGCGCTCCTTCTTGCTGCGGACTTCTCACTGGAAACGGTGTACTTCTGTGCTCTCTCAATGGGCCGTCGTGCCCACCTGCCTGCCCATCGTTCGCCGCCGTTGCCACGCGTGCGCGTCCGCGCACCTCCGGCCGAGCGGCAAATTCCGCGTCAACGCCAACCAGAAGCTGATCGACATCTGGCTCCTCGCGCTCTGCACCGGGTGCGGGGACACGGTGAAGCTCACGGTCCTGGAGCGGACGACAGTCCGCACCATCCGACCTGAGCTGCTCGACCGGCTGCACGACAACGACCGTCGCCTGATCGCCGAACTGCTTCAGGATCCGGCCGTGCAGGGCCGCAATCGATTCGTCCTGGACTGGGACGGCGCCTGGCGTCTCGACACCAACGGATCGGCGCACCTGGACCGCGAGATGGTCGACGTCTCGGTCCGCTTCGCGGCGCGCATCCCGGTCCGGCCCGCGCGACTGATCGCCGAGGGCTTCGGTCTTTCCCGGGCCGAGGTCGACAGGCTGAGCGAGGAGGGGAAGATCGTTTCGACGGTTCGCCTGAGCGGCAAGCTCTCCGGCGACTTCACCTTCACATTCAAGCGCTGAGCCCGTCCCGGACCACGGGCCTGTCCGGTTTTGTCTGCCGGACAGGCCCTACTCCGGCTCCTGCTCAGAGAGGGCGTCGTCCGGCACGCGGGCGTCGTCGTCGGTCAGCGCGTCCTCCGTCGAGTCGACGAGGTCGGCGAGCCGGCGCTCGGCCTCCCGGACCTCCTCGTCGAGCCTGGGGTTCTCCTCATCGGGACCCTGCGACATGGGCGACCTCCATCGGACGCGGACCGCCCCCGTGTACCCGGCCTGCCCCGGGGAACACGGAAAGCACCCGCCGGACCCGGCCACCGGGCACTCCAGTTCGGCGATGGTGCGGTATCCGAGGTTCCGCTGCGCGGTGGCGCCTTGATCACGTGATGCTCACCAGTTCCAGGAAAGCCTCCCCGAACTGCTCACCAGCAGGTGATCGAGGACTCCGGATGACGCGCGGCGCGAGCAGGTGGGTGCCTGGAGTGCAGGGGCCGCGACAACTGCCCCCAGCTCGATTGGGCCTCGGCATTCGTGGCAGACGTCGCCTCGGTCATGTTCCAGAAGCAGTGACCCACGAGCCGAACCACATCGTCGACAGCTGCCGGGGAACGCGCTGACGGTCGGGGGTGAGTCGAGCACCGGGCGGGCCGGGGAGCGCACCGGGCGGGAGCCCAGGAGCGTTGCCGGCCCGGCCCGGTGCCGGATCAGCGCTGCTTCAGCTCGCGCCAGGATGGGTGAGTGCCGCGCCAGGCGTCGGCGAGGATGGCCGCCGAGGCCCGGCTGGGGCACTGCTGCACCCGCTCACGACCCGACGCCCCACCGATCTGGGCGCGGACCTCCCAACCTTGCCCGTCAGTACGGATATACACGTCCCGGCGCCCGCGCGGGGTCGTGTCACCGTTCCACCAGTGTTCCTCCACCTTCATTCGCCGACCGTATAGCAATTTTCGTGCTGGGGGTACGGCGCAGGTGAGCATATACCGCCGTAATAGCCGCAACTCAGACACAGTTCCACCTGTGCGGGCGACGGGGAGGGACCGCATCGGCGATTTCTCCCCGTCCTGAGCGATCAATCAGGCCGGCGTCACATACCGCTGAACACGCCGGCCAGGGTGTTGGCCAACGTGTCCTGCCCAGAGGGGAAATCCACCCTCTGCGGTGATCTGGATGCCACCCGGAGTGCACGGTGGCGGGAACGCCACCCGCACGGCCGGGTCGAACGGGACTCCGAGTCATGACGGGGCGGCCGGCAGGGCCTACCGGAGGCGGTCGCTCACCCCTGAGCGGTGAGCAGGTAGTCGTCCGCCTCCGGGCTCCACCGTAGGTCGACGGCGCCGCTGGTGGCGGCGGCCTTGCAGAACTGCAGGAAGCTGCGGTAGCCGAGCTTCTTCTCGCTGAAGTCGGGGCGGGCCCGGCGCAGCTGGTTCTTCAGGCCGGAGAGCGCCACCGGGTTGCCGGCGCTGCCGAGGTCGCCCACCACGCCCCGGAGCAGGCCGAAGGCGACCTCCCGGTCGCCGTGCTCGGGCAGGGAGACCTCGGGGTCGCCCTTCGCGGGCCCCTCGCCCAGGTCGATCACGTTGTGCTCGGCGAGATGGCGCAGCAGCTCACCGAAGGTACGAAAGCCGTAGTCGGACTCGCTGAACGTCGGGTCCTTACGCAGCAGGGTGCGCTTGAGCCGGGAGGCGGTCACCTCGCCGCTCGCGCTGCCCTGCAACCCGGCCACCGTCTGGGCCACCTGCACGGCGAGGGCGTCCACGTCCCGGCCGGGCTCCTCACCCACCGGCCGACCCTCGGCCTCCTGCTCGTGTTCCTGCTCGCGCTGCTGCTCCGGCTCGGGCGGGCGCTGGTCGGGGCCGGGCTGCCGGGCCGGGCGACCGCGCCGGCTGCGGGTGGGCGGGATGTCCACACCCTCCAGCCGGTCGTAGTAGAGGAACTCGTCGCACGCCGGGGGCAGCAGCGCCGACGTGGACCCCTCGACCCCGACACCGATGACCCGCTTGTTCAGCTCGCGGAGCTTGTGAACCAGGGGGGTGAAGTCGCTGTCGCCGCTGCAGATGACGAAGGTGGAGATGTAGTCGCGCTCGAACGCCAGCTCGATCGCGTCGACGGCCATCTTGATGTCGGCGGCGTTCTTGCGGGACGCGCCCATGCGCTGCGGGATCTCGATGAGCTCGACGTGGCTACGGGTGAGCATGCGGCGGTCCTCGTCGAAGTACGACCAGTCGGCGTACGCCCGGCGCACCACGACCCGCCCTCGCTCGGCCAGCGCGTCGGCGATCGGCCGGAAGTCGAAGTCCGCGCCGCCACGGTGGTCGCGGGCCCCCAACGCCAGGTTCTCGTAGTCGAGGAAAAGGGCGATCCGGTCTTCTTGATCCACGCGCCTCAGCCTACGCCCGGCGGGCTGGCCGGGGCGCACGCGACGCGCGACACCTCAACTCACCGACCGTCCATTTCTTGCGGCCCAATAGTCGCCTCTTTTCAATCTTCGATTGTCGTCTTGCAGTGCGATGTTCAGTGCTGCATCATGACGATCAATGTCGGGCGTCCGGGGGAACGCCGGGCGGACCTCCACCACCACCCCACCAGGAGGGTCACCGATGTTTCGCAGCATCCTGCCGGCACGGGGACGCCCGGGCCGCCCGGTCGCCACCGCCGTCGCGCTCGCGACCGGCCTCGCCGTGCTGGTCGCCGGGCCCACCGTGGCCGCCGCCGGCCCACCCGGTTCACCCGGCGCACAGCCGGTGGTCACCCGGGCGGCGCTCGATCCGACGCTGGTCGCCGGGCGCGGCGCCGACGTCGACTTCGTCGAACAGGAGGCCGAGAACGCCCGGACCAACGGCGAGGTCATCGGCCCCGACCGGTCCGCCTACACGCTGCCCGCCGAGGCGTCCGGCCGCCGGGCCGTCCGGCTCACCCCCGGCGAGTACGTCGAGTTCGTCCTGCCCAGCACGACCAACGGGATCACCGTGCGGTACAGCATCCCGGACGCGCCCTCCGGCGGCGGGATCACCGCGCCGCTGCGGGTGGCCGTCAACGGCAAGCACGTCCGCACCATGACGCTGACCTCGCAGTACTCGTGGCTCTACAACCAGTACCCGTTCACCAACGACCCGCAGGCCGGGCTGCTGCACCCGGACTGGTGGATCACCGAGTGCCAGTGCGTGCCGTCGGCCACCACGCCGTACCCGAGCATCAGCACGCCGTTTCGGCCCACCCACTTCTACGACGAGCAGCGGCTACTGCTCGGGCGCACCTACCGGGCCGGTGACACGGTCCGGCTCACCGCGCCGGCCGGCAGCGCCGCCGCGTGGACGGTCATCGACCTGCTCGACTCCGAACTGGTCGCACCGCCGCGCGTACGGCTGCTCGCCGCGAACGTGCTGGCGTTCGGCGCCGACCCCACCGGCCGCCGGGACTCCGCCGACGCTCTGGACAAGGCCATCGCCTTCGCCCGGCGCACCCACCTGAAGGTCTACGTTCCGCCGGGGACGTACCAGGTCAACCGGCACATCATCGTCGACGACGTGACCATCGAGGGCGCCGGCAACTGGTACACGGTCTTCAAGGGACGCGAGGTCGCGCTGTCGACGCCCGCGCCGGACGGCTCGGTGCACACCGGCGTCGGCTTTTACGGTCGCGACGCCGCCGACGGTGGCAGCCGCAACGTCCACCTCTCCGGCTTCGCCATCGAGGGCGACGTACGCGAGCGCATCGACACCGACCAGGTCAACGCGATCGGCGGGGCGCTGAGCGACTCCACAGTCGACGGGCTGCACCTGCGGCACACGAAGGCGGGCCTGTGGTTCGACGGCCCGATGCGCAACGTCCGCGTCACCAACACCATCGTCGTCGACCAGATCGCCGACGCGCTCAACTTCCACACCGGCGTGACCGACTCCCTCGTCGCGCACACCTTCGTCCGCAACACGGGTGACGACGGCCTGGCGATGTGGTCGGAGAAGACGGCCAACGCCCGCAACACGTTCGACCACAACACCGTGCAGTCACCGACGCTCGCCAACGGCATCGCCATCTACGGCGGCACCGACACCACCGTCTCCCACAACCTCGTCGCCGACCCGGTCCGCGAGGGCAGCGGGCTGCACGCCGGCGCCCGCTTCGGCGCGGAGCCGTTCGCCGGGTACCTGCGGTTCACCGCCAATACCACCGCCCGCGCCGGCACCTACGAGCTGAACTGGAACATCGGGCTCGGCGCCATCTGGATGTTCGCGCTGGACCGCAGCATCGACGCGAACGTCGAGGTGACCGGCGACGCGTACCTGGACAGCACCTACAACGCGATCATGCTGGTCAGCGACTGGCCGGTGAAGGACCTCTACTCGATCACGAACGTGCGCTTCCGCGACATCCGGGTCGACGGCACCGGCACCTCGGTGCTCAGCGCCCGCTCGGCCGGGTCGGCCTCGTTCGCCAACGTGGACGCCCGCAACGTGGGAGCGGTCGGCGTGAACAACTGCGGGTCGTTCCACTTCACCCCGGCCGGCTCAGAGTTCACCCTGACCGACCTGGGCGGCAACGACGGCGGCTGGCTCGCCCCGTGGCTGCTGCCCAACACCATCACCTGCGACGACCGACCGCCGGTGGCACCGCCACCGCCTCCGGCCCAGTGGTGAACGCGGTGGGCGGCCCGACCGATCGGGCCGCCCACCGCCGTCACCGCCTCCGGGCGTACGCCAGCGGCACGGTCGTCGGCTGCCCGTCCCAGGCGCCGCTCAGGGTGGCGCCCCGGGCCCCGACCGCCCCGGCGGCCGGCCGGCGGACCACGACCAGCTCCACCGCGTCGGTGACGATGACCGTGTCGTCCTCGTCGACGACCTGCTGGACGGCGCCGATCGCCGGCACGGCCCCGCCGTCGCCGCTGACGTCGATCGCCATCGTCGGCGGTCGCACCTCGCGCCGGCCGTCGACCTCGAAGTACTGCTCCGCCTGACCGGCGCCGGCCAGGATGGCGTGGGTCAGCGCCGCCGCGTAGACCGGGTCGGCGCAGCCGTCGTACACCCACCGGCGGCCGAGCGCCGAGTGGTCGGTCGTGCCGACCAGCCACTCGTCGGCGTCGTCGAGGGGCGCGGCGCGGTAGGTGAGCGGGACCTGGTGGACCGGCCCGTCGGCGGCGGCGACCAGCATGGTCTCGATGCCGACCTCGCCGGCCGGGTCGTCGAAGCGGTACGCCCCCCGACTCACCACGTCGACGCCGGCCGGCCCCTGCCACCAGGGTCGGCCGGGCAGCCAGGTCGTCAGCAGTTCGAGCTTGGTGGGGCGCAGCGTCGCCCGGTGCAGCAGTGCCATGCCGAGGAGCCTAGTCAGAGCCCCGCGCACGGGTTGCCGCCCACTGTGCAGCCCTCCGGCTGCCTTGCCTTAGGCCGACTGTCGCGGACGTCGAACCGGATCGTCCGCGACCCGCCGGCGGGCACGGCCAAGCCGCTGAAGGTGATGGCCTGCCCGTCCTGACGCCAGTCCGCTCCCTCGACGTCGTCGACGCTGCTGCCGTCGGCGAGGGTCACCACCACGACCCACTGCTCCGCGGGCGCGGGGCCCGGGTTGTCGACCACCACCTCCCCGGTGTAGCCGAACAGCCGGCTCGAGTCGGTGTCGTAGTGCGCCACCAGCGGCGGTGGGGGCGGCGGCCCCGCCGCCGTCGGCGTACGCGACGGTGTCGCCGACGGGGTGCGGCTCGGACGGGCGGTGGTCGGCGTGACGCTGCGCGACGCTCGCGCCGACGGTGTCGCCTTCGGCTGCGCGGTCGGCGCCGCCGCCGCCATGCTCGGCGGCGTCGTCGTCGACGTCGCGGTCGGCGTCGGCGCGGCGGAGTGCTCCGGCTCGCCCGGCAGCGTCAGCCACGCCACCAGCCCCGCCACCAGCACGACCCCGGTCAGCCCGGCGACCGCCGCACGGCGCCGACCCCGGGCCGGCGCGGGGCCGGACGCGCCGAGCACCGGCAGCTCGGTCGTCATCCCCGCCACGCCACGCCGCAGATCGACCTGCTGGAACGCGAGCCAGTCGAGGATGGCCGGCAGGCGCACGGTCAACGCCTGCCGGAGCTGCTGTTCGCGTGGCTCGTGGTGCTCCTCCGACCAGGAGCCGTGCGTCGGGACCTCCCGCACGGTCAACCGGCTGCCCTGCTTGGTGGCGGTGACGGCGCAGGTCAGCTCGGTGAGCCGACCTGCCTCGTCGCAGCGCAACACCAGCAGCTCCGGCACCCGCCGCTCGGTCACCTCGACCTCGACGTCGGCGTCGAAGCCGGGCAGGCCGGCCGTGTGCAGCACCAGCCGGTCCGGCACCCCCTCCACCGTGTCCGCCTCGGCGAACCAGCGGCCCAACAGCTCCCGATCGGTCAGTGCGAGCCAGACCCGGTCGGGTGAGTGGGACAGGTCGACGTGCGCGCCGATCTCGATCACGGCGAGACTCTAACGGGTTGGGCGTCCGGGCCGTTCCGCCCGCCCGGATCGACGACAGGTCGCCTGGTCAGCCCCAGCGGGTCGCCCGCTGTGCCGCCGCCGTCAGCGCGGCCCGGGCGGCGGCGCTGACCTCGACGACCAGTTCGGCCGCCGGTACGTCCCGGGCGAGGGGGTGCGCCTGCCCGGCCCACAGATTCACCACCGAGGCGTCGCCGTCGCGCCGGGCGGCGGCGAGCAGCGGACGGGTCAGGTGCAGCACCTGCGGGTAGCCGGCCGGCGCGACCGCGTCGTGCGTACGCAGGAAGTCGTTGACCACGCCGCGGGCCCGCTTGCCGGTGTAGGCCCGGGTCAACGCCGTCGGCGCGGCGCTGGCCACCGCCGCCCGGTGCAGGGGTGAGCTGCCCGCCTCCGGGCAGCGCAGGAACATGGTGCCGAGCTGGGCGGCCTGCGCCCCGGCGGCCAGCGCCGCCGCCAGGGCGGGGCCGTCGGCGATGCCACCGGCGGCCACCAACGGCCGGTCGCATTCGGCGGCGGCCAGCCGGAGCAGCGGCAACAGCGCGTAGTCGTCGTCGTCCGGGATCCCGCCCCGGTGCCCACCGGCCTCGGTGCCCTGCACCACGACGGCGTCCACGCCCAGCTCGGCGGCGGCCGTGGCGGCGGCCGGGCGGGTGACGGTGGCCCACACCTCGGTGCCGCGCTCCCGCAGGGCGGCCACCACGGCGCGGTCGGGCAGCCCGAACGCGAAGGACACCACCGGGACCGGGTCCGCGAGAAGCGCGGCCAGCTTCTCCGGGTACGCGTCGTCGCCGCCCACCGGCTCACCCAACCGCACTCCGAGGCGGTCGGCGTGCGGGGCGAGCCGCTGCGCGTACGCCCGGATGGCGGCCTCGTCGACCGTGTCGTCGCCGGGCAGGAAGACGTTGACCCCGAACGGCCGGTCGGTACGCGCGCGCACCTCGGCGATGTCGGCGACCAGCCGCGCGGTGTCGATCATGCCGGCGGCCAGGAAGCCCAGCCCGCCGACGGCGGAGACGGCCGACACGAGGGCCGGGGTGGACGGGCCGCCGGCCATCGGCGCGGCGACGATCGGGTGGCGCAGCTCGGACAGCACGGACATCCACCCATCCTGCCGCAGCGCGCCGGTCCCCCGGCTCGCGACGCGGTGCCCGCCCGCACACCGTGCCGCGCGCCCGGCCCGCCGTCGTCGGTCAGCGTCGGTCGGTGTGCCGCCGCCACAGCACCCCGGCCGCGGCGACGAGTGCCAGTAGCGTCCCGGCGCCGGCGGCCAGCGGCCAGGTCCGACCGCCCCCGATGCCGGCCGCCTGTGCCGCCGGGCGGGCCGGCGGGGGCGACGGCGGGGCCGCCGTGGTGGACTCCGCCGGGTGCGGGGCGGCGGCCGTCGCCGTCGCGGCCGGATACCGCAGGATCGTCGGGCGGCTGCCGGCCGGTTGGTCGGCGGACTCGGAGACGGTGAGCAGGGACCGGCCGTCGCGGCTGTAGGTGATCGACTCGCCCTGCGGCTCGTCGGGCAGCGGCGTGACCCGTGGGGTGCCACCGGTCAGCGCGCCGACCACGTCACCGCCGACCACGTCGTACTCGAACGCGTCGGCGTAGCTCCGCAGCACCACCCGGCGGCCGTCCGGCGCGTTCGCCGCCCCGGTGAC
The DNA here is from genome assembly GCF_042872475.1 of Micromonospora sp. NPDC005252. NCBI lineage: Bacteria > Bacillati > Actinomycetota > Actinomycetes > Micromonosporales > Micromonosporaceae > Micromonospora > Micromonospora sp. NPDC005252. The sequence goes on along the minus strand of NZ_JBIAKN010000004.1, from coordinate 200,698 downwards.
GACGCCCCGCCCGAGGAACGAGAACGGGTTGCTGGTGGTGCTGGACGGAAGGACCACCCGGCCGACCGAGGCCAGCGGTGTGGTGACCCCCGGCTTCAGCGCGGTGGCCGGCGAGTACACCACGACGGTGCCGCTGCCGCCCTTCGTGATAATCAGCGGCTGGCCGGCCGCGTCGAGCAGCAGCGCCTCGGCGTCGTGCGGATTGTCCGGGTACCTCATCCGGTACAGCACCGGCCGGTCCGCCCCCGGCGCGAGCCGCCACAGCGCGATCGTCTCGCGGTTGCGGTCGTTGTCACCGGTGTCGGCGACCCAGATGGTGCCGTCCCGGCCGAGGGCCAGGTCCTCGGTGTCCCGGGGACGGGAGGGGTAGCTGACCGTCCGCGCCACCGCGCAGCGCCGGTCCAGGAAGAAGATCCGGAGGCGGGCCTCGTCGTCGGCGCCGTCGTTGACCACCACGTACCCGTCGTCGGTGGCGACCATCCCGGAAATCTCGGTAAGCCGGTCGTCGCGGACCTGGCACACGGGCGCCCCCGCCGACGCCGCGCCGGCGGCCGCCGGGCCCGGCGACTGCACCGCGGCCAGCGGCACCGCGCCGGTGACGAGAGCCGCCAGCGTCGCCGCCGCGCGGACGTGCCGCCCCCGGGTCACCCAGCCGCGTACCCGCATCGCCCGCCTCCTCGCCGCGGCCGTTGTCCGGCCGTCCCGCCCATCCTGGCCGATCGTGACTAGCGGCGGCGACCATCCGCGCGGACCCGACGACATCCGCGCCGCCAACCGGGGGGCTCGCAGGGGGCGGACGCCGGTCCACCGGGACACGAGGTGGACCGGCGTCGGACCCGCTACCTCGTGGACCAGCGCTGCGCGCCGCTGCCGTTGCAGGTCCAGAGCTGGACGGCGGTCCCGTTGGCGGTGCCGGCCGATGCCACATCGACGCACTTGCCGACGCTGGTCAGCACGATCGCCCCGTCGGAGCGGAAGGTGAACCGCTGGGCGGCACCGCCGTTGCAGGTCCAGATCTGCACCCTGGTGCCGTCGGCGCTCGCGCCGCCCTGCACGTCCAGGCAGCGGTCGCCGTAGACCCGCAGCTCCCCGGCGGCGGTGCGGGTCCAGCGCTGGTTGGCGGCGCCGTGGCAGTCCCAGATGATGACCGGGGCGCCGGCGGTGGTGCTGGCGCCGGAGACGTCCAGGCAGCGCCCGGAGTTCGGGTTGAGCAGGCCGACCGGGGTGCCGACCGGCGGTCCGCTCGGCGGGACGAGGCTGCCCGGCACCGATCGCAGCGCGTCGTACCACCGGGCGGCCATCTTGTCGTACCCGCCGGCGTTGGGGTGGACCCCGTCGGCGAGATCGGCGGTGCTCAGGGCCGCGTGCATGTCGACCAGGTGCACCCGGCTGCCCTTCTGCGCCACGATCCCGGGGATCGCCGCGTTGTACGTCTGCACCCGGGCCTGAAGATTCGGGTCGGACTCCGGGATGATGGTGGCGACGAAGAGCTCCACCTCCGGCGCCGTCGCCCTGATCTTGTCGATCAGCGCGGAGAGCCGGGCTGGCGCGTTGGCCAGGTCGTAGTTCTGGTTCACGTCGTTGGTGCCGATGTGCAGCAGGACCGTCCGCGGGGCGGTGGCCCGCAGCCAGCCGACGATGTTGGCGTCGAGCTGGTCGATGCGCCAGCCCGAGTGGCCCTCGTGGTCGTGGTCACCGAGGCTGGCCGGCCCGTTGAACTGCGAGCCGACGAAGTCGACGGTGTAGCCGCCGCCGGCCAGCCGCTGCCACAGGTTGATCCGGTACCCACCGGGCACGTTGAACCCGTCGGTGATCGAGTCGCCGAGCGGCATCACGCGTACCCCGCCGTTCGACTCGGCCTGGGCGGGTGCGACCTGGGCCAACGCCAGTACGGCACCCAGGGCGAGCCCGAAGGCCCCGGCGGCGGCCCGTCGTGCGTTCCATCGCATGGTTGATCCCTCTCCTCGCGGGTCGTTCGGGACCGTCGTGGCACGCCGCCCGCCGAAAACGGCTACCACATCCGAACGGATCCATCGATGCTCGGCTATCAGACGGGTGGGCCGGACCCGGCCCGGCACGGCCGCGAGCCGAACGCCGCGCTGGCTGCGCCGAACGGTTCGCGGGGACCGGCACCGCCACCGGATCTGTCGTACCCGTAGTCCATGATCGTGTCGTCGTAGCGGCACCGGCACCGGCCGGCGTGCGCACCACCCTTGATTCTTCTCGAAGTGGGAGGCCGTGACGTGACGAACGCCGACGGAGCCGACTGGCGGCGGCGCAGCGTGGTGGCGGTGGTGCCGCCCGCCCGCCCCCGCAAGCTGGCCAAGGTGCCCTTCGTCGAGCTGGCTGACGGCCGGTTGCAGGGCGTGGTCTCCAGCGGGTCGGACGTCGAGCGGGTCTACGTCTCGTCGGTCGCCGCCGGCACCCACGCCTACCAGTGCAGCACCAACAACAACCGGCTCTGCGGCGGCCTGCGCGGCATCCCGTGCAAGCACCTGCACGCGCTCGCCGACGAGGCCGTCCTCCAGTACGGCGTCGACCGGGTGGCCCGCTACCTGCGGGTCGACGTCGGCGACGGGCTGGCCGACGGCAGCGAGCTGCTGTCCCGGCTCGACGGCCAGCCCGAGCCCGCCTCGGCGGCGGTGGTGTTCAGTCGCTTCCTGCGCCACCTCTCCTACCTGGAGCTGCCCGTCAGCGCTGTCGCGCTGCCCGAGCTGCACTGGTTCCCGGCCACCGGGTCCGGCCGCTGATGCGCGGCGCCCAGGTCGCGCGCCTGCATGCGGTCCCGGCCGGGTTGAGCGACGCGCTCGACGTGGTCGCCGGCTTCGACGACGCCCTCGCCGACGGCTTCGGTCGGATCGGCGAACGGGGCGCCGCGGCGCTCGCCGCGCTCGCCGACGCGCTGGCCGGCACCCCACTGGGTGGCCCGGTGACCGCCGCGGTCGACGCGGTCACCGCCGGATCGGTTACCCCGGAGCACCTCGCCGCGCTCGCCGGGGCGCGCTCGGCGCTGCTCGGCGCGGCACACGACGCCCTGCTCGGGCAGCTCGACGAGGCGTTGGGCCGCACCCGGTCGCCGTGGACGACGCCGACCACCGGGCCCTCCGAGACGCCGCCCGCGCTCGCCGGAGCGCGGGCCTGGTGGCACGAGGTGGCGGTCACCGGCTGGCGTGGCGTCGACCACGAGTTGCTCTCCGCCGCCGCCGGGGTGGTCGAGGCCAGCCTGGCCGTGCCGGAGCTGCGCCGGATCGCGGTGCTGCTCGACGGGCTCGCCGCGGAGCTGCGGGCCTGCGTTCCGGTCGCCACCATGGCGCAGGTGCCGGCCCGCCGCTGGGCCGACCTGTGGGCCCGTGGCGTCCTGCTCACCGAGGGCGCACCGCCGACCGGTGAGGCGCCGGCGGTCTCCGGGCGGCTGTTGCCGCTCGGTGTGGACGTGCACAGTCACGACACCGCCGTGCAGGTCCAGCTGCACGCCGTCCTGGAGCCGGCGGACGGCGGGCCGGCGCTGCTGGTCCGCACGGCGGTCGCCGCCGCGAAGGTCGACACGATCGTCGGGCCGGCGATCTGGCGGCTGCTGTCGGCACACCCGCTGCTGCTCACCGCGCTGGCCGAGCGGCGGGCGCTGGTCGTGACCGATCTGCCGCTGCGCGGTGGCGACCTGGGCTGGGTCGATGACCGGGTCCAGCTCGACGAGCCCGCCGACCCGTTCGCCACCGCCCGGGTGCTGTTGCCGGCCGCGAGCACGGCCGCGACCGACCCCCTCGACCGGCACCCGACGGGCATCGCCGAGCCGGTGCTCGTCGAGGGCGCCGCGATCCGCGACGAGGACGGCACGCTCGGCATCGAGGTGGACGGCGAACGGGTCGTGCTGGCCGTCGACCGGCTGCCGGCCGCCGGCCCGCTGACCGCCGACCTGGTCGCCGCCGCGTCGGCCTGCCTGGGCCTCCTACGCTGGGACGACGGCCGCTGGCTGCTCCAGCCGTTGGCGGTCCGGGCGACTGTGAAGCGGCGGACGGTGCAGGCACACAACGGCGACTGGGCGTGCGGCGTCACCGATCCGAAGGTCGCCAAGGAGGAGGCCCGGGCGGGCGACGCCGTGGCCGTGTTGCGCGAGCGCGCGGGACGGTTGCTGCGCCGATGACCGCGCCGATCCCCACCGGCGGGTTCGCCGACGCCAACCGCCGTCAGGTCCTCTACTGGCGGCTGCTGTCCCGCCTCTTCGACCGCGACGAGCAGCCCGGCCTGGAGTCGGCGAGCGTGGCCGTGGTCGACGACCTCGGGCTGCCCGCCGCCCTGCTGGACCCGTCGGTCTCGGTGGACACCATCGTGCAGCGCTTCCCGGCACTCGCGGCAGAGCTGCGCGGCCTGCTCACCTCCGCCGAAGCCCAGCCGCACGACGACCGGCCGCACGACGCCGAGCCAGACACCGTCGGGCCGGAGGGCACCGCGCCGGAGGGCACCGGGCCGGTCGGGTCGGAGGGCGACGGCTCGGCCTACCGGCCGGGTGCGGCCGAGGTGCGCCGGGCGGCGCTGGTGTCGAAGGTGCTGCTGAACGTGTTCGCCACCGGCTCCGGTCCGGTCAGCGCCACCCAACTGGCCCGCTGGCAGTCCGACGCCGGCTGGTTCGAGCAGGCCCTCGGCTGCGAGCCCGGCGAGCTGCGCCGTCAGGGCGGCGGGCTGGGCGGCACCCTCGCCGGCCTGGAGGGTGACCTGGTCCGACGGATGCACCTGCGGGAGGTGCTCGCCGACCCCGCGCTGGCCAGCCAGCTGACCCCGAGCATGTCGCTGATCGAGCAGTTGCTGCGCGACAAGGCCAACCTGTCCGGGGTGGCGCTGGCCAACGCGAAGGCACTGATCCGGCGCTTCGTCGACGAGGTCGCCGAGGTGCTCCGGACGCAGGTGCAACAGACCAGTGTCGGCGCCCTGGACCGGTCGGTGCCGCCCAAGCGGGTGTTCCGCAACCTGGACCTCGACCGCACGATCTGGCAGAACCTGACCAACTGGAGCCCGGACGACGAGCGGCTCTACGTCGACCGGCTCTACTACCGGCACACCGCGCGGCGTACCACGCCGTCCCGGCTCATCGTCGTCGTCGACCAGTCCGGCTCGATGGTCGACGCGATGGTCAACTGCACGATCCTCGCCTCGATCTTCGCCGGGCTGCCGAAGGTCGACGTGCACCTCGTCGCGTACGACACCCGGGCACTGGACCTCACCCCGTGGGTGCACGACCCGTTCGAGGTGCTGCTGCGTACCCAGTTGGGCGGCGGCACCGACGGCACGGCGGCGCTGACGCTGGCCCGGCCCAAGATCGCCGAGCCGAAGAACACGGTGCTGGTGTGGATCTCCGACTTCTACGAGGCCAACCACCAGGCGGTCTTCGACGGGCTCCAGGCCGTACACCGTTCCGGCGTCAAGGTCATTCCGGTCGGCTCGGTCAGCAGCTCCGGGCAGCAGAGCGTCAACCCCTGGTTCCGGCAGCGCTTCAAGGACCAGGGCACCCCGGTCATCTCCGGTCACATCCGCAAGCTCGTCGTCGAGCTGAAGAACTTCCTCACCTAGGAGAGCAACCCCTCATGTCCGAGATGCTGCGCGCCCCCGCCGAGGTCACGTACGCCGACGAGCTGGATTTCCTGGAGTCGGTCGACACCGGCCCGAAGCCGTTCTCGTGGCGCCTGAGCCCGCGCATGGTCCGGCTGTTCGTCCTCGGCTCGGAGCGGGCCGACGGCCTGTCCCGGGAGATCCCGCAGAAGTGGTTCGGCGACCGCAGTTTCGTCGAACGGGCCATCGTCACCCTCGCCTCGGACCGGGGTCTGCTGCTGATCGGCGATCCCGGCACCGGCAAGAGCTGGCTGGCCGAGCTGCTGGCCGCCGCGATCTGCCGCAACTCGACCCTGGTCGTGCAGGGCACCGCGGGCACGACGGAGGACCACATCAAGTACTCGTGGAACGTCTCCATGGTGATCGCCAAGGGCCAGTCCCGCGAGTCGATGATCCCCTCACCGATCATGACGGCGATGGAGCGTGGCGTGGTCGGGCGTTTCGAGGAGCTGACCCGCTCCACCAGCGACGTGCAGGACGCCCTGATCTCGATCCTGTCCGAGAAGTACGTCGCCATCCCCGAGCTGGACCAGGACAACATCGTCTTCGCCCAACCCGGTTTCTCGATCATCGCGACCGCCAACAGCCGGGACCGGGGCGTCAACGACCTCTCCTCGGCGCTCAAGCGGCGGTTCAACTTCGTGCGGATTCCGGTGGTGACCAACAAGCGCAGCGAGGCGGAGATCGTCCGGTTCCGCACCGAGGAGCTGCTGCGCCGGCACCGCATCGAGTTGGACGTCCCGCCGACCCTCCTGGACATCCTGTTGCAGAGCTTCGCCGACCTGCGCGCCGGCGCCGCCGCCGCGACCAGCGACGACGAGAAGTTGGAGTCGGCGCTGTCCACCGCCGAGCAGATCGGTGTGCTGGAGGACGCCATCCTGCACAGCCAGTTCTTCGGCGACCGTACGCTGCGCGCGGCGACGCTCGCCGGCTCGCTGGTCGGGTCGCTGGCCCGGCGCAGCCCGGAGGACCTGGCGATCCTCAACAAGTACCTGCACGGGGTGGTGGAGCCCCGGGCCCGCAAGGACGACGACGGGTGGGCGGGCTTCCTCGACGGCGGTCGTCAGGCGATCGCGTCCCTGTCGTGACCGCGTCCACCGTCGCCGGCCCGTTCGGCGCGCTCCGCGAGCAGCTCAGCGACGCGGCGGCCGCGTTCGCGGGCTCCGCCGACGCGCTCGGCGCGATCCTCGCCGGCATGGTCGACGACGTCGACCGGGCGCTCGGCGAGCGACTGGAGATCTTCCCGGTCTGCCACCACTCACCGGCCTCCGCGCTGGCCATGGTGCGCCGGCTGCGGGCCAAGCAGCCCCGGGTCATCTACCTGGAGCTGTGCGAAGATCTCCAACCGCTGCTCGGGGAGCTGCGCAACTGCCGTCTGCCCGTCGCGGTGCAGGCGTTCGCGTCGGAGCTGTCCGGCTTTCCCGCCGACTGGGGGCCGCTCAGCGTCGTCGCGCCGGTCACCGAGGCGTCGGCGGAGTACCAGGCCATCGCGTACGTGCTGGAGACCCCCGGCGTGGAGCTGGTGCTGGTGGACCGCTCCACCGACCACGTCTTTCAGTGGTCGCCGCGCGATCAGCCGACCGGCGGGAGCGGCGCGGCCGGGGCGACCGACGGGGGCGGCGCGGCCGGGCCGGCCGCCACCGGAGAGGAGTCCGGGCTGCACGGCGACGCCGTCGGGGTGGAGATCGGCGACCTGCGGCCCCGGTTCGCGGAGCTGGAGGCGTACCTGCTGCACCACGGCAAGGTGCGGCACTGGTCGGAGTGGTGGGACCAGTACGTGGAACGCCCGCTGGCCGACGCCGACCACGACACCTACCGGCAGGTGATGGTGCTGATCGGCAGCCTGTTCCGGCGGCTGCGCCCGGCCGGGGAGGATCGGCTGGACCGCGACGAGGATCGCGAGCGGTACATGTGGACGCGGATGCGTCAGCACCTCGCCACCTCCGGCGTCGATCCGGCCGACTGCCTCTACGTCTGCGGCGCGTTCCACGCCGCCAGCCGGGTCGAGCAGTTCGGGCTGGGCTCCACCGTGGACGACTTCGAGATCACCCCGCGCACCGACACCCGCTGGCGGTACGGCCTGATCCCGTCCAGCCATTCGGCGATCGAGGCCCAGTTCGGGCTGGCGCCGGGCTCGGTGTCGATCGCGGCGGCGACCTGGACGAAGGCGGTGGGCCGGCACGGGCTGTCCCCGTACCGGCTGGACGGCCAGCGCACCGGAACCAGCCGGGGGCGGCGGGGCCGGACCCCGACGGCGCCCTCCCCCGCCGGGCCGGTCAGCGACCGGCTCACCGGTTTCCTCGCCGCGGCGCCTGACCTGGACGGCCTGGACGAGGCGGAGCTGCGCGGCTGGTGCGTGGACATCGTCCGGCTGGCCCGGCGCAACGGGTACCTGGCCAGCACCGCCGACGCGATCGCCGTCTTCGAGACCTCGGTACTGCTGGCCGGCCTGCGCAACCGGGCCCGGCCCACCCCGTACGACTTCGCCGACGCGGCGGTCACCTGCATCGAGAAGGACGTGGTGCCCGGCCGGCGCGACGTCCGGCGGCTCTGCGAGATCCTGCTGGGCGGCGACCGGATCGGTCAGGTCGGCTACGACGCCCTCCCGCCGCTGGCCCGCGACGTGCTCGATCGTCTCCAGCCCCTCGGCCTGGCCCTGGAGAAGCGGACAGTGCAGCGGGCGCTGCTCGATCTGGCCGCCCAGCCGGAGCTGGGCCGCTGCTCGGACCTGCTGTGGATCCTGCGGCACCTGCTGCCACCGGCCGCGGTCCGCCCGATCATGGGCGAGCGTCGGCTCGGGCACCGTTCGGTCCAGGAGAGCTGGGACCTGGCGCTCGGCCGCCACCAGCGGGCGCTGATCGAGCTGGGCTACGAGGGCGTGACCGTCGAGCAGGTCCTGGAGCAGCGACTGCGGCGGGCGGTACGCGGCCCCGACGCCACCGCCGCGGGTGCGCTGGCCGCCGTCGAGGACGCCATCCGGCTGCTCGACAGCCCTCGTCTGGTCGACGAGTTGGGGGCGCGTGCGGTGGACCTGCTCGCCGCCGAGCGCACCGTCGACGACGCCCCGGACGTGCTGCGCCGCATCCGGCGCCTGCTGGCCCACTACCGGGCCACCGCGCCGACCCTTCCGCCCTGGTGCGCGGCGTTCGTGACCACCGGGTACGCGCACTACTGCACCCTGCTGCCGACCGCCATCGCCGCCGAGGAGACCGGGGTCCGGCAGGTCGGCGCGATGCTCGGCTTCCTGTTCTCCATGGAGGGCCTGGCGCTGTCGCTGGGCTGCGACCGGTCTCAGTTGGAGCTGGCCGTCGGGCAGTCGCACCCGACGGCGCCGGCGAAGGTCGCCCTGCTCTGGGCGGCCCGACACCAGCTCGACCTGCTGCCGCTGGCCGAACTGCGGGCCCGGTGTGCCGAGCTGCTGGCCAACCCGCTGGTGGTGCCGGCCTTCCCGCAGTATCTGGCCGGGTTCGTGCACGCGCTGGAGCCGGTGCCCGCGCTGGCGCCGTTCGTCGTCGAGACGATGTCCACCGCCTTCGCCCGGCTACCCGACCCGGTGCTGCTGCCGTGGCTGCCGACCCTGATCACGACACTGCGGGACCAGGGGCCGGAGCTGGTCCCGCTGCTGATCCGCGAGGCGGGGCGCACCTTCCCGGAGGCGCTGCCGGAGCTGGATTCCTGGGTGCCGCCGTGGGTCGCGTCCCCGCCGCCGCCGGGAGTGGGTGCGCAGGAGGTGGGCGACATGCGCGCCGTCGTCGCGCCACGGGGTCGGGTGGGCGTCCTGGTCGCCGCGCATCCGGAGGCGGTCGACGCGATCGCCTCTCTGCTCGGACACGACGGCGGGTGGCTGCCGGTCACCGACGCTCCCGCCGACCCGGGCGGCGTGGCCGCGCTGGTGGCGAAGCATCCCGACACGGTCGAGGCCGTGGCCGCGCGAGTGCTGGCCCAGGCGTGAGCGCGACCACGGCGGGTAGGCAGCGGCCCGGCGGCACGTCGACACCCGTCGGGCAGGAGGCTTTCGATGAGCACGTTCCGGGATGATCAGGGCGAACCGATTCCTCCGCCGGAGGCGGACGCCGCCGAGCAGCGGCAGGACGCGTTCGACGTCGGGCCGCCGGATCGGATGTCCGGCGACGTCGACCCGGAGGCGTCCGAGGCCGACCTGGCCGAGCAGGGCGCCCTGCCGGGCGGCACGCTTGAGGAGGTCACGTCGCTCCCGGCGGAGGCCAACCCGGCGGATGCCCTCGAACAGCGTCAGGAGATCCCCGCGCGCGACGAGGGTCGCCGCACCTGACCGCGCCGGTCGCGGCCCGACGAGGCTGCGACCGGCGGGCGGATCGGGTCCGTTGCCGCCGGGTCAGCCGGCGACGACCTGCCACAGCAGGAACGCGTTGAGCGCGACGACCAGGAGGGCCACCAGCGCCGCGGCGGCGGTGGTGAGCGGGTGGTTGACCAGGTTGCCCATGAGGTCGCGGCGGCGGGTGAAGGCGACCACCGGGATCAGCGCGAACGGGATGCCGAAGCTGAGGATGACCTGCGACAACACCAGGGCGCGGGTGGGGTCGAGGCCGATCGCGAGCACGGCCAGCGCGGGTGCCAGGGTGACCAGCCGGCGCAGCAGCAGCGGGACCCGGCGGCGCAGGAAACCCTGCATGATCACCTCGCCGGCGTAGGTGCCGACGCTCGTGGAGGCGAGCCCGGAGACCAGCAGGGCGACCGCGAACCCGAACGCGGCGAAGGTACCGATGCTCTGGCCGAGGCCGGCGTGCACCCCCTCCAGGCTGTCGGCGCCCACCGGGCCGCCGCCCCGGAAGCTGGCCGCGGCGATGAGCAGCATGGCGAGGTTGACCGCGCCGGCCGCCGTCAGGGCCAGCAGCACGTCGGTGCGCTGGCCACGGAAGAGGGTACGGCGCTCGGCGTCGTCGGTCGCGGGGATGCGGTCGCGGGTCAGCGCGGAGTGCACGTAGATGACGTGCGGCATGACTGTGGCGCCGAGGATTCCGGCGGCCAGCAGCACGCTGTCGGTGCCCTGGAGCCGGGGCGCCAGGCCGGCCACGGCGGAGCCCGGATCGGAGCCGGCGGCGAGCAGGTTGGCCGCGAAGGCCAGGACGATGACGCCCAGCAGCACGGCGATGGCGATCTCGAACGCGCGGAACCCGCGCGAGCGCAGGGCGAGCACGACGAAGGCGGCGGCGCCGATGATGATCCCGCCGGGCAGCAGCGGGATGCCGAAGAGCAGGTACAGGGCGACCGCGCCACCGATCACCTCGGCCAGGTCGGTGGCCATCGCGACGAGTTCGGCCTGCACCCACATCATCCGGTTCACCGGGCGGGGCAGGCGCTCGCGGCACAGCTCGGGCAGGCTGCGGCCGGTGGCCAGGCCCAGCTTGGCAGTGAGGGTCTGCACCAGCATGGCCATCAGGTTGGCCACGACCACCACCCCAGACGAGCAGGTAGCCGTAGCGGGCGCCGGCAGCCGAGTTGGTGGCGAAGTTGCCCGGGTCGACGTACGCGACGGCGGCGACGAACGCCGGGCCGAGCAGAATCAACCGCCCGCGTACCCGGCCCCGGGCGCGAGCGACCTGCAACGGCGTCGCCCTCGTCGTCGTGAGTTCGTTGGTGACCATCGAGCACCTCCCCCTCCGCACGGATCGCGTGCCGGTTCCCTTCCCGGGTGGCTGACCCGTCGGTGCCAATCGCTGGCCCGGGGGTGCCAGGGCGGCGGAGCCGCTTGACAGAGGGCGGGCGTCCTACCAAGCTGTCTATTAGTCCTACTGTCGTAGGACAACAGGAAGGATCATCACGAGTGATCGAGTTCGTGCTGGACAGCCGGTCGAAGGTGAACACCTACATGCAGCTCGTGCAGCAGGTGAAGCAGGCGCTGCGCGTCGGTCTGCTCGCACCCGGCGACCAGCTGCCGAAGGTCCGGGACGTCGCCCAGTCGCTGGCGATCAACCCGAACACGGTGCTGAAGGCGTACCGGGAGTTGGAGATCGAGGGTCTGGTCGGCGGCCGACCGGGGGTGGGCACGTTCGTCCAGCGCACCCTGGCCGGCGCGTCCCTGCCCAACCAGGCCGAGCTGCGCGACGACCTCGTGGCGTGGCTGCACCGGGCGCAGGCCGCCGGCCTCACGGCCGAGGACGTCGTCGCCCTGGTGGAGACCACACTGCGCGCCACTCTCGCCGACGACACCCCACAGAAGGAGCCCGCGTGAGCGGGCGAGCGCAGCGAGCACGCGGCGCTACGAGAGGACAGAGGATGGACATGGTCTTGGAGGCCGACCGGCTGGGCAAGCGGTACGGCAGAACGTGGGCGCTGCGGGACTGTTCGCTGCACCTTCCGGCCGGGCGGATCGCCGCGCTGGTCGGGCCCAACGGCGCGGGCAAGAGCACGTTGCTGCACCTGGCCGTCGGGCTGCTCAAGCCCGACGAGGGCGCGGTGCGGGTGTTCGGCAGGTCGCCGTACGGCGACACGGAAGGGCTGGCCGACATCGGGTTCGTCGCCCAGGACACCCCGCTGTACCCGGACTTCACCGCCGCCGAGCTGGTCATCGCCGGCGGCGAGCTGAACAGGCGGTGGGACGCGGCGCTGGCCCGGACCCGGTTGGCCCAGCTCGGCATACCGCCCGACAAGCCGGTCGGCAAACTCTCCGGCGGGCAACGGGCCCAGGTGGCGCTCGCTCTGGCGCTGGCCAAACAACCCCGGCTGCTGCTGCTCGACGAGCCGGTGGCCAGCCTCGATCCGCTCGCCCGGCGGGAGTTCCTCCAGTCGCTGATGGGCAGCGTCGCGGACTCCGGGACCACAGTTCTGCTCTCCTCACACCTGCTGGCCGACCTGGAGCGCGTCTGCGACCACCTGATCGTGCTCAACGCCGCCCGGGTGCAGCTCACCGGCTTGGTCGATGACCTGGTGGCGACGCACCGGCAGCTCGTCGGCCCCCGGCACGACGGCGGTCCGATCGGCGGCGTCGCGCAGGTGGTCCGGGCCAGCCACACCGACCGGCAGTCCACGCTGCTGGTGCGCACCGACGGCCCGGTCACCGACCCCGCCTGGACCGTGCGCGACGTCAGCCTGGAGGACGTCGTCCTGGCCTACCTGGCCGACGGCGTCACGCAGACCAGTCACAGCGAGTGGGGGGTGGCGGCATGATCTGGCTGACCTGGCGGCAACACCGCAAGCTGGCGTTCTACACCCTCCTGGGGTTCCTGGTGCTCGCCGCCGTGCTGGTGCCGATCGGCCTGTCGATGCGGCACACCTTCGCCGACCTCGGGCTGGCGGAGTGTCTGCGCCCGTCCACCCTCAGCGAGGCTGCCGCGCAGACCTGCGACGTGGGCCTGCGCCGTTTCAGCGACCGGTACGACAGTCTGAACCTGGTGGCGGTGCTGCTGATCACCCTGCCGGTGCTGGTCGGCCTGTTCTGGGGCGCGCCGCTGGTGGCTCGCGAGGTGGAGCAGGGTACGCACCGGTTCGTCTGGACCCAGGGCGTCGGCCGCACCCGCTGGGCGCTGGTGAAGTTCGGGCTGGTCGGCGGTGCCGTCGTGCTCCTCGCGGCCGGCTACGGACTGGGCATGTCGTGGTGGGTCCAACCGCTCACCCACGCCGCGCACCAGGGCCGACTCGGCATGATCGTCTTCGACCTGCAGGGCATCGTGCCGATCGGCTACACCCTCTTCGCCGTGGCGCTCGGCATCTTCGCCGGCACCATCTTCAAGCGGATGCTGCCCGCCATGGGCATCACCCTGGCCGGGTTCATCGGCGTACGGGCGGCGGTGGAGATCCTGGCCCGACCGCACTACCAGCCCGCCCGCACCCAGACCTTCCCGATCGAGGGGCCCGGGATTCCGGAGGGAGACCGGGGCAACTGGGTTCTCGCCGTGGGAGTCCGCAACGCCGACGGCACGATGGCGGCGGAGAACACCCGGATCCAGTGCCCGCCGGGTGGCAAGGGCCCGACCGGCCAGGCCTGCGGCGCCGAGCTGGGTATCGGACCGGGCGCGTACAACTGGGAGCTGTACCAGCCGGCGGACCGGTTCTGGTTGTTCCAGAGCATCGAGACGGGCATCTTCGTCGCCCTCGCCGTGCTCCTGCTCTACCTCGCCGTGCGTCGGGTCCGCCGGATCGCGTAATCGGGGGCGGGTGATCGCCGGAGCCACGGGGGCCTCGGCGATCACCCGTCAGCGCAGACCCTCGGCGGTCAGTTTGAGCCAGGACGCGAGGTCACGCAGCTCGTCGTGCACGGCTCGGGTCAGCTCCGCGGTGAAGGGCACGTCCTCGTGGACGGCGTGCACCGTGAACGTGCCGCGCCGACGGTCGGCCGTCGCGTCGACCTTCCCGACCAGCGAGTCGCCGTGCAGGATCGGCAACGCGAAGTAGCCCCACCGCCGGCTGGCCTTCGGCTTGTACATCTCCAGCACGTACTCGTACTCGAAGAGCTCGGCGAGACGGACCCGGTCGTGCACCAGCCGGTCGAAGGGCGACAACACCGCCGTACGCCCGGCGAAGGGCTGCCCGAGCGCGGCCGGATCCACCCGCCAGACGCCCGGGACGCCCTCGACGACCGCCGGCTCCCCGGCGGCGCCGACGTCCGCCGGCTCACCCGGAACGACCATCGCCCTCTCCCGCGCGATGCCCAGGGCCCGCAGCCGCCGCTCGTCGCGGGCCCGGCGTGCCTGCTCCAGCGGGACCACCGGCGTGCCAGCCGGGTAAACCCGCTGCGCCACGCCCCAGAGTCGTTGCCGGCCCTGGCGACCGGCGATCGCGACCTCGCCGCGCAGGACCAGGAACTCCAGCATCTGGGTGACGTTGCGGTTGTTGGTCCAGCCGGACGACGGCCAGGGCACCACGCACGTGTCCGGGATGTCCCGGGAGAGCAGCGGCCCGTCGGCGGCGAGCCGGTCGAGCACGTTTCGGCGGAACGAGTCGTTGGCGCGCAGCCACTCGCGCTGCCGCTCGTGCGAGGGCCACTGCGCCATCGCGGCCAGATAGAGCCCCAGATCCTCCATCGGGCGCACCATCGCCTGGTATTCGAAGAGCGTCCGGTCCCGTTCCAGGGCCCGCCGCAGCCGCTCCGGCTGGTACGACGAGCCGAGCCGACTCCAGCAGACCAGGTCCGCGCTCGGCGCGACGGCGGCGGTCGGGTCGATCTGCACCAGGGTCAGTTGTCGGACCACCGCCAGCAGGTCGGTCGGGCGCGGGGCGGCCAGCAGTTGGGCGCGGACGGCGATCCGCCGGGCCTGTGCCCTGTCGAGTTGGTGGACGACCACGCCGCCGAGCTTAGCGGCGCGCACCGACATCACTCCGCTCGGCGAAGTCGGATTCCGGCCCGTCGCCAACTCGACTCAACGTGCCGATTCACTCACCCACGGTGCTCCGATGTGGACCCCGGGCCCGGGTTGGCCGGGCCGCAGAGATGGGAGCGTACGTGTGAAGCCCAGAATCCTCCGTCGGGTCGCCGCGTCGGCCGTGGCGCTCGCCTGCGCCGTGCTGGGCGCGGTCGCGGTGCCGGCCGCCCCGGCGACGGCCAGCCCGATCCGCAACGCGACCGCATGGTCGGTGCTGCTGTGCAAGTTCAGCGACAAGCCGGCGGAGCCCCAACCGCCGTCGCACTTCGCCAACTTCCTCACCGCCGCCGGGGCCGGCACCGGCGGGGTCGCCGACTACCTCGCCGACCAGTCCGGTGGTCGGGTGTCGCTGGCCGGCTCGGTCGTGCGGGGCTGGTACACGATGCCGTACACGCTTGCCCAGTTCGGGTCGATCGACAGGTGGACCCGGATCCAGCGCTGCGTGGACACGGCGGCGACCGCCGGTTACGCGGTGCCCGCCGGCAACCGGATCGCGGTCATGCTCAACGACTGGGTGGATTCCGGCGCGGCCGGCGGCCGGGTGCTCCTCGACCCGGGCGCCTGGAACGTCGGCTTCGCCGCGCACGAGATGCTGCACGGTTACAACCTGGGGCACTCCTTCTCCAACGACACCACGTACCAGAACGCGCCGTGGTCCCAACCGGGCGAGTACGACGACCCGTGGGACGAGATGAGCGCCATGCACATCCACGCCTTCGGCACCGCGAACTACGGCACCAGCGCGGTCGGGCTCAACGGGCCGCACCGCGACGAGTTGGGCTGGCTGCCGAAGAACCGGGTGTTCACCATGGCCGCTGACGGGATCGGCTCCCGCACCCTGACCCTGGCCCCGCTGGAGGTGCCCGCCGCGAGCGGCCCGCAGCTGGTCCGGATCCCGTTCGACCCGGCCGACCTCTTCCACTACTACACCGTCGAGTTCCGCCGCAAGACCGGCTGGAGCGCGGGCATCCCCGTCGACACGGTGCTGCTGCACGAGGTCCGCGACGGCACCCCCACCCTGCTGCGCACCGGCCCCGGCGGCGGGCCGGCCCAGTCACTCAACGCCAACGGCGTGCAGATCGGCGTGAACTGGCTCTCCGGCGACGCCGCCTCGGTGACCGTGACCACCGACGTGGTCAACCGCTGCCTCCAGGGCTACGTCTGGCGCGAGGCCCGCGCCGGCGACCTGGTCTGCGTCACCGGCGCCACCCGCAGCCAGGTGTGGGCGGACAACGCCGCCGCGGCCAGCCGCTGGGTGAACGGCCCGTACGGCCCGCACACCTGCGTCGCCGGCTACGTCTGGCGCGAGGCGTACGCCGGGGACGACGTCTGTGTCACCGGGGCTCAGCGCAGCCAGGCCGCCGCCGACAACGCGGCCGCCGCCTCCCGGCGCAACCCGGCCCGGCTGGTGTCCGGTCCGAACACCTGCGTCAGCGGATACGTCTGGCGCGACGCCGACCAGTCCGACTACGTCTGCGTCACCGGCGCGACCCGCTCCCAGGTGCTCGCGGACAACGCGGTCGCGGCGAGCCGGTGGGTCAGCGGCCCGTACGGCCCGCACACCTGCGTCGCCGGCTACGTCTGGCGCGAAGCGTTCATCGGCGACGACGTCTGCGTCACCGGGGCTCAGCGCACCCAGGCTGCCGCCGACAACGCAGCCGGCCCTGGGCGGGTGCTGCGTCCCGCCGGATGATCGACCGCGCCCCCGGTGGCCCGACCACCGGGGGCGCGTACGCCTCGACATCGGGCCGACTAGATTCGGTGGGCGTGACGATCTCGTTGGACGGCCGGCGGTTCGCCGCCCTGGCGGATGTGGTGGCCGGCGAGGTCGGCCTGGAGCTGCACGAGTCCTGGGCCTGGGAGTCCCGGCCGGGCAACGGGACCAGCGTGGTACGGCAGATCGCCTAGACCGGGCCGGCGGAACCCGACTGACCGGCGACGCCAACGTTGAGCGGATCGGCCAACAGCTTGTCGAAGGCCAACTCGGCGGCGCCGATCAGGACGGCGTCGCGGCCGAGCGCCGCCGCGCGCAGCCGCAGGTGCTCGCGGGAGGCCGGCAGCGGCATGGCGTCCAGCCGTCGCCGCACCGTGTCCGCGCCGGCGATGAAGATGTCGCGCAGCGAGCCACCGAACACCACGGCGTCGGGATTGACCACGTTCACCAGGTTGGCCACGCCGAAGCCGAGCCAGTCGGCGACCTGCTCGACGGCCCGGCGGGCGGCCGGATCGCCGTCCGCCGCCGCGCGCAGCACCTCGGTCACGGCGGCGCGGTCGTCCGGGTCGCGGCCGGCGTGGCGCAGCAGCGCGGCTTCACCGATCTCGGTCTCCCAGCAGCCACGAGAGCCGCAGCCGCACGGCAGGCCATTCGGGTTGACGACCATGTGGCCGACCTTGCCGCTGTGACCCCGGTGGCCGATCATCAACCGGCCGCCGACGACGATGCCGGCGCTGATGCCCAGGTCGCCGTGCAGGTAGATGAGGTCGTCGATGCCGGGGGCCACGCCCCGGATGTGCTCCGCCAGGCCCGCGATGTCGGCGAGGTCGCCGGCCACGAACCCCGGGCCGGCGGTGAGTTCGGCCTCCAGCGCCACGCTGAGGCCCTCGTCGACGCCGACGATCCGGAGCCTGCCGTCCGGGTCGCGGGTGGTGTCGGTGACGGCGACCGCTCCCCCGACCAGCAGCGCGTCGGAGGCGACGCCGCGTTCCATGTCGCGAACGAGATCGGCCAGCGGGCCGACGGTGTCGACCGCCGACATGCCACCGGGACGGGCGACCTCGCGCCGGTCGAGGATGCGACCGCCGAGGCCGACCCGCGCCGCGCGCAGCCGGTCGGCGTCGATGCTGAGCGCGTGCGCGTAGACCCGGTCGGAGCGGGGGCTGACCACCAGGGAGGGACGGCCGGCCCGCCGGGCGGTGGTCGGCGCCTCCTCGGTGACGAGGCCGCTGGCGGTCAGGTCGGCGGCGAGCGCGCCGATGGTGCTGCGGTTGAGGCCGAGGCGGCTGGTCAGCTCGGCCCGCGACGTCGGCCCGTGCAGGTGCACGTAGCGCAGCACGGCGCCGAGGTTCTGCCGCCGGATCTCCTCCTGGCTCGCGCCGGGGACCGAGGGCAGCGGGGATTCGGTGTTGCGGCCGACGCCGGCTGGCCTGGACCGTACTGGTGTCGCCACGGTCAGACCTCCTTCCGGGTCGGTGCAGGTTGGTGTGGGGGTGCAGGGACGACGATGGGTCCCGGTAGAGGAGACCCGGGACCCATCGGCGTTACTACCTACCGTGCGGTGATTACTTGGTGAGCGGCGCGAGCTTCGGGTCGTTCGCGTACGCCTCGGCCGCGTTCGCCTTGGTGACGGCGACCGGCGGGAGCAGGAACGTGTCCACGACCTTGCTGCCGTTGTTGTAGGACTTGGTGTCGTTCACCTGCGGGGCGTTGCCAGCCTGGAGAGCCTTGACCATGTTGATGGTCTCCTTCACCAGGTTGCGGGTGTCCTTGTTGATCGTCATGTACTGCTCGCCAGCGACGATCGACTTGACCGACTCGACCTCGGAGTCCTGGCCGGTGACGACCGGGATCGGCTTGCCGGCACCCTTGACCGAGGTCAGGATGGCGCGGGCCAGCGTGTCGTTCGGGGACAGGACGCCGTCCAGCGTCTTGCCACCGTAGGTGGAGGTCAGCAGCTGGTCCATGCGGGCCTGCGCACCCTCGGCCTTCCAGCCCTGGATGGCGGTCTGCTTGACGTCCTTCTGACCCGAGGCGACGACGACGGTGCCCTTGTCGATCTCCGGCTTGAGCACGCTCATCGCGCCGTCGAAGAAGACACCGGCGTTGTTGTCGTCCGGCGAGCCGGAGAACAGCTCGATGTTGTACGGGCCGTTCGGCTTCTTGGCCTTCATGCCGTCCAGCAGGGCCTGGCCCTGGAGCTGGCCGACCTTGAAGTTGTCGAACGCGACGTAGTAGTCGAGGTCCGGCGTGTTCTTGATCAGACGGTCGTACGCGATGACCTTCACGCCGGCCTGGTGGGCCGCGGCGACCTGGGTCGACAGCTGCGCGGCGTCGGTCGCGCCGATGACGATGACCTTCGCGCCCTTGGTCACCATGGCGGTGATCTGGGCCTGCTGGTCGGCGACCGTGGTCGACGCGCCAGCGTACTGCACGTCACCCTGGAAACCGGCCTCCTTGAGACCGTTGGTGAACAGGTCACCGGCGAGAACCCAGTTCTCGGAGGTCTTGGCCGGCAGGGCGACACCGATCAGCGAGTTCGCCGCGAAGCCCTTGGCGTCGCCGCCCTTGCTGTTGGAGTCGCCGTCGCGGCCGGAGCCGCAACCGGCCAGGGCCAGCATGGCGGCGGCGCTTACCGCGACCACCGACGTGCCGAAGAATTTACGCATGGTGAGGACTTGCCTTTCTAGATGTGAGACGGGTGGAGAGGTCGGTGGCCGTCAGCCGGACACCGCTGCCTTGGCGGGCTCGCGCTCCGCGTCCGGCGGTGAGGCGGGTGGGGCGGAGTCGTCGCGACGGAACGGTCGCATCAGGCTCCCGACGATGGAGAAGCGCCCCTGGCTCTTGTTGTAGACGTCGATCGCGACGGCCAGCAGCAGGACCAGACCCTTGATGATCTGGACGCGGTCGGTGCCGACGCCCATCAGCTGGAGGCCGTTGTTGAGCACGGCCATGACGAGACCACCGACGATCGAGCCGCTGATGGTGCCGATACCACCGGAGACGGCCGCGCCACCGATGAAGACCGCGGCGATGGCGTCCAGCTCCCAGCCGTTGCCGTCCTGCGGACCGGAGGCCGCCGAACGGGCCACGAAGATCATGCCGGCCAGCGCGGCCAGGACGGACATGTTCATCATGACGAAGAAGTTGACCCGCTTGAGCTTCACGCCGGACAGCTCGGCGGCCCGGGAGTTGCCGCCCACCGCGTAGATGTGCCGGCCACCGGCCGTGTTGCGGGTGTAGAAGGAGTACGCGATCACCAGGACCAGCAGGATGATGCCGGAGATCGGGAAGCTGGTGCCGACCCGACCGCTGGCGAAGCGCAGCGACGCGAAGGCGATGACCCCGACCATGATGGCCATCCGCAGGATCGAGATCCACATCGGCGCCGGGTCGGCGTCCATCGCCCGACGGGTCTTGCGGGCCTGCAGTTCCCGCCACACCACGGCCACCGCCGCGGCCAGACCGAGCAGCAGCGTGGCGTTGTTGTAGCCGGTGTCCGGGCCGAACTCCGGCAGGAAGCCGGCGCCGATCTCCCGGAAGCCCTCCGGCACCGGAATGCTCTGCGCGTTACCGATGAACTGGTTGCCGCCGCGGAACAGCAGCATGCCGGCCAGGGTGACGATGAACGCCGGCACCCCGATGTACGCCACCCAGAAGCCCTGCCAGGCGCCGATCGCCGCGCCGATCACGAGACCGAACAGGATGGCGGCAGGCCAGGGCAGGTTCCACTCGGCCATCGACTTGGCGACCAGGATGCCCGCGAAGGCGGCGACGGAGCCGACCGAGAGGTCGATGTGCCCGGCCACGATCACCATGAGCATGCCGATGGCCAGGATCAGAATGTACGAGTTCTGCTGGAACAGCGCGATCAGGTTGTCCGACCGCAGGGTGAGGCCGTCGGTCAGGATCTGGAACAGGACGACGATCGCCACCAGGGTGAAGATCATCCCGAACTGGCGAGCGTTGGAGGTGGTACCTCCGAACAGGTTCTTCTGAAGGTCCTTCAATCGGCTCATCGTGTCAGCATCTTCTTCGTCGAGGTCATCTGCTTCATGAGGTTTTCCGGGGTGGCGTCCGCCCGGGCGATCTCGCCCGTGATGGCGCCTTCGAACACGGTGTAGATGCGGTCGCAGAGCCCGATCAGCTCAGGCAGCTCCGAGGAGATGACGACGACGCCCTTCCCCTGGTCGGCGAGCCGCTGGATGATGCCGTAGATCTCGTACTTGGCGCCCACGTCGATACCGCGCGTCGGCTCGTCGAGGATCAGCAGGTCCGGGTCGGTGAACATCCACTTCGCCAGGACGACCTTCTGCTGGTTGCCGCCGGAGAGCTTGGAGACGCTCTCGTCGACAGTCGGGGCCTTGGTCCGCAACTCCTTGCGGTACGCCTCGGCCGCCTGGTACTCCTCGACCTCGTTCAGGACGCCGCGGTGGGAGATCTTGGACAGCTTGGCGGCCACCGTCGACGACTTGATGTCGTCGAGCAGGTTGAGGCCGATCGCCTTGCGGTCCTCGCTGACGTACGCGAGCCCGTTGTCGATCGCGTCCGCGACCGACTTCAGGACGATCTCCTTGCCGTCCTTGATGATCGTGCCCGACTCGTACACCCCGTAGGAGCGGCCGAACACACTCATCGCGAGTTCCGTGCGGCCCGCGCCCATCAGGCCGGCGAAGCCGACGATCTCGCCGCGGCGCACCACGAAGCTCTCGTCCTTGCAGACCTGGCGCTCGGCGGAGATCGGGTGCCGGACGTTCCAGTTGCGGACCTCGAAGAAGACCTCGCCGATGTTCGGGGTGTGGTCCGGGAACCGGCTGGCCAGCTCGCGGCCGACCATGCCCCGCACGATCCGGTCCTCGTCGACCCCGTCCGCCTTGACGTCGAGGGTCTCCACGGTCCGGCCGTCGCGCAGGATGGTGATCTGGTCGGCGATCGCCTCGATCTCGTTCAGCTTGTGCGAGATCATGATCGAGGTGATGCCGCGCGAGCGGAACCCCCGCAGCAGATCCAGCAGGTGCTTGGAGTCCGCCTCGTTCAGCGCCGCCGTCGGCTCGTCCAGGATGAGCAGCTTCACGTCCTTGGCGAACGCCTTGGCGATCTCCACAAGCTGCTGCTTGCCGACACCGATGTCCTTGATCAGGGTGTCCGGGTCCTCCTGGAGGCCGACCCGGGCCATCAGGTCCAGCGCCATCCGGTTGGCGGCCTTCCAGTCGATCGCGCCGTGCTTGCGCGGCTCGTTGCCGAGGAAGATGTTCTCGGCGATCGACATGCCCGGGATGAGCGCGAGCTCCTGGTGGATGATCACGATTCCGGCGTTCTCACTGGCCCGGATGTCGGAGAACCTGCTCTCCGACCCCTGGTAGATGATCTGGCCGTCGTAGCTTCCGTACGGGTAGACCCCGCTGAGGACCTTCATCAGCGTGGACTTGCCCGCACCGTTCTCGCCGCAGATGGCATGGATCTCGCCGGCGCGAACCACCAGGTTGACGTCGGAGAGGGCCTTGACTCCGGGGAACTCCTTGGTGATGGAGCGCATCTCAAGGAGGGTCGGCACGTCGTTCATCGCTCGTACCACCTCGCCAACGTCATCGTTGCCTCCGGAAGGTTGAACCTTCACTCGGTTTTGTTGTTGACGGCAACGTATTGCGGCGAACAGCCCATCCGCAAGGCGAGGGCCTGTTGAAAATGTAACAATCCGGCAATATAGACGTAGCAGAGTGTTCGCCCGTCACAGCCGCCCCCGCAGCCCCTCGTGGCACCATGGCCTGTCGGTGGCAACGTTGTCAAATGCGGGACCGAAGGATGATCGTCTCCGGTCGCTGCTACCAGGCCCGCCACCAGGCACGATCCCCGCCGGCCGGACGAAGCGCGACCTACCCGCGAGTACGCCGCCATCGAGCGATCGTGATCGCGCGGCGCCGCCGGCACCGCCCCCAGGGGGCGACGACCACCCTCGGCCGGCGGTGTGACCCACGCCTCCCACGGCGGGGCGGATCGACGACGGTGATCTCGTCACGCGCACCACCAGGGAGGCTGAACGTCCCTTACGTGCGGATCAGGTCCAAACGGCACGATCCGCCGGCCGGTCAGCTCGGGCGCAGCACCGCCTTGATCACCCCGTTCTCCCGACGGTCGAAGCTGCGGTACAGCTCCGGCGCGTCCGCGAGGGTGCCGTGGTGGGTCACGATCACCCCGGGCCGGGCACGACCCGCGACGACCAGGTCGCGCAGCAGCACGGCCACGGTGTCGCCGGCCTGGACTCCGGCGAGGGTGGCCGCGGCGTGCCAACCGGTGACGAACGCGTCGGCGAGCAGCACGAAGTCGTCCTCGTGCGCGTCACCCGGCTCCCCCGGGACGGGCACGCAGTTCGCGTCGGCCCACGGCACGCGCAGCAGGTCGGCCTGGGCGCCCCGGTACGGGCCCATCCCGGCGTAGCCGTACGCGGCGCCCGGCCCCTCGGCCCGGGCCCGCAGGCAGGCTGCCGAGAGCCCGCGGGCGCACATCACACAGGTGCCGCAGAACAGGTGGGTGGGGATCACCACGCGGGTGCCCGGACGCACGGTCTGCACCGCCGAGCCGACCTCCTGCACCACGCCCAGCGGTTCGTGACCGAGCACCAGCCCGGGGTCGGCGCCGGTGCGCCCGTCGTACATGTGCAGGTCGGTGCCGCACAGCGCGGTGGAGGTGACCCGCACGAGCGCGTCGGTCTGCGCCTCCAGCGTCGCGTCGGGCACCTCCCGCACCGCGACGGTCCGGACGTCCGCGTAGACGACGGCTCTCATCCCGACCCCCTTCCGGTGGTGGAGTGTCGGTCTTCCCCCGGTCGGGTCGTTCATGCTGTCGCGATGTCGGGCGGCAGGCGGGCCGGTCAGCCCATCGAGCGGACCCGGTCGGCCTCGATGGTCAGGATGATCCGGACCTGGTCGCGGCCGCCGAACCACGGGTACGGCCCATCGAGGTAGCGCTGGGCCAGCCGCTCGATGTGCTCGGCTGCGCCCTCGGTGCTCAGGTCGACCACCCGGCCCCGGACCTCGTGGTAGCGGCCCGGCTTGTCCGGGTCGGAGATCGCCACGGCGACCCGGGGGTCCCGGCGGGCGTTGCGCGTCTTCTGGTGCGTCTCCACCGTGTTGATCAGGATGTGCGTGCCGTCGGTGTCCACCCATGTCTGGGTGAGCTGCGGCGAGCCGTCCGGCATCAGCGTCGTCAGGTAGCAGGTGCTCGGCGCGCGCAGCAGGGCGAGCAGGTCATCGGGCAGGTTCACGTGCCGGTCCTTTCCGGTGGCGTCCAACCTCGCGTTGGTCGCCCGGCAACAGTCGCACGTCGTGATCGAGGCCCCGGCGGCGCCCGGGGCGCGACGTAGCATCGGCGAGGCACGATGTCAGGCGTACCACGTCACCGACCGGATCGGGCACCCTCGACATGACGACCGAGCAGACCGCCGCACCACCGCGTACCGGCGTCGCCATCGTGGCCGACGGCCTGGGCCAGAGTGTCCGAGGTGGACAGCGCATCCTGGACGACATCTCCCTGACCATCGCGCCGGGCGAGCTGGTCGCGATCATCGGGGTCAGCGGCGCCGGCAAGACCACCCTGCTGGAGACGCTGGCCGGGGTCCGCCGACCGGCTGCGGGCACCGTGGCGTACGACGGCAGCGCCGCGCCGGGCGCGGTCGGCTTCGTCCCGCAGGACGACATCATCCATTGCGAGCTACCGCCGGCCCGCACCCTGCACTACGCGGCCCGGCTGCGCCTGCCCTCCGGGACCGGCCCGGCCGAGGCGTCGGGTCGGGTCGCCGCGGTGCTCGCCGACCTGCGGCTCACCGAGCGGGCCGACGTGCCGGTGGGCCGCCTCAGCGGCGGTGAGCGCAAGCGCGCCAGCATCGCCGTCGAGCTGCTGACCCGACCCGGCGTGTTCTTCCTCGACGAGCCCACCTCCGGGCTGGACCCGGCGATCGCCGTGGAACTGCTCCGGGTGCTGCGTACCCTCGCCGACGCCGGGACCACTGTCGTGCTCACCACCCACCAGATCACCGACGTGGACCGTTGCGACCGGGTCGTCGTGCTGACCCGCCAGGGCCGGTTGGCCTACGCCGGCACGCCCGCCGCCGCCCGGGAGTTCTTCGGCCTGCGGTCCTTGGCGGAGGTGCACCTGCGGCTTGACGAGGAGTCCGACCCGGCCGGGTGGCCCGAGCGCTTCGCCGCGTACCGCGACGCCGACCGGGCCGCCGACACGGTCGACCCGGGCCCGGCCGGCCCGCCCCGCGCTGGGAGCGATCCGGGCACCACGGAGCACCCGGGCGGGACCGACCACCCGGGCGGGAGTGCCGCACGGCGGGTCGGCCGGTTGCGTCAGTGGATGCTCCTCACCGCGCGCAACGCGGAGATCGTCGCCCGCAACCGGCTGACGCTGGCGATCCTGCTCGGCTCGCCCCTCATGGTGCTCGGCATGTTCGCGCTGCTGTTTCGCCCCGGTGCCTTCGACTCGGCGAACCCCCGCCCGACCGTCACCGTGATGATCCTGTTCTGGATCGCGTTCGGCGGCTTCTTCTTCGGGTTGACCTACGGGCTGCTCCAGATCTGCACGGAGTTGCCGATCCTGCGTCGGGAGCGGCTTGCCGGTGTCCGGCTGCTCCCGTACCTGCTGGCGAAGGTCGCGGTGCTGCTGCCGCTGCTCGCCCTGGTGGATCTGGCCCTGCTCGGGGTGCTGCGGGGCATGGACCGGCTGCCCCCGGTCGACGGCGGCGACTTCGCGGCCCTGTACGCGACCCTGCTGCTCTCCTCGGCGGCCGCGCTCGCGCTCGGCCTGCTCTGCTCGGCGGCCGTCTCCGACGCGGCCCAGGCGACGCTCATGCTGCCGATGCTGTGCTTCCCGCAGGTGCTGTTCGTCGGGGCGATCCTGCCGGTGCCGGCCATGGCGACCGGCGGCCGGTGGCTCAGCTACGCGATGTCGAACCGGTGGGCGTTCGAGGGGCTGGGGCACACCGCCGGGGTGGAGCGGCTGTGGCGCGACGGCGGCTCGCCGCTCGGCCCGCCGCTGTTGCAGACGTACGGCGACAGCTTCTCCCGGCCGATCTGGGTCGACTGGCTGGTGCTCGGCGGGTTCGTGCTGCTCTTCCTCGCCGCCGCGTGGGCGGTCCTGGAGCGCCGGGAGGCCCGCCGTGCGTCCTGAGCACGCCCCTTTCCCCTCACCTGCGGCGCTGCCCGGGTACGCCGACACCGCCCGGATCGACGAGCTGCGCGCCACCGAGTACCAGCACCTCGACCGGCACGGCCAGGTCTACCTCGACTACGCCGGCGCCGGGGTGACCGCGCAGGCTCAGGTGCGGGCGCACCACGACCGGCTGCTGGCGAGCCTCTACGGCAATCCGCACTCGGAGAGCCCCACCAGCGTGGCGGCCGGGTCGCTGGTGGAGTCGACCCGGCGGGCGGTGCTCGACTTCTTCCACGCCGACCCGGCCGAGTACGCGGTGATCTTCACCCCGAACGCCAGCGGCGCCTGTCGACTGGTCGGCGAGGCGTACGACTTCGGCCCGGCCGCGCCGTTCGCGCTGACCTGGGACAACCACAACTCGGTCAACGGCATCCGGGAGTACGCCCGGGCGGCCGACGCGCCGGTGCGGTACGTGCCGCTGAGCGGGCCGGAGCTGCGGGTCGCCGAGTCCGACCTGGTCACGGTGCTCGACGCCGGGCGGCGGGGGCGGTCCGGTCGCCGTGGACTGTTCGCGTACCCGGCGCAGAGCAACTTCTCCGGCGTGCAGCATCCGTTGGACTGGGTCGAGCTGGCCCACCGGCACGGCTACGACGTGTTGCTGGACGCCGCCGCGTTCGCCGCGACGAACCGGCTGGATCTGCGTGCCGTCCGACCCGACTTCGTCTGCCTGAGCTGGTACAAGCTCTTCGGCTACCCGACCGGCGTCGGCGCGCTGCTGGCCCGCCGCGACGCGCTGGCCCGGCTGCGCCGGCCGTGGTTCGCCGGCGGCACCATCCGCGCGGTCAGCGTGCAGGGCGACTGGCACCGCTCGATGGACGACGAGTCGGCGTTCGAGGACGGCACGCTCAACTTCCTGAGCATCCCGGATGTCGAGTTCGGGCTGCGGTGGCTCGACTCGATCGGCGTGGACCTCGTGCACACCCGGGTCGGGCTGCTCACCGAGTGGCTGCTGGGCCGCCTGTCCGCGCTGCGGCACCGCACCGGCGAACCGTTGGTGCGGGTGTACGGGCCGACGACGGGCGTGGGTCGGGGCGGCACCGTGACGTTCAACGTCCTGCGCCCGGACGGGTCCCCGGTGGACGAGCGACTTGTCGCGCGGGAGTCCGCCGCGGCCGGCTTCTCGCTGCGGACCGGCTGCTTCTGCAACCCGGGAGCCGGTGAGGGCGCGTTCGAGATCAGCGGGACCTCGTTGCGGCGAGGGCTGCTCGCGCGGGTCGACACGATCGATGAGTACCTCGGCGCGCTGCGGCTGCCGACCGGCGGCGCGGTCCGGGTCTCGTTCGGCCTGGCCTCCAACGCCTCCGACGCGCAACGCTTCCTCGCCTTCGTCGAGGCGTCCTACCTCGACCGGGAGGTCGGCGCCGAGCCGCCGCTGCCTCCCCGCCTGCGCTGCTGACGCGCCCGCGGGCTAGACGGCCTGCGGCACCGACGCCGGGCGGTGCTTGATCTCCTCCATGAACGCGAAGCGGGCGGTCAGTTCGGCGAGCGTCAGCCCGGCCCGCCAGGCCGCGGCCACCTGGACGACCTGGACGAGGTCCATGCAGTCACCGCGCGCGAGAACCTCGCCCGCGGACCGGAGGTCGATCATGAAGTATCGGGCCTGCGAACCCAGCCCGATGCAGACCACACCCTGATCGGAGTGCAGCTCGGCGCAGGTGAACCGGGCGCGCCCCTGCTCGGGGGCGGTCACCCGCCCGACGTCGAGCTGGTGGTGGGCAGCGGTCTCGATGAGCGCGGGGGCGAGGCCACCCCGCTCGACCAGGTCCGGGTAGAGGCGCACACCCAGCGCCGTCGACGCGTCGCTCATGACTGACTCCCACTTCCTTGTGACAGAGACCAGCAGCACGCAGGTTACGGGGAGGTTTCCTGCGGACCTCGTCATCCTGTCCCGCGTGGACGCTCCACGGCAATAGGAAGGGTCGATTCGACCGCTATCGAGGGGTGCGATCAGGCGGTAACGGACCGTCGTCGCATTGGAAACACTCTTGACAGAAATTCCTCATATCGACATGCTTCGCTTTAGAGAGCGCTCTCCGAGACTCTCCGACGCGCCGCCTCCGCCACCCACCTCGCTGAGGAGCCTCCCGTGTTCACAGCCCGCCCCCCATCCCGCCTGCGTCCCCTCGTCCTCGCGGCGGTCGCCCTCGTCACCACCCTCGCCTCCCTCACCCTCCCGGGACAGTCCGACCGGGCCGAGGCCGCCATCGGCCCGCTCACCTGGCAGGACGAGTTCAACGCCCCGGCCGGCACGCCCGTCGACCAGAACAAGTGGCGCTTCGACATCGGCGGCGGCGGCTGGGGCAACAACGAGCGGCAGTACTACACCAACAGCACCAGCAACGCGGTGCACGACGGCCAGGGCAACCTCGTCATCACCGCCCGCCGGGAGAACCCGGCCAACTACCAGTGCCACTACGGTCGCTGCGAGTACACCTCGGCCCGGCTGCTGACCGCGGCGACCTTCACCCAGACGTACGGCCGCTTCGAGGCCCGTATCAAGATCCCGCGCGGCCAGGGCATCTGGCCGGCGTTCTGGATGCTCGGCACCGGCGGCGGGTGGCCCGACGCCGGCGAGATCGACGTCATGGAGAACATCGGCCGGGAGCCGAACACCGTCTACGGCACGGTGCACGGGCCTGGCTACTCCGGTAGCGGCGGCATCACCGGCAGCCGGACCCTCGGCAGCCCGCTCGCCGACGGCTTCCACGACTACCGGGTGGACTGGGAGCCGGGTGCGATCACCTGGTACCTGGACGGGGTGCAGTACCACCGGGTCGACCCCGCCCGACTCGGCGGCAACCGGTGGGTGTTCGACCACCCGTTCTTCATGATCCTCAACGTGGCGGTCGGCGGTAACTGGCCCGGCTACCCGGACGGCTCCACCCAGTTCCCGCAGCAGATGCTTGTCGACTACGTCCGGGTGTCGAGCTACACCTCCGGCGGCGGCGACCCGGCGCCCGGCACCACTCGGATCCGGGGAGCGCAGAGCGGGCGCTGCATCGACATCCCGAGCGCCAACCCGGTCGACGGCGCCAAGCTGCAGATCTGGGACTGCAACACGACCGCGGCGCAGGCGTGGACGTTCGCCTCCGACGGCACCGTGCGGGCGATGGGCAAGTGCATGGACCCGGCCTGGGCCGGCACCGCCAACGGCACCGAGGTCAACCTGGTCAGCTGCAACGGCAATCCGGCCCAGCGCTTCACGCTCAACGGCGCGGGCGACCTGGTCAATCTGAGCGCCAACAAGTGCGTGGACGTGCGGGACGCCAACCCCAACAACGGCGGCAAGCTGCACCTGTGGGACTGCCTCGGCGCGGCCAACCAGAAGTGGTCCCGCTTCTGACGAGGCCGGCACGAGCGGTGGGGGGGGCGGGGGCCCCCCCCCCCGGGCCCCCCCCCCCGGGGGGCCCCCCCCCCCCCCCGGGGGCCCGGGGGGGGGGGGGGGGGGGGGGGCCCCCACCCCCCCCCCCCCGCCCCCCCCCCCACCGCCGCGTGCGACATCTCCGCCCACCGGGTCAGCCTGATTCGGTCGATGGACCGGGCGACCACAAACCCGACCGCTATGTTCGGTTTAATCCAGATATAGCCGTTACGGGAGTGAGCCCATGTCGCACCACCTTGACACCCCCCTCGCCGCCCAGGGCGGTCAGCTCTACATCGACGACCTGTACGTCTTCAACGGCGACCGCACCACCGTGTTCGTCATGGACGTCAACAGCTCGGTGACCAAGGCCGACATCAAGCGCGGCTTCCACGCCGAGGCCCGCTACGAGTTCAAGATTCACTTCAACGGCTCGGACCTGGAGGAGCTGGCCTACCGATTCGCGTTCGGCGAGCCGGACGGCAACGCCACGCAGACCCTGGAGCTGTACGAACTCACCGGCGCGGACGCCCGCGATGACGCCGCCATGGGAACCCCCATCGCCCAGGGCAGGACCGGCGAGGTGACGACCGGGCAGCGCGTACGGATCTGGGCGGGCCGGATCACCGACCCGTTCTACGTCGACCTCGACGAGCTCGCCACGATCAACGGGGCGGTCAAGAACGGCGCGCGGGTGGACCGCTCGGCGTGGCGGGTCGACCAGGCCAAGAACAGCTTCGCCGGCACCACAGTCGAGTCGATCGTCCTGGAGGTCTCCCACGACGAGCCGCTGCTGCGCGAGGGCACCGAGATCGGCGTCTGGTGTCGGACCCTGCTGGCCACCGACGCGGGCGGGTGGCGGCAGATCAACCGCGCGGGCCACCCCATGATGTGGCCCATCTTCTGGCCGCACGACACCGACTTCTCAGACCCGGCGAACTTCCGGCACCCCAGCCAGGACCTGCCCGAGGACGGAAAGGAGATCGCCACCGCGGTCGCCGGGGTCGTCGCGGCGAACGGCACCGCACCGGACCCGCAGGCGTACGGCTGGAGCGTCGCCCGGCAGCTCTACCCGGACGTGCTCTCGTACACCGTCGGTACGGCCGCGAACTACGGCTTCGCGGTCCGCAACGGCCGCACCATGGCCGACAACGCGCCCGAGGTGATGTTCTCCCTGGTCCTCAACACCGGCACCACCTCGGGCCTCACGCCCGACGTCACGAAGGCCGCCCGCGCCGACGCGTTCCCGTACGTGGTGCCGGCCTGACCCGCATCCCATGGGCGATTCACGACGACGCGCCTAAAGCGGACCGACCTCCTCGGTCACGCCGAAGAGGTCGGTCCGCAGGCGGTGCGGCGGTCAGCCCGCGATGTCCCGTGGGTCGCGGCTGCGCGGGTACGTGTTCTTCTCCCCGATCGTGCCGTCCTGCTTCTTGATCACGTGCTCGACGCCCCGGTCGGCTGCCATCTCGCGCCCCTGCGCCTGCGCGTCGGCCTTGGAGTCGTGCGTGCTGCTGGCCCGATCGTTGCCCTCCGGACGGTTCTTCCACTGCCCGTCTTCCTGGTACGTGTCGACGTCACCCTTGACCATCGCCGGCTCCTTCCCTGCGTCCGAACTGTCACCAGTCCAGTGCCCCGAGCCGTGGTGGACAAACCCGTGGTCCTCAGGAGACGGCCGGGCAGTTCTCGCTCACCCGCCGAAGTATCTGTTCGCGTTCGTCGGTGGTGATGCCCGACGGCGCACCGCCGAAATGGGTCTCGACCTTGTCCCAGCCGCGTCGCTGCTCGTAGTGCAGGTGCGGAGCGCCGGAGTCGCCGGTGCTGCCGAGCCGCCCGATCTGCTCACCCTGGGCGACCTTCTGACCGACCTCGACCAGCGGCGGTTCGAGCAGGTGCAGGTACTGCGTCTCCCACTTGCCACCGTGATCGATCTTCACCCAGTAGCCGCCGCCGCGACCGCGCGGGCCTTCCGGATTCTCCGGCGTACGCCCACCCAGCGAACCGTTGATGCCCGCCACGGTGACCGTGCCGCCGTAGGACGCGAGCACCGGACGCCCCCATGCCTCGCCCTCGATGGGGAACAGGTCGACGTCGAAGTCGTCGTGACCGGGGTAGGTGCTGAGCTGCCACGTCTCACCGCAGGCGACCGGCATCTGAAAGAGCGGACGGGGACCGGCCGGCCGCAGCAACGGCACGACCACCACGGCGACGCCCAGCACGGCCGCCGCCACGACGAGCGCGAGAAGGACGGGGATCAGCCGGCGGCGGATGCGGCGGTGGCTGCGGGCTCGGGTGGGGCGGCCGGTCGTCACCGGCCCGAGCATGGCAGACGCCGGCAACGCCGCGATCGCGGGTCGCGCTCATACCCAGGTGACATTGCAGTTGCATCGTAAAGAGGCTACGGTGGTTGCGATGCAGTCGCATTGCAACTGGAGGGCGTCATGTCCGTTATCGCGTTGTCCGAGGTGACCGCCGAGATGGTCGACCTGGTCGGTGGCAAGGCAGCCGGGCTGGGCGAGTTGATCCGGCGCGGCGAACGCGTCCCCGAGGGTTTCTGCGTCACCACCGAGGCCCATCGGCGCGGCGTCGTCCCGGCGGCGGAGATCATCGCCGCGTACGGGCGACTCGGGGCCGGCCCGGTGGCGGTGCGCTCCAGCGCCACCGCCGAGGACCTACCGGACGCCAGCTTCGCGGGACACCAGGACACCCTCCTCAACGTCACGGGCGGCGCCGAGTTGATCGCCGCGATCGGCCGGTGCTGGGAATCGCTGCACAGCGACCGGGCGACCGCCTACCGCGAGGCCCGCCACATCGAGCACCGCGAGGTGCGGATGGCGGTCGTCGTGCAGCGCATGGTCACCCCCACGGCGGCGGGGGTGCTCTTCACCGCCAACCCGCTGACCGGCTGCCGCGACGAGATGGCGGTCGACGCCGCGCCGGGTCTCGGCACCACAGTCGTGGACGGCGCGACGGCCGTCGACCACTACGTCCTCGACGGCGTCGCGCGGGACGACACGGGGTGCCTGACCGCCGCGCACCTGGAGCGACTGCGGGCCACGGGTGAACGGTTGCAGGACCACTTCGGCTGCCCGCAGGACGTGGAGTGGGCGATCGACGCGGACGACGTGCTGTGGTTGCTGCAGTCGCGCCCGATCACCAGCCTGTTCCCCCTGCCACCGGCCACCGGCAAGCCCCTCCCCCGCGTCTTTCTGGAGTTCGGCCACGTCCAGGGCATGCTGCAACCGGTCACCCCGATGGGCATGGCGACCCTGCGGGCGCAGATCACCGCCATGCTCGCGGCGCTCGGCGTCCGGGTGGAGATCGTCGACATCGGCGGCCGCCTCTACGGCGACCTGACCGACCTGGCCAGGAGCCGGTCGTCCCGCCGACGGCTGGTCAAGCTCATGGCTGTCGACTTCGGCCCCCGGGCACAGGCGGTGATGCAGCACGTCCTGGCGGATCCGCGATTCGCCCCGACCAGCGGCGGCACCGGACGCGGTGCGGGACAGGGCGCGGCGTCGCTGCGGACGGCCGGCCGCGCGGTGGTGGGGATCGTACGCGCGCTGGCGCGCCCGGACGCCGCACGGATCCGGATGTTCGAGGCGATCGAGCAGCTCAGAGTCCGGTCGGTCGCCACCGACGACCTGCGGACCGCGGCCGACCGGCTGCGCTTGCTCGAAGCGCGCGACGACAGGGACGACAGCGACGCCATCATGTGGCCGATCGTCGCCGGGATGCTCGCCGCCGCGATGCCGGCCACGCTGCTCAAGGGTGTCGCCGACCCGGACGAGATCCACGCCGTGCTCGGCGGAATGCCGCACAACGTCACCATCGAGATGGACCTGGCGCTGTGGCGACTCGCTCAGGGCGTGGGTGAGCACCGACGACTCCTGCTCGACACCCCACCGGACGAGCTGGCCGCCCGCCATCTGGGTGCAACGCTGCCCGACATCGGCATGGCCGACTTCCTGGACGCGTACGGCCACCGCGGTGTCGCCGAGGTCGACGTCGGCGTGCCGCGCTGGGCCGAAGACCCCACACCGGTCTTCGCCGCGCTCGCCAACTACCTGCGTGTCACCGATCCGGGGCAGGGCCCCGACCAGCGCTTCCACCGCGCCGCGGCGGCGGCGGAGACGGCGCTGGGAGAGCTGGTCACGCGGACCCGTCGGCGGCGCCCGGTGCGCGGCCGGGTCGCCGGGTTCCTGCTGCGCCGGGCCCGTTCGTTGGCCGGCCTGCGCGAGGCCGGCAAGTTCGCCGGGTTGTACCCGCTGCGGGAGAGGCGCCGACAACTGCTGCTGATCGGGGCGGACCTGACCGGCGCCGGGCTGCTGGAACAGCCGGACGACATCATGTTCCTGACCCTCGACGAGGTGCGCGCCGCCGTACACCAGGATGTTGATCACCGCGGCGCCGTCGCGTCCCGGCGGGCCGTGCACCGCCGGGAGCTGCGTCGCCGGTCGGTGCCGGTGGCGTTGCTGTCCGACGGCACCGACGTCGAGACCGTCCTGCCGGCGGCGTCCGCCCTGGACGGGACGCTCGTCGGCGTGGGGGCGTCCGCAGGTCGGGTCACCGGCCCGGCCCGGGTCGTCCGCGACCCGGCCACCGCCCACGTCGAGCCCGGCGACGTCCTGGTCGCCGCGACCACGGATCCCGGTTGGACCCCGCTGTTCCTCACCGCCGCGGCGCTGGTCACCGAGACCGGCGCGATCATGGCGCACGGCCCCACGGTGGCCCGGGAGTACGGCATTCCCGCCGTCATCTGCGTGCCGGACGCCACCCGGACGATCTCCACGGGGCAGCTCGTCACCGTCGACGGCGGCGCCGGCGTCGTGACCGTCCACTGACCACCACCTGAACCCCGAGGACGACGAGATGACCGACACGAGGACGCCGACCAGGGCGAGAGTGGGACCGCTGTTGCGTCGGGCGGCCGCGGCCGAGGCCGCGATGTGGCGCAGCCTCTACGTGTGGGCGCGGCGTCGTCCACTGCCGTTGGGGCAGGGCGGCGAGCCGTTCGGCTACCTCGGCGTGGTCAAGCCGATCCTCGGCATCTTCATCGCCCTGTCGGTCGTCGAGATCCCGATCTTCGACCTGATCGTCACCCACGTGGTTCCGTGGCGGCCGGCCCGCTGGATCGTGCTCGGCCTGGGCATCTGGGGCGTGCTCTGGATGGTCGGTCTCTACGCCAGCATGACCATTCATCCACACGTCGTCGGTGACCACGGCCTGCGGGTGCGGGTCAATTCGGGCATCGACATCTGGATCCCCTGGGCAGACGTCGCGGCGCTGCGCAAACGCCACCGCTCACTGCCCTCCAGCAGGGCCGTCCAGGTCGAGCAGGAGGGTGACCGGCGCGTCCTGCACCTCTCGGTCGGCAGTCAGACGAGCATCGACGTCCTGCTGCGCCGGCCGACGACCTTCGACCTGCCCACGGGCCGGTCCGCGCCGATGGACGAGCTGCGGCTGTACGCCGACGACCCCGACGGTCTGCTGCGCAGCGCCCGGGGCACGCCCGCGCCGGAGGCTGACCGCCGCACGACGGCGGCTCCCGGCCACCCACTGTGAAACGATCGAGGTCATGCCCAAGAAGGTCGATCACCAGCAGCGACGCACCCTCATCGCGGACGCGTTGATGCGGGTCGCCGCGGACCAGGGCCTGGAGGCGGTCAGCCTGCGCCACGTGGCCACCGAGGCGGGCGTGTCCGCCGGGATGGTCCAGCACTACTTTCGCACCAAGGACGAGATGATGGCGTTCGCGTTGAGCGTGGTCCGCGAGCGCAGTCAGATCCGGGTCTCCGAGGCGGTGGCGGGCCTGGGCGAGAATCCGTCCCCCCGGCTGCTGCTGCGCACGATGATCGCCGCACTCCTGCCGCTCGACGAGCACACCCGCGACGACGGTCGGGTGGCACTCGCGTTCCTCGCGTACACGGCGGTGCGGCCGTCGGCCGCGCCCAGCCTGCGCGAGGACACCGCCCAGCTCACCGCGTTCATCGCCAGCGTCCTGCCCGCCGGCCGTGGCGACGCCGCCGCGACGGGACTGCTGGCGCTGATGGAGGGGCTGGGCGTCCACCTGCTCGGTGGGCAGTACACCGCCGAGCAGGCCCTCGCCGCCCTGGACGCCCACCTCGACCTGCTCTTCGGCACACCGGCGACCACCTGAGCGTGTCTCCTCCAGGATTGCGCCATCTGGACGGCCGTGGCACTGTGCGGAACGTCGGTACCGGGAGGGGCGAGCGCGGATGTTGACTCTGCACAGGGTGTCGGTCGGCTACGGCGACATGCCCCCCGTCCTCCGGGAC
Source organism: Micromonospora sp. NPDC005252 (assembly GCF_042872475.1). NCBI lineage: Bacteria > Bacillati > Actinomycetota > Actinomycetes > Micromonosporales > Micromonosporaceae > Micromonospora > Micromonospora sp. NPDC005252. The sequence continues at coordinate 165,175 of NZ_JBIAKN010000004.1, read as the reverse complement.
GTGTCGGTGACGGTCCGTCCGGGTCGGATGCTGGCGTTGACCGGTTCGTCGGGTGCCGGCAAGACCACCCTGCTCAACGCGATGGCCGGGCTGCTGCACCCGCGGGAGGGCACCGTGACAGTGGACGGGCAGGCGCTACGCGACCGTGATCACGGGGTCGAGCACCGGATCGTCCTCGTCCCGCAGGACAACGGTCTGGCCCCGATCCTGACCGCGACCGAGAACCTGCAGGTCGCACTGGTCGCCAGCGGCGTGGCAGCGCCGGAGGCCCGCCAGCAGACCGCCGCGATGTTGGATCGGCTGGGCCTCTCCGGCCAGGCTGACCAGATGGTCGAGGAGCTGTCCGGCGGCCAGCAGCAACGTACGGCCATCGCTCGCGGTCTGGCGCTGCGCGGCGGCGTGCTGCTTGCCGACGAGGTGACCAGCGAACTGGACGCGGGCAATCGGCAGCGGATTCTGGATCTGCTGCACGACGAGGCACGCCGGGGTGCGGCCGTCGTGTTCGCCACCCACGACCCGGAGGTGGCCGCCGCCTGCGAAGCGGAGCTTCACCTCGTCGAGGGCCGGGCGGAGATCGTCCGGAATTGAGGAACCTCCCGTAACCGGCAGGTCTCAGTCCACTCGCAGGGGACGGTGAGCGTAGGGCTTCGCCGATACCATCACCGTCAATGCTGACCATCATCTGGGCAGCGCTCGCGGCCCGCCGGGCGCAGGCCACGGCCGTGCTCCTGCTCGCCTTGCTCGCCAGTGCCGCCGCCGCGGCCGCACCGAGTTACGTCGCCGCAGCCGGGCAGGCTCTGTGGCGCTACGAACTGTCCACCGCGCAGCCGAACGAGCTCCGGGTGCGACTCGCCGAGCCCGTCGAATATCCGGGGATGCCCGGCGATCCCAACAGGACGCTGTTCGCGGGCAAGGTCCGGGAGTTGACGCCGGCTGGTTTCGACGTCGTCCTGGGCGCCCAGAGTGGCGGTGTCGCCGCCGGCCGTGCCGGCACGGTGACCTCGAACCTCACCTATCGGGCGGGGGTCTGCGAACGGGTCACCGTGACCGGCGCCTGCCCCCGGGCCACCTCGAGGGGTCAGCTCCCCGAGGTCATGGTCAGCACGCACACCGCGGCGCGGCTCGGTGTCGCCGTCGGGGATCAGTTCACGTTCGGCGCGGTGCCGGTGCGGGTGGCCGGCGTCTACCGACCGCTGGACGTGAAGGATCCGTTCTGGCTTGGCGAGGAGTTCATTCGGCCACCCGCTGCGGACTCGGCCAGCGGGTCGATCCCGGGCAGCGCCGAGGACGCCATCTTCAGCGCCGAGTCCGCACCCCTCGTCGACGATCAGGCGATCCTGTTCCGATCGACGGCTGATCTCTACGCCACCGAGCAGTTGTTGGACAGCCGATCGATACCGGACCTGCAGGCGACGCTCGCGGTGCTGAAGCGCGACGGGGGCCGTGCGGGTTACGGGGCCGGCACCAGCCTGCCCGGCCTGTTGGATCGCGTCACGCTGCAACGCGGGCAACTGGCCGACGGCGTGGCGCTGGGCGCGGGGCTGCTCGTTCTGCTCTGCTGGCTGGTCCTCTTCGTCGCGGTCGGTTCGGCGGCGGACCAGCGGCGACCGGAGCAGGGCCTGCTTTTGCTCCGTGGCGTGCAGCGCCGACGCCTGTGGGCGCTGGCGATCGGCGAGCACGCCGTGCCCGTCCTGGTCGCGATTCCCCTCGGCTGCCTGGCCGGTCTGGGCGCTGCCACACTGCTCGCCGCGCATACCCTCCCGACCCACGTCGACGTCGCGGTGGACGCGACCACGATCGGATTCGCCACCATCGGCGCCGTCGGCGCGTTCGCCGCGGTGCTGCTGGCCCAGGCTCGGATGATGTCCGCGCCGGTCGTCGACCTGCTGCGCCGGGTGCCGGCACGGGTACGAGGGTGGCGGGCGACCATCGGCGACGTCGTCGCGGTGTCCATCGCCGTGGCCGCCGTGGTGCAGTTGCGCTCCGGCGGATCGCCCAGTGGCCTGGCGCTGGTGGCGCCGGTCGCCGGAGCGCTCGCCGCAGCTGTACTGCTGGCGCGGGTCGCGATGATCGCCGGCGCCGCGGTGGGTGCGGCGCTGCTCGCGCGCGGCCGGACGGCGGTCGGCCTCGCCCTGGTACAGGTGGCCCGGCAACCACGGTTCCGCCCGCTGATCGCCTTGCTGACCGTGGTCGTCGCCATGCTCGCTTTCACCGTCGCGACGAGTGAGGTCGCTTCGGCCGCCTACCGCGATCGGGCGGTCGTCGAGGTCGGCGCGCCGCGCGTCGTCGAGGTCGACGCGACGTCGCGTTCACACCTGCTGACCGCCGTGCGGGCGGTTGATCCCGAGGGCAGATTCGCGATGGCCGCGGTGGTGTCGGGTTCGCCCGGCGCAGCCGGCACACCGCTGTTGGCCGTGGACTCCGACCGACTGGTGACGGTGGCCGCGCCGCATCCGTCCTACGGCGCGTCCCTGGCGGACATCGCCCGAGACATCCACCCAGCCGCGCCGGGGACACCCGTGCGGTTGCGGGGTAGCCAGCTCATCATGGCGCTCTCCGCCGACTTCGACGCCGAGGTCTTCGCCGGAAATCGGGTCCGCCTCGCGATCACGATCTCCGGGAGGAACGGCACCCGGGTGGTCCTCCCCCGCGACGACATCAAGCCCGGCCGGAGGGATTACGACCTCCAGGTGCCCGAGTGCGCGCAGGAATGTCGGCTGGTCAAGATCGAAATCGAAGCTCCCGTGGTGTCCGGGCAGCTCAAGGTCCAGTTCGAGGAATTGCGTGCCGCCGACGGCGACGGCCAGGGCGAGACGGTCGTGCTGACCGGCGCGCAGCTCGCCGATCCGCAACGGTGGCGGCTGCTCGATCCGGTTGACACGTTCCTCGGCGCCGCGAGCGGGCCGAAGGCGGCGCTGGCCCTCGAGATCGCGGAGAACCGGCGGTCGAAGCCGGCCGGCGTCGGTGTCGTCGATGCGCCGTTCCCGCTGCCCGTCTACCTGACCCGGTCGAAGGGAACGGCGGTCGGCGGCTCACACCCGTACGACGGTGTCGACGGGACACCGACCAACGGATCGGTTCGAGGTCTGGTCGACCGCCTGCCGCGGCTCGGTGGATCCGGGCTCATCGTCGATCTGGAGTACGCGGACCGACTCGCCGTCGCCAGCCAGAACGGCAGCGAGGAGGTCTGGTTGGCGCGGTCGGCTCCCGCGGACATCCTCGACCGGCTTCGCGCACAGGGTCTGGTCGTGCGGAGCGACCGGACGATCGCCCAGGTACGGGAGAATTTCGATCGGCAGGGAGCGGCGTTGGCCCTGCGTTTCAACGTGTTCGCTGCGCTGGCCGGGGTGCTGATCGGGGCGGCCGGCATGGTGGCGACGGCCTCCGCCGACCAACGCGCCCGGGTGGCCATGCTGGTGGCGCTCCGTCGGCAGGGGCTGCCACCACGTGCCGTGCGTGGCGGTTACGGGTGGCCGGTCGTGTTCGCGGTGGGGTCGGGTGCACTCGTCACCCTGGTGATCTGGCTCCTCACCCGGGGCGGGCAGCGTCTGTTCAGTGACGGCCGCTCACCGGTCCCGATACCCGACTGGCCGGACGTCGGCCGGCTGCTGTTGTTCGCGGTGCCAGCCGTCATCGTGTTCGCCCTCACGGCGGTCGTGCTCGGTCGGATCGTCGCCGCCTCGGTGCGCCGCCGGAGCGGTCGATGACCGCCGCGCGGCAGGACGCGCCGGAGACCCCCGCAGAGCCGGCCGGGGGTGTGGCCGTCACCTGCCACCGGCTGATCCACATCTACCCCACCGCCACCGGTGACGTCGTCGCCCTCTCCGGCGTGGACCTGAACATCGCGGCCGGCGAGATGCTGGCGCTGGTGGGTCCGTCCGGCTCCGGCAAGTCCACGCTGGTGGCGATTCTCGGTGGGCTCATGCAACCCTCCGCCGGGCGGGTCTACGTGGGCGACCACGAGCTGTCCCGGCTCTCGGCCAAGGGCCTGGCCGCCCTGCGCGGGGCCACGGTCGGCACGGTGCTCCAGGGCGCCGAACGCAACCTGCTGCCGTACCTGTCGCTGTCGGACAACATCTGGTTGGCGCAGCGACCCGCGGCACGCCTGGCCGGACGCCGGCTCGACCCACCGGAGGCGATCCTGGAACTGGTCGGTCTCGGCGGCGCCGGCGCGCGGCGGGTGAGCGACCTGACCCCGGGGCAGCGCCAGCGGGCCGCTCTGGCGCAGGGGCTCGCCGCCGGGCCCGGCCTGCTCCTGGTCGACGAGCCCACAAGTCAGCTCGACCAGGCCGGTCGCGACGACGTGCTCGCGGCGCTGGCCACTGTCAACGCGCAGCGGGGCACCACAGTGGTCGTGGTGACCCACGACGGCGAGGTGGGTGCCCGGCTCGGCCGAGCGGTCACCATCCGCGACGGCCGGGTCGGCGCCGAGGGGCGTAACGGCCGGGACTTCGCCGTGGTGGCCGGTGACGGCACGATCCAGTTGCCGCCCGAGACGTCGGCAGCCTTCCCGGCCGGCACGTTGTTCGAGGTCGACCACAGCGACCGAGCGATCACCCTGCGCGCCGTGGCCGCCCCGTCGTCCCTCGGCGGTGACGACGGGGCGGCCAGCGCCGGCGGCGAGCCCGACCACGCCCTCTGAATGGACCCGGCCGACTCAGTTCACCGTGGCAGCGGCCCGCGCCTTGCGTTGGCGCAGTTCCTCGGCGGTCATCAGCCAGGTGGAGTTCGTCGCCCCGAGACCGAGGAGCACCTGGTCGAAGCCGTTGCCGTCGTTGTCGTCGGTGTAGCAGAGGCTCACCTCGCCCCACGGGGACGCGGCGATCGCCAGGTGTTCCTGCCGACCCGTCGTGGTCTGGCTCAGGGCCTGGGCCGCCAGCCGACCGGTGGTGCTGCCGTCCGGGTTGAGGCCGCGCGCCCAGACGTCCGGGTTGGCGCCGGACACCGTCCAGCCCACCACGACGTTGTCCTCGTCGTCGATGCCGACCCCGGGCGCGACGGCCCCGGTCCCGGTGGACACCTGGACCTCGCCGTGGCGGGCGGCGCCGGCAGCGGTGAACGAGCGCGCCCAGACGCCCCGGGTGCCGGTGTGGTCCGACTCCCAGCCGACGGTGAAGTCACCGGCGAACGTCGCCGCGACCGACGCCCGCTGCTGCTGCCCGCCGCTCTGCGCGTTGGCCGTGCGCAGGGACAGCACCACCGCGCCGTTCGACCGGGCCAGCCGGGTCAACCCGATGTTGTACGAGCCGTTGGCGTCGGCGTCCTCGTCCCAGACCACCAGCGCCTCGCCGGAGGCGGACACCGCCACGTCGGGGCGGTGGTGCGAGCCGGTCGTCTGCGAGGCCGTCACCTCGTACGCCTTGGTGGTGGCGGCGGTGAAGCCGGCGGCCTTGACGGTGGCCGGAGCGGTCCCCTGCACGTCCTCCCAGACGACGGTGAAGCCGACGCCGGCGGTGGTGGGCGCGCCGTCGGGGTCGACCGCCACCTTCGGCCAGATCTGCTGCCCGGCGTCGCTGGCGTTGGCCTGCCCCGAGCCGAGGATCGCGCCGGCCGCTGACACCACCCGGTACTGGATGTTGTAGACGCCGTTGCCGTCTCCGTCGGCGGCCCAGACGACCACGGTGTTGCCCCGGTCGTCGAGCCCGACGTCCGGGCTGATGTGCCGCCAGGCGGCCCCGCTGGTGCCGCCGGTGGACAGCTTCAGCTCGTAGCCGGGTGTGCCGTCGCGGAACAGGCGCAGGTAGATCTAGCGTAGAGGGCGTACCGGCGGCGGTAGTCGGCCAGCGACACGATCTCCGCGCCGACGTGCTGGCGCACGGCGGAGGTGTTGACGCCACCCTCGTAGATGTAGTCGCCGAGGTGCAGGATCAGCCCGGGGTTCTCCTCGGCCATCCGCCGGTACGCGGTGTAGTAGCCGGCCTCGTAGTGGGCGCAGGACGCGAAGGCCATGTCGCGGCCGAAGGTGCCCGGGGCCGGCGCGGTCCGCGTACGTCCCACCGGGGAGATCTGCCCCTGGGCCCGGAACCGGTAGTAGTAGTCGGAGTCGGCGGCGAGGCCGCCCGCGACGACGTGCACCGAGTGGGCGTCGGCGTAGCGGGCGACCACCGAGCCGGACGCGACAAGCGACGAGAAGCGGTCCGTCGTGGACACCTGCCACTCGACCGTCACGTCGGCGTTGGCCATGCCGCCCTGCCCGTCGGCGTTGAGCGGCGAGGGCGCCAGCCGGGTCCACAGGACCACGCTGTCGGACGCCGGATCACCGGACGCCACACCGAGTTTGAAGGGGTACGGGACCGCGGCGCGGTCACCCTGCCAGGGTGTCACCGCGGCGCCGGCGGCAGCGAGTCCACTGAGGACGAATATGCGACGGCTCAGCCTTGTCATGGTCCATACCTTCGAGGCCGTCGATGAACGGCGAAGGCTGCGGCGCGGAAGCCGACGTGACGGGACGTCGACCGCGGCAAGGCGGTCAGGTGTCCTGGCCGCCGAGGTTGGCGGCCGGGCCGTCAGGTCAGCGGCGACGGCGACTCGGCACCGGGGATCAGCAGTTTCGGCGTACCGGACCCGTCGGCCGCGACGCTGAAGACGTCGGGCCGACCGTCGCTCTGGCGCAGTGTGTAGGCCAGCGTGGCGTCGTCGAGCCAGGCCGCCTGGTCGTCGACGCTGGTGGTCTCTGCCGTCGCGGTGACCCGCCCGGATGCCAGGTCGAGGACCGACAGCCGCCAACCCTTCGTCGGGTCGGCGTCGATCGCCTCCTTGAAGGCGATCCGGGTGCCGTCGGGCGACAGCGACGGGCACTCCACGTTCGTCCGCATCGTCTCGACGGTCCGGGCGGCCACGTCGCCGCGCACGAGGTACCGCCTGCCGCCGGTGGCCATGGTCGCGTAGAAGTGGTTGTCGTCGGCGGTGAAGGTGACACCCCAGTAGTTGACGTCGGGGCTGCGGTAGCCGCGACTGTCCCGCGTGACGGCGAACTCCTCCAGCGACGTCACGGTGGCGCCGGTGACGGTGTCGAGGATGCCGGTGCGGGTGGAGAAGCCGCTCGCCGTGTAGGAGTCGCCCCCGACGAACGTCGTCCAGGAGACCATCCGGCCGGAGGCCGAGACCCGGGCCCGGTTGGGCAGGCCGGGCACGCTGAGCGTCCGCTTCTGGCGCAGCGCCGCGTCGAGCACCACGACCTGGTACGACCACGCCGTCTCCGGCCGCAGGCAGACACCGGTGCCGGCGGCCGCGTACACCCGCAGGCATTCCAGACCCGAGACGGTACGCGGCCCGGCGGGATCGGCGGTCGCGACGCTGGAGACGTACCGGTCGGTGATGGCCAGCAGGCGCGGGCCCGGCGCCAGTGTGACCGCCTGGTCCCCGGCGGCGGTCGGCGGCGGGGTCCGGGCCGGCTCGGCGGCGATGGCGGCGTAGCCGGCCGCCACGCTGGCCAACAGCACCGCGCTGGCGGCCACCACGCCGAGCTTCGCCCGGGTCGACATCGCGCTCATGGGGACACCTTCCGGAGACTGGGGCGGAGCGGGGAGGCCAGCAGGAGCACGGTGACGACCAGGACGCCGACGACGGCCACGGCCGCCACCCGGACCGCCGTCTGCGGCCCCCACGCCTGCCAGGCCAGCCCGATCAGGACCGAGGAGACGAGGTACGCCAGCGCCTGCCCGGTCTGGACCAGCGCGATCCCGGTGGTCCGTAGCCGTGGTGGCAGCACCGGCCCGGCGAGCGCGATGAGCACGCCGTCGGTGGCCGCGTAGAACGCGCCGTACAGCGCCAGCGTCAACGCGAGCGCCGGCCAGCCGTGCGCCGGCCCGGACAGCAGCAGGTAGGTCGCGCCGAGGGCCACGTAGCCGCCCACCACCACCGGCAACCGCCCGATCCGGTCGGCGAGCACGCCGAGGGGTGCGGCGAGCACCAGGTAGGCCAGGCTGGTGCCCACTGCCAGCAGCGGGAACCACCGCAGGCCAAGGTCTTCCCGGCGCTGGAGCACCAGGTAGACGAAGCCGTCGCCGATGGTGGCCAGCCCGAGCATCGTCGCGGCCAGCAGCAGCCGACGGGCGGGCCGGCTGCGCAACAGGCCGAACGCCTCGCGGACGGAGACCCGGGGCTCGTCCGGCCCGTCGGCCGGCTCGCCGGTCGGTCGCTCCCGGACGAACAGCACGAGCACGACGACGGCCAGGACGGCGACGCAGAAGCTGGTGACGAAGACCGCGTCGTACGACTGCCCGACGACCAGCAGGACGGCGAACGCGACGAGCGGCCCGAGGAACGCGCCGACGCTGTCCATCGCCCGATGCACCCCGAACGCCCGGCCCAGGGCCTCGGGCGGGGTGGAGAGCGTGATGAGCGCGTCGCGGGGCGCGCTGCGCACACCCTTGCCGAGCCGGTCGACGGCGATGACGGCGCCGATCGCGGGCACCGACCGGCCGGCGAGCAGCAGGCCGAGTTTGGCGACGGCAGAGAGTGCGTAGCCGACGCCGGCGACCAGCTTGCGCCGCCGGAACCGGTCGGCGAGGAAGCCGCCGACGACCCGCAGCAGCGCGGTGGCGCCCGTGTGGACCCCGTCGAGCACGCCGAAGGCCACCGGGCTGAGTTGCAGGCCCAGCACCAGGTAGAGCGGCAGGACGGCGGCCACCATCTCGGCCGAGATGTCGGTGATCAGGCTGACCGTGCCGAGCGCGACCACGTTGCCGCTGACCAGCGCGAGCCGTCGGCGTCGTGGCCCGGCGTCGGGCGGGTCGGTGACCGGCCGGGAGACGGACGACAGGTACACGCGCATCTCCTCTGATCGGTGGGCGACGGTCAGCCATCGTGACGATCGGGTCGGGGGCGTCACAAGGGACCGCGAGGGGCGGACAGACATGCGGTGGGTGAACATCGAACAAACATCGAGATGTTTCGTTGCTTGAGCGTACTGTTCACCTGGCGGCAGTCCGCCGGTTCATCGACCTTCCTACATTCCTTGCGCTTTCCACCCGCAACGAAGGGGTCCTGGATGGACATTCGAATCGCCCGCCCACCGGTCACGATCGGGACGGTCGCGGTGCTCGTCGCCGCCACCGCCGCCGTCGTCCTGACCGGCTCGGGCGCGGCCTCCGCGGCGAGCGTGACGTTCACGCCGGTCGCCGACACCTACGTCCAGAGCGACACGGCGTCCACCAACTACGGCACGTCCACGCAGATCGTGGTCGACAACTCACCCGCACGGCGGATGTTCCTGCGCTTCACGGTGAGCGGTGTCAGCGGCACGGTGACCAGCGCCAAGCTGCGGCTGCGTACGATCAGCGGCAACAGCGGCAGCGACGCCGGTGGCACGTTCCGGACGATGTCCAACACCACCTGGTCGGAGACCGGCACGACCTGGAGCAACCAGCCGACGATCGACGGGGCCACCCTCGGGTCGCTCGGCGCGGTCGCCGGCAACACCTGGTACGAGGTCGACGTCACCTCAGCGGTCACCGGCAACGGGACCTTCAGCTTCGGCGCGACCTCGACCAGCGGCGACGGCGCCTACTACGACACGCGGGAGAGTGGAGGCGACGCCCCGCAGTTGGTGGTCACGACCGGCACCACGACACCGCCGTCGGGCGATCCGGTCCTCGTCGGGGCCGGTGACATCGCCACCTCCGGCTCCGGTGACACCGCCACGGCGGCGCTGCTCGACAACATCTCCGGCACCGTCTTCACGACCGGCGACAACGTCTACGACAGCGGCACCGCATCCCAGTTCGCCAGCTACTACGAACCCACCTGGGGCCGGCACAAGGCGCGCACCCGCCCGTCACCGGGCAACCACGACTACAACACGTCCGGCGCGACCGGTTACTACAACTACTTCGGCACGACCGCCGGCCCGAGCGGTCGCGGGTACTACTCCTACGACCTCGGCAACTGGCACATCGTGTCGCTGAACTCGAACATCAGCATGTCGGCCGGGTCGACGCAGGAGCAGTGGCTGCGCGCTGACCTGGCGGCCACCAGCAAGCCGTGCACGCTGGCGTACTGGCACCACCCGCTGTTCACGTCCAGCTCCAACCACGCGCCGTCGACGTCGACCCGCCCGCTGTACCAGGCGCTCTACGACTACAACGCCGACGTCGTGGTCTGGGGCCACAACCACGTGTACGAGCGGTTCGGCCCGATGAACCCCGCCGGCGGCTACGACGCCAGCCGGGGGATGCGCAGCTTCGTCGCCGGGATGGGCGGCGCCGACCACTACGGCTTCGGCACCATCCAGCCCAACAGCGAGGCCCGCAACAGCTCGGCGTTCGGGGTCCTGAAGTTCACCCTGCACTCCGCCAGCTACGACTGGCAGTTCGTGCCGGTCGCCGGGCAGACCTACAACGACAGCGGCACCGGCGCCTGCCACTGACCGCCTGATCCCGCCGCCCCCGCTACCGGGGCGGCGGGATCACCCCTCGCAGCGGCGCGCGACACCGCAGCACCCGCGGCACCTGCAGCACCTGCAACACCCGCACCGCCCCCACGCGGGCACCCCTCACTGGGCGCGGCGACTCGGCGCTGCGGCAGGCGGCACTGCGGCGCGGCACGACGCTGCGGCAGGCGGCACGACGCTGCGGCACGGCGGCACGGAGGCACGGCACGGAGGCAGGCGGCACGGAGGCAGGCGCTGCGGCGCTGCGGCGCTGCGGCACGGCAGCAGGCGGCGCTACTGCCGGCGGCCCAGGGTTCCGTGCGGTTCCCTGTAGAGCTGCCCCAGATATGGGCCACCCACCCGCCCGGTGCGGAAGTCGTCATGCCGGTCGAGTTCGCGGACGATGTGCAATCGCCAGCAGCACAGACCCTGCCCCTCGCCAACCGCACGCCAGGCCGCAGACGAAGGACCACACACCCATCACGACACCTCGCCAATGCAGATCTTGGACAGTTTCCGTTACGAAAGAACGGAAACTGTCCAAGATCTGCGGCATCGACAGCCCGACGACGCCGTCCGTCTCTGCGGCGGGCCGTGCATGGACCGCGAAGGGGCGGCGTGACCGCGCGGCCGTCGCCACCAGCACGACCGTCGCCACCAGGACGGCCGTCGCCACCAGGACGGCCGTCGCCAACCGGCACGGCCGTCGCCACCGAACGACCATCGTCACCAGCACGACCGTCGCCACCCAGCACGGCCGTCGTCACCAGGAGGGCCGTCGTCACCAGGACGGCCGTTGCCGGCACGGCGGTCGTCACCGGCGTGACCGCGAGCCCTGTTGCGTGCCGCGGGGTTGCCGCCCCATATCTGGGGCAGCTCTACAGCGCTTGAGGAAGGTGGGGCCGACTCCGGCAAGGCGGTCCCGGCATCGGCGCGAGCCTCCGCCGGCGGCGACGCGGCGCGGGCTTCCGTGGGCGCCGCAGCGCGGAGTCGACGTGGCCGGGCAGCCGAACGCCCGCGCCGCCGAACGCCCGCGCCGCCGAACGCCCGCGCCGCCGAACGCCCGCGCCGCCGAACGCCCCGCGGCGCCGAACGCCCCGCGGCGCCAAACGCCCCGCGGCGCCTAACGACGTGTGCCCCTGCCCGTGGGACGGGTAGGGGCACACGTGTGCAGTGTCGTCGTGTCAGCGGGCCGTACCGGCGCGGCGCTTGTTGTAGACGTCGAACGCGACGGCGACGAGCAGGACGAGCCCCTTCACCACCGACTGCGTCGACTGGTCGATGCCCATCAGCTGCATGCCGTTGCTCATCACCGCCATGATCAGACCACCGACCATCGCGCCGACCACGGTGCCCACGCCACCGGTGACCGCCGCGCCGCCGATGAACGCCGCGGCGATCGCGTCCAGCTCGAACATGTTGCCGGCTGCGGGCTGCGCCCCGTTGGACCGCGACGAGTAGATGACGCCCGCCACCGCCGCGAGGAAGCCCATGTTGACGAACATCCAGAAATTGACGGTGCGGACCTTCACGCCCGACAGCGCCGCCGCCGAGAGGTTGCCGCCGATCGCGTAGACCTGGCGGCCGAAGACCGTACGCCGGGTGAGCAGGCCGTAGACGAGCACCAGCACGGCCAGGATGATCAGCACGATCGGCAGCCCTCGGGCGTGCGCCAACTGCCAGGCGAAGTACATGAGGACCGCGCCCACCAGGACGACCCGGGCGACAAACAGCGGGAACGACTCGACCGGCTGCTGGTAGCGGATGCGCGCCAGGCGGGTGCGGAAGCCGCTCACCGCGTACCCGGCCACGGCGAGAGCGCCGATGAGCAGCGTGAACGCGTCGAAGCCCTGACCGCCGAGCAGCCCGTTGAGGAAGCCCGCCGCGACCTTCTGGTATTCGGCCGGGAAGGGCGACAGGGAGATGTTGTCGAGCACCTGCAGCGTGAGGCCCCGGAAGAGCAGCATGCCGGCCAGGGTCACGATGAAGGCCGGGATGCCGGCGTACGCCACCCAGAACCCGTGCCAGGCGCCGACCGCGACACCGACGGCCAGTGCCGCCACGATGCCCACCCACCAGGGGTGGCCCTGCTGGATCACCAGGACGGCGGAGACCGCGCCGGTCAGCGCGACCACCGAACCCACCGACAGGTCGATGTGCCCGCCGATGATGAGAATGACCATCCCGATCGCGAGCACCAGGATGTACGAGTACTGCAGGACGATGTTGGTGATGTTGCCGGGACTCAGCAGCACCCCGTCGGTCAGGAGCGCGAAGAGCGCGACGATGACGACCAGGGCGACGTAGATCCCGCTCTGCCGAAGGTTGTTCAACACCAGCGCCCGCAGGTCGCTCGTCCCACTGTGCAGGGCGGCGGCGGGTGTGCTGTCCGGGGGCGTCGGGCGCTCCGTCGAAGGGGTTTTGATGCTGGTCATCCGACGAGCTCCTTGTCCTTGGTCATCAGCTCCATGAGGCTCTCCTGGGTCGCCTCGCCGACCGGCTTCTCGCCGGTGATCCGGCCTGCGGCGAGGGTGTAGATGCGATCGCACATGCCGAGCAGCTCGGGCAACTCCGACGAGATCACGATCACCGCCTTACCTGCGGCCACCAGCCGGTTGATGATCGTGTAGATCTCGTACTTGGCGCCGACGTCGATGCCCCGGGTGGGCTCGTCCAGGATCAGCACATCCGGGTCGGTGAACAGCCACTTCGACAGCACGACCTTCTGCTGGTTGCCCCCGGAGAGCTTGCCGACCACCGCCATGACGCTGGGCGTCCGGATGTTCATCTCCTTGCGGCTGGCCTCGGCAACCTTGATCTCCTCGTTGCCGTTCACCCAGCCCAGGTGGGCCAGCCGGTCCAGGGCTGCGGCCGAGACGTTGCGCCGGACGTCGTCGATGAGGTTGAGGCCGTAGCGCTTGCGGTCCTCGGTGACGTAGGCGATGCCGTTGTCGATGGCCTCTGCGACGGTACGGGCGTTGACCTCCCGCCCGCGCACGAAGAGCTTGCCGTGGATGTCGCGGCCGTAGGAACGGCCGAAGACGCTCATCGCCAGCTCGGTCCGGCCGGCACCCATCAGCCCCGCGATGCCGACGACCTCGCCGGCGCGCACCGACAGGCTGACGCCCTCGACGACCATCCGCTCCTGGGTCGGATGCCGCACCGACCAGTCCTCGATCCGCAGCACCTCCTCCCCGGGCGACGAGACGCGATCGGGGTAGAAGCTCTCGATGTCGCGCCCGACCATGCCCCGGATGATGCGCTGCTGATTCACGTCGTCGGCGCGCATGTCCAGGGTCTCCACCGTGCGGCCGTCGCGGATGACGGTGGTCGAGTCGGCGATCGCGGTGATCTCGTTGAGCTTGTGCGAGATCATGATGCAGGTGATGCCCTGCTCCTTGAGCTGCCGCAACAGGCCGAGCAGGTGCGCCGAATCGACGTCGTTGAGGGCGGCCGTCGGCTCGTCCAGGATGAGCAGGCGCACCTTCTTCGACAGCGCCTTGGCGATCTCCACCAGCTGCTGTTTGCCGACGCCCAGCTGGATGACCGGGGTGACCGGGTTCTCGTGCAGCCCGACCGACGCCAGCAGCTCGGCCGCCTCGGCGTTGGCCCGGTTCCAGTCGATGAGCCCGCCACGGCCACGCCGCTCGTTGCCGAGGAAGAGATTCTCGGCGATCGACAGGTAGGGCACCAGGGCGAGTTCCTGGTGGATGATGACGATGCCGTTGGCCTCGCTGTCCCGGATGCCCCGGAACTGCATCGGCTTGCCGTCGAACAGGATCTCCCCGTCGTACGAGCCGGAGGGGTGGACGCCGGACAGCACCTTCATCAGGGTGGACTTGCCGGCGCCGTTCTCACCGCAGATGGCGTGGATCTCCCCCCGACGCACCGCGAGGCTGACGTCCTCCAGCGCGGTCACCCCCGGGAAGGTCTTCGTGATACCACGCATCTCGAGGATGGTGTCGTCCATGGTCACTGTCCTCTGTCGGGTCTGGACGCGGTCCATCACGGCGTGGGGGGGGGGGGGGGGGGGGCGCCCCCCCCCCCGGGGGGGGGTGGGGGGGGGGGGGCGGGGGGGGCCCCCCCCGCCCCCCCCGAACCCCGGGCCACACCCCGCACGGGG
>NZ_JBIAKN010000004.1:0-150670 GCF_042872475.1 Micromonospora sp. NPDC005252 | reverse complement strand
TGTCGCCCAGCACCCCCCCAGCTGCGGGGTGGGCCCCCACTCTGACCCGCCCGGGCGGCGGCCGGGGGGGGGGGGGCCGGCGGGGGGGGGGGGGGGGGGCCCCCCCCCCCCCCCGACGGGGTGACTTACTTCTTGGCCTGACCGGCGGCGACCTCTTCCGCCGTCCAGTAACCGGAGTCGATCAGCGTAGCCTTGATGTCGTCCTTGTAGACGGTAGCGATCGGCAGCAGGTAAGCCGGAACGACCTTGACGCCATTGTTGTACGTCTGCGTGTCGTTCGCCTGCGGCTGCTTCTTCTGCAGGAACGCCTCGGCGGCGTTCACGGCCTGGTCGGCCAGCAGGCGGGTGTCCTTGAAGACGGTCGAGTTCTGCACGCCGTCGTTGATCAGCTTGATCGAGGCGATCTCCGCGTCCTGACCGGTCACGACGGGCAGCTTCTTGGCGCCGCTACCGTAGCCGGCGTTCTGCAGGGCGGTGATGATGCCCCGGGAGATGCCGTCGTACGGCGACAGCACGCCGTCGACCTTGGAGCCGTCGTTGTAGCTGGAGGTGAGCAGGTTCTCCATCCGCTTCTGCGCGGTCTCCTGCTGCCACCGCAGGGTGGCGACCTGCTCGGGGGTGGTCTGCTTGGACTTGACCTTCAGCGTGCCGGCATCGACATACGGCTTCAGGGTGTCCATCGCCCCGCCGAAGAAGTACTGCGTGTTGTTGTCGTCGAGCGAGCCGGCGAAGAGCTCGATGTTGAACGGCCCCTTGGCGGTGCCCTTCGAGCCGTCCTTGTTCAACAGGCCGAGACCGACCAGCAGCGCGGTGCCCTGGGCGACGCCAACCTTGTAGTTGTCGAAGCTGACGTAGAAGTCGACGTCCTTGCTGCCGCGGATCAGCCGGTCGTAGGAGATGACCGGGATCTTCGCGGCCGCGGCGGCCTGCAGCTGGCTGCTGAGCGCGGTGCCGTCGATCGCTGCGATGACCAGGACGTCGGCGCCCTGGGTGATCATCTGGTCGACCTGCTGCGACTGGGTGGGGATGTCGTCGCCCGCGTACTGCAGGTCGACCTTGTAGCCCTTCGCCTCCAGCTTGGACTTCACCGCGTTGCCGTCGGCGATCCACCGCTCGGAGGTCTGCGTCGGCATCGAGACACCGATCGTCAGGTCCCCCGGCTTCTTGTCGCTGGTGTCGCCGCCGCTGCCGGCACCTCCACCACTGCATGCCGCCAGGCTCAGCGCCAGCGCCGCACTACCGAGAGCAACCAGGAATTTCCTGCTCACGGGCTTCTCCTCTCCCGATTCCCCCCGCTGACCGCCGGGGCCACCTGTCACCTTTCGGGTAGTGTTAGCGCTCACATAGGGCACGTCAACACTTGATCCGAAATACCGGTGTCACGGTCTCGTAACGGAGGCTTCGCCACCGAGGCGACCTCGCGAAACCCGGTCGACGATTGATCGACGGCCGCCAGTACGTGCCGGGATCGGCGGCCGCCGAGGCGTACGGCGCTGGCGGCCCTCAGTGGCGCGGCGGGGCGACGCTGTCGCGGGCGACCAGGGTCGGGGCGATGGTCTGCCGCAGGGCACCCCCACCGATGCCCGACTCGATCTGGCTCAGCAACATCTGCAGGCTCGCCCGGGCCACCGCGTCGAAGTCCGGTCGTACGGTCGTCAGCGGCGGAATGAAGTACGCGGCCTCCGGCACGTCGTCGAAACCCACGACGCTGATCTCGGCCGGCACCCGCCGCCCGAACTCGTGCAACGCCCGCAGCACGCCCAGCGCGAGGTGGTCGTTGGCCGTGAAGATCGCGGTCACCTCCGGCATCCGGGCGAGCATCTGCCCGCACCGGTAGCCCGACGCCGCCGACCAGTCCCCGTGCATCAGGGGCGGTGGGTCGACCCCCGCGGCCAGGAGCGCCGCCCGCCAGCCCTCGATCCGGCCGGCGCTGTCGAACCAGTCGGACGGCCCCGAGACGTGCCACACGGTGCGGTGCCCCGCGTCGAGGAGATGCTGGGTCGCCGCCCGTGCGCCAGCCACCTGGTCGACCGTCACCAACGGCACCGGCCGCTGCGGATCGCCGTCGACAGTCACCAGGGGAACGTCCTTGGGCAGCCGTTCCAGGGCTTCGCCGGCCGACTCGACCGGCGCGATGACGACGATGCCGGCCACCCGGTGCGCCAGGTGTCGCTCGACGGCTGCCGAGATGGAGCGGTGGTCGAGGTTGCGGACGCTGCCCACGCTGACCGCGAAGCCCTCCTCCGCGGCCGTCTGCTCCAGGGCGGCCAGCAGTGACGCCGGGCCGTAGAGGGTCGTGTTCTGTGCCACCACGCCGATGACCTGGGACCGGCCGGTCACCAGTGCGCGTGCGGCGCCGTTCGGGCGGTAGCCGAGTTCGGCGATCGCCGCCCGCACCCGCAACCGGGTCTGCTCACGCACGTTGGGGTGCCCGTTGAGCACCCGCGACACCGTCTGGTGGGAGACACCGGCCAGACGAGCGACATCTGTCATCGCGGGACCGTGCACGGCCATTTCACTCCCCCCGCCTGCAACCCGACCCGCGGCCCGTCGACGTTGACTGGAGCGGCCCGGCCCGGTCCCCCTCGCTCAGCCACCACGCCGGTGCTGAATCGCAGGTGACCAGCGCTGGATCGCCGACAGTCTACGCCAGGCACCGCCGCCAACACGGAACGGCTGAGCGTGAACGACACGGCGGGTGCCAGGTCGGGCGGCAGCGCTCCGCGCCGCGCGTGCCGGCCTCCCCTGACCCGAGCCGGCCACGGCGAACCGCCGCCCCGCTCGGCGCTCCTGGACAGAGCGCGGAACAGGGCGGCGGCGGGCCGGAGCCGGGGACGCGGACACCTTCCGCGGTGGGAGAGGTGGTCCGTTCGCGTCACCCGTGGACTACTCGTTGTGTGACCGGCGTCACGGTGTCGTCAGGTCGAATCGGCGCACGGTGACCGCGCCACCGAGCGCCTGTGTGGCGTGGTTGAAGATGGCGAACCGGTAGCCCATGAAGAACTGCCAGTTGTTCGCCAGGGTCAGGGCGTTGCCGAAGGACGTGAAGTTGACCCCGTCGGTGCTGTACGAGAAGCGGGCCAGCCGGCCGGACCCGGGTCTGATGTCGGCGTTGGCCCGCAACCAGATCCGGCCACCGGAGACGGCGGTGCTCGCCACCTCGCTGCCGGTGCTGGTGGTGTTCCAGTTGCCGTCCATCGTGAGCCCGTTCTGCATGACCAGGCGGGTGGACCCGTTGTCCCGCCGGACCCCGATCCACGCTGACGAGTTGCGCAACACCGCCAGGCCGGTGCGATCACCGTCGCGCATCGTGGAGTAATCCAACTCGATGGTGGCGGTCGAGGTGGGGCCCTGGATCCGGTGGGTCAGCGTGTTGCGCGCGGCGTACAGGTCGCCGGTGACCGTGGCAGTCTGCAGCTGCAGCCCGTTGTTGACCGACCACCGGTTGTTGTCCGGGTTGTGGTTCCACTCCCACTGCGGGCCGAGGGTGGTGCCGGCGAACGTGTCGGTGCCGGTGAGTGGCTTCACCGCCCGGGGCGCGGCGGGCAGGTTCGGCTTCGGGTACGAGCTGCCCCACGCGCCGTTGACGGTCTGCAGCACCGGCCAGCCGTCGCCGGTCCAGGTGATCGGCGCCATGGCGGGCATCCGGCCACCGGGGTACGCGTCGACGAACGCCATGTAGTACCAGTCGCCGTTCTGGGTCTGCACCAGTCCGCCCTGGTGCGGCACGCCGCCACCGGAGATCGGGCCGGGCAGGTTGAGCAGCACCTGACGCTGCTCGTAGGGGCCGAACGGGCCGTTGGTCGACTTCAGCACGTACTGGCCGTTGGCCGGCCGGGTGAGCCAGATGTAGTAGGCGCCGTTGCGCTTGTAGAAGCGCGCGCCTTCCAGCGTTCCGATGCTCGACGGCGTGCTGTAGACCTGCTGGCTGCGGACCTGGGTCTTTCCGTCGGCGGACAGCTGCGCGACGCTGATGGTGGTGTTGCCGTACGCGACGTACATGGTGTCGTTGTCGTCGATCAGCATGCCGGCGTCGTAGTAGCAGTTGGGGATGGTGGTGAGCTTGCTCCACGTCGAGTCGACGGCGGACGCGGTGTAGATGTGGGTCTGCGCGAAGTCGATGCACCCGGCCCAGTAGAACGTCTTGTTGCTCGGCCGGTAGTTCAACGTCGAGGCCCAGATCCCGTCGACGTACGCGTTACCACCGCTCATGTCGTACTTCGAGCCGAAGTCCAACCGGGGTACGGAGTGGCCGGCGTACTCCCAGTTCACCAGGTCGTACGAGCGCAGCACCGGAGCGCCCGGCGAGTAGTGCATGGTGGACGCCGACATGTAGTAGACGTTGTCGACCCGGATGATGTCGACGTCGGCGAAGTCCTGCCAGACCACCGGGTTCGAGTACGTGCCACTCGACGGGGGCGGAGTCGTGGGGGGCGGCGTGGTGGGGTTGCCCCCGCCGTCGACGCGCACGAGCTGCCACTGCTGGTTGGTGCCGTTCCAGTCGTCGTACTGCACGATGTTGCCGCCGTCGGCGGTCGAGGCGCCCTGCACCTCCATCACCTTGCCGCTGTTGCGGTTGATCAATCGCACGTAGCCGCCGTCCGAGTCGGCGAGCTGGAACTGTTGGTTGGTGCCGTTGTTGTCGGTCCACTGCACGATCGCCGCGCCGTTGGCGGTCGAGCGGTTGTAGACGTCGAGCACCTTGCCCGACAACCGCGACTTGAGCCGGTAGTAGCCACTACCGGAGTCCACGAACTGCCACTGCTGCTGGTTGCCGTTGTTACGCGTCCACTGGGTGATCCGAGCGCCGTCGTTCGTGGCCAGGTTGTACACGTCCAATGCCTTGCCGCTGTTGCGGTTCACCAACACGTACCAGGCGCTGGTGTCGACCGTCGCCGCTGACGCGGGCGCCGCGGCCACCGCCGCGGCCGCGCCACCGACCACCAGTGTCATCGCGGCGACGGCGAGTCTCGACAGCCACCCGCGCCCACGTGGCGCACCCCGGGGAACCCGACCGATGGAAAGCATGATCCTCCTCTGCTGACGCAAACCGTGCGGTCTGGGTCGGCGTCCGCGGCACCGGGCGGGGCACCGAGCTGACCACGCCCGACCATGTGATCGCTAACACCGATCGCCCGACCGTCGCGGTGACGAGGTGCCGAAACCGCGGGGTAGGACGCGCGCGCGGCCGGACCAGCCAACGACATCGACCATCTTGGCTATAGACTGTGAGCGATAACATGCTGTTAGTCAAGGCGTAACACAACCGCCTCGTGGCCCTGCTGGCGCACACGCGAACGGGTGGCCCACCCCCGCCCGCAGGCAGGAATGGACCACCCGTTTGTCAGAACGCTGCGAGCGCGCGGATCAGAAGCCGCGGGCCAGCCGGTAGTAGGCCTGGTTCCAGCGGATCTCGTCGGCGAAGCGGCGCGGCTCGGTGTCGGCGTCGATGACGACGAGCTCGGTCCGGCTCATCTCGGCCAGGTCGTGCAGCTCCTCGGTGCCCACCGCCTGCGACAGCACGGTGTGGTGCGGGGCGCCGGCGGTGATCCACGCCTCGGCCGAGCCGGGCAGGTCCGGTCGCGGCCGCCAGACGGCGCGGGCGACCGGCAGCCGGCGCAGCGGCTGCGGCGGCGTCACGACGTCGATCTCGTTGGCCACGAGCCGGAACCGCTCCCCCATGTCGGCCAGGCCGAGCACCACCGCCGGGCCGGGCGCGGCGTCGAACACGAGCCGCACCGGGTCCTCCCGCCCGCCGATGCTCAGCGGGTGGATCTCCACGTTGGGCACGTCGGACGCGATGGTCGGGCAGACCTCGAGCATGTGGGCGCCCAGCACCAGCTCCTGACCCGGAGTCAGGTCGTAGGTGTAGTCCTCCATGAACGACGTGCCGCCCGCGACCCCCACCGACATCGCCTTGAGGGTGTGGACCAGGACGGACGTCTTCCAGTCACCCTCACCACCGAAGCCGTAGCCGTCGGCCATCAGCCGCTGCACGGCGATGCCGGGCAGCTGACGCAGACCACCGAGGTCCTCGAAGTTGGTGGTGAAGGCCCGGAAGCCGCCAGCGTCCAGGAACGCACGCATGCCGAGCTCCAGACGGGCCGCGTAGCGCAGGGAGTCGTGCCGCTCGCCCCCGGGAAGCAGCTCGGCGCCGACGCGGTAGCTGTCGTCGTACTCCTTGACCAGCTCGTCCACGTCGGCGTCGGCGACCTCGCCGACCACCTGAACCAGGTCGTTGACGCCGTAGGTGTTGACCGACACCCCGAAGCGCAGCTCCGCCTCGACCTTGTCACCCTCGGTCACCGCGACGTCGCGCATGTTGTCGCCGAAGCGGGCCAGCCGCAGCGACCGCATCGCCGACCAGCCGAGCGCCGCGCGGGCCCAGGCCCCGACCCGGCCGGTCACCCGCGGGTCACTCACGTGCCCGGCGACGGTCTTGCGGGCCACCCCGAGGCGGGTCTGGATGTACCCGAACTCACGGTCGCCGTGGGCGGCCTGGTTCAGGTTCATGAAGTCCATGTCGATCTCGTCCCACGGCAGCAGGACGTTCGCCTGGGTGTGCAGGTGCAGCAGTGGCGTCTGCAGGGCGTCCAGACCGGAGATCCACATCTTCGCCGGTGAGAACGTGTGCATCCACGCGATGACCCCGATGGCCCCCTGCGCGGCGGCGTCCCGGCAGACCTGCAGGATCTCACCGCTGTTGGTCAGGACGGGCTTCCAGACCACCCGGGCGGGAATCTGCGGCGAGTCGTCGAGCGCGGCCGCGATCTGGCGGGACTGCTCGGCGACCTGCCGGAGCGTCTCCTCGCCGTACATGCCTTGGCTGCCGGTGAGGAACCAGATCTCGGGGTGGGTTTGTGGTGCCATGGGGTTGCCTTCCGCGAGAGGAACGGTCACTTGTAACGAATTCCGATGAGGCGCTGGAGGAGGATGAACGCGAAGAGCAGTCCGCCGATCACGATCTTGGTCCACCAGGAGTTGAGACTCCCGTCGAAGGTGATGAGGGTCTGGATCACACCCAGCACCAGCACGCCGAGCACCGTGCCGAAGACGTAACCCGAGCCACCGGTGAGCACGGTGCCTCCGATCACGACGGCGGCGATGACGTCCAACTCCATGCCGACGGCGATCAGCGGCGCACCCGAGAGGGTGTAGAAGGACAGCAGGATGCCACCGATCGCGGAGCACAGACCGCTGATCGTGTAGACGGCGATCCGGGTCCGCCCCAACGGCAGACCCATCAGCAGCGCCGACTGCGGGTTGCCGCCGACCGCGTACACGTTGCGCCCCAACCGGGTGTAGGCCAGCACGTACGCCGCGACGAGCACCACGGCGAAGGCGATCAACACGCTGATCGAGACGAAGTTGCCCCGGGGGTCCCCGATCCGCTCCTGCGACATCCTGGTCCAGAACCCGTCGGTGATCGGGATGGACGAGCCGGAGATGAACGTGCACATGCCGCGGGCGAAGAACATCCCGGCGAGCGTGACGATGAACGGCTGGATGTCGAAGAAGTGGATGGCGCAGCCCATCAACAGGCCGAGTGTCGGGCCGATGAGCAGGGCGATGACGAGCACGAGCGCCGCGGGCAGACCCTTCTGCAACAGATCCGCCGACACCATCGCCGTCATGGCGACGACGGACCCCACCGACAGGTCGATGCCACCGGTGAGGATCACGAAGGTCATCCCCACCGCGACGACGAGCAGGAAGCCGTTGTCGATGAAGACGTTGAAGATGACCTGCACGTTCGAGAACGCCGTGTACTGGGACACGCCGATGCCGTACATCACCAGGAGCAGGGCGAGCGTGGCAAGCACCGGCACCTGCCGCCGAGGCAGCCGGATCCGGGTGCGGCGGGGGGCGGTGAGCGATCCGGTGGTCATGCCGGCACCTGCTCCTTCGGCTTGTCGGCGACGGGGCGCGGCGGCGGGGCGCTTCTTCTGCGCCGGCTGAACTTGGCTCGGAACGCCGGCGCCTGGATGAGGCAGACGGCGATGACGACTACCGCTTTGAACAGCAGCGACGTCTGCGGTGAGATGTTCATGGCGTACACCGTGGTGGTCAGGGTCTGGATGATCAGCGCGCCGAGGATCGTGCCGCTCAGGAAGAACCGGCCGCCGGCGAGGGACGTGCCACCGATGACGACCGCGAGGATGGCGTCCAACTCCACCCAGAGGCCGACGGCGTTGCCGTCGGCGCTGGAGACGTTGGCCGTCATCATGAAGCCGGCGATCGCCGCGCAGACGGCGCTGACGACGTACGCGAGGAAGATGACCCGACCGGAGCGGATGCCGGCGAGCCGGCTCGCCTCCGCGTTGCCGCCCACCGACTCGATGATCATGCCGAGTGCGGTACGGCGGGTGAACGCGGCGACGAGCAGTGCCGCGGCGAGGGCGATGAAGATGGCCAGCGGCAGGGTCAGCAGGTGGCCCAGCCCGATCGCCCGGAACGGCTCGGAGTTGATCGTGATGATCTGACCCTGGGTGATCAGCTGGGCGAGGCCCCGGCCGGCCACCATCAGGATCAGCGTGGCGATGATCGGTTGGATCCCGATCACGGCCACCAGCACCCCGTTCCAGACGCCGAGCACGAGCGCGACCCCCAACGCCATCGCGAGGGCGGTCAGCACCACGGTGAGACTGTTCTGGTCGGGCTGCTTGCTGATGTACATGCAGGCCATCGCGCCGCTGATCGCGCAGACCGAGCCCACCGACAGGTCGATGCCGCCGGTCGAGATGACCAGGGTCATGCCCAGCGCGACGAGGATCAGCGGCGCGCTCAACCGCAGGATGTCGATCGGCGAGCCGTACAGGTGCCCGTCCTTGAGCTCGATGGACAGGAACCCGGGCCGGTAGATCGTGTTCGCGGCGAGCATGGCGACCAGCACGGCGACGGGCCAGAACAGCCGGTGACCGATCATCGTCCGATAGCGGCCCATGGTGTCGTTCATCGGTCCACCTCCTCCCGGTGAGATCCACTCGCGATCGTCTGCATGATGCGCTCGGCGTCGAGGTCCTCGTCGTTGGCGAGCTGCGCGACCATCTGCCGGTCGCGCATGACCGCCACCTTGTGGCTGAGGCGCAGCACCTCCTCCAACTCGGCGGAGATGAACAGCACCGCCATCCCGCCGTCGGACAACTGCGTCACGAGCCGCTGGATCTCGGTCTTCGCGCCGATGTCGATGCCCCGGGTCGGCTCGTCCAGGATCAGCAGCCGCGGCTCGGTGATCAGCCACCGGGCCAGCAGCACCTTCTGCTGGTTGCCGCCGGAGAGGTTGCGGACCGGCACCTCCGGGTCCGCCGGACGGATGTTGAGGGCCTTGACGTACTTGTCGACCAGCTCGTCCTGGCGGCGGCGCGGGATGGGCCGCAGCCAGCCGCGGGCGGCCTGCATGGCGAGGATGATGTTCTCGCGGACCGACAGTTCGGGAACGATGCCCTCGGCCCGGCGGTTCTCCGAGCAGAAGCCGACGCCCTGGTCGATGGCCTGCGCGGGGGTACGCAGGCTGCCCGACGTGCCGTCGATCGCGACCTGCCCGCCGTCGGCCCGGTCGGCGCCGAAGAACAGCCGCGCCACCTCGGTACGCCCGGAGCCCAGCAGACCGGCCAGGCCCACCACCTCGCCGGAATGGATGGTCAGGCTGAACGGCGCGACCGCGCCCGCCCGGCCGAGGTTCGACACCGCCACCAGGGGGGTGCCCTCCTCCAGCTCGGCCAGGTCCCGCCGGGAGTGCTCCTCGATCCCTTCGAGGACGTCGAGTTCCTTGCCGATCATCTTCTCGACGAGGCTCAGCTGGGGCAGCTCGGCGGTCAGGTACTCGCCGACGAGCCCGCCGTTGCGCAGCACCGTGATGCGGTCGGCGATCTCGTAGACCTGGTCGAGGAAGTGGGTCACGAACAGGATCGCGATGCCCTCGTCGCGCAGTTGCCGCATGATGCGGAACAGTTGCGCGACCTCACCCGCGTCGAGGCTGGACGTCGGCTCGTCCAGGATCAGCACCCGGGCCTGGATGTCGATCGCACGGGCGATCGCGACCATCTGCTGGATCGCGAGGGAGTACGAGCCCAGCGGCGCGCTGACGTCGAGGTCGAGGTCGAGGCGGGCCAGGAGCGCGCGGGCCCGTCGGCGGACCTCACCCCAGCGGACGGCGCCGAAAAGCCGCGGCTCGCGGCCGATGAAGATGTTCTCCGCCACCGAGAGGTTGGTGCAGAGATTGACCTCCTGGTAGACCGTGCTCACCCCGGCCGCCGTCGCCTGCATCGGACCGGTGAAGGACACCGGCTCACCGTCGAGGGTGATCGTGCCCTCGTCGGTGTCGTAGACGCCGGTCAGCACCTTGATGAGGGTCGACTTGCCGGCGCCGTTCTCGCCCAACAGGGCGTGCACCTCGCCGGGGAAGAGCCGGAAGTTGACGTCGTGGAGTGCGCGCACCCCGGGGAAGGACTTGCTGATCCCGGTCATCGTCAGGACCGGACGGCTATCCGTCATCCCATCAGACCTCTTCTGGGGGTTGTCGACGCGGATGGGCCGCTGCGCTCCCACCGCGCCCGCCCGGCCGCCCCGGCGGGAGGCTCGGGCGGGCGTGGCGCGGGTCATGCCCGGTCCGTTCGGGTTTATGGGGCGACGCGGCGGGGTCGCCACGCGAGCGCGGCGACCCCCCTGCGTCGATCAGTACTTGCGGTTGGGCAGAGCCTCCTTGGCCTGCTCAGTCGTGAAGGTGGTCTCCTCGGTCTCGATCCGAGCCGGCACCGTCTCGCCCGCGTGGACCTTCTTGGCCAGGTCCATCAGCTGCGGGCCGAGCAACGGGCTGCACTCCGCGATGAAGTTGAACTTCCCGTCGGCCAGGGCCTGCATACCGTCCTTGACGGCGTCCACAGTGATGATGGTGATGTCCTTGCCGGGCACCTTGCCGGCCGCGGTGATCGCCTCGAGCGCGCCCAGACCCATGTCGTCGTTGTGCGCGAACAGCACGTCGATCTTCGGGTTGGCCTTGAGGAACTGCTCCATGACCTGCTTGCCGCCGGCCCGGGTGAAGTCGCCCGTCTGCGAGGCGATGACCTTCAGGTTCGGGTTGGCGGCGATCGCCTCGGCGAAGCCCTTCTTGCGGTCGTTGGCCGGCGCCGCGCCGGTGGTGCCCTGCAACTCCACGATGTTCACCGGGCCCGAGGCGGCCTTCTTCTGCTCGACCAGCCACTCACCGGCGAGACGGCCCTCCTTGACGAAGTCCGAGCCGAGGAAGGTCTTGTAGAGGGTCTTGTCGGCCGAGTCGACCGAGCGGTCGGTCAGGATGACCGGAATGCCGGCGTCCTTGGCCTCCTTGAGGACGGTGTCCCACCCGGACTCCACCACCGGCGAGAAGGCGATCACGTCGACCTTCTGCTGGATGTAGTTACGGATCGCCTTGATCTGGTTTTCCTGCTTCTGCTGAGCGTCGTCGAACTTCAGCTCGATGCCCGCCGCGGCCGCGGCATCCTTGATCGAGGTGGTGTTCGCGGTACGCCACCCGCTCTCCGCACCGACCTGGGAGAAGCCCATCGTGATCTTGCCGTCGTCCTTGGACCCGCCGCCGCCGGTGTCGCTGTTGCCGCAGGCCGCCACGCCGCCCACGAGCAGCACGCTGGCGAGGACCGCGACAGCGCGCCACGGAGCGGACTGCGTTCGCATCTTTCTCATCAGTTCTCCTTGGCTGTGGTGTGGTGGGACCGCGCGAGCCGCCGACGTGCGAAGGGTGGCGTACGCGGGTGGTGCGTGCTGGTACGTCGGTGGAGCAGACCGGCGGGCCCGGACGGCCGATGGAGACGGTCAGGGACCTGCCGGTGCGACTGTTTGTTGCCCGTAGACGTTCTGGTAGCGGTGGTAGAGGGCGTCGATGTCGGCCTGCGCGATCGGCACCGGCTGCCCGAGGGTCCGCGCCAGGTACGCGGTGCGGGCCACGTCCTCGCACATGACCGCGGCCTTGACCGCCGCCCGGGCGTCCCGACCGATGGAGAAGACACCGTGGTTGCGCATCAGCACCGCGGGAGAGCGGTGCCCGGCGAGGGTGGCGACGATCCCCTTGCCGATGTCGTCGCCGCCGATCAGCGCGAACGGGCCCAGCGGGATCTCCCCACCGAACTCGTCGGCCTGGGCCGTGAGGTGGCAGGGGATCGCCTCCCCGCAGGCGGCCCAGGCGCTGGCGTACGAGCTGTGCGTGTGCACGACACCGCCGACCTCGGGCATGGCGCGGTAGACGTAGGCGTGGGCGGCCGTGTCGCTGGACGGGGCGAGGTCCCCCTCGACGAGGACACCGTCGAGGTCGCAGACCACCATGGTGTCGGCCGTGAGGTCGTCGTAGCCCACACCGCTCGGCTTGATCACCATGAGGTCCTGACCGGGGACCCGCGCCGAGACGTTGCCGGACGTCCAGGCGACCAGGTTGTACCGGGTCAGCTCGCTGTGCAGGCGGGCGACGCTCTCGCGCAGCTCGCGGATCTGTCGACCTACCTCTGCGCTCATCCGACGACCTCCAGCGGGGCCTCGTGCGTGGCCGCGACGGCCTCGACCGCCGCGTTGCGGATCGCCCGCAGGCGGAGCATGACGTCGTTGCCGCCCCGACCGAAGTGGTCATGCAGCGCCCGGTACTCGGCGTACAGGGCGTCGTAGGCGCGCGCCCGGTCGGGATCCGGCGTGTAGACGGCCTCGTGCACCCGCCCCATCGCTTGCGACGCCTCGTGGATCGACGGGTACGCCCCGGCGGCGACGGCGGCGTGGATCGCCGACCCGAGCGCCGGCCCCTGCGCCGAGGCGATGATGTTCAGCGGTCGCTTGGTCACGTCGGCGTAGATCTGCATCAGCAGCTTGTTGTTGGTGAGACCGCCGGCGATCACCAGGTCGTTCACCGGCACCCCGGCCTCGACGAACGCGTCGATGATCATCCTGGTGCCGTACGCCGTGGACTCCAGCAGCGCACGGTAGATGTCCTGCGGCCGGGTGGCCAGGGTCATCCCGACGATCATCCCGCTGAGGTCGTGGTTGACCAGCAGCGAGCGGTTGCCGTTCCACCAGTCCAACGCGACCAGGCCGTGTGCGCCGACCGGCTGGCTGGCGGCAAGCTCGGTGAGGCGTTCGTGCGAGTCGAGCCCGGCGGGCGCGCCGTGCGCGACGAACCAGCCGAAGATGTCGCCGACGCCGCTCTGCCCGGCCTCGTAGCCCCAGGCGCCGGGGCTGATGCCGCCGTCCACGACACCGCACATGCCAGCCACCTCGGCGACCTCCGCGCCGTTGACGACGTGGCAGGTCGAGGTGCCCATGATGGCGACCAGCCGACCGGGCTCCACCGCCTGCGCGGACGCCGCGGTGACGTGCGCGTCGACGTTGCCGACGGCCACCGCGATCCCCTCCGGCAGACCGGTCCAGGCCGAGGCGCGGGCGGTGAGCGTGCCGGCGCGGGCGCCGAGCGGCAGCAGCGGACCGTCGAGCTTGGCCACGAAGTCGCCGAAGTCGGGGTTGAGCGCGGTCAGGAAGCTGTCGGACGGGTACTGCCCGTCCTGCAGGATGCCCTTGTAGCCCGCGGTGCAGACGTTACGGGTCTCGGTGCCGCTGAGCTGCCAGACGATCCAGTCGGCGGCCTCGATGAACCGCTCGGCCCGGTGGTAGATCTCCGGGTCCTCCTCCAGGATCTGCAGACCCTTGGCGTACTGCCACTCGGCGGAGATCTTGCCGCCGTACCGGCCGATCCACGGCTCCGCCCGCTCGTGGGCCAGCGCGTTGATCCGGTCGGCGTGCGGCTGCGCGGCGTGGTGCTTCCACAGTTTGACCCAGGAGTGCGGCCGGTCGCGCAGGTCGGGATCCTCGCAGAGCGGGGTGCCGTGGGCGTCGGTCGGCAGCACAGTGCAGGCGGTGAAGTCGATGCCGATGCCCACCACCGATGCGGGGTCCACCCCCGCGGCGGACACCGCCGCCGGGACGGCGTGGCGCAGCACGTCGCGGTAGTCGTCCGGATTTTGCAGCGCCCAGTCCGGGGGCAGCGGTCGACCTCCGGGCAGCGTCTCGCTGATGACCCCGTCGCCGTACTCGTGCACCGCGGTCCCCAACTCGGCACCGTCGGAAACCCGGACCACCAGGGCCCGCCCGGAGAGAGTGCCGAAGTCGACACCCACGACGTAGCTTTCGGCAGCTCCGTCCACACGCTCCATGTTCACCTCCACCGTTAACGGGGATAGTGTTAACGCTCACATCCAGCGCCGTCAAGACATCTAGCTGCAACAGCTCCGTAACGGAACGCGGAGGCCCGCGCGCCCACTTGGGCGGGTAGCTACCGGATTGGTGCAAAGTCCGCGATTCCGCCTCCAGCCCGGTCGCGGCAGCGCCGGGAGGGCGACATCTGAACGGCAGCCGGCCGAAACCTCCTCGCCCGGCGGGCGGCCCGACACCTCCCCGGCCGGCCGTCGGCCCGGCGCCTCCTCAGCCGGCAGGGCGACAGCAAGGTCCCGCATCACAGAGCGGCGGGATGACGGTCCGATCGCGACGGTGGCCGGGTCGTCGACGATGTCAGCGATAACATCGCTGCGGCCGCCACCCTCGCATGATCAGATCTATGACCCGCGCCGCAGCCGCCGCCGAGCCCATGAGCGCGCACTCCGGTCGCCGACGTGCACCTCGCGTGCCCGGCCCGGGAATCGTGTTATCGATAACATTCGACGTTTCACGGTCGCCGCGCGCACGGTCTCGACCCAGCGCGTCTCGTGGGCGCCCGCCCCTCCGGCGTCGCGGCCATGGGCCGGGGTGGGGACTCCGCGGCCTTCCCGCGGTGGTGATCGACTCCAGGTTGGCGACGTCGCGGTGTCCGGTCGGCGGGACACCGCGACATCGCCGAGCTGGGGTCGATCATGCGCCCCGGCCCGGCCCCGAAGGGCCGGACCGGGGCGGGCCGGGCGGGTCAGGCGGATCGGGTGGGTCAGGCCCGAGGGCCCCTCGGGTCAGGCGGTCCGGCCGCGGTTGTAGAGCGCCTTGGCCCAAAGGAAGCAGGCCACCGTGATGACGGCGCACCAGGCGACCGCGAGGACCCCGTTGCTGCCGATTCCGGTGCCGAGCAGGAGGCCCCGGAGGGTTTCCATGACCGGGGTGAAGGGTTGGTAGTCGGCGAACAGGCGTACCGGCGTCGGCATGGAGTCGGTGGGGACGAACCCGCTGCCGAGAAATGGCAGGAGCACCAGCGGCATGGGCAGGTTGCTGGCCGTCTCGACGCTCTTCGTGACCAGGCCGAGCGCGACCGACAGCCAGGTGACCGCGACGGTGATCATGGTGAGGACGCCGATCGCGGCGAGCCATTCGACGGCATTGGCGGTGGGACGGAACCCGACCAGCAGCGCCACGCCGGTGACGGCCGCGAGGCTGAACATCGTCTGGAGCACGCTGCCCACGACGTGGCCGGTGAGAACCGACGGCCGGAAGATCGCCATCGTACGGAAGCGGGCGATGATGCCCTCGGCCATGTCCATGGCGACCGAGATCGCGGTGCCCTGCGCCGCGCTGGCCACCGTGATGAGCAGGATGCCGGGGGTGACGTAGTTGGCGTAGTCGCCGCGGTCGCCGGAGGGTCCGAGGCCGGCGCCGAGGGTGCCGCCGAAGACGTAGACGAAGAGCAGCAGAAGGATGACCGGGATGCCGACGAGCATGAGGGTCAGCGAGGGGTAGCGCCGCATGTGCAGGAGGTTGCGCCGCAGCATGGTGTTCGAGTCGCGCAGGGCGAGGTTGAGGGTGCTCATCGCGCGGAGGCCCTTTCGTGACCGGACCGCCCGGCCCGGGTGGCGGGGTGGCTGTCGGGTTGATTGGCTCGGCTGTCGGGTTGGCCGGTGAGGGCGAGGAAGACGTCGTCGAGGTCGGGGGTGTGCACCGCGAGGCCGGCCACGGTGATCGCGTCGCGGTCGAGGTGGTCGAGGACGGACCGCAACGAACCGACCCCGCCGTCGCTCGGCACCTGGAGGGTCAGCGCGGCGTCGTCCCGGGTGGCCGCCGCGAACGTACGGGCCGCCGAGTCGAGCCCCTCCTGGTCGGCGAACCGCAACACGACGTGGCCGCCCGGGATGAGCCGCTTGAGCTCGTGCGGGGTGCCCTCGGCGATCAGCCGGCCGTGGTCGAGGAACGCGACGCGGTCGGCGAGCTGATCGGCCTCCTCCAGGTACTGGGTCGTCAGCAGGATGGTGACGCCCTCGGCGGCGAGGGCCCGGATGATGTGCCACATGGCGCGGCGGCTGCGCGGGTCGAGGCCGGTCGTCGGCTCGTCGAGGAAGATGACGCGGGGGTCGCCGACCAGGGTCATCGCGAGGTCGAGCCGACGGCGCATGCCGCCGGAGTACGTCGCGGCCGGCTTGTCCGCCGCCTCCGTGAGGTCGAACTGCCCGAGCAGGTCGGCGATCCGTCGCCGACCCGTCGCCCGGTCCAGATGACACAGGTCGGCCATCAGGTTCAGGTTCTCCCGACCGGTGAGCAGGTTGTCCACGGCGGAGAACTGGCCGGTGACGCCGATCAGCTCACGAACCGCGTCGGGCTCACGGGTCACGTCGTGGCCGAGGACGCGGGCGTGGCCGCCGTCCGCCCGGAGCAGGGTGGAGAGGATCTGCACTGTGGTGGTCTTGCCGGCGCCGTTCGGGCCGAGCAGCGCGAAGATCGTTCCCTCGGTGATCATCAGGTCGATGCCGTCGAGCACGACCTTGTCACCGTAGGACTTCCGCAGCTCCGTGGTGACGATCGCGGGTTTCCTGCTGCTGGTCATGGTCTCCTCATTTGTGGTCGGGGGTCGCGGCGGATCAGGCACGGCGGATCGTGATGTCGCCGTAGGAGGTGTTCGCGCGGATCTCGACCGTCTCGTCGGTCTCGGCCGGGCTGTCGGTCGACTCGAGCGCGTTGTGCACGCGCCCGTGCCGGGAACTGACGTCGAGCCAGGCGGCGGTGCCGCGCCGGACCCCGACCTCGATCGCGCCGTACGAGGTGTGCGACTCGACCGACCCGCGTACGACCTCGCCCAGCCGGACGTTGCCGTACGCGGTGCGTGCCGCCACCGAGGCCATCGACGCGTCCACCGTGATGTCGCCGTACGCGGTGTTGACCCGGACGTCACCGCCGCTGCGGCCGATCCAGCAGTCACCGGAGGAGTTCTTGATCTCCGCGGTGCCGTCGACCGCGCCGAGGCGCACCTTTCCGGAGGAGGCCTTCACCCGGGCGGAACCGGTGACACGCTCCACCGCGACCTCGCCGTGGCTGCTGTCGATCTCCAACGGCCCGGTCTCCTCGAGCCGGATCCCGCTGCCGGTCTTGATGCGACACTCGCCGAGCCGCCCCTCGCCGCGGAACGCCGCCCACGCCGCCTCGGCATGCAGCCGTGTCCCGCTCGGCACCTCGATGAGGACGTCGACCGAGGGGCCGGAGCCGAAGCCGTATCGGCGCCAGCTCTTCGGCACCCTGATCCGCAGGAGCCCGGCGGCGTACTCGACGGTGGTCTGCTCCGCGGCGCTCACGTCGGCCTTGCTCGACGGGTCGCGGGGGCGCACCTGCACCACCGTGTCGGTGCGGTCGGTCGCAGCGATCCAGGCGTCCCCGACGGGCAGCTCGACCTGGACGGAAATCGGTTCTGGCGTATCGAAAACAGGCATGGTGGTCTCCCGGGAGGTGCGTGGCGAAGGCGAGCGGAATCGGAAAGGGGCGCGGCGGTCAGCGCGCCCAGCCGGTGACGTGCTGGCCAGGCCGCGGCGGCTCCAGCCGGCGCGGTGGCTGGCGATCCGTGCCGCCGGCCGCGACGGCGGCGGCGACGGCTCGCACCAGCCAGGCGTTGACGGACAGCCCGGCCCGGCTGGCGGCCCCGTCGACGCTGGCCTTGAGATGGTCGGGGAGGCGGAGGTTGATCCGGGACGTGCCGCCCTCGTCGCCCTCGGGCGGGAGCAGCGGCGCCGGCGCCGGAGGCGGTTCGCTGACCGCATCCGTGCTGTCCGCCGGCGGGTTCGCGGGCGTCACCACGAAGTTGGGCTCGCGCCCGCGCAGCCGGACGTGCACCGACCCGGGGGCGAGATCGCGGGTGATCTCGTCGGCCGCGTCGGACAGCGCCTCGAGCAGGGTGAGGTGGGTCGCCGCCTCCAGTTGGGTGAAGAGTCGCTCGGCCAGCACCCGACCCTCCGGGTCGACGCCCTCGGCGGCCACAGCGAACTCGTTGCGCAGGTTCTCGACGTACGGCCTCAAGTCCATGGCACCATCATGGCACTACTTTGGCTCAAGATGCAACAGCCGTGGCTCAACGTGCTGCCATGACCTTCATCGCCGATCGCCGGTGCGACGCTCCGGCCCCCCGAACACGCGGCGGACCAGCCGGTTCGCGACCTCCTGCGTCAGCCCGGTGGCCACCAGCAGATCGCTGACGGTCGTCCGGACCTGCGCCACCACGACGGCACCGGAGAAACCGACCCCCTCCCGGTAGGCGTCACCGGCGGCGCACACCGCCCGCAGGGCCTGCTCCCGCGCCTGGGTGGGTTCGTGACCGGCGGCGAACTGCCGCTTGAGCACGCGTACCGCCTCGGCGAGGTCGGCGACGGCCTCCGGCAGCTGCCTCGGGATCGGCTCGCCGTCGTCGATCACGGTCACCGCGCGGCGGATCAGCGTTCCGGCGTTGCGCATCGCCCGGTCGATCGGTCCCGCCGCCTGCGCGTACCGGCCCACCGGCCCGTGCCGCTCATGCCAGTGCACCGGCGAGAGGGTGCTGGCCTCCCGGGCCCCCTGGGTCGCCTCGACCAGCGCCCGCAGCTCGTCCTTGTTCTCCCGCAGCTGCGTCCGGGCGGCCAGCGCACGGGCGATGTCGCGGTCGGCCAGCGCGCCAGCGGTGGCGTCGAGCTGGGTGCTGAGCAGGTCCAACGCCGGGCGCGCGGCCCGGTTGAGCACCCGCAGCGGGCTCAACGGCAAAAGGACGGCGGTGACCAGCAGCGCCACCGCTCCCCCGACGAGAGCGTCCACGAAGCGGGGAATCTCCAGGTCCCGCACGGACGGACTCAACGTGGCGATGAGCACCGCCGTCGCCCCGGCCTGGATCACCGCCGCCGCGCTGCCGGCGAGGAACAACGCGACGAGGATCGCCAGCACGACGATCAGGGCGAGTTGCCACCACCCGGTGCCGGTGACCGTGAGCAGCAGGTCGCCGACCAGCACCCCCACGGTGACGCCGATGATCAACTCGACGGTGCGACGCAGCCGTTGCCCGACCGACGCGGCGAGGGTCGAGACCGCGGAGATCGGCGCGAACACCGGCTGCGAGACGTGCAGCACGTGGCGCACCACCAGCCAGGACAGCGCCGCAGCCAGACCGGCCTGCAGAGCGAGGCCGCCGACGCCCCGTACCCGCCGCGCCCGCTCCCGCAGCGTGCCCCACAGGCGGGCGCGGAGCCGGGCGACGGTCGTCGGCGCAGCGGCGTTCGCTCCCGCGCCGGCCCGCGCCGCGGCGCCCCCGTCCGTAGCGGGCCGACCGGCAGCGACCATGGCGGCGGCTACCCCGCCGTACCCCGATCAATCCTGGCCGCCGGGCGCGGCCACGCGCGAGCGCGCCGCGCCCGGCGGCCGACGGCGGTCGCGCTCAGCGCGCGGAGAGCATCTTCTCGGCGTACGCCCAGAGCCGGTCCGCGGCGACCGGGTCGATTGCGTGGTCGGCGACCCCGCCGGTGGCGTTCGGGCCGCCGGGCACCACCTCCGCCTCCTGGTTGTCGACGAAGTACCGGCCGCCGATGCCGTCGAGCAGGGGTGACGCGGCGAGCAGGACGGTGGTCGCCGCTCCCTGGGCGGGCGTCTTGTAGTGGTCCGGCACGACGAGGTTGCCCGCCTCGTCCATCGCGCCGAACGCGCGCATCATGTCGTCGTCCAGGTGACGTTGCAGGTTGGTGTGGATGTACCCGGGGTTGAGGGAGTTGGCGGTGATCCCGTCCTTGGCCCACCGCCGGGTGATGCCGACCGCGAGCAGGACGTCCGCGGTCTTCGACTGCCCGTACGCCGACCACGGGTCGTACGGGCGCCGCTCGAACTGGGGGTCCTCGACGTCGAACGGAGCGCCCAGGTGCGCCCCGGAGCCGACCACCACGACCCGGGCCGCCCCGGCGGCACGCAGGTTGTCGTGCAGACCGACGGCGAGCGCGAAGTGCCCCAGGTAGTTGGTCGCGAGCTGGAGTTCCCAGCCCTGCGCGGAGAGCTGCCGGGTCGCAAGCGCCATGATGCCGGCGTTGGCGACCAGCGCGTCGAGCGGGCCCCGCCAGGCCGCGACGAAGGCGTCGACCGACGCCAGATCGGCGAGGTCGAGCGCGGCCGACCGGACGGCGCCCCGGGTGGCGTCGGTGGCGAACTCCGCGACGAGCGCGGCGGCCCGCTCGGGGTCACGGACCGCGACGGTGACCTCGGCGCCGGCGCCGGCCAGGGCGCGAACCGTCTCGACACCGAGGCCGGAGGCGCCGCCGGTGACGATCATCCGGCGCCCGGTGAGGTCCACGCCGTCGAGGATCTCGGCGGCGGTGGTACGGGCGGTGAACGACGTGGTGAGGCGTGGGTTCGCTGTCATGTCAGCCAGACTATGAACCTGAACCTGGACTGCCTATAGTCTAGGATTCGCGATACTTTAGTGATCGTCCAGGACGGTGCGGATGGATCCCCTTGAGGACGTACTGGCGTTGCTCGGTGCGACGAGTCACGTCTCCGCCGGCCTCGTCGCCGGAGGGCGCTGGGCGGTCCGGTTCGACCCACCGGCCGGCGCGAAGTTCAACGCCATCCGGCGCGGCCGCTGCTTCCTGCTCGTCGACGGCGAGCCCGAGCCGATCGGCCTCGCCGAGGGCGACTGCTACCTGCTGACCCGGCCGGTGGCCTACACGCTCTTCAGTGACGCCGACGCGCCGGTCCAGCCGGCGTACCCGATCTTCGCCGCCGCTGCCGACGGCGTGGCGCACGCGGGCGACGGCGACGACATGTTCCTCATCGGCGGCGCGTTCTCCCTGGGCGACCGGGGTCGCAGTCTCCTGTTGGACAGCCTTCCGCCGATCATCCACGTGCCCGCCGACACCCCCGCGGCCGCCACCATCCGGTGGGCGCTCGACGAGATCGACAGCGAGCTGCGGCAGGCACAGCTCGGATCGCGACTCGTCGCCGAACACCTGGCGCTCGTCCTGCTGATCCAGGTGCTGCGGCTGCACCTGGCCCGCGGTCCGCAGCACACGTCCGGCTGGCTGGCCGGGCTCGCCGACCCGGTGGTCGCTCCCGCGCTGCGGGCGATGCACGGGCGGCCCGCGCAGTCGTGGACGGTGGACGAGATCGCCCGCGCCGCGTCCGTCTCCCGCTCCACGCTCGCCGCCCGCTTCCGGCAGGTCGTCGGCGTGGGCCCGCTGGAGTACCTCACGCGATGGCGGATCGAACTCGCGGCGGACCGCATCCGCCGCGGCTCGGACACCGTCGCCACCATCGCCCTGGCCGTCGGGTACGGCTCGGAGAGCGCCCTCAGCGTGGCCTTCAAACGTGTCACCGGCGTCTCGCCGCGGACGTACCGCAGACAGGTGGCCGGGAGCGCCGGGACCGCATAGGGGTCACCCGTGCGGTGCGGCGCGTCGCCTGCGGGGTTGGGCGCGTCCGGGCGGGGTAGACCCCGGTCTGCCACGCGGGTGGTGGGGCCACCCGCGACTGGATCGCCGGCGCCGGGCGGTCGGACGCCTCGGGGGGCGACGGCGGATGGATCAGCGCGGGTGAGCGGGCCCGACACCCTCGGCGACATCGTGGAGCTGCGGGTGCCTTCTGCTGCCGTTCCTGCTGGTAAACGTGGCGATCTGGATGCGTCCGGCGAACCCCCGCTCGGAGGCCATGGTCAAGTCCCTGTGCCGGGTGCTGGCGGTGTTCGCGCTGGTGCCGGTCGTCGCGATCGGCCTGGTCTGGCGGCTGGAGTTGGCGCAACGCCTGCGGCACGCGCCGCCCGAGTGACGCTGATCGGGCCACTTCCCGTCTCCGTCCGGTGCGCGGAATCGCAGGGCAGAACCAGCCCACGGAGCGCGCCACACCGGCGCGGTTGACATCACCGCCCATGATTGTGGTCGCTGCCCGGAATCCTGATCGTCAGAGGCTGGAGGTCGACGTGGCTGCGGTGTCCCACCCGGTGTTCGCGCGGGTGTACGAAAGGCTCAGCGTCGCCATGGATCGCGCCGGCACCGCCGAGTTCCGCCGCGACCTGGTCGCCGGCCTGACCGGCCGGGTGCTCGAGGTCGGCGCCGGCAACGGGCGCATGTTCGCCCACTACCCGCGGACGGTGACCGAGGTCGTCGCGGTCGAGCCGGAACGCCGCCTGCGTGCCGCCGCCGTCCGGGCGGCCCCGGCCGCGCCGGTGCCGATCACGGTCGTCGACGGCCTGGCCGAGGCGTTGCCCGCCGCCGATGGCGAATTCGACGCGGTCGTGGTCGCGTTGGTGCTGTGCACCGTGCCGGACCAGGCCGCCGCGCTCGCCGAGATCCACCGTGTGCTGCGCCCCGGCGGGCAGCTGCGCTTCTTCGAGCACGTCGCCGCCGAGGAGCCCGGTCGCCTCCGTCGGGTCCAGCGGTTCTCCGACGCCACGCTCTGGCCGAAACTGTTCGGCGGCTGCCACACCGGCCGCGACACCACGGCCGCCATCGAGGCGGCCGGGTTCGCCATCGACGAGCTGCGTCGCTTCCGGTTCCCGGCCGGCAGTTCCAGCCCCTCCTCGCCGTGCGTGCTGGGTCGCGCGACCCGGCCGGAGCACCGGCTGCGCTGAGGTGTCATCGGGCCGTCCGCGAGGTTCAGCGCCTCGGCAGGCCGGCCAGCCAGTCGTCCAGGGCCGCCGGGCTCGCATCGCGGCAGCGTACGCCGCAGCGTCGAGCGGGCCTCACCAGCTGCTGCCGGGACAGGCCGGCCGCGTGCCGGGCCCCCCGTCGATAATCGCTTGCCGCGCACGACGGGCGTCGCCAGAGTGGTGCCCATGACGTACTGACGGACACCACCTGAGCACCGCGCCGAGGCCGCTTCGCGCCGCTCGGTGCCGTACCGCCGTCCGTCCCCTTGCGATTCAGCGAGAAGTGAGCGTCGTTGTCTGAGCACCACTCCCCTCGGGAGTCTTCGTCCCCGTCCGCCCCGGCCACCATTGCCGTGTTCGCGTCCCCCGCGAGTTGGATCGAGTCCGCCGCGCTCGACCAGTGCCGGCAGGTGGCCGCCCTCGACGGCATGGTCCACGTTGCCGGGATGCCGGACCTGCACCCGGGCAAGGGCGCCCCCATCGGCGCGGCCATGGCGTCGACCGTGCTGTACCCGTTCCTGGTGGGCTCGGACATCGGCTGCGGCATCGCGGTGTTCCCCATTCGACTCCGGCGCGTCGTACCCGAGCGGCTGGCTGCCCGGTTCCCCGACCTCGACCGCGCGCTCGACCCCGAGCGGGACGCCGACGATCCGGCCTGGACCGTCGTCGCGGGCGACGTTCCCGCCGGCCACCGGGACGGTCTCGGTACGGTCGGCCGCGGTAACCACTTCGTCGAGCTGGCTCGCGTCGACACCGTCTTCGCACCCGAGCACGCGCACCGACTCGGGCTGGCCACCGGTGACCTCGTCCTCGTCGTGCACAGCGGCTCGCGGGGCCTGGGTGAGCGGATCCTGCGCACGCACACCGAGATGCACGGGGCGGGCCCCGCTCCCGACCCGGCCGCGTACCTGGCCCGGCACGACGAGGCGGTGCGCTGGGGCTCGCTCAACCGGCGGCTGCTGGCCGCCCGGGTCGCGTACGCCCTGGGGGCCGAGCCGACCGAGCCGGTCGTCGACGAGTGCCACAACCTGGTCGAGGTACGCGACGGCGTCTACCTGCACCGCAAGGGGGCGGCGCCCGGTGACGGCCGCGACGTGCTCGTCGCCGGTACGCGGGGTACCGCGTCGTACCTGGTGGCCGCCCACGCCGGGGCGGACGCCAACCACTCGGTGGCGCACGGCGCGGGCCGGAAGATGTCCCGCGCCGACGCGCTGCGCCGGGGCCGGGCCAAGCACACGGTCGAGGAGTTGCGGCGTACCCCGGTGGGTTCCCTGGTGGTGTGCGGCGACCGCCAGTTGCTCTTCGAGGAGGCGCCCACGGCGTACAAGCGGATCGAGCAGGTGATCGGCGATCTCGTCGAGCACCGGCTCGCCACGCCGGTGGCCACCACGATCCCCCTGGTCACCTACAAGACGCCGGATGTCGGGGCCGCGCCGAGGTCGGACCGGCGCGACAAGCGTCGCGGGCGGGGTCGGTCGTGAGCGCGCAGCTGCTGCTGTCCGCTGGCCGTGGGCCGCGGGAGTGCGCGTGGGCGCTGGCCCACCTGTTGCGCCGCCTGGAGGCTGACGCCACCCGGCAGGGCGTGACCGTCCAGCGGGTCCACGCGGTGCCCGGTGACCGTCCTGGCACCTACCGGTCGGTGCTGATTCGGCTGTCCGGCGCCGACGTCGAGGCGTTCGCCGCCTCCTGGACGGGGACGCTGTGCTGGCATGCGCCCAGCCCCTACCGGACGAGCGCCGGTCGAAAGAACTGGTACGTGACCGCGCAACCGCCGCCGAGCGACGCGCCGCCGACGACGTTCGCCGAGGCCGACGTCGACATCGTCGGCTGCCGCACCGGCGGTCCCGGCGGCCAGCACCGGAACAAGGCCAGCACTGCGGTACGCGCCACCCACCGCCCCTCGGGCCTGGTCGTGGTGGTGGACGACGAACGGCAGTTCAGTCTGAACCGGCGCATCGCCCTTGAGCTGCTGCGCCAGCGTGTCGAGCGCGGCGACGAGGCGGCCCGCCGCGCGGTCACCACCGCCCGTTGGCGCATCCACGACGACCTCGTGCGGGGCGACCCGACCCGCACCGAACGCCCGTAGCGCAGCGGGCTCAGACCTCCAGGACCGCGTCGGCGAAGGCCCGCGGCGCCTCCTGGGGCAGGTTGTGCCCGACGCCGCCGCCGACGGTCCGGTGCTCGTACCGGCCGGCGAACTGCTTGCCGTAGACACTCGGGTCCAGGTGGGGAGCGCCGTTGGCGTCACCCTCCAGGGTGATGCTGGGCACCGAGATCTTCGGCTTGCCGGCCAGGCGCTTCTCCACCTCGTCGTACTGCGGTTCACCCTCAGCGAGGGCCAGCCGCCACCGGTAGTTGTGGATCACGACGTCGACGTGGTCGGGGTTGTCGAACGCGGCGGCGCTGCGCTCGAAGGTCGCTTCGTCGAACATCCACCGCGGCGATGCGGTCTGCCAGATCAGCCGGGCGAAGTCGCGGCGGTTGCGGTCGTACCCCTGCCGGCCGCGCTCGGTGGCGAAGTAGAACTGGTACCACCAGGCGAACTCGGCCTTCGGCGGCAGCGGCGTCCGGCCCGACTCCTGGCCGTCGATCAGGTAACCGCTGACCGACACCAGACCGGAACAGCGCTCAGGCCACAACGCGGCCACGACATCGGCCGTACGCGCACCCCAGTCGAACCCGGCCAGCTTCGCGCTGTCGATGCCCAGGGCGTCCATGAGGGCGATGAGGTCGAGCCCCATGGCGGCCGGCTCGCCGTTGCGGACGGCGTCGTCGGATCGGAACCGCGTCGTGCCGTGACCCCGCAGGTACGGCACGACGACCCGGTGGCCGGCGTCGGTGAGCAGCGGTACGACGTCGACGAAGCTGTGGATGTCGTACGGCCAGCCGTGCAGCAGGATCACGGGAGCGCCGTCGGCCGGGCCGGCGTCCACGTATCCGACGTTCAGGACCCCGGCGTCGATCTGTCGCACGTCATCGAACAGTGCCATCGAACCGGTCCCCTTCCTCGGCTGATTCCGGCTGTCGAAACGCGGCTCCGGACCACCGGCCCAGCCCCGAAATCGTAGGAATCCACGAGCCGCCGGACAGCGAGTTGCGCAAGAACAGCAGCGCCGGTGAGCGGATCGCTAGAATGCGTCCGCGAACAGGACACTTCCCGTGTGGTCGCCGCGCTGGTCGTAGGGTGATGACATGGCTGAGCGATCCCTGACCCTGATGGCGGTGCACGCGCACCCCGACGACGAGGCGACGAGCACCGGTGGCGTCCTCGCCCGGTACGCGGCCGAAGGTGTCACCACGGTCCTCGTGACCTGTACCGACGGGCGATGCGGAGACGGCCCCGGCGGGGCGAAGCCCGGTGAGCCCGGCCACGACCCGGCCGCCGTCGTGGCGATGCGTCAGGCCGAGCTGGAGGACAGCTGCGCGACGTTGAAGGTCACCCACCTGGAGACGCTCGGCTACGCCGACTCCGGGATGATGGGTTGGTCGACGAACGACCAGCCCGGCTCCTTCTGGACGACGCCGGTGGCCGAGGCCGCGGACCGGCTCGCCGACCTGATCCGCCGCTACCAGCCGGACGTCATCGTGACCTACGACGAGAACGGCTTCTACGGCCACCCGGACCACATCCAGGCGCATCGCATCACCATGGCCGCCGTCGCGCAGACCGACATCCCCGCGAAGGTCTACTGGACCACCGTGCCGCGGACGGCGTTCGCGGAGTTCGGCCGGATCATGAAGGAGCTCGGCGTCGAGTGGGCCGAGCCGGACCCGTCGTCCGACCAGCCCGAGCTGGGGCTGCCCGACGACGAGATCACCACCTGGGTCGACACCCGGAGCTACGGCGCGCAGAAGTTCGAGGCCCTGGCCGCGCACGCCAGCCAGACCGAGAACATCTTCTTCCTCCAGTTGGGCCCGGAGCGGTTCACCGAGCTGATGGGCAGGGAGACCTTCGTCCGGGTGCGGGACACCACGGGCGCGCCGGTGCCCGAGGACGACCTCTTCGCCGGCCTGCGCTGACGCGTACCCACACCCGGCGGCGGGCCCGCTACCGTTGCCGGGTGCGGGTGGTGGTGGCGGAAGACCTCGTGTTGTTGCGGGACGGGTTGATCCGGCTGTTGGAGGCCCACGGCTTCGAGGTGGTCGCCGCCGTGGGCACCGGGCCGGATCTGCTGACCGAACTCGTCACGCGGCGCCCCGACGTGGCCGTGGTCGACGTGCGGCTGCCGCCGTCGTACACCGATGAGGGTCTGCGGGCCGCGCTCGCGGCACGGGCCGAGGTGCCGGGGTTGCCGGTGCTGGTGCTCTCTCAATACGTGGAGCGACTGTACGCGCGGGAACTGCTCGCCGACGGCCACGGCGGGATCGGCTACCTGCTCAAGGACCGGGTGTCCGACCTCGGCGAGTTCGTCGCCGCGGTCCGCCGGGTCGCCGCGGGCGGCACCGCGCTCGACCCCACAGTGGTGGCGAAGCTGCTCGACAGCCGGACCCGGGTGCTGCCCCTGGACCGGTTGACCCCTCGCGAGCGGGAGGTGCTCGGGCAGATGGCGCAGGGCCGGTCCAACGCCGCCATCGGCGCCGCCCTGTTCATCACGGAGAAGGCCGTCGCCAAGCACACCAACAGCATCTTCGCCAAACTCGGGCTGCAGTCCTCCGAGGACGACAACCGGCGAGTCCTCGCCGTCCTCGCCTACCTCGACGCATAGGGGTACTGGCACCACCGCGGGAGGGGTTCCAGGCTCCTCGAAACGCGTCGCGCCAGCGGCGAGCCTGAGACCATGACCGCAACCGTCAGCACGACGGCCCTCCAACCGGGCCCCGTCCCCCGCACCGACCGCGCCCTCGCCCCCGACCTCGCCCGGGGCGCCATGCTGCTGTTCATCGCGCTCGCGAACGCCGCGAACGCCGCGTTCGCCGGCCAGCCCGGCCTGGACGGCACGCCGCACGGCGCGCAGCGCGTCGTCAACGCCGTCCTGGCGACGTTCGTCGACAGCCGCGCCTACCCGGTCTTCGCCGTCATGTTCGGGTACGGCCTCGTGCAGATCGCCCGACGACAGGGCGAGGGCGCACGGCGGATCCTGCTGCGGCGCAACGCCGCCCTGATCGTCTTCGGCCTGTGCCACGCGACGCTGCTGTACTTCGGGGACTTCCTCGGCGCG
Organism: Micromonospora sp. NPDC005252; assembly: GCF_042872475.1. Taxonomy (NCBI): domain Bacteria; kingdom Bacillati; phylum Actinomycetota; class Actinomycetes; order Micromonosporales; family Micromonosporaceae; genus Micromonospora; species Micromonospora sp. NPDC005252. The sequence goes on along the minus strand of NZ_JBIAKN010000004.1, from coordinate 122,728 downwards.
TACGGCATCGTCGGTATCGCCGCCACCCTGCTGTTGCTGCGCCGCGGCGACCGGTTCCACCGCGTCGTGCTGTGGCTCTGGGGCATCCAGACCGCGTACGCCGGGGTCCTGGCGGTGACCGCGCTCGTCGGCGCGCGCGGCGGCAACGCCGTCCTCACCAACACGCCGAACCCGTCGCTCGCCGCATCGTCGTACGGCCAGTCCATCCTCGACCGCCTCGCCGAGTGGCCGGTCCACACCGCCACCGTGCTCCCGTTCATCGTCATCGTGTGGCTGGGTATCTGGGCGGCCCGGCACCGCATCCTGGAGAACCCCGCCGCGCACCGCGTGCTGCTGCGCCGCGTCGCCGTCGGCTGCCTCGGCATCTCCGTCGTCGGCGCGCTCCCCTACGCGCTCATCGCCGCTGGTGCCGTGCACGTCGACGCCGCTACGGTCGGGACCATGGCACTCGTCCACGCCGTGAGCGGCGAGTACGGAGGGCCCGGCTACGTGGCGTTGTTCGGCCTGCTGGCACCGCGACTCGACCGTGCCCGCCGCGGCCGCGCCCTGCTCGCCCCGGTGGTCGCGCTCGGGCAACGGTCGCTGAGCGGATACCTGTTGCAGTCCGCGGTGTGGCTGGCGCTGTTCGCGCCGTGGGCGCTGCACCTGGAGGGCACGTACGCGGCCGCCGGCGTGGCGGTCGTCACCTGGCTGGTCTCGCTCGCCGCCGCCTGGACGCTGAGCGTCACCGGTCACCGGGGGCCGGCGGAGACGCTGCTGCGACGCATCACCTACCGCACCACCCGCCGATGACCGCCATCACCCGCAGGACCGTGGCCGGGGCGCTCTGCGTCGCGGCCACGGTCGCCTGGCTGGTCACCGGCCGTGGCGTGTTCTGGCCCCGGTGGGTGTACTTCGGGGTCGGCATCGTCCTGCTCGGCCGGCTCCTGCTGCGGCGGGCACTGCGGGTGCCACCGGGCCGGCGTCTCTGGCTCGCCCTCGACGTCGCCGCGTGCGCCCTGATCGGGTGCGCCGACCTCAGCGTCTGGGTGCTCACCGGTGGCGGCTACTTCTGGCCGGCCTGGACGTTGCTCGGCCTGGCGACGATCGTCGGGCTGCACGCCTGGGTGGTCAGTCGCCCTCCCGGCGCCCGCGAGCGGGAGCTCACCGAGCGGATCGCCACGCTGACCCGTTCCCGCCGCAGCGCCGTGGACCAGCAGGCGGCCGAGCTGAAACGGATCGAGCGCGACCTGCACGACGGGGCCCAGGCCCGCCTGGTGTCCCTGGCGCTGACCCTCGGCCTGGCCGGGGACCTGCTGCGCCGCGACGTCGACGGTGCCGCGCAGCTGCTGGCGGAGGCCCGCGCCACGGCGACCGCCGCCCTCGACGACCTTCGCACCGTCACCCAGAGCATCCACCCGGCGGTCCTCGCCGACCGCGGCCTCGGTGACGCCGTCCGCGCCCTGGCGCTCGACCTCGCCGTGCCCGTCACCGTCACCGGCGACCCGCCCGCGCAGCTCCCACCGGCGGTGCAGACCGCGGCGTACTTCGCGGTGGCCGAAGCCCTGGCCAACGTGGCGAAACACAGCGGCGCCACGGCGGCGTGCGTGACCTTCGACCAGGCCGGCGACATGCTACGGATCCAGGTCGACGACAACGGTTCCGGTGGCGCCGACCCGGGCCGCGGCACCGGCCTGCGCGGCATCATCGGTCGCCTCGACGCCATCGACGCCCGCCTGTCGGTCGACAGCCCGGTCGGCGGCCCGACCCGGGTCACCGTCACGATCCCGATCGAGCCGGCATGAAACTGCGCAGGCACCGCAGGCCGACGGCCCGCACGCTCCGCGGCGGTACGCCTCAGGACGTCGCGGCCGACTGCCCGCTGCGGCTGTCCGGCCGTACGCCCTGGTCGGGGCGGTGGGTCAGCACCCGGGGGCCGGTCTCGGTGACCGCGACAGTGTGCTCGGAGTGGGCCGAGCGCGAGCCGTCCGCGGACCGGATCGTCCAGCCGTCCTGGTCGAATTTGATCTTGCCGGTGCTACGGCAGAACCACGGCTCGATCGCGAGCGTCAGGCCGGGCTTGAGTTTCATGCCCCGCCCGGGTCGGCCGTTGTTGGGCACGTGCGGGGCCTCGTGCATGGTGCGGCCGATGCCGTGCCCGCCGAACTCGTCGTTGACCTGGTAGCCGTAGCGGTGGGCGACCTCGCCGATGGCGGCGGAGATGTCGCCGAGCTGGTTGCCCGGCCGCGCGGCGTCGATGCCGGCCGCCAGCGCGACCTCGGTGGCCTCGATCAGCTTCAGATCCGCCGGGTCGGGGGTGCCGACGACGACGGACAGCGCGGAGTCGGCGGCCCAGCCGTCGATCCCGACCGCCATGTCGATGCTCAGCAGGTCACCGTCGCGCAGGACGTAGTCGTGCGGCAGACCGTGCAGCACGGCGTCGTTGACCGAGAGGCACAGGACGTTGCGGAACGGGCCGCGACCGAACGACGGCGTGTAGTCCCAGTAGCAGGACTCGGCGCCCCGCTCCCTGATTCGGCGGCGGGCGTGGTGCTCCAGGTCCAGCAGGTTGACCCCTGCGGCGGCCACCGCACGCAGCTCGGCCAGCAGCTCGCCGACGAACCGGCCGGTCACGGCCATTCGATCGACTTCCGCGGCGGTTTTCAGCTCGATCACGATCAACCCTTCCGTCTCCGGTGCGGTATATTTATACCACGTTGGCCCGAGGGGTCGGCGGGTCGACATTGCCGGTCCGCGCGGACGCATCTATCCTGCTCACATGGTCCGCCCACCCCTCACACCGGAACAGATCGCCGCGGGGCAACGCCTCGGAGCGGCGCTTCGGGTCGCACGGGGCAGCCGCAGTCTCGTCGAGGTGGCCCTGGCGGCCGGCATGTCACCGGAGACGCTGCGCAAGATCGAGGTGGGCCGGCTTCCGGCACCCGCGTTCGGCACCGTGGTCTGCCTCAGCGAGGTCCTCGGCGTCGCGCTCAGCGACCTGGCCGAGGTGTGGCTGGCCGATCTGCGCGTCCGTGAGGCGTCCTGAGCACTCGGTCGACGACCGCTGGGTAGCCTTAAGCCCATGATCTTCATTACCGCGAAATTCCGGGTGCTGCCCGAGCACGCCGACCAGTGGCCGCAGATCGCCGCCCCGTTCACCGAGGCGACCCGCGCCGAGCCGGGCTGCCTGTGGTTCGACTGGTCCCGCAGCCTGGACGACCCGACCGAGTACGTCCTGGTCGAGGCCTTCCGCGACGACGAGGCAGGCGCGGCCCACGTCCAGTCGGCCCATTTCCGCGCCGCGCAGGAGACGCTGCCGCCGCACCTGGCCGAGACGCCGCGCATCGTCAACGCCACGGTCCCGCAGCAGGACTGGTCGCTGCTCGGCGAGATGGCCGTACCCGAGGCCCGCTGACCGCCGGCCGACGCCGGCAGGGCCACTTTCCGCCGTTTCCGCTCGGCGCTTTTCGCCAACCCGGGCCGGTAGCTCCACTGGGGACTGTCGGATATCCGCGATCCCCGACGCGGGCCCGGGTGGAGGATGTCGGACATCGATCTCGTCGCTAAGGTCCACCGTGACAAGCGCCTGCCGGGGAAGGCGGTGATCGATGCGTTGCGTCACCTGTGGGGCCGACACCGATGCGGCGCTCCCCACCTGCCAACGGTGCGGTTCGGCCCTGCCCGGCGCCGCCGTGCCGCAGCAGGAGTCTCCGCCCCGCGCGTTCTCCGTCGCGACCGAGCCTCCCGACCCGACCACCGAGCCGCCCGGCCCGACCGTCCTCGCGACCGAACCGCCCAGCGCGACACCCTTCACGACCGAGCCGCCCAGCGCGACACCCTTCGCGACCGAACCGCCGGGGGTGTCGCCCGTCGTCGGCGGGGCCTCGGGCGCGATGTCGGGGGCGGCCCTGCCACCCCCGCTGTGGGACCTGCTGGTGTGTGCGGTGCTGTTCGCCGGCTGGGCGCTGGTGCTGCTGCTCGTCGCGCTCGCCCGGGGCGCCCAGGAGCCGTCCGAGGTGCCGGGTCGACTGGCCCTGTGGCACTACGTGCTCGCCGCGCTCGCCGTGGCCATCTACCTGTTGACGGCCGTCCGGGGCGTACCCGAGTCACCTGGCTACCTGTGGGCGCGCGCGGCCCGGGGTGACGGCCGTGACGGTGACCTGAGGCGAGGGCTCCAGCTTCTGGTGCCCACGGTCGTGGTGACCGTCGCGGTGGCGCTCGTCGCGGGCATGACAGTGCCGCTGTCCGCCGCCGTCTCCGAGGCGACGTCCACCTCGGCGACCCCGACCGCCGACGACGAGGTGCCCACCGAGACGCCGCCGACGCCCGACCCGGTCCCGACGACGACGCCCGGCCCGGAGACGCCGACGCCGACGGTGAGCGACGATCCGGATGCCCGGCGGCGTACGCAGGCCCAGGCGGTGGACGCGCTGCTGTCGGAGTCGATCGCCTCGCGCGGCGACCTGGCCATCGCCATCGCGGCCGTGGGAGAGTGCCGCGACCTGAACCGCTCGCTCGGCCTGTTGGACGGCGTGACACGCCAACGCCGCACCCAGCGTGACCAGGCCGAGGCACTGACCGTCGACGCGCTCACCGACGGGCCGGCGATGCGATCCCACCTGGTCTCCGCCTTCACGTACGCCGGGGACGCCGACGCGGCCTACGCCGCCTGGACGCGACGCTCCATCAGCTCCGGCTGCTCGCTCGACGCCAACTGGCGGCGGGGCAACCAACTCTCCGAGCAGTCCCAGAAGGCCAAGAACGAGTTTCTGCGCCGGTGGAACCCGATCGCCACCTCATGCGGGTTGCCCACCCGCACCAGCAAGGAAATCTAGGGAGCCGGGAGATGACGACGTGACGGTGACCGAGGCGCCGCAGACCGACCACTTCGATTTCCCGTCGTACCAGGTGCCACCGCGGCTGTCCGACACCACCCGGCAGTTGTGTGGCGCGGCCTACCTCGACCAGAAGTACGCCGAGACGGTGATCAGAGAGGTGATCGAGGACGAGCGGCGTGCCGTCGCGCTCTCGTTCGGCTTCGACCTCAACGCGGTCGTCCGGCACTGCTTCCGGGCACAGCACCGCTACCTGGTCCGTGACAGCATCCTGTTCGGGCTGCTCGTCATCGGTCTGCTGACCTCGATCACCGCCACCGTGGGCTGGGTGGTGCTCGGGTTCACCGTGCTGCTGGCCCGGTCCCGGGAGTCGCGCCAGCTGTCCCTGCCCGTCCGCGTCCTGTTGTACGGCACGCTGATCACCATCGTGCTGTGCAGTGGCGGCCTGGCGCTCGTGCTGCCTCTGTTCACTGTGTCTAGCGGCCTCGAGTTCTTCGCCGGCTCCCTGCTGGGCACCGGCCCCGACCTCAGCGCCGACTCACTGGTCGAGGCGCTGCAGGCCAGGATGACGGCCGGCCTCTTCGGCTTCCTGGCCTGGATGCCCCTCCTGCTCGGTGTCGCCACCCTCGCCGTCCTCGTCCGGTTCGAGCGCACCACCCACCAGATCCTGACCGACGAGCTGCGCCCCGGCATCCCACCGGTCCTGCCGACCCTGCCCAACGAACGGGTGGCCCGCCGGCTCGACCTGGTGGCCCGCGCCCAGTACGGCAACATCACCGTCCAGGAACGGGACCCCTTCCTGGGCTGCGGTGCGGCCGAGCACGGCTGGTCGTACGCCATTCCGGTGCGGCCCGCGCCCGGCCGGGCCGCCGGCCGCGACGGCAGCCCGGATGCCTCGCCGATCGACCAGGCGGAGCTGGGGCCTGCGCTGACCGCGCACGTCCGGGCGGCGATCCGGCGGATGCGGGAGGATCCGCTGCCCCGCGCCGTCCGGGTGCCCGGGCTCTCCCTGGTGCCGCACATCGTCGCCGACGGGGTACGCCGGCAGGGTGACCCGCTGCTCGACCCGGTGACCGGGATGCCGCGCAGCCGCGCCTCGGAAGAGGTGATCGACGTGATCGTCCGGCATCCGCAGGGCGGCCTGCGCTACTACGACCGGATCGTGGTCAGCGGCGCCGGCAAGCCCCTGCACACCGCCGACGGACGGCTCGTGCTGCCCGAGCAGAACCTCGGCATCGACATCTCCGCGTTCGTGCACGCCGCCGTCGAGGGCGGGTTGCTCTACGTCGAGTTCGTCACCACGGTGATGCCCCCCATCGAGGCCCGGTACGCGGTGGTCGATCGGCTGCGGCCCGAGCAGTCGATGGTCCGGATCGTGCGTGACGTGCTGGCGAACATGGTGACCGACTCGGTGCTCAGCGGCTGGCACCTCATCAAGCGACTGCGGCACGATCGGGGCATGAAGACCCGGATGGACGACGCGCTCGCCGCGAGCGAGCAGTTCCGGACGCACGACTACGGCGCCCGGGTCAGTGTGCGTCAGCTCGTCGCCGAGCGGACCGCGGTCAAGCACCTGCAGCTGCTCGACGAGTGGAAGTACACCAAGCTGCTGGAGCGGGCCGTGCTGGAGGCGGTCGTGTCGTTCCTGACCGAGCGGGGCCTGGACACCGGCGATCTGGTGCAGCGCGCGTCCGAGGTCCAGAACATCTTCGGCAACGTCAACACCATCTTCGGCGGTCAGCAGGCGTTCGCCAGCTCCAATGTCACGTTCGAACAGCACACCTAGGAGGCCCTCGATGGCGGACCCGGATCAGCCGGCCCGGTCGATCGTGTTCCACAACACGATCCATGGTGGGCAACAGGCGATGGCCAGCGACAACGTCACCATGGTCCAGTACAACGGGACCAACGACCTCGCCGAGCGGTTCGACGCGCTGCTGCGCACCCTGAAGGAGCATGTCGCCGACTTCCAGGACCCGGATCGCGCCGGCCGCGAGGTGACCGCGATCGAGGTCGCACGCGAGCAACGGCAGCCGGATCCCAAGCCGGTGCTGACGTCGTTGGAGACACTTGCCGCGTTGGCCACGGTCGGCGGCACGCTGGCGGAGGCGGTCAGGGCCGCCATCGACATCGTCTCCCAGCACTGGCCACTCTGACCGTACGGTGAGCAGAGCTGGCTGGCCCGACGGCACCAAGGGCGCCCGGGTCGGTGCGAGCGAATACCCACGGTCGTCTATGGACATGCCATCCTGTTAACGCTAACGTAGCCGACGACCGTCGATATCTGAGCGTAATCTGACCGTCACGAAGGGCCTGTCATTGCTGGTCCCGGCTGTGCGGTCGACATCGTTCGCGGCGTGGGGCGGGTGGAGCGTGGCCGGCACGGGACGGCCCGGGATCACCACCGGGCGACCCGCGCCGAGGGCCGGACGATTCCAGGCCACGGCCACTTCATCGATCACCGCCGCGTCCCCGGGCAGGACCGTCGGCGCTGACCGGCAACCGTAACGCCACGTACCGAACCGCCTGGCCCGCCGACCACGCCGTCCCCGACGGCTCACCCCGGCGCCGGACGGCCTCGGTGTCGTCGTACGCGGCCACAGACCGGGCCAGGTCCCGCCGTCCCCCTGCTCAGAGTCCGGGCCCGAGCAGGGGGAACGGGCCGGCCCCCGGCACATCGTCAATCTCTCACCGATGAGGAGAGCACGTGCGACTCAGACAACCCCGCCACCGGCGGTCGGCGCTCATCGCCGCCGCCGCCACACTCGTGCTCGTCGGCGCCGCCCTCACCCAGACCGGCGCCTCGGCGGCCGCCGCCGGATGCCAAATCACCTACTCGGTCAGCTCCCAGTGGCAGGGCGGCTTCGGCGCCAACGTCACCATCACCAACCTGGGCGACGCCGTCAACGGATGGCGACTGACCTGGAACTTCGCCGCCGGCCAGACCGTCACCCAACTGTGGAACGGCAGCTACACCCAGGCAGGCAGCGAACTCACCGTCACCAATGCCCCCTACAACGCCAGCATTCCCACCAACGGCAGCACGAGCTTCGGCTTCAACGGCAGTTGGACCGGCAGTAACCCCGTACCGGCCTCCTTCGCCCTGAACGGCACCACCTGTACGGGAGGGGTGGACCCGACGACCCCGCCACCCACCACACCGCCGCCGACCACGCCGCCACCCACCACACCGCCGCCGAGCACGACCCTGCCGTGCGACATCTACACGGCCGGTGGCACGCCCTGCGTCGCGGCGCACAGCACCACCCGTGCCCTGTACGCCTCCTACAACGGCTCGCTCTACCAGGTGCGCCGATCCTCGGACAACAGCACCCGCAACATCGGGGTGCTCAGCACCGGAGGACGGGCCAACTCCGCCACCCAGGACAGCTTCTGCGCGAACACCACGTGCGTCATCACGGTCATCTACGACCAGTCCGGGCGCGGAAACAACCTCGGCTACCAGGGCGCGGGTGGCATCGGGGGCGCCGTGCAGCCCGCGGTGGCGACCAGGGAGTCGTTGACTGTCGGCGGCAACAAGGTCTACTCGCTCTACATCAACGGCAACAGCAGCTACTGGCGCGACGGGCACCTGACCGGCATCCCGACCGGGGCCGCGCCGGAGGGCATGTACATGGTGACGAGCGGCACCCACGTCAACAGCGGCTGCTGCTTCGACTATGGCAACAGCGAGACCACCCGTCGGGCCGACGGCCGGGGCACGATGGACGCCATCTACTTCGGAACGAGTTGCTGGTTCGGCGGCTGCTCCGGCAGCGGTCCCTGGGTCCAGGCGGATCTGGAGTGGGGTCTGTTCCCGGGCGGCAGCAGCTCGTGGAACCCGAACCAGCGGGCGTTCACCAGCAAGTTCGTCACCGCTACGTTGAAGAACAACGGTACGACGCGCTTCGCCATCAAGGGCAGCAACTCCCAGTCCGGCAACCTCTACACGCTCTGGGACGGCTCGCTGCCCTCGGGCTACAACCCGATGCGGAAGCAGGGCGCCATCATCCTGGGCAGTGGTGGCGACTGCTGCATCGACAACTCCAACCAGAGCGTCGGAACCTTCTACGAGGGCGCGATGGTGGCGGGCTACCCGTCCGACGCGACCGAGAACGCGGTGCAGGCGAACATCGTCGCCGCCGGCTACCGCTGAGGTCCCGCGGCCGCCACCCCCGGCTCGCGGCGTGTGGCGGCCGCGACCAATCCACTACGCCGCGTGGCCCGGCTCGGGAAGGCTCCCGAGCCGGGGTGAGCCCGCGCGGCGACGCCAAGCGGCGGCAGGCATCATGTCGGCGTGAACTCAACCCTGGCCGCCCTGCTCGGCTCCGCGATCACCGCCTTCGCATCGCTGTTCGTGGTGTGGGTGCACGGTCGGATCAGGCGGCGGCAGCGCGAGCGGGCCGAGCTTCAGCGGGCGTACGTCCTGGTTCTGTCCGGCGCTCTACGCCTCGCCCACAAGGCCGAGGCGTTGCGGCAGACCGGGTACTGGCGGTCGGGCCTGCCGGAGGCGGGTAACGACCTGCTCGGAGGGCACAAGCCAGTGGGGCCGATGATGCTGCACGACTGGCTGGCCCGGGACATGGTCACGGTGGAGGCCGCCTGGTCGGAGATCTGGACGCGCGGGGACCAGGACGGCATCGCGCTGACCAACGGGCTGATGACCGCGTTCAACGGGGTGCTGGCCGCCGCGCTGCGGGCCAGCGGTACGGAGCCGTTCGAGTCGTCCGACGAGATGACGATCGCCAGCCGCCGCCTCGGCGAGGCACGTCGGCAGCTCGCCCTGCACGCGCGCCGGGTCGCCAAACTGGGCCCGCGGGACGTCGACCTGTTCACCGAGCGCGAGTACGGCGTACCGGTGGGCTGAGGTCTCGTTTCGTTGCCGCGGTGGCTTGGGGCTTGGAAGGAGGCTCGGGTCGCTCGGCGGGCGTGGGCAGGACCAGGTGGACGACCCCGAGCATCAGTGCCGCCACCACACCGTCGAGCCAGTAGTGGTTGCCGGTGGCCACGACGACCAGCAGGGTGACGAGCGGGTGGGCCAGCCACAGCCACCGGAGGCGCCCGCGGGTCACCGCGACGAGCGCGACGGCCACGACCAGCGCCCACCCGACGTGCAGGGACGGCATGGCGGCGTACTGGTTGCTGAGGGTGTCGGTGTCGGGTGGACCGTAGACGGTGGGCCCGAACCGGCGGCCGGTGTCCACCAGGCCCGTCAGCGCGGTCAGCCGGGGCGGCGCCAGCGGGACCAGGAGGTGCAGGGCCAGAGCCGCCGCGGTGAGACAGGCGAGCACGCGACGCGTCCACAGGTAGTGCGCCGGGTGTCGCACGTAGAGCCAGCCGAGGGTGATCACCGTGGTGGGGAAGTGCACGTACGCGTAGTAGCCGTTGGCCAGGTGCGCCACCAGGTCGTGCGCGAGCAGCGGATGCTGGACGGCAGCCTCGTCGGGCAGGTGGAACAGCCGCTCGATGTGCCAGACCGACTCGCCGTTGGCCAGCGCGGTCGACACCCGACCGGCCACCGCCATCCGCGCCACCTTGTAGAGCAGGAACAGCGTGGCGACGAGCAGCAGCTCGCGCGCCGCGCGGCGGGCCGGAGCGGCCCGCCGGCCGGGTGCCACCGGCTGCGGCACCGCCAGCTCGGCGATCTCCACAGGCGCCTCGATTCAGTCACTGTCGCCGGGTGGATCGGGCCGCCACCGTCTCCAGACGGTGGCGGCCCGCTGCGGTCGGACGTCAGCGCCGGTCGGGCGTCCCCCTCGGCGCGGGGTCGACGGAGACCTGGTCGAACGCGGGCGCCCCGTCGACCGCGTCGGCGCCGACCGCCGTCGTCGTGGCGGCGTCCGGCAGGTCGAGGCTGGTCCGCAGGGTCACCGGCCGGAGCAGGAGCGCGGCGATGACGCCGACCACCCCGATGGCGGCCGAGATGAGGAAGATGTGCCCGGTGGCGTCGCCGTACGCGGCCCGCACGATGTGCTGGATCCCGTCGGGCAGCGCGGTGATGTTGAGGTTGCTGTCGCCGCCGGCGCCGGAGGCGGGGATCCCGGCGGCGGTCAGGTCACGCGTGATCTGGTCGGTGACCCGGTGGGCGAGGACGGCGCCGAGCACCGAGACACCGATGGTGCCGCCGAGGGACCGGAAGAACGCGACGCTGGAGCTGGCCGCGCCGATGTCCTTGAGGGCCACCGTGTTCTGGACGGCGAGGACGAGGTTCTGCATGGTCATGCCGACGCCGGTGCCGACGATGAACATGGCGACGCCGACCAGGACGAGCGACGTCTCGTGGTCGATGGTGCCGAGCAGTGCGAAACCGGCGACCAGGAGGATCGAACCGGCGACGATGTACGGCTTGATCCGCCCGGTCCGGGTGATCAGCCGCCCGGCGACGATCGAGGAGCCGAGGACGCCGGCCATCATCGGGATGGTGAGCAGGCCGGCCTCCGTCGGGCTGTAGCCACGGCCGATCTGGAAGTACTGGCCGAGGAAGACCGCGCCGCCGAACATGGCCATGCCGACCGCGAGGCTGCCGAGGATGGCCAGCGCGGTGGTGTGCTGGCGCACGATGCCGAGTGGGACCACCGGCTCGGCCGCCCGCGACTCCACCCAGACCGCGAGGGCGAGCAGGAGGAGCGCGCCGCCCACCATGACCCCGGTCTGCCAGGAGACCCACGCGAACGACCCGTCGACGAAGGAGATCCAGATCAGCAGCACGCTGACGCCGGCGGCGATCAGGGTGGCACCCAGGTAGTCGATCTTGACGTTCTCCCGCCGCAGCGTCGGCAGGTGCAGGGTCGCCTGGAGCAGGATCAGCGCGATGGCGGCGACCGGCACGCCCACGAAGAAGCACCAGCGCCAGCCCAGCCAGGACGTGTCAACGATGAGGCCGCCGAGCAGCGGGCCGCCGACGGTCGCGACCGCCATGACGCCGCCGAGGTAGCCGTTGTAGCGACCCCGCTCACGCGGCGGGATCATGGCGGCGATCGCCACCTGGACGAGGGCCTGCAGGCCGCCGACCCCGATGCCCTGGAACGCGCGGGCCGCGATGAGCTGCCCCGCGCTCTGCGAGAAGCCGGCGATGACGGAGCCCAGCAGGAAGACCACGATGGCGATCTGGATGAGGAGCTTCTTGTTGAACAGGTCAGCCAGCTTGCCCCAGATCGGGGTGGTGGCGGTCGCGGTGAGCAGGGTCGCGGTGACCACCCAGGTGTACTGGTTCTGGGAGCCGTTCAACGACCCGATGATCTTGGGAAGCGCGGTCGAGACGACCGTGCTGCTCAGCATCGCGACGAAGAGCACCAGCAGCAGACCGCTGAGCGCCTCGAGCGTCTGCCGATGGGTCATCGGCTCGGTGCCGGCCGTGGTGGTGGGTGCGCTCATCGCGCGGCCTCCAGCTTGTCGTGGTTGGCGAGGGCGACGTCGAACAGGGCTGCGCGGCGAGCGCCGTGGGTTCACGAACCCGCGCATTCGCGCACCTGAGTTGGTTGCCTCACGCAAGCATCTACCGATCTTGCCCAGTCGGCAAGTTTGCGCATTGAGAAGCCGGTCACTCCACGTACGCTGAGCGCGATGGACGAGATCACCGGTCTACGGGAGCGCAAGAAGGCGGCCACCCGCCTCGCCCTGCACGAGTCAGCCCTGCGCCTCGCGGCCGAGCAGGGCCCGGACTGCGTGACCATCGAGGCGATCGCCGACGCCGCGAACGTCTCCCGGCGGACGTTCTCGAACTACTTCTCCAGCAAGGAGGAGGCGCTCTTTTACGGCGACACGGTGCGCCTGCGCCGGCTGTTGCAGTTGGTGCACGAGCGGCCGGGCAGCGAGCCGCCGTGGACCGCGCTGAGCCGGGCGGCCGAACACGTGACCAGGGAATCATCGGATGATCGCGACCACAGCTGGCTGACCCGACGCCGGCAGCTACGCGGGCACCCCGGCCTGGCCGCGCAGCAGGTCGCGGCGTACACCGCGATCGAGCGCGAGCTGGCCGCGGAGCTTGCGCACCGGCTCACCGGCACGGCTGTGGAGCTGCGCTCCCGTCTGCTGACCGCGACGTTCCTGGCCGCCCTGCGCGTCGCCACCCAGCACTGGATCGACCACCCGGGTCGCGACCTGCTGGAGATCGTTCGCACCGCGCTCGCCGAGGTCGCTCCCCCGTCGGCCGCCGCACCGGCAGACGACTCGACGACCTGACCATCGACAGGTGTACGACCCGACACGGCGCGCGCCGGCCCGCCGCCAGCGAGCGCCACAGCGGAACGACGGCGGGCCCCGTCGCGCCGGCCACCACCGCTCTCGGCGCTGGTGGCCGGCGGACGAGGCCCGCCGTCGACGGGGTCAGCGGTAACCAGCGGTCACCACGTTGGCCTGCACCGCGTTCTCGGTCGCGTCGGACGGGTAACCGGCGACCATGGCCCCCTCGTAGAAGGTGCCGGCGCTCAGGTTCGCGCCCCCGTCGGGCTTGCAGCAGTCACCGCCACTGCCCAGGATGATCGCGCCCTGCTTCTTCATGGGGCTGTATCCCGACGGGAGCGAGCCGTCCCACAGCGTGTAGAGGCTGCCGGACTGGGCGTCGCTGCCCTTCATGGCGAAGCGGGACGTGCCGTTGTTCTTGAGCGTCGCCGTGACGAACTTGCTGGTGAACGCCCGCTGGTTCGGGTTCCACGAGCTGCTGCCACCGGGGAACAGACCCCACTCCAGGTCGGCCTGCACCCAGGGACCACTGCCGGAGCAACCGCCGAACCAGCACTGCTTGCCGAAGTTGATGGCGTCCATCGCGCCGGCGGCGTCGGCCTTGCGCGTCGTCTCGCTGTTGCCGTAGTCGAAGCAGCAGCCGCTGTTGACGTGGGTCCCGCTGGTCACCATGTACATGCCCTCGGGCGCCGCGCCGGTCGGCACGCCGGTCAGGTGCCCGTCGCGCCAGTAGCTGTTGCCAGGATTGATGTAGAGCGAGTACGCCTTGGCGCCGCCGACCGTCAGGGACTCCGAGGTCGCGGTCGCCGGCCTGCTCTGCGGCGAGCCCGGAACCACGCTGGACCCCTGGTACCAGAGGTCGTTTCCGCGCCCGGACTGGTCGAAGACGACGGTGATCACGCAGGTCGTGCCGGAGCAGAACGAGTCCTGCGTCGCCGCGTTGGCGGTGCCGCCCGTGCCGGTCAGGCCGATGTTGCGGGTGGTGTTGTCCGACGAGCGCCGGACCTGGTAGAGGTTGCCGGCGTACGTCGCGTAGAGGGCTCGCGTCGTGCTGTGGGCCGCCACGCACGGGGTGCCGCCGGAGGCGTAGATGTCGCACGGGCGCGCGCCGCTCGGCGGCGGGGTCGTGGTCGGCGGGGTGGTGGTCGGCGGGGTCGTTGTCGGCGGGGTGCTCGGCGAGGCCCACTGCTGGTTGGCGCCGCCGTTGCAGGCCCAGAGGATCAGTTTGGTGCCGTTCGCGGTGGCCGCGCCGTTGGCGTCCAGGCACAGCCCGGACTGCACACCGGTGATGGTGCCGTTGCTGTTGACGTTCCACTGCTGGTTGGTCTGGCCGTTGCAGTCCCAGATGATCGCCGCGGTGCCGTTGGTGGTGCCTCGGCCGGAGGCGTCCAGGCACTTGTTGCCGTACACCGTGAGCTGCTTGCTCGACGTCCAGGTCCAGGTCTGGCCGGCCGCGCCGTTGCAGTCCCACAGTTGGGTCTGGGTGCCGTTGGTGGTGCTGGAGTTGGGAACCTCGACGCATCGACCGGACGGGACGCCGACGATTGTGGTGCTCTGCCCGGGCGCGATGGCGGCGGCCGCCAGCGGCGCGGCGGCGGCCTCGGCGGCGGACGATCCGGCGCCGGCCGTCGCACCGACGGTGACGAGGACGAGGACGCCGGCCAGTGCGCTGGCCAGGACGGCCAGGCGTGGGAGGCGACGTCTCGGGATGGGATCGCGGGCCATGCCTGACCCGGCGGGGGACGGGGTTCGCACGAGGTGGCTCCTCGGAGTCGTGACGGCGTGGATGGCCGACGCCGCAGGTGGTGGTGGCGGGGGCAGCCGAATCGATTCGCGGCAATCGTAGGATCAATTTTCGATGAGTGTCAATGAATGCCCGCCCGGCGGGAGTCCGGCGGTGGCCGCCCGTGCCGACGGCCACCGCCTGACCTCTTCCGCGACGCCTACCGCCCCCAGACCCGCCAGGTCTGGTTCAGCGGGCTGCCCTGGCTGACCGCGTTGCAGGGCCACTGGAGGACCGTCGCGCGAGCCGCCGTGGAGACCCCGTTGACGTCGACACACTTGCCGCTGTGCCGGGCGACGAGCTGGTAGTCGTGCGAGTCGTTACCGGAGTAGGTCACCTTCCGGAGGGTGAACTGCTGGTTGAGCCCGTTCTGGCAGGTCCACTGGTCCACGGCGGCGCCGTTGGCGGTGGAAGCGCCGCTGACGTCGAGGCACTTGCCGCTCTGCTGGTTGACCACCGTGTAGGTGTCGGCCACGCCGGCGACCGGCCGGAAGTTCCAGAGCTGCTGGTCACCGCCCTCGCAGTAGAACTGCTGCTGAACGTTGCCGTCGGTGGTGCTCAGGCCGGTGTTGTCCAGGCACTGCTGG
The DNA here is from genome assembly GCF_042872475.1 of Micromonospora sp. NPDC005252. NCBI lineage: Bacteria > Bacillati > Actinomycetota > Actinomycetes > Micromonosporales > Micromonosporaceae > Micromonospora > Micromonospora sp. NPDC005252. The sequence goes on along the minus strand of NZ_JBIAKN010000004.1, from coordinate 107,363 downwards.
GAGTGCTGGGCCACCGCCACCGACTGGAAGCCCCCCTCGGAGGGCGGCAGCAGGGTCACCGTGTACGTGTCGTTCTGGTTGCCGTACGGCAGGTTCACTGTGGCGTTGTTGTTGGACACGGTGACGACGCTGTTCGAAACCGTGACCGGGCCCTGCACCGCACCGCCGTTGTTGTACGGGATGCGCTGCGTGAGCACCCGCACCTGGTTGTTCTGCACCACGCCACTCGTCGTGTCGAGGCGTTGCAGATTGACGCTCAGGTTCCCGGTCGTCCGACCACCACCGACCAGGACCTTCGCCACCCCGTTCGCCTTCGTGGCGTACGCGTCGTAGGACTGGCTGCCGGTCACTGACACGATCTGCCCGGCCTGGGAGGCGTAGTAGCGGTAGACCCACCACTCGCCCTTGGGCTGATGCTGGCCGGCCGAGTTGCGGACCAGCAGGTTGCCGAGGTCGTTGTGCAGGTTGCCGGCGCTGGCCCAGTTGGCCCGCAGGCCGTCCGCCCGGGCCCGCTCCAGGCGGGCGATGTACCAGGCGCCGTCGGCCGGGTTCTGCTCGTTGCTCGCCCCGTACTCGTTGATCTGGTAGGGGCGGGGATGCGGGATGCCGCGCGGGTCGAGGGTGGCGTTGGCGGCGGCGACATTGGCGACCGGGTCACCGGGCAGCGAGTGCCAGCTGATGATGTCCGGCACGGTGTTTGTCGAGCGCACGAAGTCCAGGTACTGGTTCCAGAACGCGTGGTTGGTCGACGGCACGCAGGCGCAGCTCGGCCCGACGATCAGCTGGTTGGGGAACTCCGTCCGGAGGCGCTGGTACGTGCGCCGCCAGAGTTCGAGGTACTGGGAGATCGGCCGGTTCCAGAAGATGGTGATGTTGGGTTCGTTCCAGATGTCCCACTGCACCGACAGTCCGGACGCCCGGACGTCGCTGATCACCCGGGTCAGGAAGTTGTCGTAGTCGGTCCAGTTGCCGTTGTCGCCGGGGAAGCGGGAGATGCCGGCACCGTCGGCGCCCCACAGGTCGTGCGGCAACAGGATGAACTGCCCGCCCAGGGCGACGGTCCGACGGGCCTGGGCGACTGTGGCGTTCCAGCGGCGGTCGTAGTTTCCACCGACCCAGCCGCTGCCGGGCAGTTGCGCGCCGCCGGCGCGCATGTACTGGAAGTTGACGTCGCGGTAGAAGTGGTCGGGCGGGCCACTGGCGTTCTCGGTCATGCCGTAGATCCAGCCGGACGCGCGGTAGGTCGGCGTGCCGGTGGTGGTGGAGAAGTTGACGCTGATCGACTCGTCGGCGGCCTGGGCCGGGGACGCGGCGACGGTGACGGCGGTGGTTGCGGCGAGCAGGCCGACGACGAGTCGGGCGACGAGCGCGTGGGCTCGTCCCGACCTGCTGCGGGACGGGGTTTTCACGGGCGGCTCCTTGGTGGGGCGCGGGGGACGCTCTCCGGAGGGCTGCGCTTGCGAATCGATTCGCAGGGATCGTAGGTCGGAGACTCATCCGTGTCAATGAAGTGACGATCGCGTGAAGCCGCTGTTTCCCAGCAGTGCCTCCGTGGACGCTCACCAGCCCTTGACCATCGCGCACGGGCGGTCCTATCTTCGTGCGAACCGGTTCGTCGAATCGGTTCGCCTCATGGTCGGACGTGGTCCGGCCCGCGACGGTCAACCCACGACACCCCACCTGACGATCGACTTGAAGTGAGGCAGCACATGACACGACTCAACCGACGGCGGCGCCTGGCCGCCGTTGCCGTGCTAGCGCTCGCCGCGGTGACGGCGAGCGCCTGCTCGTCGTCGTCCGGCGACTCCGACGGTGGCGGCGGCGCGTACCTCGTCTGGGACCCGTATCCGCAGTTCGCCGACGACTCCGACTGGGTCGCCCTGCTCAAGAAGTGCGGAACCTCGGCGGGCGTGACTGTCGAGCGGACCGGCTACGACACCACCGACCTCACCAACAAGGCGCTGCTCGCCGCCCAGCAGGGCAACTCGCCGGACGTGCTGATCGTCGACAACCCGGTCATCTCGACACTGGCCGAGGCCGGCGCGCTCACCACCACCGAAGAGAACAAGCTGGACGTGTCGAGCATGGCGGCGAACCTGCTCGGCGCCGGCCAGAGCGGGGGCAAGACGTACGGGGTGCCGATCGGGGCCAACACCCTCGCGCTCTACTACAACAAGGACCTGTTGACCGCCGCCGGCGTCGACCCGGCCTCGGTCAAGGACTGGACGTCACTGACCGCGGCGCTGACGAAGGTCAAGGCCAAGGGCAAGAAGGGCATCACCTTCTCCGCGATCGGCACCGAGGAGGGCAGCTTCCAGTTCCTGCCCTGGTTCTGGGGATCGGGCGCCCAGCTGACCAGCCTGGACTCGCCGCAGGCGGTGTCCGCGCTGACGCTCTGGACGGACTGGCTGGGGCAGGGACACGCCCCGAACTCGGTCATCAACAACACCCAGACCACGAGCTGGCAGGAGTTCGCCACCGGCGACTTCGCGTTCGCCGAGAACGGCACCTGGCAGTTGGCCAACGCGGAGAAGCTCGGCTTCTCGTACGGCACGATCGCGATCCCGGCCAGCGCCGGTGGACCGGCCCCGGCGCCGACCGGTGGCGAGTTCGTCTCGATCCCGGTCCAGAAGAAGACCGACCGGTACGCGACGTCGCAGAAGCTCGTCACCTGCCTCACCAGCGCCGACAATCTCCTCACCACCGACACCACGCTCTCCTACGTCGCGCCGGTGGCCGCCGTGCAGGACCGGCAGGCAACCGAGAACCCCAAGCTCAAGGTCTGGGTGGAGGCCGTCCGGGCCGCGAAGGGCCGCACCGGCGACAACCTCGGCACGAAGTACCCGAAGATCTCCGAACCACTGTGGACCGCCGTGCAGGCAGCCCTGAGCGGCGGGAAGTCGCCGCAGGAGGCGCTGACCGCCGCGCAGGCCTCGGCCACGAGCAAGTAAGCGCGCCGAACCGACACGATGACCCCCACGACGCGGATTTCCACCATCACGCGAGGCCACGGTGGGGCGGCTGAGGCCGCCCCACCCGGGCCCCCCGCGCCTCGAAGCCGCCGGCCCGGACGTTGGCTGGCGTGGGGCTTCCTGGCGCCGACGGTCGTCTACCTGCTGGCCTTCTACGCCTACCCGCTCTACCGCAACGTCGAGCTGAGCCTGCGCGAGTACACCGTCCGCTCGTTCGTGCAGGGGGGCGCACCCTTCGCCGGCCTGGACAACTACCGCACCGTCCTGGCCGACCCGGCGTTCTGGCCGACGTTGGCGCACACAGTGGTCTTCACCGGCGCGTCGCTCGTCTTCCAGTTCAGCATCGGCATGGCCCTGGCTCTCTTCTTCCGCCAGAACTTCCCGCTGTCGGGCACCCTGCGGGCGCTGATCCTCGTACCGTGGCTGCTGCCGCTGATCGTGTCGGCCTCGACCTGGTCGTGGCTGCTCAACAGCGACTCGGGCCTGGTCAACGCCGCGCTGGGCGTCGTCGGGATCGACCCGGTCAACTGGCTCACCTCGCCGACCTGGTCGCTCACCTCGGTGATCATCGCGAACGTCTGGATCGGCATTCCGTTCAACCTGGTGGTGCTCTACAGCGGCCTTGCAGCGATCCCGGTCGAGGTGTACGAGGCATCCGCGCTCGACGGCGCGACCGGTTGGCAACGGTTCTGGTCGATCACGTTCCCGCTGTTGCGCCCGGTCTCCGCGATCACGCTGCTGCTGGGGCTGATCTACACGCTGAAGGTCTTCGACATCATCTGGATCATGACCAGGGGTGGCCCGACCGGTTCCTCCGCCACGCTCGCCACCTGGTCGTACCGGCTCGGCTTCGGCAACCTGCTGCCCGAGTTCGGTCCGGGCGCGGCCGTCGGCAACCTGCTCATCGTGATGGCCCTGATCGCCGGGCTCGTCTACATCCGGTCCCAGCGGAGGCAGCACCTACGATGACCACGTCACCGCGTCGCGTCTGGTGGAAGACCGGAGTCGGTCTGGTGCTGACCGGGCTGATGCTCTTCCCCGTGTACTGGATGATCAATGTGTCGTTCACCCGGGACCAGGACATGCGGGCCAGTCCGCCGCACCTGTTCCCGACCGACGGCACGCTGGACGGCTACCGGGCCGTCCTCGACCAGCAACTGCCGTACCTCGGCACCAGCTTCCTCGTCGGGCTCGGCACTGTGGCGCTGACCGTGGCGCTCGCCGCCCCCGCCGGGTACGCGCTGGCGAAGCTGCGGCCACCCGGCGGCCCGGCGCTGAGCTTCCTGCTGCTGATCGCCCAGATGATCCCGGGCATCATCATGGCGATGGGCTTCTACGCCATCTACCTCACCCTCGGCGTCCTCAACACGCTGCCGGGCCTGATCCTGGCCGACACGACACTCGCGGTGCCGTTCGCCGTACTGATCTTCACGGCCTTCATGTCCGGCATCCCCGACGAGCTGCTCCAGGCCGCCGTGGTCGACGGCGCGGGACGGCTGCGTACCTTCTGGTCGATCGTGCTGCCGGTCAGCCGGAACTCGATCGTCACGGTGTCGCTCTTCGCGTTCCTGTGGTCCTGGTCGGACTTCATCTTCGCCTCGACCCTGGCCGGCGGCGGCGACCACCAGCCGATCACCCTCGGCATCTACCACTACATCGGCAACAACAACCAGCAGTGGAACGCCATCATGGCCACCGCCGTCGTCGCCTCGATCCCCGCCGCTGTGCTGCTGATCCTGGCGCAGCGGTACGTCTCGATGGGCGTGACCGCCGGCGCCGTCAAGGATTGACCATCCGCGGCGGTCGAGGACTGACCACCCGCACCACAGAAAGGCACCCGCCACCCATGACCGTCGCCCCGTCCGGTCCGGAGTTCGCCATCCAGGACATCCCGTTCAGCTACCGCGGATCCTGGTTCAACATCTCCCCGGTGGTAGCCGAGAAGACGTACGCCGACGACCTGCACCTGGTGTCGCACCAGACCGGGCTGCACCCGGTGCTGCGCCTCTCCCCCACGGCCGCGGGCACCACGGTCGTGGCCACGCCCGCGCTGCTGACCTGGCGTGCCGGTCCCGGTCGGATCGAGGCCGCCTACGACGCACCCGACACCCTGCGGATCCGGGGCCGGCACCTCGGCCTGCGGATCGCCGCGGCCGCGGGCACCCTCACCCCGTTCAGCGGCACCTACCTCTACCTCGACCCGGTCGACGGCTCACACGTCTTCACCTCGTACGAGACCGGGCGCCGCTACCGGGTCACGGTGCTCTCCGGCGCGCTGCGTCGCGCCGACGGCGTCGAGGCGCTCGGCACCGCCGACCGCTGCCTGGACCTCCCCGGCGACCAACCCTGGGAGATCGCCGTCGAGGAGTACGCCACCGCCCGCCGGCCGTACGCCGCCGCCGTCCCCTTCGACCGGGTGTGCCGCGACCGCAGCGCCGAGTTCGCCGCGTTCGTCGACGCCGTCGCGCCGTGGCGCGGCGCGGACACCCCGGCCGCCGAACTGGCCGCGTACGTGCTGTGGTCCGCCACCGTCGCCCCGGCGGGCTTCGTCACCCGGCCCGCCGTCCTGATGTCCAAGCACTGGATGGACAAGGTGTGGAGCTGGGACCACTGCTTCAACGCGATCGCGCTCGCGGCCGGTGAGCCGGAGCTGGCCTGGCACCAGTTCCACCTGCCCTTCGACCACCAGGACGGCGCGGGTGCCCTGCCCGACTCGGTCACCCACTCGGAGGTGCTGCACAACTACGTCAAGCCCCCCATCCACGGCTGGGCCCTGCGTCACCTGCGCCGACGCCTCCCCCAGTCACCGGACCGGGCGGCGCTCGCGCAGACGTACGACCGGCTGGCCCGCTGGACCGGGTTCTGGCTCGACGCGCGCCGCGCGCCCGGCCACGACCTGCCGCACTACCAGCACGGCAACGACAGCGGCTGGGACAACGCCACCACGTTCGACGAGGGCCGGGTCGTGCAGACCGCCGACCTCGCCGCGTTCCTGGTCTCCCAGCTGCGGTGCCTGGCCGACCTCGCCACCGAGCTGGGCGAACCTGCCGACCGGTGGTCCCGGGAGGCCGACCGGATCCGGAAGGCCATGATCGGGCAGCTGTGGGACGGCGAGCGCTTCACCGCCCGCAGCCCGCACACCGGGCAGCGGCGGACAAGCCGCAGCCTGCTCGACCTGATGCCGGTCGCTCTCGGCGCCGACCTGCCCGCCCCGATCGCCGACGCGCTGGCCCGGGGCGTCGAGACCCACCTCACCACGCACGGGCTGGCCACCGAACCGACGGACTCGGCCCACTACCTCGCCGACGGCTACTGGCGGGGCCCGATCTGGGCGCCCTCCACCGTGCTGGTCGAGGACGGTCTGCGGCGGGCCGGGCACACCGCGATCGCCGACGACATCAGCCAGCGCTTCCTCGCGCTGTGTGAGAAGTCCGGTTTCGCGGAGAACTTCGACGCCGAGACCGGCGCCGGGCTGCGGGATCGCGCGTACACCTGGACGGCCAGCAGCTACCTCATCCTCGCGGCCGCCCAGGAGGAACGCCGAGCCGCGCGGCGGTAGCCGGCCAGCGTGGGCCCCGCCGATGGGCGGGGCCCACGCGCCGGTGGAGGGTCAGTGGGTCCGGACCGGGCCGGTGCTGGACCGCAGCGAGATGGGCGGGCTGTAGAGGCGATGCCGCGGCACGCTGCCGGGGGCCGCGATGATCTCCAGCAGCAGCGACACCGCCTCGGCGCCCATGTCCCGCATGGGCACGTCCGCCGCGGTCAGCGGCGGGCGGAAGTCCTCCGCCCAGTGCTGGGCGGCGACCCCGGTGACGGAGAAGTCGGCCGGCACTGACAGCCCGGCGCTGGTCAGCGCACGCTGCATCCCGGGCAGCGCCGCCTCGTTGATGGTGGCCACCGCCGTGACGTCCGGATGCGTCCCGAGCAACTGCTCCACGCACGCCTCACCGGAGGCCGTGTCGTCGCCGCAGCAGACGTCCACGCCGACCAGACCTCGTTCCGCCACCGCCGCCTGGAAACCGGCCAGCGCGCGATGGCTGGGCCCGTAACCCGCCGCCACCAGCTCGGCGGAGCGGTTGACCAGCGCCACGTGCCGATGCCCCAGATCGGCCAGGTGGTGCACGCAGCGCGCGATCAGCCCGGCGTAGTCGATGTCGACCCAGCTCATGCCGTGCGCTTCGGCCGTCCGACCGATCGTGACGAACGGCAGACCCGTTCTGGCCAGCCGCGTGACCCGGTCGTCCTCCAACCGGATCTCCATGAGGACCACGCCGTCCACCCGACGGCCGGTGACGATCCGCTCGAACGACCGGTCGTGGTCGCCGCCGGACGGGGACAGCAGCACATCCAGGTCGTGGCGGGCGGCGGCCTCGACGACGCTGGCCACGAAGCCCAACTGCATGTCGGTCAACCGCTGGCTCGCCGGTGGGATCACCAGCCCGAGGGTGCGGGTACGCCCCTCCTTCAGGGCGCGGGCGCTGGCGTTCGGCCGGTAGTCCAGCTCGTCGATGACCGCCTGGATCCGCTGCCGGGTCGCCTCCGAGACGGTCCGCTTGCCGCTCAGCACGTACGACACGGTGCTGCGGGACACCCCCGCCCGCCGGGCGATCTCCCCGATGTTCATACGCCGCCCTCGAATCGATTCCTGCCCCGACGGGGACGCGCCCAGCTCCGGTTCCGAGCATAAGCGCTCCGCACCGGCACCCGGATGCCCCGCCCGGCCCGTTCGGCCCGCCGGACCGGGTCGGCCCGCCCGTCCGCCGTCCTCGACCCGGTCAGGAATCAAGAAGCGCCCGGTCGGCGCCCCGGCCTAGCCTTTGCCCAGGTAGCCGGCACCACGCCGGGCCGGAAAACATCGAGAGGGAGCCCGACATGTCCGCGAAGACCTCCACGACCGAGTCCGACGGCTTCAGCGCCGAGGAGCGCGCCGCGATGAAGGAGCGTGCGGCCGAGCTGCGCGCCGAGGGCAAGAAGGGCGCCAAGAGGGCCGACGGGTTGCAGGCGGTCCTCGACCGGATCGCGCAGATGGCGCCCGACGACCGCGCGCTCGCCGAGCGCGTGCACGTGGCGGTGACCGCCGCCGCCCCCGAACTGACGCCGAAGACCTGGTACGGGATGCCCGCCTACGCGAACGCGGCCGACAAGATCGTCGTCTTCTTCCAGGACTCCGGCAAGTTCAACTACCGCTACTCGACCCTGGGCTTCCAGGACACGGCCAACCTCGACGACGGAGATATCTGGCCGGTGGCGTACGCGCTGCGGACGTGGAGCCCCGAGGTGGAGAAGAGGGTCATCGAGCTGGTACGCGCGGCGGTCTCCTGAGCACCGCCGCGATCGGGTGGCTCGCGGTCGGCGGACCGGGTCCCGTCCGCACGCCCGCCGGCCCGCGGTGACGCTGGCGCTTGCGCCCACCGGCGATGATCGGTCCGTGTCGCTCTGGGAGGTCGTCTCGCGCATCGGCGTACCGCTGATCGCCGTCGTCGGCGCCGCGTTCGTCGTGGCTGGCGCGTTCGCCGACCCGCCCGACTCCTTCTCCTGGCCACGCGGCTGGCAGTGGGCGTGGACGGGGCTGTGGCTCATGGTCGCCGGCGAAGCGGCGTTCGGCACCGACCGCCCGTGGTTCGAGCGTGCGTGGAAGGGCACCGCGGCGCTGCTCGTCGCCGTGGCGTGCGCGGTCGCCGTGTGGCGTCATTATCGGTGGCGAAGGCAGGCGAGGCCCACGGGCGAGCGAGGGCGGTAGCCGACGGTCCGGGACGACGCGACGCGCACGCCGGCCGCCCCAGCCCGCCACCGGCACCGGGCCGACGGCGGGCTGAAGCGCAGGCGCAGGACGCGCCGGGTCAGGTCGTCGTGCAGGTGAGGTCGGTCGGCGGGTTGTTGACGCCGGTCGCGGAGGCGATGAAGCCGAACGTCGTCGAGCCGCCCGCCGGCAGCGACCCGTTGTAGTCGACGTTCGTCACCCGCACGTTCGCGCCGCTCTGCGTGTGGGCGCCGCTCCAGATCTGGCTGATCACCTGCCCGTTGGGGAACGTCCAGGAGACGGTCCAGCCACGGATCGGGGCCGCGCCGGCGGTCACGGTGACCTCGCCCTGGAAGCCGCCCGACCACGAACTCGTCACCGTGTACGTGGCCCGCGCACCGGACGGCGACGGCGTGCTCGTCACGGTCGGCGTCGGCGTCGGCGTCGGCGTCGGGCTCAGGGTCGGAGTGACGGTGGGCGTGGGCGTGCTGCTCAGCGTCGGCGACGGTGTCACACCGGGCCGCGCGGCGCGGTAGGTGTGCCCGGCGCGGACGGCGAATTGGACGACATCCGTCTCCGGCCGGGTGGTGGTGGGCGTGCTGCCGTCGGTGACGTCGACGAGGGTGAAGGAACCGGTGAAGAGCCGGCCCCGGAGTCGTACGGTGCCGTCACGGTCGGCGCGGACGCTGATCTCGTCGGCCTGCCCGCTGGTCCAGGCCACGCCGACGGTGTATCCGCCGCGCGCGCGTAGCCCCGCGACCTGGCCGGTGGGCCAGGCGCTCGGCAGCGCCGGCAGCAGGTGCAGCTCGCCGGTGTGGCTGTGCAGCACCATCTCGGCGATGCCGGAGGTCGCGCCGAAGTTGCCGTCGATCTGGAACGGTGGGTGCAGGTCGAACATGTTCGGCGCGAGCCGGTCGGTCCGCACGAGGTCCTTCAGGAGCTTGTGGGCGCGGGCGCCGTCCTCCAGCCGAGCCCAGTAATTGATCTTCCAGGCGAGGGACCAGCCGGTGCCGTCGTCACCGCGCAGCTCCAGCGTCCGGCGCGCGGCCTCGTAGAGCTGCGGGGTGCCGCGCCGGGTGATCTGGTTGCTGGGATGCAGGCCGTACAGGTGGGAGACGTGCCGGTGGTTCCGCTCGGTCTCGACCCAGTCGGCGAGCCACTCCTGGACGTTGCCGCGCGAGCCGACCTTCGTGGGCGCCAGCCGGTCCCGGGCCGTGCGCACCTGGGAGCGGAACGTCGTGTCGACGCCGAGCACCTCGCTGGCGCGGGCGACCGCGTCGAACAGGTCCCGCAGGATCTGGTTGTCCATGGTGGGGCCCGCGCAGACACTGGCGTTCGAGTGGTGCGGCAGCTCGGGCGAGTTCGACGGGTTCGTGACCAGGTAGCCGAGCGTCGGGTGGGCCACCAGGGTGTCGAGGAAGAACTGGGCGGCGCCCTTGAGGGCCGGGTAGTTGGCCGACAGGAAGCCGGTGTCGCCGGTGAACAGGTAGTGCTCCCAGATGAGGGTGGACAGCCAGGCCCCGCCGGTCTGCCACATGCCCCACAGCGCCCCGTCGACGACCGAGGCGCCGCGCCACCCGTCGGTGTTGTGGTGGGTGACCCAGCCGCCGGCGCCGTACTGCGCCTGGGCGACGCGCGCACCGGTCACCGTGAGGTCCTTGATCATGTCGAAGACCGGCAGGAAGCACTCGGCCAGGTTCGTCGTGTCGGCGGGCCAGTAGTTCATCGGCAGGTTGGCGTTGATGGTGTACTTCGAGTCCCAGGGCGGCGTCATGGAGTCGTTCCAGATGCCCTGGAGGTTCGCCGGCTGGGTGCCCGGCCGCGACGAGGAGATCAGCAGGTAGCGGCCGTACTGGAACAGCAGGGCGGAGAACTGCGGGTCGTTGGTGCTCGCGTGCTGGGCGATCCGCACGTCGGTCGGCTGATCGGCGGCGGCCGTACGACCCAGGTCGATGGTCACCCGGTTGAACAGGGCCTGGTAGTCGGCGAGATGGCGACCGCGCAGCTGGTCGACGCCCACGCCACGGGCGGCGGCGAGGCGGCTGCGCGCGATGCCCTGGTAGTCGCCGTTGACCGTGCGGTAGTTGACATAGCTCGAACCGATCGAGATCAGGACGGTCACGCTCGTGGCGCCGGAGACGCGCAGGGTGCCCCCGGAACTGCTGACCGTGCCACCGGTCGCGACGGCCTGGGCCAGGGCGAGGAAGCGCACCGACCCGTTGACACCCTCCATGGCGCCGGAGATGCCGTCGACGGCGATCGTGGTGGCGTCGGGGCTCGACATCGTCGTCCGCTGCGGGCTGTCGAAGGTGGCGTTGAACGTGATCGAGTTGGCGCGGTCGGCGGTCAGCCGGAGCACGATCACGGCATCGGGTGCGCTGGCGAACACCTCACGCTGGTACCGGACACCGTTCAGCACGTACGTCGTGGTGACGGTGGCGGTGGTGAGGTCGAGCGTCCGGTTGTACTGCGACGCCCCGTTGGCGGAACCGAAGGCGAGTCGGAGGTTGCCCACCGGCTGGTAGGCGAGCTGGCCGCCCGGGGTTCCCATCATCGTCTGGTTGATGAGGTCCTGCGCCTGGGTCCACTGGTCCGCGAAGACCCGCCGCCGGATCTCGGCCAGGTTGGCCGCCCCCCGGGTGTTGGCGGAGTCGTACGGGCCGCCGGCCCAGATGGTGTCCTCGTTGAGCTGGAGTCGTTCGGTGTCGACGTTGCCGAACACCATCGCGCCCAGCCGGCCGTTGCCGATCGGCAGCGCCCGTAGCCAGTCGGTGCCCGCGGGTCCGTCGTACCAGAGGGCCAGGTCGCCGGCGGCGAGCACCTGCGGCGGCGCCACCGAGCCGGCGCGGGCGACGGCGGACCACGCGACTGGCAGCAGCGCGGCTCCGGCGCCCGCCGCACCGGCCCTGAGCACGTTCCTTCGTGTCACTTCAGGCATGGTCTCTCCAATCAGCGCAGTTCAGAGGCGCAGGAGGGGGAAGGACGGCGCCCGTGCCGGGCCACCGCCGAGGAAGTCGAATGTCGTGGACATGCCCACGGCCAGCGCGCCGTTCGAGGTCTCGTGCGAGACGTGTGGTGGGGCACCCTGGTGTTAGCGTTAACAGGTGCCGCCCGTTCGCACCCTGCAGCAACGTTCACAGCCGGGACCGACGCGCCGAGCTCCCGACGGCGCGTCACCTCTCCCTCAATAGACCTTCGTAGATGGCAGTGCCGCTCGTCAAGGGGTGTCGGCCATGTTTCCCGCCAGCGTCCCGCCGGGGTCGCGGGCCGGCCGCCCCGCCCCGACGCTCGGACCGGGTTGCCATCCCGACGCCATCTTCGTAGCATCCAGGGCAGACGATGTTATCGCGAACATTTGGTGGCATCAGGGTATGCACCCCGCAGGAGGTGGCGCCAGTGTCCGCAGGCACGCCGGCCGTCTCGGGCTACCACAACCCGGTCGTCCCCGGCTTCTACCCCGATCCGAGTGTCTGCCGGGTCGGCGAGGACTACTACCTGGCCTGCTCCAGCTTCGAGTACTTCCCCGGGGTACCGCTCCTGCACAGTCGGGACCTGGTGAACTGGCGACAGATCGGCAACGTCCTCGACCGTCCCAGCCAGCTGGAGATCCCGCCGGACGCCGACGCGTCCCGCGGCATCTTCGCGCCGACCATCCGCCACCACGACGGCCGGTTCTGGGTGATCACCACCAACGTCAGCCTGGGCCGACACCTCATCGTCACCGCGGAGGATCCCACCGGCCCGTGGTCCGAGCCGGTCTACCTCGACCTCCCCCACGTCGACCCGTCCCTGGCCTGGGACGACGACGGCACCTGCTGGCTGACGACCTCCGGAGTGGACGCCTACCGGATCGACCCGGACAAGGGGCAGGTGCTGGAGGGGCCGATTCCGCTCTGGTCGGGCACCGGCGGCCAGTACCCGGAGGCGCCGCACCTCTACCGGATCGGCGACTGGTGGTACCTGCTGCTCTCCGAGGGCGGCACGCACACCGGCCACGCCGTCTCGGTCGCCCGCTCACGCAGCCCACGGGGGCCCTTCGAGCCCGCGCCGACCAACCCCATCCTCACGCACCGCAGCACCAACCTGCCCGTACAGGCCGCCGGGCACGCGGATCTGGTGCAGGCCGCGGACGGCAGCTGGTGGATGGTCCTTCTCGGCATCCGGGCGAAGGGCCAGTGGCCGCCCTTCCACGTGCTCGGACGCGAGACGTTCCTGGTACCGGTTCGCTGGGACGGCGGGTGGCCCGTCGTGGACGTCGTCCGGGAGGTCGCCGCCGCACCCGCCGGCAGCGCACCGGCCCTCGCGGCCCCGCCCGGCCCGGTCACCTACCACGACGACTTCGACGCGACCGCCCTCGCGCCCGGCTGGATCTCGCCCCGCTCCCGCCCCGACGCGGCCTGGTCGCTGACCGAGCGGCCCGGATGGCTCACCCTGCACGCCACCGGTACGACGCTGGACCGCGCCGGCGCGACGATCGTGGCGACGCGCCAGCGCCACCATGACTGCCGTGCCGGCACCCGGGTGGATCCGGGCAGCGGCACGGCCGGGCTCACCATCCGAATCGACGAGGCGCACCACTACGACCTGGAGGTCCGCGCCGGCAGCGTCCGCGTCGTCGGCCGGGTCGGGCCGTTCCGGCAGGTCTTCGCGTCCCTCGACGTACCCGCTGGCCCGCTGGTCCTGACGATCGCCACCCGGACCGACGACCTCTACCCGCCGACCGTGACCTCCGCGGCGGACCTGGCGGCCGCGGACGAACCCTTCGGTGTACGCCCCGCCACCTCCGACATGATCTCGTTCGAGGTGGAGACCTCCGGGGGCCGCGTCCTGCTGGCCGAGCTCGACGGGCGCTACCTGTCCACCGAGGTCGCCGGCGGCTTCACCGGCCGGGTCATCGGCATGTACGTGACCGAGGACAGCGCCGCCTTCGACTGGTTCGACTACCGCCCGGCAGCGCGGCCGATCGACTGAGCGCGGACCGGCTCGCCATCGACGGATCACCGTAGACTCCCCGTGTGATCGAGGAGAGCCGGCGGCACCACCCCCGCAAGCCCCGGCGCGGTGACCTGCCCATCGCCACGATCGCCGAGCTCGCCGGGGTGTCCCCTCCCACGGTCTCCAAGGTTCTCAACGGCCGCGCCGGGGTGGGCGAGCAGACCCGGCAGCGGGTGGAGGCCCTGCTGCGGGACCATGGCTACCGCCGGCCGGAGACCGCCGCGAGAACCCTCTGCATCGAGGTGCTCTTTCACCAGATGCTGTCCTCGATCGCCCTGGAGATCCTGCGGGGGATCCAGGAGGTCGCCGGCTCCCGGGACTGCACGGTCGGCTTCATCGACATCCGCCATCGGGTGGCGGCGGAACTGCCCTGGATGGAGCCCCTGCTGCTGCGGCAGCCCACCGCCGTCATCGCGGTCTGCTCCCTGGTCACCGCCGAGCATGGCAGACAGCTGACCGCCATGGGCATCCCGCTCGTGGCCATCGATCCGGTCGGCGAGCTGTTCCCCACGCCCGCCGTCGGGTCGAACAACTGGAGCGGCGCCCTGGCCGCCACCCGGCACCTGCTCGACCTCGGCCACCGACGGATCGGAGTGGTCACCGGGCCGCAGCAGGACCTGTCCGCGCGGGCTCGCCTGGACGGCTTCCGAGCCGCGCTGGACCATGCCGGCGTTCCGTTCGACGGCAGCCTCGAACGACGCGGAGTCTTCAGCTTCGAGGACGGCCGTGACCTCGGCCGTGAGTTGCTGACCCTGGCCGAACCGCCCACCGCCGTCGTCTGCGGCAACGACCTCCAGGCGCTCGGCGTCTATGCGGCGGCCCACGAGGCCGGTCTGCGAATCCCCGACGACCTCAGCGTCGTCGGCTTCGACGACGTGGACCAGGCGACCTGGACCACGCCACCGCTCACCACGGTGCGACAGCCGTTCAGCGAGATCGGGGCCACCGCTGCCCGGCTCGCGTTGGCGCTGGCCGACGGCCATTCCCTGCCCCAGGAGCGGTACGAGCTCGGCACCGCGCTGGTCGTGCGGGGCAGCACCGGGCCGCCCGGTTCCCGGCGGCCGGACGCCGCCCTCCGCCCGTGAGCCGCAAAAGTTCTCTTGGCGGCCATGTCGAGAAACGGCGCGCGGCTCCGTCCCTGACCGAGCCCCCCACCATCGCCGAATGACCTCGGCGATGAACGACGCACTGCTCCGGAGCCTCACGCCGGGCGTGCTCGGCGTCCTCGTCCGCCGCCGAGCTGACTTCGCGGCGGCCGAGGACGCCGTGCAGGACGCGCTGGTCGAGGCCATCCGCGTCTGGCCGGCCGACCCGCCGCGGGACCCGAAGGGTTGGCTGATCACCGTGGCCTGGCGCCGGTTCCTCGACACCACGAGAACGGACGCTGCCCGTCGCCGTCGTGAGGACCTGGTCGACTCCGAGCCGGCGCCGGGGCCCACGCCGGCGGTGGACGACAACCTCCAGCTCTACTTTCTCTGCGCCCACCCGTCGCTGACGCCGTCGTCCGCCGTCGCGCTCACGTTACGCGCCGTCGGCGGGCTGACCACCCGTCAGATCGCCGACGCCTACCTGGTGCCCGAGGCGACCATGGCGCAACGCATCAGCCGGGCCAAACGCACCGTCTCCACCGTGCGGTTCGACCAGCCCGGCGACGTCGCCACCGTGTTGCGCGTCCTCTATCTGGTCTTCAACGAGGGCTACACCGGCGACGTCGACCTCGCGGCCGAGGCCATCCGGCTCACCCGGCAGCTCGCGGCCGCCATCGACCATCCCGAGGTGGCGGGGCTGCTCGCCCTCATGCTGCTGCACCACGCCCGCCGCGCCAGCCGGACCGCGTCCGACGGCAGCCTGGTGCCGCTCGCCGTGCAGGACCGCAGCCGGTGGGACACCGCCGTCATCGCCGAGGGTGTCGACATCCTCCAGGCGGCCCTCGCCCGCGACCGGCTGGGCGATTTTCAGGCCCAGGCCGCCATCGCGGCGCTGCACGCCGACGCGCCCACCGCCGAGGAGACCGACTGGGTGCAGATCGTCGAGTGGTACGACGAGCTGGCACGCCTGACCGACAGCCCGGTCGTCCGGCTCAACCGCGCGGTGGCCGTGGGTGAGGCCGACGGCGCCCGGGCCGGTCTGGCGGCGCTCGCGGCGTTGGACGACTCGCTGCCCCGTCACACGGCGGTGGCGGCGTACCTGCACGAGCGCGACGGCCAGCTCGCGACGGCGGCCCGCCTGTACGTCGAGGCGGCCCACCAGGCCCCCAACCTCGCCGAACGCGACCACCTGACGCGCCAGGCCGCCCGGCTCAACGCCCGCCGACAGCGGTGACGTCTTCCGCTCGACGCCCCTTTTTCAGACGTATGTCGCCAGCGGCGCGACGCGGACCACTGGGCGCCGGTCGTCCCGGCTCAGCTTCGACTGCCGGCCCCGCCGTCTTCGCGTGACGGGGCCGGCGCGAGCGATCCTGCTCGGTCAGCTGTTCAGGGTGGCGAGCAGCGCGCTGCTCATGCCCTGCTCACCGCGCGCGTTCGGGTGGAAGGGCGCGGCCGAGTTCTGCGGCACCAACCCCTCGACCCATCGGGTGCCGCTGCCCTTGCACGCGTCCCGACCGATCGACGGCGTGTAGACGTCGGCGTAGGTGGCGCCGTTCGCCCCGGCGGCGCTGGCCAGCATGGCGTTGAGCGACTTCTCGATACCGCGCAGGTACGGCACGTCCTGGTAGGCGATCGGGACGACGGGCCAGCAGCCGTATCCGCTGTCGGGCAGGATCGCCGGATATCCGAGCACCACGATCCGCGCGCTCGGCGCGGCCCGACGGATCGCCTGCAGCGTGGTCGTCACCTTCGGCACGGTGGCCGCGATCCGAGCCTGTAGCTGGTCGGTGCCGCCGGCGGTGTACCGGTTCTTGCACGGTGAGCCGAGCGGACTGCTGAGGCTCGCCTCGGCGCATTCGCTGATGATGCCGGAGAAGCCGATGTCGTTGCCGCCGATCTGCACCGTCACCAGCGCCGTGCTCGACGTGACCGCGTTGAGCTGCGGTGGCACGTTGATGCCCAGTTCGCCGCTGCCGCCGTAGAGGATGTCGTCGGTCGTGGCGCCGGAGCAGCTCACGTCAGCGAACGACGTCGAGCCGGCGGACGCGGCCACCAGCGAGGGATAGTTGCGGTTCGACCGGAGGCAGTTGAGGTCGACCTGGGTGGGGATCAGGGGACCCGCGGTGTACGAGTCGCCGAGCGCGACGTAGCGGCCGGTGGGGACCGCGGCGCTGGCGGGTGTGGCGACGGCGAGCAGCACACCGGCGGTGGCCGCGGCGAGCGCGGCGAGTCGGGTGGCTGCCCGCAGGAGCGGCAGGCGGGGACGGGGCATGACGCCTCCCAGGGGAGATCGCGGTGGTGGTGGTGCCGAGATCCTGTCGCCGCCGCCGAGCTGGCGTCAATATAGATGACCCTCACTAAATACCTTCCCACGATGTGGGTCAGGGGGGCTGTGCGACAGGCTCCGACCCTTCGAGGTCCGCGCCGGATGCCGGCGGCGTTGACGTCATATGTCGTACGGGTTAAATTGGCAGTGATCTATATCCCTGGCTCCTGTGGACCGGCAGCCGGCCCTCGCCGCCAACCACCCGGAGGAGTGCACGTGCTCAGACGAAGAATCGCCCTACTGCTCCCCGCGCTCCTCGCGGCCGCCCTCGGCACCGCGGTGGTCAGCGGCGCGGTGGTGCTCACCACCACCCGACCCGCGCAGGCGTTGGAGAACGGGCTGGCCCGCACGCCACAGATGGGCTGGAACGACTGGAACGCGTTCGGGTGCAACGTCAACGAGACGCTCATCCGGCAGACGGCCGACGCGCTGGTCTCCAGCGGCATGGCCGCGGCCGGATACCGCTACGTCAACATCGACGACTGCTGGTCCACCAAACAGCGCAACGCCAGCGGCGACCTGGTCGCCGATCCGCAGAAGTTCCCGAGCGGCATCAAGGCTCTCGCCGACTACGTCCACGACAAGGGCCTCAAGCTCGGCATCTACTCCTCAGCCGGCACCCTCACCTGCGCCGGGTACCCGGCCAGCATCAACTACGAGCAACGCGACGCCAACCTCTGGGCATCCTGGGGGATCGACTACCTCAAGTACGACAACTGCGGCGACCACCTCGGTCGGAGCGCGCAGCAGCGCTACACCGCCATGCGGGACGCGCTCGCGGCCACCAACCGGCCGATCCTCTACAGCCTGTGCAGTTGGGGACAGGACAGCGTCTGGACCTGGGGCGCGGGGGTGGGCAACTCCTGGCGTACCACCGGCGACATCGGTGGGAACTGGAACTCCATCATGAGCATTCTCGACCAGCAGGTCGGCAAGGAGTCGTACGCCCGACCCGGCGCGTGGAACGACCCGGACATGCTGGAGGTCGGCAACGGCCCCACCGACACCGAGTCCCGGGCCCACTTCAGCCTGTGGGCGCTGCTGAACGCCCCGCTGCTGGCGGGCAACGACATCCGCACCATGTCGGCGGCCACCCGCACGATCCTGACCAACACCGACGTGATCGCCGTCAACCAGGACTGGGGCGGTCAGCAGGGCCGTAAGATCAGTGACTCCGGCGACCTGGAGGTCTGGCGCAAGCCGATGTCCACCGGCGGGGTGGCCACAGTGCTGCTCAACCGCGGCAGCGGCACGACCACGATCTCCACCACGGCCAGCGCGCTCGGGCTCGGCAGCGCCGGCTCGTACGCCGTACGTGACCTGTGGTCCCACACGACCGCGACGTCCACCGGCACGATCAGCGCGTCGGTGCCGGCGCACGGCGCCGCCATGTTCCTGGTCACCGGCGGCGGCACTCCCCCACCGAGCACTCCCCCACCGAGCACGACGTCGACGATCCGCAGCACGTCCGCCGGCCGGTGCCTGGACGTCAACGGCGCGTCCCAGACCAACGGCGCCACGACCATCATCTGGGACTGCCACGGCCAGGCCAATCAGTCCTGGACCTCGACCAGCGCTCAGGAGCTGCGGGTCTACGGAGGCAAGTGCCTCGACGTCTACAACGCCGGCACCGCCAACGGAACATCGGTGATCATCTGGGACTGTCACGGCCAGGCGAACCAACAGTGGCGCTTCAACGCCGACGGCTCGATCACGGCGGTCGCCTCGGGCCGCTGCCTGGACCTGGTGGGCAACGGTACGGCGAATGGCACACGCACCCAGATCTGGGACTGCAACGGCGCAGCCAGCCAGCGGTGGAGCCGCAGTTGAGCGACCCGCCCCGGTAGGCGGGGCCGGCCGGGCGCGGTCGCGGGCACCGACCCGCGCGTCGCCCGGCCGGCGCACGCCGCTCCATGCTCACCCCTGCGGCACGCGGGGAACGTCCGACGCATAACATTGCCACGGTTCGGGACGGCTCTGCTGAAACGAGGCGACATGCGTTGGCTCCAGCGGTTGCTGGGCGGCGGGCGGGTCCAGCTCGACCCGGGGCGGCAGCAGGCGCTGCTGCGAGACCTCCAGCACGGATACGGCGCGCACTCCCGGAACCCGTTTCCCGCGCAGGTCGAAGCGGCCACCGGAATGCTGGGCGGCGACGACGGCCTGGTGGTGGCGGCCCGGATTCTGAGCCAGGTCGCCGACGAGGCACACGTGGATCTGCGGGCGCAGGCGCAGGACATCCACCGGCGGACGGGCCGGCGGCTCCTGGTGCACCGGCGCAACTACCGGCCGCTGTGGATGGAGGCCGGTCCCGGCCTGCGGTGGCCGCTGTTCGCGTTGCCGTGCGGCTTCCACCCGTACGCCCAGGTGGCCGCCGCCGTCGCGGTGGTCGGCGGCCGGGCGGCCCGGCTCGATCGGGTGACCGACCCGAACCCGCTGGTGATCCATGTGTTCGAGGTGCTCGACCTCACCACCGCCGGCTGGGAGTACGGCCGGGTGCGGGTGGACACCGACGCCGCCGCCTTCGTCGATCGACTGATCACGAGCGCCGCGCAGATCCTCGCCGCGATGGACGACCCGCCCCGGTTGCCACCTCCGATCCGTGCGCTGATGCGTCGCAACAACACAGTGGACGTGCACGATCCGGCCGGCCCGCGCGCGGTGGGACGGATCAACCTGGGCGCGCGGATGCGGGAACAGCTGCTGGCCTGAGCAGGGCGGGCCGAGGACCCTAGGCGGGCTCAGGACCCTAGGCGGGCGTTGACCCTAGGCGCGGGCGTTCGTGGCCAGGAAGGCGAGCAGCAGGGCTGCCGTCTCGTCGGGGTACTGCACGTGCGGGTAGTGACCCGCGCCCTCGATGACCTCGAGGCGACCCAACCCGGCCGGCAGCGCGGCCACGATCGCCTCCCCCTCGGCTCGCGGGTCGGCCCAGTCCGGGTCGAGCGATCCCTCGACGATCAGGGCCGGGCAGCGGACGTTACCCAGCTGCGCCCCGGCGTCGACCGGCGCCGACTGGCCCATCTTGCGCATCGCCGCCATCCGGCCGGGCTCGCGCATCATGGCGTCGATCCGGGCCGTGCGAGCGGCCCAGTCGGCCGGCTTTTTCGCCGGGTAGGCGATGTCGAGGTAACTGCGCCAGAGGGGCACGCTGCCCAGCAGGCCGGTGCCGAGCAGCCGGGCCATGCCCTTGCGGTAGCGGGCGACCCGCAGGTCGCCCAGCTTGATCGACTGCTTGCGGGTGAAGGGGGTCAGTTCGACGATGCCGGTGATCAGCTCGGGCGCCTGGGCGGCGGCGATGGTGGCGGCCCCGCCGGAGATCGAGTGGCCGACCAACACGGCCGGACCGCCGAGGTGGCGGATCACCGCGAGCAGATCGCCGGCGATGTCGGTGCGGCTGTAGGAGGGCCACTGCGCGCTCGACTCGCCGCAACCCCGCAGGTCGACGGCGGTCACCCGGTAGCCGGCGGCCACCAGGCGCGGCACGACGAAGCGGTACGCCTCGCGGCTGTCACCCATGCCGTGGGCGAGAACGACGAGCGGCCCGGAGGCGCCGGTCACCTCGTACGCCAGGGTGCCGCCATCGACGGTCAGGTACTCGGTCATGGGATCCTCCATGTTCGGCTAATTGCGTTAGCTTTAAGCTAATGCAATTAGCCAGACGTGTCAAGCCTGATCACCTTCGCCACGTCACCGAGGTCGTCGTTCAGCTGGTGATCGCGCCCCGGCAGCCGGTACACCCGCGCCTGCGGGAGCACGCCCGCGTACAGGTCCGCGTGCGACGGCGGCGCCGTCTCGTCCTGGAGCCCGTGAAACACCCGCACCGGTACGCCACGCGGCAGCCGGGCACCGAGGTCGTGCGGCAGCTCGAACTCGTCGCCGGGCCAGCCGCCCGCGCCGACGAACGGGGCGGCGATCAGCACGATCATCGCGAGGTCCCGCTCGGATGGCCGCTCGGCGAGCGCGTGGACGAGGATCGCCCCGCCCACCGAATGGCCCACGACGACGGCGCCGTCGTCCAGTGCCGCGATCTCCCGCCGGATGGCGGCGCTCCAGGTGGCGTAGCTCGGGTCGCCCTCGTCGGGCATCCGCGGGTAACGAACCTCGTACGAGTCCCCGAGCTCGCGCCGCAGGCTGTCGACCAACCTGTTGTCCCACTCGTCGTGCGTGCCGGCGCCAGCGCCCTGAACGAACAGGATCTGCGCGGTCGCTGCCATGACGATCTCCTCTCGCGTGCTCGCCCCGGGTCGGGTTCGATACCCGGTGCGAGCAGCGTCGACGCGGCGCCGTGCGCCGGCAACGGTGTGTGCCGCGCTGCCGCGGGGCGCTTCGACGGGGATTGTGCGGCGCGTGCAGGGCCGGCGAGGACGTGCCGGACGGCCTGCCGCAAGGGCGGAACCAGGCACGAATCAGCGGAACGATTTCATTCACAGCGGGAAAAACACCACTGCTATCCGCTCCCACTTTAACGTATATCGCAACGGGGGTCTTGCCGCAAGACCCGGGTCTTGCCGCAGAATCGTCCGCCGGACACCGGAACGGACGAAGAAACGGGGCGCGATGATCGACCAGTATGTGCGAGATCTCGACGAGGTCGACGAGACGCAGGTCGCGATCGTCGGCGGCAAGGGCGCCCGTCTGGGGGCGTTGTCGCGGATTGACGGCATCCGCGTACCGGCTGGCTTCTGCGTGACGACGGACGCCTTCCGACGGGTCATGGCCGAGGTGCCCTCGATCGACGATCAGCTCGACCACCTGTCGCGCCTGAGGCCGGACGACCGGGAGGAGGTCCGCGACCTCAGCGCCCAGATCCGCCGGACCATCGAAGGGGTCGCCCTGCCCGACGACGTGGCGGCGGCCATCGGCCGGGCGCTCAGCCAGCACGGCGAGGAAGCTGCGTACGCCGTCCGATCCAGCGCCACGGCGGAGGACCTGGCGACGGCCTCCTTCGCGGGCCAGCAGGACACGTACCTGAACGTCAGGGGTCCGGCGGCGATTCGCACGCACGTCAGCCGGTGCTGGGCCTCGCTCTTCACCGAGCGGGCGGTCACCTACCGTCAGCGCAACGGCATCGACCATCGGGCGGTCCACCTGGCCGTTGTCGTGCAGAAGATGGTGTTTCCACAGGCGGCCGGCGTCCTCTTCACGGCCGACCCCGTCACGTCCAACCGGAAGGTCGCGTCCGTGGAGGCCAGCTTCGGCCTCGGCGAGGCCCTGGTCTCCGGGCTGGTGAACCCGGACTCCTACCGGGTGCGCGACGGCGCGATCATCGACCGGACGATCGCCAGAAAGCGTCTCGCCATCGAGGCGCTGCCGGCCGGCGGGACCACGAGGCAGGCGATCAGCCCGGAACGACAGGAGCAGCCGGCGCTGACGGACGCGCAGGTCCTGCGGCTGGTGGACGTGGGCCGGCGGATCGAAGCGCACTTCGGGCACCCGCAGGACATCGAATGGTGCCTGGTCGACGGTGACGTCGCGATCGTGCAGAGCCGGGCGATCACGACGCTGTTCCCCGTCCCGGCGGCCGAGGACCGGGAGAACCACGTCTACCTCTCCGTCGGCCATCAGCAGATGATGACCGACGCCATGAAGCCGTTGGGGCTCTCCATGTGGCAGCTGACGGCCATGGCGCCGATGCACGAGGCCGGCGGGAGGTTGTTCGTCGACGCCACCCGGCTGCTGGCAGCGCCCGCGAGCCGTGCCGGCTTCCTCCGCATGGCGGAGAGGTCCGATCCGTTGACCAGGGACGCGCTGGAGACCGTCCTCGCCCGCCCCGACTTCGTTCCGACGCTCCCGGACGGCGGTCCCAGCGGCCCGCCCGTCGGCGGCACGCCCGCCCCGATCGAGAACGACCCGGCGATCGTCACCGAGCTGATCGAGCGCAGCGAGGCGTCTCTCGCCGCCCTGCGGCACGACATCGCGACGGTGACGGGCCCGGCGCTGTTCGACTTCCTGCTGAAGGCGTTCGAGGAGCACAAGCGGATCCTCAGTGATCCCTTGAGCATGCAGGCGATCATGGCGGGGATGGAGGCCACCTGGTGGCTCAACGAGCAGCTGTCCGAATGGCTGGGCGAGAAGAACGCCGCCGACACCCTCACGCTGTCCGCCCCGGGCAACATCACGTCGGAGATGGGCCTGGCACTGCTCGACGTCGCGGACGTCATCCGACCGCATCCGGAGGTGGTGGCCTTCCTGCGGGACGTCGAGGACGACGGCTTCCTCGACGAGCTGCCGAGGCTCGCGGGCGGGACCGAGGCGCGCGACGCCATCCGGGCCTACCTCGACCGGTACGGCATGCGCTGCGTCGGCGAGATCGACATCACCAGACCGCGTTGGAGCGAACGCCCCACCACGCTCGTACCCCTGATCCTCGACAACATCAGGCTCCTCGAACCGGGCGCCGCCGGGCGGCGGTTCGAGCAGGGGCTTCAGGAGGCGCAGCAGAAGCGCGAGGCGCTGCTGGAGCGGCTGCGGGCCCTGCCGGACGGGGACCGGAAGGCCGACGAGACCACGCGGATGATCGACCGGGTCCGCACCTTCATCGGGTACCGGGAGTATCCGAAGTACGCCATCATCAGCCGCTACTTCGTCTACAAGCAGGCCCTGCTTCCGGAGGCCGAGCGCCTCGTGCGGGCCGGCGTGCTCCGCGAGAGGGACGACATCTTCTATCTGACCTTCTCCGAGCTGCGCGACGTCGTGCGGACGCACCAGGTCGACGACCACCTCATCCAGCGGCGGAGGGACGCGTTCCGCTGGCACCGGACGCTCACGCCGCCCCGGGTGCTCACCTCCGAGGGTGAGGCCATCGCCGGGGCGTACCGGCGCGACAATGTGCCGGCCGGCGCGCTGGCCGGCCTCCCGGTCTCCGGCGGGATCGTCGAGGGCCGAGCCCGCGTCCTGCTGGACATCGCCGAGGCCGAGCTGGAACCCGGTGACATCCTGGTCACCTCCTACACGGACCCGAGCTGGTCACCCCTGTTCGTCGCGGTCCAGGGCCTGGTGACGGAGGTGGGCGGCCTCATGACCCACGGGGCGGTCATCGCCCGGGAGTACGGCCTGCCCGCCGTCGTCGGGGTGGCGGACGCGACCAGGCTGATCCGCGACGGGCAGCGGATCCGGGTGCACGGCACCGACGGGTACATCGAGATCCTGTCACCGCCGAACGACGCCGACACCCGCGCTCAGTTGTAGGGCATCGTCGGGAACCAGCCGTAGCCGAACATCGCCGGCACCCGGACGGTCCAGTAGACGAGGGTGAAGACGCCCAGCGCGAGCAGCAGCGACCCGGTGACCGCGAGGGTGCGTGCCGGTCGCGCGGACAGCCAGCGGATCAGCCCTCCGCGGGTGGCGAGGACGACGAGTGCGAACAGGATGCCCACGATCGCGATGTTGCCCAGCGACTGCAGCACGAAGGCGGCCGACCCGTACAGGGGGTTTCCGTTGTCGGCGGCCCACTGGAAGAGCTTGTGGAACAACGGGTACGGCCGACCGATCAGGAAGGCGCCGACCAGCATGCCGAGCACGAAGACGCGGGCGAACGGGCGGCGCGCGAACGGATCGGGGACCTTGTCGAGGGCCGCGAGACCGAGGTAGATGAACGCGAGACCGATCAGACCGAAGACCACCACCGACTGCACGAGTCGTACGGGCATGCCACCGGCGGTCGTCGCCGTCGACAGCTGCGGCAGCGAGTCGCCGAGCAGGACTCCGACGAAGCCGTACGTGGCGGAGACGACGACCATGCCCAGCGCCAGCAGGCCCACCGGCCGGAGCATGAAGCGCAGCCCCGCCGCCGGTGTGCCGCCGGCGCCGGCGTGTGTCATCGGCCCGATCGAGGCGGCCATGGCGATGTTGCAGGCCGTGAACGTGCCCGCCAGGCCCGAGACGAACGCGAACAGCAGGCCCGCCGCGGTGCCGCCGATCGCGGTCGCCTTCGCGTCGTGGCCCAGCAGGGTGTTGGCGACGTTGTCGCCGATCGTCTGGTCGACGAACTGGTACGACCAGAGCAGGGACAGCGCGATTCCCGCGAGCACACTGCCCACGATCAGCGCGCCGCGCCGGTCCGAGCGTGCCGGCGTCGGGGTGGCCGCGTTGGGCGCGGCCGGTCGTTGCGTGGCGGTCATGACAGCCTCTCTCGAATTCTGCGACGGCAGGATGCGCTGACTGGCTCTCCGTCCGTGGCCCGGCCGGGCCGTCCTCGCACTGCGGATCTCCGCCTGGGAGGACTGCCGGCCGGGCCACGCGGATCGACAGGGTCAGCGGGCGATCGGCAGCTCCACCGCCGCTGGCGGTGGCACCGGCTGCACCGCGGTGCGGGCGCCCCGCCGCTCGGCGAGCCACCTGCCCCACCAGAACAGACCCCGTGCCAGGCACACGATCGTGACCGCGAAGAACAGGGTGTAGACGACGTTGAACAGCATCAGGACGCCGTACACCATGGCCACCGAGGCGCCGAACATGAACTGGAAGCGAGGCTTGGAGGGCGTGGTGCCCGGATCGGTGATCATGTAGTTGGTGAACAGCACGAACGCCACCCCGGTCATGATGCTCAGCGCCGACCAGAGCTGTACGTCCCAGACGAAGTGCCGGATCAGGGCCTGGATGACGAAGCCGCCGACCCAGCCCACGATCAGCGCGACCTTCTTCGTGAGCATCGCGTTGAGGATCGTGCCCGCAGTGAGCACCACCATCGGGATGAACATCCGGAAGACGTCGGGCACGTTCTCCGTGAAGTGGTACGGCGGCGCGACGTTGACCCAGGAGAACGCGAGCAGCGTGATGGTGATGCCGAAGTTCGACGGGTTCATGAAGTGCCGCATGCGTCCGGCGATCGGGGCCTGCAGCACCGCCTTCTGACCGACGGCCACGACCACGGCGAAGGCGATCGGCCAGAACAGGTCGTTGGCGTACAGCAGCATGTTCGCGGCGAGCGCGGTGATGTGGGTCGGCAGCAGGAACGTGTAGACGCCCCACGCGCCGTTGCCGCTGTAGGCCGGTCGGCGACCCAGGGAACGGGCGGCGACCGCCTCGATCGCGAGCTCGACCGTGTACCCGATCGCCAGGGCGAACAGCGGCCAGGTCCAGGGCTGCTCGAACCCGAGCACCGTGTAGCCGAGCACGTTGAGGATGGACATGGAGATGGCGAAGTTCCGCAGGGCCAGGTAGCGGGGGTCGCGCTTGTCGACCCGGGGTACGGGCGGTCGCCGGTCGACGCCGGCCCGGGCCCGGTCCGGCCCGCTGCCGTTGCGGGTCGCGTCGGCGACCTCGGCCGTGGTGGTCACGCCCACCGGGGCGCGTTTGACGTCCGTCATGGTGTGGTCAGCTCCTGGGCTCGGTCGGTGAGCGTGAGGTCGTGCCATCCGGCGGAGAGGGGCAGGGTCTGCTGATGCTGGACACCGTCGAGGTCGCGCCAGCTCAGTTCGACGGTGACGGGCACGCTGCCCTGGTCACCGAGGCCGAAGAACAGGTCGAAGCTGCGCTTGCCCGAGTGCCCGCCGCCGCCGTCGAGTTGGGCGAGCTGGGTGCGGCCGTCGGCGGTGGTCACCCGAGCCTGCGCGCCGTACGCCGGGGTGCGGGCATCGTTGCCCGTGGCGGCGCCGAGCGCGGGCCGGTGCAGCCGCAGCCCGAGGAAGTCGCCGACCTGCGCCTTGGTGTTGTGGTAGTAGGCGGGCGGCCCCCACTGGCGTGCCACCGCGAAGTCCTGGCGGCCGTCGCCGTCGGTGTCACCCACGGCGACACCGCGGGTCGGGGTCCGGTCGTCGAGTCCGAGCTGCGGGCTCAGGTCGACGTAGCGGCCGTTGTCCTCCGGTGCCCAGAACGCCAGCGCGTTCGAGCCGGCGATGTCGTCGCCCGGCTGCGCGTTGGGCCACATGTCCGGCTCCCGCAGCATCAGGTCGTTGCTGGCGGCCAACTCCTGCAGCCAGTTGAACCGGTTGACCGTGCCCTTGACGAAGCCGCAGGACTGCACCACGACGAGCCGTCCGCTGTTGTCGAAGTCGGCCATCTTGACGTCCCAGCCCCAGCCGACCCAGGCGAGGTTCTTCGCCGATGCCTTGTTCTCGAAGGGAGCGATGCCCTTCGACAGCCGTTCCCGCGCCTCCTGTGGGTTGGCTGCGGTGTTCTGCCAGACGAAGTTGCTCTCCTCCAGCCCCCACGACTCGGTGATGTTGCTGACGAAGGCGTCGAACCGGCCGCTGCCGCGCAGATCGGCGAAGTCGACGGCCATCCCCTTGAACGAGTCGTGGCCCACGACCAGCGACTTGGGGTCCAGCGGGCCGCGTTGCCCCTCCGCCAGGGCGAACCTGATCCGGCCGGGGGCCGACACGTTGTGGAAGAAGCGGTCGTTGCCGAAGTCGTTGGCGAGGTACAGCTCGGGCAGCAGATCCCCGTCGAGGTCGGCGGAGGCCGACGCGAGCGTCCATCCGGTGGCGTACCGGGGGTCGATCGCGCTCTGCTCCTCGTAGGTGACGCTCGGCTCGGCGCCGGTGGTGGCCGCGGTCCAGCGCAGGATGTGCGCCCCGCCGGCGTTCTGGGCGCGGGACATGGAGTGGTTCATCTGCACGTTCGGCAGGCCCTGTGCGTCGAGCACCTGGGAGTCCGGGAAGTAGTTGAAGATCCCGATGTCGGGCCGGCCGTCGCCGTCGAAGTCCGCGACCGCTGTGGCGTTGGTGTTCCACAGCGGCCCCCGGTAGCGGCCGTCGGTGGTCTGCTGCTGCGGGATCAGCTCGACCGGGTGGTACGACGCGAGGCTCAGGCTCGCCGCGTTTCCGGTCTGTAGGAACACGACCGGGGTCCGTCCCCAGTAGACGACCAGCAGATCTGTCCGGCCGTCGACGTTGAAGTCGCCGGGTGTGCAGCCCATCGGGGCGATCGCCGGTCCCATCGGCAACGGCGCCGGGTCCAGCACGAACGGCGCGTAGCGGGCGCCACCGCCGGGCGCCGGAGTCACGATGGCGCTGTCGCTGCGGGGGTCGACGAGGCAGAGGTCGTTGGCGCCGCCCTGCCCGTCGAGGTCGTTGACCGCCACTCCGGCGCCGACCGACGAGATCCAGGACCGGATGTGCTCGTATTTCGGGTTCACCGTCCGGATCGTGCGCTGCGGCAGACCCGGCGGCAGGGCGATGGGCAGTTCGGTGAACGCGAACTGCGACGCCATCGCGCGCCGGTCCGCCGCGGATGCGGACGGCAGCCGCGAGATCGTGAACAGCCCCGCGACGAGTACCAGGACGAAGACGACGGGAATGAGTCTGCGCAGCGGACCCACTGGTTTCGGTGGCAACGATCCCCCTCGGGTGGTGCCCGACCCGGCCGGGTCGGGCGTTCGGGTGGTGCGGTCGTGGGTGACAGCGGTCCGCGGTCACCCGGCGGTGTCCTCAGTCCGCCGGACGCACGGTCATCGGCAGGCCGCCGCGTATGCGCAGCGACAACATCGGCTCGGGTACGACGTTGTGCGTGGCGACAGTCGTGAGCGTCAGGTCCCGGGCCAGTACGGCGAGGACGAATGCGGCCTCCATCAGGCCCAGGTGGTTCCCGACGCAGAACCGCGGCCCCGCACCGAACGGGATGTAGGCGTACCGCGGGCGGTCGGTGGTGCGGGCCGGGTCGAAGCGCTCCGGATCGAAGCGTTCGGGCTGGTCCCAGAAGTCCGGGTGCCGGTGCAGCGTGTAAGGGCAGACCAGCACGTCGGCGCCCGCCGGCACCGCGTACCCGCCCACCACGTCGGCGGCGAGCGCCTTGCGGGGCAGGATCCACACCGGCGGGTACAGCCGCACCACCTCGTCGATGACCATCGCGGTGTACCGCAGGCGGCCCAGGTCGTCGAAGGTCGGCAGCCGGTCGCCCAGCACCGCGATCGCCTCTTCCCGCAGCCGGCGGCGCACTTCGGGATGCCTGTCGAGCAGGTAGAGCGCCCAGCTCAGCGTGCTGGCGGTGGTCTCGTGCCCGGCGAGCAGCAGGGTCACGAGCTCGTCGCGCAGCCGCTGCCGTCCGACCCGAGGGTCGGGCTCGGCCCGGGCCGACACGATGAGCCGCGACAGCACGTCGTCGCGGTCACCGGTGTGGCTCCCGCGCTCGGCGACCAGCTGGTCGACGATCGTCTGCAGACGGCGGCGGGCACGCCGGAACCGCACCTGACGCGGCAGCGGCACCCAGGGCGGCACGGCGCTCAACGACGCGAGCTCGAACATGGCCTGGTCCTGCACCACGGCGAAGTCGCGCCCGATCGACGGGAACCTCCCGAGGTCGGTGTCGAGCAGCGTGCGCCCGAGCACGCCGAGGGTCAGACCCGTCATCTCCTGGAGCACGTCCACCGGGCCGTGGCGGCCGAGCGTCCGCAGCCGGCCGACGAGGGCCGCCGCCTCCTCGGCGACGATGCCGGCCTGCTGGGCGATGCGCCGGCTCTGGAACGCCGGCTGCGCCACCCTGCGCTGCTTGCGCCACAGCTCACCCTCGCTGGTCAGCAACCCGTCGCCGAGCGCTCGGCGGGCGTGCACCAGACCGATGCCCTTGTGGTAGTTGGCCGCGTTGTCGGCGAGCACGTGCTTGGCGTGGTCGGGGTGGTTGAAGAAGTAGAGCTCCTTCGGACCGACCGGCAGCAGCGCGACGTCGCCGTAGCGGGCGGCCGCCGACGTCATCATGCCGAGGCGGTCGCGGCCCATCGTGATGAGCATGCTGACGGCCGACGCGCGCGACGGACCGGGGAGGGCCGGCGCGGGGCGGGTGACGGCGGTCATGACGTCACCACCGCCGACGGCGTCCTCTCGAGCCGGCGGAACCGGCCACCGAGGAACACGAGAGCCTCGCCGTCGCCGTCGTCGTGCCGGCGCATCCCGCACGGACGGCCCAGGAAGATCGTGTGATCTCCTCCGTCGTACGACCGCCAGAGCTCGCACTCGATGTGGGCGGCGGCGCCGCCGAGCAACGGCGCCGCCGTCCGCGCGCCCGGCCGCCACTCGGCGAACTCGAACTGCTCCTGTCCGAGCGGGCGGCGTCGGTCGGCGTAGTAGCGCGCCACCGCCTCCTGATCGGCGGCCAGCACGGAGACACCGAACGCGCCGGCCCGGCTGAGCGCCTGGTGCATGAGGGCGTCCCGGCCGACACACACCAGGATCAGCGGCGGATCGAGAGACACCGCGCTGAACGAGTTCGCGGTCATGGCGTGCGGCTCGTCCCCGCCGACGCTGACCACAGTGACGCCGGTGGCGAAGGTCCCGCAGACGCGGCGCATCAGCACCGGGTCCGTCAACTCTTCCGTACCGAAGGTCGTCATCGCCGGACCCCGGCGGCGGCATAGGGTTCCAGAGCGCGTTCGAGCGCTTCCGGGACCCGGGTGGGAACGGTCCGGTTGTTCGGGCCGCGCATGCAGGCGACGCGCTGGGCGCCGCGGGCGACGAGTGTCTCGCCCGCCGGTCCGGTACGCACATAGTCGAAGCCGAACTCGAGCTGCGTCTGGGCCAGTTCGAGCAGTCGCATCCGGACGGCGATCTCGTCGAACGCGGTGATCTCGGCGAAGAACTCACACTCGACCTTGAGCGTGAACAGCTTGAGGTCGTCCTGCAGGTCGGCGAGGACCGTCGGCGCCCGGTCCTTCAGGAACATCTCCCGGCAGCGGCCCTGCCACCGCAGGTAGTTGACGTAGTAGACGTTGCCGACGATGTTCGTCTCCTCGAACCCGACGGTGTGCCGCAGCTCGTAGTAGCTCTCCATGCTCATCCCTCCGCACCGGCCAGAACAGTGATGACGACTCGTCCGTCGCTGCCGCGCAGGCTCGTGACGAACGAGGCGGCCCGAGCGCCGCCGGCGGCGAAGAGCACCCAGCCGGGACGGGCCGTACCGCCCAGGACGAGTGGGCCGCGCATCGGCAGGCCGGCCTTCTGCATCGCCTCGACCGCGGTCCAGACCCGGGTCGAGGCGGTGTCGGCGTCCTCGCCCGAGTCGCCGGCCAACTGCTCGGCGAGCCCGGCGTGGGGGCCGAGCAGGCCCTTCCACTCCTCGGGGCTGCGCCGCGCCACGCTCTCGAGGTCGCAGCCCAGGACGCCCGCCCCGGCGACGGCCAGCGTCACCCCGGCGCCGTGCGCGATCGAGACGGTGTGCTCCCCGGCGACCTCGGGCCGACCGTCCGGCCGGTAGGTGATCTCGACCGGCCGCCCGAGCGCCTGCCCGACGGCGCGGGCGCTGTCACGTCGGCGCGTGGCGGAGCGCTCGCCGGGCTCGGGTGCCGGGGCGTCGGGCTCGATGGCGACGGCGACGCCGGTGAGCCCGAGGTCTCCCAGCCCACGCTCCAGGTAGGGGCCGAGCAGCGGCGCCACCCACGGGCCGGCGCCGTCCTGCTTGCGGACCGCGCGCAGCCGCAGTCCCTCCCACCGCTCGACGGTCATCCCGGACTCCGTGCGCAGGGCGATGTCGTAGACGTACGTGTCGCCGTCGCGCTCGCGTTCGGTGGCGCAGTACCGCAGCTCGCGGGCGGACGACAGCTTCTCCCCGCCGGGGTGGATGCGTTCCACACCGACGGGCAGCAGCGTGGCGTCCGGTACGCACACCTGGTTGCCGTGCATGAGCGCGTCGCGGACGCCGGGGTCGCCCAGCAGCAGCGTCGCGGAGACGTACGGGGCGAACCACGCCGTCGAGTCGTCGGCCTCCACGATCGCGTCCACGTGACGGGCGGCGGCCCGGTGGTACTGCCGGATCCGCTGGAACCGGCCTCCCTGGAACAGGGTGCCGCCGTACAGGTCGTCGAGCGGGGCGATCGAGGCCGGCGCGAGACCGTCCGGCACCTGGTCCGGAGGGCCGTCGGGCACCGTGTCGGCGCCGAGGCGCAGCCGGGCGGTGAAGTGATCGGCGGTGAAGCCGGTCTCCTCGCTGCGGATCGCCACCTCGATGACGTCGTCGTCGGTGACCAGGGCAGCCACCCGGATCCTCGTGTGCCCGTGGGGCGCGACGATGATGGGCCGCAGGAACTCCGCCCGCTCGATGACCGGGAGGACGTCGGCGCCGGAGAGGGCCGCGGCCACCTGCGCCATGGCCTCCATCCCGAAGACCGCGGGGAACAGCAGGTTGCCGTCCAGGTCATGATCTTCGAGGTAGCGGTCGGTGCCGACGTTGAGTTCCGTCTCCACCACGAGTTCGACCTGGTGGTAGCGGATCAGCGCGCGGTCGACGAAGCGCAGCAACGGCAGCGCCGGCTGGTGGTACCGGACCGTGTGGATGCCCTCGGTGCGGCCGCTGATCACCACAACGACCGGCGCGGTGGTGTCCGCGACCAGACGCCGCAGGATCGCGATGCCCTGGTCGGGGGTGATGGGCGTGACGCCCTCGCGGCTGAGCGACTCGACGACCGACAGCCGCTCCCCCATGCCGACGCCGGACCAGACCGACCACTCCAGGCATCGGGTGCGGCACTCGGGGTACGCCCGGGAGAAGGCCGTGGTCTCCTCGGCCAGCCAGTCGTTGGCGGTGGCGTAGTGCGCTTCGCCCCGCAGCCCCGCCCGGCCGATGATGCTGCCGAGCGTCACGAGCAGCCGGAGCCGGGGCTTCTCGACCGCGTCGAGCACCGCCCGCAGGCCGTCGACCTTCGGTGCCAGGGTGTGACGGAACGCGGCCGGGTCCAGGCTCGCCAGTCCGGCGGGTTCGTTGCGGCCGGCGCCGTGCAGAACACCGGTGATCGGCCCGAGTTCGGCGGAGAGGTCCCGCACCGCCTGCCGGACGGCGGCGGCATCGGTGACGTCGGCGCGGGCGTACCGCACGGTGACGCCGGCGGTGGCGATCCGGGCCAGGTTCGCGGCCAGTTCGGCGTCCTCGGCGGGGTCGGAACGGCCCAGCACCGCCAGGCTTGCGCCACTGTCGGTGGCCAGGGCGAGGGCGCACTCGGCAGTGATGCCCTTGCCCCCACCGGTCACCAGCAGCACGTCGTCCGCGCCGAGCGGGGCCTCCACCGTCGCGGGGCGTACCGGCAGCGCGCGGAGCGTCGGGACGCGCCGCACCCCGTCGTCGTAGTGCACCTCGGTGAAGCTGGTCGTCGCGGCGACCTCCCGCACCACCAGCTCCACCGCCGAGTCGCTGGCGGCCGGCAGGTGCACGACGGTGACCAGCACGGACGGCGCCTCAAGATGCAACGTCCGGGCGATGGCCGCCGCGCCCCGACCGTGCCCGACCAGGACGAAGCGGGTGCTGCCGGCGGCGAGGGCCTGCTGCGCTCCCCGCAGGGCCGGCTCCAGTTGCTCCTCGGTGCAGTCCGGTGGCAGGCAGACCAGAACGCCGCCACCGAGCCCGGCCTGTTCGAGCGCCGCGGCGAGGGTCGCGGCGAACGGGTGCTCCGCTGACGCGTGCGCGTGCCACGGACCGTTCGCGGCGGTGGCGTCGCCGGGAACCGCCGGCAACGGCACCTCGTCGAGGTCGAGCCGCCAGGGCCGCGCCCAGCCGGCCACACCCGCCACCACAGGCGTGGCGGTGGCGTCGCTGTCCCGGGCCGTACGCGCGAGGGTCTCCATCGTCGCCGCGAGTTCCCGGACGGTGGCGGTCGCGAAGTTGAGCGGCATCTGCGCCGGTGGCAGCTCCAGACGCTGTGCGAGCTGGTTGGCCACCTGGCCGATCGTGATCGAGCTCAGGTGCAGGTCGTCGAGCAGGCGGCTGTCCGGCCGGACGAGTTCGATCGGCAGCTCGGCGCGCTCGGCGGTGAGCCGCCGCATGAGGTCCTCGGTGGACTCCTCCCCCACCCCGACCGCATCGGCGGTGGTGGACGGCGGCGCCACGGCCGGCCCGCGCTCGATCGCCGCGCTGAGCTCCGGCGCCTGCTCGCAGGGGCTGGTCAGGAAGGAGAACGCGGCGCCGACCTCCAGCGGCCGCACGAACCGCCCGTCGAACAGCGCCGCCGGGGCCGGGGCCGCGCCGACGACGTACGCGGCGCCGGCGACCCGCAGCAGACTCGCGAGCGAGTCGTTGTCGGTGTCCACGGCGACCGCCGGGACGTCCGTGACCGTCGTGGCCAGCCCGGTTAGCACCCGCCCGGGCCCGACCTCGACGAACAGGTCGGTGTTCTTGGCGGCGAACGCGACGGCCTGGTTGAACAGGACCGGGTCGGTGATCTGGCGGCGCAGGAGGCCGCGCACGTCGGTGTCGGCGGGCAGCACCTCACCGGTGACTGTGGAGACGACCCGGGCGCCGACCTGGTGGAAGGTCTCGCCCGCGAGGGCGTCGGCGAACGTGTCCGCGGCCGGTGCGACCAGCGGGGAGTGGAAGGCGTGCGAGACCCGCAGCCGCGTCGCGCTCAGGCCGGCGGCCCGAGCCTTGTGGCAGACCGCCTCGATCGCGTCGACCGACCCGGAGACGACGGTGTGCTGGGGCCCGTTGTAGGCGGCCACGACCACCGGCAGCCCCGCGATGATCCCGTCGACCGTCTCGGGGGGCGCTCCGATGTCGGCCATCGTGCCGGCCTGGCTGTGCCCGGCCATGGTCCGGCCCCGGACGCCGGCGACGCGCAGGAGCGTGTCCTCGTCCATGACGCCGGCCCACTGCAGGGCCACGATCTCGCCGAGGCTGTGCCCGATCGCGGTGGACGCCTCGATGCCGAGCAGCGCCAGGGCGTGCTGCCCGGCCAGTGATCCGGCGACGATGCGCGGTTGGGCGACCTCGGTCGCGACGACGTCGCTGCCGGTGGGCAGCGCGGCGCGCAGGTAGACGTCCTCGACCTCGGCGAACCGCCGCCGCAGCGCGCCACCGCTGACACCGCGTCCGGAACCCTGCCCCGGGAAGAGGAAGCTGATCCGGGCCGGGCCGCTGACGTGTCCGAGCAGGAACCGGCCGTCGGGGCGGATCAGTGTCGTCTCGCCGGATTCGGCGGCCTCACCCGCCGCGGTCAGCAGCCACTGCGCCTCCTCGGGTGACGAGGCAACGACCGCGGCCCGGAACGGCCGGTCCTGCAGGTCGCGGTGGAGCGTCGCCGCGAGATCGCCCAGCTCCGCGTACGAGATCGCGGACACGAAGGTGCCCAGCTCGGCGAGCCGAACGGCCAGTTCCGGCGCGGAGGCCGCGTCCACCAGCAGCAGCTCCGCGTCCTGGGCGGAGGCGGCCAGGGTACGGACGCGGCGATCCGGCACGGGCCGGCGCGGGCCGTGGCGTTCGAGCACGACGTGCGTGTTGATGCCGCCGAAGCCCATGGCGGTGATGCCGGCCCGCACCGGGACCGCGCTCGGCCACGCTTCGGCCTTGCGCAGGGTGCGCAGCCGGGCGCCGTCGGCGGTGAGAAGCTCGTGGGGGTCGACGGAGCCGACGCTCGGGGGAAGCACCTCGTGGTGCACGGCCATGGCGGCGCGGATGAAACCGGCCACCCCGGCGGCGGCCTTGGTGTGACCGATCATCCCCTTGACCGAGCCGATGACGGCCGGCGGCGCGTCGGGATTCGCCGTCTCGCGAGCGCTGGACAGCGCGGTGAGCTCGGTGGTGTCCCCGACCTTCGTGCCGGTGCCGTGACCCTCGAACAGCCCGACGGTGTCGATGCCGAAACCGGCCCGGTCGTACGCGCGGTGCAGGGCGAGCTGGTAGCCGTCGACCTCGGGCCGGGTGATGCCACCGCGGCCGTCGGACGAGACGCCCCAGCCGGCCACCGAGGCATAGATCCGGTGACCTGCCTCGGCGGCCTCGTCGGCGCGCATCAGGACCAGCATGCCGCAGCCCTCACCCGGCCAGAACCCGTTGGAGGCGCGGTCGTAGACCCGCATCTCGCCGCTGGCCAGGGCGCCGGTCTTCGCGAAGCCGATGACCTCGAACGGGTCGATGGACAGGTCGACACCGCCGGCGATCGCGACGTCCAGTTCTCCGTCGAGCAGTGCCCGGCACGCGGTCACCACGGACAGCAGCGAGGACGAGCAGGCGCCGTCGACGGTGTAGCCGCCACCCTTGAGATCGAAGTGGTTGCAGATGCGTCCGGCGATCGTGTTCGACAGGGCGCCGGCGAGCGTGTCCTCGTTCACCGGCGGGAACGGGCTCTTGTACGCCTCCTCGTAGGTGGCGAGAAAGGCGGACAGCTTCTCGTCGTCCCAGCCCTCTGCCCGCAACGCCGCGGCCACGGTCCGCCGCACGTACGGCCAGCGCAGCCGCATCTGGTTGGCCCGGGAGAACTCGCCGGTCAGCGTGTTGCCCACGATGACGCCCGTGCGCTCCTGGGGCAGCCCCTCCCCCGCCGGGAAACCCGCGTCGGCCAGTGCCGTGGCGGCGGTCTCCAGGGCCAGCCAGTGGGCCAGATCCGTCGACCGGTACGTGCTCCCGGCGACCTTGTAGCCGACCCGGTCGAACTCGTAGCCCTCGATGACGGCGGCGTTGCGGGCGTAGAAGCGGTCCGGGGCGGCCGGGTCGGCGTCGAAGTAGTCGTCGGCGTTCATCCGGACGTCGGGGAGCCGCCGGAACGCCCGGCGACCCGCGATCGCGTTCTCCCACAGTTCCTGTGGCGAACGGGCGTCGGGGTAGCGGCACGCCATCCCCACCACGGCGATACTGGTCATTGCTCACTCAGCTTTCGGGTCGCTGGCGACGGGTCGAAGGCGTTCCTGATGCGCTGGCGCCACACCTCGTAGGCGGGCAGGACGTCGTCCGGGGGCAGCCCGACCCGCGCCTCGTCGGTCACCCGTGTCGCGTCGCTCACCGTCATGCCGCAGAGGACACGGGTCGCCAGCTCGTTGTGCGGGGTGACGAGATCGGCACGCAGCCGGGCCGCGGCGCCGAACGACGCGCCCTGCGCGAGGTCCGGCCGGTACGTCCCCGCGCACTCGGCGAGCCAGGTCAGTTCCCGCTCACTCGCGCCGCCCGCGTAGCAGACGGCGAGGCCGGCCCCGGCGTACAGGTCGCGCCGGCGGTCGGCGGGGAACGCGTCGAGGAGGCGGACGAGCTGCTCCGGGTCCGTTCCGGCGACGAACCAGCAGGCCCGGCCGATGCCCTGGTCGATGGCGCGCACCGAGTAGTCCCGGGGGCCGTCGGCAGGCCACGCGAAGGTGGACGGCCGACGCCGCTGGCGCACGTACCGGTCGGTCCTGAAGTACGCCTCGTGGAACCCGTACCCGTCAAGGACGAGCCAGCGCAGCAGCGGGTCCGGGGCGTACAGCCGGGGCCACAGCAGACGCGGCAGGCGGGCCATCGCCCAGCCCACTCCGACGTACGCCATGTAGACGTGCTCGTCGTGGTCGGCGAGGAACCGCGCGACGTGCCGCGGACGCCCGGGCAGGGCGTCGCGGATGGCGAAGGCCATCGCCGCACCCTCGTAGGCGAAGCCCCGGTACGCGGCCGGCGTGGCCTCGACCGTGGGTGCCGCATCTGCCGGGCCATTCGCCTCGGCGGCCGCCCCGAATCCGTGCAGGAACGAGCTACCGACTGTTTCGAGGCGCTCGCGGGCCTGCTCGTTCTTGAGATGGAATCCGCGCGTGCTGACTCTGGTCTGCCCCACGTCGGGGGTCATGATACGGCGTCGAAGTCTGGTCAATGAACTCATCGTATGCTCCGGCCCTCCCGCTGAGACCTCATTGTTACGCGACTATGTGGAGCGAAACTTCTCCTGCATTGCGGCGGTCGCCGACGGCGTCCGGGGATCGGCATATTTCCGCTGCTCACCTGGATCGGTCAATGGTCGAGTGGATAGTGGACAGCGGGAATGACTATTACGGGCCGGTTAGCGCAACACAGGAGATGAACGCGGGGGGTGGCCCATACCACGATGACTGGCATCCGAACGACACCTCCGGAATTGACGTCCGGACTTCCGCAAAGGAGCGTGCCGTGGAATCCGACGAAGCGGCCGAACACCGGGTGCGCACGATGATTCTGGAGGCATTCGCCGACACCATCATCCCGGGCGAGAAACGCGGCCCTGACGATGCGGCGATCGCCGGCGTCGACGTCGGCGGCGGTGCCGTCACGGGCGGCGCGATCGAACTGCTCGAAGACCCCGCCGGAGGGCTGGCGCCGGCGCTCGACACGATCTGCGTGGAACTCGACGAGTACGCCCGGGAGCACGCCGCCGCCACGGGCCTCGACCTGAACCCGGACCTGCCGCCCTTCGTGGGCCTGCCGTTCGAGGCCCGGACCGCGCTGATCGAGAAGCTGACCAGCCCCGATCACCCGGACAAGCAGATGTGGGTGGGGCTGGCGCTCTTCTGCAACATGGCCTTCGACAGCGCGCCACACCTGCACACCGTGGACGCGTTGGCCGCCGGGCATCCGGGCCTGCTGGCGATGGGGTACGAGACGCCCGACCCGGACGGGCTCTGGCGGTTCCCCACGTTCTCGTACGGCCGGCAGCTCGCCAACCCCCACCCGTCCACCACCGCCACGGGGAGCCCGGCATGACGGCCACCGAGTCCACCGACGTCCTGGTCATCGGCAGCGGCTTCGGCGGCGCCATCGCCGCGTACCACCTCGCCGCCGGCGGGGCCCGGGTGAAGGTCTTCGAGCGTGGCCCGTGGCTCAAGGCCGACGACTTCGAGCACGACTTCAAGCTGGGCGCGTCGTACACCCGGGTCTTCGACTTCGTCATCGGCGACGGCATGAGCGTGCTGGGCGGCAACTGCGTGGGCGGCGGCAGCGTGGTCTACTTCGCCACGATGCCGCGGGCGCCACGCTTCGTCTTCGAGCGCCACGGCAGCATCGGGCGACGCATGTGGCCCGCCGCCATCAGCCGCGACACCCTGGAGCCCTGGTACGACCGGGTGGCCGAGGCGCTGCCGGTGACCCAGCAGACGTGGGACCGGGTCCCGTACGCCGGTGGCCTGTTCGCCGCCGCCTGCCACCACGCCGGACGTACCGCCAACCCGGCGCCGTCGGCCATCGACGTGGACATGTGCACGAACTGCAACTGGATGATGGCCGGCTGCCGCTTCGACGCCAAACGCTCGCTGCTGCTCAACTACCTGCCGGCCGCCCTGGCGCACGGCGCCGAGATCCGGCCGCTGCACGAGGTGCAGCACCTGGTCCGTAACGCCGACGGCAGCTACCGGGTCCACTATCGCGTCGTCGACGAGGAGGACTACCGGATCCTGCACGGCGAGGGGACGATCGACGCGAAGATCGTCGTGATCGCCGCCGGCGCGGGCGCCACACCGGTGATCCTGCAACGCTCGGAGCCACACCTGGGCCGGATGCCGCACGCGGTCGGGCGGTACTTCTCCGGCAACGGTGAGCGCCTCAACACGGCCGTGTTCGACGAGGACCGGGTCCGCGAGGTGCTGAAGCTGTCGCGGCCGGACGGACGGGCCTACGAGGCGTACCAGATCGGGCGGGGTCCGACGGTCGCCAGCTGGGACCGGCTCGACGGCGCCCTGCCCGAGTTCGAGCGCTACTCCCTCGAACAGCTCTACTTCCCGCCCGCGCTGGGCACGATCCTGGCGCAGGTGCCCGACGCGAGCCCCAGCTGGTTCGGCCGGGACAAGAAGGAGATGCTGCGCCGCTGGCAGTCGTGGCTGACGATCTTCACGATGTCGGAGGACGACAACGAGGGCGTCTTCGGCCCGCCGCCGGAGACCGGCAACGCCCACCGCTTCTCGCAGCAGATGCTGGGCCACGGCCCGCTGCGGTACCGGCCCACGGCGAACACGTGGCGCGGATGGTCGCTGGCCGACGCCGACGTCAAGGACATCCTTGAGCGCGACGGGCTGTCCCGCGTGATGCCGTGGACGAACGACCTGGTGGGCGCGTACACCGTGCATCCCCTCGCCTCGTGCCGCATCGGCGACGACCCGGCGACCTCGGCGCTGGACGACCGCCACGAGCTGCGCGGGCACCCGGGCATCTTCGTGACCGACGGTTCCGCGGTGCCCGGCGCGTTGACGGTCAACCCGGCCTCGACGATCGCGGCCCTCGCCGAACGCGCCATGCCGGGCATCGTGCGGGCCGCACAGGAGCGGGGTGTCGAGGTGACCTACGGTGCGCCGTCGCCGGACGGCGAGACCGCCGGACGGCGTGCGGTCGCCCGCCTGCGGTCATGAGTTTCACGGTCGCCGGGCTCACGCGGCGGGCCACCTTCGCGCACCTGCGACACGTCTCCCCGGTACCTCCGGAGGCCGCGCCGGTGCGGGTCCGTCAGGTGTACGAGCAGGTCGAACGCGACTTCGGCCTGCTCGCGCCGCCCATCGCCCTGCACGCCGCCGCGCCGGGACTGCTCGTCGCGGCCTGGTGCATCCTGCGGGAGACCCTGCTCGTCTCGGGCACGACGAGCCGTCGGGAGCGCGAGGCGGTGGCGGCCGCGGTGTCGGCTGCCAACACCTGTCCCTACTGCGTGGACGTCCACCAGGCAGCCGTACGCGGGCTCGGGCGCCGGGGCGCCTCGCCGCCGCCGCTTCCGACGGTCCTGTCGCCGGAGCTGATCGGCGTGGCCGTCGACTTCCACTACCTCAACCGCATGGTGAACGTCTTCCTGCGGGACTCACCGCTGGCGGCGGTTCCCGCTCCCCTGCTCGGTGGCGCCCGGAGCGTCGCGGCACGGTTGATGGGTCGGCTGGCCGGCCGGGAGGCGGTGGCCGGGCAGTCCCTGCCATTGCTGCCCGGCACGGCCGGCACGGTGCGGCGCCTGCCGGACGACCTCCGCTGGGCGGCGGGGCTGCCACACGTCGCCGCCGCCATGACGGGAGCGGCGGCGGTGATCGAGGACGCCGGGCAGCGGTCGGTGCCTCCTGCCGTACGCCTGCTGGTACGCGAGTGCCTCGTCGACGACGACGCTCCGGACGACCTGGCGGGGGTGGCGGACTGGCTCGACTCACGGCTGGCGGGTCTGTCCTCTGCGGACCGGGCAACCGGACGACTGGCGATGCTCGTCGCCTTCGCCTCGTACCGGGTGCCCGACTCGGCGGTGGCCGCGGTCCGTGCCGAGGGCCACGACGACGCGGCGTTGCTCGGCCTGGCGGCCTGGGCCGCCCTGACCGCGGCACGCCGGCACGGCGACGCGCTCGCCACGGCGTACGAAACGGCGGGTTGACCGGCGAACGTCGGCCGGCCCCGGCCGGGGCCGGCCGAGCCGGCCCCGCGGCGCTGTCAGACCTTCGGCACGTCGAACAGGGAGGGGAACTTCGCGATCAGCGCGAGGTCGCCCCGGGTTCGCAGTCGGCCCTTCATCGTCAGCACGACCGGATGCGCGTTGCCGGTCACCACCAGCAGGAAGTCGGCGCCGCCGATCGTCAGCGTCAGCTTCGGCTCGCGATCGGCGACGGGCGACACCCGGCACACCCCGTCCGCGATCTCCAGCTGGTAGTGGTCGACTCCGCCGTCGGGCCGGTCACCGATCACCCAGTGGATGACGGCGTCGAGACCGGCGGCCCGGTCGGCCCGGAACACGTCCGGCATCCGCCGAAAGATCTCCTGCAACAGGGCGTCCCGGCGTTCCCCACTCATCAGCGCGCGGACGTCCGGCATCGGGGTGCTCTTGACGAAGATGGCGAGATCACGGGGCGCCAGCGCCGCCGGATCGGCGTTGTTGGTGGTCATCGAAGGCTCCTCTGGTCGTCGTCCGCGCGCGGGTCCTAGCTGTCGCTGACGCCGGCGGGCTGAATGACCCGCTCACGGATCACCCGCCGCCACTCCTCGTAGGCCAGGCCGTCGGCGGGCGCGTCGACCGCCGCGGCATCGGCCAGCTCGGCGGCGGCCTCCGACGACAGGCCGGTCAGCGCCCGCGCCGCCGCGTCGGTGTGCTCCGGGCAGTAGCCCGCCCACGTCCGCGCCTTGGCCGCGAAGACCGCGCCCTGGGCGAGGTGCGGGCCGTACTCGCCGGCCAGCGACCGCAACGACTCGAAGCCCGCGGTGTCGCACCCGCCGGCGAACGTCGCGGCCAGTCCCACACCGCTCCACAGGTCCGCGCGGCGCGGGGCCGCGAAGCCGTCGACGGTCGCGGCCACCGCCGCCGGATCGGCCGCGTGCCGGAACCACAGCGCCCGGCCGACGCCCTGGTCGAACGCCCGCGGGAAGTAGTCGGCGTGCCCCTGCCACGGGTACGGCCGCGGACGTCGCTGCCCGACGATCCAGGTGGCCTGGTCGAAGTACGCCTTGTCGAAGCCGTAGCCGTCGACGGCCAGCCAGCTCATCGTCGGGTGGTAGGGGATCCCGGTGAGGTCCGGCAGCACCTTGCGCCACAACACGCGCGGCAGCCGGGCCATCGCGAAGCCGATGCCGATGCAGGCGAGGAAGTAGTGCGGGCGCCCCGGCCCTTCCAGCAACTCACGGGTACGGGAACCGCCTGCCGTCGCATCGAGCACGGTGTAGGCCATCGTCGCGCCCTCGTAGGCGAAGCCACGACGTTCCGGGTCCACGAGAGCGAGCCGGCGTTCCAGCTCGGCGACGCTCGGACCTTCGATCCCCCACTCGAAGCCGCAGACCACCGCCTGCGGGATCGCCTCCAGGTGGACTGTGGTGGCGGAGGCCGTGACCGGGAATCCGAGCGCGGCGAAGGAGACCTGCTCCAGCGAAGGCGCGAGAACCATGCGGCGCATCGACCCGAACACTCTCGACATACCGGCCACCCTTCGTTCGGTGCCACGGCGGCGGTCACCGCGACGATTTCATCCTGGCCGGGTTCGAGGAGCCGCGCGTCTCCGAGCGTGCCCGGTCGGTTCCCGGCCCTGCGCTGGGCTTTCGGCGTGGTCGCGCACGGTCGGGTGGGACCGGCGTCGTCGCCGGGTGTGTCCACCCGGCGACGACGCTTCGATCAGTTGGCGAACTGACCCGGCTCCCGGCCGGGGCCGGCGGGGCCCCGATAGGCCTGGGCGATCTCCAACCAGTGCGTGGCGACGTCCCCCTGGGCACGGACCGCGAGATCGTCGCTGTGCCGGCGGCGGGTGACCAGGAGGCAGAAGTCCTCAGCGGGCCCGGTGACGCGCTCCGGCGACTCGGCTGGGCCGAACTCCCACAGCGCGCCGGACGGCGCGGTGATCTCGAAGCGGAACTCGACGTCCGGGGTTTCGAGGCCGCGCGCCTGGTAACCGAAGTCCCAGGTCCGGACCGCGAATCCCACGATCTGCCCGATCCGGTCGGTGAACGTGCGCCGGACGCCGAGGGCGTCGGCGATGTCCTGGCCGTGGGCGAAGAGTTCCATCATCCCGGCCATGGCCAGCACCGCCGCCGGCAGCGGGCGCACCAACCACGGGACGAGCTGGTTCATCGGCAGGGCGCCCAGCGCCTTCTCGGCCCACGCCCGCTCCTCACGCCAGCGCCGCAACAACTCGGCGGGTTCCTCGGCGAGGTAGCCGGACAGTGCCGCGGTCACGTTGGCGTTGAAGTCGGCGCCCAGCCGTCCCGTCATGGCGACGAACTGGTCGGGGTCGGCCGCCGCGAGTCCGGCCATGCGGAAGGTGGCCGCGAGGTGGGCGATCTGGTGGGCGACGGTCCAGCCGGGCGCGGGGGTCGGCAGCGCCCACGCGGCCACGTCGAGGTCGCTGACCAGGCGGTCGAGGTCGTCGCCGT
This sequence comes from Micromonospora sp. NPDC005252, assembly GCF_042872475.1. Classification (NCBI taxonomy): domain Bacteria; kingdom Bacillati; phylum Actinomycetota; class Actinomycetes; order Micromonosporales; family Micromonosporaceae; genus Micromonospora; species Micromonospora sp. NPDC005252. Next base: position 63,830 of record NZ_JBIAKN010000004.1, on the reverse strand, counting down.
CGGCGGCCAGGTCGGCGATCACCTTGGGATACTGGTGTTCGGTCACTGTTCTGCCTCTCAGTTCGATGGCGTCCGGACAGCCCGGTCAGTGCCGGGGGACGGTCGCGAGTTCGGCGGGGGCGACCTGCCGGCGTCCGCCCAGCAGGGCGATGGCGATGACGAGCCCGAGGGCGGTGAAGATCGCGCAGGTGATGAACGCGGGGCGGAAGCCCGCCGCGGGCCCGGCGTCGGCCGAGAAGGAGACGAGCACGGTCGACACGATGGCGATCCCCAGACCGCCGCCGATCTGCTGGGAGGCGGTGTTCATCCCCGACGCGAGGCCGAGATCGGTCTCGGCGACACCGGCGAGAGCAGCCGCCGAGGCCGCTACCGTGCCGAGCCCCAGGCCGGTGCCGAAGACGAACAGCCCGATGAACAGCCCGACGGACGAGCCACCGGCCGCCACCGCCTGCGCCAGCAGCAGGCTGCCGGCACCGAGCAGAACGAGGCAGATCGCCGCCACCGGCCGGAAGCCGTACCGCGTGATGAACGACTGCCCGGCGTACGAACCGACCAACGCCATCAGTGGCATGATCGACTGCCGGATGCCGGATTCCAGCGGGGTGTCCCCGAGCGGGCCCTGGGTGTACTGGGCGATCGCCAGCGACATCCCGAAGGCACACATGATCATGGTGACCATGACCAGGTTGCCGCCGACCAGAGACGCCGAGCGCAGCAGCCGCAGCGGCAGCAGGGGCACGCTGGACCGGGCCTCGATGGCGACGAACACCAGGGCCAGCACGATCGCGGCGGCGGCGGTGCTCAGGGTCTGGACGCTGAGCCAGCCCTCCGCCGGCGCGGTCACGAGGGCGTAGATCACGAGCACCAGCGCCGCGGTGCTCGTCACGGCGCCCGCGACGTCGTACGTGCGCGTGGCGTTCAGGTCCCGGCTCTCGCGCAGCAGGACCGGGATCAGGGCCAGCATCAGAAGCGCCACCGGCACGTTGACGAAGAAGACGGCGGGCCAGCCGAAGCTGCTGGTGAGCCAGCCGCCGATGAGCAGACCCACGGTCGCGCCGACACCGGCGATGCCGGCCCAGCCGGCCAGGGCGAGATGCCGCTCGCGGCCCTCCGGGAACATGCTGGTGAGGATCGAGAGCGCGGTCGGCGCCATCAGAGCCGCCGAGAGGCCGTGCACGGCCCGGGCGGCGATCAGCACCTCGCCGTTCCACGCGAAGCCCGAGGCCAGCGAGACCAGCAGGAACAGCACCGTGCCGGCGAAGAACATCCGGCGACGCCCGAGCAGGTCGGCGGCTCGGCCACCGAGTAGCAGCAGGCCACCGAAGGTGACAAGGTTGGCGCTGAGCACCCACTGGGCCGCGCTGGGCGCCAGTCGCAGGTCGGCGCCGATCGTCGGCAGCGCCAGGATGACGATCTGCGTGTCGAGGATGACCATGAAGTTCGCGGTGCACAGCAGGACGAGCGCCCACCATCGGCGCGAGTCCGGCGGCGCTGCGGTGCCGGCGAGCTGAGCTGTGTCCATGTCGCTGTCCTTCGTCTCGATGGCTGAAGCGGGTCAGCGCCGCGAGCGCAGCACGCGGGAGATGATCGCGGGGCGCATGAGAGCCTGCGGCGGGTCGACGAGGCCCGCGGAGCGCAGGAAGGCAGTCGTCAGCACGCCGTCGTGAGCCGCTGCCGCCTGCAGGCGGGGGATGTACAGATTGCCCATCCGCACCTTCGCCGTCCGTCGGCCCACGACACCGGGGAAGCCGAGGTCGGCTCCGGCTGACATGTCCCAGGGCGCGTCGATGAGCCGGGACAGGTCGCGGAAGAAGGCCCGCGGCGCCGGCGGACCGGAGAGCACGTGTTCACCAAGCAATCGGGCGGACATCGCCGCCACCGTCATGCCCTGGCCGTAGACGGGGTTGAAGACGCACGCGGCGTCACCGAGGACGATCAGCCCATCCGGCGTCCGCGCCAGCCGATCGTAGCGTCGACGGATGCTCGCCGGGAACCGGAAAGAAGCCGCCGGCCCCATCGGCTCGGCGTCGCGGACCGCCTTGTAGATCTCCGGTACGGGCAGGGACTGCACGTACGCCAGGAAGCCCTCGTGGTCGGTCGGCGGCCGGTCGCCCAGGATGCCGGTCAGCGAGACGGCGTACCGGTCGGGCATCCGGGCGAAGATCGCGCCGCGCGGCTGCGCCGGGGTGGCGACCGGGAGCAGCGCGATGTCCTCGCCGATCGGGTCGAACGACAGCGGGCCGCGAAAGTCCATAGTGGTGTACGTCAGGTCCATCTTGACCCGTTCCTCCGGGACCCGCTGGTAGCCCAGCTCCTCCAGCCAGAGCGGCGTCCGCGAGCCGCGTCCGGTGGTGTCGACGACCAGATCGGCGTCGAGGACCTCCTCGGGTGCGCCCGGCGCCCGTCCCTGCACGCGGACGCCGGCTATCCGCTGCCGGTCCGGCGACGCGACCAGACCCACGATGTCGGTGCGCTCTCGATAGGTGACGTTGGCGAGGGCCCGAACCCGGGCCCGTACGCGCGACTCGAGCAGCGGCCGACCACTCGCGACGCAGACCAGCCCGGTCTCGGCCTTACGGATCATCTGGCCGTTGAAGTACCAGCTGAGGCTGGTGCCGAAGTCGCCGATCGGCACCCCGCCGGCCACCAGCTCGTCGGTGAAACCCGGGAACAGCTCCTCCAGGATCTGCTGGCCGCGGGCGAGCAGAGCGTGGATGTGGTGGCCCTGTGGCGCCGCCTGACGGGGCTCCACCGGCCCGAAGAGGTCGTCGCGGTCGACGACGGTGACCCTCTCGCAGGCCGGGGACAGCACCCGGGCCGCCAGTGATCCGGCGACGCTGCCGCCGAGGACCACCGCATGCGCAATCAGCGGAACGCCCATTACCGTCAGCCTCCTGGATTGGGACAAGAATCAATTGTTTCCAGTTATGGTATCGACCGGAAGCGCCATTTCTTCTTCCAGAATGCTCTGTCCGGAAAGGGATTCCGGAAGCCTTTCCGGCCCACCTTCGCATCGCTAACATGGTCCGCGGACGCCGCCGCGATGTCTCTTGTCGCGAGGAATGGCGTTCCGTTCCCTCATCGAGTGAGGATTGCCGCATGAAACCGTTCCGGATCGACATTCCGCAGGCCGCCGTGGACGACCTGCGCCGCCGTCTCGCCGACACGCGCTGGCCTGCCGACTCGCCCGCCGAGGACTGGAGCCGGGGCGTGCCGGCGACCTACCTGCGCGAATTGGTGGAGTACTGGCGAACCGGTTACGACTGGCGTGCCGCCGAGACCCGGCTCAACTCCTTCCCGCAGTTCACCACCGAGGTCGGCGGCACCACCGTGCACTTCCTGCACGTGCGCTCCCCCGAGCCGGACGCCACCCCCATGATCATCACGCACGGCTGGCCCGGCTCCTTCGCCGAGTTCACCGACATCATCGGGCCGCTCACCGATCCGCGGGCACACGGTGGCGACCCCGCGACCGCCTGCCACCTGGTCATTCCCACCATTCCCGGCTTCGGGTTCTCCGGGCCCCCCAGCGGTCCGGGCTGGACCATGCCGCGGGTCGCCGCCGCCTGGGCCGAGCTGATGGCCGGCCTGGGCTACGAGCGGTACGTCGTCCAGGGCGGCGACTTCGGCGCCTGGATCAGCCTGGTGTTGGCGGGCCTCGATCACGAGCACGTCATCGGCGCGCACGTGAACTTCCTGCCGACGCCACCCTCGGGCGACCCCGCCGACCTGGCCGGGCTGACCGAGGTCGAGGGGGGACGGCTGGGGCTGTTGATGAACTACGTCGACGACCAGTCCGGGTACATGAAGATCCAGGCCACCCGGCCGCAGACGCTGGCGTACGCCCTGAACGACTCGCCGGTGGGCCAGCTCGCCTGGATCGTCGAGAAGCTGCACGAGTGGAGCGACTCGACCAAGGCCCCCGAAGAGGCGATCGACCGCGACCGGATCCTCACCAACGTGATGCTGTACTGGCTGACCGGCGCCGGCGCGTCGTCGGCCCACTTCTACTACGACAACGCCGAGCTGCTGCCCATCGCCAAGACTCCCCCGCCGCCTCCCCCGCCCCTGCCGGTGCCCCTGGGCGTGGCGATCTTCCCCCGCGACCCCGGCCAGCCGGTCCGGCGCTTCGCCGAGCGTGGCTTCCCGAACATCGTGCAGTGGACCGAGTTCGAGCGGGGTGGCCACTTCGCCGCCATGGAGCAGCCGGACCTGCTGGTCGGTGACCTGCGCTCGTTCGTCGCGGCCCTGCGGAGCTGAACCGCACGGTGAAGGGCCCCGGATGTCTCGGCATCCGGGGCCCTTCACCATGCGGCTCGTCAAGGGCGCTACCGCGGAGGTACGCGGCGTGGCGCTGGTCGGCGGACGAGCAGGATCGCCAGGACGACGACCGTGACGAGATTGACCAGGAGCAGTACCGCGCTGAGACCGTCGACGCCGTGCTCGTGCCCCGCGTCGGCGTCGGCGGCCGTGGCGCCGGACGCCTGCGTGCCGACGGCGAAGCGGATGACGCCGCTGGTCTGTCCGCCAGCGACGCCGATGACGTGGTAGACGACCGTGTATGTGCCGTTGGCCTCGATCCGGACGGGCACCCGCAGGATGTCGCCCGGCCCGGCGCTCACGGCACCGGAGTCCACCCGCCGCCCCGCGCTGTCGACGACCGAGAGGTGCGACAGCGCGGGGTCGGCGGCCGCCGACAGGTTCAGTCGTGCCTCGCCCGGCGCCGTCGTCAGGCTCTGCGCGTCGGCGGGCGAGCTGCCCATCAGGCGTACCGCCGGCGCGCGGTCGGTGACCGCGACGAGCAAACCCAGTGGCAGCAGGACCAGCACGGCGGCGATGAGCAGGCGGGTCCGACGGGACACGGTCAGGCCGCTACGACGCTCGGGTGCGGCTGCGTCTGCACGCAGTTGCAGCGCGTCTGCTCCAGTTCCCGATCGTTCGGGCGCAGGTGCAGATACATCCCGATGATCATCGGCAGGAACACGACCGAGTTGTAGAACAGGTGCAGTTCGACCCGCGGGTAGATCAGTTGCAGGACGCTGGTCGGCACCGCCGCGCCGAAGAAGTTGGTGTGCAGCTGCGCCTGCAACAGCAGCAGGAAGTGCTCGATGTGGTGCCAGAACTGGATCACCAGGGCGACCGTCCACCAGGTCCGGGCCCGGCCGACGAAGCCGGGGCGGAGCAGGAACAGGCCGACCAACATGACCAGCGCGTACCCGTAGTGCATCCATTCCGAGGTCACCAGCCACGGGAGGAACTGCCCGAGCACACCGCGTGCCTGGGGACGGGCCCAGCCGAGCACCCAGATCTGGTAAGCCTGGACCAGGTGTTCGGCCCAGTGCGCGAGCGTGATCACCAGGAAGCCACCGAGCGCTGCCCGGTGATAGGCATGGTTGAGTGTGCGAACCGGTGCGACAACCATTCGGTTCTCCTATTCCGTGGGGTTCGATTCACGCGCCGCATCGCCACAGCACGGGGCCAACGAGAAACGACACTGGTTCCCACCGGCGTTGGCTCTTCGTACGCGCCTTTCACGACTCGCGAGGCACGACAGCGCCATTGTCACGCCGCGGGCGTCCGCCGTTCTTCTCCTCGTGTGCGCTCTGCCGGGCCCCGATCCGACGGGCTGCGGCGAAGCTGGCCCAGGCGGCCACGTCGACCAGCGTGGCGTCCGCCGGATGGTGGCGGCGGAAATCCTCGACGACCTCGGGGCCGACCCGGTAGGAGGCGAACGCGGTGAGCAGCGCGAGACGTGCCGCCGCCCGCTGCGGTGCGGTCAGCGGCTCGATCAGCTCCTCGCACCAGCGGGTGCTGAGGCCGGCGTCCTCCCCGGCCCACCCGTCGAGCCGGGTCACCACGAGGCTGCGGACCGCGGGGTCGAGCGAGCGCTCGCCGGCGACCTCGAAGACGCGGTAGGAGCGCGCCATCGCGTCCGCGATGCGTGGGCTGCCCGAGGCCCAACTGACGTCCGAGGTCGGCGGCGCGGCGTCGAGCAGGCGGGTGGCTCGGCCGGCGAGGTGCTGTCCTCGGAGGGTGGGCCGGAGCACCCGGCCGAGCCCCTGATTGAGCCGGCGCCGCGCGCGTGGGCCGAGGCCCTGCGGCAGCAGCGAGTTGGCAAGGAAGACGTTGACCACGCGGCTCAGGTAATGGAAGCCCACCACGACCCCGACCAGCTCCGCTCGCTCCACTTCGGACACTCCGGCCGGCAGGGGCGGCCCGTCGGCACGGTGTGCGCCGCGGGCCCATTGCACGAAGCGCCGCATTCGGATGTCGGCGATCTCGTCAGGCCGGTCCGCGGCGATCGCCTCGGCGTCGCGCTCGTCGGAGAGTTCGAAGAGGCCCGCCACGTGCAGATCGGCGCAGTAGGGACAGGTGTTGGCCACCGACACCGTTGCCGCGACCGCTTCCTTGACAGCGCGGTCCACCACTCCGGCCGGCAACAGCGGCTCCCGGGTGAGGGTCCAGTAGGCGGCCAGGACATCGTCGGACGGCGAGTGCAACAACGCCGGCGGCACCACGATCTGGAATTCCTCGGCGACCTGGCGATACACCGCCGCGACGAGTCCACGCGCCGTCGCGGCGGGCACGACGGTCAGGAACCTGACGTGCTTCTGAACGACCGAGGAAGCAACCCGTCTCGCGACCATCAGAACCTCCCGCGTCAGATTCCCCGATTGCTCCCGCTGTTTGCGGGCCCGCCGGTGACCGCACGCCTCGCGCATCGGCACACCCACGGCCGGACTCGGCCGCCTCCTGCCCTGCGGGGTGACGCCCTCAGGCGGCCGCGCCCACCCGGTCCCGCACCGCGGTACTGCCGTGCTGGGCCTGGCTCAGCGCGTACTTGCGCGCGTCGAGCAGGGCGAGCAGCACCGGCGGATCCAGTGCGCTGCTGCGCCGCAGCACCATGTTCGCGGTGACCTTCGAGTCGGCGCGGACCGTGAGCGGGCCGTACGTCGCCACCGACACGGCACGATCGGCCACGTCGGCGCGCTGCTCGGCACCGTCCGGATCGGCCGACACCGACTGGGCCAACAGGTACCACGAGCCCAGGGGAACCGCGTCGAAGTGGACCCAGCCGGGTTGCTGCAGAACGGCGCACCGCGCCGGACGTCCTTCCGGGATACGGCCGCTGAACAGACCGACGAAAATAAGCGGGTGGTCATCGTCCTCGGCGAGACGGACCTGGCACGACACCTGGCCGCTCGGCGATCGGCCGGAGCGCCACTCGAAGTGCGGGTGGATAGACTGCGTGTAGCCGGCGTGTCGACGGAACGCGGTGGGCGACATACCGACGCTGCGGCTGAACCGCCAACTGAACGTACCGACGCTGTTGTAACCCACGCGGACGCTGATGTCCGCGACGTTCATCGATGTGGTGATGAGCAGGTCCTTCGCCCGCTGCAGGCGCAGCGCCGAGAGGAAGCGGGCCGGCGACACACCGGTCACCCGCCGGAAGATGCGAGTGAAGTGGAATTTGCTGAACATTGCAGCACGGGCCATGTCGTCGACAGTCAACTGTTCACCCATGCGGTCGTGCATCGCTGCGACTGCCCGCAGCACCGCCTGCTCAGAAACGTCTTTCATGGCACTCCCCCAGGTGCTGTTCCGCTGCATCATTCAACTCGTGGCAGTCAGATATGTGCGCGCCTACCTGACAATTGAATATAAAAGCCGGAACAGTGCGGTCAATTACGTCGAATGATCTCTCGACTTATCGCAACACTATCGGACGGCACGTCGGCAATCAACCCTGGGTGAGCGCGCGACGCAATCGTGGAGAAGCAGCGGGTATTGGCGCTGCTGGATATGGATAGCGTGAATCACCGATATATGCACACCTCGTGGCCGAAGCGGTCCAGGTCGGCCGGGCGGCCTTGATCCGTCGGCGCATGACTGGAATTGATCACCATTGGCACTGCTCGGAGTGCACGCAGCCGGTCGTGGCGGATTGGCGGTGACGTACTCTGGACGGCGTGCCAGCAGGTCGGGCCGGCCTCCTGCCGTCATCGGCCGCCCCTGCGACGATACCCGCCGGTAACACCGGCCAGATACGTGATCAGCATGCCGGCGGGGCCTCAGATACGTGTCTCAGCCAGGGCTTTCATGGTGGACAGTTCTATTTGTGCGGTCAACCGCGACAACGGGCGTGGCTCGCGGAACGCGGGTCACGCCGATCCGTTCACCGGCCACTGACGGGCATGATTGGGAGGCCAGCTCTGGTTACTAACAGTGTTTGTGTGGTAATTAAGGGTTGCCGAAGTATGTCCGAGTCTCCTAGTCTCCTATCGGACGGCGCAACCATCAGCCACCTCGATTGCGCATCCGGCACCACCCGGAAGGAGCCGATCACCCGTGCTTCTCGGTCCACACCAGCCCAGGACAGCCACGACGACCTCCGCCGGCAGCGACGCCGCAACGACAGCGTTATTTCCGCGGCGCAGCCACAGCTAGCACGAGCGGTCGCGATCCACGGGCCTGAAACGTTGATCACCGGGAGCCACGATGCGAATATCTGACCTGAGTCGGCAGTCCGGGGTGCCGGTCGGGACGATCAAGTTCTACCTGCGCGAACGCCTGCTCCCACCCGGCGAACCCACGGGACGCAACCAGGCACTTTACAATAAGAATCACCTACGACGCCTTCGGCTGATCAAGATATTCACCTCCATCGGCGAACTCGACCTCACGTCGGTACGGCGGCTCCTGATCGCCGCCGAGGACGAGCACCTGTCGTCGATCGAGCTGTTCGAGGTGCTCAACCAGGTGTCGATGGCGGGCAAGGACACCGCCGCCGAGGAGGACGAGAGCCTCGATCTCGCCCGTGCCGACGCGAACCGCATCATCGAATCGTCCGGCTGGCAGGTCAACCCGGACGCCGCCGCCCGCTCACACCTCACCCTCGCGCTCGCCGCGATGCGGCGCCTGGGCTGCGACTGCGATCCGGACTTTCTCGACGTCTACCGGGAGGCAGCGGACCGGCTCGCCCGGCACGAGGTCGGTCGGATCGCGAACGACCGCACCGCGCGCATCGAGGCCCTCGCGCGCAACGTCCTGCTACACCAGGCGTTCGCGGCGATGCGCCAGCTCGGGCAGCAGCATCACCTGTCCCGCCGATTCGGCCTCGTGCCGGCGAACCAGGGGACGGCCGACGACGGCGACCGCGCCTGACACCCGAAGCCGAGGCGCCGAGGCACACGGGTCGACCGGACAGGGACGTCGGCCCGGCGGGGCGGCGCCGACGGACTGACTGTGCCGGTGACGCCGGCGGAGCTGACGCGTGAGGGCCGGCCAGCTGGCCGGCCCTCAGAACGTGCTACTCAGGCTGGGTCACGCGGGCAGTTCTGGTAGACCGAGAGCACCCAGGCGTCGTCGCGCTTGACGAGGATCCACGAGGCCCGGATGGCGTCCGCGGAGGCCAGGTCGGTGCTCCCGGCCGCGATCACCCCGCCGACGGTCAACAACGCGACCGCGCCGGGCCCGAGGGGCTTGACGTCGATCGGCTTCCCGGTGACGGTCGTGCCGGCGTACACGCCCTGGTAGGCATCCGCCATGTAGTCGCGAATGGCCGTGCGGCCCTTCACGTACACGCCCGGCAGGATGAGCGTGCCGTCCTCGGCGAACAGGTCGGCGAAGGCGTCGGCGTCATGGGCCGCCCAGGCCTTCACCATCCGGGCCGACACGGCGCCGATCGCCGCCTGGTCCGATCCGTCCAGGACCGGAGCTTGTGTGTTGGTGGTCATCTGCTACCCACTTCCGTCGGTCGTCGATCGATGGCAACTGATGACCATCGTGGCCGGATCCGCGCCGTCCTGGCGTCTTCCAGCGTGCGCCGGGCCGACAGGGCGCAACGTCCGAGAAGTGCCGGCCGCCTGGTCCCGCCAGCGATGGAAGTCGGTGCCGGCTCGGACCGGGTCGCCGGACGCATCCGTGTACGCGCGCGCGGATGCCCACCGACGTATCGGTGGACATCCGCGAGCTGGTGGACCGATCAGATGAAGAACGTGTTGGGCTCCAGGCCGCACAGCACCCGGCCGTAGAGCTCCATCGTGGTCGTCGGCAGATGCAGAGCGTGCAGGGTGACCGCGCGGACGTCGCGCCGGATCCGCTGGATCGGCTCCCGCGTGTAGATCGACGATGCGCCACACGCGCCGGCCAGGATGTCGACCGCCTCGGCGGTCAGCTGCGGCACACGACCCGCCACAGCCCTGGCGTACGCGCGGTCGCGGACCGTCCACGGCTCCCGCGTCAGACCGCGCTCGTCCACCAACGTGGCGAGCCTGCGCGCGTGCCCCTCGGCCTCGTCGATCTTGAGGGCGGCGTCGGCCGCCTGCAGGTGCGTGATCGGCGCGTCCGCCTGGCGCTCGTAGTTGGTGTTGGAGATGGGCCGTTCGTTGATCCGGGCATAGAACTGCTCCTCGGCAGCACGCGCCATGCCGATCATCTTGCCGGAGGTCGACGCCGCCACCGCCGCGACCAGTGGCGACTGGAACATCGGCAGGTCCCGGTTGCGCTCGGACGCGTACTCGCCGGCGGTGAACGCGGCGATCCGCATGACGTTGGCGCCGGGCACGAAGACATCCTCCGCGACGGCCCTGACGCTGCCGGTCCCGGAGAGCGCGGACACGTGCCAGTCGTCCACGATGCGCAGCGCGCTCATCGGCACCACTGCCATCACCGGCTCGGGCTCGCCCTCGGACGGGATGAGCAGGGTGGAGAGCAGCTTCCACCCGCTGTGCGCGGCGCCACTGTTGAACGCCCACTCACCGTTGACCACGATGCCGCCGTCCTTGGGGACTCCGGTGCCGTTGAGCGCCAGCGTCCCACTGATCCGGGCGTCCGGGTCCGCGAAGATCTCGTCCTGCACCTCGTCCGGGAACAGGCCGACGTTCCACGAGGTGATCCACCAGGCGGCGACGTCGAACGCCGCGGCGCCGTCGCCGCGACCCAGCTCGATGCCGACGTCCAGCAGTGTGTGGGCGTCCACCTCGTACCCGCCGAAGCGCGCCGCGGTACGCATGCGGAAGATTCCGGCAGCCGTCATCGCCTCGACACTCTCGTCGGCGAGCCGGCGGTTCTCCTCCTGCCACAACGAATTCTTCCGGAGCACCGGGACAATGTCGGCCGCCCTCTTCGTCAGATCGGTTCGGTGTGACGTCTCGGTTGTCTGCACGGGGTCTCCTCCTGGTACGGCCCCATCGTGCCCCCGCCGGGAAGCGGATGGCGCAAACGGGCGGCTGCATGAAGCGCTGAAGGTCGTTGCCGGGAATTCAGGAAGTCACGTTAACCCCTGGGCGTCGGCCGGAAAAGACACATCAGAGCGTCGTGCGGAACCGCGCATTCTGAAAGAAGATCGGGCTCGACCAGGATCGTAGCTTTACGGTGACCAATTGACCGACGGCATCATGAATGGTGGACGAGATGAGTTACTGGTCCGATCGGAAGGTGCTCGTGGTCGGCGCGAGCCGTGGCCTCGGCCGTGGGGTGACCGAGGCGTTCCTGGCGGCTGGCGCGACGGTGACCGCCCTGTCGCGGGACACCGCACCGCTGGCCGCCCTGGCCGACGCGCACGGCAACCTGAGCCTGGTCGACGCGGACGCCACCGACCCGGCCAGCCTCGACGTCCTCCGCCGGAACCCGCCGGACGTCCTCGCCCTGGTGGCCGGCGCCGCACCCGAGCTGCGTCCGCTGACGGAGCAGACCTGGGAGTCGTTCTCCACCCCCTGGAACACCGACGTGCGCATCGCGTTCCTCTGGCTGCGTCAGGTGTTGCGGCAGCCCCTGGCGCCCGGCAGCCGGGTCATCGTGACCAGCAGCGGCGCCGCGCTGAAGGGCTCCGTGCTCAGCGGCGGCTACGCCGGAGGCAAAGCGACAGTACGTTTCCTCGCCGACTACGCGGCCCAGGAGGCCGCACGTGCCGGGCTGGACATCACGTTCCACACGGTGCTGCCGCAGCTCACTCCGGAAACCGGCCTCGGCCGGGCGGCGGTCGACGCGTACGCCGAGCGCGCCGGCGTCCCGCCCGAGACGTTCGTCGAGCCCATGCGCCCGGTGCTGACGCCGGAGGCGGCGGGTGCGGCCTTCCTGCGGCTCGGCGGCGACCCGACCCCGCCCGGCACCGTGCACCTGCTGTCCGGCGCCGGTCTGACGCGACTGCCCTGAGCCCGCGCAGACCGTTTCAGGGAAACCCAGGACGTACGCATGGCGGTGGCCACCATCGTGGTGGCCACCGCCATGACGGTCGGCACGGGGCTCAGGCGACCGCGGGGACCGCGGCGGTGAGGTACATCGGCACGCGGTCGTAGCCGTTCATGATGAACGAGCCCTGCGGGGGCAGTTCCTCGCGCGGCACGGCCAGGGTCAGGTCGGGAAAGCGCTCGAAGAGGGCCGGCAGCGCCACCATCGACTGCATCGTGGCCAGCGGCCGCCCCAGGCAGTAGTGCTCGCCGTGCCCGAAGGACAGGTTCGTCTTGTCCGGGCGGGTGATGTCGAAGTCGTTGGCGGTGTCGCCGTGCAGCGCCGGGTCCCGGCCGATCCCGGCGTACGCGATGAGGACCAGGTCGCCCTTGGCGATGTGGACGCCGGCGACGTCGATGTCCTCCTTCGCGTAGCGGAAGGGCAGCTGGGCGACGGCGGCGTCCTTACGGACCGCCTCGTCGAAGGCGTCCATCCAGGTGTACTGCCCGGTGCGGATCAGCTCCAGCTGGTCGCGGTGGGTGCTCAGGTCGATGATGCAGTGGGCCAGCACGTTGCTCAACGTCTCCGATCCCGCGCCGAGCAGGACGTGCAGGCTACCGATCAGCTCCTCGTTGGAGAGCGTCTCGCCGTCCTCGTTCGCGGCGATCAGGACGCTGGTCAGGTCGTCTCCCGGGTCCTGACGGCGGCGGGCGGCGAGCTTGGACATGGCGTCGTGCCACTGGTCGAGGTTCGCCGCGGCCATCTCGCCGGTGTGGTTGGTCAGGCTGTTCTGCTTGGTGCCCTTGAGCGCTTCCTCCCGCACCTCCTCCGGCACGCCGAAGAGGTCGCAGATGAGCGTCGCGGTCAGTGCGTACGTGAACTGCCCCTTGATGTCGACCGTCTCGCCCGGCCGCGTGCTGGCCTCCATGTCGTCCAGCAGCCGCTGCACGATCGACTCGACGCGGGGGCGGGCCTTCTCGACCTCGCGCGGCGTGAAGGCGTGCGACACCAGCTTGCGCAGCCGGTCGTGGTCGGCGCCGTCACGAACGGTCAGGTTGTCCATCGCCACCCAGGTGATGAGCTCCCAGTCGTGCGGCACCTCGCCGCGCACGAACGGGGGCCAGTCCTCCTTCGCGTTCTTGGAGAGCTGGTCACCGGCGAGCAGCTTCCTGCCAATGTCGTACGACGTGACGCACCAGGCGTGGTAGCCACCGGGAACCTCGACGAGGGTGACCGGGCCCTCGGCGCGGATCCGGGCAGCTTCGGCATGAATGTCACGCCCCTCAGGATCGAGCATGATCGGGCATTTACCCATCGCGGGCCTCCATGGTTCGGTGCACGGCACCGGGCAGGGATCCGGTGGTGCGAAGAGCGGTATCTGCCGCTGAACCTAATGACCTCCCCGGCTCCATATTTCTTCTCGATTGCCGAGCGCGGAAATCCACTCCGCGTGTGCCTTCATGACGTCGGAACAGCAATTGTGAAGAGGTTTTGCGGGGCCGTGGCGGGCATCCTCGACTCGATAACGCGTAAATCCAGAGGAGACGGTCATGGCTCGATTCAAGGTCGGGGTGCTCTTCAAGCCGCAGCACTGCGAGATGGCTCAGCTACGCGAGGGTTGGCGTGCGGCGGACGAGCTCGGTGTGGACACCGTCTGGACCTGGGACCACTTCTATCCGCTCTACGGCGACCCGGACGGCGCGAACTACGAGTGCTGGACCACGCTGGCCGCGCTCGCCGCCGACACCCGGCGCGTCCGGTTCGGCTCGCTGGTGACGTGCAACAGCTACCGCAACCCGAACCTGCTCGCGGCCATGGCGGGCACGGTCGACCAGATCAGCGACGGTCGCCTGATCCTGGGCCTGGGCGCCGGCTGGTTCGAGCGGGACTACACCGAGTTCGGCTACCGGTTTGGCCGCGCCGGCGAACGGCTGCGGGCGCTGGAGGACGGCGTGCGGACCGTACGGTCCCGCCTGGCCGCGCTGGTCCCGACGGCAGCACGGGTGCCACTGCTGGTCGGCGGCGGCGGTGAGAAGGTGACCCTGCGCATCGTGGCCCGGTACGCGGACATGTGGAACGACTTCGGTTCGGCGGAGCGCTTCGCCCACAAGAGCGCCGTCCTCGACCGCTGGTGCGCCGAGCAGGGTCGCGACCCCGCCGAGATCGAGCGCACCACGATGATCGAGACGGCGGAGGTGGACGAGGTCGACGCCTATCTCAAGGCCGGCGCCACCCACGTGATCCTCGGCCTGGACACCCCGTTCGACCTCGAACCCCTGGACCGCCTGCTCGCACACGCGAAGGACTGAACACGTCAGCCGGCCGGTCGCCGCGGGCCTCGTGCCGGGCCAGCGAGGCCCAGATTTTCGGCGTTGCTGTCGATCTACCGCCCGCGCGACCCGTCGTAATGTAGAGGCCACCACCGAGGGGGCCGGCACACGACGGGACATGAGAGATGGCCAAGTACATGATCCTCATCTACGGCGACGCCCAGCAGTGGGACGCGATGACCGACGAGCAGTGGAAGGCGCACGACGCGGCGCACGAGGCGTTCGTCGCCAAGGCCGGCACGCAGATCATCGACGGTCAGCAGCTGGAGCTGGCGCCCACGGCCACCACGCTGCGCTCGGACTCGGTGGGTCAGATCCAGACGACCGACGGCCCGTTCCTGGAGACCAAGGAGGCGCTCGGCGGCTACTACCTGATCGAGGCGACCGACCTGGACGAGGTTCTGTCGATGGCGACGCTGCTTCCCGAGGTGCACGCTTCGCACAGCGGTGTGGAGATCCGCCCGGTGGTCGACCACGGCTGACGTGGCCGACCCACGGATGAAAGACGAGGTTGTCGCGGCGGTCGCCCAGGCGCACCGCCGCGACTGGGCCCAGGTGTTCAGCACCACGGCCCATCTGACCCGGGACCTCGACCTCGCCGAGGAGTGCACGCAGGACGCGTTCGCACAGGCCCTGGAGACCTGGACGGAGACCGGTGTCCCCGACCGACCGGGCGCCTGGTTGACCACCATCGCGCGCAACCGGGCCCGCGACGTCCTGCGCCGCGAATCGGTGTTCCGTCGCAAGATGCCGCTGCTCGTCGCCGACGAGACCACGCCGGGGCCCGAGGACGGCCTGGTCGACGACCGGCTGCGGCTCATCTTCACCTGCTCGCACCCCGCCCTGGCCCGGGAGGCGCAGGTCGCCCTGACCCTGCGCCTGGTCTGCGGGCTGTCCACACCCGAGGTGGCCCGCGCGTTCCTGGTGCAGCCGGCGACGATGGCAGCCCGGATCACCCGGGCCAAGAAGAAGATCGCCGCGGCCCGCATCCCGTACCGGGTGCCGGGCCCGGACCAGCTCGAGGAGCGGGTGAGCGCCGTCCTGGAGGTCGTCCACCTGATCTTCACCACCGGGCACACGGCGCCGCTCGGCACCCACCTGGTTCGCCAGGATCTGGTGGACAGCGCGATCAGCCTGGCCCGCATGCTGCATCTGCTCATGCCGACCAACGCCGAGATCAGCGCGCTTCTCGCGCTGCTGCTGCTCAACGCCTCGCGCCAGGACACCCGAATGTCCGCGGACGGGCGCCTGGTGCTGCTGTCCGAGCAGGATCGCTCCCGCTGGGACCGGCAGCTCATCGCCGAGGGCCGGTCGTTGGTGACCGACGCGCTGCGCCGCCGGCCACCGACGCGGTACGCCCTGGAGGCCGCGATAGCCGCCCTGCACGCCGAGGCGGCGAGCTGGCGGGACACCGACTGGGCCCAGATCGTCGCGCTCTACGACGCCCTGTTCCGGCTCTGGCCCTCGCCCGTGGTGGATCTCAACCGGGCCGTCGCGATCGGGCTCCGCGACGGCCCCCGGGCCGGCCTCGACGCGCTGAATCCCCTGCTCGCCGATCCGGCCCTGGCCACGTACGGGTACCTCAGTGCCGCCCGGGCCGACTTCCTGCGCCAACTGGGGCAGTGGTCGCAGGCCCGGACGGCCTACGAGGAGGCGCTGACCCTCACCGACAACGACGTCGAGCGCGCGTTCCTCAATGAGCGCCTGACCGAAGTCCAGCGGAATCTGTGAGTGCCAGCACCTCGCGGACGGTCTCGTAGAAACCGTCGACACCGTGGAGGTCGCGGCGGTTCGCGCAGTCCTCGGCGTACTGCTCGCTCATGGTCTGGCCACCGCTCTCCAGCATCGCGATCTGGCTCGCGTAGGCGCCGACCGCGCGAAGTTTGCGGGCCCACTGCCTGTCACTGATCGCGACGGCCACCGGCTCCGACACGCGTACGCCCGCCGGCAGCGCCGGCATGACGTTGACTCCCGGCCACGCGAGGTAGGGGAAGTCGTCCCAGAGCGACAGCGGCGAGTCGGTCCTGGCCACCGCGGCGAGGACGGCGTCGCGGGTGCGCCGGTGGTCGACGTGATTGCCGACCGCCGCGCACGTGACGACCCGGTCGACGGAGAACTCACCGATCACCCGCTCGATGTCGGCGGCCACAGCGGCGACCAGATCGTCCTCGTCGTCGGCATGGTGATCCATCGGGTTCTCGTCGTCGATCACCCAGCCGCCCTGCGCGTTCCTGCGGTAGATCGCGTCGAGGAACGGGCCGCACAGATACGGCGGGTCGACGCCGAGCGTGGCGAGGGCCGCGACGTTCTCGTCGCGCCGCGCCGCCACGGGATCACCGACGATCGCCCACTGGTCGTGGAAGGTGGTCGCGATCGGCGAGTACGGCGGCGCGGGACTCCCGGCGAACACCGTGTAGACGACGACGTGTTCGCCAGCGTCGGCCAACTGGACGAGGTGGCCGCCGTAGGACAGCACCGCGTCATCGAGATGCGGCGACACCACCAGGGTTGTCATGCGGCTCTCCCTTCGAAGTGGGGTTGCTGCGAATGTGCGGTCGGCAGCACCGGGTCGGCGTACGAGATCGTCCGGCGGCCGATCCGGCCGGCCTCCGCGAGGATCTGCATTCCCCAGGTGTCCCAGACGCCGGCCATCCGCGAGGTGATGACGACAGTGCCGGCACTGTCGTCGCTCAGCGGCGTGGACAGCCCAAGAGCGTGGTAACCGCTGTGGTCCCCCGAACGCACGGCCCGGTCGAGGAGTTCGTGATCGAAGTCGACGAGGGTCGCGCCGGTCACCGACGCGGGCAGCTCGCCGCCGCACCCGATGATGGTGACCGCCTCATCGTCGGGCACATCCGCCAGGGCGTCGGCTATCTCGGCTGAGACGCTCAGGCCCCGCGCCCGCTGCTGCCAATCGAGGAGCTCCAGGTACGTCGGCTCCCACTGCCAGAACTCCCCCTTCTCCACCATCACGGCCAGACCCATCTCGATCGCGGGCTCGGGGAACTTGCTCAGGAACAGCCGCATGTTGGCGAACAGCTCGTCGAAATTGGCCTTGTGGTCGCGGTCGTGCGGCGCGACAACCGCCCACGCATCCGCCGCGAGCTCGATCGTCAGGCCGGCGCGGTGCAGCCGGAAACCCAGCTCCATGTCCTCGCCACCCCAGCCCTGGAATCGCTCCTCGAAGGCGCCGACGCGGCGGAAGTCGTCCATCCGGATCGAACAGTTTCCGGTCCAGAAGGCCTTCCAGGGGATCGACCGTTTCCTCAGGTCCATGCCGCAGCCGGCGAAGTAGGGCTGGCGCACGTCCTGGAACTCCGGTAGGTGGCGGTAGCGCTCCACCACCAACTCGGGCGACAGCTGCGCGAGGAGCTCGTCCACCCCCACCATCGGCGAATCGGGGTTGTAGCCGTAGCTGGGCCCCACCACCGCCCGCCGCGACTCGCCGCCCTCGTGGGCGGCCAGGTGCGCGGCGAGGAACTCCGGGCCCACCATCGACCCGGTGTCGAGAATGACCAGCAGCCCGCCGACCGCCATCCGGGCCGCGCCGTTGCGCGCGGACGCGACCCGGAACCCGCGGTCCTCCTGATGGAAGTACGTGATGTGCAACAGGTCGGCGTAGGACCGCACGACGTCGGCGGTGTGATCGGTCGAACCGTCATCGCCGACGATCACCTCGAAATCGTCGGTGGGAATCGTCTGCCGGGCGAGCTGCCGAAGGGTCTCCGACAGCAGGTCAGCTGAGTTGTAGGTCGCGATGATGACGGATACCCGCCGCCGGTGGCCCATGGTTCTCCTTCGCATGGTCGGTCCAGCTCTTCGAACTGGCCTACGGGTTCACGAGGTTGCCGGGCCGGCGTACGAAATGGTGCGCCGGCCGATCCGGTCGGACTCGGCCAGGATCTCCGCACCCCAGGTGCCCCAGAGGCCGGCCATCCGGGAGGTGATGACGACCGTGTCGACGCTGTCGTCGGCCAGCAGCGTGTGCAGCCCGACGGCGTGGTAGCCGCTGTGGTCCCCCGAACGCACGGCACGGTCGAGGAGCTCGTCGTCGAAGTCGACGAGGATCGCGCTGGTCACCGTCGCGGGCAGCTCGGCGCCGCACCCGATGATGGCGACCGACTCGTCGGCCGGCACGTCCGTCAGGGCCCTGGCGATCTCGTCGGAGACGCTCAGGCCGCCGGTCTGCTGCCGCCAGTCCAGAAGCTCCCGGTACGTCTGCTCCCAGGCCCAGAACTCCCCCTTGTCGAGCATCACGCCCAAGCCCATCTCGACCACGGGCTCCGGGAACTTGCTCAGGAACATCCGCATGTTCGCGAAGAGCGCGTCGTAGTTCGCCTTGTGATCGCGGTCGTGCGGCGCCACCACGACCCAGGCGTCGGGCGCGATCTCGATCGTCAGACCGGCCCGTTGCAGCCGAAGCGCCAACTCCATGTCCTCGCCGCCCCAGCCCTCGAACTTCTCCTCGAAGCCGCCGACCCGGCGGAAGTCGTCGGTCCGCACAGAGGAGTTCAAGGTCCAGAATGCCTGCCAGGCCACCAGTCGCCGGCTCAGGTCCATCTCGCAGTCGGCGAAGTAGGACTGGCGGATATCCTGGAAGTCGGGTAGGTCGCGGAACTGCTCCACCGCCGTCTCCGGGGACATCTGCGCGAGAAGCTCGTCCACCCCCGCCATCGGCACCTCGGGGTTGTAGCCGTAGCTGAGGCCGATCACCGCCCGCCGCGACTCGCCGCCCTCGTGGGCGGCCAGGTGCGCGGCGAGGAACTCCGGGCCGACCATCGAGCCGGTGTCGAGAGTGATCAGCAGCGAGCCGACGGCGAGCCGGGCGGCGGCGTTGCGCGCGGCGGCGGCACGGAATCCCCGGTCCTCCTGAAAGACGTACTTGACCTGGAGGGTGCCGGCGAAGGACCGCACCACCTCGGCGGTGTGATCGGTCGAACCGTCATCGCCGACGATCACCTCGAACTCGTTGGTGGGAATCGTCTGCCGGACGAGGTAACGCAGTGTGTCGGCCAGCAGGTCGGCCGAGTTGTAGGTCGCGATGATGACGGATACCCGGATCCGATGGCCCATTTCTCTCTCCCTCGTGTGGTCGGTCAGCTGTAGGCCTTGGCCTGGATGGCGAACATCTCGGCGTAGGAGCCGCCGGCGCGCATCAGGGTGTCGTGGTCTCCGACCTCGAGCAGTTGCCCGTCGCCGACCACGATGATCTTGTCTGCCATCCGTGCCGTGGAGAAGCGATGCGAGATCAACACCGTGATCGCCCCGGTCCGCGCGCTGGTGCGCCTCGCGTGTTCGGCGTAGCGCTCGAACAGCTCGTGTTCGGCCTGCGGGTCGAGGGCCGATGTGGGTTCGTCGAGCAGCAGCAGCATCGGGTTGTCCCGCATGAGCGCCCGACCCAGGGCGAGCTTCTGCCACTGCCCGCCGGACAACTCGGCGCCATCGGCGTACGACGTGCCGAGCTGGGTGGACAACCCGTCCGGCAGGGCGCGCAGGACGTCGGTGGAGTGTGCCTTCACCAACGCGTCGTTGACCGCGGCCTCGTCCGACACCCGCGCCACGTCACCGACACCGACCGCCTCGAGCGCCCGGATCTC
Source organism: Micromonospora sp. NPDC005252 (assembly GCF_042872475.1). NCBI lineage: Bacteria > Bacillati > Actinomycetota > Actinomycetes > Micromonosporales > Micromonosporaceae > Micromonospora > Micromonospora sp. NPDC005252. The sequence continues at coordinate 43,729 of NZ_JBIAKN010000004.1, read as the reverse complement.
GTACCGCACGAAGTCCTGGAAGCCGGCGGCCATCCGCTCGCGCCACCGCTCGACGGGCAGCCGTCGCAGGTCGACACCCTCGACGAGGATCCGGCCGGCCGTGGGCTGGTAGAAGCCGCACAGCAGCTTGACCAGGGTCGTCTTGCCGGCGCCGTTCTCACCGACGATCGCCACCGTGCTGCCGGCGGCAAGCGTCAGGTTGACATCGCGCAGCGTCGGCCGTTCGGCGCTCGGGTAGCTGAAGCTCACGTTCTCGAAGGCGATCCCGGTGACCAGCCGGTCCGGGACGGGCTGGTCGGCCAGGGACCCGGCGCCGACGACCGCGTCGCGCAACCGATCCAGCCGTAGATAGGTGTTGGCGAGACGTTGCAGTTGTTGCAGCTGCGTGACGGCGCCGGTCACCTGCTGGTTGACCTGGGTGGCCAGCACGATGACCAGGACCACCTCGCCGACGCTCTGCTGCCCGGCTATCGCGTTGCGCACGACGAGCAACACCGCTCCGACGTACGCGAGGCCGAAGACGACCTGACCCGCCGCGCGTAGCGCCATGGCCTTGAGGTGCGCGCCGTAGAGACCACGGGTGGCGGTTCGCCACAGGCTCGCGTACCGCTGCCGGAGTTCCTTCTCCACGCCGAACACCCGCAGCTCGCCGGCGTAGCGGGCGGTGGTCGTGGCCTGGAAGAGGTTGAGCGCGACACGGGTCGGCTCGGCGACCGCCGTCTTGGCCCGCTCCAGGGCGCTCTCCGCCAGCCGACCGGTGAACAACGGCACGGCCGCGGCCACCGGGAGCAACAGCAGCAACGGGCTCTGCCACGCCAGGATCGCCGCGCCCAGGACGACCGCCAGCACCATCGTCGCCGCCTGGAACAGCGACTCCATGCTGCTGCGGAACTGCCCGCTGTCCTGGACCAGGACGGTGAGCTCGTCGGCCTGTTCGGGGCGCTCGTGATGGCCGATCCCCTCAGATCCGTTGGAGACCGCCAGCAACTCCCGGTGCAGGTCCAGCTCGATCAGTTCGGACAGCTCGAAGTACGCGACCATGGCGAACTGGCCGGAGGACTGCGCCAGGATGGCGAGCAGGGCCACCACCGCGCCCAACACGGCGGCCTCGGTCGCGTCTCCGCCGATGACCGCGTCGGTCATCATGCCGAGCGCGACGGCGAGCAGGGCGGCCGACGCGGCCAGGGCCAGCATGAGGAAGGTGGCGACCACGGTCTTGCGCGCGTCGATCCGCCATGCTGCGGACAGCAGCTTGCCGACGCCGGAGAACATCTCCCTCACAGCAGCACCTCGTCCCGGTCCGAGTCGGTGTTGTCGGCGAAGCGGTTGGCCTGCAACCTGAACAGCTCGGCGTAGCGCCCGTTGCGAGCCAGCAGCTGGTCGTGTGAGCCCTCCTCGCTGACCCGGCCGTCGTGCAGCACCACGATCTTGTCGGCGTGCCGGACCGTCGAGAAACGATGGGAGATGAGCAGCGTGGTGGCACCCTGGGTGAGCGCCGCGAACTGATCGAAGAACTGCGCCTCGGCGCGTACGTCGAGGCTCGCTGTCGGTTCGTCGAGCACGACGACCGACGCGCCGTGGCGCAGCGCGAACAAGGCCCGCGCCAGCGCCAGCCGCTGCCACTGGCCGCCCGACAGCTCGGCGCCGCCGGTGACATGCGCGGCCAGCGGCGTGTCCAGGCCGCGGGGCAGCGAGTTCAGCACGTCGGTCAGGCCCATCGCGGCCACGGCCTCCCGGACGCCGTCCCGATCGTCCGCCGAGCCCACCGCGCCGAACGCCACGTTGTCCGCCGCCGAGAACTCGTAGCGCAGGTAGTCCTGGAAGATCACGGCGAGCCGGGCCCGCCACTGCGACAGCTCGAACGTGCGGATGTCGACCCCGTCGAGGCGTACGGCGCCGCGGTCGGGCTCGTAGAGCCGTGCGAGCAGCTTCACCAGGGTGGTCTTGCCCGCGCCGTTGAGCCCGACGATCGCGGTGCAGCTGCCGACCGGGATTCGCAGGTCCAGACCGTCGAGCACCGGCCGGTCCTGACCGGGATAGTGGAACGACACGTCGTCGAAGTGGATCTCACTGACCGGCTCGGGTGCCGGGCTCCCGGAGCCGGTCGGCTCCAGCACGGTGTACCGGTCGATGTGATCGGAGAACCGTCGCACCGCCCGATGGGTCTCGGTGCCGATCGCGGTCTCCAGGTCGGCTTCCGGGTAGAACACCGACAGCCGGATGGCGCCCAGTGCCGCCTGCATGATCAGGACGAACTCGGTAAGCGTCAGCGTGCTGATCGCGGTGGCGCCGATCGTCGCGAAGATCGCCCCACAGGCGAGCAGGCTGAACCCGGTGGACCACACACCCGGCCACAGGTAGACGCGCCGCCGCGCCGCCCACAGCGGTGTGAACCACGCGCGGTAGGACGAGCGCATCTCGCCGTCCATCCAGTTCGCCAGCCCGAAGACCCGGATCTCCTTGCCCGCCGGCGCCTGCACGGCCAGGTTGCGGACGTACTCCACCTTGTTCTGCTGGGGCATGAGGCTGAACCGGGCGTGGGCGTAGCGGCGCAGGCCGCCGCGCTGCACGTTGCGGAACCACAGCACGGTCACGGCCACCGCCAGGGCCGCCCACCAGGAATAGACGACGCCGATGATGGCCGTGTAGCCGACCAGTTGGCCGTACCGCGCGATCAGCGCGAGAGTGCCGGCGCAGGCGCTGCCCGGCCCCCACATCTGCAGGCCGTGTTCCAGCTCGCGGGCGGCGTAGCGCAGGTCGGCGAGGACGGACTGGTCCTCCATCGGCCCGACCCCGGTGCTGCGCGTGGACGCCCGCATCACGTCGTCCACCACGGTGCCGTCGATCCGCCGCGCCAGCAGCTCGCCCAGCGAGAGCTGGGCCGGAGCCAACACCTGTTGCAACACGAAGATGCCGGCCGCCGCCGCGAAGACCGGCACCAGCTCCCGCCACGCCGTCGAGTCGAGGCCGCCGTCCACCGCCCCCGGCACCTTGCCGAGCACCACGCTGGACGTGATGACGAACGCGATGGGCAGCGCGGCGAGGAGCAGGTTGAGCAGGAGGAGCGCGCCGAGGAGGCCGAAGCCCGCTCTGGGCATCAGGCGGAGGATGCTCGCACGCGCGGATATCAGTCCCCACAGGCTGCTGCGCATGGTCATCGATCTCCCTACTCGACCGCCGGTGCTGTCACTGCTCCGACGAACGTCGAGCGGTCGAGATCGACACGAGGGCCGAATTCCCTCGCGGAAGATGGTCGGATCGCACCGACCCGGCAACAACGCGGCAATGTGGGAGAAGAGCTCGCGGCATTCCGATCCGTCGCCCTCTGCGCCCCGGCAGAGTTCAGCGGGCCGGATCCCCGCGCGGCGGCGCCCCGCAGTCGGTCAGACGTCGGCCTCGATGGCGAAGGTGTTGCCGTCCGGGTCCTGGAACCACGCGATACGACCACCGCCGGCCCGCTCGGTGATCCCCTTCGAGTCGTGTTCGATCTGCTCGTAGCGGGCGAACTCGACGCCGGACGAGGTCAGCTCGTCGACGATCTCGTCGATGTCGTCGACGTACCACGTCGCCAGCGTCGCCTGGGTCTTCCCGGCGGTGACCGACTGGTACACGTTGAGGGCCGGACCGCCACCGGAGGCGTAGATGCGGCTGCCGTCGGCGATGGTGGCGCTGGGCGCGGACCACAGCGCCACCAGGCCCAGCTTGCCTTCGTAGAACGCGACGGCCCTCGCGATGTCGGACACGGCGACCGATGTTCTCAGGTGGTGTGCATTCAATGGCATGACCCACCCTGGCACGGACGGGCGGCCCAGGCACGCGACGCGGGGCGGGTTCGGCGTGGTGCCGAGCCCGCCCCGCGTCGTCAGGTGGTGGAGGGTCAGCGTTGCAGGGTGAGCAGGCCCGGGCGGTAGGGCAGGAGGCCGTAGTCGCCGCCGGAGTTGGGGGATCGGCCTTGGTAGAGGAGTTGGAGGTTGCAGGGGTCGATGGTGAAGGTTTGGTCGGCGGTGGTGCGGATCAGTTCGCCGTGGCTGATGTCGTTGGTCCAGGTGGCGCCGCTGTTGGCTTTGCCGGCGAAGGGGTTGCTTTCGGTGGCGGCTTGGGGGGTCCAGGTGCCGCCCAGGCTGGTGGCGGTGAAGGAGCGGAAGTAGCGGCCTTGGGAGCCGATGGCTTCGACGAGCATGAGGTAGCGGTTCTGGTTTTGGAGTTTGTAGACCTGGACGGCTTCGAAGAGGTTGTTGGTGGAGTCGCTCATGATGGTGGTGTAGGTGCTGCCGAAGCTGCCGGGGAAGTTGCCGATGGGCATGCTGGCGCGGTAGATCTTGCCGTTGTCGCCGGCGAAGAAGAGGTACATGGTGCTGTTGTCGGCGATGAGGGTTTGGTCGATGGGGCCGGTGCCGGAGCCGGTGATGCTGCCGGTGAACAGGGTTTGGGCGGCGGACCAGCCGTTGGGGTTGGTGGGGTCGGTGGAGGTGCGGTAGGAGAACGCGGTGCCGCCCCACTGGTAGGCCAGGACCCAGATGTTGCGGGGGGCGAAGTAGAACAGGGTGGGTGCGACGGTGGCGTTGTTCATGGTGTTCTGGCTGGCGGAGGCCATCTCGGACCAGTTGGTGAACAGGCCGAAGTTCATCGAGCCCCACCGGGTGCCGGTGTCGTGGGTGGTGGCGTAGACGAGTTGCCGTCCGTTGTAGGGGGCGACGGTGAAGTCCTTGAGTGACACCCAACCCGACTTCGGCTGCGCCAACGCGCCGGTCGACGACCACCGGTACGACGACGGCAGATCACACGTGCCGCCCGGGGGCGGCGTGGTGGGCGGCGGCGTGGTGGGGTTGCCCCCGCCGTCGACGCGCACGAGCTGCCACTGCTGGTTGGTGCCGTTCCAGTCGTCGTACTGCACGATGTTGCCACCGTCGGCGGTCGAGGCGCCCTGCACCTCCATCACCCTGTTGCTGTTGCGGTTGATCAGCCGCACGTAGCCGCTGTCCGAGTCGGCCAGCTGGAACTGCTGGTTGGTGCCGTTGTTGTCGGTCCACTGCACAATCGCCGCGCCGTTGGCGGTCGAACGGTTGTAGACGTCAAGCACCTTGCCCGACAACCGCGACTTGAGCCGGTAGTAGCCGCCGCCCGAGTCCACGAACTGCCACTGCTGCTGGTTACCGTTGTTACGCGTCCACTGGGTGATCCGCGCCCCGTCGTTCGTGGCCAGGTTGTACACGTCCAATGCCTTGCCGCTGTTGCGGTTCACCAACACGTACCAGGCGCTGGTGTCGACCGTCGCCGCTGACGCGGGCGACGACACCGCCATCGCGGCGGCGCCGGCGACCACCACCGCTGCCGCGCCGGCGGCGACTGCTCGCACCAACCACCCTCGCCGCCGCGAGGGCGGTGCCGTCGACGGAGACCTACCAAAGGCAGACATGATCCTCCTCAATCACCAGGAGCCGAACGGCCACCCGAAGCTGGGCGCACCGCGACACGCGACCGGGTGCATGCGTCGGGAATGTTCGCGCTAACAAGATCCCCTGCATGCTGTGGACGCACGCCTGAATCAAGGTCGGCGTCGCAGGCCCGCCCCGTGAGCCGTAGCCGTCGCCGTCCTTGACCATCGACTGTGAGCGATAACATGCTGTTCGTCAAGACGTAACATTGGCGCTTCGATGAGCCGGCGGCCCGCGCCCGCGCACGACGCAACCGATCGACGCCGATCATGCACGGCAACAATGCCGTCCGAGGTCCTCGACCTGGGAAGGCGCATCCGGCGATCTGGGATGGTTGGCGCTAACATCGACGCCCGCACATGGTCTGGTCCCGGCCTCCTCGGGCGTCGACGCCCCGACGTCCGGCAGGCGCGGCACCGAAGCTCGCACCACCGGACGCACGGCCCGCGGCGCGGACGCTGCCCACCGCCGTGGCGGTCGCTGCGGTGTGGAACCCCGGCCCGGGGCCCGGAGCTGGTGGCTCCGGACCCCGGGCTCGGACGGTCAGGGGCTCGTGCAGGTGACGTTGCTGGGCGGGGTGTCGCCGTTGCCGGTGGCGGTGAACCCGAAGGTGGTCGAGGCGTTCGGCGCCAGGGTGCCGTTGTACGCGGCGTTGCGGACGGTGACGTTGCCGGTGGTGCCCGTGTTGGTGCCGTTCCAGAGGCTGCTGATGGCCTGGCCGCTGGCCAGGGTCAGGCGTACGGTCCAGCCGCTGATCGAGGTGGCGGTGTTGTTGGCGACGGTGACCTCACCCTGGAAGCCGCCCGGCCAGCTGTTGACCGCCCGGTAGGTGGCGGCGCAGCTGCCCGGCTCCCCGGTCGGCGGCGGCGTCGTCGGAGGCGGCGTGGTGGGCGGGGGCGTCGTCGGCGGGGGCGTGGTCGGAGGCGGCGTGGTGGGCGGGGCCGTGGTCGGCGGGGCGGTCGTGGGCGGCGTGGTGGACTGGAACTGGGTGAAGAATCGCCAGATCTCCGCCGAGGTCCAGGTCCTGGAGTCGTTGGGGCTGGACGACCCGTCGACCGGGCTCGGGGTGTGGTCGCCGTCGAACGCGGCCCACTGCACGGGGTAACCCGCGCGGCAGCCGGAGTAGGTGGTGGTGATGTGGGTGAGGCTGCCTCGGCTGGGCTCGCGCGGGCTCTGTGCGGTGCAGCCGTTGTTCCTGACGAACGTGTCGCGCAGCGCCCGGCCCTGGGAGATGTTCAGCACGCTGTCGTAGATGCCGTGGATGCCGAAGTACGCGACCGGCTGGGTACCGCCGTTACAGCCGCTGAGGTTGGCGCCGGAGAGCACGGTGACCGCCCGGATGACGGTCGGGCGGGCGCAGGCCACCGCGTAGCTCATGGCCCCGCCGTAGCTCCAGCCCAGGGCGAAACGCTGGGTCGTGTCGACGCAGAGGTCGTTCTCGACCTGCCGGGAGATGTCGTCGAACAGGGTCAGGTCCCGACCGTTCGTGTTGGCCCAACCGGCGTCGATACCCTGGGGCGCGACGAAGATCGTGCTGTTGTTCGACAACGGCGCCAGCCCGTAGTAGCCGGCCGAGGCGACGTTGTTGGCCGAGCCGTTCAGCCAGTGGAAGCCGAAGACCAGTCGGTACGGACGGTTCCGGTCATAACTGCCCGGGATCTGGAGGATGTAGCTGCGATTCTGGCCGCTGCTGGAAATCGTGCGCGTCCCGCTGGTGAGAGTGGGCGCCTTGCCGCACCCCGCGGTCGCCGCGAGGGTGCCGTTGGTGGCAGCCAACGCCTCGGCGCCGAATCCGCCGCGCAGCGCACCACCGGTCGCCGCGACGAGAACCACCGCGGCCGCGATGAACGAGAAGAGTTGTCTCCGTTTGACCATTGCTCGACTCCTTGCCGTTGATCGTCCGTAGGACATGCACCTCGCCGTCAACGAGTCGGTTCGCACCGGTGTGCGGGCCGGCATGCTCCTGAGGCCGGCATGGCGCACACGGGTGCGTACGGGCCGTACCGTCGCTGCCGGGGTTGTCCGTGACGGGGCAAGGGGGAATGCAGCCGGACCAGGGTCGTCCGACGACCGCCTGCGGTCGCCTGGCAGTGGCGGAGCGGCCCGGACTGGTCACCGACCGGCGAGGCGGCGGGAGGGGCGAGCCCTCGGCGTTGCCTGTGCCGATTGACTGAGGTGACTGGGAGCGTGCCCTTCGCTCCCGCGCCGAAAGATAGCATGTTATCGATAACATGCTCAACCGGCCGAGTGCCACGGAACAGGCCACAGCGGACGGACCAGCCCGACCCGCGCACCTCACCACCGTGGGCCGGAGCAGGGCAGGCGTCACGCCGGCGTGAGCGCCCATCGTGCCGGTGAGCGGTGTCCCGCCCACCGGCACGATCGGTCGTCCGTGTCGCCGCCGGCAGTGCCCTTCGATATCGCAGCGAGGTCATCTTTTCGAGTCCTAGACTGCGAACGGGCACGGCGGAGCCGCCCCCTGCCATCGGGGGAGGTGCGGGTGCCATGAATTCGCGGCCGACGCAACAGCAGGAACAGGCTCACGGCGGCGCGAATCGCGACATGCCCCCGCAATTGGGCTCGGGCTCCATCGGCACGGCCGCCCAGCCGCACCTTCGGTGAGGCACACGACCCCGGCGCCGACGACATGGCGTCGCGGTGGGCGGCCAACAAGCCGGACCTCAGCGCGGATTCGGAGCTGTTGCGCAACGTCTATCACAAGTCCGCCGTCGACCTGCTGTCGATGCGCATCGTCAAGGAGATCAACGGCGAACAGGTCGTCCTGCTGGCCGCCGGAATGCCCTGGTTCCTGACCATTTTCGGGCGGGACACGCTGGTCACCGCCTACCAGAGCATCACCTGTGGACCGGACGTCGCGCGGGTGCGCTGGTGACGCTCGCCGCGCACCAGGGCAACGCCGTCGACGACTTCAGCGACCAGGAGCCCGGGAAGATCCTGCACGAGTTCCGATCCGGGGAGCTGACGCAGCTCGGCATCGCGCCGTACGGCCCCTGCTTCGGCTCGGCCGACACCACCCAGCTGTGGCTCATCCTGCTCTCCGAGTACTGGCGGTGGACGGGCGACGACGCGTTGGTGCGGCAGTTGCGGCCCAACGCCGACGCCGCTCTGCGGTGGATCGACGTATTCGGAGACCGCGACGGCGACGGTTACGTCGAGTACGCCACGCGTTCCCCGGACGGGATGCGCAACCAGTGTTGGCGCGACTCACCGGACGGTGTGCAGTTCGTCGACAGCAGGCTCCCCGACCTGCCGGTCGCCACCTGCGAGCTCCAGGGCTACACCTACGACGCCAAGCTCCGCGCCGCGGAACTCGCCGACGGACCGTGGGCCGACCCTCCGTTGGCGCGACGCCTGCGTGGCGAGGCCGCCGATCTGCGCGAGCGGTTCAACCGCGACTACTGGCTGCCGACGCGCGGCGGCTACTACGCGATCGGCCTCGACGCCGACAAGCGGCCCATCGATTCGATGACCTCGAACATGGGCCACCTGTTGTGGAGCGGAATCGTCCCGCCCGATCGTGCCGCCGCGGTGACTCGGCAGTTGATGTCCGACGCGATGTTCTCCGGGTGGGGTGTCCGGACCCTGTCCACCGAGGACGTGGGGTACAACCCCATCGGCTACCACCTCGGCACCGTGTGGCCGCACGACAATTCGATCATCGCCGCCGGGCTCGCCCGGTACGGCCACCGGGATGCGGCCAACCGCATCGCGATGGCGATGCTCGATGCGGCGGCCCACTTCGACTACCGCCTGCCCGAGGCGTTCTCCGGGTACGACCGATCGTTCGGACGACGGCCCGTGCCCTACCCCACCGCTTGCAATCCCCAGGCCTGGGCCAGCGGCGCCCCTCTGCTGCTTCTGCGGTCGATGCTCGGGCTCGACGTCAGCAACGGCCATCTCGCCACCGATCCGCGCATCCCCGAGGCGTTGGGAAGCATCCGGCTGACCGGCGTCACCGTGCACGGCACGCGGCAGACCGTCGACGCCTCGGGTTCGCGCCTGCGCTCCTCCGCCTGAGCTGCGGGGCGCCGCCAGCGGGTCACGGTTTCGAGCTGCTTGACCGCAGGGTGGACAGCGTCGACCTCCGGCTCGGTCGTCTCCCGCCCGACTGCGACCTCCCGCAGCGACGTGACGGCCAGGCCACGCGCCACCGCCCGAGTTCGCGTTCGTCCGCGACGCCGTGAAGCTCAGCGACTCCGCCCTGTCGAAGCGGATCTCGACGTTGAGCGACGGCGGGTACGTCGAGGTCCGCAAGGGCTACGTGGGCAAGCGCCCGCGGACCTGGATCAACCTCTCCACGGCCGGTCGGGCGGCTCTGAGCGCCCACATCGCCGCCCTGCGCGACATCGCCACCCGCGTGGACGGCGCCGACTGAAGGCCCTTTCGCCGCCCCCGGGGCCGTGGACAGCCAGTTGACCGTTCCGGTAGCCGTCGGGCCCGGTCCCGAGGACGACCGGTGGCAGGTACGACGCGCCGGGTCAGGGCCGGCGGAGCGCCGTGATCACGAGGATGGCGCGCTCGGCGGCCTGGCCTTCTGCGGAGAGATGGTCTCGTGGCGGGCCAGCATGGCGACGAACTCGGCGATCTTCCGCTCGCGGGTCTCCGCCCGTTTGACGGCGTTGAGGCGGTAGATGAGCGCGAACCGGTTGGTCTTGGTGAGCACGTCGAACATGGCCTGGGCGGCGGGTTCGGCGGCGATGGCGGCGAGCAGGTCGGCCGAAACCTCGGCTTCCGACGCCGGGGCGTACGCGGCAGCCCACCGCCCGTCGGCCTTCGCGGCCTCCACCGCGGCGCGGCCGGCGGGCATCATCCGTCCCTGCGCCTCCAGCCGGGCGACGTGTTCGACGTTGCGTTGGGACCAGACACTACGGGGTCGGCGAGGGGTGAACCGGATCCAGGAGGTCTGCTCGTCCCGTTTGCGGGCCTGCCCGTCGATCCAGCCGAAACACAGCGCCTCGTCGACCGCGTGCTGCCAGGTCAGCGTGGTGACCGTGCCGCCCTTCCTGGTCAGGGCGAGCCAGACGCCGGGCGACGTGGCGTGGTTCTCCGACAACCATGCGCGCAGCGCGTCGGCGTCCGCGACGATCAACTCTTCCAGTTCGGCGCTCGCCATGGCAGCAGGCTATCGGTGCGCTGTGACAGCGCCCTCGGCCGGTGGGACGGCCCGATCCGCCGGGCGGTCGGGATCAGCACCGGCGCAGCAGTCGGAGCTGGCCAAGGGTGTGACACGTCGAGCGGGCCACACCCTTGACCAGAGCTACCGGACCTCGCAGGGTCAGCAGCCGATCCGGCTGGACCCGACCGCGACGTCGTCGTACCAGAGGGTGTCGGCTCCGTTGCCGTAGCTCTCCCAGCCGAGCTTCAGGTCGGTGAGCTGCGGACGCCAGGTGCGGTTGTACCACTGGCCGTCGATGTCGTGCGTCGGCACGCCGTCCGCGGTCAGCCCCGCGATGGCCGTGCCGTCCAGCCAGGTACGCAGCTGACCGGCCGAGCCGTCCACCATGAACTCCAGGCAGGCCCACCGGTTGGTGGGAAGCGGGACGCTCTGCGCCACCCCGGCCGGGCTCTGCTCGGGCAGCGTCGCGTCGTCGGAGGCGCGGTTCCACTGCAGGGCGCCGTTCTGGCCGCCCATCCGCAGGTCCCGGTTGCCGTCGGCGGCGTCGGCCATCGCCATCATCGTGGTGTGGTCGGTGGGCTGGGCGGTGGTGTGCCGTACCCAGATCCGGCCGTACCGCACGCTGCCCACGCTGCTGAGATTCTTGGTGGACCTGATGAAGACGTGGTTGCAGTACCCGGCTGCGCCGTTGATCCGGACGGCCCGGCTGCCGCTGTGCGTGGTGGCCGTGTCGATGGTGGCCGTGCCGGCGCCCGAACAGTCCGGGTTCACCACGGTCCAGTCGCCCGACGGCGTCGCGCCGGTCTGGTTCTCGAAGCCGTCGCAGAGCACCGCACCGGCGCACCCGGCCGGCGGCGGGGTGGTGGGCGGAGGCGTCGTGGGCGGAGGCGTCGTCGGGGGCGGGGTGGTCGGCGGGGGCGTCGTCGGCGGAGGGGTGGTCGGCGGAGGGGTGGTCGGCGGAGGGGTGGTCGGCGGAGGGGTGGTCGGCGGAGGGGTGGTGGGCACGCCGGTCGTCGGGGTCGGGCCGGTGCCGTTGCACGGCACGCCGTTCAGGCTGAACCCGGTCGGCGTGCCGCCACTGGTGCCGTACGTGCCCTGCACGCCGAACTCGGCGGAACCGCCGGCCGGGATGCTGCCGTTGTACGACATGTTGCGCGCGGTCACCGTCGATCCGGACTGGCTGACCGTGGCGTTCCAGCCGTTCGTGACGCGCTCGTCCCCGGCGTACCTCCAGGTGACGGTCCAACTGGAGACGGCGCTGTCGCCGGGGGTGACCTTGATGTTGGCGGTGAATCCGCCGGGCCACTGGTTGGGCGTGTAGTCGACCCGGCAACCCTGGGCGGCCGCGGCGGGGACGACGAGCAGGGCCGTTCCGGTCGCGGTCACGGCGGCGGCCAGCGCGGCGACGACCGCCAGGGTCGGGGCGGGGCGGGCGCGGAGAATCGTCATGAAAAGTCCTTCTGCCATCGAGCTGGGGAAATCGGCGCGGCAGCGCGCGTCCGGAGCGGACGCGGCGCGACAACGCGCCGGGTGCGGCGCGGCGATGCGCCACAGCGACTGGTCGATGCGTACGACCGACGTGCCCGGCTCGGGGTGGACCTGTCAGTCGCCGACGGCCCGGTTGCCCGGACCTCGGCGGCGCCCGCCCTCAATCTATTGACAGATTCCTATCGAATCAAGCGTCACGCTTCCGAGTGGGATCACGCCGCCCGCGCGTTATTCGGTGGCCGGGCCGACATCGCTGCCGGCTGGCGCATCAGCGGGTTGCTGCCGGCGCGACTCGAACCGGAGGCGCAGCGGCTGCTGCCGGACCTGTCCGGCGGGGAGGGGCTGTGGTCGTCGGCGCCCGGGGGTGACCGCCCGGTGTCCGGCGACCCGCCGCGTCGGCCCCGCACCGACGGTAACCCGTTCGACCGGGTGGCGTACCTGCGCTTCCTCGCCCAGCCCCGTAACCGGTCCTGAAACGTCGGGTTCTCGCCCTCGGCTTCGCCGTGCTCTGCCCCGGCGCGTCGGCGGCACACGAGGTCAGCGCGGTCGGAGCAGCCCGCGGTCGGCCATGAAGGCTCGCAACGTCTCGGCGTCCTCGGCGGACATCAACCACCGTGGGATCACGGTCGCCGGCATCCGGCCGACGTACACGATCCAGAAATCCGGGGTGTCCTGCACCTGGGCGACGCCGTCCCACGCGATACCGCCGGACTCCGAGCCGCTGCGCATCATGATGTTGTCATCGGTGATGTCGTAGCCGCCCTCGACCGCGTAGCGACCGGAGCGGCGACGCGCGCGCCACCGCACCCACGGCAGGTACAGCATCGACAGCACGCCGCCCACGAGCATCGCCACCCACAGCGGCGCCGTCCGCTCGCCGGACGCGAACCCCCGCGAGACGACCAGACCGATCGCCCCCACCGCCGCCAGCACCGCGCCGACGTAGCTGTACCTGCGCAGCCGAACACCGCCGAGCGTGGCCGCCACGCGACCCGGGTAGTCGGGATCAGCGGGGACGTCGAAACGGATGTGCACCCCAGAACGATAGTTCCCCAACCGCCCCGGGCACCGCCGGGTCGGCCGCCGGAGTTTCGCCGGCGGTCGCTTGCGGGTAGCGGATGGCGCATGAACCGCGATCTCGTCAGGGCTCTCCAGGTCGCCTGGGAGCTGCCGGAGTTCCGCAGCGGGGTGCGGCACCTCATCGATCTCGACGAGGTGTCCGTGCTGCTGGCCACGCTGTCCGTCCCGGATCACGACGGCGAGGTCGAGCGCAGCCTGCTGAGCCTGCTGCGCTCCGGCCTGGAGACGGTCGAGATCCGGGAGGCCGTGCTGCTGCTGTTGGAACAGGACGAGGTACGCCGGCCGCTCGTCGCCGCGGCGGTGGAGCCGCTTGCGGCCCGTCCGGGCCTGGCCGCCGCCATCGCCTCGGCGACCGAAGACCCTGCGGTACGCCGTGAGGTACGGGCGGCCCTGGACAGCGCCAAGGTGCGCGAGCTGATCTGGCAGGCGATGGAGAACCAGGTCAGCGACAACCGGTTCGGCCTGATCCGTCGGGCGGCAGTGCTGTTCGTGTGGCACCCGAGCGTCCGGCGCCTCGCGTGGGCCGTGCGCCGTCACGGCGTGCTGCGCGAACTCCGCCGCAAGCCGTAATTCACTAGCGTGGCGGGGTGGCAGCGTCCGGCACGGCACCGCCGCCCGAGATGAGTCGCCGGCTGACGTTCCTGCTCGCGTTGGCAGCGGGAGCGGCGATCGCCAACCTGTACTGGGCGCAGCCGCTGCTCAGCTTCATCGCCGGCGACCTCCGCGCCGCCACCGCGACGGCCGGCTGGCTCGTCACCGCGACGCAGACCGGGTACGCCGTCGGCGTACTGCTGCTCGTGCCGCTCGGCGACGTCCTGGACCGCCGCCGGTTCGTCCCGGTGCTGCTGGTGGCCTCGGCCGCCGCGTTGCTGCTGTGCGCGCTGTCGCCGTCGTTCGGCGTTCTTCTGCTCGCGCTGACCGTCCTCGGCGTCACGACGATTTCCGGGCAGGTCCTCACGCCGCTGGCCGGGGACCTGGCCGGCGACGCCCACCGCGGTCGGATCGTCGGCGTCGTCGGATCCGGGACCCTCAGCGGCATCCTCGCCTCCCGTACGATCAGCGGGTTCGTCGCCGGTGCCGCCGGCTGGCGTACGACCTTCGCCCTCGCCGCAGTCGTCGCCGTCCTGCTCGCGGTCCTGCTGTACCGCGCGATTCCACCGCTGGCGCCGCGCACCCGCCTGCCGTACCCGCAGCTCATCGCCTCGGTCGGCGCGGTGGTCCTGCGCGAGCGGGCGGCCCGCTGGACGCTGGTCCTGGCCGCCACCGGGTTCGCCGCGTTCTCGCTGTTCTGGACGGCGCTGACGTTTCTGCTCAGCGGCCCACCGTTCCGATACCCGGTAGCGGTGATCGGGATGTTCGGACTGGCCGGCCTCGCCGGTGTCCTATCCGGCCTGCGCGGCGGTCGTCTGCACGACCGTGGTTGGTCGCTTCCGGCCACCGGGGTGGCGTGGACACTGGCCCTCGGCGCCTTCGTCGTCGCGGCGTTCGCCGGCCGGTCCGTCGCGCTGCTCATCATCGCGATCATCATGATCGATGTCGCTCTCCAGACGCAGGCCCTCCTCAACCGGGCGCGGCTGTTCGCCCTCTCCCACGAGGCCCGCAGCCGGCTCAACACGGCACTGGCGACCGGGAACTTCGTCGGCGCCGCCATCGGCTCCGCCGCCGCGGCCACGCTCTGGGCCGCGGGCGGCTGGACAGCGGTCACGATCACGGGAATGGGACTCTGCTGCTTCGCACTCACCGTGTGGGCACTGGGACGGCGTGGCCCACTGGCGATCCGCCTCGCCGAGTGACACGCGCCGGTCCAACGCGGCGGACGACGTTGGGCGGGGTGAGGGGACCGCGGGTCACCCACTAGCGTGCGCGTGGTGGAGGCAGCGGGAGCCTTTCGCCGGACGGCGATCGAGCGATCAGACCAGCGCGTCGCGTGGGAACGGACCGACCAGGCCTTCTTCGCCGCCGGGGCCTGCCACATCCTCGCCTGGGTCTGTCGGGACACGTACCCGGACCGGTTGATCGAGGTGGCGGCGGTGCGCCTGGCGGGCGAGTTGCCGGTCTTCCACACGTACGCGGTCTGGGGCGGCTGGGCGTTCGACCATGCGGGCTGGAACCCGGAGCCGCAGGTGCTGGCGGTCAACGCGGCCTTCGAGGGCCACCCGCTCGAACGCGTCCCGATCAGCACCGATCTCGCCGAATTCTGCGCCGAGCACCACCACCGCATGCCCGACCGGTACTGGCGAGACCCGATCCCGCGGGCCCGTGCATATGTGGGCCGACATCTCCCGCCCTGGGAATGAGCGACCGGCAGTGTCGCGAGCGTGTCGGCGGGCACGGGTGAGCCGTCGTGTTCGTCGCCGCTCCCCCGACGGCGGGGGTCAGGCCAGCGTCGCCGGCAGGACGAGGAGGGCGAATCGGATCACGCGCCCGAGAAGGCAGGCGACGGCGAACTCCCAGTGGCGCAGGCCCGCGGTGCCGGCGGCGAAGCTGACCACGGCCAGCGGTGGGACCCCGACCGCCGCGGAGACCAGCACGGTCGGAAGGGCGGTGCGGCGGCGGGAGAGCCAACGCCGGATCGGCCCGGTCCACCGGGCGGCTCGGGCCGCCGTACGACCTGACCGGCTCTGTCTCCTGAGCCTGCGGGCCAGCCGCCCCGTTCCGCGACGCGCGGATTCGAACAGGAGCAGCTTGCCGGCGGTCTGCCCGAGCGCCAGGGCGAGCACGGCGACGACAACGTGGCCGCCACGGTGCCCGGCGACCACCGCGTACGCCTCGGCGTTGACGACCGGAACGAGGGCCGAAGCGAGACCGTAACCGAGCCCCGCGACCGCCTCGGCGAGGCTGCTCACGCGCGGCCGTCCCGGTCGAGCAGCCGGGCCACCGCGGCGACTGACCACAGCTTGACCACGACGACGGCGACGGCGACGGCCAGCGCGAGCCGGTACTGCCCGAACGCGATGGCGCCGACGACCCCGGCGGTGTTGGCGGCCTTGGCCACCGGAGACCAGTTCCACGCCCACACCCGGCGGTCGACCAGGTGGAAGTAGTTGGGGCTGAGCACCGGCCAGCACAGGAACGCCAGCGACAGCATGGTGTCCAGCACCAGGAACGACAGCAGGAACACCAGGGCCACGACCGCGACGTCGGGCACGAGGGAGACCAGGCCCACGCAGAGTACGGCGGTGCACGCGCGATCGCTGACGATGTCGAGGACGGCCCCCGCCCGGGTCTCCTGTCCGAGCCGCCGGGCAGCCCAGCCGTCGAGCATGTCCCCGATCCAGTAGATGCCATACGCTACCGCCATAAATGCCACCGATCCCGCGACGAGGGCGGCGATCCCGACGGTGACCGCGGCGACCGTGCGGACGGCGGTGATGTAGTTGGGAACCGTGCGGAGAGGGCCGACACTGCTGGCGGCGCGGGAGTCGACGAGAGTCACCCCAGAAGCGTCGTGCGGTGCGCCTCTCGGCGGAACGTGCCGTGGTGCCGATCCGCTCGCCGGGGCAGCACCGGGGTACCGCCCGATCTGGTACCGAGGTACTGGTCGGTCTCCGAGCTGGTCGCGGAGACTGTTGAGGTGATGACCGACATCCGGGAATGGTTGCGTGACCCCGAGCGGGTGCGCGGGCTGGCGTACGCCTTGGCGGGGTTGATCATCGCTCTCGTGATCACGACCGCCGAGGGGGGCCTGTCCGTGCCGGCGGGCTGGGCGTGGCTGGTGGTGCCGGTCGGCCTCGGCGCCACGGCGCTGCGGCCCCGCTACCGCGCCCTGGTCTTCGCGGCCTGTGCCGGGTTCGTGGCGATCGTGAGCACCGGGGAGTCGGTGCAGTTGGGCCTCGCGGCCGCCTGCCTCGTGTTCCTCTCCAGCTGCGAAGACCCAGCCCGGCGTCCGTGGCTGGGGTGGCTGGCTGGCCTGCTCGGCGCGGCCGGCGCCCTCACCACCGCGCTGCTCACCGGGCGAGGAATGTACGAGCAGCCGTTCGTCTTCGTGACGGCCGGCTATGTCCTGGCGATCCTGTTGCGGTCGTGGTCCCGCGGCCGCGCGCTCACCCGGGAGGCGGACGACCTGCGCGGCCAGGCGGCCTGGCTCGAGCAGCGCACCAACCTGGCCCGCGAGCTGCATGACGTGGTCGGCCACCACGTCACCGCGATGGTGGTCCAGGCCGAGGCGGGCCAGCTCAGCGCCGACCCGGGGGCGGCGCTGCGGGCGATCGCGGGCAGCGGCCGCACCGCGCTGAGCGAACTGGACACGCTCGTCGTGCACCTGCGCGATCCGCACGCGGCGATCGCGGTGAGCGCGCCGCCCCGCCTGTCCGATATCGACGAGCTGCTCGCGCAGCCGCTGCGCCAGCAGGGCGTGGCGGTACGGGTACGTGTGGACCCGGAGCCGGGTCTGGACGAGATCGGCGTGTTGACCGCCTACCGCATCGCCCAGGAGGCCCTCACCAATATCGCCCGCCACGCGAAGGCCACAGCGGCCTGGATCGAACTGGTCCGCGTCGGCGACCACGCCCGTCTACGGGTCAGCGACGACGGCGTCGGGCCGCCCCAGACACCCAGGCGCGGTTCGGGCCTGCTGGGCATCGAGGAGCGCGTGCGGGCGCGCGGTGGAAGCTGGGAGCTGACGCGGCGACCCGGCGGCGGCACCCTGGTGCAGGTCACCCTGCCGGTGGCGAACCCGTGATCCGGGTAGCGATCGTCGACGACCAGCAGCTGGTCCGCGACGGCTTCGGCCTGATCCTGCGGTCCCAACCCGACATCCACGTCGCCGCCGAGGCCGCCGACGGCCGGCAGTTCCTCGACGCCGTGCGTCGCGACCCCCGCATCGACGTCGCCCTCGTGGACATCCGCATGCCGGTGCTCGACGGTCTGCAGGCCACCCGCGAGCTGGCCGCGATCCCGCACGCCCCGGCCGTGATCGTTGTGACCACCTTCGACGACGACGCCTACGTCCTGGACGCCATCGCCTCCGGCGCGCGCGGGTTCCTCCTCAAGCGGTGCAGCGCAGCCGATCTGATCGCCGCGGTACGCACCGTCGCCGCCGGCGAGGCGATCCTCTCCGCCGAGGTCACCGGCGCCGTTCTCGACCGGGTACGCGCTACCGGGCCGGCCACCCGCGTGGACCTGGCGGTCTACCAGCTGACCCCGCGGGAGACCGACGTGCTCGCCCTGATCGGCGCCGGGCTCAACAACAACGAGATCGCCGAGCGCCTCTTCCTCTCGATGAGCACCGTCAAGACCCACGTCACCAATGTGCTGGCCAAGACCGGCAGCCGTGACCGAGTGGGCGCCGCGATCCTGGCGATCCAGGCCGGCCTGACACCCTGACCCGTCGGCGGAAGCGGGCCGGAAGACGATCGTCGATCGTTCGAGAGGCCGGCATCCGCCACCTAGGATTGCGCGCGACGTGAACCACCGCACCCGAGGAGTCGGACCTGATGCGCTCGACGACGGTCCTGCTGGAGCGCCTGCTCCGGCCCAGGATGCGCGACATCGTCGCGGTGGAACCGGTGACGGGCGGGATCGCTGCGCTCGCGGGCATCGCCACCCGCCGGGACGCGCCGCCGGTGTTCGTCAAGGCCTTCGCCGACGCTCCGGCCGACGACGTCTTCGTCGCGGAGGCCGAAGGGCTGGCCGCCCTGCGCGAGCTCGGCGGTGTGGCGGCACCCGAGGTGATCCTGGCGGACCGGGAACTTCTCGTCTTGTCGATGCTGGAGCCGAGGCCGCGCAGCGAGGTCTTCTGGGAGCAGTTCGCCCACGTCCTCGCGCGCATGCACATGAGCACGACCCATCCTCGCTTCGGATGGCACCACGACAACTGGCTGGGCCGTCGCCGCCAGATCAATACCTGGAATGACGACGGCTACGCCTTCTTCGCACAGCACCGGCTGCTTCGGTGGCTCGGGCAGCCGCGCGTCGAGGCGGCACTGGACGCGGGCGACCGGGCGGCGCTGGAGCGGTTGTGTCACCGGCTGCCCGACCTGCTGCCGGACCGGCCGGCCTGCCTGACGCACGGCGACCTGTGGGTGCAGAACATCCTGGCCACTCCGGACGGGCAGCCCGCGCTGATCGATCCGGCCGTGTCGTACGTGTGGGCCGAGGTCGACCTCGCCCACGTGTGGTCCACCTCGCCTCCGCCCGAGGCGCGACGGATGTTCGAGGTCTACGCGGAACTGACCTCGCTCGACAGCGGTTGGCAGGCCCGCATGCCGATCATCCAGCTGCGGCAACACCTCGCCGTGCTGGCCCAGTTCGACGACGACTGGGGCGCGGCCGACCAGATCCGCGCCGTCCTCGCCCCATTCCGGAAGCGATCCTGACCGCGGTCGCGCGCGTCGGGCGACGGGTCAGGGCGTCCAGCGCACGCCCGGGTTCACCCGCCCGGACCAGTCGAAGACCGCCATGTTGTCCCACTGGTTCCCGGTGCCGTTGATGTTGGCCGGATCCCAGCCGTTGCCGTTGACGGCGTACCAGGTCGGCTCCCAGTAGAAGACACCGATGGCTCCCGCGTTGCGGGCCGTGTTCTGGACCCAGTCGAACTCCTGGGCCTGCCCGGACCAGGTCGCGCTGATGCCGTCACAGATCGCGTCGCCGATGGCGTTCGGCTCGCTGTCCGCGTTGTTCCGGGTGAAGGGGTACGCGGTCTCCACGATCACCACCGGCTTCCCGTAGCGGCCGCGCAGGTCGACGATGTTGTTGTAGAGGTTCGCCAGGGTCCCGTGCCACATGCAGTAGTACGACAGGGCCGTGATGTCCCACTGCACACCCTGGGCGCGGATGCCGTCGTAGAACCATCGCGCGTTGGCGTTGCTGTCGGCGTCGGCGGTGTGGATCATCACCGGGATGCCGCTGCCGCACGCCTTGGTCGCGTTGTAGCCCTGCTTGAGCAAGCCGGCCAGCGGGGCGAAGTCGTTGTTGACGACCTTGCCCTCGTCCCACAGCATCCCGACGTTGATCTCGTTGCCGATCTGCACACTGTCCGGTGGGGTGCCCTGCCCTCGGAGGCTGGAGCAGACGTCGTAGGTGAAGGTGTAGACGTCGGTGCGCAGTTGACTCAGGCTGTGGCCGACCCAGGCGGCCGGCTTGTACTGCTTGCCGGGGTCGGCCCAGGTGTCGGAGTAGTGGAAGTCGATGAGCACTTTGAGGCCCTTCGCCCTGGCCGCCCTCGCCTGGGTCAAGACCTTGCTCTTGTTGTTGTAGCCGCTGATCGGGTTGTTCCAGACGCGCAGTCGGACGTAGTTGACGCCGACGGACTTCAGGATGTCCAGTGGGTCGCGGGCGACACCGCCGGCATCGTAGTACCTGGCGCCCAGATCCAGGCTGCGCTGCAACGAGGAGACGTCGGCGCCCCGCATGCTGAGCGTGTTCGCGGCGGAGGCCGGCGCGGTCGTACCGCCGAATGTGGTCGAGGCGGCGAGGATGCCGGCCGTGACAGCCCCGAGCAGTGCTCTGCGGCGGCGGTGGGGTGTGCTCACGAGAATCCTCCAATGGGGACGCGCTCAGCCCACCGTGCAGGGGGCGCCGTTCAACGAGAAGCTGGTCGGCGGCGCGTCGTTGGTGCTCCACCGCCCCTGGACGCCGAAGCTCGCCGAGCCGTTCGGCGCGAGGACGCGGTTCCAGTCGACGTTACGGGCGGTCACGGTGGCGCCGGTCTGGCCGACCGTGGCGTTCCACCCCGAGATGACCTGCTGGTCTCCCGGGAAGCTGAAGGTGACGATCCAGCCGTCGACCGGTGCCGCGCCAGTGTTCTGGACCGTCACCGTGGCCACGAAGCCGCCGTGCCACTCGGACTGGTTCCGGTAGGTGACCCGGCAGGTCGGGAGCGGCGGGGGCGGCGGAGTGGACGTCGTGGGCAGGGCGACCGTGTTGGACGCGATCGACACGTTGCCCACCGCGTCCCGGGCCCGTACGTAGAACAGGTTGCGAAGCGGCGTCGACGGGGGTAGCGACGCCGTGTACGTCGTTCCCGGCACGGTGGCGATCAGCGTCGAGGTGAACCAGCCGTCGAACTGGTAGACGTTGTACCCGAGCACGCCGACGTTGTCCGTCGACGGCGACCAGGACAGCGTGGCGGTCGAGGCGGTCACCTCGCCGACGGCCAGGTTCTGCGGGGCGCTCGGCGGGGTGGTGTCCGGGCCGGTGTCCGTCACCGGGGTGACCACGGTCAGCGCGTCTGTCGAGGCCGAGCGGTGTCCCAGGCTGTCCCGGGCGGCCACCCGGAACGAGTACTGCTTGCCCGGCCGGAGGTAGTTGCTGATCGTGGTGGTGGTGACGGCCCCGACGCTGGCGCTGTAGATGACGTCGTCGAACGCCTGGTAGTACGTGATGTCGTACCCGGTGACGGCGCAACAGCCCGGCCTGGCGGCCGTCCAGGTGAGGGTGACCGACCCGGTCCGGACCTCGCTGGCGGTCAGGTTCGTGGGCGCGCTCGGCGGGAAGGGCGAGGTGCTCGGCGTACTGGGCGCCGTGGTTGGCGTCGGCGCCGCGGGCCCGCCGGGGGCCGGGACGATTCCGGGGTACGCGGCCGGCGGCGCGGCCCCGGCGTCGGCTGCCGGAGCGGCGCTGATCGCGGTGGTGAGCACCGCCGTCGACACCACGACGGCGGCCAGCAGACCCGGCAGTAGGCGGCGGATCAGCGAGGACGGGAACACGCCTGTCATACGTCGACGATCCCGCCACGTATCGATGATCGCCAACGTATCTCACGCCTCGGTCGGCGACCATGCGCGGGTCCCACCCGAGTCCTTGACGTCTCACAGCGGGGCGGGACAGCGCTGCCGGACGACTGTCACGCCGGCTCGGGTACGCCTCCGGGCTCGCCGTCGTCGGGCATCGGTTCAGTCGGCGCGGCCGGCAGTTCGTTCGGCGTACCGGGAAGCAGCTCTTCGGCGGTCTCCGGAACGGGCTCGCGAGGATCGAGGGGTGGATAGACGTCCGGATCGAGGTCAGGATTGGTCATCGGGGAAGTATCCAGCACGACAGTCGCCACCGCCTGTCGAGGCGGTCGCCGCGGCACCCGGGCACCGGTCCCCTCGGCGGCCCCGGACACGGCTGGGCGCCCCGGAGCCGCCGGCGTCGGCGACGACCCGCCCGCTATCTGTAAACAACCCTTGCTATTAAGCCGCACGAACGTCAATATGTGGAGGTCACGGGTCGCCGAAGCCGGAGAGTGAGCCATGAGAAGCCGTCGGATTTTCGCAGTGGTGGCCGGGGCGGCGATGACCGTCACGGCCGCCGTCGCCTTCGTCCCCAGCAGCATGGCGGCCGTGCCCTCGGCCAACGCCGTCGCGCTGGTCGCCTGCACCGCGCCGGCCTGGGCCGAGGGCACCACCTACCAGGCAGGCACCCAGGTCACCTACGGTGGCCGGCTCTACCAGGCTCTGGTCACCCACACCGCGTACCCCGGCGCCGGCTGGAACCCCGCCGCGACCCCGTCGCTGTGGCGTGACCTGGGCGCGTGCTCGGGAAGCACGCCGCCGCCCACCACGCCACCACCGACGACCGCGCCACCCACCACGCCGCCTCCGACCACACCTCCCCCCACCACGCCGCCGCCAACTGGCGGGACCTGCGCGGTAAAGTCGCGGCCCACCGGCAAGGTGTTGCAGGGCTACTGGGAGAACTGGGACGGCGCCTCGAACGGTGTCCACCCCGGACTCGGCTGGATCCCGATCACCGACAGCCGGCTCAACCAGCACGGCTACAACGTGATCAACGCGGCGTTCCCGGTGATCCGCTCAGACGGCACGGTCCTCTGGGAGAACGGCATGGACGCCGGCGTGAAGGTGGCCACCCCGGCCGAGATGTGCCAGGCCAAAGCCGCCGGCGCCACGATCCTGATGTCGATCGGCGGGGCCGCCGCGGGCATCGACCTGAGCTCCACCGCGGTCGCCGACCGGTTCATCGCGACGATCGTGCCGATCCTGACGGCCTACCACTTCGACGGCATCGACATCGACATCGAGACCGGCCTGACCGGTAGCGGCAACATCAATACCCTGTCGACGTCGCAGGCCAACCTGATCCGGATCATCGACGGGGTGCTGGCCCGGATGCCCTCGAACTTCGGCCTGACCATGGCACCGGAGACGGCCTACGTCACCGGCGGCAGTGTGGTCTACGGCTCGATCTGGGGCTCGTACCTGCCGATCATCAAGAAGTACGTGGACAACGGCCGGCTCTGGTGGCTGAACATGCA
Organism: Micromonospora sp. NPDC005252; assembly: GCF_042872475.1. Lineage (NCBI taxonomy): Bacteria > Bacillati > Actinomycetota > Actinomycetes > Micromonosporales > Micromonosporaceae > Micromonospora > Micromonospora sp. NPDC005252. The sequence goes on along the minus strand of NZ_JBIAKN010000004.1, from coordinate 20,394 downwards.
GTACTACAACGGCAGCATGTACGGCTGCGCCGGCGACTCGTACCCCGCCGGCACCGTGCAGGGCTTCACGGTGCAGACGCAGTGCCTGAACAACGGCCTCACCATCCAGGGCACCACCATCCGCGTGCCGTACGACAAGCAGGTTCCGGGCCTGCCCGCGCAGTCCGGTGCCGGTGGCGGCTACATGTCGACGTCGCTGGTCACCCAGGCGTACAACAGTGTCCCCGGCATCAAGGGCCTGATGACCTGGTCGGCGAACTGGGACGGGTCGAAGGGCTGGACCTTCGGCGACAACGTGAAGCGCCTGCAGGGCCGCTGACCCGCAACACTGTCTCCTGATCACCGGCCCGGACCGTTCACGGGCCGGTGATCCCTTTCGGCGGGCCCGGTTATCGGTGAGTCAGTTCCGACCGGACGAGTTCCAGCAGCCGTCCAATCCAGTTGGTGCCGCTCGAACTCCAATATTTCGAAGCCCAGTCGTTGTAGAGCAGCCGGGCGTCACCCGTGCCCAGCAGCGTTTCCGCCATCGCCGGATGGCGCTCGAACTTGTCCCGCAGCAGCGAGGCCATCACGCTCAGCCGCGCCGCCGGCCAGCCTGCCCGCCGGGGTGCCTCCTCGCCGACAGCCCGGGCGTCGAGGCCACGGACGGCCGTGGCGATCCGATCGCGCCATTCGGCGTCATCAGTGGACAGCGCCCAGTAGGCGTGCATGACGCTCGCGTACTCCCGGCCGCCGTGTATCACCGCCGCCGGATAGTCGATCTGCAGGACCTCGAGGCCCGCGGGGTCCGGCCAGCCATGCGGATAGACGTGCCCGCCGATGGTCAGCGGGACGGTTGTCTCCGGTCCGTCCGCCACCTGCTGTGTCCGGGCTTTGGCGATACCAGCCTCGCTCCTGCGGAAATAGTCGAGCGCCTGCTTCCGGGCCTCGGGGGTCACCGTGAGCATGTGGCCTGAGCGCCTGGCCTGGATCGTCTCACCCACTTCAGCGAGCAGGATCCGGACCGGGACGTCGTTCTGGTCCATGTCACCGAGCATGTAGATACGGCGGTGTTCGGGCACCGCGTGATACAGCGCGCGAACGATTTCCAGGTTTGCCCCGGTCGGCTCCGCGGCGTACACCAGCAGTGCGTTCCAGCAGCGCCGGGAGGAATCCGGCCGGTTGTTGAGAAGGTCCACCTCGTCGGCGAGTTCGCCGATCACCAGCTCCGGAGTCAGCCACGACTCCAGTGCCGGCACGGATCCTCTCGCCGTGCCGCTGATGATCAGCGAAGAGCCCTCGGGTGGCGTCAGGGTCAGCGTTCCATCGTCGAACACAGCGCGAAGGCCGTCGAGATCAGTTGAACCGTATCGCCAGAGGACGACGCCGTCCGCGAAAACGCCGAGCGTGCTGAGTGCGTAGTGATCACCTTTGTTGACGAAGATGAGGCGTTGCCGCCCTTCGATGACATCGCCGCCGACTACGCGCGACGTCGAAGTGCTGTCCGGCATGCCGGCGAGCCTAACGGGACGCGGCGCCGGGTCCCGGCCGACCGCCAGCAACATGACCGTGATGGCGCCGGGCCTACCACCCGCCGGTGTCGCTGAACGAGTGTGCTGGTCACGGGACGGTTCGCTGGGAGCGATACCAGTCGGGGTAAAATTCAACCTTCCCGATCGCTAGACTCGCCGCAATCCGGCACCGCCCGCAGACCTCAGACTGCGCCCGTCCCGATCGAATGGAGACGCCTGTGACCCGCGACAAGGCGGCACCCCCCGGCATCGACCCCAGCATTCCCAGCGTGGCCCGGGTCTATGACTTCTTCCTCGGCGGCAAGGACAACTTCGAGGTCGACCGACAGGTCGCCGAGCACGCCCTGCGGATCACACCGGATGGGCCGGCAGCCGGTCAGGCGAACCGGGCCTTTCTGCGTCGCGTGATTCGCTTCCTGGTCACCGAGGCGGGCATCGACCAGTTCCTCGACATCGGATCGGGGCTGCCCACCCAGGGCAACGTGCACGAGGTCGCCACCGAGCAGAACCCGAAGGCTCAGGTGGTGTATGTGGACAATGATCCGATCGTCCTGACACACGGACGGGCCCTGCTCGCCGCGGAGGGCACCGCGACGGTGATCCAGGCGGACGTCCGGGCACCACAGGAAATCCTCAACCATCCGGACGTACGTCGGTTCCTCGATTTTGACCGACCGATCGGGTTGTTGCTCTTCGCGATCCTGCACCACCTCGGTGACGACGAGGATCCGCGAGCGGTGGCGGCGGCGTTGATCGACGCGCTGCCCTCCGGCAGCTATGTGGCGATCTCGCACTTCCGCGACCCGGGTGAGCGGGACCCCGAAGGCTCCCGCAAGGCCCGCGAGGTCGAGCGGGTCTTCAACGAGTCGTTGGGCACCGGCCGCTGGCGTACGGACGAGGAGATCCTCTCGTTCGCCGATGGGCTGACGCTGCTGGAGCCGGGGCTGGTGCCGCTGGCCGAGTGGCGCCCAGAGCCGGGTACGCCCGCGCCGATGCAGACCGACACCTATCACACCTTCGTCGGGCTCCTCGCCCGCAAACCGTAGGCGTCGTTTCCGGTGCGGTCCGTCGGCGCGAACGCGTCCCGCCGACGGACCGCACCGCGTTGGTTCTTGACCCGGGCGAGTTGATGCCCCGCCAGTCTCCCGGACTCGGTGCTGCCCGCCACCTCCACGGTTTCCCGCGCACCACCAACGACGGTCTCGCGCCCAGCGCGGGAGCGGGTCATCCCTCGGCAGCGGGTTGGCTGTGCACCACCAGCTCGTCGATCTCCAACCGGCCGACGCGCAGCTCCCGCACGACCGCCCGGCGAATGGCTAGCCGCCCGATGACCAGCACCCCGACAGCCACGGCCCCGGCGGCCAGCGCCCCTACGGCGAGGGCACCGAACGACGCCACCCCCGCAGCTCGCGCGCCGGTAGCCACCGCGCCCGTCGCCAGCGCACCGTCGGCGCGCGTCCCGCTCAAACGCACGCTCACCCACCTCGGCACCACGCACCACGCCGCGGGCGACCTGCTCGCGACGGTGGACGCGTGGCGCCGAGCACTGCAGCGATTCGGTCCGGAGAACCGCTCCGAGGTTGCCCACCTACGTGATCTCCTTCGGCTCGCCGACTCGTGAGCCCCCTGCGACTGGGCCGGTCGAGGCGTTGCTGTGTCTGGTTTCAGCCCGTGTCGCGCTGACGCCGTACACGATCGGGCGTGAGGATGTGGGCATGAGTTCATCGCAGCCCGTCGTCGATCCCGGGCCCGAGCCGTACACGACGGGCGGGCCGGTGAATACTGCGGGCGCGCAGGCCAGGACCCCGTCGCCACAGTCCCCGGAGCCTGCCCCGGATCACCGCTACCTGCTCGACAATGCCCGGCGCGAGGCGGGCGAGCGGTTCAGCTGGCTGGCCGAGCTGTTCGACGGTGTCACGCGTGGGCACCTCGACCGGCTCGGAGTGCGGGCGGGCTGGCGCTGCTGGGAAGTTGGTGCCGGAGGTCCCAGCATTCCCGAGGCCCTGGCCACGGCCGTCGGACCAACCGGTTACGTGCTGGCCACGGACATCAATCCGGCCTGGTTGGACCCGCAGGGCGGGTACGAGGTTCTTCGGCACGACGTCGTCGGGGACCCGCCGCCGCAGTCCGGCACGTTTGACCTGGTACACGCGCGGCTCGTGCTCGTTCACGTGCCCGACCGGGCCCGGGCGTTGGCGACGATGGTGGCGGCGCTGCGGCCCGGCGGCTGGTTGTTGGTCGAGGATGCCGACACCGAGTTGCAGCCGTTGGCCTGTCTCGATGAGGTCGGTCCGGCGCAGCGGCGTGCCAACCGGCTGCGGCGTGCCGTCCGGGAGTTGATGACGCGCCGCGGCGCCGACCTGCGCTACGGCCGTACGCTGCCGCAGGCGTTGCGCGCGGCGGGCCTGGTCGATGTGGCGGCGGCCGGCTGCTTCCCGGTCGGTGGGGTGGCCTGCGACCGGCTGGAGATCGCGACGGTACGCATGGTCCGCGCCGAGTTGCTCGCCGCCGGGCTGGCCGACGACGCCGAGATCGACGCGCACCTGGCCGCCGTCGATGCCGGCGAGCTCGACCTCACCCTCGCGCCGCTGATCTCGGCATGGGGACGCCGCCCAGGCTAAGCGGTCTGCCTGGACTGGTCGTACAAGGCGCTGAAGGTCTCGGCCGCGTTCCACTCGTCTGGGCGCTCGCCTTGCCAAACCGCGAGGTCGTACGTCATGAGCAGCGAGTATGCCCGGCCGGAAAAAGGCAATCGAGTCACCCGTCGCCGAGCTGTCTAGTCCGGCTGCAGCAGAGGATCGTCGCGTCGTCGGGGGCGACGTCGCCGCGAACCTCAGCCTCCCTGACCCAGCGGATGATCTCGCCGGGTCCGACCGTCCCCGCCAGGTGCAGCAGTCCCGCCCAACTGGTCAGTCTGAGGGTGTCCACCAGCCGGCTCACGCCGTTGCTCAGCAGCGCAGCAACGGTCATCTCGTCCGTTGGGCAGCTGCCGGTGATCGCCTCGTCCACCACCCGCGGGTCGTCCTTGGCCACCCAAAAACCGCCCGGGCTGTTCCGTTGTGCACGCAACTCCAGCAGGAGTCGCCGGTACTCGTCAGTGCCCTCCGGCACGCCCTTCAGCCGGGCCTCCACGGAGCGGGCGATCATCACCTCGCGCGGATCGTGGGCGACGAAGGGATCGGCCCCGGTCCGGCCGATGACCGCCACGGCGTCTCCGAGGACCAGGTGCTCGACGAGACCATCCGAGAATCGGAGCATCGCCACGGCCGCGTAAGGGCTGATGGAATTCGTGACATCGCAGGTGTCGCGATGCTCGTCGGTGATCCGCTCAATGCTCTCGGCCAGCACCTCACGTAGGGTCCGGTCATCAGACAGCGCGCCCAGGAGAGCACCTCCGAAACGGGTGGCGTACCAGGTCACGCCGTGATGGCAGACCTTCTCGGCGCCGGCGATGCCACCCGCGCCGTCAACCAGAACCATGCCGGACGGCACGGCACCGGCGAAGTCCTCATTCTTTCGCCCCGGGTGCCCCGCATCGGTGGCCATCATCACCCGCACCACCCGATCATCACACAGTCAATACACCGCGTCGGTCGACACCGACGGGCAAGAAAGCCTTTCACCGACGCACTGTCGTCGCCATCACCAGCATCCGCGCCTCTCGGCTCGATTCAGCTAGCACCGGTGGGATCCACTTGTGCGAGCCGCCGCCGTAGGGGAAAGCACCGTTCGAGCCCGGGCCAGGTTCCGGGGAGCCGGCTCATCGTGAGCGGGCTCCCCGAAACGGCTCAACCGGGGCCCGAACCGTTCAGCTACAAGCGCGGATTGCGGTGAATTGGCCTGCCGGACCGGAGCTGTCGGGACGGTCGCTGGGTGGACCGCTTACAGATCCATCGCATAGACCCGGACCTGGCGGCCGGTGTCCGGCTGCACGGTCTCGCGGTCCAGCGCCATGCCCAGCTTGACCATCACTCGCGCCGACGCCTCGTTGCCGACAACGTGGATGCTGACCAGCCGCCGCAGTCCGAGCTCGGCACGAGCGTGGGCGACCACGGCCTGGGCCGCCTCGGTGGCGAAGCCCCGGCCCCAGTACGCGCGGCCGAGCCGCCAGCCGATTTCCACGACCGGCATGATCTCGGGCAGGAAGGTTGGCACCGCCAGCCCGGTGAAACCGGCCAGCTCGCCGGTTTCCTTGATCTCCACCGCGTACAGGCCGAAGCCGTGCTCCTCCCAGTGCCGCTGATAGTTGGCCAGGCGCTCCGCGGTCGCTGCCCGGTCCAGGGTGCGGCCGTCATGGATGTACCGCATGACCTCGGGCTGTGCGTTCACCGCGGCGAAGCCGTCCAGATCGTTGCTTTGCCAGCGGCGCAACAGCAGCCGCGGAGTTTCCAGGGACGTGGCATCAAGGGAACTGGTCATGTCAGGCACGTCCCTTCGTAGCATTCCGGCGCTCACGAAGCGATGGACTATCCAGCCCGGCGCGCGGGGTCGTCGCCGGCGTTGCTGGCGGGGCATGGGCGGTCACCCGATGCGGATGTGGTCTCCACTCTGGGCGACGGCTATGGTTCGGGCATGCACGATCGACGCAGCCTTCGGCGCGTCGGCGGGCGAGCGCCGCTGCCGACGATGCTGCTGCTTGCCGTGCTCGTACTGGTGCTCTCCGCCACCCGGTCGATCGGGCTGTGCATCGTGTTCCGTTCCGCACGGCGGGCGATCCCCGGTTGTGTGCCCGCTTGGTCGGCGGATCGTGCTCCCCCGCGCCATGCGCGGGGCCTTGCCTGATCCACTCGCCCCGCTCGCGCCAGTCCCATGGCGCCGCCCGGCTGGCCGCCATGACCGGCCGGCCGCGCTGTCACCGCGCCCCGCCGCACTTCGCCTGGCCACACTCGCCGGCCTGCGCCGCTGTCGAGCCGCCGCGCACATTCGCCGCCCTGCCCGCTGGAGTTCCCATGATTGTCGAACTGACCCCGCTGCCCGGTATCGGGGTACGCCGCATGTTCACCACCGCCGACGGCCGCCGCGTGGGCGTGGTCACGCACCATTCGGGCGGCCGGCGAGATCTCGTCTACGAGTCCCCCGACGACCCCGACGCCACCTACTCGCTGACCCTGACCCGCTCCGAGGCCGTGACCCTCGCCGGGCTGCTGGGAATCCTTGACGTCCTGGACGTCGTCACCGTGGCGGAGTCATCTCCTGCGTGACGGCCTGTGGCTGCCGTGCCCACCGAGGCACGGCAGCCACACCGGGAATCAGCCGTTGTGCTTCGCCTGGCAGGACACGCAGAACTGCGCGTGCGGCAGGATTTCGAGCCGCTCGGCCGGGATGTTCTGGTGACACTTCGTGCAGGCACCGTAGGTACCGTCGCTGATGCGGCTCAGCGCACCGGTGATCTGCTCGATGTTGCGGCGGGCGGCCACCTGCAGTGCGGCCCGGTTGTGGGCCTCGCTCGGGTCGCCGGTGTCCGCGTTGAGCTCGGTCAATTCCCGTAGCCGAGCCGTCTGCGTGGCGAAGTCTTCCGCCAGGGACGCTCGCAGATCAGCCAGCCAACCCTGGTCGACGGTTCGATGATCGACGCTCATGGTCTACCTCTGCCTTTCGAAGGGAAAAAAGAAAAGGGCCGAAGCTTGATAGCTTCGCCCTGGCGGTCGTTCCGTGATGCAACGATTCCGCGGGGGGCCTCGGCCGGTTCGCGCCGGGCTCGACAGCCGGGAGGTGGGCGCGATGTGCAGCACGCGGACAACCGGCACCCGCATCCCGACCATCCGGCACGCCGCCGTCGCCACGTAGGCAGCCCCGATTGCCGCCACACCGGTGACGGCACGAGAGCGGAACGTCACCGGGGACATGTCTCCACCATAGGCGGCGACCGCAGCAATGCCAACGCGTGCGCCGAGGCCTCACTCCTACCATCATCCGCCGCCCGCGCCGGTCTTCGCGCCCAGCGCGGCGGCACGACCGTCGCGGCCCTCGGTCGGGTCACTCCTCCGGCGCGATCAGCCGGTCGTCGGTGGCATCGCGGACCGTGATCGCTTCCACCGGGCACGAGTCGGCGGCGTCGAGGACGACGTCGGCCGGGGCGACGACGTCGGCCAGCGGCTCGGACAGGCCGCCCACCAGGCGGAAGTGCTCAGGCGCGGTACCGGCACAGATGCTCGTGCCGATGCAGCGGCCCGAGTCCACCCCGATCCGCCACGCGGTACTCACCAGGCCACCGGCATGCCGAGCAGGCCCCGCACCAACATGCCCCGCTTCCACTCCAGCTCGGCTTCCGGCACGGCAAGCCGCAATCCGGGCAGGCGAGTCACGAGGGTGGCGACGGCGACCTGCAACTCCATGCGGGCCAATTGCGCGCCGACGCAATGGTGTACGCCGTGCCCGAAGCCCAGGTGCGGGTTCTGCTCGCGGTCGAAGTCCAGCCGGTCCGGGTCGGCGAAGACGGTACCGTCCCGATTCGCCGACGACAGCGAGCCGAGAACCGGCTCACCGGCCCGGACCAGCACACCGCCGACCTCGACGTCCTCCTTGGCGTACCTGGCGAAGGAGGAGCCGACGCCGAGCGGCACGTACCGCAACAGTTCCTCGACCGCGGCCGGCACCAGCGACGGATCGGCCCGCAGCCGAGCGAGCTGGTCCGGATTGTGCAGCAGGACGTAGACGAAGTTGGGGATCTGGGTCACCGTGGTCTCGTGGCCGGCCGCGAGCAGCCCTCCGGCCAGCTCCACCAGCTCGGTCTCGCTGAGCCGATCCTCATTCTCGTCGCGGGCCCGCACCAACGCGCCGAGCAGGTCGTCGATCCCGGGGTCGCGGCGCCGCTCGGCGACCAGACCACCGATGTACCCCCAGAGATTGTTCAGGTACTCCTGGATCGTTTCCAGGGGCAGCGAGGTGGTCGAGACGATCGCCTCGGACCAGACGTGGAAGCGGTCGCGGTCGGCGTACGGGACCCCGAGCAGCTCGCAGATCACCTGAATCGGCAGCGGCGTGGCGACGTGCTCCACCAGGTCGGCCGGAGGACCGAGCCGGACCATGTCGTCGACCAACCTGTCGGCGATCTCCTGGGTTCGGGGTCGCAGCGCCTCCACCCGACGTGCCGTGAACGCCTTCGCCACCAACCGGCGCAGCCGAGTGTGATCGGGCGGGTCCATGGTCAGCATGCCGCTGTACTGCTGGCGCGGGGTGAGCCTGGGCTCGTCGCGCTGGACGGACAGGGCGCGGCCGAACCGCACGTCGCCGAGGACCGTACGGACGTCCTCGTACCGGGTGGCGAGCCACGCCTCCTCGCCGTAGGGGAGCTTTACCCGGGTCATCGGCTCGTTCTCGCGCAGCTCGCCATAGGTCGGATCGACGACGAGGCGGTCGGGCACACTGAACGGGTACGGCCGCGCGGGCGGAACGGTGCGGCTCTCGGTGGTCTGCGCGCTCTCCGTCATCCGGATTCCCTTCGTCGAGGCGGCGTGATCCTCAGGCCGGCACCACGTTCGTAGCGGCGCCGGATTGCCAGCGTCCAGGGCTTGCGACCACCACCGCATTGACGCTCAGTCATCTATCGATATCGGATCGTAGCGGGATGGGTCGATGATCGCCATGGAGGCTGGTCCGCGTCCGGCGACGGTTGTGGTGCTGCTGCGAAGGAACCGCAGCGGCTCCTCGCCCGCGATCCACAGTGCTGGACGGCCTCGCTCTGGTGTGGTGCCCGGCCCAGTCCGGCGCGTACCCGCACTGACGCCCGGCATTCCGATCGCTGTTGGCGGCGGCTATCAGGGGAAGAGCTTCCAGTGCCCCTCGGAGACAACCTCGACGGCGCCGTCGACCACCTTGATGGCGGTGTCATCGTCGATGGCATAGGTCGGGACCGGGATTCGGGACGCCCACTTCTGAATGGTGGACAGCTCGGTGCCCTCCATGTCCGGGTGATTGAGGTGTGGGTACAGCGTGAAATCCACCAGCCCCAGCGCCAGGTCAGCGCCCTCCGCCATGTCGCTGCCGTCGGGGACGAATTCGAGGTCGAACTCGGCATCGCAGTTGTACGGGGTGACCGCGATACTCCCGGCACTCACCCCCACGTAAACCGTATCGCTCAGCGACGGTAGGAGGTCGGCCAGACCCGACTGGCGCAGCCAGTAGGTCAGGTAGAGCACATCGCCGCCCCAGACGAGGAGGGCATCGGCCTGCCGGACGGCCGGGACCCAGTTCTCTTCTCGGATGGTCGGCAGTGCGGTGAGCTCCAATATCCCCAGGGATTTCCAACCGAGCTGGGACAGCGGGATGGTGGCCTGGCCGTGAATCGCCTTCCACGCCTTCTCACCTCCGCCGGGGAAGGGGTAGACACCGGTCGGAATGAACAGGGCTGTGGACTCGGCGATCGGCTTGCCCAGCAGGTCGACCAGCGCATTGCGAATGCTCGGGTTCTGGACGCCCCCGGACGTCAGAAGAAGCCTCACCCGTGCCTCCTGTACGTAGCGGTCATGACGCACTCCTCGAGAGTCGGAGGTCGGGTGCATGGGACGACAGAATGGACACCATAGCGAAACTCATCGCCGTCGCGACCCCTCAAGCCCTCGCACGCGCATCGGCATGAGCGGAGGGCATTCTTGTGAAGCATCTGTGTCAGTGCGTGCCAGGGCGCGTGGCGGCCGTGGCATCCGCAGCGACGGTGAGTGGATCCGTGAGCGGTCGATCAAGCAGGCGCACGAGGTCGGGGCTGGTGTTGTCGAGGAACCCGTGGCGGACACCGGTGGCGATTGAGGCCAGCATCGGCGGCTGGAATGGCAGCAGGCTGGGGTCGCCGAGAAGCCGGGTGCGGTACTCACCCAGGCCGATTGTGTGGTGCGCGGCGCCGAGACGGTCGGCGATGCCGCCAGCGGTAATCGGGTCCCCGACCAGGTCGTACATCTTGCCGACGTGCGCGGTGGGCTCGCTTGCGACGACGGCTGCGGCAGCTGCCAGGTCGGCCCGCGCTACCGCGGAGAGTGCACCGGTCCCGAATGCTGATTCCAGCCCGTCAGGAGTCCACGCGAGCAAGGCACCGAACAGTTCGGCGTACAGCCCGTTTCGCAGGATGGTCCACGCGAGCCCGCCAGCCTTGATCATTTGCTCGGTGGCCCTGTGGGCGAGCGCGAACCCGAGGTGGTCCCCGGCGCTGGTCAGGCTGGTGTAAACCACGTGGGCCACGCCGTCGCGGCCTGCAGCGTCGAGAAGAGTCCGGTGACGCGGGATGACCTGGTCGTCCTCGGCATACCCGGCCGAGACGAGGACCAGGGTCGAAACGCCTGTGAGATCGAGGGTTGCGGGGTCGTCGAAGTCAAGGTGGCGCTGTGCGCCGGTGGGAGTGCGACTTCCTGCCAAGGCGGGTACGTCTCGCTCGCCGAGCTCTGCGAGTGTGAGCGAAGCGAGCTGTCCGTTGGCGCCGGTCACCATGATCATTGCGATTCGGTCCCCTACCGTGGTTCTCTTCAGTAACTACAGTGAGAGCCTGGACCCGCGCCCGGTGGCTCACAAGGAGGCAGTCTCGTGTCACTGGCGCACACCGAAGTAACCGCGGGAGCCGCCTACCTCGAACCATGCGGACAGCCGGATCACGCAGACTGCGGCATCCGAGACGTTCTTGACCGGGTGGGCGACAAGTGGTCGGTTCTCGTGATCGTCGAACTCGCCAATGGGCCGCGACGCTTCCGCCAACTCCAGCGCGCCATCGACGGGATCTCCCAGCGCATGCTGACCCTCACGGTGCGCCGCCTGGAACGAGACGGCCTCGTCCTTCGGACCGTGTACGCGACCGTGCCCGCCCAGGTCGACTACCGCCTCACCGAAACCGGCACAAGCCTCACTCACCTCGTCAAAGCACTCGCCGACTGGTCACTGGCACACCGCGCAGCCATCTCTGAAGCCCGTCAGGCCTACGACAGCGACCACCCCGACAACGAGATCCGGTGACGCGCAGCGCGTCCTGAACCCCGACAGTTGGTCGACCTGAGCATCTCGCTCGTTATCCGACAGTGGATGGCAGTTGAGGCCGTGACCGGGATCGAACCGGCGTACGCGGTTTTGCAGACCGCTCCCTCACCACTCGGGCACACGACCAGGCAGAAGCGCCCGCGGAGGGAATCGAACCCCCGACACCCAGCTCCGGAAGCTGGTGCTCTGTCCCCTGAGCTACGCAGGCATGCGTGGGAGTGGAGAGATTCGAACTCCCTGAGCGCGAACGCACCGGGGTTACAGCCCGGCCCACCTCACCATCGGTGGCGCACTCCCTTGGGGTGACTGGCGGGTACTGACCCCCGCGACCTCCCGGGCCACAACCGGGCGCTCTACCACTGAGCTACAGCCACAACTGCGGCCCGAAGGCCAGTGCCCGTACCTGGACTCGAACCAGGGCGACCCGCTGTGTGGGAGCGGTGCTCTGCCGCTGAGCTACACGGGCTTGGCTCCCCTGCCTGGACTCGAACCAAGATCAGCCGGTTAACAGCCGGCCGCTCTACCTTTGAGCTACAGGGGAAAGGGCCAGGTCCCAAGGCGGCCGGACTCGAACCGGCGATCTTCGGTGACACCGCACTCGCCGTTCGGCGCGCTCTGTGCCTGGGAACTGGACGTTGGTAGAGCCGACGGGATTTGAACCCGCACGATCCGCCTTGAAAGGGCGGCGACCTGCCATTAGTCGACGGCTCCATGCGTGCCCCGAGAGGGTGTCGAACCCCCGGCCTCCGTCGCGTCAGGACGGCGCTCTCCCGCTGAGCTACCAGGGCGGGAGCGGGACCGGGATTCGAACCCGGGAACCTCTGGGTTATGAGCCCAGCGCGCTTCCATGACTGCGCCATCCCGCAAGTGGGCCGCCGGGGACTCGAACCCCGAACCCTCGGATCAAAAGTCCGCAGCTCTACGCCATTGAGCTAGCGGCCCGCGTTGTCCCCCGGGCAGGATTCGAACCTGCGACGACCCGGTTTAGGAAACCAGCGCTCTATCCGCTGAGCTACCGGGGGAATTGGTACGCCGCCAGGGACTCGAACCCTGCACTTACTGATTAAGAGTCAGCAGCTCTACCCCATGAGCTAGCGGCGCTTGGGGCTCGGTGAGGCGAGCCCATCCCTGAGTCCGCGCAGTCCGACGCCGGTGGTCGTTTGCGCAAACCACATCACATTTCTTGATTTCCGCCGCGATGCGCACCCACGGCGCGTTGTCCTTGAGGAGGCGGCTGACGTCGGCAATCTTGTCCCGCTGATGGTCGAAGTCGAGAACGACGACGTCGGTCTCCCCGCAGTCGACGCAGGGGTGCGTCGAGAGGTATTCGATCAATCGACGGGTGTTTCCTGCTCTGTGGCGTACCCGCCGCTCTGCGCGGCTTGGGTTGTGCCGGTCCTTGGTCAGGTTGTAATACGTCGCGTTGTACTGCTTCTTACAGCTCTTGCAGTACGTCGTCCGGCCGTCCGGTCGCTGACGGTTCAACGCGAAATCCGTAAGCGGCTTCATCTGCTGGCACTTCGAGCATCGCTTCTCCACGCCCTCGATCATCCACTAAGAGTCCGACAATAAGAGTCGCGCGGCGCTTGGCGGTGAGGGTCGGGATCGAACCGACACGGGCTTTCACCCCAACTGTTTTCGAGACAGCGGCCGTCGCCTGCCCTCGGCTGGCCTCACCATGAGTCGGGTACGGGCGATTCGAACGCCCATCCTCCGGCTCCCGAAGCCGGCGCTCCACCAAGTTGAGCTAGTACCCGTTCAGTCGGGACGGCCGGATTCGAACCGACGACACCTTGGCCCCCAGCCAAGTGCGCTACCAAACTGCGCCACGTCCCGTAAGAGCCCCCGACTGGATTCGAACCAGCGACCTCGACGTTCGTAGCGTCGCGCTCTGCCCAACTGAGCTACGGAGGCAAGACCTTCTGTTGCGTGCCGACGCCCGGATTTGAACCGGGGACCCCGGAGTTATCAGCTCCGTGCTCTACCCAGGCTGAGCTACGACGGCTTGGCGAAGGGTGAGAGATTCGAACTTCCGGCGGGTTTCCCCGCTCCGCGCTAGCAACGCGGCGCCATCGACCAGACTCGGCCAACCCTTCACGGTGATCGGTGCCCCGCCGGGCACCGACCGGTCTAACCCTTCACGCACACGACCTGCTTCAGGTGGGCGACCACCTCGACCAGGTCGGACTGCTGCTCCATCACAGCGGTGATGTCCTTGTACGCGCCCGGGATCTCGTCGACCACCCCGGCGTCCTTGCGGCACTCCACCCCGGCAGTCTGCGACGCCAGGTCATCGACCGTGAACGTCCGCTTCGCCTCGCCCCGGGACATCCGCCGGCCGGCGCCGTGGGACGCCGAGCAGTACGCGTCCGTGTTCCCCTTGCCTCGCACGATGTACGACCCGGTGCCCATCGACCCGGGGATGATGCCCAGGTCGCTGCGGCCGGCGCGGATCGCGCCCTTGCGGGTCACCAGCACCTCCACCCCGTCGTAGGTTTCCTCGGAGACGTAGTTGTGGTGCGCGGAGATGGGCTCCCCGTAGGTGACGTGCGGGAACTGGGCGCGGACCACGCCGCAGAGCAGGGCCAGCATGACCGCCCTGTTCCGGCGGGCGTACTCCTGCGCCCACCACAGGTCCCGCCGGTACGCGTCCATCTCCGGCGTGCCGGCGAGGAACACGGCCAGGTCCCGGTCCGGCAGTTCCGCGTTGTGCGACAGGGTGCGGGCGACCGCCATGTGCCGTTCGGCCAGCTCCTTGCCGATGTTGCGGGACCCGGAGTGCAGCATCAACCACACCTGCCCGGCGTCCGGGCCGCCCTGCTCGATGAACACCTCAATGAAGTGGTTACCGCCGCCGAGGGTGCCCATCTGGTTGTGGGCCCGACCTTCCAGCCTGCTCACCCCGTCGTGCAGGGTGTTGAAGCGGTTCCAGAAGTCGTCCCAGCCGGCCTGTTCCAGGCCGCGCACCCGGCGGGGGTTGACCACCGTGTCGCGCTGGTTGAACCCGACCGGGATGGTCGCTTCGATCGCGTTGCGGAGTCCGGCCAGGTCGTCCGGGAGGTCGGCGGCGGTGAGCGAGGTCCGGACCGCCGACATGCCGCAGCCGATGTCGACGCCGACAGCGGCCGGCGAGACGGCCTGCCGCATCGCGATCACCGAGCCGACGGTCGCGCCCTTGCCGTAGTGGACGTCCGGCATGACCGCGACACCCTGAACCCAGGGCAGCGCGCCGATGTTGCGGAGCTGCTGGGCGGCCAGCTGCTCGATGGTGTCCGGGTCGGTCCACACCCTGACGGGTGCCCGGGTTCCCGGGAGCATCGTGAAACTCATGATCGTCGCCTCCGTTGGTCGGCTGTTCCGCGATCGAGTTGGTTGCGCCAACGACGGGACTCGAACCCGCGGTCTCCACCGTGACAGGGTGGCGAGCACTCCTAGCTGCTCTGCGTCGGCATCGGGACCGGCCGGCGGCCGGCGGTTACTCATTTCTTACGGGCCAGTGGACGCGGAACTCGTCGTACTCAGGGCCAGGATTGCAACTGGTCTGACCGGCAACGCGAGCGTGCGGCACGAACCACATCCCGTCGATCGATGCGATCAGGAAGAAGTAGTCGACCTCGTCGCCGCTGTACGGGAGCTGTGCCCGTTCCAGCGCGGAGACGTAGGCGAAGACGGTGAGCGAGAATCGCGGCCGAGGCTCTAGGCCGCGGTCGCTGAGTTGCCGTGTCTGGGTGGTCTTCACCTGGACTTTCTTCATGCTCCCGTCGGGAAAGCCCGCAACGATGTCGTAGGGCGCCTGACCTGGCACCATCGCGACGGTGCAGCCGGCGAGCTGGAGCCACGCGGCGGCCAAGTTCTCGCCTGCGAACCTGACGCGGTCGAGCTGCGGCTGCATGTCTGCGGGCAGCGAACGCAGCGACGCCTGGGCCCGCCGGTCAAGGTGCCCGTATTCGAGGCTGAGGCGCATGGCCCGCCGTTTCGCCGATGTCGCGGGGCAGCCCAGTCGGAGAGCGACTTCATTCCACGACTGGGCTGCGGCTACAGCGTCCCGCAGCTCGTCGTCCGTCCACTTTCGAGCACCGGTGAAATGGGAGACGTCGAGGTTCAACCGCGCAGCTCGGAGCCGGGCCGCGTTGGTCCCGGTCATCTTGCTGCCAGTCTCCCGAAGCACCTGCCGCCATGAGCGGCAGCGGGCAACCACGGCGGCGAATTGCACGTCATCGACTATGTAGCTCGCTGGCATGTAGAGCATCCCACTGGCTGTAAGTGCTCTAGTCACGCTGCGCTACAACGTGGACCGACAGGGAGTCGAACCCCGCGGGGAGGGATTGCGAATCTCTCCTGCGCACCAGCGCTCAGCCCTTGCGTGCGCTCGGGGAGAGTCGAACTCCCACGCCTTTCGGCACACGGACCTGAGCCGTGCGTGTCTACCAAGTTCCACCACGAGCGCGTGATGTTGCGTGCCGACGAGGGGACTCGAACCCCGGACCTCTCCGTTATGAGCGGAGTGCTCTGACCACCTGAGCTACGTCGGCGAGAGAGCCAGCGACGGGAGTCGAACCCGCATCCTCGCCCTTACGAGGGGCGCGCTCTGCCATGGTGAGCTTCGCTGGCGTGGTCCCGGTGGGTCTCTCGCGTGCCGGGGCGGCGCCGCCGTTTTCACCGACGGATCACCGTCAGGGGCGCTATCCCTGCCTTACGGGCGTCCCGGCCCGCGAGACACCCACCGGGTGTGTGGAGCCGGCGACCGGGATCGAACCGGCCCGCTCGCGCTTACAAGGCGCGTGCTCTGCCAACTGAGCTACGCCGGCCTGGTGCCCTCGGAGGGATTCGAACCCACACTGCGCGGCACCTCATGCCGCTGCCTCCTGCCGTTGGGCTACGAGGGCTTGGCGCGGGGAGCCGGGCGCTACTCCGGCGAACTCCCGACGGGCCGTAACCCGCCGGGTGCCCTGCTTCCGGGCCATCCCCTTGCGCTCCGAGAGGAGGATTCGAACCTCCGATCTTCCGAACCAGAATCGGACGTGCTGCCAGCTGCACCATCTCGGAATGAGGGCCGGCGGCCGGTAGCTGGTCGCGAGAACCAACCCTTCGCCCCGTCGGTCAGCACGGGGACCGGCTCGCCGGCCGAAAGTCAGCGCTGCGCGAGCGACGACCAGGCAGGCGCGACCGGCTGCCGCCGTAGCGGCATCCCAGCCGCGGCCGGGGTCCGATCACCCTTGCGCTGGTTGCAGGCGTAGCAGGCGCTGATCGTGTTGCGCCAGGTGTTCGCCCCACCCCGGGAGCGGGGCAGGATGTGGTCGACCGTCACGGCCGGACCCTCGCAGTAGCCGCACCGCCATTCGTCGCGGGCCAGGACGCCGCCCTTGGACCAGGCGGGGCCCTTCGTGTACCGCCACCGGGTGACGACGTACCGGACGAGCCGGACCACCTTCGGCATGGGGAACACGCCGATGAGTTGGTCGGGTTCGGCTTCGTGGATCTCGGCGACCCGCCGGCAGAGCATCCGGATCGCGTGGGCGACCGTGACCCGGTGGAGCGGGCCGAGGTCGGCGTTGATGACGAGAACGGCGTCCACTGGCACTTCAACGATAGGTGTCAACTCGGTGATGTCGCATTGTCTCTATGTAAGAGACATCGAGCGGCTACCGGGACTTGAACCCGGGACCTCGACGTTGGCAACGTCGCGCTCTACCAACTGAGCTACAACCGCGTGGAGCCCCCGGCCGGAGTCGAACCATCCACCAAGAGGAAGTCGAATTCCGGATTCGCAGATCCGAGACGACTTTCTCCGCTGGTCAAGTGCGAGCTCCGGGAGCAGGAATCGAACCTGCGTTCGTACCGGGATCCAAAGTCCCGTCGCCCTTGCCAGCAGAGCATCCCGGAACGGTTGAGCGGTCGGCGGGCACCGACCCCGCTTCTTCGGTTTGGAAGACCGACGTGTCCGCCAAGTTCACCACGACCGCATGGCATCCTGCGTGCGTAGGCCGTACGGGGCTCGAACCCGTAACCTCCTGGCTGAGAACCAGGTGAGCTGCCAGCTTGCTCCAACGGCCCATGAAGCGTGGAGAAGAAGGGATTCGAACCCTCGACCTCCGGTCTGCCGAACCGGCGCTCTCCCAACTGAGCTACAACCCCATCGTCCGGGACCGGGGTGTCGAACCCCGTGTCTCTCGCTCCCAAAGCGAGCGGGTCAGCCGTCTCCCTCGTCCCGGAGGTAGTGCCCCCGGCCGGCCCATACGGGCGCCGGCCGGGGCCTTACCAATGCCATCCACTGTGGAGTTGAGAACCTACAACGCCGCCGGCCGAAGCCGGGACGAAAAGCAGGGGCGGCAGGACTCGAACCTGCATCCGTCGGTTTTGGAGACCGGTGCTCCACCAGTTGAGCTACGCCCCTATGAAGTTGTTCCAGTAACGAGAAAGCCGCCCTATCCCTGTCAGGGTGGGCGACTTCGCAGCTTGCGCTGGCGCTATTCGCGCCGCCACCCCGGCTTCCAGTTCCGCTCACTCGCGCACAGATCGTGGGCTCGTCCAATCGAGGGCAGCACGACACCGCCGCGCGGCATGAGCCGCGTGGTTTCGGTGTAGGCGTACTGCAACACGGGGAACTCCTCAGGTTGGTCGGGACGACCTTGCTCATTCAAGGTAGGCGCTGCGCCGATCGGATGGCAATGGATATTCCGAGCTACCTCCACGTAGCTCGCAGCCAGCTGTAGCGGGTGACTGGAGGTGGACAGCCGCTAGAGCACCTCGGCGGTAGGCGTCGGGCTGGAACAGGATCCATTGTCCGCTGTGATGGATGTGGCTGAGGTCCTCGTCTCGGACCGCGGTGCGGCTGTGTGCCTATCCTGTTATGCGGTAACCGATGCCGTCCGCGCGGATCCGGTTGAGGTCGGCAGCGGTGATGCCCCGGCCGGTGAACCGTGCGACCGCGACCAGTCCCTTCTCACTGCGATCACCGAGCTCGGCGAAGTCGATCCCGGCGAGAGCTGCGGCAACCTCCGGCGGGTACTCGTCGCGCCCCCATGGCTCGAAGGCAGCGAGCAGTTGACCTGCCTCGGCGAAGGAGAGCCGGGTGACGGCGTTGACGTTCCAGAACATGCTGGCGGCCCGGCCACCGGCCGACGCGTTACGCAGCACTGCGGCGTCCGTGCCGCGGAAGCCGTTGTCCTCCACGACCAGGACCGCGTCACCGCCGTCCAGCACGGTGATCCAGGGGTCGATGGCACGACGCAGTGACAGGTCGCGCTGAATGTCATCGACCGATTCCGGCTGGTCCGGGTCGGCTCCGAACGCACGTAACGCCTGCTCGACCGTAGCGCCAGTGACGACGGTGACAGTCGCCGCCTGGGAGAGCGGGCTACGGCGAATCCATCGGTACGCGTGCTCGGGGGGCCGGGCCGGCTCGGGGTCGCCGCGCAGCCGGTGCCCAAGTTGGTCGGTGAGCTTGTAGGCGATTTCCGGTGCGGCGGGTGCGCCCCAGACGACGAGCTTGTAGCTCTCGAGCTCGGCGTCGAGGTCGTCGCGCCCGCGGGCGTGTACCCGGGTCCGGTATTCGCCGGGCCACGGCGGGGTCTGCCGGCGTAGGCCGCGGCTGCCCGTGCCGTCCGGCGCCATCACTGATGCGCGCCCCTCGGCGGCACGCCAGCTCACTTCGACGATCTCCTCCCAGCCGGACTCCAGCTCGTCCGGGGCTTCCGCGAGCACGGCCAATTCAACGCGGACCATGCCCGCCGCGACACCGGTGCGCACGACGATGCCGCCGTCGGCCACGGCGACCATCCCGTTGCCTGCGAAGTCGGCCTGCTCGGGCAACTCATGCTCGGCAAGCCCGAACCGGTGCTCGGCCACGGTCACCGTGCCGGACATATGGCGCGGCAGCAGGTACTCCGCGCGGATCCTGGCGAGCAACGCCGCCGCATATGCCGGAGGCATGAGTGCGTCCCGCAGCAGTAGCACCGCGGCGCCGACTCCCAGGCCGACGGTAGCGGCGGCACGCTCCACGATCACTGGTGGCGCCGCCTGGTGGACCACGGCACCAGCAACCGCCACCGCCAAGCCGAGATGAGCTGCACCGTGCTCGGCCGCGATCGATGGCTCATCGGTCGCCGCCGGCGTGACCGCCAGCAGCGGCGCGATCACAGGGTGCGCCGCAAGCTCTCGCACCAACACAACCGTACGGTCGGCCAGTCCGGGACGCAGTCGGTGCAGCAAAGCCGTCGCGGACGTCGCCTCGCTATCGTGACCACCTGCGGCCATCCACACATACTGGGCATCCGGCGGCCGGAGCAGACCCGCCACCAGGTCCGGCGCACAACTCCAGTCATGGCGGCCGACAACCAACTCGAGCGCGCCGAGCAGGCGCTCCACCGGCAGCGGCCCCAGCGCTCGCAACGCCGTCAGGCACTCGGGCTCACCACCGGCCGAGTGGTCGAACCGGTGAGCACCCACCGAATGCGAATCCGCCTCCTCCGGCACGGCCAGGCGACCCAGCAGACGCGCGGGCATCGCAGGGATCAGTCCAATGAGCCCTTTTCATCCTGCGTAGCGGTTGGCTTCGACGCGGTGGAGAACGAGGATGGCCTGCACGATCGTGGTCGCTCGGCGTGGGCAGCAGCGCAGCTTGGTCAGGATCTTCCAGGTCTTGAGGGTGGCGATCGCTCGTTCGCCGCGGGCGCGGATCTTCGCGTGGGCGCGGTTCACGGCCTTCTGCCGGCGTGACAGCTTGGGCCGGAAGCGGCTCCGTTTGAACGGCGTGCGCACGCTCCCGCCGGCTCCCTGATAGCCCTTGTCCGCGAAGGTCATCACATCAGCTCTGGTCAGCGCCTCGATGATGTCGTGGGTTCGGGCTGCGGTCAGGTCGTGGACCGAGCCGGGCAGTGCCGGCGAAGCCCAGACGAGGCGGCCAGCCGCGTCGGCGATGACCTGCACG
>NZ_JBIAKN010000003.1:480147-697545 GCF_042872475.1 Micromonospora sp. NPDC005252 | reverse complement strand
CAACAACCACACAGACCTACAGCTTCCACGCCGAAATCACACTCTTCGAGAAAGGACTTGCCTCCCGCTCACGGCGCTAAACGCAACGGCGTTGACATCCAGGATCGAGCACGACCTTGACCGGCGCGGGCTGCCGGCGGAGCGCGGGCGCGGGGCCTACGCACGGGGAGCGCGGGCTGCCGGCCGGGCGCGGGCGCGGGGCCTGCGCGCGGGGAGCGCGGGCCGGAGGCGTCGAGCGGGGCCGCACGGGTAAGTACCTACGGGTCCATGGACCGCTGATCCTCCTCGGGACCGAGGGCAGGACGGCCACCCCTTTCTACCGTGGATTGCAGACGCGGCGCACCGCCGCAGAGTGGGAGTACGACGATGAGTCGCAAACTGGTTCGGCCCCGCCAGGGGCGCATGCTCGCCGGTGTCTGCGCCGGCCTCGGTCAGCGGTTCGGCATGTCCGCCGGGATGGTCCGGCTGCTGTTCCTGCTGTCACTGCTGCTGCCCGGCACCCAGGTGATCGTCTACCTGATCCTCTGGATCCTCATGCCGAACGAGGACCGCTACCTCGCCTCCACCGGCCACTGACCACCCCCGCACAGCACAGCGCAGCGCAGTCTGGAGGCCACCACGTCGACGATGTGGTGGCCTCCGGCCACCCCGCTCCTGGACATGGCGCGAATCTCGGGCGGGCACGAATCGCTGGTGGCGCGCGATCGAGTGGCAGCGCGCGGCCCCGCGGTAGCGCACAGCCCCGCGGTGACGCACAACCCGGCGGTAGCGCACGGCCCCGCGGTAGCGCACGGCCCTGCGGTGACGCACGGCCCTGCGGTGACGCACAGCCCGGCGGTGGTGCTGGTGGCCCGCGCGAAAGTCGCGGCGGTGGTGGTCGGTCCGGCGGGCGGGCGCAACCAGCGGCACAACCCGGACTCGCCGCAAGTCATGCCCCGCAGAAACCTGACCGCAGGGCGTGACCGCGTCGGCGTCACGCGCCCAACCGGCCCTCCACTCCGAGATCTTGGACAGTTTCCGTTAGCTGCTGACGGAAACTGTCCAAGATCTGCTCATACCGCAGCCAGAGGATGGCGCGGACCCGACAAATCGCCCTGGCCGACGCCGACGAGCGGCGTGCACGGGTAATTGCCGACCTGCCAGCGGGGACGGAGGACGAGCACGGCGCGGAGGCAGCCACAGCAACGCGGCCCGGGTCGGTGCGGGCACCGAGCAGCGAGCAGCGAGGAGCAGGCGGCGAGCGGCAAGCAGCAGGCGGCGAGCGGCGAGCGGCGAGCACCAAGCGGCGGGCTCCAGGCAGCAGGCTGCAGCGAGCAGCAGGCAGCAAGCGGCAAGCAGCAGGCGGCGGGCTCCAGGCGTCAGGCGCCAGGCGCCAGGCAGCGAGCAGCAGGCAGCAAGCGGCAGGCGCCAGGCAGCGGGCGGCGGGCGGCAGGCGGCAGGCGGCAGGCGGCAGGCCAGTGAAAACGCCCGCCCCGACGGTGGTCGGGGCGGGCGCGGCTGCAGTTTTGGAGCGCCGGGCACCGGATTCCGGCACCGAAGCCCCGAGCGTGGAGATGCCGGACCGCCAGGCGCCGAGGGGCCGGATCACCGAGCACGGAGGTGCCGGGGCGTCCGAGCGCCGCAGCGACCTACTGCCGAAGCGTCGAGCGTCAGGGGGCCGTGTAGGTGACCGTGACCTGCTGGTAGCCCAGCGAGCGCAGCAGCCCCTGCAGCATCTTGCGGGTGTTCTCCTCGGCGCGGGCGGAGAGCCCGCTGTCCCGGGCGGCGGCGGTGATCCGTTCCTCGGCCAGTTGGTAGACCTGCTGCTGGCGGTTGGGGTCGTTGCCGACCAGGTCGCCGAGCCGGTTGAGCAGGCCGCGCTGCTCGGCGAAGACGTAGCTCTTCTCCATGTCGAGGTTGGTCTCGCCGAGCTGCGGCGCGGGCAGCTTGATCTCGACCGACTTGCCGTCGGCGGACTGCACGATCGCACCCTCACCGATCTTGGTGAAGTCGACGTACGCCTCGACGCTGCCGGCCCCGACGAACAGGGTGCGTTCGTTGAGCAGGAAGTCCGGGACGTTGCGCCGGTCGTTCTGGGTGTCGACCACGACCTGGAAGTTGCCTTCGGCGGCCACGTAGCGGCTGAGATCCTGGATCGACTTCAGCAGCGGCGGCTGGCTGCGGTCGGTCTGCTCCTTGGTGAACGGGTTACGGAAATCGGGCAGGAAGCCGGTCGCCTGCACGCCGAGCAGCACCACCACGGCCAGCGCGGCGGCACCGAGCAGGAGGAGCAGCCCACGGGCCGCACCCCCACCCCCGCCGGCCGGAGGACCATCGGTGCCACCCGGCCCGCCCGGAGTCGGGTCGGGTGTCGCGGCCGAGCGCTCCTTGAGGTCGTCGCCGGTCGGGTAACCGGGGAACTCCCTCGTGGGCTCGTTGATGCCAGCGTCGCGGGCCATCACACTCACCGTCCTCGTCAGACACGTCGTCTGTCAATGACGGTACGGCCCCAATACGACAGCCGCGCGGCGAGCGGCCGGAATGCGTAAACGGGCAGGTCAGGCGAACGCGGAGAGCCCGGTGAGCCGCTGCCCGACGACGAGCTGGTGGATCTCGGACGTGCCCTCGTACGTCAGGACGCTCTCCAGGTTGTTCGCGTGCCGCATCACCGGGTACTCCCCGGAGACGCCGTTGGCGCCGAGGATGGTGCGGCACTGCCGGGCGATGGCCAGGGCCTCCCGCACGTTGTTCAGCTTGCCCACGCTGACCTGCTCGGGGCGGAGCCGGCCGCCGTCGGCGAGCCGGCCGAGGTGCAGCGCGAGCAGTTGGCCCTTGACCAGTTCGACGGCCATGTCGGCGAGCTTGGCCTGGGTGAGTTGGAATCCGGCCAGCGGCCGACCGAACTGGGTACGGCTGGTGGCGTACGCCAGGGTGGTCTCCAGGCAGTCCCGTGCCGCGCCGAGTGAGCCCCAGACGATGCCGTACCGGGCCTCGGTCAGGCAGCTCAGCGGCGCCTTGAGCCCGACCGCCTCGGGCAGTTGGGCGTCGCCGGGGAGCCGGACGTCGTCGAGCACGATCTCGCCGGTCACCGACGCGCGCAGGGACATCTTGCGGCCGATCTCGCGGGCCGTGACGCCGGGCGTGTCCATGGGTACGGCGAAACCGCGGACGCCCTCGTCGGTGCGTGCCCAGATGACGGCCACGTCGGCGATCGGCGCGTTGGTGATCCACATCTTGGCGCCGGTGAGCACCCAGTCGTCGCCGTCGCGGCGGGCCCGGGTGGTCATGGACGCCGGGTCGGAGCCGTGGTCGGGTTCGGTGAGGCCGAAGCAGCCGATCGCCTCGCCGGTCGCCATCGCCGGCAGCCAGCGCTGCTTCTGCTCCTCGCTGCCGTAGCGCCAGATGGCGTACATCGCCAGTGAGCCCTGCACCGAGACCAGCGAGCGGAGCCCGGAGTCACCGGCCTCCAGCTCCTGGCAGGCCAGCCCGTACGCGACGGCGGAGGCGCCGGCGCAGCCGTAGCCGGTCAGGTGCATGCCGAGCAGACCGAGTTTGCCGAACTCGCGGGCCAGCTCGCGGGCCGGCACGCGACCCTCCTCGTACCACTCGGCGACGTGGGGGCGGACCCGGTCGTCGACGAGCTGGCGGACGACGTCGCGGATCTGCCGCTCCTCCTCGCTGAGCGACGGGTCCAGGTCGAGCAGATCGAGGGCAGTCATGCCGTCACCTTAACGAAGCCTCAGCTCACGCCGTTCAGTCGATCGGCCCGGAGAGCACCAGCACGCGGGCGTGGATCTGGTTGCGCTGTTGCAGGGCGGCACGCAGGGCGCGGTGCAGCCCGTCCTCCAGGTAGAGCCCACCGTTCCACTGGACCACGTGCGGAAAGAGGTCGCCGTAGAAGGTCGAGTCCTCGGCGAGGAGCTTGTCGAGCGCCAGCTCGCGCTTGGTGGTGATCAACTGGTCCAGGCGCAGCGGACGGGGCGGAATCTCCGCCCACTGCTTGAGCGTCAGGTTGTGCTCCGGATAGGGACGCCCGTCCCGGACCGCTCTGAAGATCACGACGGCACGCTCCCCTCCCCGTGGCCGGGCCGACCGACGACACCGAGCCGGGCCGCGGCGGGCACCGCGCGGCGCGGCACCGATGACCGTGCCAGCCTAGCCGTCCAGCGCACGCGACGTTCTGCTCCCTGATGTCAGTTTCGCTACCGCTCGCCCGATCCTCAACTCCGACGAACGGGACGCGACACTCAACTCCACCGCCCGCGCCGCACCACCTCGTCCATTTCGCGCCGCCCTCGGCGCAGCGATGGTGACCGATGGTCCGGCGCACGGTAACCGATTGTGACGGCACCGATGGGGTGGTACTCCTCCGGCACGCCGAACGCGCCCCGGTACGCGCCCAGCCGCTGCGGCGGAATACCGAAAAAGCACGCCCCCAGCCCCTCGTCCACGGCGGTGAGCAGCATCAGGAGCGCGGCGAAGCCGGTGTCCACGTACCAGTAGGGCACCGGCCAGCGGTCGGTCGACCGGTCGGTCCAACCCTTGTCCGGCTCGGCGTACCGCCGCAGGTAGGCCGACTCGTTGGCGTGCGGCACCACGATGAGCGGCGCCCTGCGCATCCCCGCCAGCCAGCGCTCCCGCCCGCCACCCTCCGGCGTGGTGGCGGCCCAGAACCGCTCCCGGTCGGCCGGCTCCTCCAGCACGAGGAAGCCCCAGCCCTGGGCAAACCCGGCCGAGGGGGCGCGGACGGCGTGGTCGAGCAGCCGATCCACCACGTCGGGCGGGACGGGACGGTCCGGGTCGTAGTTGCGCACCATCCGCCGTCGGCGGACGACCTCGGCGAACTCCATCAGGCCCCGGGACGGATGCCCCAGGCACCCCGCCAGGTCGTGCCGGGCTTGAGCGTGAGCAGGTCCTTGCCCGAGCGGAACGCGTCCGGCGGGCAGGTCATCGGCTCGATCGCCACCGAGCGCCGGTGCCGCTCGCCGGTGAGCGCGTCCCCGGTGAACACCTGCCACCAGCCGAACTCCGCATCCGCCCAGATGCTGACCCCGGACGAGGAGTCCGGCGCGGCCAGGCTCACCGAGGAACCGCCGTCGGCGTCCCGGACCACCTCGCCGAAGCAGAGGTCCAACTCCACGCCGCCGATCCGACGCGGGCTGGTCCAGTCGTACTCGGTGCCGGCCACCGGGGTCGCCCCGACCGGGAGCAGCCGACCGTCCACCAGCACACGGGTACGCGCCGGCAGCCGCATGACCAGGTCGTCCACCGCGACACCCGGCAGTTGCAGGTACGGGTGCACCGAGAAGCCGAACGGGGCCACCTCGGCGCCGATGTTGGTCACCTCGTGCTCGGCGCGCAGACCGTCCGCGCCGACGCTCCACCGGCTGACCAGTCGCAGCGGCCACGGGTAGCCGGGCTGCGGCGGCAGGTCGTAGCCGACCGTCACCGCATCCGCGGACTGCTCCAGCAGCCGCCACGGCACCCAGTTGACCAGCCCGTGGATGGCGACGTGCCGCTCCGGCTCGGTCAGCGCGAGCTGGTGCGTCCGGTCCGCGAACGGGTAGCGACCGTCGCGGATCCGGTTCGGCCAGGGCGCGAGCACCTGCCCGGCGCAGCCGGGGCACACCTCGTCGGTCTGGTACCCGTCGACCAGGTCGACACCCTCGTGCCGGTACGTCCGCAGCCCGCCGCCCACCTCCACGATGACTGCCTCGTGGCCCGCGGCGGCGA
This sequence comes from Micromonospora sp. NPDC005252, assembly GCF_042872475.1. Taxonomy (NCBI): domain Bacteria; kingdom Bacillati; phylum Actinomycetota; class Actinomycetes; order Micromonosporales; family Micromonosporaceae; genus Micromonospora; species Micromonospora sp. NPDC005252. The sequence continues at coordinate 691,833 of NZ_JBIAKN010000003.1, read as the reverse complement.
TGGTCCACTGTGCGCCGGAGAAGGGGCGCTGGTCGGGGCTTTCCATGTCGGCGACCCTAACCGGTCACGGCCGGTCGCCGCTCGACGCCGTCGTGGCCCGGTAGCGCAGCAGCGCCGGGAAGGCGACCGCGAGCACCACCACGAGCACCGCCGAGGCGAGCCCACCGGCGACCCAGGCCACCCCGCCGCCGAACCCGGCGGCCATGGTGCCGGCCCGCAGGTCACCCAGGCGCGGACCGCCGGCCACCACCACCGTGTTGACGCCCTGGAGCCGACCGCGCATCCGGTCCGGCGCGTACACCAGCAGCATGGACTGGCGCAGTACGGCGCTGACCAGGTCGGCGGCGCCGGCCACGGCGAGCAGTAGGACCATCAGCCAGAGCTGGTGGGCCAACCCGGCCGCGGCGATCGCCAGGCCCCAGCCGACCACCGCGACCACCAGGCCGACCCCCTGCCGGCGGAGGCGACCGATCCAGCCGGAGGTCAGCCCGCCGATCATGGAGCCGATCGCGATGGCGCTGTAGAGCAGGCCGACCGCGCCACCGCCGCCGAACCGCTCCTGGGCGATCTCCGGGAACAGCGCCCTCGGCATGGCCAGGATCATCGCGATCAGGTCCACGCCGAAGGAGAGCAGCAGCACCGGCGTGGTGGCGAGGTACCGGAATCCGTCGATCACACTGGCCAGGCCGGCACGTCGGGCCTGGCCGTCGGCGGTCGGCTCGGGCGGGAGCGAGGGGAGGCGCAGCGCGGCCCAGAGCATGGCGGTGAACAGCACCGCGTCCAACCCGTACGCGATCGGCAGGACCACCGTGGTGTCCGGCGAGGCGGAGAGGATCAGACCGGCGGCGAGCGGGCCGGCGACCGAGGCGGCGGTGAAGGTCGTGTAGTTCAGGGTGGTGGCGGACGCCACCAGGTCGTCCGGCACCAGCCGGGGCAGCATGGCGCTGCGGGCCGGCGAGGTGATCGCGAAGGCCACCGACTGCACCGCCATCAACGCCAGCAACAGCACCGGGCTGCCCACGTTCAGCAGCGCCTGGACCAGCAACCCGAGGGTGGATGCCCAGAGCAACAATGAGCCGCCGAGCAGCACCGCACGGCGGTCGCGGGCGTCGGCGACCGCGCCACCCCAGAGCCCGAAGACCAGCAGGGGTACGAAGGCAGCCACACCCAGCAGACCGACCCAGAACGAGTCCCGGGTCAGGGCGTACATCTCCACCGGCACCGCCACGGCGGTGAACTGGAAGCCGAACATCGCCACGGTGTTGCCGAGCCACAATCGCCGGTACGCCGGAACGCGCAGCGGACGGACGTCGATCGCCCAGCGGCGCGCTCCGCGCGGCCGGGCCTCCTGCACACCCGTCACGGCGCCAGCCGCTCGACGGTCCAGTCGCTTCCGTCGACGCGACGGAACCGCAGGCGGTCGTGCAGCCGACCCGCCCGCCCCTGCCAGAACTCCACCGAGTCCGGCCGGACCCGCAGACCACCCCAGTGCGGCGGGGGCGGGATGACTGCCGCATCGGCGAACCGCTCGGTCACCTCCCGATAGCGGTCCTCCAGCGTGGCCCGGTCCGGCACCACCTGCGACTGCGGGCTGGCCCAGGCGCCCAGCTGCGAGCCACGTGGCCGGCTCGCGAAGTACGACTCGGTCACCGCCCGCTCGACCGGGGCGATCGACCCGGCGACCACCACCTGCCGCTGCATGGGAAACCACGGAAAGACCAGGCTGGCGTACGGGTTGGCGGACGCCTCGACGCCCTTGCGCGAGAGGTGGTTGGTGAAGAAGACGAAGCCCTCGGGGTCGTACCCCTTGAGCAGCACCGTCCGGCCGCTGGGCCGGCCGGCGGCGTCGGCGGTGCCCACCACCATGGCGTTCGGCTCGGGCAGCCCGAAGGCCACCGCGTCGGCGAACCAGCTGTCGAACTGGCGGTGCCAGTCGGCGGCCAGGTCAGCTTCGGTCAGGCCCAGGTCCGCGGCGTACTCGTTACGCATCGCGGCCGGGGCGGGTGTGTCGCCCGTCACGTCCCCACTCCTTCTCGGCGGCCCGACATGCACCCTTCCGCGCTGGCCAGTCCGCATCGCCCAGTCTCACCGAGTGGCGCGGAGAATGCGCGTCCTCAGATGTCGTGTGCAGCACAGTCGCAGCGGGTCGCATATCCGGTTACGCAGCAGGCAAGATGTTCCGAACACATCCCTGAGGGTCGCCTAAGGCGCTCGGCCGACCGGGCCGGCTCAGCTGATCAGGCGCACCGACCAGATCCAGGAGAGCGACATGGCCGATTTCAAACCCGGTCTGGAGGGCGTCGTAGCCTTCGAGACCGAGATCGCCGAACCCGACCGCGAGGGTGGCGCGCTGCGCTATCGCGGGGTCGACATCGAGGATCTGATCGGCCAGGTCTCGTTCGGCAACGTGTGGGCGCTGCTGGTCGACGGCCGGTTCGGGCCGGGCCTGCCGCCGGCGGAGCCGTTCCCGGTGCCGGTGCACTCCGGCGACATCCGGGTCGACGTGCAGTCGGCGGTCGCGATGCTGGCGCCGTACTGGGGGCTCAGCCAGCTGTTGGACATCTCCGACGAGCAGGCCCGTGAGGACCTCGCCCGGGTGTCGGTGACCGCGCTCTCCTTCGTCGCGCAGTCCGCCCGCGGCCTCGGCCTGCCGGCGGTGCCGCAGAAGGAGATCGACAAGGCGCAGACCATCGTCGAGCGGTTCATGAAGCGCTGGCGGGGTGAGCCGGACCCGCGGCACGTCAAGGCCGTCGACGCGTACTTCATCTCGGCCGCCGAGCACGGCCTGAACGCCTCCACCTTCACCGCGCGCATCGTCGCCTCCACCGGGGCCGACGCCGCGGCCTGCATCTCGTCGGGCATCGGCGCCCTCTCCGGGCCGCTGCACGGCGGCGCACCGTCCCGCGTGCTCAGCATGCTGGAGGCTGTGGAGCGCAGCGGCGACGCGGAGGGCTACGTCAAGGGTGTCCTGGACCGCGGCGAGCGGCTGATGGGCTTCGGCCACCGGGTCTACCGTGCCGAGGACCCGCGCGCCCGCGTGCTCCGGCGCACCGCCAAGGAGCTGGGCGCACCGCGCTTCGAGATCGCCGAGGCGCTGGAGAAGGCCGCCCTCGCCGAGCTTCAGGCCCGCCGCCCGGACCGGGTGCTGGCCACCAACGTCGAGTTCTGGTCGGCCGTGGTGCTGGACTTCGCCGAGGTGCCGGCGCACATGTTCACCTCGATGTTCACCTGCGCCCGGATGGGCGGCTGGAGCGCGCACATCCTGGAGCAGAAGCGTCTGCAGCGGCTGGTCCGCCCGTCCGCCCGCTACGTCGGCCCGAACACCCGCAAGCCGTCCGACGTCGAGGGCTGGGCCGCCATCCCGCACGGCGTCTGAGCTGCCCGAAGGGCCCCCGCACCAGCCGTGGTGCGGGGGCCCTTTTTCGACCGCTGTCGACCTCGTGGGCCGCTCGATGTGGTGAAGGACTCAGACCGGCCGTCGGGACCCCGGCGGTCGCCATCCGCCCCGGGTGCGAGGATGAGGGCCGGCAGTGTCGCCGGGCCCGCCCTCGCCCTTGCGGAAGGATCTTCAGTACCGTGGCTGACGCACCGATCATCCGGATTCCCGACGAGATCAAGCCCGCCGACGGACGTTTCGGCTGCGGCCCGTCCAAGGTCCGTCCGGCGGCCGTGTCCGCGCTCGCCGAGGTGGCGACCAGCTACCTGGGCACGTCGCACCGGCAGAAGACGGTCCGCGACCAGGTGGCCCGACTGCGCTCCGGCATCGCCGAGTTCTTCTCGCTGCCCGAGGGCTACGAGGTCGTGATCGGCAACGGCGGCACCACCGCGTTCTGGGAGGTCGCCACCTTCGGCCTCGTCCGCGACCGTGCGCAGTTCGCCAGCTTCGGCGAGTTCGGCGCGAAGTTCGCCAAGTCGGTCTCCGACGCTCCGTTCCTGGGTGAGCCGACCGTCCGCAAGGCCGCGGCGGGCAGCGCGCCGACCCTGGTCGCCGAGGCCGGCGTGGACGTGTACGCGACGCCGCACAACGAGACCTCGACCGGCGTGGCCGTGCCGATCAACCGGGTCGCCGGTGCGGACGAGGGGTCGCTGCTCCTGGTCGACGCCACCTCGGGCGCGGGCGGCCTGGAGGTCAACGTCGGCGAGACCGACGTCTACTACTTCGCGCCGCAGAAGTGCTTCGGCTCCGACGGCGGCCTCTGGCTGGCCCTGATGTCGCCGGCCGCGTTGGACCGGGCCGCCGAGATCAAGGCGTCGGGGCGCTACATCCCGGCCTTCCTGGACCTGGTGACCGCGATCGACAACTCGCGGCTGGAGCAGACGTACAACACCCCGGCGCTGGCCACCATCTTCCTCGCGGCCGAGCAGACCGACTGGATGAACGCGCAGGGTGGTCTGGCCTGGGCGGCCAAGCGCACGGCGGAGAGCGCCGCGACGGTGTACGGCTGGGCGGAGCGGTCCACGGTGGCCAGCCCGTTCGTCACCGACCCGGCGCTGCGGTCCAACGTGGTCGCGACCATCGACTTCGCCGACGGGGTGGACGCCACCGCGATCGCCAAGGCGCTGCGCGCCAACGGCATCGTCGACACCGAGCCGTACCGCAAGCTCGGCCGCAACCAGTTGCGGGTGGCGCTGTTCCCGGCCGTCGAGCCGGCTGATGTCGAGGCGCTGACCGCGTCGATCGACTACGTCGTCGAGCGCCTCTGAGCATCGTCACGGTGGGTGTCCGTCGGGGCCTCGATGGACACCCACCGTGATCATCGCCGCAGCTCAGTCGCGACATGCGGGGTGTCGCTTCCCCCACCCCGAGACAGATGCGCGTACGGTGGTCCGAGACGCCTGGGTGGCCGACTCGTGGCGTGCGGCCAGCGAAGCGGGACGGAGGCAACGCTATGCGCCCAGTACGCTTCGTCGCCCTTTCCGAGGACGGCCAGGCGCTGGTGCTCGCCGACGAGGTCGGGCGACTCCTCGCCCTGCCGATCGACGAACGCATCGCCGGCGTGATGCACCCCGAGCCGGGTGCCCCGCCGCTCGCGGTGGCACCGAGCACCGTCGACCCGACTCCCTCACTGTCTCCCCGGGACATCCAGGCCCGCATCCGCTCCGGTGAGTCCGCCGAGGACGTCGCCCGGATCGCCGGGGTGCCGGTCGACCGCGTGCTGCGCTACGCCGGCCCGGTGCTCCAGGAACGGGCGATGCTCGCCCAGCACGCCCGTCGCACCCGACTCAAGGGCGCGGAGAAACCCACCCCGCTCGCCGAGGTGGTCAACGGCCGACTGAGCCAGCACGGCATCGACACCGAGAAGATCTCCTGGGACGCGTACCGGCGCGACGACGGCACCTGGCGGATCATCGCCACCTGGCCGTCCGGCAAGGCCACCGCGCAGGCCATCTGGGACATGGACAAGGCCCGGCAGGTGGTTACCCCGCACGACGACATGGCGCAGTACCTGTGCGCCGAGCGGCCCACGCCGATCCTCGGCCAGGAGCCGGCGCCGGAGCGGGGCGGGCACGCCCTGCCTGGTCCGTCGCGTGGCGAGCCGAGCCGTGGTGGGCACGGGCTGCCGGCCGCGTCCGAACACCCGCGCCCTGGCCGGGATCCGATTCGGGCCGGCCGGGACGCGCTGCTCGCTTCACTGGACCGTCCGCTCGGCGGCTCTTCGGGTCGCGGCCTTGAGCCGCGTACCCCGGCCGCTCTGGCCGGGTCGGACGCGCCCCGGCAGCGGCCGGTCGGCGGCGGCGCTGCCGCGCTGCTCGGCGGTGGCCAGGGCTCGGCCTTCGACGACGACTCGGACGCGCCCAAGGAGGTCCCGGCCGTTCCGTCGCTGGCGGTGCTGCGGCCCCGCCGGACCGGTACGGCCGCCGCGGCGGCCGGTGGCGAGTCCACCGACGCCAACGGCAAGCCGCGCAAGCGCCTGCCGAGCTGGGACGACGTGCTCTTCGGCAGCGGTCCGGCCGCCCGCGAGTCCTCCTGACGCTCGACGTCCACGGTCCACTCCCGAGATCGCCGATGTCGCGGTGTCCCCTGCGCTTGATACCCCGAGATCGGCGCTCCGAAGTGCCCGCCGTGTCGATGTGCTGGTGAGCGGTATACCTCAGAGGTATGAATATGACTCTGAGGTATACCGCTTACCACCGCATCCGCCCCCATGGAGGTGACCGAGGGTGACCGTCGGCAGCCGGCTGCGCCCATCGCCCCAGCGAGGTTAGGCATTACTCGTCTAGCCAGGGCAAGCTCAGGCGCACGACGTTGCCGGCCGATGCCGTTCAAGCCGGCTCGACGAATCAGAGCGGCCAGGCGGCGAGCCGCTCGTAACGCGGGCGTGCCGACCCGAGGTGGCTCCGCATCAGCAGCAACCCCGTCGCCGGCCACTCCGGGCCCGCGTAGTCGTCCAGGGTCACCCTGTCGGCCTCGACGGCAGCCAACTCCACCCGGTCACCGGGCCGGGCGACGGTCAGGTGCGGCCGAAACGGCTTCTCGTCGTACGGCAACCCGGCCACGCGTAGCCGCTCCCGGACGAGCTGGGCCAGCTCGTGCAGCGCCTCGACATCGCCCCGGGCGTCCACCCAGAGCACCGTGCGGCGACCGTCGCCGAACACGCCACCGCCACCCAAAAGCAGCCGGGGCGGGGCGTCCCGGGCATCGCGGAACCGGTCGGCGGCGAGCCCGAGCGCACTCACCACGTCGACCAGCCGGGCGGCCTCGACGTCACCGAGGAACGCCAGGGTGATGTGCAGGTCCGCCGGGTCGGCAAGCCGCACCCGGACACCGGCGGCCGCCGCCGCGCCGACCCGCAGCCGCGCGATCTGCGCGCCGAGATGGCTGACCGCCCCGACGGGCGGATAGACCGCGACGAAGAGCCGCAAACTGTTGGACCGTTCAGCGGTGCCGTTGCCGGTGCCCGGCCCGGGCCGCCGGCAGGGTCAGACCGGCGGCGTGCAGGACGCCCTCCACCCGTACCCGTTCGATCTCCTGGTCGACGCCGGTCAACTCGGTGAGGTGTTCGGTGATCCCGAGGGCGCGGCAGGCCAGCCGGAGCCGGTCGTCGTACGCCTGGACCACCGCGCCGTGCCAGACCATCGACCGGCCGGTGCCGCCGAGCCGCTGACCGCCGAGGCGACGCAGGTCGGCGGCGAGCTGTTCCAATGGGCGACGGTCGGTGCGGTCGAACTCGCTGAGGTCGATGTCGCGGGTCAGCGCGTCGGCTTCGATGGCCCGGTCGAGGCGGGCGATGGTGCGTCGCTCCCGCCGGCGCTCGCGCCACTCGGACCAGGCGCAGACCACCCGGTCGATGATCTCGTCGGCGCAGAAGAGCAGGGCGAACGCCGCCGGGAGGCTGGCCACGGCGAGGAACGCCAGGGCAAGCATCAGCGCGCGTTCGACTCCCACATATCGACGCTAAGCCCCGTCGTGCCACCTCGCCAGCGATTTGGCCGCATCCGCGCTATCCGCCGATCGGGACTTCGCCGTGTTCTCCGAACGTGCGCGAAGGGCCCGTTCCGACCGGAAAGGGCCCTTCGCGTAGCTCAGCAGTCGGTGGAGGTGACGTAGAAGCGGGGCATGGGCAGCACCCGGAAGCGCAGTCGCGCACCAGAGCGGCGCAGTTGCCAGGTGAGCGCGATCAGCGCGGTGGCCAGCGAGATCAGCCCGCCCATCCAGATGCTCGCGCCGGCGCCGAAGTGCTCGGCGACCCAGCCGATCAGCGGTGCGCCGACCGGGTTGGTGCCCAGGAACACCAGCACCCACAGGGCCATCACCCGGCCCCGGAAGGCGGCGTCCACCCCGAGCTGGACGCGCTGGTTGGCGGCCTGGGCGAAGAAGACCATGAAGAAGCCGGTGGGCACGAGCAGCGCCACGACCAGCCAGTACGTCGACGCGAAGCCGACCAGGGTGCCGAAGCTGGCGCAGCCGATCGCGGCGCCGAGCACCAGCCAGACCGACGGGCGGCTGCGCCGGCCGGTGCCGCTGAGCGCCCCGCCCAGCGCGCCGACGGCCAGCGCGGTGCTGAACAGGCCGAAGGAGGCCGCGCCGGTGTGGAAGACCGTCTTGGCCAGCGCGGCGAGGGTGAGCTGGAAGTTGAACAGCGACATGCCGATCACCGACATGACCGCCATCGGCAACAGCAGGTCCGGCCGGCGCCACACGTACCGCAGCCCGTCGACGACCTTCGCGGACGCCCGCTCGTCGCGCGGCAGCAGGGCGTCGCGGTGCAGGTCGGCCGTCCGCATGCGGACCACGTTGACCAGCGGCGCGATGGAGCTGAGGGCGGTGAAGAGGAAGACCGGGCCCACGTCGAAGGCGGCGATGGCCAGACCGGCGACCGCCGGGCCGATGATCCGGGCGGAGTTGAACACGGCGGCGTTCAGCGACAGGGCGTTGGGCAGCAGCGGCGTGCCGACCAGTTCGGAGACGAACGCCTGGCGGACCGGGGTCTCCACGGCGTTGGCCGTGCCGAGCAGCGCGGCGAACGCGAAGACGTGCCAGAGCTGCACCAGATCGGTCAGCACCAGCAGGGACATCCCGAGCGCCAGCACCGTCCAGAAGGCGTTGGCGGCGAAGAGCAGCACCCGCTTGTCGTACCGGTCGGCGAGCCGGCCGGAGAGCAGGGTGAGCAGCAGCACCGGGGTGAACTGGAGCGCGGTGACCACGCCGAGGGCGGTGGCCGAGTTGTCGGAGAGCTCGAGGACGAGCCAGTCCTGGGCGATGAACATCATCCAGACGCCGATCAGCTTGATCAGCTGCCCGGATGCGAAGAGCCGGTAGTTGCGAACCTGTAGGGACTGGAACATCGTGCTCAGCTTGGCCTGCACTCTCGGTGCGCCTCCTCAAGGACGTACGCGTCATCGACAGGTGACGGCACGGCCGGAAGTGGCGCGCGCGGGCTCAGGCGCGAGCGAGCTGCTGGAGAATCTCGGCGGCCCTGTGCAGGGTCTCCCGTTGGTCCTCGTCGAGCGCGGCCAGCCGGTGGGCCAGCCATTCGTCGCGGGCCCGCTCGAACTGGTCGAGCACGGCCTGCCCTCCTTCGGTCGCCGCGAGGATGACCTGGCGACCGTCGGTCGGATGGGGGGTCCGCTGCACGAGGCCGCGGTCCTCCAACTTCGCGACGATCTTGGTCATCGTCGGTGGCTGCACCCGTTCGACATCGGCCAGTTCCCGGGGCGTCATCGCGCCCGCCAGCCGCAGGCTGGTGAGCGCGGAGACCTGGGTGACCGTGAGGTCGCCGACCGGCCGGGCCCGTCGGACCCGCCGGTTGAGTCGGGTGATCGCATCTCGCAACTGGGGAGCCAGCTGCGCCGGTGGCACGCGTTCCGCCGTCACCGTCCGCTCCGTCACGTTAGTTAGCTTAACTAATGAGCCTGGCTAACGACATCCGTTATGACCAGGCTCACGAGGATGTTCGTGCTGTTCCGGGCGGGGAATCACCCTCGACTCCCCGCCCGGACGACGCGTCAGAGGACCAACGACTCGATGGGCCCGCGCAGGAAGTACAGCACGAAGAGCGCGGCCACCCCGTACAGCAGCGGGTGGATCTCCCGGGCCTTACCCTTCGCCAGCTTGACGACCACGAAGGTGATCAGACCGGCGCCGATCCCGTTGGAGATCGAGTAGGTGAACGGCATCAGCACGATGGTGAGGAACGCCGGGATGGCGATCTCGTAGTCGGACCAGTCGATCGTCCGTACCGCGGTCATCATCAGGAAGCCGACCACCACCAGGGCCGTCGACGCCGCCTCGAACGGCACGATCACCACCAGCGGCGCCAGGAACATCGCCAGCAGGAAGAGGACGCCGGTGACCAGGCTGGCCACGCCGGTCCGGGCGCCCTCCCCGACACCGGCGGCACTCTCGATGTACGACGTGTTGCTGGAGGTGCTGGCCGCACCACCGGCCGCCGCCGCGATCGAGTCGACCAGCAGGATCTCCTTGGCCTTCGGCGGGGTGCCCCGCTCGTCGAGCAGGCCACCCTCCTGACCGACCGCCACCATCGTGCCCATGGTGTCGAAGAAGTCCGTGATCAACAGGGTGAAGACGAACATCAGCACGACCACCCAGCCGGCCCGGCCCCACGAGTCGAGCACGTTGAACTTGCCGAGCAGCGACAGGTCCGGCACGTCCACCACCGTCTTGGGCAGCTCCGGCACGTTCAGTGCCCAGCCCTTCGGGTTGGGCTTCCCGTCGACGAACGACGGGCCGATGTTGGCGACCGCCTCGACGATGACCGCCAGCACGGTGGAGGTCAGGATCCCGATCAGGATCGCGCCCTTCACCCGGCGCACCACGAGCACCAACGTGAGCAGCAGGCCCACCACGAAGACCAGCAGCGGCCAGCTCACCAGCTTGCCGCCGATGCCCAGGCCGACCGGCACGGTGGTGTTCGCGACGTCCGGGATCCGCCGGACGAAGCCGGCGTCCACCAGGCCGATGATGGTCAGGAAGAGGCCGATGCCGACGCCGATGGCCGTCTTCATCTGCGTGGGCACCGCGCGGAACACCGCGGTACGCAGGCCGGTGAGCACCAGCACGGCGATGAGCACACCCTCGATCACCACCAGGCCCATCGCGTCGGCCCAGGTCATCTCGGGGGCGATCTCGTACGCCACCAGGGCGTTGACGCCCAGACCGGCGGCGAGCGCCAGCGGGAACCGGCCGACCACACCCATCAGGATGGTCATCAGGCCGGCGACCAGCGCGGTCGCCGCGGCCAGCGCCGGAATCGGGAGGGACTTGCCGTCACCGTCGACGGCACCGCCCAGGATCAACGGATTGAGCACCACGATGTACGCCATCGTGAAGAAGGTCGCCAGGCCACCGCGTACCTCACGGCTCAACGTCGAGCCGCGGGCGGAGATCTCGAAGAACCGGTCGAAGCCGTTACGCGGGTGAGCGGGGTCGGGAGGTGTGCCGTTCTCGGGCGGCGCTACTGCCATCAGGGTCCTCGCAGGTGATCTTCCAGTTGTCGCGCGCATCGTCCCAGATCACCGACGGGCAGGGGAAGCGGATCGCGTACGCTTGCCCGATGCCGAACGACCAGCCACCGCGTCCCGCGCCGCTGGACCCACCGATGGTGCCGTTCGCCGTCGCCGGGCTGATCGCATGGGCGGTCGTCGGGCTGGTATTGCTGGTCTTCTTCCGGGGCTGGCTGACCGAGCACGACCACGAGAACTGGCTCTGGACTTGCCTGGCCGGTTTCCTGTGGGGGTTCCCCGGCCTCGCCGTGATGATGCGTCACGACGCCAACCGACGCCGCCGCCGCGCGAGCTGACGGCACCCGGCCGCGCCGGAGCGAACGCTCAGGGGTGCCCGTACGGCTCCGCCGGCTCGGCTGCCTCCACCGAACCCGGGGCACGGCTGACCGACATGGCCTCCACCGCGCTGTCGTCGTACACCGTCGGAAGATCCTCCACCGCGGTCTCGGCGGCCTCGATCAGCGTCTCGGAGTGGGCGCCGCAACCATGGTCGGCGCTGACCACCCGGCCGTCATCCGGAGCGTAGAAGTTGCCGCACGCGCCGAAGGCCTGCCGCATCGCACCGGCCAGCGGCAGGTAGAAGCCGCAGGTGCCGCAGCGGGCGGCGGCCGGGGCGGCGACGGAGATGGCCGCCGTGGGGCCGTGGTCGCCGTCGTACCAGCGCTGCGCCGCGTCGGCGCGACCCTCCCGGGAGAGCACCCGGGCCCGACCGAGACCCAGCTCCCAGGCCGTCTCCTCGACCGCCGGGTCGTCGGAGAGCAGATAACCGGGGGCCAGCCGCTCGTCCTCCGGGGAGGTCGGCAGCAGGTCACCCGGGCCGAGGTCACCCGGCTTGAGCCGCTCCTGCCAGGGCAGCCAGCCGGGCGCGAGCAGCGCGTCCGGGCCGGGCAGCAGCACGGTCTCGCAGATGGTCACCGTGCGGCTGCGCGGAACGCGGGTGACGGTGACCGCCCACCGCCAGCCGCGGTAGCCGGCGAGGCGGCATTCGAAGTAGTGGGTGACCAGCCGTTCACCCTCGGCGACGACCTGCAGGTGGTCGCCGACATCGTCGGCGTCCACCTCGGTGATGCCAGCGCGGGCCACCTCGACGGCGGCGGCGCAGACCTGGTCGAGACGGGCGGCACGGGTGGAGGCGGGCCTGGTCACCCGACCATTGTTCCCCATGCTCCCCGCAGAGGTGACAGGGACTCCCGGGGAACCTTTCACCGCAGTGGTGCGGCGTACCTGGATCAGATGGGCGAGGATGGTGCACATGCCGCCGTACTCCCGCTCCGGGCGATCCGTCCTCGGGCGGACCGTCGGCACCGGCATTCGGGCCGTCCGCCTGCTCCTGCGTGGTTCGGTGGGCAGCGGCCGCTGGGTGACCCGCCGGGCCGGTCGGGCCCGGACGCGGGGCGCCGGCGGCGAGGTCGGCATGGTCCGCCTGTTCGATCTGCACGCCGTCTCCTGCGCGGGCGACACACTGATCGCCATCGGCCTGGCCGGGACGATCTTCTTCAACGTGCCGCTCGGCGAGGCCCGCAGCAAGGTCGCGCTCTACCTACTGGTGACCATGGTGCCGTTCGCGATGCTCGCCCCCGTGGTGGGCCCGCTGCTGGACCACTTCCGGCACGGCCGGCGGTACGCGCTGGCCGCGACCATGCTCGGCCGGGCGTTCCTGGCCTGGCTGATCTCCGACTACATCCACGGCTTCGGGCTCTATCCGGCCGCGTTCGGTGTGCTCGCGCTGTCGCGTGCCTACGGCGTGGCACGGTCCGCGGCGGTGCCCCGGCTGCTGCCGGAAGGGCTGGGCCTCTCCCAGGTGGGCGCACGGGCCAGCGTCTACGGCACGGTGGCGGGGGCGCTCGTGGCCCCGATCGGGTTGGCGGCCTTCTGGTTCGGGCCGCAGTGGCCGCTGCGCGTCGCGTCGGTGATCTTCCTGATCGGCATGGTGATCTCCCTGCGGCTGCCACCGAAGGCGGACTCGGAGCCACCGGAGCGGGTCCCCCGCGCGCTGCGCGCGCTGGGCCGCCGCGAAGACCGGCCGCTGGGCCGGGGCCGACCCGCCGGGCGGCTGGTGATCGCCACCCTGATCGGCGCCGCGACGCTACGCGCGGTGTACGGCTTCCTGCTGCTGTTCCTCGCCTTCGCCATCAAGAAGGGCGACCTGACCACCGGCGTGTTCGGCCGCGACCTGGGCGCGGAGTGGGCGCTGGGGCTGATCGGCGGCGCGCTGGCCGTCGGCAGCTTCCTGGCGACCGCCGTCGGCACCCGGTTGCGCATCCACCGACCGACTGCCATCCAGTCCAGCAGCATGATCATCGTGGCGGGAGTGGCGGTGCTCGCCGTCATCCAGTTCTCGCTGTCGATGGTGGCCCTGCTCTGTCTGGTCACCGCGCTGGTCAGTGGGGTGGCCAAACTCGCCGTGGACGCCTCGATCCAGGAGCGCATCCCGGAGCGGCTGCGGGCCAGTTCCTTCGCGCACTCCGAGACGGTGCTGATGCTCGCCTTCGTCGTCGGTGGTGGGCTCGGGCTGGTCCCGTTCGACGGCCGTACCGGCATCGCGGTCGCCGCCGGCGTGGGCATCCTGGCCGCCGTCCGGGGGGTGGTGGTCGCCGCCCGGCTGCGCGCCGAGAAGCTCGCCGGCCGGCCGCTGGGTGGCGACGAACTGGCCGAGGACGAGCCGGCCGAGGACGAGCCGGTTGCCCAGCCCGCGGACGTCGCCCCCACCTCGCCGGCTCCAAACCAGGCCAACTCTCCGCAGCACGACGAGCCGGGGCTGGCACCGCCGGGCTACCACATCTACCGCCCCTCCTCAGCGGTCGGCGGCCCGGGCGGCGGAGCGGACGACGAGACCCGCCGGGAATCCCCCGGCTCGCTCTCGTGACCGGCCTGCTGGTGGTGACGGCGGTGCCGGCCGAGGCGGACGCCGTACGGGCCGGGCTGACCGACGCCAGCGTCACCGTCGCCCCGATCGGGGTGGGCCCGGCGGTCGCGGGTGCCGCCACCGCACGGCTGCTGGCCCTGGCCGAGGCTGCCGGTCGCCCGTACCGCGCGGTGGTCAGCGCCGGCGTGGCCGGCGGCTTCATCGGGCGGGCCGCGGTCGGCGACACGGTGCTCGGCACCGCCAGCATCGCCGCCGACCTGGGCGCCGAGTCACCCGACGGTTTCATCCCTGTCGACGAACTGGGCATGCCACCCGCGTTGCTCGGCGGAGGCAGCGTGGTGCCCGCGGACCCGGGCCTGCTCGCGGCACTCCGGGCGGCCCTGCCGTCGGCGACGACCGGCCCGGTGCTCACCGTCAGCACGGTCACCGGCACCGCCGCCAGCACCGACGAGCTGCGCCGCCGGCATCCGGAAGCGGTCGCCGAGGCCATGGAGGGGTACGGGGTCGCGGTCGCCGCCGCGCAGGCCGGGGTGCCCTTCGTCGAGCTGCGCACCATCTCCAACCCCATCGGCCCTCGTGACCGCGACGCCTGGCGGCTGCGCGAGGCCCTCACCGCGCTGACCGCGGCAGCTCCGGCGCTGCGCTGACCACGGGCACCCGTCACACCTCGAGCATCAGCGCCGACGGCCTGCTCGCCTGCAGCTCGAACCCACAGGCGAGAAGGAACTCGACGTTGCCGAACTCGGCGACCGCGTGGGCGGCGCGAATGCCGGCACGTGTCATCTCCTCCGCCAACAGCTCGACAAGCCGCCGCCCAACACCAAGCGCCCGCAGGCCCGGGGCGACGACCACACCTTCCAGCACCAACTCACGCCGGTCGTCCAGATCCTCGCCGAGGAGCAGATCGACGCTCCGCTCATGAGCCCGCAGCTCACCGACCGGCCCACCGCCGGGCACCTCGGCGAGGAACCGCCAGGACGTGGCCGGCAGCCCGTCGGATACCCGCCGGAAGGTCATCTGCGCACGCGCCTCCGACCGCCACCGCCGCCTGTCCCGCCGCGCCCGATCCAGGTCGTAGGTCAACTCCGGAACCCTCACCGGCCACAACTTCTCCGGGAGCGTGTACGAGTGCACCCACCAGGCGCCCGGCCAGTCCTTGAGGGTTCGGACCCGGCGGACGTCGAGGTGGGCGGGGTACCGGCGGTCAGCCTCGTCCCGTGGCTCGTCGGCCGGCATGCCCAGCAGTCCGCCGCCCGCGGACCCGTCGCCGTCCCCGGGTAAGCGGAGCGCGAGCTCGCCGCCCGCGGCCGCGACCAGCCGCGCCACCGTTCGAAAGGCGGGCCCGCCACCCTGGCCGGCCTCGATGCGTGCCAGCGTGCTCTTCGGGACCCCGGACCGCTCGGCCAACTCCCGCTGGCTCAGATCGGCACGTCGACGAAGATCACGCAGCGCCGCGCCCACATCGATCGCATCCCCTCCGGCTGCCACCCGCTCATGGTTTTCTGCTCGGCGAGCGTCGTCAACAGGCCCCCTCCGCCTGTGGATAACCATGTGGAAAACGTCACCGCCGCTGTGGGTATCCCCCCTCGGTCGGGCCCTGTCGAGCTGCCCTATGTGTGGGGCGGCTGCCTGGGGCGGGACACCGCCACCAGGATCGCCCCTCGGTGCCCGCTCACGGCCACGCCACCGCCGCCACCGCTCGCCGGGGGCGCTGATCTCGCTCCATATCTGGGGCAGCTCTACAGGGCGCGACGTGACCTCACCCAGCCCGGACCGAAGCCCGACCGGCCACCCCGCCTGAGCTGAACGGAAGCACCCCGCCGAGCCCGACGGCGATACCGCCGCAGCCCGCCGGGAGGCCGGGAGGCCGGCGCCGGGCGGGCCGGCCAGTCCGTCGTGGATCACAGTGGGCGGGGTGTGCGCGGGCTGCTGCCCGGGGGCGGGGCTAACGTGAGGGCGTGGCGCTCTCCCTGGCGATCTCGCCCTGCCCCAACGACACGTTCGTCTTCGACGCCCTGGTGCACGGGCGGGTGCCCGGTGCGCCGCCGGTCGAGGTGACGTACGCCGACGTGGACGTCACCAACACGGCGGCCGAGCGGGGTGCGTTCGACCTGGTGAAGGTGAGCTACGCGGCGCTGCCCTGGCTGCTCGACGACTACCACCTGCTGCCCTGCGGGGGCGCGCTCGGCCGCGGGTGCGGGCCGCTGGTTCTCACCAGGGGCGACCGCGCCGACCTGACCGGCGCCACGGTGGCGGTGCCCGGTGATCGGACGACCGCGTACCTGCTGTTCCGGCTCTGGTCGGCCGGGCAGTCGCCGGCCCGGATCGAGGTGGTGCCGTTCCACGAGATCATGCCGGGCGTCGCGGCTGGTCGCTACGACGCCGGGTTGGTCATCCACGAGGCCCGGTTCACCTACCACCGGCACGGGCTGACCGCGCTCGTCGACCTCGGCGAGTGGTGGGAAGCCGACACCGGGCTGCCCATCCCGCTCGGCGCGATCCTGGCCCGGCGCGGCGCGGTGGACCCGGTGGCAGCGGCCGGATGGATTCGCGAATCCGTCCGGCAGGCCTGGGCGGATCCGACGGCCAGCCGGGAGTACGTGCTCGCGCACGCCCAGGAGATGGAACTCGACGTGGTGGACCGGCACATCGGCCTCTACGTCAACGAGTTCACCGCCGACCTGGGCGAGGCCGGCTTCGCTGCGGTGACGGCGCTCCTCGACCGCGCCGCCACCGCCGGCCTGGTGCCTCAGACCTCCAGCTCGCGCGCCACCGCGTGGACCAGCTGAGCGATCTTCTGCGCGGTCTTCTTGTCCGGGTACCGGCCCCGGCGCAGGTCCGGCTGGACCTTCGCCTCCAGCACCTTGATCATGTCCTCGACGAGGCCGTGCAGCTCCTCGGCCGGCCGACGTCGCAGCTCCGCCATCGACGGCGGCGCGTCCAGCAGCTTGACGCCCATGGCCTGCGCGCCCCGGCGGCTGTCCACCACGCTGAAGTCGACCCGCTGACCACCCTTGAGGTCGGTGACGCCCGCCGGCAGAGCACCCTTGGGCAGAAACACGTCGCCGCCCTCATCACTGGTGACGAAGCCGTATCCCTTGGCCGTGTCGTACCACTTCACTCGACCCGTAGGCACCTGAAAACCCCTGCTTCACTTGAGCCGCTACTGCTCCCAGGCTAGCTGGATCATGCCGTCGAGCGCCGCTGGGAATCCGGTGAGATCGTCCAGCACCACGCTCGCCCCCGCCGCACGCAGCTCATCCGGGGAGCACGGCCCGGTCGCGACAGCGATTCCCGGCACCCCTGCCACGCCCGCCGCCACCATGTCCGCCACGTGGTCACCGACGTAGTGGGTCGCGCCGTGCTCCCGCAGCGCGGTCGCCTTCTGCTCGGCGAACAGGTCACCCGCCAGCTCGTCCACCACGAGGCCGAGGTGATCCAGGTGCAACCGGGCCAGTCGGCCAATCTTGGACGTGACGACGAGCACCCTTCCGCCCCGGGCACGGATCGCGTCGATCGCCTCCCGCGCGCCGGGCAGCGGCACCGTCGGTGTGATGGCGTACGCCGGATACAGCTCCCGGTACGCCTGCACGGCCGACTCGACCTGCTCCGGCGGGAACCAGTGCGCGATCTCGGTGCGCAGCGGCGGGCCGAGCCGGGACACGGCCAGGTCGGCGTCCACCGGTACGCCCGTCCTGGCGGTCAGCGCCCGGTAGGCCGCGGCGATGCCGGGGCGGGAGTCAACCAGGGTCATGTCGAGATCGAATCCGACGGTCAGCGCGGGCATGTCGAGAAACGTACCCGGCGACCTTTGACCGCCCGGACGTCCGAGGGGCGCGACTGCCCCACCCCGGGCTAGCGTGGAAAGACGATGACCACCTCACTCGCCGACCACCTGCGGTCGCTGCCCGACGAGGCGCTGGCCGCGCTCCTCCAGCTCCGGCCGGACCTCGTCGTGCCCGTGCCGGCAGACGTCTCCGCCCTGGCCATCCGCGCCCAGTCCCGGGTCTCGGTGGCCCGCGCCCTGGACGGGCTGGACCAGTTCACCCTCCAGATCCTCGACGCCGCCCGGCTCACCCGGCATCCGGACGAGGGCACCACGGCCACCGACGCCGTGCTCGCCATGGCGACCACCGGGCCGCACCCGCCGGCACCGACGGCCGTCCGGGCCGCCCTCGGCCGGCTGAGGGCGCTCTTCCTGCTGTACGGCCCCGAGCACGCCCTGCACGTGGTGCCCGCCGTCGACGAGGTCTCCCCGTACCCCGCTGGGCTCGGCCGACCCGCCGCGGAGCTGGACCCGCGCACGGCCGCGCTCTGCGCGGACCCGGCGAAACTGCGCCGGACGCTGCTCGCCGCGCCCCCGTCGGCCCGGGCGATCCTGGACCGGTTGGCGGCCGGACCACCCGTGGGCAGCGTGCCCCCGGGCGCGTTGCAGGCACCGCCGATCGGCACGCAGGACGCCGTCCTCGCCGACCCGACCAACGGTGGCGCGCCGACCGGCTCGCCGGTGCGCTGGCTGGTCGACAACCGGCTACTGGTCGCCGTCTCGGCCGGCTCGTCGACGGCCAGCGGCACGGTCGAGCTGCCCCGCGAGGTGGGGCTGCTGCTGCGCCGCGACAGTGGCCCGCTCGGGCCGTTGCGCACCAGCCCGCCGCCGGTGGCCACCGCGCCCCGCGAGCCCAAGGCGGTCGACTCGGCCGGCGCCGGGCAGACCATGGAGGTGGTCCGGCACACCGAAGGGCTGTTGGAGCAGCTCGCCGCCGAACCCGCGCCGGTGCTGCGCTCCGGCGGCATCGGCGTCCGGGACCTGCGCCGGCTGGCGCGTACCGCCGGCCTGGACGAGCCGACCACCGCCCTGCTGCTGGAGGTGGCGTACGCGGCGGGGCTCGCCGGTGAGCTGGAGATGCCCGGTTCGACCACCGGCCGGTACGGCGCGGATCAGCAGGTGCTGCCGACCGGCGGGTACGAGGTGTGGCGGGCCGTGTCACTGGCCCAGCGGTGGGAGCACCTGGCCCGCGCCTGGTTGACGATGACCCGGCAGGTCGGCCTGGTCGGTCGGCGGGACGACCGGGACCGGCCGATCACCGCGCTGTCCGCCGAGGCCGAGCGGGCCGGCGCACCGGCCACCCGGCGGTCAGTGCTCGGGGTGCTCGCCGACCTGGAGCCGGCGACCGCGCCCACCCCGGAGGAGGTGCAGGCCCTGCTGGACTGGCGGGCGCCCCGGCGCAGCCGGGGTCGGGAGGCCGCCCACCGGGAGGTGCTGGCCGAGGCGGCGCAGCTCGGCGTGACCGGCCTGGGGGCGCTCACCTCGTACGGGCGGTTGCTGCTGGGCGAGCTGACGTCGGCCGACGAGCCGGGCGGCGACCCCCTGGGGTTGCACGCGGACGCGGAGAGCGGCGATCCGTCCAGTGCCGCGCGGGCGTTGGACGCGCTGCTGCCCGCCCCGGTCGACCACTTCCTGGTGCAGGCCGACCTGACCGTGGTGGTGCCCGGGCCGCCCGAGCCGGCGCTGGCCGCCGAGTTGGAGGCCACGACCGAACCCGAGTCGGCTGGCGGGGCGAGTGTGCACCGGGTCACCACGGCGAGCGTGCGGAGGGCGCTGGACGCCGGTTACACGGCCGACGATCTGCACGAGCTGTTCCGGCGACGGTCGCGTACCCCGGTGCCGCAGGGACTCAGCTACCTGGTGGACGACGTGGCCCGTAAGCACGGTGGGCTGCGGGTCGGGTCGGCCGGGGCGTACCTGCGCAGTGACGACGAGGCGCTGCTCACCGAGGTGCTGGCCGACCGGCGGCTGGAGTCGTTGACGCTGCGCCGGCTGGCGCCGACGGTGCTGAGCACCCCGTACCAGGTCAGCCGGCTGTTGGGCGCGCTGCGGGACGCCGGGTACGCGCCGGTGCAGGAGGACGGCACGGGCGGCACGATGCTGTCCCGTCCCCGGATCAGGCGTGCTCCGGCGCGGGTCGCGGTGACCACCAGGACGCTCGACCCGCTGGCCGCCCCGAAGCTGCCGATGCCCCGGCTGCTCGGGGTGGTGGAGCACATCCGCCGGGGTGACGCGGCGGCGCGGGCGGCCCGCCGGGCGCCGGCCGTCGTCCGGGGCGGGGCGGCAGGGCTGGGCGGAGGCCCGGTGCCCGCGCACACGCACAGCGAGGCCCTTGCCGTGCTCCAGCAGGCGGTCCGCGACAAGGCGCTGGTCTGGGTCGGGTATGTCGACGCGCACGGGGCGACCGCGTCCCGGCTGGTCAAGCCGGTCTCGATCGGTGCCGGCTACCTGCGAGCCGAGGACGAGCGGACCGAGATGCTGCACACCTTCGCACTGCACCGGATCACGGCGGCGGTGCTGGCGGACTGACGGGGCGACGCCGCCGCTGCTCGGTCAGCGGCGGCTGCGCCGAAAGGTGCCGACCACCGAGACGACAAGCAACAGGGCGAAGCCGGCGCCGGCGGACTCACCGACCGAGTCGACGAAGCCCTGCCGCAGCACCAGCCAGCCGAAGAGGAACCACCCGACGAGGAGCGCCGCGGCGAGGGCGTACGCGACCACGGTCACGCGGGACACCTCGTCGGGTGGCGCCTGTTCATGCTCTGCGATCACGTCACGGTCGACCGTCATGCCCAGCCTCCCCGCCCGGTGCGGCCCTGGACTCCCAAGAGTGTCACTCCCGGGACGGGTGTGACAGGGGATAAACCCCGAGTCGGGCGGGATGTTCAGGTGCCGGGGCGGCGGCCGATCAGCACCACCCGGGTGCCGACCTTGCCCAACTCCCACATCCGGACGGCGTCGGCGTGCAGCAGGTTGACACAGCCGTGCGAGCCGATCGACTTGTCGTGCAGGTAGGTCGTGGTCTCGTGGAACCCCATGCCCTGGGTGAAGTGCTGCCAGTACGGCAGCCACACCTCGTACGGGTTGGACCACTCCTTCGGATTGCGGTAGTTGACCGTGTAGGTGCCGGACGGGGTCCGGTAGCCGGACATGCCGGTGCGCGTCACCGTCGGCGCCATGATCACCTTGCCGCCCCGGACCGCCCACACGGTCTGCCGGGTCAGGTCCACGCAGAAGGTGGTGCCGGTGCCGGCCTTGCAGCGGGTCGTGTCGGTGGTGGCGAGTCGCTGGGCCACGTCCAAGGTCGTCGGTCCGGCGCGTCCCTCGACGGGGCGAATGCCGTACCTCTTCTGGAACTTCTTGATGGCGGCGCAGTCGGCGGCGGACTGCCGCCCGTCGACAGTGACCGGCCCGAACCCGCCCAGCCGGGCGAGGTAGGTCTCCACGGCTCGCTGGTGCTGGCCCTGCGGGCAGCCGGCGACGGTCGGCGTACCGGTGCTCGGGGTCGGGGTCGACGCCGTGCGGGTCGGCTTCGGCGTGGGTTTCCCGGAGGGTTTCGGGCTGGGTTTCGACGTCGGCGCGGCCGGCGTGGGCCGGCCGCGCTGGCCCGGCCCGGACGTGCCGCTCGCCCCCGTTGCCTGTTCCGCCGCACCGACCGGGGCGGCTCCCCCGCCACCACTCCCGCCGGACTGCGGATCGAACGTGCACGCGCCGGCCCCGACCA
Organism: Micromonospora sp. NPDC005252; assembly: GCF_042872475.1. Classification (NCBI taxonomy): domain Bacteria; kingdom Bacillati; phylum Actinomycetota; class Actinomycetes; order Micromonosporales; family Micromonosporaceae; genus Micromonospora; species Micromonospora sp. NPDC005252. The sequence goes on along the minus strand of NZ_JBIAKN010000003.1, from coordinate 670,452 downwards.
GCACGACCACCGCCAGGGCAACCAACCGGGAAGTGCTCCGGACACGCCTCATGGCACCTCCCCTGGACGGTCGTCCCTTTGCTAGACGTTCGTGAGTGCCGTCCTGGTTGCACCCGGTGCTCATCTTTCTTTCCACGTTCTCCGCCGTGCAACACTGGATGGTCGGCCAGCGGCGGGTCTGCGACCCGCTCCGGCTGGACGGCCAACCGAGGAGAGGACGCTGGCGTGAGTGGTGGACCCCTGATCGTGCAGTCGGACAAGACCCTGCTGCTGGAGATCGACCACCCCGACGCGCAGGCCTGCCGGATGGCGATCGCCCCCTTCGCCGAGCTGGAGCGCTCCCCGGAGCACGTGCACACGTACCGGCTGACCCCACTCGGGCTGTGGAACGCCCGTGCGGCGGGGCACGATGCCGAGGGCGTGGTCGACACGCTGATCAAGTACTCGCGGTACCCGGTGCCGCACGCGCTGCTGGTGGACGTCGCCGAGACGATGGACCGCTACGGCCGGCTCCAGCTCGCGAACGACCCGGCGCACGGGCTGGTGCTGCGCGCGCTCGACCGGCTGGTGCTGATCGAGGTGGCCAAGAGCAAGAAGCTCGCCGGGATGCTCGGCGACAAGATCGACGACGACACGATCCGGGTCCACCCGTCCGAGCGGGGCCGGCTCAAGCAGGCGCTGCTCAAGCTGGGTTGGCCGGCGGAGGACCTGGCCGGTTACGTCGACGGTGAGGCGCACCCGATCGAGCTGGCCGAGGCCGGCAAGGACGGGCGCAAGCCGTGGACGCTGCGGTCGTACCAGCGGGAGGCCGTCGAGGCGTTCTGGGCCGGCGGGTCGGGCGTGGTGGTGCTGCCCTGCGGCGCCGGCAAGACCCTGGTGGGCGCGGCGGCGATGGCCGAGGCGAAGGCGACCACGCTGATCCTGGTCACCAACACCGTCGCCGGCCGGCAGTGGAAGCGGGAGCTGATCGCCCGCACGTCGCTGACCGAGGAGGAGATCGGCGAGTACTCCGGCGAGCGCAAGGAGATCCGCCCGGTCACCATCGCCACGTACCAGGTGCTCACCTCGCGGCGCGGCGGCGCTTTCACCCACCTGGACCTGTTCGGCGCCCGCGACTGGGGCCTGGTCGTCTACGACGAGGTCCACCTGCTGCCCGCGCCGATCTTCCGGTTCACCGCGGACCTCCAGGCCCGCCGCCGGCTGGGCCTCACCGCGACATTGGTACGCGAGGACGGCCGCGAGGGTGACGTGTTCAGCCTGATCGGGCCGAAGCGGTACGACGCGCCGTGGAAGGACATCGAGTCGCAGGGCTGGATCGCCCCCGCCGAGTGCGTCGAGGTACGGGTGACCCTGACCGACGCGGAGCGGATGTCGTACGCGACGGCGGAGGCCGAGGAGCGCTACCGGATGGCGGCGACCGCCCGCACCAAGCTGCCGGTGGTCAAGGCGCTTGTCGACCGGCACCCGGACGACCAGGTGCTGGTGATCGGCGCGTACATCGACCAGTTGCACCAGATCGGCGAGTACCTGGACGCGCCGATCGTGCAGGGCTCGACCACCAACAAGGAACGGGAACGGTTGTTCGACGCGTTCCGCTCCGGTGAGCTGCGGACGTTGGTGATCTCCAAGGTGGGCAACTTCTCGATCGACCTGCCGGAGGCGGCGGTGGCGATCCAGGTGTCCGGCACGTTCGGGTCACGTCAGGAGGAGGCGCAGCGGCTCGGGCGGGTGCTGCGGCCGAAGGCCGACGGGCGGCAGGCGCACTTCTACACGGTGGTGTCCCGAGACACGATCGACACCGAGTACGCGGCCCACCGGCAGCGGTTCCTGGCAGAGCAGGGGTACGCGTACACGATCGTCGACGCCGACGACGTCCTCGGCCCGAAGCTCCCTACGGTCGACTGACCCCGCGCTAACCGCTCCGCTTGCGAGACGTACTGGTGTCCGGTCACACCAAACCCCGATGCCGGGCAAACGGGGTGGATCCCTGAGGCTTTTCAGGTCACATAGGGGCCGACCTACGCTGGCTGCGTATCAACTAGCAGAGTGCCGGTATCGTCAGGCTTTGGCAGAAGTCTCCTTGACTGAGAGCTGAGCTGACGACGGTTTACTTCGAGTTCTCGACGTTCCTGGCTAAAGTCCGGCTCCGGAATATCGGCTTCAGCCGCCAACATCATTAGGATTGCTTCATCCAGCACTCTCATCTCCCCCAAGCGTGCCAGAGCAAGCCCAACTTGGCCCAAAGTGCGGTAATTATAACGATCGTAAGGTTGCTGCGAAATGCACTGGCGGGCAAGGTTCTCCGCTTCTAGGAGCATGGCTCGCCGATCTTCCTCCAAGATCCCCGGCAATGTCTCTGCCCGACGCATTGCTAAAACTGCACGGTAGCGATTTACAATGGAGTCCTGACCAATGTCGCGGAGGAAGTTGGAGATCGCGCGATCAGCTTCAGGCAGATTCATCGTATCAAGGAAGAGGCGAATAAGTCGCCGGCGCGGAATTCGCTCACCCGGGACTTTGCCGATTAGCCGGTTCAACAATTCCACCTGTTGCGATTTATCAACCAAGCGACTTATCCCCATATCATGAGCAGCAATCGACCGGGCCGTTACAAGCTCCAAATGATTTGTCGGGTTCAGCCCGTCGATTAGGCGCTCAATCAACGCATACAGCTCCGATTGGTCGGAAAACTTCCAGGTAGCGATCACATTCGCGATAACATCGTGTCGGGTCACCCAGCCATAAACGCCTTGACGGTGATTGATGTCATATTCAGAGACTAAGCCTTCCATATGAGCCAGCAGACCCAGGAGACTTCCGGCATCGATGCCCAAAAGGCGCACCACGAGCTGCCTGTGCACCTTACTACCCATTGCCTGGAGGGCCGCAACATGACGATAAATGTCGCGCTCGGCTTCCCCTAGCTCCGCAAACTCCTGCAACAGAATATTGTCCAGGCCCTCATTTTGAAATATGTTTTTAAGACAAACGAACATATCGGCGCTACAGCGATCCCGGAGGCGACGCACTCTGTCCATCTGACCAAGATTGAGGAACTCCGCCTCGACCAGCGCCCGGATCGCTGCTTGACGGTCCACAAGGTTTACGAGTTCGGCTATGTCCGAATCCGTCAGAAGAGAAATCCTCTCGTTGGTTCCACGACTGAAGAAGTAGGGGGACTTAGCCCGCGTTTTCCAGAAGGAGGCGTTAGCTGTGAAAAGTAGCCGGAGATGGGGTCGATCTTGGTCTCCTAGGCCTTGGACTAATTTGTTGACGGCAGCCATGTGCTGAGTGCAATCATCGATAAGTAAGACACCTTGCCGCCCTTCGGCCCGAAGCCGAGATTCCACCTCGAGCCAAGCAATTGGATCCAAGGGAAACGAGTTCAGGTGCTCCCAACAAGCAAATCCATCATCGAGCCGACGCAGCATGAGCGCCCGGGCCAGCGACGTTTTGCCTACTCCAGCAGCTCCAGATAGAACTACAAAGAACCCGCGGGCCCCCTCCTGCGCCTGGCTCAGTCGAGGTTGCACGGCGCGCGTAATAGTGACGCCGGCACGCAGATCAGCATAAGTAGCCGGCGACCCATGAAAGAGACGTACAGGATCAGGAACAAGCGTGGCGGAATGCGCGACATCCATGGTCGTCATTAGAAGCGAGGAAGGCAGAAAGCCCTGTCCAGAACTTTCCGTCGTGTATGCAAGTGCAGAGCTTCCTGCCGTTGTCTGCGCCAGGTTATGCAGGAAGTCATCGAGACTACCGGCCACGACTTGGATATTGTAGCGCGCAAGGAGCTGGGCTCGATCCGCGTTGTAGTCGTAAACAACCAGGAAAACCCGTCCTTGAACACCGGCTGTTCTGAGGCCGCCCACCGTCTTTGCCAAATCCCTAAGGTGCCTGTCACGCAGAGAATGCCCAACAATAACGGTGTCAGCAGTCATCATGTGTTGTTTCAGGCTACTGAAGAGGCTCTCCCGGTAGCTCGCGACCTCGTCGTAATCCACCTCAGTCAACACCATCCGTGCATGATGACCATAACCAACGTCCTGACTGATGCAGCCGTGAATCTTGTAGAGCACTGGCCGGTCGGATGGATTCCCTGAGAAGTCATAGTTTGAGCGAAAAACAGCCAGGTCTTTGCGGGCGTATCGATAGGCCTGCTCAATCAGCCTATCAAAGTTGGTGGAGTAGATTGCCCGCCAGTCAAACCCAGGAAGGGCAAGCAGGCCACCTGTGGGCGTAAGCCCCTCCAACTCTGCTTTGACGGCTTCCGCAAGCTCCCGCCGACCGAACCGGTGTTCGAAGATGCCCGCGATCTCAGCTAGGTCATCACCATCTGGCGATGGACGCAGACGGCGTGCCAAGACCTTTGCCAAGCCAGCTCCAGTCGGTCCCCCGGAAGACACGGCTGCTCCGGCACCCAGCAAAAGCACCGTTTGCTCCGGCACAACGATGCGGGCTAGTTCACTTAGGTCCACAGTGATCACCCTGCCGCTTCAGTAGCTGCGTTTAGCCGACCTCTTGCCCGGTCGCTAGAAGACGGGCTCCCGTTCGAGGCGGGTTCCTTGGCGTCTCGCCATATCCGATCGAACTGCTCAAGCCAATATTCATGCCAACGATCGCTGTCAGCCTTAGCGAGCTCGATATGCATACGGGAAGTAGTGGAAGTATTATGAAAGCCGTGAAATTCCACGATGACGACGCCATGCCGCCGGCCTGGGTCAATCGCGACTATACTGAAACCAGGATTGTAGTCCAAAAGCCTATAGGCAAAACCGCCGGGGACTTCCCATGACGCCATCAAGGCAAGACGCCCTAGAGTCTCGCCCAACGCGCGCGTCAAGGTCTGCGATGGATATTCCACAGATTCGTCCAACTGCCGCACAGCTAGCCGCAATGAATCTTCCCGCGCTGGGTCCAAGACGACGACGCGCACAATTCCGTTCGATCGAGAGAGGATCTTTGATCGCAGCGCCTCGCAATGGTCCTGCGCCAGAATGTTCACTGCAGAGGGCGCAAAAACCCACACCTCGCTTGCCTCATCGAGCCGCTTAGCGAAGGGCTTACTTTCGAAACTGCCGCGATCGCGAAGAAGCCCAGCGATGCCGTTGTTGTCCGGCACCGTCACTCGGTATACCAGAATTCCTACTCCGCCGAGGAGGACAGCCCACCGAGCATCCTCCGGAACAATGTCACCGACGAGTGAGAGAACAGCGAATATAAGCGCGAGGCTCGCGGCCACATAAGCTTCTATGTTTAGGCGGCTTCGTACATCCCGGCCGATCCTTTCAAGGGCCTTACGCATTTCACCTCCCGGAATCGCTACTCAACACACCCGATCAATGCATGCGGATCTACGTAGTCGCCCCTCAACCGGTTAACGTGAGCGCTGGGAGAGACAACCCTACGTTCCATCGGGAGGGTTGGGAAGACTTGGCAATCCTCGCCCGGTGGTGTCCATCCCGATGGGGCGACCACCGCCACCACCCCGGCACCCGGGGACGATCTCGCACCATCCGCGTTCCCGGACTGCCCCCGCTGGGCGCGCAATAACCGCAACCCGCCCTTATCGGTGCGACCTATCCCGTCGCGCTTCTCTGGGTTCCCGCCTTCCGCGCCAACCGACGGGCGTCTGGACGCGTGACGGCCTCAGAGCGTCGATGGCGGCGGCATGACTGAACTCTAGGCGAGGGAGATCAGCAGCCCGACTGAACGCCAATGTGTTCCCGTCCAGGTTAGGACCCGCCATACTCCGGCCGTGCGGTAGACAAGCGCAGGACCGGCCAGCGCGAGTCAACGCCGGCTGGACTCCGCGACGAAGACGCCGCGGCCTGGGCGGCCGACCAGCACACCCTGCTCCCGCAGCGTCGCGATCGCGCGCTGAATGGTCGAGTGCGAGACGTCGTAGGAGTCGGCAAGCGCGCGACCTGAGGGCAACTGGCTGCCCGGTGGATAGGTCCCCTCTTTGATCTTGCTTCGCAAGTCGTCCAGCAGCTCGTCCATGGTGGGCGGAATAGGCACGATGCGGCCCCTTGCAGTCGGTTGGCCCACCCAGTATTGATCCACACCCTCGACGTAGGCAATGCATCTACTGAAAGAGGTGATGGTGGTGACATAGCTGATGGTGATGATGCTTCAGCAAAAGAGGATGAAGCGGTACTTGACGTAGGTGATGCTGCATCGGTAGCGTCGCTCTCGGTGATGCGGTGCTGCTGCGGTCGGTTGGCGCCTCTCGTACCGGTCTCGCATCGCCGCCGAGACCACACCCTCCGCGCTCCCCCGGCGCGGCCCTGCTGCCGTACCGCCGATCGAGGCTGCGGTGGCAGGGCGGGGCGGTCTCCGCCGCCCGCAACCGGCGGAGGCCGCCCCCTCCACTTCGACGCGACCCGACGAAGGGCGGTCCCCCGTGCGCGACCTGATCCGCCGGCTGGTGAGCCGACGCGAGGAAAGACCACCGATGGCAGCAGCCAGCCAGCGACAGCCTCTCCGGCCGTGGCAGATACGCGAGGGTTGCTTCAACGTTCGCGGGCGCGGCCTCGACCCCGTCGAGATCCGCACCTTCCTGCACCGCGTGGCCGACGAACTCACCGTCGCGCAGACCGCCCTGGTCGCGGTGCAGGAGGAGAACGTACGGATCAAGAACGCGCTGCGCGCCTGGCAGAGCGCCCAGTCGGCGAACCACCGCTACCGATGAGCGACCGCTGGGTGATCCACCTGCCGGTCACCGCGCCAGACCTGCTGCGCGCACGGATCTTCGCGCGTACCGCCGCTCGGGTGCTAGTCCGACTCAACGCGCGGGTCGAGCCGGGCGGGGTGACCGTTTCGGCGGAGGACGAGCAGGGCGTACGACATTGGGTCTTCTGCGACCGGCCACTGCCCGGCGGCGCGCGGTGCGCCCTGCCCACCGACCACCTGTCGCCCTGCGCCCGACGCACGCCCCGGCCCAGCGGTCGGTGACCTCAGCGTCCGACTCCGACGGCAACGCTCACCGGGAGAAGCGGGCCACCAGCACCGCCAGCCGGCGGTCGTGGCCGGGGCGGCGGAGCCGGCCGCTGCGCATCAGTGTGACCAGCCCGTGGAGGCCGCTCCAGAACGTCTCGGTGACCGTCTCCAGGTCGTCGCCCCCGACGAACGGGCGCACCGTCTCGGCCAGCTCGGCGAAACCCCGGGCCAGGTCAGTCGGGACGTCCTGGCTGGCGAATGGCAGATCTACGGCGAGGGTGAACATCGCGTCGTAGAGCGCGGGCCGCTGCTCGGCGAAGGCGGTGTACGCCGTCGCGACGTCGGCGACCGCCTGCCGAGGGCTGGCGGCCGAGGCCCGGGCCGTGGCCAGCGCGGTGGCCAGCTCGGCGAAGCCCTCGACGGCGACTGCCGCCATGATGGCGTCCTTGCCCTTGAAATGGCTGTAGAGGACGGGCTGGCTGTATTCGATCTCGGCGGCGAGCCGCCGGGTCGTCACCGCGTCCCAGCCCTCGGCCAGGGCCAGGTCGCGGGCGGCGGTGACGATGGCCCGTTCCCGTTCCGCCCGCTCGCGCTCCCGGCGCGTCTGAGTCGACATGGCAAAACCCTAGCACCGCTAGCGTTTCTGTCGTTGCTCTGCTAGCGTCGCTCTCATATCTAGCAACGCTAGGAATTGGAGCGGACCATGTTGTCACCCCTGGCCTACGGGCTCGCCGTCGTACTCAGCCTCTTCGTCGCCTTCATCGGTGCGCGGTTCCTGCTGGTGCCGCAGGCCGCAGCCGCCGGGTACGGCGTACCGGCTCGGCCGAATGGCGACCCGGCCTACCTGACGGTCAAAGGGCTGAAGGACCTCACCTTCGGGCTGATCGGCCTCGCCCTGATCGCCTTCACCACAGCCGACGCGGTCGCGTGGTTCATGCTGATCGTCGCGCTCGTCCCCCTGGGCGACACCCTCATCGTCCTGCGCAACGGGGGAACGAAGGCCGTCGCCTTCGGCATCCACTTCGCCACCGCCGCAGTAGTCCTCCTGAACGCCGCCCTGCTCTTCGCCCTCTAACGCCCCCCACCGCACGTGGTGATCAAGAGGTTTGCGTCATCGGCGGGCCGATCGGTGACGCAAACCTCTTGATCACCGCGGTCGCGCGGTCAGGATGTGGGAGGTGGGCAGCGGTCGGGAAGTTGGACCTCGCCGGGGCGGAGGTCGAAGGTGTCCATCGTGAACCATTCGTCGAGCTCGGGGTCGAAGAGGTTCTGCAGGCCGAACTGCAACACCTGCCACCACCGGGTCGAGTCGCGCTGGTCGACGTAGATGTCGCCGAGGGCGAGCGGGAACCGGAAGAACTCCCCCGGCACGGTGGACCCGCCGACGACCCCGACCCGCCAGTGGTCGACGTACCGGTCCTTCTCCCCCTGCAGGATCTCCGGCCCGACGAAGCGGGCGGTCTTCAGCTTGTCGTTGAAGATCTGCCGGTTGAAGAACCCCGGCACCTTGCTGCACGGGCGCGGCGGGAACAGCGGGATGTTCGGCCACTTGTAGGTGAGCGTGTAGAGGGTGTTCTGGTAGATCAGGTTCGTGAACCAGATCGGGTGGTCCGGGCCGCCGGCGATCATCTGGCTGTTGCCGTCGCGGCCCTGCCAGCTGAACGGGACGTCGATGCCGAGGTCCCGCACGATGTACCGGCCGGTGCCCTGGAAGTCGGCGGGGAGCAGTGGTGGGCGCGGCTCGCGCGTGTCGGGGACCGTGGGGCCGTCGGCCTGGGCCGCGCGGGGCAGCGGCGCCGCCGCCGGACCCGGCGCGACCACACCGAGGGCGAACAGTCCACCAGCGACCACCGACGCAAGTGTCCGACGTGTACGCCCCGACGCCATGTGTCCTCCGCCGATGAAGTGTCAGATGCCTTCGGCGAAGCGTAGGAGCAGGCAGAACGTGAGGATCGAAGGAATAAGCGGGCTCCACCGGAAGGGTGAAGCGAACGGGGCCGGCGGTTCGCCGCAGAGCGACCCGCCGGCCCCCGACTCCCCGTGAGCTATCCGGCCCCGCCGGCCCGGAACGCGACCCAGGCGTCGCTCATCCGGTCCGCCTGGCCGGCGGTGAACATGTCCATGCAGGAGTCCTGCGTGTAGTCCATAAAGTTGTGGATCGGGTCGAGCCCGGGTGCCGTGCAGGTGTCCGCGCCGATCGGGCAGTTGAACTGAGGTGCCGCCTCGCGCGGGGTGTCCGCGACGAAGTCGCCGGACGCGGCGCAGCCGTGCGCGAAGGTGTGCTCCAGCATCAGCCAGTGCCCGACCTCGTGCGTCAGGGTGTCACCCAGGGCGTACTTGCCCGCGGTCCCGCCCGGCATCGACTCGTCGAGCATCACCACGCCGTCGAGGTAGTCGCGGCCGTTGTTGTAGCCCTTCGGGAAGTACGCCCAGCCGAGCAGGCCGCCGCCGATGTTGGCCGCGTACACGTTCAGGGTCTCCGAGTCGCCGGTGTACAGCGCCTTCTTCATGTCGCGCTCGTTCTTGCCCGGCTCGACCGTGTACCAGGCGCTGTTCACCGTCCACGTCGTGTCGACGAGCGCAAACCGGAACGGCGTGTCAGAGGCGTCCGCCGCCGTACGGCCCGCGTACGAGTCGTTGAGCACCGTCATCTGTGCCGCGATCAGGGTGTTCCACCTGGTCGTCTCGGCGGCGGTGAGCGGGTGGTCGGAGACCATGTGGAAGACCGTCGGGATGGTGACGCTGCCGTTGGGCAGGCGCGGCGCGTCCTTGATCACGCCGTAGGCGTTGGCCTCGTTCTTCGAGTACAGCTCCGGCTCCTTGGCGGTGGCGCCCTGGGCGAGCCGAGCGGCGCCGTGCGCGTCGGTGCCCGGGTCGCACGCCGCGACACCCGGGGAGGCGGTCGCGGGGGCGGCCGTGGCCAGCGCCCCGGAGGCCCCGCCGGACGCTAGGAACGTGGCGGCGGTGGCGGTGAGAACCGCAAGTCGGAAGGTCGATCTCCTGCGCATCGGTGCACCTTTCAGTGAGGGAGCGGTGCGGTGTCGATGACGTCGTTGTTCGGGTATGAGAACATGCCGACGGCATCGACAAAAGACCCTCTGAGCAGGGCAGATGCCGAGGTAACGGAACAGGATCGGCCAGCGCTGTTAGGCCGGCCCGGCAGCGGTCTACAGGACCCGGGTCACCCGCTCGGCGGCGACGATCGCATCCCGTCGCGCCGGGTCGAGGTTGGCGCTGATGACCACGGACGCGCCCGCCGACAGCGGCGCGAGCAACCACTTCAACGGCTGCTCGTGCTCGGCGGCGTCGACGAGCAGCCGGTCACCGGCGCGCAGGTCCAGCATCCCGGCGACCTCCCGGGCGAGCGCTCCCCACTGACCGTAGGTCGTGCCGTCCGCGCTGGCCGGATCCGACGGGTGGATGGCGGTGTGGTCGGGCGTGACGTCCGAGTGGCGAAGCACCTCTGCGGACCAGTCCAACCAGCCCAGCGGCACGTCGGCCAACCGACCCGGCCCGGTGCCGACGAGGTAGCGGTGCGGGGCGTCCGGCACGTCCTCCAACCAGTCGTCCTGGCGTTCAGGGGTCACGAATACCGCGTCGAACGGCCGGTCGCCGCCGGGCTCCAGCACCGGCAGGCCCGCCGTGGCGCGCGGCCGGAACGACACCGCCAGGCCGCAGGCCCAGGCGCCCAACAACACCGCGGCGGTACGCCAGTGCGGCGGCAGCAGCACCGCTACGCGGCTGCCGGGGCCGAGTCCGCAGCCGTCCCGCAGCAGGCTGGCGCTGCGCGCGGCCCAGGTGCCGACCTGCTGCGCGGTCAGGTCGACGCGCTCACCGGTCGCCTCGTCGCGGTAGCTGAGCAGCGGAATCTCGGTGGCGGTGGACGGGTCCGACAGGTCGGCCGTGGCGTGTGGCTGCATCTGCGCGCTCCCCGGGTGACGACGTCGCCACCACCCTACGCAACGACTTTGGTCGTACCCCTCGTCGGCCGATGGCCGTAGCGGCTGGCCGGGTGGCCCACGGACGCTACGGACGACCCCCGCAGCGCCACCGAGGAGTGCCCATGCCGACCGAGCCCGACCTCGCCGACCGTCCCCCGTTGCGCCGCCGGCTCGTGCCGGTGGTCGCGTTGCTGCTGCTTGCGCCGTGGGCGGCCGAGTGCTCGTGGGGTGGCTTCGCCCTCGACGGCTTCCTCCCGGTGGTGATCTTCCTGGCCCCGATGTACGGCGGGGCGGCGATCCTGATCCGGGAGACCGCCCGGCACCTCGGCGCGGGATGGCCGACGATCGTGCTGCTCGCCGCCGCCTTCGGTGTGCTCCAGGCCGGCCTGGTGGACCAGTCCCTGTTCAACCCCGGCTACCTCGATGACACCCAGTACGCCGACACCCGGGCCGCCGCCGAGGCGTCGCTGGTGCCGGGGCTCGGCTTCAGCCTCCGGCAGGCGTTCGACTACGTGGGCAACCACATCCTGCTGACCATCTGCGCGCCGATCGTGTTCGTCGAGTCGTTCCTCGGTGCGAAACGGCGGCTTCGGCCGTGGCTCGGACGACAGGGGTTGGCGGTGGTCGCGGTGCTCTACCTGCTCGGCAGCCTGCTGATCTTCGCCTCTCCCGAGGGCCGGAAGAACTTCCTGGCCAGCCCGCTTCAACTGGCCTTCGCCACGGCGGTGGTCCTCACCCTGGTCGCGGCGGCCCTGCTGCCGCGCTGGCGTCGCCCCCACCCGCGCCGCGTCCGCCGGGTGCCGCACCCGATCTGGGTGGGTCTGCTGATCGTCCTCGCCCGCGTCTTCACCGACCCGACGCCCGGTTGGCCGGGGGTGGCCGTCGCGCTGGCGCTCGCCGCCACCGTCGGGGCCGTGCTCGCGTACCTGTCGGGGGGCGCTGGCTGGGGGCAGCGGCACGTGCTCGCTGCGGGCTCGGCGAGCGTGGTCAGCGCCGCCGCGTTCGCGTACCTGGTGCCGCCGTACTCCCCGGCGAGCCCGGCGGCGGCCCTGGCCGGCGACGTCGCGGTCACCGTCATCACCGTGGCCCTGATCGTTGGCGCTTGGTGGCGTCTGCGCCGCGCTTCGCCCGCTGCGCACATCCCCGCGGGCTGAACCGCCGGAGCCCGGCGTCCATCAGCGTGGACGCCGGGCTCAGGCGCGGGCCTACTCCTTGATCATGACTACGTCCGTCGGGCGCTTGACCGTCACCTCGACGCCGTAGTCGAACAGGTCGAGCTTCGAGCTGACCGTCCCCCGGTCGAGCCGGCCCTTCGCCGTCGACTGCCAGGTGGCGGTGAGCGCCACCGTCGCGATCCGCCCGTCGCGATCGAGCGTGACGTCACCTGCCGTGCTGCTCGACCCGTCCCGGTCCGTCGTCGTGTACGTGAAGTGCAGAGTGCCGTCCGGGTTCTCGGTGACTGTCGCGTCCGCGCTCTTCAGCGCCGCGAACAGGGCGGCCGGGTCGGGTTGGGCGGCACCCAGGACGGCGTTACCGTCGCCCTGGAGGGAGAGTCGGTCGTACGTGCCCGGGTACTGCCCGTAGCGGCCGTAGGTCTCGCCCGGGCCCTTGTCGGGGGGCAGCTCGCTCAGCGGCCGCTCCCCACCCTCGTACCGGGTGCCGTTGATGAGCAGCTCGGTCAGGACGGAATCGTCCTGCGGCACCCGCACGTACCCGGTGGCGGTCCTCGGGTCGAACGCCCCCTCGTACGTCAGCCCGCCCGGGCCCGAGTTGGTGAGCCGCATCCGGTAGCTGATGTTCTCGCTGGCGGTGGCCGCCGAGACGAGGCGCATCGCCGGCGAGACCGACTCCGGCCGCGCCGCCTCGGCGGTCACCCCGGGACGCTCCGGCGGGGAGTTCGTCACGGTCACGGCGGTGCCGACGCCCAGCGCCAGCAGGGCGCAGGTCGTACCGACAAGCGCGGTGGCCCGGCGTCGGCGGCCGCGCCGGCCCTGCTCGATCAGCGCCCCCACGTCCGGAGCGGAATACGGTTCGCCGTCGACCATGTCGTGCAACCCGTGTGCGAGCCGGTCATCGATGTTGTTCATGACTGTTCACCTGCTTACCGAGTCGAAGGAGTTTTCCAGGAGGTGCCGCAGCTTGCCCAGCGCCCGGGCGTTCTGGCTCTTGACGGTGCCCAGCGAGCAACCCAGCACCTGGGCGACCTCGCGCTCGCTCAGGTCCTCGTAGTGGCGGAGCACCACCACCGCGCGTTGCTTCGCGGGCAGCGACAGCAACGCCCGGCGCAGGACGACGGCGTCGGGGCCCACGCCGCCGGCCGGGGCGGCCTGGTCGGGAACGTCCGCGACGAGGCTCTCGCGCCGACGCCGCCGCCAGACCGACGTGTGGTTGTTGACCAGCGCCCGGCGCAGATAGGCGTGCGGGTCGTCGAGCCGGGACAGCCGCCGCCACCGCTCGTAGACCCGGACCAGGCTGTCCTGGAGCAACTCCTCGGCCCGCCACCGGTCGCCGCAGAGCAGCATGGCCAGCCGGATATGTCGCTGCCAGGCCACCTCGACGAACGCGACGTAGGACCGGTCCGCCGCGGACAGGGGTTTCTGTTGGTCGGTCACGCCCCTACCACGCGGCGGCCCCGCGGAAGGTTGTCGCGGCGCGTGGACGTCTTCGTGCTGTCAGCGGTCGGGCAGGCAGTTGGGGCCCACCGTCGAGCAGTGCGGCCACCCTCCGCAGGCCGGACGGTGCTCAGATCTGGTCGCGGGCCCTGGAGCCGGCCTGGATGAGCCGGTCCAGGACCGCGCGAGCACCGGCGAGCCGGTCGATGGACGTGGTGATCCGGTCGCGCTCCACCGCGAGAGCATCGAGGAGTTCCGGGCAGGTGGGGGCCAGCACGGTGACGTCGTCGGGGATGCAGGGAAGGATCTCGGCGATCGCCGCGGTGTTCAAGCCGGCGGACAGCAACAGTTGGATGTGCCGGACCGTGCCCACCGCCTGCGGCTCGTAGTGGCGGTAGCCGCTCGCGAGACGGGCCGGTCGCAACAGACCCTGCTCCTCGTAGTAGCGCAGGGCACGTGGGGTGGTGCCCGCCTCCCGCGCCAGTTCGCTGATCCGCACACCGACAGCAGATCAGGGCTTGACCTTCACGTCAACGTGAAGGTTTAGCGTCGTCGCTGTGACACACCGCAACCTGGACAGTCAATCCGCCGCCGTCGCCGTCCTGGGGCTCGGCCCGATGGGCCGGGCGCTGGCCGCCGCGTCGCTCGCCGCCGGCCACCCCACCGTGCTCTGGAACCGCTCACCCGGCAAGGCGACCGCGCTGGTGGCCCAAGGGGCGGTGCTCGCTCCGACGGTGGCCGATGCGGCACGCCGGGCATCGGTCGTCATCGCCTGCGTCATCAACTACCGGGCGGTCCGCGCCGTCATGTCGGGGCTCGAACGCCCGCCGAGAGGAACATTCGTCAACCTCAGCAGCGGGCACGCCGCCGAGGCACGGGACATGGCGGGCTGGGCAGCGCAGCGGGGCGTCAACTACCTCGACGGTGCCATCCTGACGCCCGCGCCGACCATCGGGACACCTGCCGCGACGATTCTCTACAGCGGTCCGCGGGCCCTCTTCGACGACAGCCTTCCCTGGCTGGAGAGCTTCGGTGGCGCCAGCGCCTACCTCGGCGCGGATGCCGGCACGGCAGCAGCGTACGAGATGGCGTTGCTCGACCTGTTCACCATGTCCGTCGGCGGACTCGCGCACGCCTTCGCCCTGGCCATCACCGAGGGCATTGCCCCGACCGCGTTCGCTCGCTTCGCCAGAGGAATCGGTGGCCTGTTGCCCGACATGGCCGACCGATTCGCCGATCACATCACGTCCGGAACCTTCGCCGCCGACATATCCACCATCGCGTCGGCGGGCTCCGCGGTCGCCCACGTCCGCGATGCCGCGGCCGCGCGTGGTGTCGACCCCACGCCGCTAGAGGCTGTGCAATCGATCATCGACCGGGCCATTGCGGCGGGCCACGGAGGCGACAGCTACGCCAGGCTGGTCCAGTCGCTCGTACCAGCCGATCCGGCGCAGCCGGCACGCTGATCACGATCGGCGACGGACCGGGTGGCGCGACCTGGCGATTACACTCGCCCCCACACCACTTTGGAGGGGGCGGCGCAGTGGGTGAACTGCTGTCGGCGGTGGTCCAGATCGTCAACTCGTACGTCAGCAGACTGCTGGATCGGCGGACGGTTTCCCAGGATGCGAAGGTCGGCGCCCACCTGCTGGACGTGGTCCTCACGTTGCAGGAGTTGTGCCTCAACGGCGACCGCCTCCTGAGCCTGGCCGACGCCCTGATCTCCGACGCCGACCCCCGGGCGGACGACCAGGCGGAGTTCGCCGCCCTGCTGCACCGGCAGTCCATGCTGATCAACCAGCTCCGGCGCGGCATCGACGACTCCCGCGCGCTGCTCGCCACCGTCGACGTGGACTTCGCGTTCGCGATGGCACCCTTCCTCGACGGCAAGTCGGGGCTGCTGACCCGCTGGCAGCAACAGGCAGCCCTCAGCCGGTACTCCACCACGACGCTGTTCTTCCTACCCGCCGAGGCGGTCACCCGGGTGGTGGCCGCCAGTCCGGCCGCCTCGACCACCACCGAAATCGACCGGAACCGGACGGAGTTCGTGCTGGTGATGGCGGACGAGGTACGCAGCGCTCGCCGGCGGGAGGTGGCGGACATCCGAGCCGTCGCGGACGACGAGCGCGCGACGCTGCTGCGGGACGTGGGCCGGGCCCGTGCCGACCTGGCCGTCGCCCGGGCGCTGTGCGCGCGGCTGCTCGCGGCGACGCAGGAGGCCATCGGTCCAGCGGCCACCGCCCAGATACGACGGACGCTGACGCCCCGACAGCAGCACCGCTGAGCGGAATCAGTCGCCCGGATCCCGGTCCCAGTCGAAGCCGGCGCGGGCGAACGCGACGCTGCCGTCCCCGGTGGCGTACACCTTGATCGCTTTCAGGCCCAGCGACCGGGTGAGCCTTTCCAGGTTGGACATGATGCGCTGGAAGAGCCCGGTGCCGGTGGCCTCCTCGGTGATGCGGATCTCGTCCAACATCGCCAACCGCCGGGGGAAGGAGAGCCGCAGTTCGAGCAGGACCCGCAGAACGTCGGACGGCGCGATGCGCAGCGAGACCGCGGCACCGCCGTCGGCGTAGAGCGAGATCTCGACCCGCGCGTCGGGCAGCTCCGCCGTCAGCACCTCGTAGAACTGCCGCGGCGTCAGCTTCATCCACTGTCGCCAGGCGGCGAGCGCGGCCTCGTCCGCCCGGCCGACCGTCAGCGCCGGTTCCGCCGCCCGCAGGTCGGCCACGGTCAACGCCTCGATCTCGACCGGTCGCTCCCCGGCTCGGACCTCCTCATAAGGCGTCAACGGCACTCCCGCCTCGACCAGGATCCGGTCGAAGTCCGGGTCGGGCCAGTACGGGGCCGGCGCGAACTCGCCGACGCGGCACCACAGTTCGTGCCACAGCCGTACCGCGCCAAGCGGTCGAAGGCCGAGCCGCATGGCTGCGACGAGGACGCACCGGTGCAGGTGCAGCGTTGCGGCGAGCGCCGCCAGGTTCGCCCCCGGCTCGTCGCAGGCCCGCAGGGCGCCGACGGAGTTCCGGTCCAGTTCGGTGTACGCCACCAGTTCCGGCAGGTCCGTCAGACGCACCGGGATCGGGGAGTCGAGCAGGGAGTCGAGGTCGGCCGGCTCCCAGGCGACGTCGTCGTTCAGCAGGATCGTCCGCAGATCCCGGCCGTGCTGGCGGACCACCACCTGGAGGATCGGCTCACCATCCGGCAGCGTCCGGTGGTTGAGCCACACCACCGCCTCGGGGTAGAGCCGCAGGCTCACGTCGATCGCCGGCACGGTGACGAGCAGGGCGGAGCCGTCGTGCTCAACCCGCAGCGCGCGGAGCTCACTCAGCGCGCCGACGAGTTCACTCATCTGCATCGGCGAACTCTAGCGACCGAACGCGTCGTACGCGATCACCGACAACTCGGCCGCCGCTGATTCGACAGCCGGGAACGCCACCGTCAACGTGCGCTAAGGCGGGCCCGCCATGTCGATGTGCTGTTGAGCGGTATACCTCAGAGGTATGAATATGACTCTGGGGTATACCACTCACTGGCGCATCCGTCCCGACGAAGGTGACCGACCGTCACCGTCGACCCCCGACTGCGTCCACAGCACCAGCCAGGGTCAGCCCTTGACCGGCAGTTCCGGGCCGCCGTCGAGCAGGGCGGCCAGCAGGTCGCCGTACTCCTCGACCCGCTCCAGGACCTCGGCGGCGGTGAACTGGCGGACGGCGGGTCTCCGGCCGCGCGCGCCGGCCTCGACCTCGTCCCAGGTCAACGGCGTCGAGGCCGAGGGCGTCCGCTGGGCGCGCAGCGAGTACGGCGCCACTGTGGTCTTCGCCGCGTTGTTCTGACTCCAGTCGATGAAGACCTTGCCGGGGCGCAGGTTCTTCGCCATCTTCGACACGATCAGCTTGGGGTGCGCCTTCTCCAGCTCCTGCGCGATCCGGCGCGCGTAGGCGGAGACGTCGTCGGCGGACTGGGTGCCGGCGATCGGGCAGCAGAGCTGCATGCCCTTCTTGCCGGACGTCTTCGGGTACGAGTCGATGCCGTCGTCGGCGAGCCGGTCGCGCATCAGCACCGCCACCGGGCAGCACTCGGCGAGCCCGGCCGGCGGCCCCGGGTCCAGGTCGACGACCATCATGTCCGGGTCCTGGCCCACCTTCCACTGCGGTGTGTGCAGCTCCAACGCGGCGAGGTTGGCCAGCCAGACCAGGGTGGGCAGGTCGTCGGCGACCACGTAGTCGATGGTCTCCCGACCCTTCGTCGACCCGGGCGCGGGCAGCGTCTCCACCCGTACCCAGTCCGGGGTCGCGGCCGGCTTGTTCTTCTCGAAGAAGGACTTGTCGTCCACCCCGTTGGGAAAGCGGATCCGGGTCACCGGCCGGTCACACAGGTGCGGCAGCAGCACCGGGGAGATCCGGGTGTAGTAGTCGATCACCTCGCCCTTGGTGAAGCCGACCGCCGGATAGAGGACCTTGTCCAGGTTGGACAGCTCCAGCGGGCGACCCTCGACGTCCACCCGCACCTTCTCAGCCGGCATCGTCGACCTCCTCCGGCGGCTTGTCCGGGCGCAACCGCAGCACCCGGGGGAAGCGCAGCCGGCCGTCCGGGGTGCGTTGGCCGTACTTCACCTCCACCACCACCCGGGGTTCTACCCAGATGGC
Organism: Micromonospora sp. NPDC005252; assembly: GCF_042872475.1. NCBI lineage: Bacteria > Bacillati > Actinomycetota > Actinomycetes > Micromonosporales > Micromonosporaceae > Micromonospora > Micromonospora sp. NPDC005252. Next base: position 652,308 of record NZ_JBIAKN010000003.1, on the reverse strand, counting down.
GCCCCGGGCATCCTCGCGCGGCACTCCCGGCGCGAACGGTGACACGCCGGAGCGCAGCGGCTCCAGCTCGGCGAGGAGCTGCCGTTCGATGGCCGCCCCGATCCCGCCACCCACCCGACCTCGGTAGATCAACCGGCCGTCCGGGCCGGGCACCCCGACCAGCAGCCCGCCGATGCGGCGCGCACCCGGCCGCCAGCCGCCCACGACGAAGTCCCCGGTCACCTCCAGCTTGACCTTCACCCAGTCCGGGGAGCGCACCCCGGGCCGGTAGACGGCGCCGACCCGTTTGGCCATCACGCCCTCCAGGCCGTGCTCCCCGGCCGCCTCGTAGGTCGCCGGGCCGTCGGCGAACACCGGCGGCACCGCCCACCGGGCGCCGCCGAGCGCGAGCGCGTCCAGGGCCTCCCGCCGGCGCTCGTACGGCCAGCCGGTCAGGTCGTCACCGTTGCGGCGCAACAGGTCGAAAATCATGTACGTGACCGGCATGACCGCCGCCAGCCGGGCCGCCTTGTTGCGATCCCGCACGTGCATCCGCTCGGCCAGCGCCGTGAACGAGGGCTGCCCGCCCTGGCCCAGCAGCACCACCTCGCCGTCGAGCAGCACGTCGTCGACCTGCTCGCAAAGGGTGGCCAGCTCGGGGTACGCGGCGGTGATCTCCACGCCGGAGCGGGCGTACAGGTGCTGGACGCCGCCGGAGATGTCGGCGAGCGCGCGGACCCCGTCCCACTTGAACTCGTACGCCCAGCCGTCACCCGCCGGGAGCGGCCCGGTCATCGCGAGCATCGGCTTGAGCGGCGCGCCGGGCACGACCCGACTGTAGTAGCAGGCCGAACACCTCGCGTGGAGTTCCAACGGATGCGAGCATGGTCGATACCGGGGAAGGGAGCGCAGGATGCGTGCCATCTGGAAGGGAGCCGTGTCGTTCGGGCTCGTCTCGATCGGGGTGAAGCTCTACTCGGCGACCGAGGAGAAGGACATCCGGTTCCACCAGGTGCACCGCGAGGACGGCGGCCGGATCCGCTACAAGCGCACCTGCTCGGTCTGCGGCGAGGAGGTCACCTACGACGACATCGCCAAGGGCTACGACATCGGCGGCGGCGAGATGGTGATCCTCACCGACGAGGACTTCGCCGACCTGCCGCTGACCAGCTCGCGGGCGATCGACGTGCTGGAGTTCGTGCCCGCCGAGCAGGTCGACCCGATCCTCTACAACAAGGCGTACTTCCTGGAGCCGGAGGGCACGGCGACCAAGCCGTACGTGCTGCTGCGCGACGCCCTGATCGACTCGGAGCGGGTGGCCATCGTCAAGGTGGCGCTGCGCCAACGTGAACAGCTCGCCACGCTGCGGGTCCGCGAGGGCGTGCTGCTGCTCAACACGATGCTCTGGCCGGACGAGATCCGTACGCCGGACTTCGGTTTCCTCGACGAGGACCTGAAGGTACGCCCACCGGAGCTGGCCATGGCCAGCTCGCTGATCGACTCGATGACCGGCGAGTTCGAGCCGGACGTCTTCACCGACGACTACCGGGCCGCGTTGCAGGAGGTCATCGACGCCAAGGTGGAGGGTCGGGAGGTCGTCCAGCCGGAGGAGGTCGAGGAGGCCCCGGCCGCGGCGGTGGACCTGATGGCCGCGCTGAAGGCATCGGTGGACCGGGCCCGGGCGGCACGCGGCGAACAGCCCGCCCGCGGTGGCGGCGGCGAGCCGACGCCCATCTCGTCGGCCCGCTCGGCCCAGAAGGCGGCCGAGAAGAAGGCCGCCAAGGCGCCCGCGAAGAAGACCACGGCGAAGAAGACGGCGGACAAGAAGACCGCCGCGAAGAAGGCCGAGCCAGCGAAGAAGACGGCCGCGAAGAAGGCCGAGCCGGCAAAGAAGACGGCCGCGCGCAAGACCGCACCCCGCAAGAGCGCCTGACCGTACGGCGGCGACGAAGGGTGTCCGCCGGACCGGGTACGCTCCGCCGGCCGTTGGCCACCGGAGGAGCCCCGTATGCCGTACACCCCTGACCTGGACCGGTTGTTGACGCCGGGTGCCCGCTTCACCGACGAGTACGGCGCGTACCTGATCGAGGCCCATCCCGTGGATGACGTCGTGCTGCCCACCGGCCGGGTGGTCGGGTGCGACCCGCTGGTCTGCCCGGAAGCCGAGCCGTACACGGTGACTGTCGCGCCGGGGCGGTATCCCGCCCGCGCCTGGGTGGCCGTGGTGCTCCGGGAGGGCGCCGAGGTGGACCGGCGGGTGGCCGCGCTGCAACTGGTGGTCTCCGACGAGCCGGCGATTCGCTGGGAGCCGGCCGTCGCGGGCGACCAGGACGTCGCCGCGCTCGGCCCGGACGACTACTTCGGGTACGGGGTGGACGCGGGCGCCGGCACGCTCGCCGACCCGACGGCGCTCGCCGTCCTCGACGGCTGGGACCACGACCAGGTGGAGGAGGTGTTCATCCCCGAGGAGCTGCCCGTCTCGCCGGTCCGGGGTCTGATCACCGCAGTCCTCGACGAGGCCACCGGCGCCAATGTCGTCACCGTGGCCACGGGTTGGGGGGACGGCTGCTACGGCACCTGGATCGGGCGCGCGGCCGACGGGGGCGTGACGTCGTTCGTGACCGACTTCATGGTGATCCCGAAATAACGTCCCGCGAGGGCGTCGCTGGGCGATCCGAGGCATCCGGGGCGGGCACGGCAGGCCGCCGTGCGGGTACCGTGTGCGTCGGCTTTCCCCCCGGCACCGGGTGCCGGCCACACCTTCGCAGCAGGGAGTCGACGACGTGAGCGAGCGCACGCAGGAGAACCGGTCGGAGGGCCAGAGCCCGGCGACGAAGGCGGGTCGGCGGCTGGCCGCCCAGCTGGCCGCGCAGAAGGCCGCCGAGGCGAAGCGCCGCCGCCAGGCGTGGGCGGGCGGCCTCGCCGGCGTCGCCGTGATGGCGCTGCTGATCGGCGGTTTCGTGTGGATCGACCGGAACCGGAGCGACGACAAGCCGGCCAACCAGGCAGGTGCGACCCCGTCCGCCTCCGCCCCGGCCGCGGACGCCCCCACCGCGCCCCCGGCTCCGCAGCTGCCCGCGGGCGCCGACCCGGCGCTGGGCACCAAGCCGACGGTGGCGGCGGGCAAGGGTGAGCTGAAGAAGCTCACCGTCACCCCGGTGATCAAGGGCACCGGCCCGGCGGTGAAGAAGGGCCAGACCATCACCACCAACTACGTGGGCGTCTTCTTCAAGGACGGCAAGGAGTTCGACTCGTCCTGGAACGCCGGCCAGCCGGCCAGCTTCCCCATCGGCGTGGGTCAGGTCATCCCCGGCTGGGACCAGGGTCTGGTGGGCGTGACCGTGGGCAGCCGGGTGCAGCTCGACATCCCGGGCGAGCTGGCGTACGGCAACGACGAGGCCAACGCCAACGGGCGTCCGACCGGTCCGCTGCGCTTCGTGGTGGACGTGCTCGCCGCCCAGTGACCCGTCCGGATCGCCCCGGTTGTCGCCGCGGCGCGATGGACTTGTTCACATGGGGCTTCCTGCCCGTCACCCTCCGGCAGTAGGTTCGGCGTCACCCCGGGCGGCCCGCCGTCCGGGGTGACCATGCGGACCCGGGACGCGGAGGTGCACGTGACGGCGCTGGACGAGCCCGGGCGGACCGCCCGGCTGCTGTGGACGCACTTCGAGCCGGTGCACGCGGTCACCTACTTCCACCCTCGGGCCCGGGCGGCGCACGAGGCGGTCGGGCTGCGCGGCTACTGGCGGGGCTACTTCGCCGGCCGGGCCGCGCCGCTGGGCGCCGCCGAGGCCGCCCCGGTCATCGCCGCATTCTTCAATTTCGCACCACCCATGGTGAGCCGGGCCCTGCCGGCGGTCTGGCGGCTGGCCACCCCGCAGGAGGCGCTGCGCGCCCGGCTGACCGGCGCCGTGCAGGCCCTCGCGGAGCTGACCTACGAGCTGCCCGAGGCGCACCTGGCCGAGGCCGCCGACCTGCTGGAACGGGCCGCCTCGGCGGCGCAGACCGCCGGTCGGGTGCTCGGCGCGGCCAACGCGGCGCTGCCGGTCGGGGAATACCCTCTCGCCCGCCTCTGGCAGGCCGCGACCACGCTGCGGGAGCTGCGGGGCGACGGGCACATCGCCGCCCTGGTGGCCGCCGGCCTGGACCCGGTGGAGACGCTGGCCTGGCGGATCGCGGTGGACATGTCGGCGGAGAACCTGCTCGGCCGGGGCTGGTCCGAGGAGCAGTGGCGGGCCGCCCGCGAACGGTTGGCCCAGCGCGGCTGGCTGACCGGGGACGGCACGGCCACCGACGTCGGTCACGCCGGGTTCCAGGCGATCGAGGACGCCACCGACCGCGCCGCCGCACATCCGTGGCGGGCTCTCGGCCCGGACGACACCGACCGGCTGCGTGAGCTGCTGGAGCCGATGGCCCGGTCGTGTCACACGGTGATCCCCCCGAACAGCCCGATCGGCCTACCCGCGCTGCCCGGCTGACCGGCGGTCCGCCTCTCGGGCAGGATGGGCCCGTGGTGGATGCGGTGGTTTTCGACCTGGACGGCGTGATCGTGGATTCCGAACCGGTCTGGGAGGAGGTCCGGCGGGCGTACGTGGCGGCACACGGTGGGTCCTGGCAGCCGGACACCCAGCGCCGGCTGATGGGCATGAGCACCGGGGAGTGGGCCCGCTACCTCAGCGGTGAGCTGGGCGTGCGCCGCAGCGCCGAGCAGGTCGCCGACGAGGTGGTGCGGGAGATGGCCCGACGCTACACCGAGCACGTACCGCTGATCGACAGTGCCGACGAGGTCGTACGCCGGCTGGCCGCGCGGTGGCCGCTGGGGTTGGCCAGCTCGTCGCCGACCCGGCTGATCGCGGCGGCGCTGGACGCCACCGGCCTGACCGGCGCGTTCGGCGCGACCCTCTCCACCGAGGAGACCGAGCGGGGCAAGCCGGCGCCGGACGTGTACCTGACCGTCGCGCGGCGCCTCGGCGTCGACCCGACCCGTTGCGCGGCCGTGGAGGACTCGTCCAACGGCGTGCGGTCGGCCGCGGCGGCGGGGATGAAGGTGGTGGCGGTGCCCCACGGGTCGTACCCCCTCGACCCGGACGCCGCCGGGCTCGCGGTCGTGACGCTGGGGTCGATCGGTGAGTTGACGCCGGAGCTGGTGGAGGGGCTGGGTTGACGCGGGCCGAGCGGGGTAGGAGCCACGAATGAAAGCCATCGTGTACGAGCGCAACGGCGACCCTTCCGTGCTGGAGCTGGTCGACCGGCCGGTGCCGGAGCCGGGGGCCGGCGAGGTGCTGGTCCGGCTGGCGGTGTCCGGGGTGAACCCGACGGACTGGAAGTCGCGGCGTGCCTTCCCGCCGGACGGGTGGCAGATCCCCGGGCAGGACGGCGCGGGCGTGGTGGAGGCGGTCGGCGAGGGGGTCGACCGTGAGCTGATCGGCGAGCGGGTCTGGATCTGGGAGGCTGCCTGGCAGCGGCCGTGGGGCACCGCCGCGGAGTACACGCTGGTGCCGGTGCGGCAGGCGGTTCCCCTGGGCGACGCCTCGTTCGAGTTGGGAGCCAGCCTGGGCATCCCGTTCCTCACCGCGCACCGCTGTCTGACGGCCGGCGAGTTCATGCCCGACGCGCTGCGCGCCGGTGCGCTGGCCGATCACACCGTGCTGGTGCAGGGCGGGGCGGGCGCGGTCGGCAACGCGGCGATCCAGCTCGCCCGCTGGGCCGACGCGACGGTGATCGCCACGGTGAGCAGCGCGGAGAAGGGGCAGCTCGCGGCGGCGGCCGGCGCCTCCTACGTCATCAACTATCGAGAGCAGGACGTGGTCGAGGAGGTCCGCAGGATCGCTCCCGACGGGGTGCACACGATCGTGGAGGTCTCCCCCGGCCGGAACGCCGCGGTCGACGCCCAGGTGCTGCGGCACGGCGGCGCGGTCTGCATGTACGCCGACGACGGCGGGGGCGAGGTGACCATCCCGATCCGGCCGATGATGGCGCCGAACGCCCGCTGGCAGTTCGTGCTGGTCTACACGGAGCCGAAGGCGGCCAAGGCGCAGGGTGTGATCGACGTGGCGGCGGCGGCCAGCCAGGGCGGCCTCCGGGTCGGCGCGGACGCCGGTCTGCCGCTGCACCACTATCCGCTTGCCGACACGGCGGCCGCGCACCAGGCGGTCGAGGACTCGGCGGTGGGCAAGGTGCTGATCACCACCAGTGACGCCTGAACGGGTCGCTGGACACCCGATTTCCCCGTCATCAGGACAGACGCGAACAAGTTTCGCAACAATGACGGTGCGGGATCACCCCGTGTGGAGCGGGCGGCCCCGGCGCGGTGCGAACGCCGGGGCCGCCCCTGGGGAGGAATGTCAGGAGTACTCCTCTGCCCAACAGGCGACAGTGCCCGGTAAAACGTTACGGTGCTGTCAGCTCCCGGACAGTCAGCTCACCGTCGGCGTACCGCGAACGGACGACCTTCTTGTCGAACTTGCCGACGCTGGTCTTCGGCACCGTGTCGATGAACGCCCACCGCTCGGGCAACTGCCACCGGGCGACCGAGCCGGCCAGGAAGTCCCGCAACTCCTCGGCGGTCACCGACGCACCCTCGCGGACCACCACGGTCGCCAGTGGCCGCTCGTCCCACCGCTCGTCCGGCACGCCCACCACGCACGCCTCCAGCACGGCCGGGTGCGCCATCAGCGCGTTCTCCAGCTCCACCGACGAGATCCACTCGCCGCCGGACTTGATCACGTCCTTCGCCCGGTCGGTAAGCGTGATGTACCCGTCCGAGGAGAGCATGCCCACGTCGCCGGTACGCAGCCAGCCGTCGCGGAACTTCTCCTCATCCGGGGCGTCGTCACCGACGTACCGCGCGGTCACCCACGGCCCGCGGACCTCCAACTCGCCCACGGCCGTGCCGTCGGCGGGCAGCGGCTCGCCCAGCGGCCCGACGATGCGCGCCTGCACCCCGGCCGGCACGCGACCCTGCGTGTAGCGGTAGCGCCAGGCCTGCTCGCCGGTCGCCCCGGCGGGCGGGCGGGAGACCGATCCCAGCGGCGACATCTCGGTCATCCCCCAGGCGTGGATGACGTCGATCCCGTGCCGCTCGTCGAACGCGTGCATCAACGCCGGCGGGCAGGCCGAGCCACCGACGATCACCTCGGTGAGCGAGGACGTGTCCACCTCGTGGCTGTCCAGGTAGGCCAGCAGGTCGGTCCAGATGGTCGGCACCGCGCCGGCCAGGGTGGGCCGCTCGGCGGCGATCATCTCGGCGATCGGCGCGGCCTGGAGAAACCGGTCCGGCATGATCAACGACGCGCCGGAGAGGAACGCCGCGTAGGGCAGGCCCCAGGACATGGCGTGGAACATCGGCACGATGGCCAGTTCCCGGTCGGTCGGCCCGAGACCGAAGCCCTCCGGCATGCAGACCTGCAACGAGTGCAGGTAGATGGACCGGTGCGAGTAGGCCACGCCCTTCGGGTTGCCGGTGGTGCCCGAGGTGTAGCAGAGCGCTGCGGCGTCGCGCTCGTCGACCTCGGGCCAGTCGTACACCTCGGGCCGGTCGGCCAGCAGCGCGTCCCAGTGGTGCACGGTGATCCGGTCTCCGGCGGCCGCCACCAGCGGGGCCGGGTCGCCACCGCCGACCACCACCACGTGCCGCACCGTGTTCAGCTCGCCGATCACCCTGGCCAGCAGCGGGATGAGCGTGCTGTCGACCAGCACCACCCGGTCCTGCGCGTGGTTGGCGATGTAGGTGAGCTGGTCGGGAAAGAGCCGGAGGTTGAGGGTGTGCAGCACCGCGCCCATGCTCGGCACCGCGAAGTAGGCCACCAGGTGCTCGTTGTTGTTCCACATGAAGGTGGCGACCCGCTCGTCGCCGGTGACGCCGCACTCGTCGCGCAGCGCGTGGGCCAACCGGGCGGCGGTGCGGCCCACCTCGGCGTACGTCATCCGGCGGGGTTCGGCGCCCGTCCAGGTGACCACCTCGGCCGTGCCGTGCACCCCTGCGCCGTGGTCGAGGATCCGGGAGACCTGCAGGGGGGCGTCCATCATCGTGCTACGCATGGGTAACAAGCTAGTGTCGGCGGTCACACGTTGGGAACCCCCGTAAATTGTCGCAGGTGAGCATCTCCTGGGCCGACTCATACGTAGGGCAGTTGCGCGCGCTCGCCGGCGACCGGACGCTGATGTTCGTCGGCGCCCGTGCCGTGGTCAGCGACAACGCGGGGCGCATCCTGCTCATCCGACGCTCGGACAACGGTCAGTGGGCCATGCCCGCCGGGGCGATGGAGCTGGGCGAGTCGATAGCCGACTGCGCGGTCCGCGAGGTCCGCGAGGAGACCGGACTGCGGGCGCTGCGGGTCTGCGCGTTCGCCCTCTACACCGGCCCGGACCGGACCAGCACCAACATGTACGGGCACACGTACCAGGTCTTCACCACGGCGTTCAAGGTCGAGGAGTGGGACGGGCAGCTGACCCGGGTCACCGACGAGACCACCGACGCCGGCTTCTTCCCCCGCGACAGGTTCCCCACACCGCTCTCCGGATCGGTGTTGGAAACCCTGGCCGACCTGGACGTCTTCGAGCAGACCAACCGGCTGATCCTCAAGTAGGGCGGTGCTGTGCGCTCGTGCAGCTCCTTGACGGCAGGGTCGGCCGTCGCTTCGGTGATGTTCCAGAAATAGCTCTCTGATCTGGCTGGAGTCGGAGCGCGACGGGGCACCGCTCATTCGGGAGTGTGCCCGTCGTCGCGGAGCCGTCCCGGCGATCGGCCGAGGACGGTCAGATCATCGTCTGGGACTTGGCGTTCATGTCGGCGGCCGCCTCGTCCTTGGATTCGCGGGTCAGCGGCTTGCCGCCCGGCGCCGGAGCCTCACCGCCGAGCGGGTCGGCCCCGCCCTTGGCGCCCTGCGGACCGGCACCCCGCAGCTCGTTGTTCGGCAGCGCCAGGGTCACCAGCACCGCCACGATGGCGACGAGCCCGGTGGTCAGGAAGACCAGGTGCAGCGACTCCACGAACGACGCCTGGATGGCGGCCCGGACGGCGCCGGGCAGGGCCATGATGGTCGCCGGGTCGTTGATCGAGATGTTCGTGCCGCCACTCGCCGCGACCGCGGCCCGCTGCTCCGGTGGAAGCTGGGCGATCGCACCGGGCAGCCGGTCGGCGAGCTGCGAGTTGAGCCGCGACGAGAGCACCGTGCCGAGGATCGCCACCCCGAACGAACCACCCAGCGACCGGAAGAACGTCGCCGACGAGGTACCGGCGCCCAGGTCGCGGACGGAGACCGCGTTCTGCACCGCAAGGACGAGCGACTGCATGCACAGACCGAGGCCGACGCCGATCACCACCATGAAGCCGAACGCCACCCAGAGCGACGTACCCACCTGCAACCGGGTGAACAGCAGCATGCCGACCAGCAGGGTGACCGCCCCGGCCACCGGGAACCACTTGTACCGGCCGATCCGGCTCATCGCCCGGCCGGTGAGGATCGAGGTCACGATGATGCCGGCCATCATCGGCAGCATCAGCAGACCGCTGCGGGTCGGCGAGGCGCCCTTGACGATCTGGAGGTACAGCGGAATGAAGATGATCGACCCGAACATCACCAGACCGAGCACGAAGCCGGCGGAGTTGGCCAGCGCGAACGTGGCGCTGCGGAACAGCCGCAGCGGCAGGATCGGCTCGGCGACCCGCGCCTCCTGGAGCACGAAGAGCACGGCCAGCACCGCACCGGCGACGAAGAGGCCGATGATCAGCCCGGAACCCCACGGGTACTCGTTTCCGCCCCAGCTCAGCGCGAGCAGGAGGCAGCTCACCGCGGCCACCAGCAGGCCGGCGCCGAGCCAGTCGATCGCGTGGTCCCGGCGCTCGAAGGGGATCAGCCGCATCACGTGGTAGCAGACCACGATGGCCAGGATCGCCAGCGGCACGTTGATGTAGAAGATCCACCGCCAGTCGGTCTCGGCAAAGTACCCACCGACCAGCGGGCCGGCCACCGACGCGATGCCGAACACCGCCCCGAACAGACCCTGGTAGCGGCCTCTCTCCCGAGGTGAGACCACGTCCGAGATGATCGTGAACGCCAGCGTCAGCAGACCACCGGCACCGAGCCCCTGGAGGCCCCGCGTGACGATCAGCTGGGTCATGTTCTGCGACAAGCCGGCCAGCAGCGACCCGAGCAGGAACGTGCCGATCGAGAAGAGGAAGACCGGGCGACGCCCGTACAGGTCGGCCATCTTGCCGTACAGCGGGGTCGACGCGGTCGAGGCGAGCAGGTACGCCGTGACCACCCACGAGTAGTGGTTGATTCCACCCAGCTCACCGACGATGGTCGGCAGGGCCGTGCCGACGATGGTCTGGTCGAGGGCGGCCAGCAGCATGCCCGTCATCAGGCCCAGCATCAGCAGCCGGATCTGCTGGCGATTCAGTACCGGCGCGGCAGAGGCTTCGGTGGTCATCAAGCCCTCTTTCCCGACCACCGGAGAACATGCCCGATACCCGAGAAAAACCCCACCGGTCCCATACCCCCACCCCGCCGCCACCCCGCCGCCACCCCGGTCGATCATGAAGTTGTTGCCACGACACGCCGGGTGAGCCGGCAATAACTTCATGATCAACAGGGTGGGGGTGGGGGGTCAGGGGGTGGTGAAGGTTTGGGTGATCTTTGCGCAGAAGGCGGGGAGGTCGTCGGGGTTGCGGCTGCTCGTCAGGTTGCCGTCCGTCACGCACTCCTCGTCGACCCAGGTGGCGCCGGCGTTGGTCAGATCCGTGCGCAGGCTGGGCCAGGAGGTGATCCGCCGGCCACGGACCACGTCCGCCTCGATCAGCGTCCACGGGCCGTGACAGATCACCCCGACCGGCTTGCCGGCGTCGAAGAACGCCTTCACGAACCGCACCGCGTCCGGGTCGGACCGCAGGAAGTCCGGGTTCGCCACCCCGCCCGGCAGCACCAGCGCGTCGTACCCGGCGGCGTCCGCCTTGTCGACGGTGACGTCCACGTCGTACGTCTTGGACTGGTCCAGGTGGTTGAAGGACTGAATGGAACCGGCCTTGAGCGAGACCAGCTCGGCAGTCGCGCCGGCGTTCTCGACCGCCTCGCGCGGCTGGACGTACTCGACCTCCTCGACGCCGTCGGCGGCCAGGAAGGCGATCCTCTTGCCCTGCAGTGTCGCTGCCATCTCGGTACATCTCCTCTCCGGGGTACCTCAATTCCCTTCCCGGCCTCCAACGCCCGAAACACCCCACGTCGGTACGACGGGCACCCCGTCGACGAGGGTGGGACGAAAGGTCGCGGACCCGCGGCGCAGCCGGTCCCGGCGCGGGGTTTGTCCGGAGGGCCGCTGGGGACCCGGGGAGGCATGGCAGGAGCAGCAGCGGAACAGCGCCGGCTCGCCACCGTCGTGGAGAGCTGGCTCGGGCGCCCGGTCCTGATCGTCGGCGACGCCATGCTGGACGAGTGGCGGTTCGCCGACTCCGACCGGCTCTGCCGGGAGGCGCCCGCCCCGGTCCTCACCCTGCGCCGACGGATCTCCGCCGCCGGTGGGGCCGCGAACACCGCGGTCAACGTCGCCACCCTCGGCGGTCGGGCCGTGCTGGTGGCGCCGGTCGGCGCCGACGTCGCCGGCGACGAACTGCACGACTGTCTGGACCGGGCCGGCGTCTGGGACCGTACGGTCAACCAGCCCGGTCGGCCCACCCCCGTGAAGCGGCGGATGCTCGCCGGCAACCAGATCCTGCTCCGGGAGGACTCCGGCGACGCGGACGACGCTCTCGACCCGGACGGGGTGGACCGGCTGCTCACGGCGCTGGACTGCGCCACCGAGGAGCTGCGCGCCGCTGCCGGCGGAGAGGCGCCGACCCTGGTGGTCTGCGACTACGGTCTGGGTGCGCTGTCCGCGCCGGTCCGCGCGTGGCTGGTCGAACAGCGCGAGCGGTACGCCACGGTCGCGCTGGACGCCCACGACCTCGCCGACTGGCGAGGGCTCGCGCCGACGGTGGTCACCCCCAGCTTCGCCGAGGCGACCCGGCTGCTGGCCCGTGCCGGTGGCCCGAACCGTTCGACCGCCGGCACCGACCTGCACCTGGAACACCCCGACAACGATCCGGCCGACGGGCCGTCCGAGCTGAGCGTCGGCGCCGCTCCGGGCGGGGCCCGCGCGGACGACCGGCCCGGCCCGGTCGGCGAGCCCACCCCGAGCGAGGGTCGGGTGGCCCTCACCGGCGACGGCCTCAGCGTCACCGGCACCGGCGTCACAGTGAACACCGAGGCCGGAGCGGGCGTCGACCGGGCCGTACTGGCCGAGTCGCGCCTCGCCGAGCTGCGCGCGCACACCGGCGCGGACGTGGTCGCGGTGACCCTGGACACCGACGGCGCGGTGGTCGGCGGCGCGGACGGGGAACGGCGGCGCAGCCACAGCATCCCGGTCCCCGCGAGCCACGCGGTGGGCGCGGGAGACGCGTACCTGGCGGCGATGACGCTGGCCCTGGCCGCCGACGCGCCGCTGCCCACCGCCGCGCAACTCGCCCAGCTCGCGGCCACCATCACCGTGTCCGACACCGGCACCTGTGTGTGCCTGCGCAACGACCTGCTGGCCGCCCTCGACATGCCACCGGAGACCGTCGGGCACCCGGCGGTGGTCGGCACCGACGAACTGGACGCGATCGTCGCCGAGCATCGCGAGGCGGGCCGGTCCGTGGTGTTCACCAACGGTTGCTTCGACGTGCTACACCCCGGGCACGTGCGCTACCTGGAACAGGCCCGTGCCCTGGGCGACCTGCTCATCGTGGCGGTCAACTCGGACGGCAGCGTACGCCGGCTCAAGGGGCCGGACCGACCGGTCAACCCGGTCGAGGACCGAGGCGCCCTGCTGGCCGCGCTGTCCTGCGTGGATCACGTGGTGGTGTTCGAGGAGGACTCGCCCGCCGCGCTGATCGAGGCGGTCCGGCCCGACGTGTACGTCAAGGGCGGCGACTATCCGCCGGAGCTGGTGCCGGAGGCGCCGCTGGTACGCCGACTCGGCGGTCAGGTGCGCACGCTGGGGTACGTGCCGGACAGGTCCACCTCGGCGATCATCGACCGGATCCGGTCACACAGCCAGGACCCGTCGTCGCACGCCACCGACCCGTCGCTGAGCCCCCGCACCCAGGCGTCGTGAACCGGCCCCTCGCCCTCGGCACCCCGGCGGAGTTCCGTGCCGACCGGCTGGTCGACGTGTTGGTCCCGACCCGTAACCGGCCCGCCGAACTGGCCGTCACCCTGGCCGGGCTCGCCGCCCAGGGCGGGGTTCCCGGCTTCGGCGTGGTGGTCAGCGACCAGTCCGACGGCGATCCGGCGTACGCCCACCCCGCCGCGGCCACCATGGTCCGGGCGCTACGCCACGCGGGCCACCCGGTGCTGTTGACCCGCCGGCTGCCGCGCCGCGGGCTGGCCGAGCACCGTGCCTATCTGCTCGCCGCGTCCTCCGCCCGGTACGTGCTCAACCTCGACGACGACGTCTGGCTGGAACCCGGGGCGCTGCACCGGCTGGTCACCGCGATCGAGGAGCTGGGCTGCGGGTTCGTCGGCAGCGGCGTGCACGGCCTGTCGTACACCGAGGACGTACGACCGGACACACACCGGCACTACGAGGAGTGGGCCGGCCGGCCCGTCCCGGAGCGGATCCGGCCGGGCACCGCCGAGTGGGACCGGGCCCGCATCCACTCGGCGGCCAACCTGCTGCACGTCACCGCCGAGCTGGCGCTGCCGCCGGGCGCGTGGCGGGCGTACAAGGTGTCCTGGATCGGCGGGTGCGTGCTCTACGACCGGGCCAAGCTCGTCGACTCCGGGGGCTTCGACTTCTGGCGGCGGGTGCACGAGAGACACCAGGGCGAGGACGTGGCCGCCCAGCTCGCGGTGCTGGCCCGCCACGGCGGGGCGGGCATCCTGCCCAGCGGCGCCTACCACCTGGAGACCCCCACCACGGTCACCGAACGGGACGTGGAGGCGTGGGAGGTTGTCCTCGCCGACGAGGACACCCCACAGCCGGCCTGAGCGCCGCCTACGGGCTGAGCAGTTCGCGGGCCGATTCCAGCACCTCGGCCACCGGCACGTCGATGACGAACGAGTCGCGGTGCGGGCACTCGCCGTCGCCCGGCCGGTGCGGGTAGATGCCCGGCGTGCAGTCCACGCCGCAGACCGGGCAGTGCACCGTCCAGGAGCTGATCGGCCGGTGCCGGCCGCGCAACGGCGTCGCCGTGTTGATCAGGTTGCCGACCCAGAAGATGCCCACCGTCGACGTGCCCACCGCGGCGGCCAGGTGCAGCGGGCCGGTGTCGTTGGAGACGACCAGCGCGCAACCGGCGTAGCAGCCGGCCAGCCCGCCGAGACTGAGCGTGCCCACCTGCGGCCGGACCGGCACCCCCGCCGCCGCGGCCACCTGGTCCACCACCTCCCGCTCGGAGGGCGTACCGGTCACCAGCACCTCGTACCCGTCGCCGTGCAGCGCACGGGCCACCTCGGCGAACCGCTCGGCCGGCCAGCGGCGGCGGGTGTCGGAAGCGCCCGGATGCAGCGCCACCCGAGGGCGGGCCGGCGGGCCGAGCACCTGCTCGGCCTCGGCCCGGTCCGCGTCGGTGACCGCGAGCGTCGGCACGATGGTGGTCGCCGGAGCGCCCACCAGGGCCACCGCCTCCAGATAGCGGATCACCTCGTGCTGGTAGTACACGTAGCGGACCCACCGGTCCAGCGGCGGCGCGTCCTCGGCGCGCAACCCGACCGTCACCCGGGCACCGAGGCGGCTGATCAACGGGTTGGAGTTCGCGCCACCGCCGTGGGCCTGCACCGCCAGGTCGAAACCCTCGCCGCTGGCCGCCGTCACGAAGTCGTCGATCGTGGACGCCGGCTCACCGGCCTCCGGCTCCCGGATGCCGGGGCCCGGCGGCACCACCAGCACCCGGTCCACCGGGCCGGGCCGGTCGCGCCAGAGCTTCGCGTGCCACGGCGCCCCGAGCAGCACGATCTCCGCCGAGGGGTACGCGGCGCGCAACGCGTCCAACGCCGGCAGAACGAAGATGAAGTCGCCGAGGGCGTTGGCGCGCAGCACCGCGATCCGGCGCACGTCTTCGACTCGCCCCGCCGTCGGGCCGAGCAGGGACGGGGTGACCACGTGGCGCGCTACTCCCGGTCGATCTCGCCGACGCTGTCCGGGTGGTGCAGCTCCCGGTCCGCGGCGGGATCGGCCGCTATCGGCGTACCACCGGAGAGGCCGCCCGAGCGCGGCCCGGCGCGGCCGACGGTGATGGTGCGCGCCGTGGGTCGCGCCGCCCGGGGCAGCCGGACGCGCAGCAGCCCGTGGTCCATCACCGCGTCGATGCCCTCCGGGTCGACCCGGGACGGCAGGTCGATGCGGTACTCGAAACCGCGCGTCTCGAAGCCCCCGGGAATGCCCTGATCGGCGTTGACCTCCGCCTCGGAGCGGGCCCGCACGCACAGCTCGCGGTCGTCCAGCTCGACGGCCACCTCCTCGGGCGCGACGCCCGGCAGCCGAACGACGACCTGCCAGCCGTCCGCGGTCTCGGTCAGCTCGACGTCGGACGACCCGGCCCGGCCGCCGACCAGCCGGCTCAGCTCGGCGCGCAGCGACTGCAACTCGCCCATCGGGTCCCAGCCCTGTTGCCGGCCGCGCCACCCCCGGCCGAAGCCGCCGGTCTGCTGCTGCTCGCTCATCGCACGTCTCCGATCCGCCGGGTGGCCGTGGTGGGCCGCAGTGAGCTGGGCGCATCCAGACCGGCGTCGCGGTCGACGCCCACACCGAGCCGGTCGACCAGTTCGCCGCCGAGCCAGGCGCTGATGCCGAGGATCGCCACCGCGACGACCTCGATGGCGATCAGCGCGCCGCCGGCGGCCCGCGAATCGGCGTTGAGCCGGACGACCCACACGGCGGCGAAGAGCAGGATCACCGCGACGTTGGCGCCCGCGTGCAGCAGACCCACCCGCTTCGCGCGGGTGCCGGTCGGGATCGCCAGCAGGTCGAACGAGCCGGCCGCCGCGGCGAGCAGGCCGCCGATCAGGCCGACGGTGATGTTCCAGTACGCGACCTCGCCGAGGAAGTCCGGCCCGCCGACCGTGTCGATGATGTCGAAGAGCACTGCGGTGACCAACAGCGCGACCGGGAACATGACAAGCATCGGATGGACTGGGTGCCCCAGCACCTTGAGTCGGCTCTCCATCTCCCGGCCTCCACTGGTCGGCTTCTCCGCGGACGGTACGAGCGGCGGGCGTGTCGGGTGAGGCCGTACCCCGGGCGACCGGGGGCAAACCTCGCGCTGGCCACGCGGGCCTAGGCTGGCGACGGTGGCGCCGCCACCCGGGTCAACGGCTGGGGGAGGATCGCGTGACGGTGGAGATCACTTCGCACGAGGAACTGCGCGAGCTGCTCGGCACGCCGAGCGCGCGCGCCGCCAACAAGGATCGCGCCCGCCTGCACGAGCGGGACCGGCAGTGGCTCGCCGCCGCGCCGTTCTGCCTGATGGCGACGGCCGGCGCGGACGGCAGCTGCGACGTCTCCCCCAAGGGCGACCCGGCCGGGTTCGCGCTGGTGCTGGACGACACGACCATCGCGCTGCCGGAGCGGCCGGGCAACAAGCGGGCCGACGGCTACCGCAACATCCTGGACAACCCGCACGTCGGGCTGCTCTTCCTGATCCCGGGTCGCACCGACACGCTGCGCATCAACGGGCGGGCCCGCCTGGTACGCGACGCGCCCTGGTTCGACGACATGGTCGTCAAGGGGCACCGGCCGGTGCTCGCCGTGGTGGTGGAGATCGAGCAGATCTTCTACCACTGCGCGAAGGCGTTCCTGCGGTCCGCGCTGTGGCAGCCGGAGACCTGGCAGCCCGACGCGCTGCCGACCCGCGCACGCCTGATCAAGGAGGTCGAGGGGCCGCCCGAGAGCCTGGAGGACCTGGAGAGGCACTACGGCCCGGAGTACGCCAAGAAGATCTACATCTGACGCCGATCCGTCGCGGTCAGGCCGACCAACCGGCGGAATCACCGGACGACTCCCCGGCCTGTCCTCCGGGCCAGGCAGCCGACGAGTAGACGCCCAGGTCACGCAGACGACGCCGCTCACACGCTCTGCGGACCGCCGCTCGCGTTCGCCGTCACCCGCACCGCGGACGGCGTCTTCGACCACGCACCGGGCGTGATGGTCGTGCGGGGTCGCGCGGCACCGGAGGGGACCGTTCGCGCAGCCTCGGCCAGTTTCGCGAGCCCGGGGCTACGCAGAGCAGCACGAAGTTGGATACGCCAGTCGTCCATCAGCTCTAGGCCAGCTTCCGCCCACCGTCGGCGCGTGAGCACGCTGAACGCCGGCCTGCGCGCCAGTCGCGGGAAGCGGTCGGTGGTGGTCGGTCGGACGCGGTCCGGGTCCAGACCGCATTCCTCGTAAACGGCACGGGCCAGGCCGTACCAGGTGGTGCGCCCTCCGGCGACGCCGTGGTAGATCCCGGCGGTGAGTCGGCCGGCGTGGGCGGCGTCGCCGAGGTTGGCGATCCCCTCGGCGAGCATCGCCGACCACGTCGGCTGCCCGTGCTGATCGGCCACCACCTGCACGTCGGGCCGGTTCGCCGCGAGCAGGAGCATGGTCGCCACGAAGTTGGGGCCGTGGTCGCCGTAGAGCCAGGCGGTACGCACCACGTAACCGCTGTGCGGCAGGATCGCGCGCACCGCCCGCTCGCCGACGAGTTTGCTGCGCCCGTACGCGTTGACGGGGGCCGGCCGAGCCGCCTCGTCCAGCGGCGCCCTCCCGTCCCCGGCCAACACGTAGTCGCTGGATACATGAATCAGGTGCACGCCGTGGTCGGCGCAGGCGCCAGCCAGGTGTCGCACGCCGTGACCGTTGACCTCTGTGGCGAGTTCCTCGGCCGTCTCTGCACCGTCCACGTCGGTCCATGCTGCGGCGTTGACCAGGATGTCGTGCCCCGGAACGGCCCGGGCGACGGCCGCCGCGTCGGTAATGTCGACTTCGTCGTGAGCGGCGGCGGTGACCACCGTGCCGGGTCGGGCGCGTAACACCTCGACGATGTCGCGCCCCAGCATGCCGCCGGCGCCGGTGACGAGCCAGCGGATCATCGGGACGCCGTGTCGTCCGTGGCCTGGCGGTCGAGTACGGCCACCGGACTGGGTCGGGCCGCCCTCTGCCGGGCCACCGTGCCGGCGGCCTCGGCGAAGGCGGGTTCGCGGAGCAGGCGCTGCCCGGCCTGGTGGAACGTGGCGGTGTCGCGCGTGGCCAGCGCGAGGGGCAGCTCCGCTTTGCGGCCGACGACCTGCGCGGCGACCAGCGGGGGGTCGGCAGCCTCCGACCGGAGACGCTCGGATACGCCGCGGTGCAACGCCGCTGCTGTCGGACCGGATCCGCCGTCCGCCAGCGGCCGTCCTCCACCGCCGAACAGGAGGGCCGCCCCGAGGTCACCGGCCGGGACGGCGTCCAGGCTGGACGGGCCACTGTCGGCCGCGGTACCGGCGACGACGGCGGTGAGCGCGGACACCACGGCACGCCCGGCCGCTCGGGTCGCCCGGGCGAGGGGCGCGGCCGGCCGCGTCAGCCCGCGTCCGTCAGCGGCGGGGAAGAAGATTTTCACGAATGGCGGATCACACATCTCTCAACCTCCTTCATGAGCCCTGCGGCGGCGGGGTGCGGTACTCCGAGCGGCGATCCGGTCGCTGAATTCGCCTCGACCCGCTCCGCCATCACCGACTGGCCCCGCACTGTCCGCGGCCGCGCACGCTGCGGATCGGTAGATCGACCTCCGGCTGGGCGCCCGAAAAGAAGCCCGGACGCGGCGGAAAGGAGGCAGGTGTCGTTCGTCGGCGCGCGCGTGGAAGGCATGGTCGTGCCCATGGTGGAGGCGACCGGCGCGGAGTCAGCCAGATCATGACGGAGACTGCGTAGCTGAACCTCGTCCATAGTGCTGACGAGGCTAACCTCTCAGGTGCCCCAAATTGGGGCAAACCAGACCAAAGCACTATCAGTACCGCGTCGGCAACTTGCGAGTCGAGCCTGGCTCAGGTCGCGTTCCACGTGCCTGGTGCACTTTCCGACAGCTGGCGCGGAGGCCCAGCCTGGTGGGTGCCACACCTAAGGGACGCCGACCTCAGGGCGTACGCAGGGCGTCAGGACTACTCAAATGCCGCATAAGCGCCTTGTAGGGCAATTCAGTCGCTTAGTCTGCAACTCGCCGGCAACTGTTCGTCACGAGTAGGTAGCTCCGAGTCTATCTGGGGCGGCTCTGGAGGGGTCATGAGCAACGACCGACGGCTACGGCGGGGGCTGAAGCACGGCCGCGCCGCCTCAGGATTGAGTTCCGCCCTGCTGTTGGTCGGGATGACGGGTGGACCCGCAGCCGCGGCCCCACCTCAGGAAGCGGAATCATCTCCCCAGGGCATGCATATCGGTACGCCGGGTCCGGCCGGCCAGTACGGCGGGCTTCCGTTGTACTGGCCGACTGCCTTCCGAGACGACGGTGGATCTGACGATTCGTGGAAGCCCTCCCCCGGCACACCACCGGACTGCGGTCCGCAAGGCTGGCAGGGCCCGTGGGGTGGGCACGACAAGGGGGGCAAGCAGCCGGACCGGGGCCACCCCCACGGCGGAAAGGGCACTCAGGGCGCGCAGGGCGCGCAGGGCGCGCAGGGTGAAACGGGTGCTGAAGGCGCACAAGGCGATACGGGTGCTCAAGGTTTCCAGGGCGCGCAGGGCGACACCGGCGCACAAGGCAGCCAAGGCACACAGGGCGACACCGGCGCACAGGGAGCCCAGGGGGACACCGGTGCGCAGGGCAGCAGCGGCGCGCAGGGGACTCAAGGTTTCCAGGGCGCCCAGGGCAGCACCGGCGCACAAGGCGCCCAGGGAACGCAGGGCAGCCAGGGCAACACCGGAGCGCAAGGCAGCCAAGGAGCACAAGGCGAGAACGGCGCCCAAGGCACCCAGGGCAACACCGGAGCGCAGGGGGCTCAAGGCTTCCAGGGCGCCCAAGGCAACACGGGTGCTCAAGGCAGCCAGGGCGATACCGGCGCTCAAGGTGCACAGGGGGCTCAGGGTTTCCAAGGCGATACCGGCGCACAGGGGGCGCAAGGCGGGCAGGGCGAGACCGGCGCGCAGGGCAGCCAGGGTGCGCAAGGCGACACCGGCGCACAAGGTGCACAA
Source organism: Micromonospora sp. NPDC005252 (assembly GCF_042872475.1). Classification (NCBI taxonomy): domain Bacteria; kingdom Bacillati; phylum Actinomycetota; class Actinomycetes; order Micromonosporales; family Micromonosporaceae; genus Micromonospora; species Micromonospora sp. NPDC005252. The sequence goes on along the minus strand of NZ_JBIAKN010000003.1, from coordinate 632,169 downwards.
GGCAACAGCGGCGCCCAGGGGGCTCAAGGCTTCCAGGGTGCGCAAGGCGATACCGGGGTGCAAGGCGCGCAGGGAACGCAGGGCAGCCAGGGCAACACCGGCGCACAAGGCAATAGCGGCGCCCAGGGGGCTCAAGGCTTCCAGGGCGCCCAAGGCGAGATCGGGCCGCAAGGCGCCCAGGGCAACACGGGTACTCAAGGCGCGCAGGGAGCTCAAGGTCTCCAAGGCGATACCGGCGCACAGGGGGCGCAAGGCGGGCAGGGCGAGACCGGCGCGCAGGGCAGCCAAGGTGTCCAAGGCGACAGCGGCGCACAAGGCGCGCAAGGCAACAGCGGCGCCCAGGGGGCCCAAGGCTTCCAGGGCGACACGGGTACTCAAGGCGCCCAGGGCGACACGGGTGCTCAAGGCGCCCAGGGCGACACGGGTACTCAAGGCCCGCAGGGGGCTCAAGGGCTCCAGGGCGATACCGGCGCACAGGGGGCCCAAGGCTTTCAGGGCACCCAAGGCGGCACCGGCGCGCAAGGGGCGCAAGGCTCCCAGGGCGAGACCGGCGCACAAGGCAGCCAAGGTTTCCAGGGCGCCCAAGGCAACACCGGCGCTCAAGGCAACAGCGGCGCCCAGGGGGCTCAAGGCTTCCAGGGCGACACGGGTGCTCAAGGCGCACAAGGAAACACGGGTACTCAAGGCGCCCAGGGGGCGCAAGGCGCACAAGGCAACCAGGGCAACACCGGAGCACAGGGGGTTCAAGGCTTCCAGGGCAGCCAGGGCGAGACCGGTGCAGAGGGCGCGCAGGGCACCCAAGGTTTCCAGGGCACCCAAGGCAACACGGGTGCGCAGGGCGTCCAGGGCAGCCAGGGCGACACCGGAGCACAAGGCTTCCAGGGCACGCAGGGACTCACGGGCGCGCAGGGCGATACGGGTGCTCAAGGCGCTCAAGGCGCCCAAGGCGACACCGGTGCACAGGGCACTCAAGGCACTCAAGGCACCCAAGGCGACGCTGGTGCACAAGGCTTCCAAGGCGCCCAAGGTGACACCGGCGCTCAGGGACCGCAGGGCGCGCAGGGAGTGGCGGGCACCGGGATCCAGGCCGCCTATATTCAGGGACCGCTGACGGTGATCGCGGATACCCCCGTTGATTTCGGGTGCCAGGCCGGAGACATTGCTGTCGGAACCGGCTATCAGCTGTCGGGTGCGGGTGTCAATCCAGTGCTGATCCAGCCACTTTCGATCAGCGGTTACCAGTTCACTTTCACTGGCGGAGGCGCGGACATCTGGGTGTCCTGCATTTCACTCGACTGACCCATCGCGTCCGGACCTGCGGCCAACAGCCCGGGCAGCGCGGGTCGCAGTAGCCAAGTCAGTAGGCCGAACAGCAAGCCGGACCGCCCTGTTATCGTTCAAGGAGAATAAATGAGCACGCGTCAGATACTTGGGTCACTCGCCTGTGGTGCGATCCTGCTGACCGGGGCCACAGCATGCAGCGAGAAATCTCCCGGCAAAGCGCAGCCGAGCAGCTCCGGCAAGAGCGATCAGGCGAACAGTGGCGCCAACACCGGGGCCGCCTCGGCGGATCTGCTGAAGCTCGGCGTCGAACAGGGCCAAGCCGGTAACCTCGACGAAGCGAAGGCCACCTTCGAGAAGGTGCTGGACGCCGACGTCAACAACAAGTTTGCCTGGTTCAATCTGGGCTTCATTGCCCAGTCACGCAACCAGAACGACGAGGCAATCAGCAGCTACGACAAGGCATTGGCCGCCGACGCCAGTTACAAGCCGGCCCTTTACAACAAGGCCATCGCGCTGGAGGGTACGGAGCCGACGAAGTCGGTGGACATTTACCGCAAGGTCGTTTCGATCGACAACAAAGCATCGACCGCTTACCTTCGGCTGGGCATGCTGCTGTCCCAATCCGGCGACACTGCCGCGGCGCGGAACGCTTTCAGTGCGGCGATCCGGCTGGACAAGCGGCTCGCGTCATCAGTTCCGGAGAAGTACCGAGCGGTCCCAACCGCTTCTTCGCCGGCCCGAGCAGGGAGGTGACTCGTTCAATGCGTACACCGCGCGTAACAGTCTTCACCGGAAGCAATCGCACTCGGTTCATCGACGAGTGTTTCCAATCACTGCTGGCGCAGACTTTCACCGACTGGGAATGGGTGGTCGTGCTCAACCAGGGGTCCCGCTGGCGGCCCGAGCTGCATGACGATCGGGTCCGGCTCATTGTCCAGGACAACCTGAACGGCGTTGGCGCCATCAAGGGGTACGCCTGCGCCGAGGCTGCCGGGGACATCCTCGTGGAGTTGGACGACGACGATGTGCTCAGCAGCGACTGTCTGCAAGAAATCGTCGCTGCCTTCGACCTCAACCCGGAGGTGGGTTTCGTCTACAGCGATACCGCGCAGATCCAGGAGGACGGTAGCCGCTGCGAAGACCGTTTCGCGAGTTCCTTCGGCTGGCGACACTACGACGAGAAGGTGGACGGCCGCGAGGTGCTGGTTTGCCGGGCGATGCCGCCGACGCCGCACAACGTGAGCTTCATCTGGTACGCGCCGAACCACGTGCGCGCCTTCCGCCGGGACATCTACGAGAAGGTTGGCGGTTACGACGAGTCGCTCGACGTCGCTGACGACGCCGATCTCATGGCTCGGATCTACCAGGTCAGCGAGTTCCACCATATTCAGAAGTGCCTGTACCTGCAGCGCATGCATGCCAAGAACACGCAGCGCATCCCGGAAGTCAACGCCCGCATCCAGCAGCGCACGGTGGCCATATACGACCGGAACATTCAACAGAATGCGCTGACCTGGTCACGGCGACAGGGGCTCATGGCGCTCGACCTCGGTGCGGCTCACAACAAGCCGGAGGGCTATCTGGGGCTGGATTACCACGACGGGCCGGGCGTCGACATGGTCTGTAACATAACGAACGGGGTCGACCTGCCTGACAACAGCGTCGGGGTCATCAGGGCAGTGGATTTCCTGGAACACGTGACGGACAAAGTCGCTCTGTTCAACGAGTTGTACCGACTGCTCGCGCCGAACGGAATGCTGCTGTCGCTGACACCCAGCACCGACGGTCGTGGGGCCTACCAGGATCCGACCCACGTGGCGTTCTACAACGAAAACTCGTTCTGGTACTTTACCGACGCCAAGTATTCTCGGTTCGTACCTGAAATCAAGTGCCGTTTCCAGACGTCACGGCTGGTCACTTACTACCCGAGCGAGTGGCACCAGACGCACAACATTTCGTACGTCTCCGCGAATCTCATCGCGATCAAGGACGACACCGTACGCAACGGCGGTCTGTTGACCATCTGAATCGGGCAGAGCGTAACAAGCGCCCCGTTCCAATCGCGCATGAGCAGCTGCTCCGCCGATGTGGGCAGCGGCCGGTCAGACCGTCGGCGCCACCAAGCAGAGGACATGGCCGTCCGGATCGGTGAGCACCGACTGTCGTTCACCCCAGGGCTGATCAGCTGGCGCGTCAACCACCTGAGCACCTGCCCGCAGCGCCGCAGCGGTCGCCGCGTCGACATCCGAGACGAGGAAGCTCACCGCCACGCCGGCCAAGCCAGGCGTAGGTGGGCGTTCGTGCAGCAGAAGCTCAACCCCGGCATCCGGAACGGCCAAGACCACCATCTCGCCGGCGCTGTACTTTTCTGTCAGCCCCAACGCATCCCGGTAGAGCGCCAGCGCACGCTCCCGATCCGCCACCGACACGATGATTCGCCGCAGTCCTCGTACCGTCACAAGGCCACCTTAACGGCGCAGGCTCGCTGCGGCGTTCCCGGCAAGCTGCACCTGTGGGACGTCACTGTGGGGTGACCGACACCATCCACAGGTGGCCGTCCGGGTCGGCGAAGACGCCCGCGTACCCCCAGGGCTGTGTGGTCGGCTCGGAGACGACCTCGCCGCCGGCGGCGCGCACCCGCTCGACGACCGCGTCCGCCTCGGCCGGGGTGGCGGCGCCGAGGCCGAGAAGGCACTCGCTCTGCCCCCGCGGGGCGACCTCGCGCCCACCGATCACCCAGCCGAAGCCGCCGGTCGGGATGAGCATCAAACGCAGCCCATCGTTGACCACGAACTGCAACGGCTCCGGGATGCCGTCATCGGCCAGCTCACCCACCGCTTCGAGGCCGAGACTGTCGCGGTAGAAGCGGTACGAGGTCGGGCGATCGGCGATCGGCAGACTGATGATCAGTGGCGCAGCTGACATGGACGAAACCTCCACAGGTCGGGCGGACGCGGCCATCGGATCGGACGGTGAGGACCGCGCTTGCAGTATGGACAGGGGGACTGACACTCGTAACGCGTCGGTGACCGGTGGCGCTGGATGCCGTGAGAGTGGCGTGCCGCCCACGGGCGGCACCACCGCCCGCTCCGCGGACCGGCACGTGCTCTGCTGATCGACCCCGTCCTCTAGCGTGGCCGCCATGAGTGTCGACGGTTGGTTGGCAGACACCCGCACGTCCTACGACACGGTCGCGGTCAGTTACGCGCACCTCGTCCGCGACTTCCTGGCGCAGGCACCTTATGAACGGGCGGCTCTGGCGTTGTTCGCCGACCTCGTACGCGCCACAGGTGGTGGTCCGGTCGCGGACGTGGGCTGCGGACCGGGTCGCATCACGGCGCACCTGAACGAGCTGGGCATCGCCGCCTTCGGGATCGACCTCTCCCCCGGAATGATCGCGGTGGCCCGCCACGACCACCCCGACCTGAGATTCGACGTCGGCTCCATGACCGATCTCAATCTGCCCGACGGCTCGGTGGCCGGCCTGGTCGCCTGGTACTCGCTCATCCACATTCCCGACGAGCAGCTCGGCCAGGTCCTCGCGCATCTCCGGCGCGTGGTGCGCCCCGGAGGCCCGCTGCTGGTCGGCTACCACGTGGGCGACGAGACGACGCTCAAGACCGAGGGGTACGGCGGTCACCCGATGAAGATCCACGTGCACCGCCGCCGGCCGGCCCAGGTCGCGGCCTGGCTACGCGACAACGGGTTCGCGGTCGAGGCCGAGATGACGGTCACCTCGCCCGAGAGCAAGCTCGGCGGCATCACCTTCGGACGACGAGAGCCCTGATCACCCGCGGGTCTGCCGCCAGGCGTAGGAGGCCAGGAAGAACGCCGCACCGGCCCAGACCAGGCAGTAGGCGCCCAGCCCGACGGTGCTGATCGACTCGTGCAGTCCGAAGTAGCCGACGAGGAACTGAATCGTCGGCAGCAGGAACTGAAGCATCCCGAGCACCGTCAGCGGCGTCCGGACGGCCGCGAAGCCGAACAGGACGAGCGGCAGCGCGGTGATCAGACCGGTGCTGACGAACAACGCGGACCGGACCGGACTGTCCCCGAAGTGGCTCTGGCCGGTCGTCGAGAGAAAGGCGATGTACGCGGCGGCGGGAACGGCCAGCGCTGCCGTCTCCACCGCCAACGCCCGCCAACTCGGCATAGCCGCCCACTTGCGAAACAACCCGTAGATGCCGAAGGTGGCGGCGAGGCCGATCGCCACCCACGGCGGCCGTCCGGCGTCGATCCCCAGCCACACCACGCCCGCCGTGGCCAGAGCCACGCCGGCCCACTGCGCGATCGCCATCCGCTCCTTCAGCACCACCAGGCCGAGAAGGGCGCTGAAGAGCGGGTTGATGTAGTAGCCGAGGGCAGCCTCGATCACCCGCCCACTGTTGACCGCCCAGATGTAGAGGCCCCAGTTCGCGCCCACGAAACAGCCGGCGCCTGCCAGCAGCGCCAGGACTCGGGGCTGGCGGTGCATCACACGCAACCACCTGAGGTCGCGCTGGATCGCCAGGACGATGACGACGAAGACCAGCGACCAGACGATGCGGTGGGCGAGGATCTCCAGCGCGGGCGCCGGCTCCAGCAGCGGCCAGTAGAGGGTCAGCAGACCCCAGATGACGTACGCCGCGGTTCCGGCCAGAACGCCCGTGCTGGTTCGGCGTTCACCGGCCGGCGCGGTCGTCTCCGGCAGAGGTGCGATGCGGGTCATCCGGCGCTCCGTGCTACGCCCCGCCGAGCGAACCGGGTGCGCTGCCGCAGCCACATGCGCAGGTCATGACTTGGGCCGCGATCCCTGGTGCGGAACGTCCCGAGGCGCTGACCGAGGATGTCCACCTGCCCACGAGTGGGATGCCGGTCGGCGCCGAGCACGCTGAGCAGCGTGCTCTTGCCCGCACCGTTGGGCCCGATCAGTGCCCAGTGCGCCCCGGCGTGGATCGTGACACTGATATCCGCGAGCAGCAGGCGACCCTCCCGCACGACGTCGACGTCCCGGGCCTCGAGCACCTTGTCGCCCGGGTCGGCGTACCCCGTCATTTCTGCGGCTCGGTGAGGAAGACGCCGAGGGCCAGCGCCACCAGGGGGATCAGACAGATGATGGTGAACACGCCCTGCGGACCCCAGGCTTCCGCCGCCACGCCGAGGACGGGCGCGAGGAGGCCGCCGATGCTCACGGCGAGCCCGAGCGTCACGCCCGCCGCAGTGCCGGGCCGCGTCGGCAGATAGTCCTGGCCCAGCTTGACCAGCACGGCGAACGGGATGTTCAGGGCGATGCCAGCGAGCACGGCGAAGACGAGCGGCGGGTACTCCCCGGGCGTGAGCCGCAGGCCGACGAGCGCGGGAACCGCGACGATCGCGCCGAACTGCACGGTGCGGACCATCCCGACGCGGTCGGCGATCCGACCCCCCAGCAGGGTCCCGGACACTCCGCCGACCAGGAAGCACGCCAGCGCCGCGCCGGCGAGACTCTTGCCCGCGCCCAGATGGCGTATCCAGAACAACTCGATGAAGGGATCGCGCCGAAGAAGGCGACCGACCTGACGGTCTCGATGCACGTCAGCACCAGGAAGGGGACCCAGCGGTCCCGGCCGCTGTGCGAGATGGTGCGCGCGGCCGGGCGCCGCAGCCGATTCCGGTACAGCAGGAACCCCATGAGCACGGCCGGCGGGATGAAGAGCGCTGTCGCTCCGACGCCCACCGCGATCAGTGCGGGAGTGGCCAGTACCGGTGCCAGAAAGAACCCGACACTGCCCCCGGCGGCGAAAATACTCATCGCTGTCGCGCTGTCGCCCGCTGCCATCCGTGCCGACTTTCCGGCGGCCGGATGGAACATCGCCACGCCGAGTCCCGACACGCACAGCAGAAGCCAGACCGCCACGTAACTGTGCACGAGACCGGACAGGCCGAGCCCGACTCCGGCGAGCGTTACTCCCGCCCCGGCCAGCCAGTCCAGCCGTAACGGTCGACGGCGACACCGATGAATGGCTGCGGAACGGAGCTGCCCAGTGTCGCGGCGAGCGTGAGGACTGAGACGAGCGCTACGCAGCACCGGTGGCGAAACTCCGTGGACCAGCACCGGCAATGATCGGAAACTGCCGGGATGGAACCGACACAGACGGCGCTCATCGTGCCGATACCCGAGGCCGAGGAAGCGGTAGGCCGGTTTCGGGAAACTCTCGACCCCGCTGCCTCATGGGGCGTGCCGGCACACGTGACCGTCCTCTACCCGTTTCTGCCTCCGCAGCAGATCAACGACCAGGTCCAGACCGTGCTACGCAAGGCCATTGCCGGCATACCGCGGTTCGACGTCGCGCTGACCCACATCGGCTGGTTCGGTGACACGGTCGTATGGCTTGCACCGCAGCCGGACCGTCCGTTCCGGAACCTCACCGCAGCGGTGTGGCAGCGGTTTCCCGAGACCACTCCATATGCCGGGGTGCACACCGAGGTGGTGCCGCACCTGACCATCGGTCACGACGCCCCCAAGCCCACCCTGAGCCACGCCGCGGAAACGGTCTCCGCGCAGCTGCCGATCAACGCGGCCGTCGACATGGTTAGGCTCATCGCCGGAACGCCGGGCCTGAGCCCTTGGCGCACCGTCTGCGAGTTCCCACTGGGGGCGGATCTTTGAGTACGTGTCGGCCTTCCTCCGCGTACCGAATCAGCACCCTCTATCAATGACGCTACCTCCGGCGTCCCGGGTGGGTCGGCACCCGGCTCCCCGAGCAACGCCGGTGGTTGTGGACTGCGATCCGCACCGCACACCCGCACTCGCCGTGGGGCCAACGACCCCCTGAGCGGCTATTCGTCGACGCGGAACTGAGAGCCGCTGTCCCGCTACCAGCAGGGAGCCGTCCGACACCTGCGCACACGGCTGGAGGGGCTGCTCGGCCGTGTGAAGGCAAGCGAAAGGCCCAGGTCATGATCGGCAATGAAGCCGGTGACCTGGGCCTTTCGGTGGAGCCGCCTGACGGAATCGAACCGTCGACCTACGCATTACGAGTGCGTCGCTCTAGCCGACTGAGCTAAGGCGGCAACGATCAGCAAGTGTACGGCACCCCCCGGCCCCGGACCGAACGGGATACCCCCGCGCCTCCGTCAACACCAACCGGACAACCATTGCCATCTGGCTAATTACCGGACAGCGCCTCGCCGGGACCGGTACTACGCTGCGGCGGGTGAGTGACGAACGCGACGATCACCAGACCCCGGCAGGCGAGCAACCCGACGGGGAGCGGGCCCCTCGCCGGCCGCGCTCCACCGATCCACTGGAGTTGGGTTTCACCCCCCGCAAGCCGGTGCCATGGCTGGCCCCGTTCCTGTTGATCAGCACCGGTATCCGCACGCTGCTGGCGATCCTCTTCGGCGCCTACCTGGACAAGCGCGAGTTGCAGAACGCCTTCGGCGACGGCATCTTCCGCCAGGCGGGGCCGGACGGCGGGCTGTGGCTCGACTACGTGGCCGACCTCGGTGACGGCTTCCACGCCACCTACTCCGTCGCGTACCTGCTGGCGCAGCCGGAGCTGACCGTGGACGGGCATCGGCTGCCCCGTGCGCAGACCCTGGTGATGGGCGGGGACCAGGTGTACCCGTCGGCGGCCTACGCGGAGTACGAGAACCGGTGCAAGGGGCCGTACCAGGCCGCGCTGCCGGCGGCCCCGCCCGACCGTCCCACGCTGTTCGCGGTGCCGGGCAACCACGACTGGTACGACGGCCTGACCGCCTTCCTGCGGCTGTTCGTTCGCTCCCGGGACCGCAACTTCGCCGGCTGGCGCACCGGGCAGTCGCGGTCGTACTTCGCCGTGGAGTTGCCGGCCGGCTGGTGGCTGCTGGGCGTCGACGACCAGTCCGGCTCATACCTGGACGACCCACAGTTGGCCTACTTCGACGAGGTGGCCCGGAGGCTCACCCCGGAGTCGAAGGTGATCATCGCGGCACCGTCGCCGACCTGGGTCAAGGCCGCCGACGACCCCATGGCGTACGACTCGATCGACTACTTCGTCCGGACCATCATCGACCCGACCGGGGCGCAGGTGCGGCTGCTGCTCTCCGGCGACCTGCACCACTACGCCCGCTACGCCGGCCCGGACCGGCAGTTGATCACCTGTGGCGGCGGCGGTGCGTACCTGTACCCGACGCACAAGCTGCCGGAGCGCATCGAGGTGCCGCCCCGGGACACGCTGGCTCGACGGGCCAGCCGCACACAGCCGTACGACCTGGTGGCCCGCTATCCGGACGCGGCCCGCTCCCGGCGCTACGGCTGGGGCATCTTCGCCCGACTGCCGTTCCGCAACCCCGGCTTCACCACGCTGCTCGGCACCCTGCACACCCTGCTGATGCTGGCCATGGCGGGCGCGGCGGCGAACTGGGCCGACAGCACCAACCAGCGACTGTTCAGCGTCCCGCTGGTGCTGATGGTGCTCGTGACGGTGGTGGCGGCGGCCCTGTTCGCCAAGCCGCCCAGCGCCAGCGGCAAGCGGCATGTCCGGCACTGGATTCTCGGCGTCAGCCACGGCGTGGCCCAGGTGGCGCTGGCCGCCGGCGGCACCTGGGTCTGGTTGGCGCTGCCGTTCTACGACTGGCCGTGGCCGCTGCCGGCGGTCGCCGCGGCGGTGCTGTACGGCCCGGTCATCGGCCTGGTCGCCAGTCAGCTGGTGGCGGCGTACCTGCTGGTCGCCAGTGCGTTCGGGGTGAACGTCAACGAACTGTTCGCCGGGCAGGGCATCGAGGATTCCAAGTCGTTCCTGCGGTTGCGCATCGACCCGGACGGCACGCTGACCGTCTACCCGCTCGGAGTGGACCGGGTGGCCCGCGACTGGCAGGTGAACCCCGACGACTCCCCCTCCGCAAGCTGGCTGACCCCGAAAACGCCGCTAACCCCCCAGTTGACCGAACCCCCCATCGTCCTGCACTGACCCTGACCGGACCCACCAGGTGATCAAGAGGTTCGCGTCATTCGGGGCCCGAATTTTGACGCAAACCTCTTGATCAACAGGGTTAGCCGGGGGCCAGGGGGTGTAGTCCGGTTCCCCTGGGGTGGAGGAGGTCCTGCTCTACGGAGTGGGGCCTTCTTCGTATGACCGGCGCGATCCGCAGACGTCAGACAGCGAGCACCGCTTGGTCTCGCCGCTGGAGAGCTGGCGAACAGTCACCGTCTCGCTCGGGACGTGCCGCGAGACGACCCTGGCCTCGCCTTCCGGGGTGGTAACCCGCTGGCCGCTCGTCGGGTATGTGCCGCTTCTGTCATACAGCGGGTGCTCGTACTTCAGGCAGCACATCAACCGGCCACACGCCCCCGAGATGCGCAGCGGGTTCAGCGGCAGATCCTGGTCCTTGGCCATCCGGATGGTCACCGGCTCGAAGTCGGTGAGGAACGTCGCGCAGCACAGGTCCCGACCACACGAGCCGATGCCGCCCTGGACGCGGGCCGAATCCCGTGCCGAGAGCTGCCGCAACTCGACCCGGCAGTGCAGGGTGGCGCCCAGGTCGCGGACCAGGGAACGGAAGTCCACCCGGTGCGGTGCGGTGAAGTAGACGGTGCTGCGCTCGCCGCCGCCGTCACCCGAGCCGAGCACGTGGTCGACGGCCACCACCTTCATCGGGAGGCCGTGCGCACGGATCAGCCGCTTCGCCGCCACCTTCGCCTCGGCCTTACGACGGCGCAGCGCCTCGTCCCGGAGCAGGTCGTCGTCGCCGGCCAGCCCGACCAGCCGGGGGAAGCCGTCGGTCTCCTCGGTCACCCACTGTGCGGCCCAGACGCACTCGGCCACCTCGGGCCCGTCGTCGGTCGGCACCAGCACCCGGTCGCCCACCTGCGGGCGCAACTCGCCCGGGTCGAGGTAGTAGAGGCGCCCGTACCGGTTGAAGCTGACCGCGCAGAGCATGCCCATCCCCCCACCTTACGACGCATCACCGCAAAGGGCGCACCGGCCGATCCCTGCACCGGCATCCATGACCGTCGACTTGACCTATTGCCGGGCCACCCGTCGTGCCGTTGACCCTCGCCCGGACGGTTGATTCCGGCCGCGGGTGGGGGACAAACGTCTCCGGGCGGCGTTGAGTGGAGGCAGACCTGCGGGGGGTGCAGGGGGAAGACCACGGCGTCGCCGTGGGCGCCGACTCTGCTCGGGCGCCCGCGAGCGACGCCGTGGCCTGTCGGGGGACGCGGCTATCGGCTACCAGCCGACCCGGGTGGGCTGGTCGTAGCGGGGACGGGCGTCCATCGACGACCGCCAGGTGGACTCGGCCAGGCTCGGCGCCCACTGGCGCAGCAGTGTCTCGGCGCCGTCGTACGCGACGCACAGCACCGCCAGCACCCGCGCGGCGATCTCGGCCGCGTCGGCGACACCCGGCCCGACCGGCGTCAGGCGGGCCGGCGGGCCGGTGGCGGTGGCGGCGACCACGGCCACCGCCTCGGCCGAGCGCAGCACGTCGGCCATCGTTCGGGCCAGGGCGAGGCGGCTGCCCTCCACCCAGTCGGCGAGCGCGTCCGCGTACCCGGCGGTGGATTCCAGTCGCCCGATGAGGCTCTCCGGGCCCTCGTCGAGATGGCGCAGCAGCGCGGCGCGCTCCTGCCCGTACGCCGAGGCGGCCGGACCGGACCAGAGCACCGGGTCGGTGAGGGCCGCGCCGACGTCGTCGTACCCCCGGACCAGCCGGCGCACCGCGTGCCCGGCGCTGGCCAGCGGCGCCGGGTGCAGGTCGAGGAAGCCCCGGAGGGCGTCACCCGGCAGCACCTGCATCCGGCGCAGCAGAGGCCAGACCCGGTGGCCCTCGGGAACGCCGGCCGCGAGCAACGCGTCCACCCGGTGGAGCAGGTCGAGGCCGGGTTCGGCGAGCCGGTCCAGTGGGTCCATCACGGCTCCCCGATGATCCGGCGGCGGGCGGCGCGGTCGACCTCGGCGTACCGGTCGGCGGCCTCGCGGACCGCCGAGGCAGCGGCGGCGAGCCGAGCGGCGGCGGCCCGTGCCTCGCGGGCCCGGTCGTCGGTGGCGGCGGTCCACTGTCGGTGCAGCGCGCGACCGATCTCGCCGGGGCGGCCCGGGGCGTCCGTGCCGAACGCGGCCTGGGCCGGGTCGCTGGCGGTGACCGTGTGGGACAGGGTGGTCAGCGTGGCGCTCGCCTCGTCGAGCCGGGCGGAGAGCGCGCGCAGTGTGTCCATGTCAGGCCCCCGCGAGCGGTCGGTAGGCGGCGAACGTCTCGTTGTGCAGCTTCTCCCGGGCCCACTCGGCGGCGTCGGCGGCCGCGGTGACGGCGGCCTGCACCGAGCCCGCCACGTCTCGTGGGCTGCGGGTGTGCAGCGGCCCGAGGAACCGGACGTCGGTGATCCGCCCACCGGCGGTGACCACCACCTCGACCAACCCGTCCGGCGACCGGACGGTGACCTCGACGGTCGACACGGCCTGGTCGAACTCGGCCTGCAGCGATTCGATGCGGCGGTAGCGCCGCACCGCCTCCTCGATCCAGGCCTCGTCGATCTCCCCCCGCGGCATCGGCGACTCCTCCCGGATGGCCCCTCACTGAGCGTGCCGTCACCGTCACCACGGCACACCGGACCGTACCGCACAGCAATCGCGCGTGTCGATGGCTGTGGACAACCGGCTGGAGCTGCGGGTCAGCCCTTCCAGAGGGCGAGCATCATCGCCTCGACCGCGATCCGTGGCTTGACGTTCGCCTCGATCGCCGCCCGGCAGGCGAGGACGGCCTCCAGCCGGCGCAGCGACCCCTCGGCGTCCCACTTCTGGGCCCCCGCGCCGGCCAGCGCGGCGGTGTCGGTGTGCACGGGATCGACCGGGGCCCGCAGCGCCATGGTGAGCGCGTCCCGGTAGAAGCCGGCCAGGTCGACGAGCGCGCGGTCCAACGCGTCCCGCTGGGCCCGGGTGGCCCGCGACTTCTGCCGCTTCTCCAACTCCTTGAGCTGCCCGGCGGCACCGCGCATCGCGCCGGCCGCGCCCCGGCCGGTGCCGCCCGCGCCGAGCGCGGTCTCCAGCGCGGCCCGTTCGGTCGCGTCCGCCTCGGACACCGACGCCTCAGCCTCCGCCTCGGCCGCCTCGATCAGCGCGGACGCCGCGTCGAACGCCGCGCCGACGCCGGTCAGCCGGCGCGGCACGGCGAGGACCGCCTCACGCCGCTTGCGGGCCTCCGGATCGCGGGCCAGCCGGCGAGCCCGACCCACGTGCCCCTGCGCGGCCGCCGCCGCCCACTGCGCCACGTCGGGCGCGATGCCGTCCCGACGGACCAGCACCTCGGCCACCGCCGCGGCCGGCGGCTGCCGCAGGGGTACGACACGACAGCGCGACCGGATGGTCACCGAGATGTCGTCCGGGTGGGTGGACGGGGCGCAGAGCAGGAAGACCGTACGCGGTGGCGGCTCCTCGATGGCCTTGAGCAGCGCGTTGCCGGCCGCCTCGGTGAGCCGGTCGGCATCCTCGATGACCACCACCTGCCAGCGCCCGCCGGACGGGGTGCTTGCCGCGCGCAGCACCAGCGCGCGCATCTCGCCGACGCCGATCGAGAGCCCCTCCGGCACCACCATCCGGACGTCGGCGTTGGTGCCGCCCATCGTGGTGTGGCAGCCGGGGCACTCGCCGCAGCCGGTGCCGTACGTGCACTGGAGGGCGGCGGCGAAGGCCCGGGCGGCGACCGAGCGACCGGAACCGGGCGGCCCGGTGAAGATCCAGGCGTGCGTCATCCCGGTGGACGGGTCCAGCGCGCCGGGCTCGGTGCCACCGGCCTCGCTGGCCGGGCCGGCGGCGATCAGCGCGGGCGTCCGGTCGGCCGCGCCAGCGCGCAGCACGGCCGCCGCCGCGCCGGCGGCCCGGCGCAGTTCGGCGACCGCCTCGTCCTGGCCGACCAGATCGGCGAAGACGTCCGGCATCAGGTCTTGTGCTCCATCGTCACCAGCTCCGCGTCGGATAACTCCGGCTGCACCGAGGTGTCCGGGCCCTGCGCGGGGCGGGGGTGCACGATGCCGCCCGGCTTGCCCAGCATCTCCTGTACGCGCCGGACCACCAGCTGAGTGATCTCGTCGACCGGCCGGGACGCGTCGAGCACCAGGTAGCGCTTCGGGTCGGCGGCGGCGAGGTCCAGGAACGCGTAGCGGACGCGCTCGTGGAAGGCGATCGACTCCGCCTCGAGCCGGTCGGCGCCCGCGTTGCGCGAGGCCACCCGGGACAGGCCGGTCCGCGGCTCGACGTCGAGCAGCACCACCAGGTCCGGCTTGAGCCCACCGGTGGCCCAGGAGGAGAGCCAGGAGACCTCGTCGACCGGCAGCGTCCGCCCGGCGCCCTGGTACGCGAGCGACGAGTCGACGTACCGGTCGCTGATCACCACACCGCCACGGACCAGCGCGGGCCGAACGACGGCGGCCACGTGGTGCGCCCGGTCGGCGGCGTAGAGCAGCGCCTCGGCGCGCGGGGAGGGCGCCTCGTCGCCGGAGGTGTCCAGCACCAGCGACCGGATCCGCTGGCCGACGGCCGTGGCCCCCGGTTCGCGGGTGACCAGGACGTCGTGCCCCTGGCCGCGCAGCCGCTCGGCGAGCGCGGTGAGCTGGGTGGACTTGCCGGCGCCCTCGCCGCCCTCGAACACCACGAAGAGCCCGGCGGAGACGAACGGCTCGGAGGGCATCAGCGGGCGACCACGGATCGAGCCCCACAGGTCGGCGAGGACGGGGACGCCCTTCTTGTCGTCCATCTGGCCGAAGGCGCTGATCCCGGCGAAGATGCCGGCGGCACCGGCGGCGAGCAGCAGCAGGCGGGTGGAGGAGACGGAGATGCCGAGGTCGGCGATTGTCAGTTTGCGGGAGCCGCCGACGCCGACCAACACGCTGCTCAGCCCGATGGCCAGGATCAGCACCAGCCGGGTGCCGATCTGCACGACCGCGAAGACCCGGCCGCGCACCTCGTCGGCCACCTCGCCGCCCAGCAGCGTGGTGCCGGCCAGGAAGGCCATCCCGGCGCCGGCGCCGACCAGGACCGCTCCGACGATCGCCATGGACAGGTGGATGGCGAAGGCGAGGGTCATCACGGCGGCGCTGGCCAGCACGATGCTCATACCGAACCACCGACGCCGGGACATGTCCTTCACGATCATCGGGCCGAGCCCGATGCCGAGGGCCAGACCGACGAAGATGGCGCCGAAGAGCAGCGAGAACGCGGCGTCGCCAGCGCCCAGCGAGCTGGCGAAGAACTTGGCCGTGCCGACCACGATGCCGCCACCGGCGAACGCCCCGAAGATGCCCAGCACCAGACCACGCACGAGCGGGGTCTGGCCGATGTACTTCCAGCCCTCGGAGAACTGCCGGAACATGCTCTGCTCGGAACGCCCGGCCTCACCGCGTTGTGCCTCGCTGATCTCCTTGATCCCGAAGGCCACCACCAGTGCGGTGGCGAGCCGGGTGAAGGAGTTGAACCAGAGCGCGAGCTGGGCCGGTTCCGCCCAGGAGGGCAGGTCGCCGCCGACGGCACCACGGACGCCGCGATCGAGCACGGCCAGGCCGACGGCGGCGGCGACCGGGGTGAGGCCGTACGTGGTGATCAGGGTGAGCTGGTTGGCCGCCTCCAGCCGGGCCCGCGGGATGAGGTTGGGGACCGCGGCCTCCTTGGCCGGGATCCAGAGCAGGGTGATCGACTCGATCAGGAAGGTGGCGATCAGCGCCCAGCCGACCACCAGGCCGCCCGGGGCGCCGCTGAGGGCGTAGAGCGGAATGGACGCGAAGAGGACGAAGCGCAGCAGGTCGCAGATGACCATCGTCCAGCGCCTGTCGAACCGGTCGGCGAAGACGCCGGCCACCGGGCCGAGCACCAGCGCGGGCAGCAGCCGGATCGCGGTCACACCGCCGAACGCGGCGCCCTGGGCGGTGCTGCCCTGCACCTGGGAGGCGGCGAAGAGAGCGGTGGCCAGCAGACCGAGCCAGTCGCCGAAGGAGGCCGCGCCGAGCACGATCCAGAGCCGCCGGAACGGCCTGATCCGCAGAACCGAGCGGATCGCGGCGTAGCCGGACGGATCGACCTGACCGGAGCTGGACTGGTTGGCGGCGTTGCCCGACTGGTCACCCGCGCGCGACACGCCGGGCGACTCGCCGCTGTTCTGGCTTTCGATGGCCGTACCTCCACGTGCCGGCCCATCGCTGGGCACCCCCGGTGGAACACTCTAGACCCGGTGGGGGCCGCCCCACCGGCGACATTCTCCTGCTCGCTGAGCCTAGGCCGCCGGGGGCGCCGGCCGCAGCCCGGGACGTACGCGAGGGTATTTCGCATTCACCGTCGGACAGTTAGCGTGCACACGTGGCCATCGAAAGCGACAAACTGCGCGACCGCCTGGACCGGGCGACCGCCCATCTCGACCCCCCGTACGCCGTGGTGGATCTCACCGCCTTCGACGCCAACTCGGCGGCCCTGGCCGACCGCGCCGCCGGCAAGCCGCTCCGGCTGGCCAGCAAGTCGGTGCGCAGCCGGGAGCTGATCGGCCGGGCGCTCGCCCGCCCCGGCTGGCAGGGCGTGATGGCGTTCACCCTGCCCGAGGCGATCTGGCTGGTCCGCGCCGGCATGAGCGACGACGTGCTGGTCGCGTACCCGAGCGCCGACCGGGCGGCCCTCGCCGAGCTGGCCGCCGACCCGACGCTCGCCGCCGCGATCACGCTGATGATCGACGGCACCGGGCAACTGGACTTCATCGACACCGTCCGAGCCCCGGGGCAGCGCGCCGAGCTGCGCCTCTGCCTGGACCTGGACGCCTCCTGGCGACCACTGCGCGGGGTGCACGTCGGCGTCCGCCGCTCACCGGTGCACAGCGCCCGGGCGGCCGGCGCGCTCGCCGCCACCGTCGCCGGCCGCGCCGGCTTCCGGCTGGTCGGGCTCATGTCGTACGAGGCGCAGATCGCCGGCCTGGGCGACGCGCCGCCGGGGCGGACGCTGCTGGCCGGCGCGATCCGGCTGGCCCAGCGCGGGTCGTACCGCGAGTTGCTGGCCCGCCGGGGTGCGGCGGTGGCGGCGGTACGCGAACACGCCGACCTGGAGTTCGTCAACGGCGGCGGCACCGGCAGCGTGGCCGCGACCAGCGCCGATCCCGCGGTCACCGAGGTCACCGCGGGATCGGGCCTGTACGGGCCGACGCTGTTCGACGGGTACCGCGCGTGGCGGCCCACCCCGGCGGCGTTCTTCGCCTGCGCGGTGGTCCGCCGGCCGACGCCGGAGCTGGCGACGGTGCTCGGCGGCGGCTGGATCGCCTCCGGCCAGGCCGCCGACAGCCGGCTGCCCCGGCCGTGGCTGCCGGCCGGCCTGAAGCTCGTCGCCACGGAGGGCGCCGGCGAGGTGCAGACCCCGCTCTCCGGCGCGGCGGCGGCCACCCTGCGGGTCGGCGACCGGGTGTGGTTCCGGCACGCCAAGGCCGGTGAGCTGTGCGAACGGGTCAACGAGCTGCACCTGGTCGAGGGGGACGCGATCGTGGCGACCGTGCCCACCTACCGGGGCGAGGGCCACGCGTTCCTCTGACGGGCCGCCCCGCGCGCCGACTCAGGCGTGCTGGACGGCCTCGGTCTGCTGCTCGTCGGCGGGGTGGCCGCTGTCGCGACCGTCGACCTGGCGATGCAGGTACTCCCGGATCAGCGCCTTCGCCTCGAGCAGCACCCGCTCGTCGCCGTCGGACTTTCGCCGAAACGCGAGCTTGATCAGCGCGTCGGCGGCCTCCACCGCGATCTCCAGGACGAAGCGCAGCTTCGGCACGTCGGTGAGCCCGAAGCGCTCGGTGAGCACCCGCGCCAACTGGTCGGCGATCACGCCGTTGTTGTCCCGCTGCTCATCGAGCAGGTGCAGGTCGACCACGTCGCCGAAGTGCAGAGTACGAAAGCCCGGGACGGTGCGGTGCATCGTGATGTACTCGTCGATGCCCGCGTCGACGCCGTCCCACCAGTGGGTCATCTCGTCGGAGGCGAAGCGCTCGTCGAGCCGCTGCAGGTAGGACTCCATCGTGCGCAGGGTCAACGCCTGCACGATCGCCCGCTTGTCCGGGAAGAACTGATAGACCGACCCGATCGCCACTTCGGCCCGCTCGGCGAGCAGGGTCGTGGTCAGACCCTCGTACCCCACCTCGTCGACGAGTTCGGCGCAGGCATCCAACATGCGCTGTACCCGCGCGACACTTCGACCCTGCACCGGTACGCGGCGCAGCGGCCCGGTCGTGGCGGCTGGTGTGGACACTCGGCGCCACCCCCCTTCGACGGATGAACATATCTCCACGTCACGAGTCCGTGACTACCGGTACAACGAGCGGATCGCAATTGCGGTATTTACCAGGTACAACGTTCCTGATATGAAGTCAGTTCATATTCATGAATGAGGAGCGCGCATGGTCGACACGGCACCGCTCACCGCCCCCTGGTCCAACTGGGCCGGCAACCAGCGCGGCTCCGCCACCGCCATCCTCCGCCCCGGCTCGGTGGCCGACGTCACCGAGGCCGTCCGTGCCGCCGCCGCCGAGGGCCGCCGGATCCGGGTGACCGGCAGTGGCCACTCCTTCACCGCCATCGCGCTCGCCGACGACCGGCGGATGGAACTGTCCGAGTTGGACACCACCGTCAGCGTCGACGTCGCGAACCGGCTCGTCACCGTACCGGCCGGAATGACCCTGCACACGCTCAACAGCCTGCTCGCCCGGCACGGCCTCGCCCTGCCCAACCTCGGTGACATCGACGCGCAGACCGTCGCCGGGGCCATCTCCACGGGCACCCACGGCACCGGCGCCGGCTACGGCTGCCTGTCCACCTTCGTCGAGGCGATCACTCTGGTCACCGGCAGCGGAGAGGTGCTGCGCTGCTCCGCCGACGAGCACCCGGACGTCTTCGCCGCCGCCCGGGTGTCGCTCGGCGCGCTCGGGGTGCTGGTCGAGGTGACGCTGCGCTGCGTCGACGCCTTCGTCCTGCACGCCCACGAACGGCCCGCCGCGCTGGCCGATGTGCTCGCCGACCTGCCCACTCTGATCGGCGGCCACGACCACGTCGAGTTCTACTGGTTCCCCTACACGTCCCGGGTCCAGGTCAAGACCAACGACCGGGTACCCGCCAACGACCGGCCGCTGTCCCGCTGGCGCGGCTGGTTGGACGACGACTTCCTGTCCAACACGGTCTTCGCCGGCGCCTGCCGGATCGGCCGAGCCGTGCCGGCGCTGGCACCCGGCATCAGCGCCGTCTCCGCCCGCGCACTCACCGAACGGCAGTACACCGGGCGCTCCGACCGGGTGTTCTGCACCCCACGCCGGGTCCGCTTCGTGGAGATGGAGTACGGCCTGCCCCGCGAGGCGCTACCCGAGGCGCTCGCCGCGCTGCAGCGGATCGTCGACGGGCTGCCGTTCAAGGTGCTCTTCCCGGTCGAGGTGCGGTTCACCGCCGCCGACGACATCTGGCTGTCGCACGGCTACGGTCGGGACTCCGCGTACATCGCTGTGCACCAGTACGTCGGCACGCCGTACGAGCCGTACTTCCGGGCCTTCGAGGAGGTGGCCGCCGGGCTGGGTGGCCGCCCGCACTGGGGCAAGCTGCACTACCGGGACGCCGCCAGCCTGGCCCCCGCCTACCCGAGGTTCGGCGACTTCCTGGCCGTACGCGACCGCCTGGACCCCGACCACCGGTTCGCCAACGCCCACCTCGACCGCGTCCTCGGCGGAGGCGCTCAGCCGCCCGACGCCTCCACCTGGTCCGTGCCGGCACCGAGAGCCCGGACGTAGCCGAGCACCCGCTGGTACGCCGCCCGGTAGTCGCCCCGCAGACCTGGCGGGGTGCCCGGGTCGGCAAGCGCTGCGGTCAGGTCGACCAGCCGGAGGGCCGGCGCCAGGTCGGTCCACGTTGGCAGTGCCTCCATCCGGGTCACCGTCCAGCGCCCCGGCGCGGTCTCGGTGAAGGTCGCCCGGGCCATCACACCCTCGCGGTTGTCGTCGATCGGCTCCTCGTGCCGGGCCAGTTCGTTGCCCATGCCGAAGACCACCCACTTGTCGCCGAAGCGCTGGAACGGCTGCACCGCGTGGGCGTGATGGCCCAGGATGAGGTCCACGTCGGGCGACGAGATCAACTGCCGGGCCCAGGCGCGCTGGTCGGCGTCCGGCAGGTGCTGATACTCCGTACCCCAGTGCAGGCTGAGCACGACGATGTCGGCGCCGGCGGCGCGCGCCTTGTGGGCGGCGGCGCGGATCTCGGGCGGATCGATCAGGTTGGCCAGCCACGGCTTGCCCGGGGGGCGGCTCAGCCCGTTGAAGTTCAGGCTGTACGCCAGGTGGGCGACGCGGACGTCGCCGACCTGGTAGATCCGGGGCCGGGCCGCTTCGGCGGCGCTGCGGGCGCTGCCGGTGTGCCCCAGCCCGGCGGCGTCGAGGGCGCGGATTGTCCGGGCCACCCCGTCGGCGCCCTGGTCGAGGGTGTGGTTGGAGGCGGTCGAGCAGCCGTCGAATCCGGTGGCGCGCAGCCCGTCGAGCACCTGCGGGGGCGCGTTGAACGACGGATAGCCGGCGAACGGGCCGGCGGGATCGGCCAGTGGCGTCTCGAGGTGGCACAGCGCCAGGTCGGCGCCGCGGACCGCCGGGGCGACCCCGGCGAACATCGGGGCGAAGTCCATGCCGCCGGCACGGGCACCGTCCCGGCGCGCCTGGTCGGTCACCGCTGGATGGATCAGAACGTCACCCGCGGCGACGAGTCGCACGGTCCGCCGGTTGGCCGGATCCCGGGTGGGCCCGGTGGACGGCCCGGGGGCGACGGTCTGCGGGGGAGCGTGCGACGCGGTGGCCCCGGCCGGCCCGGAACTCTCGGCATCCATCGCCCAAGAGCCGACCGCGGCCACGGCAAGCAGCAACGCTCCCGCCGAGGCGCCGACGAGAACACGGCGACGCGTGGCAGTGGTGGCGAACATCCCCTCACGTTAGGGAACCTCCACCAACCCCCTATCCCAAATAGGACATTTCATCCATTAGGGACAGGGGTCGGTGATCGTCACTCCTCGGCGGGCCTGGCGGCGGCCTTCTTCGGGGCCGCCTTCTTCGCCGGGGTCGCCTTCCTGGCCGCCGTCGCCTTGGCGGTGGTGGTCTTCTTCGCGGCGGTGGACTTGCTGGCGGCAGCCGTCTTCTTGGTCGCCGTGGCCTTCTTCGCCGGAGCCTTCTTCGCCGGAGCCTTCTTGCGCGGCGCCGGGCCCTTGGCGCGCTTCTCGGCCAACATCTCCGAGGCTTCCTCGAGGCTCAACGCCTCCGGGGTCTGCCCGCGCCGCAGGGACGCGTTGAACTCGCCGTCGGTGACGTACGGGCCGAACCGGCCGTCCTTGATCACCAGCGGCTTCTCGGTCGCCGGGTCGACGCCCATCTCCCGCAGTGGCGGCGCGGCAGCCCGCCGGCCCCGGGTCTTCGGGGCGGCCAGCAGGGCCAACGCCTCGTCCAGGCCGACCGTGAACATCTGCTCTTCGGACTCCAGCGAGCGGAACTCCTCGCCCCGCTTCACGTACGGGCCGTAGCGACCGTTGTTGGCGAACACCTCGACGCCGTCGGGCGCGACGCCCACCAGCCGGGGCAGGCTGAGCAGCCGCAGCGCCTCCTCCAGGGAGAGCGAGTCCGGTGTCTGCGAACGCAGCAGCGAGGACTTCCGCTCGCCGCTGGACACGTACGGGCCGAAGCGGCCGGACTTCAGCACGATCGGCTCGCCGGTGGCGGGGTCGTCGCCGAGCTTGCGCTCGCCGCTGCCGCCGAGGAACAGCTCGTGCACCTTCTCCGGGGTCAGCTCGTCCGGGGCGAGGCCCTCGGGGATCGGCGCCCGGTCGCCCTGGGCACCGCCCTCCTCGCCCTCGGCCGGCGCCGGCTGCTCACCGCCGGGCAGCTCCCGCTGGAGGTACGGCCCGTACCGGCCGACCCGGACGACGACCTCGCGGCCGTCCTCGTCGATGAACAGCGGGATGGAGTTGACGCTGCGCGCGTCGATCTCGCTGAGGTTCTCGGTGACCAGCTTCTTCAATCCGCCGGAGCGGGCGATGTCCTGGTCGCCGGCGCCGTTGGAGCTGCCGAAGTAGAACGCCGTGAGGAAGTCGACCGCGGCGTGGTCACCGCCGGCGATCTCGTCCAGCTCGTTCTCCATGCTGGCGGTGAAGTCGTAGTCGATCAGGCGGGGATAGTGCCGTTCCATCAGCCCGATCACCGCGAAGGCCAGGAACGTGGGGATCATCGCCTGGCCGCGCTTGGTGACGTACCCCCGGTCCTGGATCGTCTGCATGATCGACGCGTAGGTGGACGGGCGGCCGATGCCCAGCTCTTCCAGGGCCTTGACCAGCGACGCCTCGGTGTAGCGCGACGGCGGCTGGGTGTGGTGGCCCTGCGCGGCCAACTCGTCGGCGGTCAGCGGCTGGTCCTTGACCAGGGTGGGCAGCCGGCGCTCGGCGTCCTCGGCCTCGGCGTTCTCGTCGTCGCTGGACTCGACGTACGCGCGCAGGAAGCCCGGGTCGGTGATGGTCTTGCCGGTCGCGCCGAAGTCGGCCTCCTCCTGGGAGGTGGAGACCGCGCGGATGCGCACCGACACGCTGGAACCGACGGCGTCGGTCATCTGCGAGGCGATCGTCCGCCGCCAGATCAGCTCGTAGAGCTTGAACTCCTCGGCGGACAGCTCCTTGGCCACCTCGCCCGGGGTGCGGAAATTGTCCCCCGCCGGGCGGATCGCCTCGTGCGCCTCCTGCGCGTTCTTCACCTTGCCGGTGTAGCGGCGCGGCTCCGGCGGAACGCTGCGCTCGCCGTACAGCTCGACGATCTGCCGGCGGGCCGCCGAGATGGCGGTCTCCGACAGGTTCACCGAGTCGGTACGCATATAGGTGATGTAGCCGTTCTCGTAGAGCCGCTGCGCGGTACGCATCGTCTGCTGCGAGGACAGGCGCAGCTTGCGGGCCGCCTCCTGCTGGAGCGTGGAGGTGATGAACGGCGCGTACGGGCGGCGGCGGTAGGGCTTCTCCTCGACGCGGGTGACGGTGAACGGCCGGCCCTCCAGGCGGGCCGCGAGCCCTCGGGCACCGCCCTCGTCCAGGTGGACGACGCCAGCGCCGGCCCGGACCCGACCCGTGGTCGGCTCGAAGTCCTTGCCGGTGGCGATCCGGTCGCCGTTCAACGCGATCAGGGTGGCGTTGAAGGCGCGCGGCCCCTCACCGGCGTTCGCCACGGCGAGGGTGGCCAGGATGTCCCAGTACTCGGCGGTGCGGAAGGCCATCCGCTGCCGCTCCCGCTCGACCACGATGCGGGTCGCCACGGACTGCACCCGGCCGGCCGAGAGCTTCGGCATGACCTTCTTCCACAGCACCGGGGAGACCTCGTAGCCGTAGAGCCGGTCGAGGATCCGCCGGGCCTCCTGGGCATCGACCAGGTCGCGGTCGATCTCCCGGGGGTTGGCCACCGCCGCCTGGATCGCCGGCTTGGTGATCTCGTGGAAGACCATCCGCTTGACCGGAACCTTGGGCTTGAGCGTCTCCACCAGGTGCCAGGCGATCGCCTCGCCCTCGCGGTCCTCATCCGTGGCCAGGAAGATCTCGTCGACCTCCTTGGCGAGCTTCACCAGCTTGCTGATCTGCTGCCGGCGGTCGGCGGAGACGACGTAGAGGGCGTGGAAGCCGTTGTCCACGTCCACCCCGAGGCGGGCCCAGGCCTCGCCCTTGTACTTCGCCGGCACGTCGGCGGCGTTGCGCGGCAGGTCGCGGACGTGACCGAAGCTGGCCTCCACGACGTACCCCGGGCCGAGGTAGCCCGAGATCGTCTTAGCCTTCGCCGGTGACTCGACGATGACCAGACGGGTGGTTCCAGCTTTGCTCGGCACGTCTCTGTCGACCTCACTCCTGCTCGTGGCCTGCCGGCGCCTACGACAGCGACCGCTCTCGACCCCGCCGCGGCACCGGCGGTCCGGATGTCCAACGTAACGCGCCGTCCGCGTTTCGGGTTTCGCGGGCGGCAATCCGCTGCGGCGCGGCGGTCAACTCCCGCCCCGCCGTGCTCGGCACTGCCGGACGGCGCCACCGTACACCGTGAGTAGGGCTCGAAGCGGGTCACTGTGACGATGGCGGACCCCAACCGGCCCATTCAAGCCCAGCTGTCCAACACCAGACACCTCACCCGCCCTCACCCCGCGCCACCCCCGCTCACATCGATCATGGGGTTGTGGTGGGCGTTTAGGCCCCGAAAGAGAAGTACGTCCACCACCACAACTCCAAGATCGACGCCGACGAGCGGCGGAACCACGGTCAGGGCCAGGCGTCCGTTGGCGCCGCCGGTGGCGGTGGGCCGACCAGCTCGGCGAGCCGCGCCAACCGGCGCCGGCCGGTGATCCGGTACGCCGGGCCGCCCTCGCCGGGGCCGAGCAACGTGCCGGCCAGGCCTGCGGCGGCGAGGGCGGCGCCGATCGCGTCCCACGACTCCTGGTCGCCCTCGCCGAGCCGCAGCAGGAAGCCGCTGGGCGGTTCCGGCGTCCCGGCGGCGGCGAGCCAGAGCCGCAGCCGCCGGCCGGTCAGGTGGAAGACGGCCGGCGGGCGCTTCGCCGGGCCGTGCAGCCAGGCGACCGCGAGCGGCTTCAACAGCCGGGTGTACGACGTCCGGACGGTGTGTCGCTCGTCCTCGGTCGGCTCCCAGCTCGCGGCCAGTCCGCGCTGCGCCAGTTCGGCGACGAGCACGTGCACCCGCCAGGCGGCGTCCACCCGCACCGCGAGCCGGACGGTGCCGCCCATCCGGACCACCTCGCCCGGACCGGCCAGCAGCCCGGCCAGATCGGCGACCGCCGGTTCGGCGGCATCCGCGCCGAAGAAGACCAGTTGCCGCCCCGCGTCGTCGGCGTGCGGCGGCCCGGGACGACTCGACTCCGATCGGGCCGGGCCGCCGCGTCGCCGGCTGGCACCCGACGTCGCCGGGCCGGTGTCCGGCGGATCGGGCTCGGGTGCGGGGAACAGCGCCGGCAGCGGCTGCGCCGCCGGAGAGTCACCGAGCCCGTTCAGCGACACTCCGGCACCTCGTCGAAGGCCTGTTTCAACTCCTCGGAGTTGAGCTGGCTGGTGTCCAGAGCGCTGGCGTCGTACTCCTTGTTCAGCGTCTCGACGGCGGCCCGCACGCCGTCGTAGAAGGCGTCCGGCTCGCCGGTGCCCAACCCCTCGATGGTGTCCCGGGCCCGGCCGTAGGCGTCCCGCATCTTGCTCAGCGAGCTGCGGAACCCGGCGGAGACGGCCTCGCCGTTGTCGGTCTCCGGGACGCCGGCCTGCTCGACCTTGCGGCGCGCGGTCTCACTGGCCTGCTCCGCGCCACCGAAGAGCCGCACCAGGTTCTCCTTGGCCTGCGCCGGAGTGGTCTGCGCCGTCATCTGCTGATCGGTGCTGCTGGTCAACTTGCTGATCTCGGAGCGCCACGGCGTGAGCGCGCCGCAGACCGACGCCGCCCAGGCCCGCGGGCTGGGCCCACCACCGCAGCCGGAGAGGACGACGACGAGCGTGGCCAGGACCACCGTGAGCTTTCCGGCGGCAGACGCCCGGCACGTACGCATGCGTTGCAGCGTACGGCCTCCGGCCAGGCGTGGCACCGGTCCGGATGGCCGGGGTCCCCGCCCGACAGGTACGTCGAGCGGGGACTCCGGTGCCGGTGTCGCTCAGGCGTTGACCGTCTCCGGCCGGTGGTCGGCGCTGCCCGCGCCGGTGTTGCCACCGGCGTCGGAGTCGTCCATCGCGATGCCCTTGCGCTTGCTGAAGACCACCGACGCCACGATGATCAGCGTCGCGACCAGCGCGATGCCCACCCGCAGTGCGACGTTGCGGTCGTCACCGACGCTGTACGCCACCACGGCGGGCGCGATCAGCAGCGAGACCAGGTTCATCACCTTGATCAGCGGGTTGATCGCCGGGCCGGCGGTGTCCTTGAACGGGTCCCCGACGGTGTCGCCGATGACCGTGGCGGCGTGCGCCTCGGAACCCTTGCCGCCGTACGCGCCGTCCTCGACCAGCTTCTTGGCGTTGTCCCACGCGCCACCGGAGTTGGCCAGGAAGACCGCCATCAGGGTGCCGGCCCCGATCGCGCCGGCGAGGTACGCCGCCAGCGCGCCGGGCCCGAGGCCGAAGCCGACCGCGATCGGCGCCAGGATGGCGAGCAGACCGGGGGTCATCAGCTCGCGCTGCGCGTCCCGGGTGCAGATGTCGACGACCTTGCCGTACTCCGGGCGCTGGGTGCGGTCCATGATGCCGGGCAGCTCACGGAACTGCCGGCGCACCTCCATCACCACGGCGCCGGCCGAGCGGGACACCGCGTTGATGGCCAGCCCGGAGAAGAGGAAGACGACCGCCGCACCGATGATCAGGCCGACCAGGTTGCGCGGGTTGGCCAGGTTAAGCGCGTTGAGGATCTCTGCCTCGACGTTGCTCACCTTCGCGTCCCCGTACGCGGCTTTCAGGGTGTCCGTGTACGAGCCGAACAGCGCGGTCGCCGCCAGCACCGCCGTGGCGATCGCGATGCCCTTGGTGATCGCCTTGGTGGTGTTGCCGACCGCGTCCAGCTCGGTGAGCGTCCGCGCGCCGTGCTCGTCGATGTCGCCGGACATCTCGGCGATGCCCTGGGCGTTGTCGGAGATCGGCCCGAAGGTGTCCATGGCGACGATGACGCCGACCGTGGTGAGCAGGCCGGTGCCGGCCAGCGCCACCGCGAACAGCGACAGCGTGATGGAGCTGCCGCCGAGCAGGAACGCCCCGAAGACGCCGGCGCCGATCAGCAGCGCCGAGTAGACCGCCGACTCCAGCCCGATGCTGATGCCGGCGAGGATCACCGTGGCGGCGCCGGTCTGCGAGCTCTTGCCGATGTCCTGCACCGGCCGGCGGTTGGTCTCGGTGAAGTACCCGGTCAGCGCCTGGATCGCCGCGGCCAGCACGATGCCGATCACGACCGCGCCGATGGCCACCAGTCGCGGGTTGCGGTCGACGTCGGTGAGGCCACCCTCCAGCTCGGCGAAGGTCGCCGGCAGGTACGCGTACGCGGCGATCGCCACCAGCACCGCGGAGATCACGGCGGAGATGTAGAAGGCCCGGTTGATCGCGGTGAGGCCGCTGCGGTCGGAGGCGCGCAGCCGGGTGATGAAGACGCCGACGATGGCGACCAGCACGCCGATGGTGGAGATGATCAGCGGGAAGACCAGACCGTCCTCGCCGAAGGCGGCGCGGCCGAGGATCAGCGCGGCGACCAGCGTCACCGCGTACGACTCGAAGAGGTCGGCGGCCATGCCGGCGCAGTCACCGACGTTGTCGCCCACGTTGTCGGCGATGGTGGCGGCGTTGCGCGGATCGTCCTCGGGGATGCCCTGCTCGACCTTGCCGACCAGGTCGGCGCCGACGTCGGCGGCCTTGGTGAAGATGCCGCCGCCGACCCGCATGAACATCGCCAGCAGCGCGGCGCCGAAGCCGAAGCCCTCCAGCACCGTGGGCGCGTCACCCCGGTAGACCAGGACGACGAGCGCGGCGCCGAAGAGGCCGAGGCCGACGGTGAGGAAGCCGACCACGCCGCCGGTCCGGAAGGCGATCTTCATGGCCGCCTCGCGGCCACCCTGTCGCTCCCGGGCGGCGGCGGCCACGCGCAGGTTGGCGCGGGTCGCCAGCCACATGCCGGCACCGCCGATGGACGCGCTGAACACGGCGCCCACGACGAAGAAGAGCGAGCGGCCGAGCTTCACGGCCATCTCGCTGCCGTCGGTGTCGTGCACCGGCAGCAGGAAGAGCAGCACCACGGCGACGACGACGAAGATCGCCAAGGTGCGGAACTGGCGGAGCAGGTAGGCCGAGGCGCCCTCCTGGACCGCCCCCGAGATCTCCTGCATATTCGTGGTGCCCTTGCCGGCTGCCAGCACCGTCTTCGTCAGCGCGGCGGCGAAGACGAGCGCCACCAGCGCGATGACCGCGGCGATGACGACGTATGTGACATTGCTTCCGGTAAGGGAAAGCCCGCCGCCATCGGCGGCCAAGGTCTCGGACATCTGTGTCCTCCTGTTACCGAACACTCGCGTCGACGGGTGGAGACGCACCGGTCGACGCCTGGATGCGGACTCGCAAGCGCGCGCCAACCCACCCCAGCGGACCAGCGATGACCACCCATACCCGCTGGCTGCGGGTTGGATCACTTGCTGACAACCCGGGTACTGTAGCCCTCCACAGTGTTCGAGGTCACACCGAGGTGGCACCGTGTCTCGATGATCTTCGTCGCTGTGTTATGAAACGAAATCTGATATAGGACCCGATCCATGACGAGAAGGCCGCACCCCCGGCGGGGATGCGGCCTTCTTCAGCAGTTCTCGGCCTTCTTCAACAGTGCTGGGCCTTCTTCGGCGCTGCTCGGCCTTCTTCGGCGCTTCCTCGGGTCAGCGGCCGACCGGCCACACCATCCGCACCTCGGTGCCGATGCCCTCGTCGACCGGGCGCACCTGCAGGTCCTCGACGAAGCCCGCGAGCAGGGCGAACCCGACGCCCGTGGTCAACGCCTCGTCGGTCAGTGACTCGTTGGCCAACTCGTCCGGCGGCAACGCCGCCAGCCCGATGCCGGCCTCGATCGGCGCACGGTCCACCACCCGCACCGCGTACGTGCCGCCGTCGGACATCTCCACCAGCACCGGATCGGCCAGGCCGTACTGCCGGTGCAGGGCGACCGCCCGGGTGCACGCCTCACCGATGGCCAGGCGCACCTCGTCCAGCAGATCCTCGCGGACACCGGCACGCCGGGCGACGGCGACGCCGACCAGTCGGGCGGTACGCACGTGCACCGGCGCCGGGGAGAAGGAGAGCCGGACCGTCGCCATCACGCGTTGGCGCCGGTCGGGCCCGCACCGACCGCCGCCTCGACCGTGGGGTGCAACGGGAACACCTGGTCCAGCGCCGTGATCCGGAAGATCTTGAGCAGCGGCTCCTTGTCACAGACCAGGGCGAACGAGCCGCCGGCCGCCCGCAGCCGCTTGTGCGCGCCCACCAGCACGCCCAGCCCGGTGGAGTCGAGGAAGTCCACCCGCCCGAGATCCACGACCACGTGCCGGGCGCCACCGTCGATCAGCTCGAGGAGTCGTTCGCGGAGCCGGGGCGCGGTGTAGACGTCCACCTCACCGCCGACCTCGAGCACCGTGTGCTCGCCCACGGTGCGCGTCGCCAACGACAGCTCCATCGGTCCTCCTCGCCAGAGCCGTAAACTCTCCTGGGCATCTAACCACTACCGCCGGGGCACCCTGCGGTCACCGGCGGAGGCTTCCCCTTACCCCCGGCCCCGGCTTTTCATCTCCGAACACCAGTGCGAGAGTGCAGGACGTGACCTCCAACGACTTCATCTCGGCGCGTCCTACGCCGCGCCGTGACCTGGAGTCGTCCGCCGCGCCCACCGTATCCGCAGGTCACGACCCCGGACCAGCGCCGGTCGACCTGCTGCGCCGGCTGCGCGCCCGGGGTGCCGGCGACCCGGTCACCCACGTCGAGCGGGTGCCGGCCCGGGTCGGGGTGCCCGCCCCCTGGCCGGCGTGGGCGCCGCCGGAGCTGCGGGCGGCGTTCGCCCGCCGCGGCGTGGTCGCGCCCTGGCAGCACCAGGCCGAGGCGGCCACCCTGGCGTACGACGGCGGCCACGTGATCGTCGCCACCGGCACCGCGTCCGGCAAGTCGCTGGCGTACCAGCTCCCGGCGCTGGCCACGCTGCTCGCCGACCCTCGGGCCACCGTGCTCTACCTGGCGCCGACCAAGGCCCTCGCCGCCGACCAGCTGCGGGCCGTCGCCGGCCTGGAACTGGAGGGGGTACGCCCCGCCTGCTACGACGGGGACACGCCGCGTGCCGAACGGGAGTGGATCCGCCGGCACTCCCGCTTCGTGCTGACCAACCCCGACATGCTGCACCACGGCATCCTGCCCGGCCACGCCCAGTGGTCCGGTTTCCTGCGCCGCCTCGCGTACGTGGTGATCGACGAGTGCCACACCTACCGGGGTGTGTTCGGCTCGCACGTGGCGCACGTACTGCGCCGACTGCGCCGGCAGTGCGCCCGCTTCGGTGCCACCCCGGTGTTCGTGCTCGCCTCGGCGACCTCCGGCGACCCCGCGACCGCCGCCGGCCGACTGACCGGCCTGCCGGTGACGGCGGTCACCGAGGACGCCTCACCGCGCGGCGGGGTGACCTTCGCGCTCTGGGAGCCGCCGCTGCTCCCACCCGACTCGACCGCCCCTGCGGTGCCCGCGCAGGCGGCCGGCGACCACGACGCCACCACGGACCTCGTCCAGGTCCGCCGCTCGGCGCTGCGGGAGACCGCGGACCTGCTCGCCGACACGGTCGCCGAGGGGGTACGCACGCTCGCGTTCGTCCGGTCCCGCAAGGGCGCCGAGGTGGTGGCGGCCAACGCGCGCCGGGCACTGGACGACGCGGTCCCGGGGCTCGGTGGCCGGGTCGCCGCCTACCGGGGCGGCTACCTGCGCGAGGAGCGGCGCGAGCTGGAACGTGCCCTGCTGCACGGTGACCTGCTCGGTCTGGCCTCCACCAACGCGCTGGAGTTGGGCGTGGACCTGGTCGGTCTGGACGCGGTGCTGATCTGCGGCTATCCGGGCACCCGGGCGTCACTGTGGCAGCAGGCGGGCCGCGCCGGGCGGTCCGGGCAGGAGGCCCTCGCCGTGCTGGTGGCGCGGGACGATCCGCTGGACACCTACCTGGTGCACCACCCGGAGGCGATCTTCGGTGCGCCGGTCGAGGCGACGGTGCTCGACCCGGCCAACCCGTACGTGCTGGCGCCGCAGTTGGCCTGCGCGGCCGTCGAGGCGCCACTCACCCCGGCCGATCTGGCGCTCTTCGGCGACGGGGCGAAGGAGGCCATCGACCAGTTGGTCGAGGCGGGCGCGCTGCGGCAGCGGCCCACCGGCTGGTACTGGCGGCACCGCGAGCGCCCCGAGGTGGACCTGCGCGGCGAGGGCGGCGCCCCGGTCTGCGTGGTGGAGTCGGCCACCGGTCGGCTGCTCGGCACGGTCGACGGCGGCTCGTCGCACTTCCTGCTCCACCCCGGCGCGGTTTACCTGCACCAGGGCATTTCGTACGTGGTCGACGACCTCGACCTGGCCGACGGCTGCGCGCTGGTGCACGTCGAGGAGCCGGACTGGTCCACCCACGCCCGGGACGTCACGGACCTGTCCGTGGTGTCGGTGCGCTCCTACGTGGACGCCGGGCCGGTCGGGATGTTCCTCGGCGAGGTGGACGTGACCAGCCAGGTCGTGTCGTACCAGCGGCGCCGGATCGCCACCGGCGAGGTGATCGACACCCGGCCGCTCGACCTGCCCACCCGGGAGCTGCGCACGGTGGCGGTCTGGTTCACGCTGTCACCGCGGTCGCTGGCCTCCGCAGGGGTCCAGCAGGCCGACGTGCCGGGTGCGCTGCACGCCGCCGAACACGCCGCGATCGGCCTGCTTCCGCTGATGGCGACGTGCGACCGGTGGGACATCGGCGGGCTCTCCACCGCCCTGCACCCGGACACCGAGGCGCCGACGGTCTTCGTCTACGACGGGCACCCGGGCGGCGCCGGCTTCGCCGAGCGGGCCTACGGGACGGCGTCAGCGTGGCTGCGCGCCACGCGGGACGCCATCGCGGAGTGCGGCTGCGAGACCGGCTGCCCGTCCTGCGTGCAGTCGCCGAAATGCGGCAACGGCAACAATCCGCTATCCAAGCCGGACGCGATCCGGGTGCTCGACGTGGTGCTGGAGAATCTGCCCGCCTGAGGCACCTTGCATGAATCCCGATGGCACTGGGCACAATGACATGGGAGCGCTTCCATCGATGCTTGTGTTCCAGTTAGCCCCCGCGCCCGAGGAGAAGCCGTGGCCGACACGATCGCTGAGACCGTCGACCTGCTCTACACCATCGACCAGGACCACCTCACCCTCGACCAGCAGATCGCACTCGGGGCGGCGCTGGCCGCCCTGGCTCAGGCGGAACGACTGGAGCAGATCAACGAACGGCTGCGCAGCATCCACCAGGTGCTCAACACCTGGTCGTTGCGCGCGACCGTGGACGGCCGCTGACCTTCGCGGGGCCGGTCCCGCGGGGCGGACCGGTCGGGGGTGGGAGCGCCAGGGCCACGGGCCGGCGGTGGTTGCCCGGCTGTGCGAGACTCCGGCGCACCATCCCCCTGAGGAGAACACATGCAGCTCGACAACTTGCAGACCCTGCAGCAGTTCCACATCCGCCAGCGGCTGCGGATGATGGTCAACCAGTACGAGGTCCGGGCGGTCGCGCCGGACGGCACCGAGGGCGAGCTGCTGGCGTTCGCGCAGCAGAAGCGGCTCGCCTTCAAGGAGCAGGTGACGATCTACACCGACGACTCCAAGCAGCAGCCCCTGCTCGGCTTCAAGGCCCGCCAGCGCATCGACCTCGGCGCGACGTACGACGTCACCGACGCGGCCGGCAACGCGATCGGCCTGTTCCGCAAGGACTTCGCCCAGTCGCTGCTCCGCTCCACCTGGCACGTCGAGCAGGCCGGCCTGCCGCAGGTGACGGGTCAGGAGCGCAGCCTGCCGGTGGCACTGCTGCGCCGGTTCGTCGACTCGCTGTCCTGGCTGCCGTACCACTTCGACTTCACCGCCGGTGGCCAGCCGATCTTCTCCGTGGTGAAGAAGTGGGGCCTGCGCGACAAGTACGTCGTCGAGGTGCAGAACCCGCAGATCGACCGTCGTCTCGTCATCGCGATGGCCGTCGCCCTCGACGCGCTCCAGTCCCGCTGACGCACCCCGGCTCGCACCCAGCGACCCACCCCCTCGGCCGCGGGGGGGGGGGGGGGGGGGCCCCCCCCCCCGCCCGCCGCCCCCCCCCCCCCCGGCCGCGGTCGAATAGCCCGGCGGTCGGATCAGCCGGGCGGTCGGATCAGCCGGGCACAACCCGCCGGCGCGACCCGCGGCCCGAAGACACCGGCCAGCCCGGTGGTATCCGGCCGGTCCTTTGTTCAGCCGCGCACCGGGCCGGCGCGGGCCGTCGACGCGGCGACCCGGGTCAGGCCCGGAAGGGGTGTGAACGCCACTTCGACGGTCACCAGCACGTCCAGCCCGTCGAGGAGACAGTCGATCAGGCGGCCAGCGTTGCGGTGGGCGATGTCCGCGGCGGACGCGCACGCCACCGCGTCGCCGTCGAGCGCCCGGGCAGCGCCGGCCAGCGCACCGAGATCAGCGGCCACCGCCGCCCGCTGAGCCGCCATCCCCGCTGCGGCGACGGCGGCACCGAACGTCCCGACCAGCACGAAGACCAGTCCCAACGCGAGCAGTAGCAGGGTGGCGCCACCTCGCTCCGCGTCCGGTCGACCGCCATCGTGTCGCTCATCGTTCGGGCCGTGCCCGCGCGACCGAGCGTCAGAATGCCGCATCACCAACTCCCCTCGCTGGCGCCTGGTTCCACGGCTGCGACCGCTGTCGCGACAACGGTGATCCGTGGTAGCCGGCCGCCCAGCGCGCGGACGGGCGCGCGGACCGTCGCCTGCACCTGGTCGCCGTCGACCGACACCGACACCTCTGCTCCCGGTGGCGCCGCGCGCTCCCCATCTGCGCTGTCGGCCCCCCGGGCGGCGGCCAACGCCACCTCCCGGGCCGTGTGCAGGCAACTCGCCTGGGTGCTGACGGCGTTGACCGCGGTCAGGCCGGCGAGCAGCAGCAGGAGGAGCGCCGGCAGGCCGGCCGCCAGCTCGGCGGTGAAGGAGCCCCGGTCGCCGCCGACGAGGTGGGCCGACCAGCTACCGTCGCACGCCCGCCCGGGGGTACCCGGTTCCCGACCATGGCCGACCTGCCGGCGCCCGATCACTTGAGCGCCCGGTCGATGACCGCGGTCAACGCCGACTGGACATTGCCGGAGGTCAGCACCTTCAACAGAATCCCGGCGAAGGCCACCGCGGCGAGCGTGCCCACGGCGTACTCGGCGGTGTTCATCCCGTCGTCGCCGCGGAGTCGGGCGATGAGTTTGCGCATGCGTCTTTCCTTTCTCGAAGGGTCAGAGCACGTCGCCGAGGACGGCGACGATCACCGGCACCAGGCCGGCGAGAATGAACGCGGGCAGGAAGCACAGCCCCAGCGGCAGCACGATGAGTACGCCAGCCCGGCGGGCCGACGCCTCGGCGGCGGTGGCCCGGTCGGCCCGCAGGTCATCAGCGAGACGGGTCAGCGCACCGGCCAGCGCGGCGCCGCTGTTGGCCGAGCGGAATGCCGCCGCTGCCATCCGCTCGGCTCCCGGCACCCCGTCCAACGCCGACCACGCCTCGACCGGGCCACCGCCGAGGAGCAGGGTGCGGCCGACCCGGGCCAGTCGGCTGGCGAGCGGGCCGTCCAGCGCCTCGGCCACGGCCAGCACCGAGCGGTCCACCGGCGCACCCGCCCGCATCGCCGCCGCCAGCAGGTCAGCGGCGAGCGGCAGGTCGGCGGCTTCCCGGAGTCGCCGGCCGCGCGCCGCCGGGGACTCGATCCGCCGCAGCAGCACGTCCAGCAGGACCGCGGTCGGAACCGCACCGAGCAGCCCGAACCAGCCCCCGACGACCACCGCCACGGCGAGCCCGGCCATCCCTGCCGCGAGCCGGATCGCGTCCGGTCTCCGCCGACTCTCCACACCGCCGCTACCCGAGCCGCCCTGAGCCAGCGAACCGCCCTGAGCCAGCGAACCGTCCCGAGCCAGCGAGCCGCGCCGAGCCAGCGAGCCGCGCCGACCCGCCGAGCCGGCTGGGCGCTCCGAACCGCCCGGGGCGGCCTGGCGCTCCAGGCCGTCGGGGCGCACGGAACCGTTCCGACCCGGCCATCCGTCCCGGCCCGGCCAGCCGCCCTGGGTCACCCGCCGGGGTGGGCGAGCCGGGCCGCGCTGGCGCAGCCGCAGCGGCACCACGAGAAGGGCTGCGACCACCAGGCCGGCGACCACGAGCAGCACCGGGGACATCAGGCGGCCCGCCCCGACGCCGCGCCCAACCGCTCGGCCCAGAACAGGCCGACAATCTGTAGGGCGACCGCGAGGACCGCGCAGACCCCACCGACCGTGCTGTGCAGGAGCACTGCCAAGGGATCGACCCCGATCCCGTAGCCGAGCGCGATCCCGCCGAGCGGCAGGGCCGCCAGCAACCAGGCCGTGGCACGGGCACCCGCCGCCTGTGCCGCTGCGGCGGCCAGGCCCCGGTCGGTCGCCCGGGCGTCCGCCTCGATCCGCTCGACCAGTTCGGCCAGTGGTGCGCCGGTCCGGTCCGCCAGCCGCACGGCGGCCGAGGTCAGCTCGCTAAGCCGGTCGACTCGGCCCGCCCCCTGGACGGCGGCGATCTCCAGGGTTGGCGGGACGGGCAGGCCCGCCCGGAGGTCGGCGGCCAGACCGCAGAGCAGGTCCAGGCCGCGCCGCCGAACCAGCTCTGCCTGCCGGCTCGTCCTCCAGCGGAGCAGGGCGCGCACGGCCAGCGTGCCGTAGCCGGCCACCGCGACCGCGGCCACCGGCCCGGCGGATACGGCACCGACACCTGCCCCCACCAGGCCAACCAGCAGCAGCACACGCCTCGGCGACCGACGCACGCGTACCGGATGGGCCGCGTACGAACCGCCGGCCTTTTCGTCCGCCGGGTCAATGAGGCGGTGGTCCGCCGGGTCGACCCGGCTGTGGCCCGGATGCTCGACGGCCACCAGGGTCTCGGTCTCCGGCCGGGCGGTGGCAGCCGGGCGGCGAGGATCCCGACGGATCGGCGGACGTGCCGGGCCTGCCGGTCGCGTGGATCCCCCCGGGCCGCCGGTCGCCCTCGGGCGGGTCGGGCTGTCGTCGAGGTCCCGAGTGGACCAGGCGACAACCGCCCGCCCGCTGCTGGACGCCGACGTGCCCGGCGGGTACGAGAGGGCACCCGGGTGGGCCGAGGCCGACACGCCGCCGAGCTCATCGGTCGGCCCGCCCTGGCCACGAGCGAGGCCCCTGATCCATTCCACCAGGGCGTCGTCCGACTCAGCGCCGGTGGTGCCACGGCCCGGTGCCAGCACCCGGCGGCGGCGTGCCCGGACGCTCTGCACAGGCCAGGCCACCAGAGCCGCGGCGGCCAGCAGCAGCGCCACCACCAGCGCAGTCCCGCCGGTCATGCCGGGCCTGCCGATCCAGGCCACGGCTCGCTGAGGATCGGGGGCACCGCCACGCCCCGGTCTCGCAGCAGCGTGCCGAAGGTACGCGCGGCCAGCCCCAACCCACGTCCACGTACCCAGGCGGGCACCACGGTGGCCAGTCGCTCGGGCCCCTCGGGAAGCAGCAGACAGATCGACTCGAGGACACGACCCTGGTCTCCTCGGCGTACCTGGAGCAGCACCTGGAGCGCGGCGACCACCTGGGCATGCAGCGCGGCGCGGGGCAGCCCGCCCAGCATGCCGAGCGCCTCCAGCCGGGCCGGCACGTCGGACGGGGTGTTGGCGTGCAGCGTGCCGGCGCCACCGTCGTGGCCGGTGTTCAGCGCGGCCAGCAGGTCGACCACCTCCGCGCCCCGGCACTCCCCGACCACCAGCCGGTCCGGGCGCATCCGCAACGCCTGCCGGACCAGGTCACCGAGGCTGACGACGCCCGTCCCCTCGACGTTGGCGGTACGGGCCTGGAGCCCGACCACGTGCGGGTGCCCCGGTTGCAACTCGGCCGCGTCCTCCACCAGGACGATCCGCTCGGTGGCGGGCACCAACCCGAGCAACGTGTTGAGCAGTGTGGTCTTGCCCGAGCCCGTGCCGCCGGTGACCAGGTACGCCAGCCGGGCCGCGACGACGGCGGCGAGCAGTGGCGCCACCGGCCGCGGCACCGTCCCCTGGCGCACCAGTTCGTCGAGGGTGAACGGGCGGTGCCGGAACGTCCGCAGGGACAGATAGGGCCCCTCGGTCGCCACCGGCGGCAGCACGGCGTGCAGTCGGGTGCCGTCGGGAAGCCGGGCGTCCGCGTACGGGGAGCCGTCGTCGAGCCGCCGCCCGGCGCTGGCGATCAGTCGCTGCGCCAGCCGGCGGACGTCCTCGACCGAGCCCACCGGGACCGCCACCTGGTGCAGCCCCGCGCCCCGGTCGACCCAGACGCGGACACCGTTGACCAGGACGTCGGTCACCTCCGGATCGGCCAGCAGCGGGGCCAATGGCCCGGCGCCGACGAGGTCGTCGTGCACCCGGTCGGCGATCCGCAGTACGGCGTTGTCGCCCAACACCGCCGCGGTGGGCTCGGCGCGTACAGCGGACACGATCGCGGCGGGTGTGACCGGGTCGGTGGCGGCGGCGATCCGCTGCCGCACCCTGGCCGCGAAGGTGTCGTCCTCCGGCCGGCCGCTCATGCCGCACCCGTCGCGGGGACGCCGGTGAGGTCCGCGACGATCCGCCGGCAGAGAGCGGCGAGCGGGCCCTTGCCGGCCGCCGCCGGCGCCTCGCCGCGTTCGAGGCCCCGGCAGAGCCCGGGTTCGGGGCGCAGCGTGCCCGCGAGAGGAAGCCCGAGTGCCCGTGCCACCTCGGTGGCGCGCAGGCGGCCCGGGGCGGGCCCGCGCACCACCACCGAGAGCGCGGCGCAGTGTGGGGCGGCCGTGGCCACCACCCGGGCGGCGGCCGCAGTGGCGCGCAGCTCCGCCGGCACGACGACGAACGCCTGGTCGGCTGCCTGCAACGCGACCACGGCGGCGTCGTCCAGCTGTCGGGGCAGGTCGATCACCACGAAGTCCCGGCCACGGTGGGCGGCGTCGACGGTCGCGGCCATCGCGGCGGCGGGCAGTGCCAGCATCTCGCCGCGATCCCAGGAGAGCACCACCAGGTCGCCCCGGCTCGGCAGGGCGTGGACCAGCGCGGGCGCGTCCACCCGCCCGTCCGCGTCGGTGAGCGACGGCCAGCGCAGCCCTTCCAGCTGCTCCCAGCCCAGGACGAGATCGAGGCCGCCACCGAGCGGGTCGGCGTCGATGAGCAGGGTGCGCAGTCGGGCCCGCGCCGCGGTCACGGCGAGCCCGCCCGCGAGCACGCTCGCGCCGGCACCGCCCCGGCCGCCGAACAGCGCGACGACCTGGGCACCCGGGCCGGCCGGCTGATCGGGACCCTGCTCGGCCAGGCGATCCACCAGCCAGGGCTCGGCGGCGGGCAGTGCGGCGACGTGCTCGGCGCCGATCAGCTCGGCGATCTGCCAGCCGGGGTCGAGTTGGCTGGCCCAGCCGACCAGCACCAGCCGCGGCCGCTTCGGCAGTCGGGCGCGCAGGCACGCCTGCGCCTGGTCGGCGCCGAGCAGCACCAGCGGCGCGGGACCCCAGCGGGTGCGGGCCGCGGCCGGGTCGGCGGCGAGCTCCACCTCGGTGCCGCCGGCGGCGGCGAGCCGGAGCAGGTCGTCGAGCAGGTCGCCGTCGCCTGTGACGACCAGCGGGAGCCGTCGGATCGGCGGAACGGAGGTACGGGGTGCCATCGCGGCCTCCAGCGGTCGGGATCAGATGCACCGCCGACCCTGCTCGCGATCGGCCCCGGGCACCGGCCCGAGCACGCCACCTGTGGACAACTTTGGGTGCTGTGGACAACGCCCGGGGAGAGAGTTGATCTGCTAGGCGCGCGGGCCGA
Organism: Micromonospora sp. NPDC005252; assembly: GCF_042872475.1. NCBI lineage: Bacteria > Bacillati > Actinomycetota > Actinomycetes > Micromonosporales > Micromonosporaceae > Micromonospora > Micromonospora sp. NPDC005252. The sequence continues at coordinate 593,374 of NZ_JBIAKN010000003.1, read as the reverse complement.
GGTCACTGTTGCGCCAGCAGGATCGGCCCATCGCGCGCGCGAACTGACGCGCACCGGTAAACCAGCGGACGTGTCGCGGTGTCCTGCTTGATGACGAGACCGGAGGTCAGATGCGAGATTCGCGGGGCGCGGAGTTCGACGAGTTCGTCCGTACACGCTCGGGTGCGCTGTTGCGTGTCGCCTACCTGCTGACGGGCGATCGGCATGCCGCAGAGGATCTGCTGCAGGAGGTTCTGGAGCAGATGTACGTGCGCTGGCGTCGCGTGCAGGCCAGTCCGGAGGCCTACGCACGACGTGCACTGATCAACCGATCGATCAACCGGTGGCGAAGACGTAGGCGGCGACCCGAGCAGACCTTGGACGACCACGACGTTGTCACGCGGGACCACGCGGACGACATCGCGCTTCGCCGGGCGGTCGTCGCGGCACTGCGCGACCTACCGGCTCGGCAACGCGCGGCCGTCGTGCTCCGATACCTGGAAGATCTCCCAACCGCCGACGTTGCCGCAGCTCTGGGCTGTTCCGAGGGAACAGTGAAGAGCCATACCTCGCGCGGATTGGCTCGCCTGCGGACGGCGCTTGCCGGGCCAGGTCTCGTCATGTCCACCATCGAAAGGGAGAGTTCGCGGTGAACATGAGTGACAACGACGTGCGGGAGGTCCTGCACCGGGCAACCAGCCACCTCAGTGGTCGACCCGACCTGTTGGAAAATGTGCGCCGTGGCGGCCGGCGGCGAGTCCGGCGCTTCCGGGTCGCGCTGACTGCCGTCTGCGCCGCCGTCGTGGCTGTCCCCCTGGGGGGTGCGCTCACGGTCCCGGTCTGGCGCGACACGCCCGAGGTGACCTCGCCGATGTTCAACGAACCGACCAAGGGCGACCTGGCTGGTGACGACGCGTACCTGCGTCAGGTCCGTGCGGCATGGCGGCGGCAACTGGAACGCTCGGGCGATACGCAGATGCCGGGTGACCCACACGTCGTGTGGGCGGGAAGGACGCCGGCCGGCCCTGCTGCCTACGTCGCTTACGCCAGCACGACCGATCGGAACGAGGGCGCGGGGGACAACCACATCGGATGGGCGGCGTTCGTCGAGCCAACCGGGGGTGGTCCACAGGTCAGGGCGATCGAAGCCCTCACCGACGACCCACGGCAGCGTAGTACGCAGGCCGCATTGCTCGGGGCGGAGCGCGACGTGCTCCTCGTCCTCGACAGCGGGCAGCCGATGGAGTTCTCGCCCGAACTGCGGTACACGCCGGACGGCAGGATCAGCCGCACCTACCAGCCGGTGAAATTCGAGGACGGCGCGGCGATCCTGCGGATACCCCCGCAGAAGACGAAAGTTACCGTCGCTCTCTCCTTCACGCCCGTGAACGAACGGAACACCGTGCAGATCCTCGGTGCCGCAGACGTCCTCTTTTCCAATGGAAGCGGTCGCCGGGACGTACAGCGAATCAAACGAACCCTGCCGGGTGCCGAACAGGTGTGGGGCGGCGACCCCAGTGATCCCCGATACGAAGGCGACCGGTCCGTTTACGAGGTCAGCGCCGGGCCCGAAGCTCTCGCCGCATGGGACGATGTTGCCGGCCTCCATGCCCCGGGAGACGCCCCTGAGCTGTACGTCTACGGGGCGACGGCCGACGGTCGACGGTTACTCCTGCAGAGCATCCAGTACGACAGCGACCCCGCTCGCGTCATTGCGCTGCTCGCACGCGGTGATGCTCCTCTCGAAGCCGTGGCCAGCGCGTTCGCCGACTGGACGGCGCCGTTGCCGGTCCGGCTGCGCCTGCCGGACGACCAGGGCATCCTCGTTGCCGCCGAGGGCTCAGCGCTGAGTTATCGGAGCGACGCCGGCCAGTGGCACGACGCCGGCCGTGACGCGGCGCTGCTGCCGCCCACCGCCACCGAGGTACGCGTAACCGCCACCGGCGGCACCGTAAGCACGGTGTCTCTCACGTCCTGACTTGCGAGATGCGGACACACGTCGGGGGGGGGGGCGCCGGGGGGGGCCCCCCCCCGCGGGGGGGGGGGGGGCGGCGGGGGGCGGGGGGGGGGCGGGGGCGGGGGGCGGCGCGCCCGCCCCCCCCGGCGCTACCGGCCACCCCCCCCCCGGCGCCCCGCCGCCGGGGCCCCCCCCCCCGGCCCCCCGGCCCGCCCCCCCCCCCCCGGGGGCCCCCCCCCGGGGGGCCCCCCCCCCACGTCGGTGGTCAGCCGATCCGGTCGGTCCAGGTCGTGTCCAGGATCAGCTGGTACGCGCTGATCCGCACCGGGGCCAGCGTCAGCAGCTCGTGGGCGAGCAACTCACCCGTCCTTGGGTCGAAGATCAGCAGAGACTGCTGGTCGTGTTCGCGGTCGTCGAAGGTGACCGCCACGCCAGCCCGGCCCGCGCGATCGGTCACCCGCCCCCGCCAGCGGAAACCGGGCACGTCGGCGAGTACCCGCAGCACTTCCGCCCGGGTCGCACGCGGCACGACGTACCGCGCGTAGAGCGTACTGACCTCCTTGCTCGCCGCACCCGGGCCGTACTCGACCTGGAGCAGTTCGCGCAACTGCGACGGGTCGGCCGGCGGTGGTGTGAGCTCCATGGGCGGCAGGGGGATCATCGCCCCCGGATTGCCGCCGACTGCTGGACCCGCTCCGAGTTTGCGCTGCCAGTAGGCACGAGACTCCTGGTCCGGGTACTGCGGCTCCAGCTGCGTGTTGATCTGGCTGCCGGTCCCGTCGGCGGCCTGCCAGACCTTCGACTCACCGGCGAACGCGACGTGGTGACGGCCATCGACTGAGGTCATCACTGGATCGCCCCACACCTTCGTGTGGTGGTACATGTAGCGACCGCCGTGCAGGTCGTACTCCGCGTCCTTGATCTTGCTGGCCAGCGCGCGCAGCTGCGGGCCGGCCGCCGGTGGGTCGGCGTCGAACTGGTACGCGACCGGCACGAGCACCGTTCCCACCGCGCCACCGGGCCCTCCCGGACTGTCCGGCTTGTGCTCATCGAACGGCTGGAGGACGGCCACCGCGCCGGCCGCCACCGCCAGCGTCCCGGCCGTCAGGACCAGCCGGCGAGTCGGGCGTACGCGACGAGGCCCGTCGTCCGGCTCGGTGGCGTCGGCCCGGTCGATCAGATCGCGCGCCGAGGCCGGCGGCGGTGCGACGGCGACGCTGCGCGCGGGGTCGGCCGGACCGAGGAGGGTACGGGTTCGCTCTGCTCCGAACATCACAGATCCTCTCGAGTGGTCGCCAGCACCGGACGCCGGGATGGAACCGGCCGGTCGGACATCGCTTCGCTGAGACGGCGGCGGGCGCGATGCAGACGGACCGCCGCGGTCGCGCGGGTGCAGCCGAGAACCTGGGCCGCTTCGGACACCGTCAACTCCTCCCAGCCGATCAGCCGGAGGATCTCCTGATCGAGATCGCCGAGGGTGGCCAGCGCGGCCCGAACGTCGGCGATCCCCACGCTCGTGTCGGCGCCGGACGAGTCGGCCACCCTCGCCAGCTCGGCGGCGGTGATCGGCACGACGTCGGGGGCGGTACGCCGGGAGCGCCACTGGTTCGCCAGCAGGCGGCGGGCCACCCCGTACAGCCAGGGCAGGCTGCGGTCCGGAACCTCGCCGCGACGACGCCACGCGACGACGAAGACCTCCTGAGCGAGCTCGGCCGACGCCTCGGAGTCGGCGAGCCGACGCAGGCCGTACCTGACGATGTGCGCGTAATCGGCGGCGTAGAGGCTGTTGAACCAGCCCTCGTCGCGTTTCTCCGGTGGACCCACCCGAACCCCCATTGCCTCGGCGACCCTCACCCTGGCTTGTGTCGCGGGAGGCCCGACGATTACCGCCCGGATCGCTTTCGTGGTCCCAGCGCCCTCTCCTGTCAGACCCATCGTGGACACTCCTGGCCGTGCATGTGGACGAGTTCTGGAGTGTCGTGGAGCGGGCACGAGCCGCGGCAGGCACAGCGGCGGACCAACCCCAACGCGACGGTCAGCCGAGCGCGGTCGCCGAGGCCCTGGTGGCGGAGCTGATGCGGCTCCCGCTGCCGCACATCGTCGCGTTCGACCAGGTGCTCGACGAGGTGGTGGACCAGGCCGACACCTGGGATGTCTGCGCCGGCATGCTGGATCATCGAGTACGGGTTCCTTTCCGACGACGGGTTCTCCGACTTCCAGGCCGGGCTTGTCGGTCTGGGCAGAAGAGCGTTCGAGTCGGTTGTGCGCGACCCCGACTCGCTCGCCGACCATCCCGCCGTGCGGCAGATAAGCGCTTCGGAAGGCCGCGACCTGTGGATCGGCGACGAGGCTCTCCAGTTCGCCGCGGAGACGGCGTACGAGCAGCTGACGGGTAACTCCGAGGCCTTCTGGGACGCCGTCGAGGCAACGCGATCTGCGACCCCGCCAGAGCCCAGCCCGGAGCCTGACGACGATCGCTGGGACCTTCGCGACGAGGACGAGTGGCGAAGGCGGCTGCCTCGGCTCCTCGAGCTGTTCCGCGCCCGCCGACTCGCGATGGAGTAGCCGGTCAGCTGCTGTGGCGCGCTCCCATGGAAAGGGACGACCCCCGTCGGGGGGAGACGGGGGTCGTCGACGGTTCGGCTCCGGGGGGGTCGAGCCGAACCACTCAGCGGTCACGGGGGGTGCAACCGCCGAGGGTCTGTCTGTTTCGGGGATGTGAGAACTCGTCGTGCGAACAAGTCTGCCTGAGCGGACCCGTCACGTCGAGTGGTGTTCACTCCACTCAGCGCGAAAATCTCCTCGCGGAGTGTGAGCGCGGTCACGCCGACCGGAGTTGGAGGCGCCCGCCCGCAGGTCCGAGGGGTGGCCTGACCCCGGGCACCCGCCGACGATAGACCATCCGGCTAGACTTTCGCGCCGTGGGCCGAAGTGCCGCTTTCTTCGATCTGGACAAGACCGTCATCGCCAAGTCGAGCGCCCTGGCGTTTGGTCGGCCGTTCTACCGGGACGGGCTGATCACCCGGCGTGACGTGGTCAAGTCGGCGTACGCGCAGCTGATGTTCCGGCTGGGCGGCACCGACGAGCAGACCATGGCCCGAACACGGGACTACCTGGCCGCGCTCTGCAAAGGCTGGCAGGTGGAACAGGTCCGCCAGATCGTCGCGGAGACGCTCCACGAGCTGATCAACCCCTATGTGTACGCCGAGGCTGCCGCTCTGATCGAGGAGCACCAGGCGGCCGGGCGGGACGTGGTGCTGGTCTCCGCGTCCGGCGAGGAGATGGTCCGGCCGATCGGCGAGCTGCTCGGGGTGACCGACGTGATCGCCACCCGGATGGCGGTGCGGGACGGCCGGTACAGCGGCGAGGTCGAGTTCTACGCGGCCGGTCCGAGCAAGGTCGAGGCGGTCGGTGAGCTGGCCACCGCGCGCGGCTACGACCTGGCCGACTCGTACGCCTACTCCGACTCGTACAGCGATCGTCCGCTTCTGGAGTGCGTGGGTCACCCGAGCGTGGTCAACCCGGACCGGCAGCTGCGCAAGCTGGCCTCGGAGAACGCCTGGCCGGTGCTGGAGTTCCGGCATCCGATCCCGCTGGGTCGCCGGCTGCGGGAGCGGCCGGGGGTTCCGGTGGCCGCGGCAGCTCTTGGGGTCGGCGTGGGCGTCGCCATCGGCATCGCCTGGTACGGGCGGCACCGTCGCACCCGCTCCACCGCCACCGCCTAACACCCCGCCGCACCCCGCTCTCCGGCCGATCATGGACTTGTGGTGGGCGCCTTCGACGCTTTCGCGACTCTTGCAAGGCACCACAACTCCATGATCGACGCCCTGAGGGCGGGCGGTACTCAGGCGGCGGCGAGGATCTCGTCGCCGATGGTGGTGAGCTGGTCGGCACCGACCTCGACGGCCGCCATGTAGTGCCGTAGCCAGGAGCGCAGCCCGTCCGGGGTGCCGGTGGCGAACGCGCCGGCCGAGCCGACGTACTCGGGCTCCCGTTCCCGGTGACCGACGTCGACGCCGAGCAGGCCGCGCGGGTCGAGGCCGCTGGCGAGCAGCACCAGCCGGGCGGCACCGCGCGCCACCACGCCGGACGGCCCGGCGAACGGACGCAGGTTCAACAACTCTCCGTGTACGACGGCGGCGAGCACCAGCGGGGAGACCTTCGTGCCGCCGGCCACCAGAGCGGCGAGCCCGTCGAGGCGGGCGGCGACCACCGGGTCGGGCACCGGTCGGCCCAGCTCGGCCTCCCCCACGATGTCGCGGGCGGCGAGGACGTGCAGCCGGGCGAGTGCCTGCCGGGGTGCCTTCGGCCAGAGTTCGCTCAGGCCGGGCAGCGCCCCGGCGACCCGCAGCGCCCCCTGGAGCACCGGGTCGGTGACGGTGCCGGCCCGGACCTCCTCACGCTCGTGGACGGCGCCTTCGAGCGCGGCGCTGGCCACCGCCGACCGAAGGCTGACCTCGGCCGCGACCTGGCCACCGTTGCGGCGCAGCGCGCGGTGCCCGAGCGCCTGGTCGAAGCGCTCACGGGCCCGGTCGACGGCAGCGGCGACGTCGGCGAGCGCGAGCAGCGGGGCGAGCGGGTCGGTGGTCATCTCGCCACGCTAGCGACCCGACCCGGCCCGGCGGGCCGCACCCACCCGCAACGCGACCCGGGCCACCCGGCCGGCCCGCCGCCGGGCAAGGTCAACACGAGATCGGCGATATCGGGGTGTCCCACCGGTCCGGACACCCCGATATCGCCGAACCCGTGTCGATCAACGCCAGACGGGCCGGGCACAGCGCGGACGGGCAAGGCCCGCCGGCCCGCCCGGACGGGGGTCGGGCGCGGCGGGACGGGCAGGGCCGGCCGTCGGGCGCGCGACGGGGGCCGCTCGGCGCGACGGGGTGGGCAGCGGTCGCCGGCCGGGGGCCCCGCGACTACCCTCGTGCCCAGCGAGACGCAGGTCACCCCGAGGACGAGGAGTCACGGCATGAGCGAGGCATTGGCCAATCTGCTGAACGAGACGCGCCAGTTCCCCCCGCCGGCCGAACTCGCCGCGCACGCCAACGTCACCGTCGACGCGTACGCCGAGGCGCAGGCCGATCGGCTCGCCTTCTGGGCGAAGCAGGCCGACCGGCTGGCCTGGTCGAAGAAGTGGGACGAGGTGCTCGACTGGTCGAACCCGCCGTTCGCGAAGTGGTTCGTCGGTGGGCAGCTCAATGTGGCGTACAACTGTCTGGACCGGCACGTGGAGGCGGGCCGGGGTGACAAGGTGGCGATCCACTGGGAGGGCGAGCCGGGCGACACCCGCACTCTCACGTACGCCGACCTGCACGAGCTGACCTGCCGGGCGGCGAACGCGCTCACCGACCTGGGGGTCACGGCGGGCGACCGGGTGGCGATCTACCTGCCGATGATCCCGGAGGCGGCGGTCGCGATGCTGGCCTGCGCCCGGATCGGCGCGGCGCACAGCGTGGTCTTCGGCGGGTTCTCCGCCGACTCGTTGAGCAACCGCATCCAGGACGCCAGCGCCAAGGTGGTGATCACCGCGGACGGTGGTTACCGGCGGGGCAAGCCGTCGGCGTTGAAGCCGACCGTGGACGAGGCGGTGGCGAGCTGCCCGTCGGTGGAGCACGTGCTGGTGGTCCGCCGCACCGGTGAGGACGTGGCCTGGTCGGAGAAGGACCACTGGTGGCACGAGACGGTGGAGACGGCGTCGGCCGAGCACACGGCGCAGCCGTTCGATGCCGAGCACCCGCTGTTCATTCTCTACACGAGCGGCACCACGGCCCGACCGAAGGGCATCCTGCACACCACTGGCGGCTACCTCACGCAGGCGTCGTACACCACGCACGCGGTCTTCGACCTGAAGCCGGAGACGGACGTCTACTGGTGCACCGCCGACATCGGCTGGGTCACCGGGCACTCCTACATCGTGTACGGCCCGCTCTCCAACGGCGCCACGCAGGTCATGTACGAGGGCACCCCGGACACCCCGCACAAGGGCCGGTTCTGGGAGATCGTCGACCGGTACAAGGTCAGCATCCTCTACACCGCGCCCACCCTGATCCGGACGATGATGAAGTGGGGCGAGGACATCCCCGCCGGCTTCGACCTGTCGTCGCTGCGGCTCCTGGGCAGCGTCGGTGAGCCGATCAACCCCGAGGCGTGGATGTGGTACAGGCAGCACGTCGGCGGGGGTGAGCTGCCCATCGTGGACACCTGGTGGCAGACCGAGACGGGCGCCATCATGATCTCCCCGCTGCCGGGGGTGACGGCGGCGAAGCCGGGTTCGGCGATGACTCCGTTGCCGGGCATCGTCGCCGACGTGGTGGACGACCAGGGCCAGTCGGTGCCGAACGGCGGGGGCGGCTACCTGGTGCTGCGCGAGCCGTGGCCGTCGATGCTGCGCACCATCTGGGGTGACGACAACCGGTTCATCGAGACGTACTGGTCGCGGTTCGAGGGCATGTACTTCGCCGGCGACGGGGCGAAGAAGGACGACGACGGGCACATCTGGCTGCTCGGTCGGGTCGACGACGTGATGCTGGTGTCCGGGCACAACATCTCGACGACCGAGGTCGAGTCGGCGCTGGTGTCGCACCCGTCGGTGGCCGAGGCGGCGGTGGTGGGCGCGACCGACCCGACCACCGGCCAGGCGATCGTGGCGTTCGCCATCCCGCGGGGCAGCACGGACATCGTCGGCGAGGCGGGTGAGCAGCTCATCGCGGACCTGCGCAACCACGTGGCAAAGACGCTCGGCCCGATCGCCAAGCCGCGGCAGATCATGCTGGTGCCGGAGCTGCCGAAGACCCGTTCGGGCAAGATCATGCGTCGGTTGCTGCGGGACGTGGCCGAGAACCGGTCGCTCGGCGACGTGACCACGCTGCAGGACTCCTCGGTGATGGAGCTGATCTCCTCCGGGATGAGCGGCGCGAAGTCCGACGAGGACTGACGACAGGCGTACCCCATCGGTGGGTGACGGTCCGCACGGACCGTCACCCACCGTCATCTTTTGTGGAGGTACGACCACCGCGCGCCGCCGGCTGCGGTGGTTGGACGAATAACGCCTCCATCACGTTCCCGCCGTTCGGCGTGTTTCTCATTTAGTTTCACGGAGGTCGGCGGGCCTCGATGCGTTCCTGCGCGTCCGGAGTCGGCCGGCTTCCTCCGCCCATGCCCGAGAAACGGAGCGGCATGAACAGAAACTCCCATCCGGGGTCGCGTCGACGACTACTCGTCGCGCTGCCCGTCATCGCCCTCGCGGCCACCTCACTGACCGTGAGTGGAAGCGCGGCGGCGCAGCCGTCCACCACCCCCCGGGCGGTGATCGGGGCTGACGAGTACTACATCAACTACGCCGAGCCCGAGGTGCAGACGGACACCACCGGCCGTGAGGTCAAGGGCAAGGGTGGCGTCTACACCCCGGCCGTCGACGCCGCGCGTGCGTTCGACCAGAAGCACGCACGGGGCAACCCGGTGACCGCGCGCCAGCTCGCGCAGATCGAAGCCAAGTCGATCAAGACGGGTAAGAGCCCGCGGCAGATCAAGCAGTCGCCGACCACGCAGACGGCGAAGCTGCTGACGCTGCTTGTCGAGTTCAACGACAAGGCGAACGACGACTTCACGAACGTGATGGTCCCGAAGACGGTGTTCGAGGATCGGACCTGTGTCCCCGGCACCGTGCAGAACGGGCCGAAGCACAACACCATCCCGAACCCGGCGACGCTGCCGCACGAGGACAACAACTCGATGTGGGTGCCGGACTTCTCGCCGTCGCACTACGACAAGATGCTGTACAGCAAGAACGGCATCACCGAGCGGGTCCGCAAGGACCTGAAGGGCCCGGACGGCAAGAAGGGCATCGACCTCACCGGTCGCACGATGCACAACATGTACCTGGAGATGTCCAAGAACGCGTACACGGTCGCTGGGCAGGCCAGCCCGTGGATCACCGTGCCGCACTCCGAGGGCTGGTACGCGGCCAACCGCTGCACCCAGGACGAGAACGGCAACTGGGTCCCCGGCCGGGAGCAGTCGATGAACGGCCACCCGGACAACCCGGCTGGCGCGGGCAGGCTGGCGACCGACGCGATCGACGCGCTCGCCGCCAAGGACCCCAGCTTCCCGTGGGCCGAGTACGACAAGGAAGACCAGGCCGACCGCGACGGTGACGGCAACCTCTTCGAGCCCGACGGCGTGATCGACCACCTCGTGCTGGTGCACGCCGGCCAGGGCAAGTCGCGCGGCGGCGGCGACCAGGGCGTGTACGCCGTCTGGGCGCACTCCTCCTCGGTCCCGGGTGGCTACACCATCCCGGGCACCAGCCTGAAGGTGTCGAACTACATCGTGCAGCCGGAGGACGCCGGCGTGGGTGTCTTCGCCCACGAGTTCGGCCACGACCTCGGTCTGCCGGACCTCTACGACACCTCCGGCAACGCCGACTCCGACGTGGACTTCTGGGATCTGATGGCCTCGGGTTCGCACTCGGGTGAGATCTTCCAGGCGCTGCCCACGCACATGGGCATCTGGGACAAGTGGGTGCTCGGCTGGGCCGACCCGCTGACCATCCGCCCCGGCTCCAACCCGCGTGAGGTGAAGCTCGGGCAGACCTCGCGTACGCCGATCGACTCCGAGGACGGCATCAAGGTCGACCTGCCGGACAAGGTGACGGTCCTGGCCACGCCGCACAGCGGCACGAAGATGTGGCACAGCAACAACGACCAGAGCTGGGCCGACGTCAAGCTGAGCCGCTCGGTCGACGTGCCCAACGCCGCGGACGCCAAGTTCTGGATGTGGAACAACTACATCATCGAGGAGGACTGGGACTTCGGCTTCGTCGAGCTGTCGACCGACGGCGGTACGACCTGGTCCGAGCAGAAGGTGTACGCCGAGGGTGGCACGGTGGTCACCACGCCGGACAACTACGGCGACCCGAACGGCCGGATGAACGACTTCGGCGGCAAGAAGTACGGCCTGACCGGCAGCACCGACGGCTGGCGGCACGACTACGTCGACCTGTCGGCGTACGCGGGCAAGACCGTCCAGGTACGACTGCGTCTCGCCACCGATGAGGCGTTCGAGGAGCGCAACTGGTTCGTCGACGACTTCTCGGTCACCGGCGGCGGCGCCACCACCTGGAGCGACGACGTCGAGGGCGGCGCCAACGGCTGGTCGGCCACCGGCGGCACGTTCGTGGACACCACCGGCGCGGGCTGGAAGGTCTCCGGCGGCACCGAGGTGCACGCGCAGTACTACCTGGCCGAGTGGCGCAACTTCGACGGCTTCGACAAGGGCCTGAAGTACGCCTACGACACCATCTACTCCCACGAGGCGTGGAAGGTCGACCGGATCTCCTACAACGCGCCGGGCATGCTGGTGTGGTACCGGGACAGCGCGCTCGGCGACGTCAACCACGTCACCGGGCAGATGACCGCGCTGCCCAGCTACGGCGCGAAGGGCGGGCTGCTCATCGTGGACTCGCACTTCGACCCGTACCGGCGCACCGGCACGGCGGCCGAGAAGGACCCGTCGGTGACGGACAACCTGCCCAGCCGGCCGCAGTCGTCCAACGCGGCCTTCACGCTCCAGAAGACGTACCCCTTCACGGAGTGCCTGGAGGCGGCGGGCGAGCCGTACAGCGCGTACTGCACGAAGTTCAAGGCCCAGCCGCCGGTGAAGAGCTTCACCGACGCCAAGGGCTGGTACCCGGGCATCGAGATGCGCAACGGGGCTCCGTACGCGCGGGACAACGACGCCTCCGTGGTGGTGCCGTCGCGCGGTGGAGCGCCGTACACCACCCGGGTGACCAACCCGGACGGCAGCCCGGCGCCGGAGTTCTACGGCGTGACGCTGGGCGGCGGCGTGATCGTGCTCGGCACCGGTAACCCGGGCGACGCGGGCGTGCAGAACGGCGTCTCGTTGACCATCCGTAAGACCGCGCGGGACAACTCGTCCGCGACCATCTTCGTCACCCCGGCGAAGAAGTAAGGGTTTCGCGCAGCAACAACTGATGGTGGGGGCCGGTGGCGGGAACGCTGCCGGCCCCACTGTCGTAACGTCTGATCTTATTGATCGAAATGCATCGCTGCGGACGTTGCCGACCAGTCCACCCTGATTCGCGTGCTGATGAACCGCAGGGGTGTGACGGTGAAAAGCGTTCCCAACAAAATCTTGCAACAAATCGACGCGCACATCTTCCCACCCGTCCCGGCAGTGTCTATGTTCACCATTGGTCCCACTAGTGGGATCGATCTATCACCGGCCCGTACCCCCGTTGGGCCGGTTCCCTCACACCGGAGGTACCACGTGCGCAAAGTCGCAGTGGGTCTGCTCGGGCTCTCACTGACGGCGACGGGGCTGGCGTTCGGACCGTCCGCCAGTGCCGCGCCGCAGCCGAAGTTGCCGACGGCCGCTCCGTCGGTCGCCGAGCCCGCCCTTGCCGACCACGACCTGCCGAACCCGCTGGAGGACAAGCGGCGAGCGCTGCGCCAGGAGGGCCTCAGCGAGGTCCTGTCCGGCAAGGCCAAGGCAGAGAAGATCAACGGCAGCACCGTCGTCAAGGTCGGTAAGACCCAGGCCGACGGGGCCGCCGCCCGCACCACCGGGGCGGGCACGGCCCAGACGGAAGACCAGTACGTCGAGCTCTCCCGTCAGCGGACCGACAAGATCTTCGTGATCCTCGCCGAGTTCGGCAACGAGCGGCACCCGGACTTCCCGGACAAGAACATCGACCCCAACACCGCGGGGCCGACCAAGTTCACCGGTCCGCTGCACAACGAGATCCCGGCGCCCAACCGGGCGGTGGACAACTCCACCGTCTGGCAGCCGGACTACAACGCCGACCACTACCGGCAGCTCTACTTCGGCACCAACCCCGGTGACGAGTCGCTGAAGCAGTACTACGAGGCCCAGTCCTCGGGTCGCTACAGCGTCGAGGGCGAGGTCACCGACTGGGTCAAGGTCAAGTACAACGAGGCCCGCTACGGTCGTTCCGACGACCCGAAGGCCGACGACGACCCGACCGGTGACCCGAACGTCTGCGACAGCAACGTCTGCAGCAACACCTGGGACCTGGTCCGCGACGCCGCCAACCAGTGGGTCATCGACCAGAAGGCCGCCGGTCGCACCGACGCGCAGATCGCCGCCGATGTCAAGTCGATGGACCAGTACGACCGGTACGACTTCGACGGTGACGGCAACTTCAACGAGTCGGACGGCTACATCGACCACTTCCAGATCGTCCACTCCGGCGGCGACCAGGCCGACGGTGACCCGATCCAGGGTGAGGACGCCATCTGGAGCCACCGCTGGTACGCGTACGCCTCGGACCAGGGCAACACCGGCCCGGCGAACTTCCCGGCCGGCGGCACCCAGATCGGCAACACCGGCGTCTGGATCGGCGACTACACCATCCAGCCGGAGAACGGTGGCCGGAGCGTCTTCTACCACGAGTACGGCCACGACCTCGGTCTGCCGGACGACTACAACGTGGTCAGTGGTGGCGACAACAACAACGAGCACTGGACCCTGATGGCCCAGAGCCGGCTCGGCGCCAAGAACGACGGCGGCATCGGCGAGCGCGGTGGCGACCTCGGCGCGTGGAACAAGCTCCAGCTCGGCTGGCTCGACCACGACACGCTCGGGCCGAACGAGAAGCGCACCGTAAAGCTCGGCCCGCAGGAGTACAACTCGCCGGAGGCGCAGGCCGCGGTGGTCAACCTGCCGCCGCGTGAGTACACCTTCTCGAACGGCGCACCGTTCGAGGGCAGCAAGCAGTTCTTCACGGGCAACGAGGACGACCTGAACAGCACGATGACCCGGACGCTGGACCTCACCGGGAAGTCGACGGCCGCCCTGGCCATGAAGGGCCGCTACAACATCGAGAGCGGGTTCGACTACCTGTTCTTCGAGGCCTCGGTCGACGGTGGCAAGACCTGGGCGACCCTGCCCGGCACCGTCAACGGCAACCCGCTGAAGGAGATCTCCCCCGGGCGCTTCGCCCTGGACGGCTCCAGCAACGGCAAGTGGGTTGACGTCAACATCCCGATGAACTCCGTAGCGGGCAAGGTCGTGCAGTTCCGGCTGCGCTACCAGACCGACGGCGGGCTGTCAAAGGGCGGCTTCTACGGTGACGCGATCACCGTGACCGCTGACGGTCAGACCGTGTTCACCGACGGCGCCGAGAACGGTGCCAACGGCTGGACGTTCGCGGGGAAGTTCGAGATCGCCGCGGCCACCTACACCAAGAAGTTCGCGAACTACTACATCGCCGGTACCCGGTCGTACACCTCGTACGACAAGTACCTCAAGACCGGCCCGTACTACTTCGGCTACGCGAACACCCGCCCGGACTACGTGGACCACTACGCGTACCAGGAGGGTCTGCTGATCTCCTACTGGAACCTGCGCTGGGCGGACAACGACACGTTCGCTCACCCGGGTGAGGGTCGGAACATGATCATCGACGCGCACCCGCGGCCGCTCTACAACCTGACCGGTGCCCCCTGGCGGGCCCGCGTCCAGGTCTACGACGCGCCGTTCAGCCTGAAGAAGGCCGACTCGTTCACGCTGCACATCGACAGCCAGCCCCAGTACGTCCGGGGCCAGGCCGCGCAGCCTCTGTTCGACGACACCCAGCAGTACTGGTACCCGGAGCTGCCGAACCACGGCGTCAAGCTCCCGGCGACCGGCCGGAAGATCAAGGTTCTGTCGCAGGACGGCATCTACACCAACGTCCGCTTCTTCTGATCCTCGGATCAGGCGACACCCGCACCACGGCGATGCCCGGGCAGGTCACCTGCCCGGGCATCGCCCGTTCCGGGAACCCCGGTCGCGCCCCGCGCGTCCGATCACCCGTGCACCCGCGAACCCGCACCACCCTGACCGGCGCCGGTCTGACTGTCCTGCTGGCGCTCACCGGCTGCGCCGGAACGCGGAACGAAGGAGACGGCGTGTCCTCCGAGCAGAGCCCCTCCGACGCTCCCTCGACCGGCACACCGCCGTCCGCCGCCGCGCCGACCGGGCCCACCGATCCGACGCCGTCGTCCCCCTCCGGCCGCCCGTCGCGCTCGCGTGTCCCGCTGCCCACCCTGCGCCCGCCGACCGGGCCGCCGCGCAAGCCGACCGACGCCCGCAAGGCCAACGTGCTGGCCGGACGGATCAACCGGGGCGGCGACGGCCCCTGCTACGGCCTGGTCACCGACGACGGCCGGCAGTACGCGCTGCACGGCACCGGCAAGGGCACCTTCGCCGTCGGCACGACCGTCCTGGTGACCATCGGCCCGGCCGACCCGACCGCCGACTGCGGCCTGGGCACCCCGGCCAGCATCGTCGACATCAGCCCGGTCGGCTGACCGTCGCCCGACGCTCCCGGGCCACAGACGGGCCGGCGAAACGGCTGCCTGCCGACGGGGTCCTAGGCTGTCAACCATGACCGACCAGCGCGGCGGAGCCGTCGACGAGTCCTGCGTCCTCACCGAGGGGCCGTGGACGCACCGTTTCGTCGGCGCCAACGGCACCCGGTTCCACGTGGTCGAGGCCGGCACCGGGCCGATGGTGCTCTTCCTGCACGGCTTCCCCGAGCACTGGTGGGCCTGGCACCAGATGCTCCCGGCGGTCGCCGACGCCGGCTTCCGCGCGGTCGCCGTGGACCTGCGCGGTTACGGCGCCAGCGACAAACCACCCCGGGGGTACGACGGCTACACCCTCGCCGCCGACATCGCCGGCCTGATCCGTGCCCTCGGTGAACGGTCGGCGACGCTTGTCGGCAGCGGCGTCGGCGGCATGGTGGCCTGGACGGTGGCGTCGTTCCACCCGTCGCTGGTCCGGCGGTTGGTGGTCCTGGGTGCACCCCACCCGCTGCGGCTGCGCGCCGCCATCTTCGCCGACCCACGCGGGCAGTTCGCCGCCTCCACCCCGGCGTTGAAGTTCCAGCTCCCCCGCTACGAGCACGTGCTCACCAAGGACGGCGGGGCGGCCGTCGGGGAGATCCTGCGCCGCTGGGCCGGGCCGCGCTGGGCCGCCAGCGGCGACTTCGAGGCGTACGCCGAGCGGTGCCGGGAGGCGATGCGCATCCCGCAGGCCGCCTTCTGCGCGCTGGAAGGCTACCGCTGGGCCTTCCGTTCAGTGCTGCGGCTGCACGGCTACCGGTTCGTCCGCCTCATGCAGAAGCCGCTGGTCACCCCGACCCTTCAACTGCACGGCGCACGGGACGTCGCCGCCCTGCCACGAACCGCCCTGGGGTCCGGCCGGTACGTCGTGGCGCCGTACGAGTGGCGCCTGCTCGACGGGGTGGGGCACTTCCCTCACCTGGAAGCCCCCGAGCTGGTGCTCGGCGAGATCCTGCGGTGGGCCAAGTCCTGATCGGTCAGACCCGCTGCTCGCGCAGGTCGGTGACCTCGGCGGCCGGCGCCCAGCCCTGGTAGACGCCGAAGTCGAAGACCTCCAGCCGCATCGCCTCGGCCACCGGCCAGCGACCGCCGGTGTACTCCACCCGCAGCCAGGCGTCGTGTTTTCCAAGCACGATGAACGGCTGCCCCTGCCACGTGCAGGTGGTCCGCACGTACGCCAGGTCCTCGATCTCGCTCGCCGGCAGCACCCGCACGTACCGGCCCGGACGGACCTCCTCGAAGCCCTCACCCGGCTCCGGCTGGTAGAGCCGGATGTCGTCGCCGTCCGGGCTCGCCTGGTACTCCCGGCCCCGCCAGCGGGCCACGTAGCCGTCGCGCATCACGCCTCCGGAACCCGTCGCCAGACCACCGCGTCCGTGTCGAGCACCGCGATCACCCGCTCGGTGCCGTCCCCGCCGATGCGCCAGAGCTGCGCGCCGTGCGGGAGGCGGGCGCTGTCCACCTTGAACTCCGCCACCACGTCGCTGCTCTCACCCGGGGCGAAGCCGTTGCCCCGGAACGGCGGGCGCTCGATGACCCAGCCCTCCATGGCCCGCATCGCCGGCTCGTTCTGGCCGCCGTACGGGATCCGGTAGAGGCTGGGCCGGTGCGCCGGCCAGCGCAGCACGTAGATCTCCTCGGCGTCCCGTACGAACGGTGACCCCGGGTAGCTCAGGCCCAGCGCGTCATGCAGCTCGGCCGGCGTGGTCAGGTGGGCCAACTCGCCGGCCCGGTGCACAAAGCCGGAGACCCGGTCGTACCCCCGCTCCAGGTAGTACGCGAGCTGACTGGGCGCGATCGCCTTCTGCATCACGGTCGGGCGGGCCGGGTCGACCGCCGCGGGAGCGTACCGGGGACGGGCGGCGGGCTCCGCCACGGCCGGCGCCTCCTCGGCGTCGACCTCCAGGTCGTCACCGAGCCCGACCTCGGCGGCCCAGTTGGCGAGGGCGACGATCTGCTCGCCGGGCAGCTTCGCGCCGACCGGCGTGCCCGGGTTGACGGCGAACGACCAGTCCTCGTCGGGCCAGCGCCGGATCAGTTGGGCGAACTTCACCCGGACCGTGTCGACGTCACCCTCGACGTGGTCGGCGAGGCGCTCCGGGGACGTGTAGACCACCACGTACGTCTCGCCGTCGAGCTGCGCGGTACGCCAGACGAAGCCCGGGTCGCCGGGACGGCTGCCGCGCACCGAGTCCGCCGCCGCCGGGAGCAGGACCCGGGCCAACAGCAGGGTGGACAGGAACGTGTCCGTACTGCCGGCACCCGCCGCGCCGAGCAGGTCCTCCTCGACCGTGTTGGCCGGCTCGAATTGCACCGACGCCGGCTCGTCGACAATCGCACGCTGGTCGTCCACGACCGGGCGTTCGTCGTCGGTGTCGGGGCGTACCGCCTCCGGCTCGTAGCCCACCGGGGACCGGGGCGAGGACCAACCGGCGGCCACGCCAGCCGAGCCGCCAGCGCCGCCCAGGCCGCCACCGCCCAGGCCGCCGCCGCTCAGGTCTGCGCTGCTCAGGTCGGAGCCGGCAGAATCGAGCGGGCCCGCGCCGGTGCGGTCCGTGCCGAACAGGCCTTCGGCGGTCCCGGTGGAATCGGGCCGGCCCGTGCCGGTGTCGGCGGGTTCGAACGAGACCGGGCCGGACGACGCGGGCTCGAACGACGAGGGAACGCCGAACGGATCCGGGGCCGCGGCGGAGGGCCCGGGAACGAAGGGGCCGGGCATCGAGGCGCCGGGAACGGCGGGGTCGGGCACAGACGGGCCGGACGCGGCCGGGCCGAACGTCGGCGGGGCGGCGGTGGTCGGGCCGGGTCGCCGGGCCGCGTCGAACGCAGGAGCGCCCTCGGTCGGGTCGAGGAGATCCCGGGACTCGATGATGGTGCCCTCGATGACGATCGGCGTGAAGCCGCGACGCGGGGCGGGTGGGCCGGAGACCGGCTCCGCGACCGACGGCGGCAGTTCCTCCACCGGCTCGAAGCGCTGCCGGTCCCCGGATCGGCCACGCGGGATCGCCTGGGTCTCGTCCGCCGTGGGAACGGGCCCTCCGACGCGGGTCGGTGACGGCTCACCCGCGGCTGGACCGGGCACCCGGAACGCACGGGTGGGTTCCTCGGCCAACGGGTTGGGCCGTCGCGGTGGCAGAGGCTGGGTGGTCTCGTCGTCGGTCGCGGGCGCTCGTACCACCCGGGACGCGCCCAGGTCGCCGGCCGGTGGCCGCAGCGGTCGGGTGGCGTCCGGTGTCGGCATCGGGAAGGCCGGGGCCGCGTTGTCGCCGCCCGGCGTGTCTGCGGGACGGCGGCGCGGGAAGGGCTGGCTGCCCCGCCCGAACCGGGACGGCGGCACCGCCCGGTCGCCCGACCGACCGTCACCGGAGACCGGCCCGGACGCTCGACCGGACGTCGGCTCGAAGAAGGAGCGCCGACCACCCTGGGTGTTGCCGTCACCGGCGGCCGGGCCGTCGCCGTCGGTGGCCGGGGGGCTCGCGGACGGCCGGCCGGCGCGCGGACCCGGCTGGTCGGCCGGGGCGACCTGGGCGCGGTCGGTGGAGGCCAGCGGCACGTACCGGGATGCGCCGGTACGGCCAACGCCCGGCACGGGGCCGGCGCCGGGGCGGGCCGGGCGGGGCGGGGCGTCCGGCTGCCGCTGACCGGCGGCGGGCAGGTCCTCCGAGCCGGACCGGCGCGACAGCTCACCCGGACCGGGCGCCCGGGTCGGGGTGCCCGACGCCGGGGGTGTGCCCACCGGCGGCACCGCGTTCCTCGGCGCGGGTCGTCCGGACGGCGTCGGGTCCGACGCGGGCGGCACGAACCCGGTGGAGGGCGAGGCGTCCCGGCCGGTCGTACCGGCTCTCGACCGGGCCAGCGTCTCGGCCCGCTCCAGCCGCGCGCGGGCGCCCATGGCGCGGCCCGGCAGCCGGACGTCACCACGGGAGAGCTGGGACACGAACCAGGCGGGCAGGTAGCCCTCGACCGGCAACCCGGGGTTGACCGCGAGCCACCACTCGTGGTTGGGCCAACCGAGGGCGAGGTCGGTGAACGGCACGCGCCGGTTGGTGCCGCCGTGCTCACCGAGGCAGGCCCGCAGCGCCGCGGCGGAGGTGAAGGCCAGCACGTGGGTCCGGCCACCGGTGGTCCAGGTGCCCCAGCCGGCGGACGCCTGACCGGACGGCGCCGGCGTGGAGACCGGCAACAGCAGATCGGTGCGGGACAGGAGGCGGAAGTAGAGCTCCTGGTCGTTGGCGCGCAGCGCGTCCCACATCGCCACCTCGGCCTCCGTGGCCGGCTCCCATTCGGTCACGGCCACCTCTCCTTCCGAGAACAGGCCACAGGTATCGCGTACAACCTACAAGGTGGTATCAAGATCACAATGGCTGGCCGGCGGCGGTCCGCCGGGGCGGCGTCGAGGCGATAACATCCCGTTCCGGAGCCGACACGATACGGAGGCTGTCGATGTCCCGGTCGATCGCGCACCCCGTCCTGGCAGGTCTGGCCGCTGCTCTGCTTACCGCCGCGACCGGTCCGGCCGTCGCCGCCAGCGCCGGGCTCCGGTTGGCCCCGGCCTGCGCGACCCCACTGGCGCCCGTCCGGCCGGTCGAGGCCACACCCTGGCCCCAGCAGCGGTACGACCCCGCGCGGCTCGCGCCGCTGACCACCGGCGCCGGGGTGACGGTCGCGGTCGTCGACTCCGGAGTCGACCGGGCGCACCCCCAGTTGACCGGACGGGTGCTGGCCGGCACCGACCTGCTCGACCCGGGTGGGGACGGCAGCCGGGACTGCGCCGGGCACGGCACCGGCGTGGCGAGCATCATCGCGGCGGCGCCCCGGCCCGGTGTCGCCTTCCACGGCCTGGCCCCGGCCGCCCGGATCCTGCCGGTACGGGTGAGTGAGCAGCAGGTGGTGCAGGGCCGGGAGTCGGGGCGCACGGTCAGCGCCGACGAGTTCGCCCGCGCCATCCGCTGGGCCGTCGACCACGACGCCGACGTGGTGAACCTCTCCGTGGTGCTGTACGCCGACGACCCGGAGGTCCGCTCCGCCGTGCGGTACGCCGTCGAGCGGGACGTGGTGCTGGTGGCCGCAGTGGGCAACCTGCACGACAGCGGCGACCCGCGCCCGTTCCCTGCCGCGTACGACGGGGTGCTCGGGGTGGGCGCGATCGGGGCGGACGGGGCACGGGCGACCTTCTCCCAGACCGGCTCGTACGTCGATCTGGTCGCCCCGGGCAGCGCGGTGCTGGTCGCCGCGCCCGCGCAGGGCCACCAGCAGGTCGAGGGCACCAGTTACGCGGTGCCGTTCGTGGCCGCCACGGCGGCGCTGCTGCGCGCGTACCGTCCCGAGTTGACCGCCGCCGAGGTGGTGCAGCGGATCGTCGCCACGGTCGATCCGGCGCCCGGCCCGGGACACGGCGGCGGGTACGGCGCCGGCGTGCTGAACCCCTATCGCGCGGTCACCGAGACCGGCGGCGGCCGTACGACCGCTCCTCGGCCGGTTGCCGCACTCGCCGACGACCGGCCCGATCCGGCGGTGCTCGCCCGCCAGGCCCGCCGCGCGACCGCCCGGGACCGGGCTCTGGTGGCCGGCGCGGCGATCGGCCTGACGGCGGTCGCCGTGGTGTTGCTCGCCCTCGTGCTGCCCCGCGGCGCGCGCCGGCGCTGGCGACCTGCCGAGCCAGCCTGACCCGGCCCCGCGGTCATCCGCGCCCAACCCGACCCTGGCGTAGTCCGCGCCAAACCCAACCCGGTCCTGGTCCGCCTCGGCGGGCGTCGACCCCGGTGCCCCGCGTGCGGGATGTCGCCTCGATCGGCCAGCACGCGGGCGCCCCTCGTCGGAGGGTGGCCGGGGCGCCGACGCGGGCACGGTCAGCGCTCCCGGCCCACCGGCGTCACTGGAACAGCCCGGTGTTCTTCTTCTCCGTGTCCAGATAGTCGGCCGCGGAATCGTCCACCGCCACCTTGATGGCGCGCAGCATCGCCTGCAGGTCCTGCGAGGCGGACCGCCACCGCGCCTGGCGCTGCTCGTACGCCTGTCGGGCGTCACCCGCCCAGGCCGACACCAGCGGCGCGGCGTCGCGTTCGAGCTGGCCGAGCTGCGAGTCGAGCGTGTTCAGCGCCCGTTGAATGTCCGCGCCGGCCTGTTGCAGCGCGGCGAAGTTGACGACCAGCACACCGTGGTCCATCGGAACTTCCCTTCCGGCAGGTCAGAGCGGCAGCTGGATGCCGCCGCGGTTGGTGCCGGCCACCCGGCTGGCCGCCTCGTCGTCCGAGACGTCGTACTGTCGGCCGGCGGTGCGGATGGCCCCGGCGGTCTCCCGCAGGGCCCGGTGCAACGCGGCCTGATCCTCTGACCACTGCCGCTTGACCTGCTCGAACGACCGCCCACCGGCACCGCGCCAGGCCTGCTGCAACACCTCCAGCTCGGCCAGCAGGCCGGTCAGCATGGACTGCAACGACTGGTCCACCTGCTCGAACTTCGCGGCGGTCTGTCGCATCACCGCCGCTTCTGCCTGGGTCTGGGACACCCGAACATCACCTCGTCTCCTCGGTCGTGCCTGGCCGGCTGTGCGCCCACCGTGGGAGCGCACCGATCGCGTGGCCCGGTCGACGAGCATGGGTGGACGCGGGTCAGCGATGAACTTCGTGGCTGACGGTAGCGGCCCGGTAGCCGTTCTGCTACCCCACGCACCTCCCCTGTGGACAACCACGGCAGCCATCGGTCGCTTACGATGTGCGGCAGCCACGTCGCGGCGCGTGACGGGCAATCCCGGGGCGGTCGGCCGCCCGGCACGTCCCAACTGGTCGAGGAGGCGCGGTGTCGCCGATCACCACCGGAGGCTCGCAGCCGGCGAGCCGGCCCGGTTGGGGCCCGGTCCCGGCCGCCAGCGCCCCGACAGCCGGGTCGGCCCCCACCGCCGTCGGAACAACCACGTCTGTCGGCACCGCGCCGGGTGTCGACACCGGAGCAACCGCGACCGTAGCCATCAGTACCGCGCCGGCCGCCCTCGGCGTCCCCGGGTCGGGGGCAGCCAGGGATCGCGTACTCGATCGACGATCTCGCGGCCGGTGGGCCGCGTTCAGCCGACGCGGCGCGGGGATCCGCGCGGGTCAACTGGTCACCGGGCAGGTCGCCGTCGCGGTCGTCCTCGCCGCGCTGGGCCGGGGCACGCCGGTCACCGTCGCCGCGCTGCTGGTGGCGGCGCTCCTCGTGGCGGTCGCCGGCGTCCGGGTCCGCGGCCGGTGGCTCTTCGAGTGGCTGGGCACCGCCGCCGGGCATGTGACCCGGCGCCGTGTGCTGGGCCAGCAGCCCGGCCCGGCCGAGTTGCTCGCCCTGGTCGCACCCGGCGCCGTGGTCCACTCGACGGAGCTGTCCGGCGGGCCGGCGGCGGTGCTGGAGGACACCGGCGGCATGGTGGCGCTTCTGGAGCTCGGCGATCCCGGCGACCTGCTGGGCGACGCGTCCCGAGCGATCCCCGCGCCGGCCGCGCTGCTGCCGACGCCCGGTCCGGACGTCCCGCCGCTGCGGATCCAGCTGCTCCTCAGCGGGACGCCGGCACCCGTCCCGACGGCGGGTGGCACCGTCGGCACGTCGTACCGGCAGCTCACCGACGGACGGCTCGCCGGGCGGGAGCGGGCGGTGCTGGCGGTCCGGGTGCTGCGGGCGGACGGGTGGACGCAGGAGGCCCTGCGTCGCGCGCTCGCCGGCACGGTACGCCGGATCGTCCGCCGACTCGGGCCGCTTACCGCCCGGCCGCTCGGCGTACCGGCGGCGCTGCGCGTGCTGGGCGAGCTGGCCCACCACGACGGCCAGCCGGTGCGGGAGTCGTGGCCGCTGCTCCGCTCGGGCGCTCTCGTCCAGGCCACGTTCCGGCTGGTCGACTGGCCGCAGACCGGCGCCCCGGCCGCGCGGCGGCTGGTGCCCCGGCTGCTCGCGCTGCCGGCGACCGCGACGACTGTGTCGCTCTGCGTGGGGCCACCGCCGGCCGGCGGCACCGGGGCTGCCCCGACCGAACTGGCCGTACGCCTGGCCGCGGCGTCGACCGCCGAGCTGACCGTGGCCGTCGACGCGCTGGGCCGACTGGTCAGCGGCGTCGGCGGGACGCTGCGCAGACTCGACGGCGCGCACCTGACCGGGCTGGCTGGCACGCTGCCGGTGGCGCTCACCAGCGCCGGGGGGCAATCGGCGGTGGCGCTGGACGACTGGGAGCTGACCCTGGGCGAGGCGGGGATGATGGTCGGCACCAACCGGCACGGCGGTGCGGTCACCGTGCGGTTGTTCCGGCCGGAGAGCACCCGGGTGATGCTGGTGGGCGGGGTGCGCGCCGCGCAGTTGGTGGCGCTGCGGGCGATGGCCCTGGGCGCGCTGGTGGTGGTGCAGACGGCGCGACCCCGTGTCTGGGAGCCGTTCGTGCGAGGTGTGGGCGCTCCGGGGGGAACGATCCCGCTGATCCCGCCGGGCCGACCGGTCGCTGACTCGGTGGGCACCGCGCTCCAGCCGTTGCTGCTGGTGGTCGACGCCGGGCCGGCGCCGGCCGAGACCGAGCCGGGGCCGGCGTGGCGGGCCACTCTCGTGGTGCGCGACGAGCTGACCCCGGCCGATGTGGACGCGTTGAGCCGCGCCGACCTGGCGGTGCTGCAGCCGCTGCACGCGGCCGAGGCCGCGCTGGCCGGCGCGGCGCTGGGGCTGGGTGGGTCGGCCGACTGGCTCACCCGGATCCGGGACGACATGGTGGCGGTGGTGAACCGCCGAGCCCTGCGGTGGGCGCTGCTCTCCCCCACCCCGATCGAGGCCCAGCTGATCGGCCGGCCGGCGCGCGGCTGAGCCGACGGGGGCGCCGACCCGAGCTGCGGCCGGGCCCGCCCTGGGCCGCATCGTCCTGGATGGTCAACTGGTGGGTTACGCCGGTGAGTGGTCCGTGGCACGATCCCGGCCATGGGTTTTCTGAAAGGGTTGCTGATTCGGCTGGCCACCACGGCGCTGGCCTTCTGGTTGGCCACACTGCTCATTCCGGGCATCGACCTGGAGTCGACCTCGGCCGTGGAGACGGTCACCACGCTGATCCTGGTGGCGGTGATCTTCGGTGTCGTCAACGCGGTGCTCCAGCCGGTCATCAAGACCGTCGGCTGCGGCTTCTACCTGCTCACCCTGGGTCTCATCGCGCTTGTGGTGAACGGGCTGCTGTTCCTGCTCACCAGCTGGATCGCCGACCAGGCCAGGCTGCCGTTCTCGGTGGACGGCTTCTGGCCGGCCGCCGTGCTCGGCGCCCTGTTCGTGAGCATCGTGACCTGGATCCTCGGCGCCGTTCTCGACCGGGACTGACCGGCGACCGACCACCACCGACCCGCACCGCCCGGCTCCCGATGGGCCGGGCGGTGCGGCGACCAGAGTTCGGGAATTGGCGGGTTTGCGAGCCGGTCGGGTTGGCTAGCCTCGCAGGCGTGTTCTCGCTAACCCGCGCCGACGGCCACCTGATCAGCACCGATCCCGCCCGGCTCGACCTGGACCGGATACACCACTGGCTGTCCACCGACGCGTACTGGGCGCTGGGGCGTGACCGGGAGACGGTCGTGCGGGCGTTCGCTGGGTCACTGCCGTTCGGCGTCTACCGACCCGGGGACGGCCGCCAGGTGGCGGTGGCCCGGGTGGTCACCGACGGCGCCACCTTCGCCTGGCTCTGCGACGTGTACGTCGACCGGGCCTTTCGGGGCCTCGGGCTGGGTGGTTGGCTGGCCGGCGCGGTGCGCGACCACCTGGCCGAGCTGGGCGTACGCCGGATCCTGCTGGCCACCAACGACGCGCACGAGGTGTACGCGCGGGTGGGCTTCACCCCGTTGGACGTTCCGGAGCGGTGGATGCAGCTCGACCGGCGGCCACCGGTGACTCCGATCACCGGAAAGGAACAAAGCGGAGGTTCACCCCTTACGGTGGAGGCGTGACGCCACTCCGCCTGGGATACCTCTACGGCATCGGTGCGTACCTGCTCTGGGGTTTCTTTCCGCTCTACTTCAAGCTGCTGCGGCCCACCGGCCCGCTGGAGATCCTGGCCCACCGGATCGTCTGGTCGGTGCTCTTCGTGGCCCTGCTGCTCGGCGCGCTGCGCAACATCGGCTTCCTGCGGGCGCTGCTACGCCGCCGCCGGACGGTCGCCGGGATCGTCGCCGCGTCCGCGCTGATCGCCATTAACTGGGGCATCTACATCTACGGAGTCAGCTCCAACCGGGTGGTGGAGACCGCGCTCGGCTACTTCATCAACCCCCTCGTGGTGGTGCTGCTCGGGGTGACGGTGCTGCGGGAACGACTCCGCCCGGCGCAGTGGGTGGCGCTGGGCATCGGCGCGTCGGCCGTCGCGGTGCTCGCCGTCGACTACGGCCGGCTGCCCTGGCTGGCCCTGAGCCTGGCGTTCAGCTTCGCCGGCTACGGCCTGATCAAGAAGCAGCTCGGGTTGCCCGCCGCCGAGGGGCTCTTCGTCGAGTCGGCGGTGCTGGCGCTGCCCGCGCTGGGCTATCTCGCCTGGCTGAACCGGCATGGCGGGTTGACCTTCGGGCACGTCTCGGCCGGGCACACCGCGCTGCTGGTGCTGGCCGGCGCGGCCACCGCGATCCCGCTGCTGCTCTTCGCCGGGGCCGCCAACCGGCTGCCACTGACCGGCCTCGGCATGATCCAGTACCTGGCGCCGATCCTCCAGCTCGCCTGCGGCGTGCTGATCTTTCACGAGCCGATGCCGCCGGCCCGCCTCGCCGGCTTCGCACTGGTCTGGCTCGCCCTGGTGGTCTTCACCGCCGACGCTATTCGCCAGGCCCGTCAGGCCCGCCAGTCCCGCAGCACCCCTCGTCTCCCGAGCCCCGTCCCAACCCCCTGACCCACCCCGCCCTGGCCGTGCCCCCGCGATGGGGCGCGCGGGTTAGGGGACCGCGTACGTCAGCAGGGGGGTGCCGTCGGATCGTTGGAGTTCCACGCTGACCAGCTCGGCGTCGGTGAAGCGGGTGACGCCGGTGAAGCTGAGGTCGTCGCCGGGGGCCGCCAGCCAGGAGCCGATCTGCTCGCTGCTGCCGTTCGGGCCGTGCGCCACCAGCCGGAACGGGTACGCCTTGCCGTAGCTCGTCCGCGCGTCGTACCCGCAGTGCATGGTCACCTCGGTGCCCCACTTGCTGCCGGCCAACCCGATCTCGGCGTGCACCGGCCCGGCGGTGGCCACCGGCCGCATGGCGACCATCGACACTTGCGGGGCGGGGCGGGTGCCCTGTGCCCCCGGGGTGACCGGCGGGGCGACCGGTCGGGGCAGCACCGCGGCCGTGCCGACACCCACCACGAGGGCGAGCGCGGCGGCGGCCAGCGTGGTGAGGGCGTACCGCCGACGGGTCGCGGCGCGCTCGCGGCGCCGGCGGCTCCGGGCCTCCTCGAGCAGCGCGGGCACCCGGGGCGGGGACGGCGGCGGCAGGAACTGCTCCAGGCCCGCCGGGTCGAGGCGACCGAGCAGTCCGGGCAGGACGGCGATCTCGGCGACCGCGTCCCGGCAGGAGGCGCAGCCGGCGAGGTGCCGCTCGTAGGCCGCCCGCTCGGCGGGGGCCAGGGCACCCAGCACGTACGCGCCGTCGTCGTGCGCGAACTCGCACCGAGTCATCCCGTCACCCCCATCTCGGCCAGGACCAACCGTAGTGAGCGCAGGGCGTAGTGGGTGCGCGACTTCACCGTGCCCGGCGGCACGCCCAGCCGCGACGCCGCCTCGGCCACCGACCGCCCCTGGTAGAAGCATTCGACAAGCACTTCGCGGTGGGTGGGGCTGAGCCGGTTCAACGCCTCGGCGACGGTCCACGCCTCCACCGCACGCTCTGCCTCGTCGACCACCTCGGGCGGCTCGGGCAGCTCGTCGGTGAACACCTCACCGACCCGGGTGGACCGTCGCCGCCAGGCGTCGATGGCCAGGTTACGGGCGGTGGTGAACAGCCAGGCGCGTACGGAGCCGCGTCGCGGGTCGAGGGACTCGGGGTGCCGCCAGGCCCGCAGCAGCGTCTCCTGCACCAGGTCCTCGGCCCGCTGCCGATCGCCGTTGACCAGCCGCAGGGCGTGTGCGTACAGCGCCTCCGCGTGCTCGTCGTGCAGCGCCCGCAGCAGTTGGGCGTCATGGTCGCTGATGGCGGTCTCCTCACTTCCGGGCGCGCGTCCGGCGGTGTGTCCGCTCGGGAATACGTGCGGTCACGCCGAACGGTTCAGCCCGAGGTCAGACCGCTGGTCCCCACGCAGGTGTTCACGCCTGGTTCACATTGCGGCCGGCGACCGCTCACCACGTCCTCCTAGCGTCCGGCTGGTACGCCGCCTGTCGTGCCACCGACTTTCCTGGAGGCCACTGAAATGAGCGACCGTCCCCGGCTGCTCCCCCTGTTGACCGGTAACCGTCATGGCACCCGTGACGCCATGACCTGTCTGTACCGCTGCGGCAACGCCTGTGACCACCCCGTCCCGAACACGTCGGACAACGCGTACTTCGGCGACGTGGTGAACGCGGAGGTCTCCCGGCGTGGCGTCGTCCGGGCCGGCGCGGTCGGCGCCCTGGTCCTCGGCTTCGGTGGCGCGGCGGCCGGCGCGCTGGCCGGCGCGGCCCCCGCCGCCGCCGCGGCCCCCGCCACCCCGGACGTGCCGGAGGGCTTCGGCTTCGGCCGCCCCGCCACGGGCGTCGGCAGCGGCGCGCTGACCTTCAAGCCGATCCCGCCGAACAAGCTGGACACCCTGGTCGTGCCGAACGGCTACGACAACGCCGTGGTGATCAAGTGGGGCGACCCGGTGCTGCCGGGCGCGCCGGAGTTCGATCTGCACCACCAGACCGCCGCCGCCCAGTCGAAGCAGTTCGGCTACAACAACGACTTCGTCGGGGTGCTGCCGCTGGACAAGCAGGGCAGGCGGGCGCTGCTCGTGGTCAACCACGAGTACACCAACGAGGATCTGATGTTCCCCGGCTTCCCCGGCCTGGACGGGCTCTCCGTGGAGCAGCTGCGCACGGCGATGGCCGCGCACGGTATGTCCGTGGTGGAGTTGGAGCGGGTCGCCGGCACCGGGCAGTGGAAGCCCGTGGACAACGGCCGCCGGCCGTACAACCGGCGGGTCACCGCGCTCAGCACCAAGCTCGACCTGACCGGCCCGGCCGCCGGCTCGGCCTGGCTGAAGACCGCGGCCGACCCCAAGGGTCGTACGGTCGTCGGCACGCTGAACAACTGCTCCGGTGGCGTGACGCCGTGGGGGACGGTGCTCTCCGGCGAGGAGAACTTCAACCAGTACTTCGTCGGCGCGGACGCCGCTCCGGCCGACCTCAAGCCGAAGCTGGACCGCTACGGCATCACCACCGCGTCCCGCTACCCCAGCGGCAGCCGTAAGTGGGAGCGCGCCGACGAGCGCTTCGACCTGGCCAAGCACCCCAACGAGGCGCACCGGTTCGGCTGGGTCGTCGAGATCGACCCGTTCGACCCGGAGAGCCGCCCGCGCAAGCACACCGCCATGGGCCGCTTCAAGCACGAGGGCGCGAACGTCATCGTCGCCAAGGACGGGCACGTGGTCGCGTACATGGGCGACGACGAGCGGTTCGACTACCTCTACAAGTTCGTCTCGGCGAAGAAGTTCCTGAAGGGCAACTCCTGGGCCGCCCGCAAGCACAACCTCACGCTGCTGGAGTCCGGCACGCTCTACGTCGCGCAGCTCGACCAGACCAGCGCGGGCGAGATCGACGGTTCGGGCACACTCCCCGCCGACGGCGCGTTCAACGGCCGGGGTCGCTGGATCAAGCTGGTCAGCGGCAACCGCTCGTTCGTCGACGGGATGACCGCCGCGGACGTGCTGACCTTCACCAGGCTCGCCGGCGACAAGGTCGGCGCGACCAAGATGGACCGCCCCGAGGACGTCGAGCCGAGCCTGCTCACCGGCAAGGTCTACGTGGCGCTGACCAACAACACCGACCGGGGCAAGGCCGGCAAGGCGGCGGCCGACGAGGCCAACCCGCGCAACGCCAACAAGCACGGGCAGATCCTGGAGCTGGTCGAGGACCGCAACGACAACACCTCGGAGACCTTCGCCTGGTCGCTGCCGATCGTCTGCGGCGACCCGACCGACCCGTCGACCTTCTTCGCCGGGTACGACAAGACCAAGGTCTCCCCGATCTCGTGCCCGGACAACGTCGCCTTCGACGCCACCGGCAACCTGTGGATCTCCACCGACGGCAACGCGCTGGGCAGCAACGACGGCCTCTTCGCCACCGCCGTCGAGGGTCCCGAGAAGGGTCACCTCAAGCAGTTCCTCACCGTGCCGCTCGGCGCGGAGACCTGCGGCCCGTTCATCACCGGCGACAACCGCTCGGTCTTCGTCGCCGTGCAGCACCCGGGTGAGATCACCGGCGCGTCGGTGGAGGACCCGGCCTCTAACTGGCCGGACGGCGACTACGCCAAGCCGGGCGTGGTGGTCACCTGGCGCCTCGACGGCGGCCCGGTGGGCAGCTGACGGTGCTCCCGCGGCCGGCAGGCCGCTGACGTTGCTCCGGCGGTTCGGCGCTGGACCGCCCCGAGAGGCCCTCTCCCAGCCCGGGAGAGGGCCTCTGGGCATCCGGCGGGTCAGTGGTCGGCGGCGATGCCGTCGGCGACCGTGCGGGCGACGGTGAGCAGCTTGGCCCGGACGACCCGAGCGGAGGTCATCATCTCGCTCGCCGGCAGGGCGCAGGCCAGCACGACCCGACGTTCCATGTCCTTGTCCGGCGTGACGAGCACCGCCGCGCAGGCCACGCCCTGGCGGAACTGCCCCAGCTCCAGCTGCATCCCGCGCCGGTCGCCGGCGGCCAGGTCGGCCTCGAACGCCTCGGTGGTGGTCAGCGTCGCGGTGGTGAACGAGCGCATGCCGTACTCGCGCAGGTAACGGAAACGCTGCTCGGTGTTGAGGGTGGCGAGCAGGGACTTGCCGAGGGCGGTCGCGTGCGCCCCCTCGTCGAAGCCGGGGACCAGGTCTTCCAGGTAGGGCGAGCGGTGCCCCTCGGCCACCGCCGTGATGGCGACCTGACCGCCGACGAAGCGGCCCAGGTAGTGGCTGTAGCCGGTGTCCACGGCGGCCCGGCGCAACGTCTCACCGACCACCGGCGGGCCCCGGAACGCGGTCACCAGCTCGCGGTAACGGTCGGCCACCTCCAGCCCCACGATGTACGTGCCGTCCTCCCGACGGATCACGTAGCCCTCGTACGCGAGCGTGCGGACCAGGTGGTAGGTGGTGGCCACGGTCAGCTCGCACCGTCGGGCGATCTGCTTGACGGTCAGGCCCTTCGGAGCGCGACCGACCGACTCGAGCACCCGCAGTGCTCGGGACACGCTGCGGATCAGGTCCGAGGGTTCTGCCAAGGGGTCGCGCACAACCACCTCCGCCGCCGGGGACTTACACCATATGAAAAACAGGCCGGGTGCGAAATGCCTGTTCGGGTCGAGGATGCCAGATCACCATCCACTCCTCGTAGGCCACTGGTCACCGGGAGTGGTCCGAGTCTGACTCGCGTAGGTTTGCCGGACGATGACCAACACCGCCCTCACCCCCGCTGAAGACCGCGCCCGGACCCGCCCGATCCGGGCCAGTGCCGGTGCCGTCGCCACCACTGTGGCCTGCGTACTGCCCGTCTTCCTCCTCGGCGGCCTCGCCGTGCAGATGGGAGCGGACCTCGGGTTCTCCCCGGCCGGGCTGGGCCTGGCCGTGTCCGTCTACTTCGGCGTGAGCGCGCTGGCCTCGGTGCCCTCCGGCCGGCTCGTCGAGCGGTACGGGCCGGCCGTGGTGGCCCGCTGCGGCATCGTGCTGGCCTCCGGGTCGATGCTGGCCGTGGCGGCGGTCGCCCGCTCGTACGAGGTGCTGCTCGCTTTGCTGGCGCTCAGCGCCGCCGCCAACGCCCTCGGTCAACTGGCCAGCAACGCCGCACTGGCCCAGCACGTGCCCCCGAACCGGCAGGGGCTGTCGTTCGGTGTCAAGCAGGCGGCCATTCCGGTCTCCACCCTGCTGGCCGGCGCGGCGGTGCCCACCATCGCGCTCACCGCCGGGTGGCGCTGGGCGTTCGTGGCCGCGGCCGTCGCGGCGCTGACGACGCTGCCGGCCGTACCCCGGCAGCTGCCCGGCCGGGACCGACGGGCCGACGCGACGCGCGCGGGCCGGGCCACGATGGCGCTGGTGGTGCTCGGCGCGGCGGCGACGTTGGCGGCGGGCGCGGCCAACGCGCTGGGCACCTTCCTGGTGGACTCGGCCGCCGCCCGGGGTCTCTCGCCGGGCCTCGCCGGCCTCACCCTGACCCTGGGCAGCGCGGTCTGCGTGGCCGCCCGGGTGGGCGCCGGCGGACTGGCCGACCGCCGGGCCAGCGGTCACGTCGCGCTCATCGCCGCGATGCTGGTGGTCGGGGCGACCGGGCTCGGTCTGCTCGCGGTGGCCGGCCCGGTGCCGTTGGTGGCCGGCGTGGTGCTCGGCTTCGGCCTGGGCTGGGCGTGGCCCGGCCTCATGAACTTCGCGGTGGTCCGGCTGCACCCGCAGGCCCCGGCCGCCGCCACTTCGATCACGCAGACCGGGGTGTACGCGGGCGGCTGCCTCGGCCCGTTGAGCCTCGGCCCGCTCGCCGCCCACTTCGGCTACCCGGCCATGTGGGCCACGGCGGCGGTGGCGATGCTGCTCGCCGCCGCCCTCATGCTGGCGGGCAGCCGCCTCCTGACCGCCAGCCGCCCCAACCCCGCGTGATCATGAGGTTATTGCCCGATCAGACGGCGTGTCGGGGCAATAACTTCATGATCAACCGAGTGACGGCCGGGGGTGGGGGTGGGGGTGGGGGTTAGCTGGTGCGGTCGGCGATGTAGTCGCAGAGCGATTCCAGCGCCTGGCGTGACGCGCTCGCGGGGAGCGGGGCCAGGCGCGCGCGGGCGTCCTCGGCGTAGCTGCGTACGGTCTCCCGGGCGCGCTTGAGCGCCGGGCTCTCCCGGAGCAGCCCCAGGGCCTCGGCGTGCAGCGCGTCGTCGGTCAACGGGCCGGTCGCCAGGATCTCCCGTAGCCGCACCGACGCGGCGTCGGAGTCGTCGGCCGCACGGGCGTAGAGCACCGGCAGCGTCGGGACACCCTCGCGGAGGTCCGTACCGGGCGTCTTGCCCGACTGCACCGACTCGGAAGCGATGTCCAGCAGGTCGTCGGTGAGCTGGAACGCGACGCCGATCGTCTCGCCGTAGCCGGCGAGGGCCTCGACCTGCTCGGCCGGGGCGCCGCCGAACATGCCGCCGAACCGGACCGACGTGGCGATCAGCGATCCGGTCTTCTCGGCGATCACGCTCAGGTAGTGCGCGACCGGGTCCTCCCCGGCGCGCGGACCCACCGTCTCCGCGATCTGACCGTGCACCAGGCGGGCGAAGGTACGCGCCTGCAACCTGACGGCCTCGGGGCCCAGATCGGCCGCGATGTCCGCGGCGCGGGCGAAGAGGTAGTCGCCGACCAGGATGGCGACCGAGTTGGTCCAACGCGAGTTGGCGCTCGGTGCGCCCCGCCGCACGGCGGCCTCGTCCATCACGTCGTCGTGGTAGAGGGTGGCCAGGTGGGTGAGCTCCATCACCACGGCCGCCGGGACCACCTGCGCGCCCGACGGATCGCCGAACTGAGCGCCGAGCGCCACCAGCAGCGGCCGGAACCGCTTTCCGCCGGCCTCCAGGAGGTGCCGGGCCGCCTCGGTGACGAACGGGTCGGCGCTGGCCACACTGGCCCGCAGCTCGACCTCGACCGCGTCCAGCAGCCCCAGCACGGACGCCTCGACGCGGGGATCGGCAAGATGGAGGCCGAGCGCGCCGAACTGACTCGTGCTCGCCCGACCCCGGCGACCGCCGGAACCGGTGGCACCTGAACGCTCGCCAGCCGGAATCACCACACCATCAACCATGCCACACCCGTTCGACCTGCTCCGGGTCGGGGATACGCAGCGGGGGCCGGCACGCTGTCGCGCGCCGGCCCCCGGTGTCCGAGGTACGTCTCACCGCACGAATTCTGCGGCTCCGGTAGCCAGGTCGAGCAGTGGACCAGGGGCGACACCCAGCGCCAGGGTGGCCAGCACGCCGACCATCAGCGCGGCGGACGTGAGGCCGCCCGGCACGGTGACCGTCGGCGTGGACTCGCCCGGCTCGGACAGCCACATCATCACCACGACCCGCAGGTACGGGAACGCCAGCACCATGCTGGTCAGCACGCCGGCCACCACCAGCCACACGTGCCCGCTCTCCCACGCCGGCCCGAAGACCGCGAACTTGCTGGTGAAGCCGCTGGTCAGCGGGATACCGGCGAACGCCAGCAGGATGAACGTGAACAGCCCGGCGTAGAACGGCGAGCGCTGCCCCAGCCCGGCCCAGCGGGACAGGTGGGTGGCCTCCCCGTCGGCGTCACGCACCAGGGTCACCACCGCGAACGCGGCCAGCACCGAGAAGCCGTACGCGACCAGGTAGAACATCGTGCCGGTGAGACCGACCTTGGAGGGCGCCAGCACACCGACCAGCAGGTAGCCGGCGTTGGCGATCGAGGAGTACGCGAGCAGCCGCTTGATGTCGGTCTGGGTGACCGCGAGTACCGCGCCGACCAGCATGGTCAGCACCGCCACCGCACCGAGCACCGGCGTGAAGTCCCAACCCCCGCCCTCAAACGCGACGTGGAAGACGCGCAGCAGCGCGCCGAACGCCGCGACCTTGGTGCAGGCGGCCATGAAGCCGGTGACCGGGGTCGGCGCACCCTGGTAGACGTCCGGTGTCCACACGTGGAACGGGGCCGCCGCGGCCTTGAAGAGCAGACCGATGGCGAGCAGCGCCATGCCGGCGAAGAGCAGCACCGGGCTGGCCGGCGACTCGCTCACCGCCGCGTTGACGGTGGCGAAGTCGACCCCGGCCGACCGGCCGGGAACACCGGCGGTGAAGCCGTAGATCAGGGCCACCCCGAACAGGAAGAACGCCGAGGCGTACGCGCCGAGCAGGAAGTACTTCATCGCCGCCTCCTGGCTCAGCAGACGCCGGCGGCGGGCCAGCGCGCAGAGCAGGTAGAGCGGCAGGGAGAAGACCTCCAGCGCGATGAACATGGTCAGCAGGTCGTTCGCCGCCACGAAGATCAGCATGCCGCCGATCGCGAACGTGACGAGCGGGTACACCTCGGTGAGCCCGTTGCGCCCCTCGGCCTGCTTGCGGTCGTCGGCCGACTCGGCGGTCACCGCGGCCTGGGCGACGAACGCGCCGCCCCGCTCGACGGAACGGTCACCGATCAGCAGCAGCGCCATCGCGGCCAGCACCAGGATGGCGCCCTGGAGGAAGAGCGTCGGCCCGTCCACCGCGATGGACTGACCGGCCGTGACGAGCCGGTCGTCGGCGTTGAGGACCACCATGGTCAGCGCGGCGAGGACGGCCAGCAGCGCCAACGTCAGCTGCACCACGTGCCGCGAGCGGCGCGGCACGAACGCCTCGACCAGCACACCGAGCAACGCGGTGCCCAGCATGATCATGATCGGGGCGAGTGCCGCGTAGTCGAGCGACGGCAATTTCAACTCGGTCACTTTGCCGCCTCCTGGACGGTGCCGCCCACGGTCGGGGCCGGGTCGGTTCTGCCGATGTCGTCCATGGTCGCCTGGACGGCCGGGTTGATCACATCGGTGACCGGCTTGGGATAGAAGCCGAGCAGGACGATCAGCGCGACCAGCGGGGCGACCACGACCTTCTCGCGCAGGTTGAGGTCCCGGCGCATCCCGTCGACCTCGGTCAGCGCCGGATTGAGCGTGCCCTGCGTGGTGCGCTGCACCATCCACAGCACGTACGCCGCCGCCAGGATGATGCCGACCGTGGCGATGACCGCCACCGGCTTGTTCACCGTGAACGTGCCGATCAGCACCAGGAACTCGGAGATGAACGGCGCGGTGCCGGGCAGCGCGAGCGAGGCGAGACCGGCGAAGAACAGCACACCGGCGAGCACCGGGACCAGCTTGCCGGCGCCGCCGAAGTCACTGATCAACGACGAGCCACGCCGGGAGATCAGCATGCCGACCACCAGGAACAGCAGGCCGGTGGCCAGACCGTGGTTGAGCATGTAGAGCACCGCGCCCGTACCGGCCTGGGTGGTGAAGGCGAAGATACCCACCCCGATGAACCCGAAGTGCGCGATCGACGTGTACGACACGAGCCGCTTGAGGTCGTTCTGGCCGACCGCCAGCAGCGCCGCGTAGATGATGCCGATCACGCCCAGCGCCAGCGCCCACGGCGCGAACCACTTCGACGCCTCCGGGAACAGCGGCAGGCAGTAGCGCAGGATCCCGAACGTGCCGACCTTGTCCAGCACACCGACCAGCAACGCGGCGGCGCCCGCCGGGGCGGCGCCACCGGCGTCCGGCAGCCAGGTGTGGAGCGGGAAGAACGGGGCCTTGATGGCGAACGCGAGGAAGAAGCCGAGGAACAGCCACCGCTCGGTGCCGGTGCTGATGTCCACCTGCGACAGCGCCTGCCAGTCGAAGGTCTTCCCGCCGACCACCCAGAGGCCGATCACCGCGGCCAGCATGAACAGACCGCCGACCAGCGAGTAGAGGAAGAACTTCACCGCCGCGTACTGCCGCTGGTGGCCGCCGTAGCTGCCGATCAGGAAGTACATCGGCACCAGCATGACCTCGAAGAACACGTAGAACAGGAAGACGTCGGCGGCGGCGAAGACGCCGATCATCGTGCTCTCGAGGATCAGCAGCAGCGCGAAGTAGACCGGGATGGACCGCTTGGAGGACTCCGCGTCGTGCCAGGAGGCCAGGATCACCAGCGGCACCAGCACCGCGATCAGCATGAGCATCACCAGCGCGATGCCGTCGGCGGCGAAGGTGAAGCGGACGCCCCAGTTCGGGATCCAGGAGTACGACTCCCGGAACTGGAAGCGGTCACCGCCCGCGTTGAAGCTGACCCACATCACCACCGAGAGCACCAGGACCAGCAGCGACCAGACGAACGCCACCTGCTTGGCCAGCTCCGGCCGGTGGCGCGGCAGGAAGGCCACCACCAGGGCGCCCACCAGCGGCGCCACGGTGAGCACCGAGAGGAACGGGAAGTTGGACATTATGCGGCCTTACCTCCGTCGTGGATGCGTGGTCCGCCGGCGGGGGCGGGCGTATTCAGGTCGATCACGCCAACCACCCCGCCTGCACCGCCAGGAACGCCGCCATCACCAGCAGCGCACCGGCCAGGATCGAGGTGGCGTACGAGCGGACGAAACCGGTCTGCAGCCGCCGGAGCCGGCCCGAACCGCCGCCGACGCCGGCGGCGAGCCCGTTGACCAGCCCGTCGATGCCCCGGTTGTCGAGGAAGACCAGCGCCCGGGTGAGGAAGATGCCCGGCTTCTCGAAGACCGCCTCGTTGACCGCGTCGGTGTAGAGGTTGCGCCGGGCGGCGGTGACCAGAACCCCGGCCGGCTGCGGCGCGGTGGCCGTACCGGCCCGGAACAGGAACCAGGCCAGCCCGGCGCCGAGCACCGTCACCACCAGCGAGAGCGCGGTGATCACGCCGTGCGCGAGGACCGCCTCGTGCTCCGCGTGCTCGCCGCCCAGCCCCGCGGTCGCCGTCAGCCAGTCCGGAACGGACGTGGAGAGCAGGAAACCGGCGCCGACCGAGCCGACCGCCAGCAGGATCAGCGGGATGGTCATCAGCCTCGGCGACTCGTGCGGGTGCTCGATGTCCTCGGTCCACCGCTTCGGGCCGTGGAAGGTGAGCACGAACAGCCGGGTCATGTAGAACGCGGTCAGTCCGGCGCCGAGCAGCGCCGCCCCGCCGAAGAGCCAGGCGGTCCAGTCCTCCCGCTCGAAGGCGGCCACGATGATCGGCTCCTTCGAGAAGAAGCCGGAGAACGGGAACATGCCGATGATGGCGAGCCAGCCCATCATGAACGTCAACCAGGTGACCTTCATGTACGTCGACAGCCCACCGAAGCGGCGGATGTCCACCTGGTCCTTCATCCCGTGCATGACCGAGCCGGCGCCCAGGAACATGTTGGCCTTGAAGAAGCCGTGCGCCAGCAGGTGCACGATGGCCAGCGCGTACGCGCCACCGCCCAGGCCGACGCCGAGGAACATGTAGCCGATCTGGCTGACCGTCGACCAGGCCAGCACCCGCTTGATGTCGTCCTTCGCCGCGCCGATGACGCAACCCATCAGCAGGGTGAGCGCGCCGACGCTGACCACCACGAGCTGGAGCGTCGAGTTGGCGGAGAAGATCGGGTTGGACCGGGCGATCAGGTAGACGCCCGCCGTGACCATGGTGGCGGCGTGGATGAGCGCCGACACCGGAGTGGGGCCCTCCATCGCGTCCGGCAGCCACGCCTGCAGCGGGAACTGCCCGGACTTGCCGGCCGCACCGAGCAGCAGCAGCAGGCCGAGCACCAGCACGGTGGTGCCGGTCAACGCGCCGACACCGTTGAACACCTCGTCGTACTGGGTGGTGCCCAGGGTCGCGAACATGATGAAGATGCCGATGGCGAGGCCGGTGTCGCCGACCCGGTTCATCAGGAACGCCTTCTTGCCGGCCGTGGCGGCGCTCGGCCGCCCGTACCAGAAGGAGATCAGCAGGTACGACGCCAGACCGACGCCCTCCCAGCCGAAGTACAGCATCACGTAGTTGTTGCCGAGCACCAGCAGCAGCATGGCCGCGACGAACAGGTTGAAGTACGCGAAGAACCGGCGGCGACCCGCGTCGTGCGCCATGTACTCGACGGCGTACAGGTGGATCAGGAACCCGACGCCGGTGATCAGCAGGACGAAGACCGCGGCCAGCGGGTCGAACAGCAGGCCGAAGTCGACCCGCAGATCACCGACCGCGATGAAGTCCCAGAGGCTCAGCTCGGCCGACTTGTTCTCCAGGCCGCGCAGCTGGAAGAAGGACGCCAGCCCGAGCACGAACGCGGCGCCGATGGCCGCGACGCCCAACCAGTGCCCCCAGCGGTCGGCCCGCCGGCCGAGCAGCAGCAGGATGGCCGCGCTGACCAGCGGGATCGCCACCAGCAGCCAGACGCTGCCGAGCAAGCCCGTGGCCTCTGCGTACTGCACAGTCTCTTCCACTCGCTTGCCCCTTAGTACTTGAGCAGGTTGGCGTCGTCGACACTCGCCGAGCGCCGGGTCCGGAAGATGGACATGATGATCGCGAGGCCGACGACGACCTCGGCCGCGGCCACCACCATCACGAAGAACGCCATGATCTGGCCGTTGAGGTCACCGTTGATCCGGCTGAAGGTGACCAGCGTCAGGTTGGCCGCGTTGAGCATCAGCTCGACACACATGAACAGCACGATCGCGTTGCGCCGGATGAGCACCCCGGACGCGCCGATGGTGAACAGCACCGCCGCCAGCACGAGGTAATGATTGGGCGTCACTGGTCGGTCCCCTTCAGCGTGGTCTCCTGCGCGGTCAGCTCGCGGACCGGCAGGATGTCCGGCGTGCTCCGCTCGGTGAGCCGCCCGTCCGGCAGCCGCGCCGGGGTGGCCACCGAGGAGGAGGTGGCGAAGACGCCGGGGCCCGGCTTGGGGCCGGGGTAGTTGCCCGGCGCGAAGCGCGCCCGCATCGTCGACGGCTGGTCGACCTTGTCCTGCTTGCGCCGCTCGACGTGCGCGAGCACCATGGCGCCGACCGCCGCGGTGATCAGCAGCGCCGAGGTCAGCTCGAACGCGAAGACGTACTTGGTGAACAGCAGCCGGGCGATGCCCTGCACGTTGCCTTCGGCGTTGGCCTGGTCCAGGCCGACCGCCGTGGTCTTGTCCATGGCGTTGTAGACGGCGGTGCCGACCAGGCCGGCGAAGCCGAGCCCCAGCAGGATCGCGGCGACGCGCTGACCGCGCAGCGTCTCGATCAACGAGTCGGAGGCGTCCCGGCCGACCAGCATCAGCACGAACAGGAAGAGCATCATGATCGCGCCGGTGTAGACGATGATCTGCACCATGCCGATGAACGGCCCGGCCTGGAGTACGTAGAACACGCCCAGGCAGAGCATCGTGAGCACCAGCCAGAGCGCCGAGTG
This sequence comes from Micromonospora sp. NPDC005252, assembly GCF_042872475.1. NCBI lineage: Bacteria > Bacillati > Actinomycetota > Actinomycetes > Micromonosporales > Micromonosporaceae > Micromonospora > Micromonospora sp. NPDC005252. The sequence continues at coordinate 554,066 of NZ_JBIAKN010000003.1, read as the reverse complement.
CACCGCGTTGCGGGCCGCCACCATCCCGATCGCGCCGATGAGCGCGAGCGGCGCGAGGATCCAGAAGGTGACCTCCTCGCCGCCGGACACCCCGCCCGCCGCGGCCAGCACCGTAGACGTGGTCATGCTCCCTCTCCCTTGCCGGCCGCCGCGCGCTGGGCGGCCTGCTCGGCGCCCGGGAACGTCACGCCGGGGTGCTCCTCGACCTGGTAGCGGCCGGGGCTCATGGGGGACGTCTCGGCACCGGCGGACGTGCCCGGGTTGTCCAGCGCGCCGACGTAGTAGTCCTTCTCGCTGTCACCCAGGCGCATCGGGTGCGGCGGCTGCTCCATGCCCTCGAGCAGCGGAGCGAGCAGCTGCTCCTTCGTGAAGATTAGGTCCTGCCGGTTGTCCCGGGCCAGCTCGTACTCGTTGCTCATGGTGAGCGAACGGGTCGGGCAGGCCTCGATGCAGAGCCCGCAGAAGATGCACCGCGCGTAGTTGATCTGGTAGGTGCTGGCGTACCGCTCACCGGGCGAGAAGCGCTGCTCGTCGGTGTTGTCGCCGCCCTCGACGTAGATCGCGTCCGCCGGGCAGGCCCAGGCGCACAGCTCGCAGCCGATGCACTTCTCCAGGCCATCCGGATGCCGGTTGAGGATGTGCCGCCCGTGGTAGCGCGGCGCCGACACCGGCGGCTTGAACGGATAGTCGGTCGTGACGACCTTCCTGAACATGTGCGAGAAGGTGACACCGAATCCCTTGAACGTTCCGGTGATCGCGCCCACGTCACACCTCCCTGGAGTCCGAGCCGGCGACGATGTTGGCCGGCTCCCGCTCGGCGACCACGCGCGTGATACGCGGGCTCGGTGGTACCTGTAGATCCATCGGTGGCAGCGGGAAGCTCCCGTACGGCCGGCTGTCCACCTGCTCCTGCGCGGTCGGCTTGGGCTGCGGGCGACGATTCGGCCAGAACAGGGTGGCGAGCAACAGCACGCCGGCCGGGATGCCGACCGCGATCAGCTTGCCGCGCGAGTCCCAGTCCTCGATGGAGCGCAGGCCCGACAGGACCAGGATCCAGACCAGGTTGATCGGCAGCAGCACCTTCCAGCCGAAGCGCATGAACTGGTCGTAGCGCAGCCGGGGCAGCGTGCCACGCAGCCACACGAAGACGAAGACCAGCGCGATCACCTTGCCGAAGAACCAGAGCATCGGCCACCAACCGGAGTTGGCGCCCTCCCAGAGCGTGATCGGCCACGGTGCCCGCCAGCCGCCGAGGAACAGCGTGGTGGTGACCGCGGACATGGTCACCATCGCGACGTACTCGCTGAGCATGAAGAGCGCGAACTTCAGCGAGCTGTACTCCGTCATGAAGCCGGCGACCAGCTCGGACTCGGCCTCGGGCAGGTCGAACGGCGCCCGGTTGGTCTCGCCGACGGTGGCGATGAAGAAGATGACGAAGCTGGGCAGCAGCAGGATCGCGTACCAGCCCGGGGCCGGGATCTCGGTGCCGAAGAGGGTCAGCCGGGTGGCGTCGCCCTGCGCGGCGACGATCCCGCTGGTGCTCATCGTGCCGGCGGTCATGAAGACGGCCACGATGCTCAGGCCCATGGCGACCTCGTAGGAGATCATCTGGGCGCTCGACCGCAGACCGCCGAGCAGCGGGTACGTCGAGCCGGAGGCCCACCCGCCCAGCACGATGCCGTAGACGCCCATCGAGGAGCAGGCCAGCAGCAGCAGCACCGCCACCGGCACGTCGGTGACCTGCAACGGCGTGTGGTGCCCGGCGATGCTCACCATCGGGCCGAACGGCACCACCGACAGCGCGGTGACCGCGCAGATCACCGAGATCGTCGGGGCGAAGAAGTAGACGACCTTGTCGGCCGCCTTCGGCAGGATGTCCTCCTTGAAGGCCATCTTGAGGCCGTCGGCGAGGGTCTGCAGCAGGCCGAACGGGCCGACCTGGTTGGGGCCGGGCCGCACCTGCATGTAGCCCACCACGCGCCGCTCGAACCAGACACCGAGCAGGGTGGCCAGCAGACCGAAGGCGAACGCGAAGACGATCTTGCCAAGGACCAGCCACCACGGATCCCGACCGAAGTCGGCCAGCGTCGGGTCCTGGGCCAGGAGTGACGGAGTCACTGGTTACCCCCAGTGTTGAGGAGCGGACCCGGAAGACCGGCCTCGTCCGCCGCGACCCGCCCGGCCGGAACGGTCGCGCTCGGTGCGGGAACGGAGATCCGGACGACCGCGCCGGACGTCGCCCCGAGGCTGCGCCGCACGGTCGAACCGGGTGAGTTGGTCGGCAGCCAGACGACGCCGTCCGGCATCTCGGTCAGCTCCGCCGGCAGGGTCAGCGCCCCGCGGTCGGTGCCCACAGTGACCGCGTCCCCGTCGGCCACACCGAGTGCCTCGGCGGTGCCCTTGCCCAGCCGGACGACCGGCGGGCGGGCGGTGCCGGCGAGGTGCTCGTCGCCGTCGGTCAGGGTGCCGAGGTCGACCAGCTGGTGCCAGGTCGCCAGCACGGCCTCCCCGGCACGCGGGTGCGGCACCGTCCCCGGCGACACCGACGGCGCGGACGGCCGGGACGTGCGCGTGGCCGGCAGTGAGCCCAGCTCCCGACGCACACTCGGCACGTCGGCGGTGCCGAGCCGCACGTCGAGCAGGGCGGCCAGCGCGTCGAGCACCCGGCCGTCAGTCATCGCGGCGGTGTTCAGCACCGCCTCGAACGGACGCAGGCGACCCTCCCAGTCCAGGAAGCTGCCGGCCTTCTCGACCACCGGGGCCACCGGCAGCACCACGTCGGCCCGCCGGGTCACCGCGCTCGCGCGCAGTTCCAGGCTGACCAGGAACGGCACCGCGTCCAGAGCGGTCTCCGCCAGCCGCGGGTCGGCCAGGTCGGCCGGGTCGACACCGCCGACCACCAGCGCACCGAGCTGCCCGTTGGCGGCCGCCGCCAGGATGCCGTCGGTGTCCCGACCGGCCTGGCTCGGGATCACCCCGGCCGGGATGTCCCACGCCTCGCCCAGCTCGGCCCGCGCGGCCGGCTCGGTGACCAGCCGGCCACCGGGGAGCAGGTTGGGCAGGCAGCCGGCGTCGACCGCGCCGCGGTCACCCGCGCGCCGCGGCACCCAGGCCAGCTTCGCGCCGGTACGGCGAGCCACGTCCGCCGCGGCGGAGAGCCCACCCGGCACGCTGGCCAGCCGCTCACCGACGATGAGGATCGCGCCCGGGGCGCTGAGCGCCTCGGTGACCGTGGCGTGCTCGGCGAGCACGCTGGCCTCCTCGCCCGGCACGACCCGGGCCAGCTTGGCACCGAGCTTCTCCAGGCCGCGGGTGGCGAACGGCGCCAGCGCGTACACCGTCAGGGTCTTCTTGAGGTACGCCTTGCGCAGCCGCAGGAAGAGGATCGGGCACTCCTCCTCCGGCTCCAGGCCGACCAGCACCACCGCCGGCGCGTTCTCCACGTCGGTGTAGGTGACGTCGGTGACCCCGGCGACCGAGCTGGCCAGGAAGTCGGCCTCCTCGCGGGAGACCGGGCGGGCCCGGAAGTCGATGTCGTTGGTGTTCAGCGCGACCCGGGCGAACTTGGCGTACGCGTAGGCGTCCTCGACGGTCAGCCGACCGCCGGTGAGCACCGCCGTGCCCTGGCCGCTCTCGCGGGCCGCGTGCAGCCCCTCGGCGGCCCTGGTCAGCGCCTCACTCCAGGACGCCTCCCGCAGCTCACCGGTGTGCTCGTCGCGGACCAGCGGGTTGGTCAGGCGGTCGGCGGCCCGGGTGTACTGGAAACCCCAGCGGCCCTTGTCGCAGTTCCACTCCTCGTTCACCGCCGGCTCGTCACCGGCGAGCCGGCGCAGCACCTTGCCGCGCCGCCAGTCGGTGCGCTGCCCGCAGCCGGCCGAGCAGTGCTCGCAGACGCTCGGGCTGGACACCAGGTCGAACGGGCGGGCCCGGAACCGGTACTGGGCGCCGGTCAGGGCGCCCACCGGGCAGATCTGCACGGTGTTGCCGGAGAAGTAGGAGTTGAACGGCACGTCTCCGGCGTCGCCCTGCTCGCCGTACGCGTCGTCCCGGTAGATGTTGATCTCCTCGGCGGACGACCGGCCCATCAGGTCGATGAACTTGTCGCCGGCGATCTCCTCAGAGAACCGGGTGCACCGCTGGCAGAGCACGCAGCGCTCGCGGTCCAGCAGCACCTGGCTGCTGATCGCCATCGGCTTCTCGTACTCCCGCTTGTGCTCGTGGAAGCGCGAGTCGGTGCGGCCGGTGGACATCGCCTGGTTCTGCAGGGGGCACTCGCCGCCCTTGTCACACATGGGGCAGTCCAGAGGGTGGTTGAGCAGCAGCAGCTCCATCACCCCCTCCTGCGCCTTCTGAGCGACAGGCGAGGTGAGCTGGGTGCGGACCACCATGCCGTCGGCGACGGTCTGGGTGCAGGAGGCGACCGGCTTGCGCTGCCCTTCCACCTCGACCAGGCACTGGCGGCACGCGCCGGCCGGGGCCAGCAGCGGGTGGTCGCAGAACCGGGGGATCTCGGTGCCCATCTGCTCGGCGACCCGGATCAGCAGCGTCCCCTTCGGGGCGGTGACCTCGACGCCGTCGATGGTGAGGGTGACGGTTTCGGTCTGCTTGGCTACGTCGGTCATCAGTGCGCCCCTACCAGGGTCTTCTCCGACAGCTTGGGTGCGGTACGTCCCTCGATGTAGTCGAGGTAGTCCTGCTTGAAGTACTTCAGCGACGAGGTCACCGAGCTGGTCGCGCCGTCACCGAGGCCGCAGAACGAGCGGCCGAGGATGTTGTCGCAGGTGTCCAGCAGGGTGTCCAGGTCCTCGTGGGTGCCCTGACCCGAGAGGATCCGCCGGTAGACCCGGACCATCCAGTAGTTGCCCTCGCGGCACGGGGTGCACTTGCCGCACGACTCGTGGTGGTAGAACTCCAGCCACCGGTACGTCGCGTAGACCGGGCAGTCCTGGTCGGAGAAGATCTGGGTGGCAGTGGTGCCGAGGATCGAGCCGGCCGCCGCCACCCCCTCGAAGTCCAGTGGCACGTCCAGGTGCTCGGCGGCGAGCAGCGGGGTGGACGATCCGCCCGGGGTCCAGAACTTCAGGTTGTGGCCCGGCTGCATGCCACCGGCCAGCTCCAGCAGTTCGCGCAGCGTGACGCCCATCGAGCACTCGTACTGGCCGGGGTTGTTGATGCGGCCGGAGAGCGAGTAGATCATCGGCCCGGAGGACTTCTCGGTGCCCATGGTCTTCCACCAGTCGGCCCCACCGAGCACGATCGGCGGCACGCTGGCGATGGTGCCAACGTTGTTCACCACCGTCGGGCTCGCGTACAGGCCGTGGGTGGCCGGGAACGGCGGGCGCAGCCGGGGCTGACCCCGGAACCCCTCCAGCGAGTCCAGCAGCGCCGTCTCCTCGCCGCAGATGTACGCCCCCGCGCCGGAGTGCACCACCAGCTCCAGGTCGTAGCCACTGCGCAGGATGTTGCGGCCGAGGTAGCCCTTGTCGTACGCCTCCTGGACCGCGTTGCGCAGCCGGCGCGCGGCGTGTACCGCCTCGCCCCGGATGTAGATGTACGCGCGGCTGGCCCGGATCGCGTACGACGCGATGATCACGCCCTCGACCAACGCGTGCGGGTCGTGGGTCATCAGCGGCAGGTCCTTGCAGGTGCCCGGCTCGCCCTCGTCGGCGTTGACCACCAGGTAGTGCGGCTTGCCGTCGCCCTGCGGGATGAAGCCCCACTTGAGGCCGGTGGGGAAGCCGGCGCCACCCCGACCGCGCAGCCCGGAGTCCTTGATCAGCTGGATCAGGTCGTCCGGGTGGGCCTTGAGCGCCTTGCGCAGCGCGGCGTAGCCGTCGAGCTGCTCGTACGTGCCGATCCGCCAGGCGTCCGGCGACAGCCAGCGCTTGGTCAGCACCGGCGTCAGCTTGGCCAGCGTCTCCGGGCGGGGAGTGGTCACTTCTGGGCCCCCGTTTCGCTCGCGTCGGCCGATTCGGCGCCGTCGGCGTCCGTTCCGGCCTTCGCTTCGGTGAGGTTGCGCTCCTGCGCCCCGGCGTCGTCGCCGGCGGGCTTGCCGTCGCCGGCCGGCGGGTTGGCCGCCGTGCCGGCGGCCTGGGCCGCCTGCGCGTCGTGCGGGGCCGGCGGCGACGTCTCCGCCGGCGCCTTCGTGCCGGGCGCGTCCGGCACCGCGGTCTGCGCGTCGGGCTGCCGGGTCTCGGCGGTACGCACCTGCGGCGACTTGTCGTCGGGCGCCTTCACGTCCGGCGCGGTGCTGCCGGTGGCCGCCTCCGGCCTGGCGGTCTCGGTCGCCGCCTCCGGCCTGGTGGTCTCGGTGGGCGTCGGCTCGGCGGCACCGGCCGCTCCCGTCGGCGCGGACGCCCCGTCGCCACCCTTGACCGGAGCCGTGGTGGCCTCGACGGGCGCCGGCTTGGCGGCCTCGGCGTCGGCCTTCGCCTTGTCCGCGTCGGCCTTCGCCTTGGCCGCTGCCTTGTCGGCCTCGGCCTTGCTGCGGATCGGGGTGTTCGGGTCGAAGCCCGGCACCGAGACGTTGTGCTCCTGCGCCAGCCGCAGACCGCGCAGGGTCGGCTCGCCCGGCCCGCCGTCGGCGACCGCGCCGTCGCGCTCGTCGGCGAAACCGGCGAGCTGCACCGCCATCTCCTTGAGCGTGCAGAGCCGCGCGCCGCGCGTCGGCATCGGCCGGCCACCGGCGCGCAGCTCGTCGACCACGCCGACCGCCGTGGACGGATCCACCCGGTCGAAGAAGTCGTAGTTGACGGTCATCACCGGGCCGTAGTCGCAGGCCGCCAGGCACTCGGCGTGCTCCAGCGTGATCGTGCCGTCCGCGGTCGTCTCGTCGTGCCCGACACCCAGGTGCTCGACGAGGGTGTCGTAGACCTCCTGGCCGCCCAGCACGTTGCACATCGTGTTGGTGCAGACGCTGACCAGGAAGTCACCGGTGGGCTTGCGCTTGTACATCGTGTAGAAGGTGGCCACCGCGCCGACCTGGGCCTTGTTCAGCCCGAGCACCTCGGCGCAGAACGTGACCCCGGCCGGGGAGACGTACCCCTCCTCCGCCTGGACCAGGTGCAGCAGCGGCAGCAGCGCCGAGCGGGACCGGTCCGCCGGGTAACGGGCGATGATCTCGCGTGCCCGCTCCCGCGTCTCTTCGGTGAACGTCGTCGTCATCGGTCACACCCACCCATCACGGGGTCCAGCGAGGCGCCGCCGGCGATCACGTCGGCGATGAGGCCACCCTCGGCCATCGCCGGGAGGGCCTGGAGGTTGACGAAGCTCGGCTCCCGGTAGTGCACCCGGTACGGCCGGGTGCCGCCGTCGGAGACCGCGTGTACGCCCAACTCGCCGCGCGGCGACTCGATGCCGACGTACACCTGGCCGGGCGGGACCCGGAAGCCCTCGGTCACCAGCTTGAAGTGGTGGATCAGCGACTCCATCGACTGACCCATGATCTTCGCGACGTGCTCCAGCGAGTTGCCCATGCCGTCGACGCCGATGGCGAGCTGCGCGGGCCACGCGATCTTGCGGTCGGCGACCATCACCGGGCCCGGCCGCAGCCGGTCCAACGCCTGCTCGACCAGCTTCATCGACTCGCGGATCTCGGCGAGCCGCACCTGGTAGCGGCCCCACACGTCACCGTCGGGGTGGGTCGGCACGTCGAACTCGTACGTCTCGTAGCCGCAGTACGGCATGGTCTTGCGCAGGTCCCAGGCGAGCCCGGCCGAGCGCAGCACCGGACCGGTGATGCCGAGCGCCACGCAGCCGGTCACGTCCAGCACCGCGACGTTCTTCGTCCGTTCGATCCAGATCGGCTGACCGGAGAGGAGGTCCTCGTACTCCTTGAGCTTCTTCGGCATCATCTTCAGGAACTCGCGGATCTTGACGATCGCCTCGTCCGGCACGTCCTGCGCGACACCGCCCGGCCGGACGTACGCGTGGTTCATCCGCAGGCCGGTGATGGTCTCGAAGATGTCGAGGATGTACTCCCGCTCGCGGAAGCCGTACAGCATGATCGAGATCGCGCCCAGCTCCATGCCGGTGGTGGCCAGCCAGACCAGGTGCGACGAGATCCGGTTGAGCTCCATCATCAGCACGCGGATGGTGGTGGCGCGCTCGGTGACGTCGTCGGTGATGCCGAGCAGCTTCTCGACCGCGAGGGCGTACGCCGTCTCGTTGAAGATCGGGGCGAGGTAGTCCATCCGGGTCACGAACGTCGAACCCTGGACCCAGTTGCGGTACTCGAGGTTCTTCTCGATGCCGGTGTGCAGGTAGCCGACGACCGAGCGGGCCTCGCGGACCGTCTCGCCCTCCAGCTCCAGGATCAGTCGCAGCACCCCGTGCGTGGACGGGTGCTGCGGACCCATGTTGACCACGATCCGCTCGTCGTTGATCGGGTCGGTGCCCGAGACGACCGTGTCCCAGTCCCCACCGGTGACGGTGAAGACCCTGCCCTCGGTGGTCTCGCGTTCGGTCGCGTAGTTCGACGTGGTCACTGGTACGACCTCCTGCGGTCCGGCGGCGGGATCTCGGCGCCCTTGTACTCGACCGGCACGCCACCGAGCGGGTAGTCCTTGCGCTGCGGGTGGCCCTCCCAGTCGTCCGGCATGAGGATCCGGGTCAGGTTGGGGTGGCCGTCGAAGACGATGCCGAACATGTCGTACGCCTCCCGCTCCTGCCAGTCCGCCGTCGGGTAGATGGCGGTGACGCTGGGCAGGTGCGGCGACTCGACGGAGACCGCGGCCTCCAGCCGGATCCGACGCCGGTAGGTCATCGAGGTGAGCAGGTAGACCACGTGCAGCCGGCGCTCGTCGGCGCCGAGGTAGTCCACCCCGGACACCGAGGAGCACAGCTCGAAGCGCAGCGCCAGGTCGTCCCGCAGCACCTGGCAGACCTCGGCGATCCGCTCCGGGCGGACGTGCAGGGTCAACTCACCCCGGTCGACGACCACCTTCTCGATCGCGTCGCCGAAGGCCGGGTACGCCTCTTCGAGGGCGTCGCGAACCTCGTCGAAGTAGCCCCCGTACGGCCGGGGCGCCTCCTCGATGGGCTGGCGCTGGCGGACCAGGCCGCCGTAGCCGGACACGTCGCCGGTGCCCTGGTTGCCGAACATTCCGCGCCCCGCCGGGCTGGACGGCGGGTACTCGGCCGGGGCGGTGCCGCTGGCACCGGCCGGGGTGACCGGCACCGGCACACCCCCGTCGTTGTTCCTGTCGTTCGGTGCGGTCACTTCGGGCCCCTGTGCGCGTGGAGGTGGTTCTGGGCGTTCATCCAGTTCTCGATCCGCAACTGCTCCTCGCGCCCCTCGCGGACCGCCTGGGTCCACTCGGCACGCCGGGCCTTGTCGTTGCGGTACGAGGACGGCATGGAGCCGTACGGCACGACCGGAACGTCGCCGCGCTCCTGGCGGGCCGCCAGCATCTTGCGACCGTTCGGGCCCAGCGGCTCATACATGATCTTCTCGCGGAGCTTGAGGATCGCGTCGATGAGCATCTCCGGCCGGGGCGGGCAGCCGGGCAGGTACATGTCGACCGGCACGACGTGGTCGACGCCCTGCACGATCGCGTAGTTGTTGAACATGCCGCCGCTGCTGGCGCAGACGCCCATGGAGAGCACCCAGCGGGGCTCGGCCATCTGGTCGTAGATCTGGCGCAGCACCGGTGCCATCTTCTGGCTCACCCGGCCGGCCACGATCATCAGGTCGGCCTGCCGGGGCGAGGCCCGGAAGACCTCCATGCCCCAGCGGCCCATGTCGTAGTGCGGACCACCGGCGGCCATCATCTCGATCGCGCAGCAGGCCAGGCCGAAGGTGGCGCCCCACACGGACGACTTCCGGGACCAGTTGACCAGCTTCTCCACCGAGGTGAGCAGGACGCCGGCGGGGAGCTTCTCCTCGATGCCCATCTGACGTTCCTTCCTCAGTCCCAGTCCAGGCCGCCGCGCCGCCACACATAGGCGTACGCGACGAAGACCGCGACGATGAACAGGACCATCTCCACGAAGCCGAAGATCGGCAGAGCGTCGAACGAGACCGCCCAGGGGTAGAGGAAGATGATCTCGATGTCGAAGACGATGAAGAGCATCGCCGTCAGGTAGAACTTGATCGGGAACCGCCCGCCGCCGACCGGCTGAGGGCTGGGCTCGATGCCGCACTCGTAAGCCTCGAGTTTGGCCTTGTTGTATCGACGGGGACCAGCGAAGCGGGCGGCGCCGACAGAGAACAGCGAGAACGCCGCGGCGAGGGCGAACAGCCCGATGATCGGTGCGTAAGGCGAGAGCGACATCGTTTTCTCCTGCTCGTCCTTCCCTGCCCTCGGTGCTTGACGAAAATCACACTATTCACGTCCCTCGCGGTGGCTGCCGGCGGGGGTCGATCTTTGTCGGCGTCGGGGCTGTGACCAGCACCGATGCCGTCGCTCTAGACGGCTGGCGCGGCTTTCGTCATTGCGTTGATGACCCGGTCCATCGCGTCCCCGCCTCGGGGATCGGTCAGATTGGCCAACAACTTGAGAACGAAACGCATCAGCGTCGGGTGGGGCATGCCGTGCTTGGTGGCGATCCGCATGATCTCCGGACGGCCGATCAGCTTCACGAAGATGCCGCCCAGCCGGTAGTAGCCACCGAGCCGGGCCTTCAGCTCGTTCGGGTACGCCATCAGGGCCCGCTCGCGCTCCGGCCCGGCGGGACGCGCGAGGGCCTGCACCGCCACCTCCGCGGCCAGCTCGCCGGACTCCATGGCGTACGCGATGCCCTCGCCGTTGAACGGGTTGACCATCCCGCCGGAGTCGCCGACGAGCAGAACCCCGCGGGTGTAGTGCGGCACCCGGTTGAAGCCCATCGGCAGCGCGGCGCCGAGGATCGGACCGTCGGCGTTGGCCTCGTCGGTCATGCCCCAGTCGGCGGGCGTGTTGGCCAGCCAGTCGGTGAGCAGCCGGCGGTAGTTGGTCTTGCCGAACGCGGACGACGAGTTGAGCACGCCGAGGCCGACGTTGACCCGCCCGTCACCGAGCCCGAAGATCCAGCCGTACCCGGGCAGCAGGTTGTCGCCGCTGTCCTTGCTGCGCAGCTCCAGCCACGACTCCAGGTAGTCGTCGTCGTGCTTGACCGGGGAGTGGTAGTAGCGGCGGACGGCCACGCCGATCGGCCGGTCCTCCCGCTTGGTCAGCCCGAGCGCGAGCGGGAACCGACCGGAGACCCCGTCGGCCGCCACGACCAGCGGGGCGTGGAAGGTGGCGGGCTCCTTGCCGGGCCCCACCTCCGCCTCGACGCCGGTCACCCGGCCGTCGCCGTCGAGCACCGGGCCCAGCACGTTGACGTTGGTCCGCAGTTTGGCGCCGGCCGCGACCGCCCGCTGGGCGAGCAGATCGTCGAAGTCCAGTCGGGTGCGGACCAGGCCGTAGTTGGGGAAGCTGGCCAGCTCGGGCCAGTCCAGTTCCAGGCGTACGCCGCCGCCGATCACCCGCAGGCCGCGGTTGTGCAGCCAGCCGGCCTCGGGCGAAGTGTCCACGCCCATCCGGATGAGCTGGCGCACCGCGCGCGGGGTCAGCCCGTCGCCGCAGACCTTCTCCCGGGGAAACTCGGTCTTCTCCAACACCAACACCCGTACGCCGTGCCGGGCCAGGTGGTACGCAGTAGCCGATCCACCGGGACCGGCGCCAACGACGATGACGTCGGCGTCGTGTTCCACCGCGGTCATTCGCGCCTCCTCCCGCACGCTCGTGAAATGCTTCACAAGCCAGACGGGACGAGTGTATGACCGGCGTCATACCTGCGCAGGATCAGGGGTACCTAACTCGCCGATGTGACAGCCGGCGACCGTCCACAGCAGGCGAGTGTCAGGCCGATCGGGAGGCGTCCAGGCCCGCGTCGACCCGGATCGCCTCCGGCAGATGCTCCCGCAGCGCGCCACCGGCCGCCCGGTCCAGCGCGGCCAGCACCTCGGCGACCACCTGCCGGACGTCCGCCGGATCCGCGCCGGCCAGCGCGCGCAACTGCGCGATGAGTTCGGCCGCGTCGTCGTCGGTGGCGGCCACCGGGTCCGCCGCGTCTGCTCCGGTCATGCGGACGAGCGTACGGGGCAAAGTGGACTAAAGCCGGATATTCCTGAAACGCGTCGCGGCGTCGCGGCGTCTCGGTGTCTCCGCGTCGCGGCGTCGCGCGTCTCCGCGCTACTCGCGGATCCCCCGGTGCAGCGCGACCACGCCGCCGGTCAGGTTGCGCCACGCCACTCGACCCCACCCGGCCGCGGCGACCCGCCCGGCCAGCGCGGCCTGGTCCGGCCAGGCCCGGACCGACTCCGCCAGGTAGACGTACGCCTCGGGGTTGCTGGACACCGCGCGGGCGACCACCGGCAGCGACCGCATCAGGTACGACAGGTAGACCGTCCGGAAGGCCGGGTTGACCGGGGTGCTGAACTCGCACACCACCAGCCGTCCACCCGGCCGGGTGACCCGGGCCAGCTCGCGCAGGGCCGCGTCGGTGTCGTTGACGTTGCGCAGCGCGAAGGAGATGGTCACCGCGTCGAAGCTCGCGTCGGCGAACGGCAGTCGCAGCGCGTCCCCGGCCAGCAGCGGCACCTCGGGACGGACCCGCTTGCCCGCGTACAGCATGCCCAGCGACAGGTCGACCCCGACCGCGTACGCCCCGGACTGGGCCAGCTCGCGCGTCGACACGCCGGTGCCCGCGCCCACATCCAGCACCCGCTCGCCCGGCCGCAGCCCGAGCGCCGCCCGGGTGGCCCGCCGCCAGGAGCGGTCCTGACCGAAGGAGAGCACCGTGTTGGTCAGGTCGTAGCGCTCGGCCACGCCGTCGAACATCGCGGCGACCTCGTGCGGTTGCTTGTCCAGGCTGGCGCGCTGGCCCTGCGGTGTACGGCTCACCCGCTCCACTCTGCCAGCCACGCTCAAGCCCTCGACCGCTGGGTCCGCGTACCCCATGGCAACCGGGAGCGTCGACGCGGCCGGCGGTGGCGGACGGCCGCGCGGCCCGGCATGCGAAAGGGCGGGGTGGTCGCCCACCCCGCCCTCGCGTCGTGCCTACGTCAGATCGTGCCTATCTCTCAGATCGTGCCGACGTCAGTCGGTCGAGGTCTCGTCGCCCGGGGCGACCAGGACGACCTTGCGACGGCGGGAGAGCACCAGCAGTGCCCCGCCCGCGAGCAGGATCAGACCGCCGATGCCACCGATCAGGCCGGCCTGTACACCGGTCACCGGCAGCCCACCGCCACCGGAACCACCGCCACCGGTGGTCGGCGACGTGGTCGTGCCCGGCGTCGTCGTGCCGCCCGGCGTCGGAGTCGCCGTCGGGGTGGCCGTCGGCGTCGGGGTCGGCTGCGCGCTCAGGTCGACGAAGACGTCGAACTGCGCGGTGTTGTCCACCTCGTCGGTCTCGGTGAACGCCCGCCGCTGCGCGCTGGAGGCCACCTGCGGCTGCTCCTCGGGGCTGCCCTCAGCGGCCTCCAGGCCGGCGGCCCAGACGAAACCGGGTCGGAGCACCGGCTCGGTCACGTCCGCGCCGACCTTCACCCGCACGTCGGCGGTGTAGAACTGCCCCGGCTTCAGCACCACGCCGGTGTCCTCGCAGTACGCGTTCGCGAACCCACCCAGCGGCTGCTCGACGCAGCTCTCCGGCAGCTCGGCGAAGGTGACGCCGGCCGGGAGGGTGATCCCGTACGCCACGCCGGTCGCCTTCTTGCTGCCACCGTTGTAGACCGCCCAGTCCAGCGGCGCGGTCTCGCCCCGCTTGACCGGCTTGAGGCCGGACTCGCCGGCCTCGTCGCCGTCGACTGTCACGTCGGCGTAGACGTCCTGCACCCAGGAGGTCAGGTCGTAGCCCGCCTTGGCGACGGTGATGTCGTGCTCGACGGTGACGGGCTTGGCGTTGGCCGCGCTGATGGTGACGACCATCGTGCCGGCGTCACCGCGACCGCCGGTGGAGAACACCGGGATGCCGAAGTCCTCGGTGGTGCCGGCCGCCAGGTCGCCGAGCGGGCAGTCGATCGTGGTGCCCCTGAGGTCGCAGCCGGCCGGCGCGATGACGCCGACCTTGCGGTTCTTCAGGCCCTTCGTCTCCACGGTGACCCGGACGTCCTTGGCGTCGACAGTGCTGCGGGTGTTGTCGACCTGAAACTTGAACGGCTTCGCCTTGGCCGCCTTGACGCCCTGGGCCAACTCGTAGCTGAGGGGCACCAGGGCCAGGTCAGCCTGGTCGGCGGCCTGCGCCGGGGCGGCAACGGTGGCCAGGCCACCGGCAGCGAGCAGTGCCACGACGCCGATACGAGCCAGCGTCGAGCGGTGGAAGGCTGTCATCAGTCCCCCGGGGGTGTAGGGAAGAAGAGAATGAATGGTTGTGGGACCGAGCGGACGTTATCGGAGGTCGATCTCCCCCGCCAGCGTGGCGGACGAATTTCAACCGTCCGGACTGGACCCGGCACACGGTACGGGCGGAATGGTCACCCATCCCGCCCGTACCGCCGTGCGTTATATGAACGACCCTCATGGGCCGATGGAGGACACTCCCTGACCAGCCCATCAGATCACCGTCACCCGGGCGGTCGGGCCGATTCCAGCGATCCGTGCCACCCGCGGTGACGACGGATACGAGGCGGGACGGTAGCGGCCGCCGATCATCTCCACCACCCCCGTGGCGGGCAGCCTGACGGTGCGACGGCGGGGACCACCCGTACCGCCGCCGTGGCCGGGCGGGAGCATGATCCCCGGTCAGCCGAACGGTCGGGGCGGGATCGACCTCAGTTGACCTCGACCAGCGGCAGCGAGCGGCCCGCGCCGCCGCCGGGCAGCGCGATCGAGGAGAAGTGCGAGACCACCCGCTCGTCGGTCGGGTCGTCGGCCGGCGTGTGGTGCACCGCCAAACGGTTGTAGAGGGTGTCCCGCTGGGCCGGGATCCGGTCGGCGGAGCGGATCATGCCGATCAGCTCGTGCAGGTTGGAGCGGTGCCGGGCGCCGGCCGAGGAGATGACGTTCTCCTCCAACATGATCGAGCCGAGGTCGTCCACGCCCATGTGCAGCGACAACTGCCCGACGTCCTTGCCGGTGGTCAGCCAGGACGCCTGCAGGTGCGGCACGGTCTCGAAGAAGAGCCGGGCCACCGCGACCAGGCGCAGGTACTCCAGCGTGGTCGCCTGGGTGCGACCCTTGAGGTGGTTGTTCTCCGGCTGGTACGTCCACGGAATGAAGGACCGGAAACCACGGGTGCGGTCCTGCACGTCGCGGATCATGCGCAGGTGCTCGATCCGCTCGGCGTGCGTCTCGCCGGTGCCCATCATCATGGTCGCGGTCGACTCGATGCCCTGCCGGTGGGCCAGCTCCATGACCTCCAGCCAGCGCTCACCCGACTCCTTGAGCGGGGCGATGGCCCTGCGCGGGCGCTCGGGCAGCATCTCCGCACCGGCGCCGGCGATCGAGTCCAGGCCGGCGGCCTTGATCCGGGCGATGGCCTCGTCCAGGCTCACGCCGGAGACCTTGGCCATGTGCAGGATCTCGCTCGGCCCGATCGAGTGGATGGCCAGCTGCGGGTACGCCTGCTTGACCGAGGAGAACAGCTCCTCGTAGTACTCGACGCCGTAGTCCGGGTGGTGGCCGCCCTGGAGCATCACCTGGGTCGCGCCCAGCTCGACCGCCTCGCCGCAGCGACGCAGGATCTCCTCCGTCGGGTGGGTCCACCCCTCGGAGTGCTTCGGCGCCCGGTAGAACGCGCAGAACTTGCACGCCGTCACACAGACGTTCGTGTAGTTGATGTTGCGATCGATCAGGTAGGTGACGATGTTGTCCGGGTAGCGCCGCCGGCGCACCGCGTCCGCCGCCTCGCCCAGGGCGTGGAAGGGCGCCTCGGTGTAGAGCAGCAGAGCCTCCTCGGGCGTGATCCGCCCGCCGTCCGCGCCACGCTGCAGGATGTCGTCGATCTCCCGGCTCACCGTCACGCCTCCGAGCCTACGCCCGCCCCGCGCCCTCTCCCGGACGGGTGCTGACGGCTGTGATGCGCTGCGCACCCCCCGGGCCGGGGGCCAGCCCACCGTGCGGCCGTCCTGACTGCCCCATCTTTGGGGCAGCTCGACAGGCTCGGTATCGACCGTGGACCGTCCGGCACGCCACACGGTCCGCGAGTCGGCCGTCAGGCGTCGTAGTCGACCGTCAGCCTGTCGGTGGTCGGGCTGGACTGGCAGGTCAGCACGTAGCCGGCGGCCAGCTCGTCGGGCTCCAGGGCGTAGTTGCGGGCCATCGTGACCGCCCCGTCGACGACCTTCGCCTTGCAGGTCGAGCAGACGCCGCCCTTGCAGGCGTACGGCAGCTCGCCGCGCACCTTGAGCGCGGCGTCCAGCACCCGCTCCTCGCGGCCCATCGTGAAGCTCGACGACCGACCGTCCAGCACGATGGTGACGTCCGAACCGGTGCCCGGCTGGTCGACGGGGCGGGCCACCGGCTCCGGTGGCGCGTCGACGTGGAACAGCTCGGTGTGCACCGCCGACTCCGGCAGCCCGCGCGCGGTCAGCACGTCCCGGGCGTCGACCACCATGCCGTACGGGCCGCAGAGGAACCACTCCTCAATGACCTCGCCCGGCACGATGGTGCCCAGCAGGCGCTCCAGCCGTTCGGCGTCGATCCGCCCGGAGAGCAGCGGCGACTCACCCTGCTCCCGGGACAGCACGTGCACCAGGTGCAGCCGGGTGGGGTAGCGGTCCTTCAGGTCGGCCAGCTCCTCGGCGAACATGACCCGGTTGGCCGTGCGGTTGCCGTACACCAGGGTGAAGGTGCTGGCCGGCTCGACGGCCAGGGCCGTCCCGACGAGCGCGAGCACCGGGGTGATGCCGGAGCCGGCGACGACCGCGCCGTAGTGGCGCACCCGGTCCGCCGCGAACGCCGTGGTGAAGGTGCCCAGCGGCGTCATCACCTCGACGGTGTCGCCGCGGCGCAGCGCGCCGCAGGCGAACGCCGAGAACGCGCCGCCGGGGATCTCCCGCACCCCGATCCGCAGCCGGCCGTGCCGGGCCAGGTCGTCAGGGGTGGAGCAGATGGAGTACGACCGGCGCACGTCGTCGCCGTCGTCGGTCACCCGCCGCACGGTGAGGTGCTGACCGGCGCGGAACGCGAACGCCTCCCGCAACTCCTCGGGTACGGCGAAGGTGACCGCGACCGAGTCGTCGGTGAGCCGGTCGACGGCGGCGACCGGCAGCGGGTGGAAGGCCGGCCGGCGGCGGACCGGCCGGGAGATGGTGACTGTCACAGCGCCTTCAGGTGGTCGAAGGGTTCGGAGCAGGAACGGCAGCGCCACAACGCCTTGCACGCGGTCGAGCCGAACCGGCTGACCTGCTCGGTCTCCGGCGAGCCGCAGAGCGGGCAGCGGACCGCGAGGGTCAGCGCCACCACGCCGGGGGCGGGCGCCGGCGACGGCGGGGCGATCCCGGCGGCGGCCAGCTTGGCCCGCCCGACATCGGAGATCCAGTCGGTGCTCCACGCTGGGCTGTAGACCGTCCGCACCTCGGCGTCCGGATAACCGGCCGCGGCCAGCGCGCGCCGGACGTCGGCCCGGATCACGTCCATGGCGGGGCAGCCCGTGTAGGTCGGGGTGATGGTGACGGTGACCCGGCCACTGGCCCGGTCCTCCTCGACCGCGCGCAGGATCCCCAGCTCGTCGATGGTGATCACCCGGATCTCCGGGTCCACCACGCTCGCCGCCGCCATTCGCGCGTCGGTCACCACTGCGCCCCGGGGTGGGCGCGGTGCAGCACCTGCATCTCGGCCAGCAGGTAGGACAGGTGCTCGGTGTGCACGCCGGCCCGCCCGCCCGTCGGAGCCCAGCCGCGCTCCGGGCGGGTGAGCGTCGCCTCGGCCAGCACCGGGCCGACGGTCTCGTCGAACGCCGCCCGCAGGCCCGCCGGGTCGACCGGCGCTGCCGGGTCCGCGGCGAACAGCTCGTGGGTGTACGGCCAGACGTGGTCGACGGCCTCCTGCATCCGGCGGTGCGACTCCTCGGTGCCGTCGCCGAGCCGCTTGACCCACAGCGCGCCGTGGTCCAGGTGGTACGCCGACTCCTTGCGCGCCTTCGCGCCGATGGCGGCCAGCCGCTCGTCCGGGCAGGACGCGAGCGCGGTGTAGAGCGGCAACTGGTACGCCGCCAGGAAGAACAGCTTCGCCATGGTCACCGCGAAGTCGCCGTTGGGCAGCTCGACCAGCAGCACGTTGCGGAACTCGCGGTCGTCACGCAGGTACGCCAGCGCGTCCTCGTCCCGACCTGCCGCCTCCAGCTCACCCGCGTACGACAGCAGCAGGCGGGCCGCGCCGAGCTGGTCGAGGGCGATGTTGGCGAGCGCGATGTCCTCTTCCATCTCCGGCGCGCGGGTCGTCCACTCGGCCAGCCGCTGCGCGGCGATCAGCGCGTCGTCGCCGAGGGCGAGGGCGAAGCCGAACGGCCCGCTCACAGGTGTGCCACCCCGTCCGGCACCTCGTAGAAGGTGGGATGGCGGTAGACCTTGTCGGCGGCCGGGTCGAAGAAGGCGTCCTTCTCGTCCGGGCTGGACGCGGTGATCGCGCCCGCCGGCACCACCCAGATCGACACGCCCTCCTGTCGGCGGGTGTAGAGGTCGCGGGCGTTGCGCAGGGCCAGCTCGGCGTCCGGGGCGTGCAGGCTGCCGACGTGGGTGTGCGACAGCCCGCGCCGCGCCCGCACGAAGACCTCCCACAGAGGCGAGTGCTCGTTGCTCACGCGGCCACCTTCTCCCTCTTGTCCGCTCGCTTGGCGGCGTACGCCGCGGCGGCCTCGCGTACCCATGCGCCGTCGGCGTGGGCGGCCCGGCGGTGCGCCATCCGCTCCCGGTTGCACGGCCCGTTGCCCTTGATGACCTGCATCAGCTCGTCGTAGTCGGGCTGGCTGTAGTCGTACGCCTGCCGTTCCTCGTTCCAGCGCAGGTCGTCATCGGGAATGCGCAGCCCGAGGATCTCCGCCTGCTGGACGCACATGTCGACGAAGCGTTGGCGCAGGTCGTCGTTGGAGAAGCGCTTGATCTTCCAGGCCATCGACTGGGCGGAGTGGGTGGAGTCGCCGTCCGGCGGGCCGAACATGGCCAGCGACGGGTACCACCAGCGGTCCACCGCGTCCTGGGCCATGGCCTTCTGTGCCGGGGTGCCGTGCGCCAGGGTGTGCAGGATCTCGTAGCCCTGGCGCTGGTGGAACGACTCCTCCTTGCAGACCCGGATCATCGCCCGCGCGTACGGGCCGTAGGAGCACCGGCACAGCGGCACCTGGTTGACGATCGCCGCGCCGTCCACCAGCCAGCCGATCGCGCCCACGTCCGCCCAGGTCAACGTGGGGTAGTTGAAGATCGAGCTGTACTTCTGCTTACCGTCGAGCAGCAGCTGGACCAGTTCGTCGCGACTGATGCCGAGGGTCTCGGCGGCCGCGTAGAGGTAGAGACCGTGGCCCGCCTCGTCCTGGACCTTGGCCAGCAGGATCGCCTTGCGCTTGAGCGAGGGCGCCCGACTGATCCAGTTGCCCTCCGGCTGCATGCCGATGATCTCGGAGTGGGCGTGCTGGGCGATCTGCCGGATCAACGTCCGGCGGTACGCCTCGGGCATCCAGTCGCGCGGCTCGATCTTCTGCTCCGCGTCGACCACCTCGGTGAAGTACGCGGCCAGGTCCTCGTCCGGTGCGGGACCGCCGCGGCGCTCGCGCGCGGCGGCGGCACGCAGCTCCGCCTCGGCGGCCTCGACCTCGCCGAGCAGGCCCGCGCCGGGCGCGTCGTCCGGTGCGTCGCCAGGGGCGGAGAAGTCGTTGCCATACATGTGGACAAGTGTTACAGCTTGCGCCCTGATGCACCAGGGGGTGTAACAGGAAACCCGAATGACGTTCCGTCACCGATGGGCAGTTCCTGGCTACGGATCGTGACTCAGCCTCCTATGACTTGGGTCACGGGAAGAAGATGAAACCCCCCAGAAGCCGCAGACCAGCGTGATTTTCCACCGATGTCGCACGTTGCCTGGTGTCGGACCCTGGTGCCCGGCCCGTCCGGACGTAGACTTCTGCCGGTCACACGATCGGCTGCCCCCACGCCGTCTCCACAGAGGCCACCGCCCCCGGCCTTGGCGCACGCACCGGTCGCCCCGGACAACGAAGCCGGTCCCCCCGGCCCTGACA
This sequence comes from Micromonospora sp. NPDC005252, assembly GCF_042872475.1. NCBI lineage: Bacteria > Bacillati > Actinomycetota > Actinomycetes > Micromonosporales > Micromonosporaceae > Micromonospora > Micromonospora sp. NPDC005252. The sequence continues at coordinate 533,930 of NZ_JBIAKN010000003.1, read as the reverse complement.
TCTGGAGCTCACCCAACTCATGCGATCTCGCGTGACCATGGTGTTCGCCATCGTGGCGGTTCTTCTCGGTGGCGTCCTGCTGGTCCCCACCGCGTACGCCCGACTCTCCACCGACGACAGCGGTGGTGGAGGCGGCGGTGGCGGCGCCAGCGTCGCCGCGCCCGCGCCCACTCCGCCGCCACCGCCCACGCTGGCCGCCGGCCGGGTGTCGGTGAGCTTCAAGGGCGAGTTTTTCTCGTGGGCGTTGATGGACCGGCAGACCGGCAAGATCTCCGGCTCGTCGAACATGGCCTCGACCAGCTCCACGGAATCGATGCTCAAGGCGTGGATCGTCTCGGACTATCTGCGGCAGCTCAAGGACCGGGAACCGCCGGCGAACCTGAAGAAGGCGGCCAGCCTCGCCATCCGCAACAGCGACGACGACGCGGCCAACGCGGTCTACAAGGCCGCCGGCGGCTCGTACGCCGTGCCGCCCGGCGGGCAACCCGGGCCGGTCGTCAAGCGCGCGATCAGCATCTGCGGTCTGACCGACACCAAGCGCGGCAACGTCCCGAAGTACGAGGGTTGGTGGAGCTTCACCCGCATGTCCCCGCGGGACGCCGTCCGGCTCGGTGACTGCATCGCCGACGGCAAGGCCGCCGGCCCCAAGTGGACGAAGTGGGTGCTCAGCGAGATGAGCCAAGTCAAGGGCACCACCGCAGCCAAGGACCAGAAGCTCAAGTCCGGCGGTGGCCGCTGGGGGATCATCAACGGTCTGCCCAAGTCGATCACCGCGCAGGGGCCGGTCAGCATCAAGAACGGGTGGACCGCGATCAACTACGACGGCAACTGGCACGTCAACTGCCTCGCCGTCAACGGGAAGTGGAGTCTCGCGGTGATGCTGCGTTACCCGATCAAGAACGGTCTGGACTACGGCGCGCAGGTCTGCGCCAGCGTGGCCACCCAACTGGTCACCCCGCAGCCGGGCGCCGCGCTCAAGGTGCCGCAGCAGCCGGTCGGAAAGCTCTGATGGCCGGCAACCGGCGGGCCGACCGGCGCGGTGCGGGCGAGACCTCGCCGCTGCGCCTGATCGCTGTCGCGGTCATCCTCATCGGGCTGGTGCTGGTGTCGCTACGGCTCCTGCCCGGGTCGCCGTTCGAGTCGTCCGCGGCCGCCAAGTGGGGTGACTCCGAGGCGACGACCAGCGACCGGTCCACCGGAGCGGCCACCGACCGCAGTGCCCGTCAGCCCTCCCCGCCGTCGCCGAGCCCGAGCCCCTCGCTGGCGCCGCTGCCGTTCCAGGCCAAGGACCTCAACCTCGACATCCAGGGCTGGTACTCCTGGAGCGTGCTCGACCGCCGGACCGGAAAGATCATCGGTTCGAAGAACATGGGCGAGACCAGCACCACCGCCTCGATGATCAAATCCTGGATCGTCGCCGACTATCTGCGTCGCGCCGCCGACGCCGGCCAGACGCCGAGCGACGCGAAGCTCGCCGACGCCACCCGGATCATCCGGGACAGCGACAACACGCGGGCCGAGCAGTTCTACAACTCGGTCGGCCGGGACGCCTCGATCCGACGGCTGCTCTCGATGTGCAAGCTGACCGACAGCAGCGTCGCCCCCGACAAGGGGTGGTCTCGCACGGCGCTCTCCCCCCGCGACACCGCTCGCCTGGGCAACTGCATCGCCACCGGCACCGCCGCCGGGCCGAAGTGGACCAAGTGGCTGCTCAACGAGATGAAGCTCGTCCGCGGCGCCGGTGACTTCGGCATCCGCAAGGCGTTCCCGGCCGCCGAGCAGAAGCAGATCGCCATCAAGAACGGGTGGATCGACCGGACCGCGGAGCAGGAGATGCACATCAACTGCCTGGCCATCGGGGACACCTGGACGATGGGCGTGATGGTCAAGTACCCGATCGGCATGGGCTACGACTACGGCATGAAGAACTGCGAGAAGATCACCGAGGCACTGCTGCGCCCCGGCACCTGATCACGCGCCGACCGCTGTTGGTCGGCGCGCCTCGGGCGCTCGGGGCGGTCGGCTTGGCTCGGCGCGGGGAGGTCGGCTCGGCTCGGCGGTCGGCTCGGCTCGGCTCGGCGGCTCAGCCGGCGAAGAACTCCGGGCCGCCGTCGGGCAGCGCCGGGACCTCGCCGAGCGCGGCTACCCGCCGGGCGAACTCGCGCAGCCCGGCTACCTGCCGCTCGCCGAGCGAGAAGTCCAGGATCCGGAAGTACGTGGCCAGCGTCGCGGCGTCGAACGCCTCCCAGCGCGCTGCCGCCTCGGCGACCTGATCCAGCTCCGAGAGGCAGAGGTCGCGCGAGCGAAGGAACGCCTCGTGCACCTCCTTGACCAGGCCCGGGTGTGCGGCGGCGAAGTCGCGGCGGACCGCCCAGACGGCGAAGACCATCGGCAGCCCGCTCCATTCCCGCCAGGCCTGTCCGAGGTCGGTCACGGTGAGGCCTCGCAACGGCGCCTCGTGGTAGGCCCGAAGCGCCACATCCCCGATCAGCACCCCGGCGTCGGCTTCCAGCAGCATCTGGGTCAGGTCCGGAGGGCAGCGGAAGTAGTCGGGCCGCACGCCGTACCGCTCGGCGAGCAACAACTGCGCGAGCATGACCCCGGTCCGCGAGGTCGAGCCGAGCGCCACCCGGGCGCCGTCCAGCTCGGCGAGGGGACGGGTGGAGACCATGTTGACCGAGAGCACCGGCCCGTCGCTGCCCACCGCCAGGTCCGGCAGGAGAAGCAGCTCGTCGGTGTGCTTCAGGTACTCCATCAGCGTGATGGGGCCGATGTCGAGGTCGCCGGCGACCAGCGCCGCGCTCAGCCGGTCCGGCGAGTCCTTGTGCAGGTCCACGTCGAGCAGGGTGCCCGAGCGCATCAGCCCCCAGTAGATGGGCAGGCAGTTCAGGAACTGGATGTGCCCGACCCGCGGGCGTGCGACGCGCTCAGCCATGACCCGACCGTATCCCTGGCCTCCGGTCAGGGCCCGGCGGGCCGGCCCGGAGTGGCCAACCCCGCATCCGTCCCACCCGGTCGCAGAGCCTCCGATCCGGTCGTTTCCTCGCACTCGGGGCCGGTGGACTGCGGGCGTACCGGTCCGGCAGTCGTGTCACGCCCCGGTCCGGCCGACTGCTCGCGTACCGGCCTGCGTACCGCCCGGGCGACGACCGGCACGAACACCAGCACCACCAGGAGCCCGGCCGCTCCGGCCCCCGCGATCAACGGCCGGGGCGACACTTGCGTGAGCAGCGCACCGCCGAGCAGATAACCGGTCATCGAGCCGCCCTGCACCGCCGCGCCAAAACTGGCGTACGAGCGGGCGTGCATCGCCTCCGGCACCCGGCGGGCGATGAGAAGGTTGGCGAAGACGTTCGTCAGGCCGTTCGCCGCGCCCGCCACCAGCCAGAGCGGCACCAGCACGCCCGCTGTCGGCACCAACGCGGCCAGCAGCACCATCAGGCTGCACCCCGCGAGCGCGATCAGCACTCCGCGGACCAGCGCACCGTCGTCGTCGAGCCGGCGCGCGAGCCGCGCCGCCAGCCAGCCGCCGGGCAACATCCCGGCCATCCAGGCGGCGCCGACGAGGCCGTACGTGGTGGCAGACCCCTTCAGCGTCTCCCGAATGAAGAAGACCTCGATCACGTTGATGCCGCCGATCGCCGCGATCACCACGGCGGTGCTGACCACCATGACGAGCATCAGCGGGTCCAGCCGCAGTCGCCAGCCCTCGGTCGTACCGCCCGCAGTAGGCAGCCCGGCCACGGACGGCCCGGCGGCGGTCGGCACGGCGGCTGCGGTCCGGCGACCGCCGCGTCGGGTCCGCAGCAGCAGGCCGGCCGCCACGAGCGCCAGGTAGGTCGCGGCGTCGACCAGCAGCGGTACGCGGGTGCCGAACTGCCCCACCAGCAGCCCGGCCAGCACTGGGCCGCCGAGCGCGCCGAGGGAGACAGCGGTCTGACTGATCGCATTGGCGCGGGGCAGGTCGGCCCGGCGGACCATCGCCGGGAGCAGCGCCGCCAGGCAGGGCTGGGTAACCGCGAGCCCGGAGGCGAGCAGCGCGACGAGCGCGACCACCAGGACCGGTTGGGCGACGACGGCGAGCAACGTGCAGATCGCGGCCTGGGCCAGCCCGACGGTCACCAGCAGGGTACGGCTGTCGACCCGGTCGGCGAGCCGGCCGGCGAGCGGTGCCAGCACCACCAGGGGCAGGGTGGCCGCGAGCAGCAGCCCCGACACGGCGGGCCCGCCGGCTCCGGCACCCTGCAGAGCCAGCGCGAGCGCGGTGGCGGCGAGGAAGTCGCCACAGATCGTGGTTCCACGGGCGGCGGCGGCGAGCCACACGTCGGACCAGCGCGACCGTCCAGTTGTGAAGGACATACTTCGAAAATAATCCTTCACAACTGGTCGACACAGCCCCCGTCTATGCCAGCGGCACCGTCCGGTACTGAACGGCGACGGAACGCGCGTCCGGTGGCACATCCCTGCGGTGCCGTGGGTAGTACGGCCTCAGCAGCGCCAAGACCGCTTCGTTGAGGGCGGCCAACTCCTCTGCCGTGAGCACGAGCAGCGCCTCGTTGAACAGCGCGGCGTCGTACCACTCAGGGGGTTCATCCCCGGCGCGGCGCAACCAGTCCCGGGTCCGCTCCATGGCGCGCACCGCGTGCGCCTCCACCAGAGCCTGTTCCGCGGCCCGCGCCTCGGGCCCGGCCTCGCGGCCCGCGTCGACCATCAGGCTGGGGCTCGACGTGCGCCACACCCGCTCCCGGGCGTCCCCTCGGCTCGGCGCCTGCTCCACCAAGCCGAACTTCGCCAACGCCCGCAGGTGATAACTGGTCGCGCTCGGTGACAGCCTGACGATCTCCGCACACTCGGTGGCGGTGCCGCCACCGACTTGGCTATGGAGATACTCCATGATCGCGATCCGGGCCGGATGGGCCAGCGCCCGCATCACCTGCGGGTCACTGACCATCCGAAGCGGCTCGGGACGGGCCTCGGTCATGCCTCCATGATCCCGGCCGCCCACCTGACCCGCCATCACCCCTCGCATCCCGCCCACGTCGGACCCCCGGCGCAGGCCCATGCCGCGATCACCCAACAGCCGAGGGGGCCGAACTCGTCGTCGCCGGCTGCGTCGACGCCAGTGGCGGCCTTCCTTCGCGTCACCGCGGACCGCCGGCAATTGCGTACCCCGAATTGGCGGGTTGGCGGGGCCGAGCAGGACAGTCATCCGGCGGCGCAAAGTTGTCGTACACCTGTTCTATCGTGTCTTCATGTTGGGGGCGTTGACACAGGCGAGCGGTGCCGTCGACGACTGCGTCGAGGCCGCGGCGTGGGCCCTCTCCGACAACGAACTGCTCGCGTCGCTCGACGCAGCTCACCAGGTGGTGCAGCGATTGGCCGCCGTCCAGCTCGGTCTGGTGCGCGAGCTGGATGCCCGGGGTCTGGCCGTTGCCGAAGGCGCCTCGTCCACCTCGGTCTGGCTGCGGAATCGGCTCCGGCTCTCCAGCCGATCCGCCCGCCAGCTCGTTCAGCTCGCGGCCACCCTCGACGCCGCGCCACCAGCGGTCCGCGATGCCGTGCACGCCGGCACCATGACCGTGGAGCAGGGGCGGGTGCTGGCGGAGACGATCGCCGCCCTGCCCGCCGAAGCCGGGCCGGAGGTGGCCGACAAAGCCATCGAGCTGCTGATCTCGTGGGCCGATCGGTTCGACCCGGCCACCCTGAGCCGTCTCGGGGAGCGCGTCCTCGCGCACGTCGCGCCCGACCTGGCAGACCAGGCAGAGCTGAGAGCTCTGCAGCGGGCCACCGAGCGAGCCGAGGCCCGCCGGCACGTCACCCTCTCCGACCAGCAGGACGGTCAGGTACGCCTCAGCGGCACCCTCGACACCGAGACCGCGAGCCTGCTGCGCGAGGCGATCGATCCGCTCTGCGCCCCGGTCGGTGAGCACGACGAGCGCAGTCCCGGTCAACGCCGGGCGGACGCACTCGGCGAGATCTGCCGACTGGCACTGCGCACTGGCGACCTGCCCGACAACGGTGGAGACCGGCCGCAACTGGTGGTCACGATGTCACTGGACGCCCTGGTCAACGGCGTACGGGCGGGCACCCTGGAAACCGGGGTGCGTCTCACGCCGGGCGCGGTCCGCCGCCTGGCCTGCGACGCCGCGGTGCTCCCGGCCGTGTTGGGCGGCAACAGCCAGATCCTGGACGTCGGGCGTCAGCGCCGCCTCTTCACCGGCCCCCTGCGGCGCGCGCTGGTCCTGCGCGACGGCGGCTGCGCCTTCCCCGGCTGCGACCGGCCGCCGCGATGGTGCGATGGTCACCACATCCGCCACTGGGCCGACGGCGGCACGACGACGCTGAGCAACGCGGTCCTGCTCTGCGGCCACCATCACCGACTCCTGCACCAGGGTGACTGGACCGTCCGCATCGCAGCGGACGGCAGGCCCGAATTCCTCCCGCCCGACTGGATGGACCCGCTCCGCACGCCTCGTCGCAACCTCTACCACCGGCGCTGCTGAATCCCGCGAGGCTCACCCATCGCAAACCGGCCGAGCGCAGCGGGCCGAGCCCAGCTACCGGATCGGCGGCTGGATCGCCCACGCCTGTCCCGCCGCCCCCGACGCGCCGGCAAAGCCATCTGGCCGGTCCAGGTCAGCCCATCGCGACCCGGCCGAGGTTGGCATGCGCTGCCCCCGACCGGCCCAGGTCGGCCCGCCCTGCCTGCTCAACGCCAGCCGGCCCAGGCTGGTCATCGCCCAGGCTGGTCATCGCCCAGCCTGGCCACCGCCCAACATCGGCCTCAGGGCCGCCCGCGACGTACCGCACCCGCAACACCGGGGCCGCAGACGATGATCTCGTCGAAGTGCGCGCCCGCGCTACGTCGTCATGCGCCACGCCAGCCTGAACGGGTGGTCCGGTCGGTAATTCGGTGGAAGGGGTCTTCGGAAGGGCGTAGGGTTGCAGCCCGCTTGACGGCCGAGGTGAGCTGCACCGGAACGGACGTCACCGCGCCGGGCGGGCGGCCATCCGCCACCGGACACGCGAGCGCGCAGCAGATGTGAACGATGGGACGTCAGCATGCCCGCACCTGACCTGGACACCCACCCCGACACGGATCTGGTCGCCGAACGCGCCCATCTGGCCACCTCGCGCGCGGCGCTCCGCCGGATGCGGGAGCGGGCCGAAGCCCTCTTCTCGACCGGTGACCAGGTGGCCGGCGACCCGTACGCGGCGGAGATGCTCGGCCGTACGCTGGCCCGCCGCGTGGCTGAACTGGCCGACGACCCCACCACACCGCTGTTCTTCGGCCGCCTCGACTTCGGTCGAACCACGAGCGGCGAGAAGACGGCCACCGGACTCACGACCAGCGCCACCACGACCAACGCCGGCAGCACCAGCAGCGCAGCCACCACCAGCAGCACGACCATCACCAGCGCCGGCGTAGGAGGCGGAGGCACCGGAGGCGGCAGCGGCGGCAGCGGCGGTGCCGGCAGCAGCGGCGGCGGTGCCGGCAGCAGCGGCGGCGGCGGTGACCATGACGGTCGGCGGTATCACGTGGGGCGGCGGCATGTGACCGACGAGCACGGCGAGCCGCTGGTGCTGGACTGGCGGGCGCCGGTCTCCCGGTCGTTCTACCGGGCCAGCGCGCGGGATCCGCAGGGTGTGGCGGTCCGGCGGCGGTTCGGGTTCAGCAACGGGGTCTTGACCAGTTTCGAGGATGAGCGGCTGGACCGGGGCGAGGAACTGGGCACGAACAGTCGGATTCTCACCTCCGAGATCGAGCGACCGCGCGTCGGGCCGATGCGCGACATCGTCGCCACGATCCAGCCGGAGCAGGACGAGCTGGTTCGGGCCGACCTGGCCGACTCAATCTGCGTGCAGGGGGCGCCGGGCACCGGCAAGACGGCGGTCGGCCTGCATCGGGCCGCGTACCTGCTCTATCTGCACCGCGAGCGGCTGCGGCGGGCGGGTGTGCTGATCGTGGGCCCGAACAGGGCGTTCCTGTCGTACATCGCGGCGGTGCTGCCGGCGCTCGGTGAGGTCGAGGTCGAGCAGGCCACCGTGGAGGAGCTGATCTCACGGGTACCGGTGCGGGCGGTGGAGGCGCCGGCCGTGGCCGCGCTCAAGCACGACGCGCGGATGGCGAGCGTCCTGCGGCGCGCGGTGCAGACACAGATCGGTACGCCGACCGACTCGATCACCGTGTCGGACGGTTCGTTCCGATGGCGGATCGGGCTGGAGCCGCTGCACCGGATCGTCGAGGAGACCCGTCGGGAGGGGCTGCCGTACGGCACCGGCCGGGAGCGGGTCCGGGCACGCGTGGTGAGTCTGCTGCAACGGCAGGCCGAGGCGCGGCGAGCGGAGTCGCCCGGCGACGCGTGGCTGCGCCGGATGAGCCGGTGCCGGCCGGTGGTGGACTTCCTGGACGCGGTCTGGCCGGCGCTCACCCCGGAAGGGCTGGTGCACGGCCTGCTCTCCGACCCGGCCCGACTCGCCGCCGCGGCGGACGGGTTGCTCAGCGACGCGGAGCAGGCGCTGCTGGTCTGGGCGAAGCCGGCCCGTACGCCGAAGGCCGCCCGCTGGACCGCCGCCGACGCGGTGCTGGTCGACGAGGCTGCCGGGCTGCTGGAGCGCCCCTCCGGATTCGGGCACGTGGTGGTGGACGAGGCTCAGGATCTCTCTCCCATGCAGTGTCGGGCCATCGCCCGCCGCAGTGAGCACGGCTCCGTCACCTTGCTCGGTGACCTCGCGCAGGGCACCGCGCCGTGGGCGGCGACCGACTGGCGGGAGTCCCTGACCCACCTCGGCAAGCCGGACGCCGTGGTGGTTCCGCTGACAATCGGTTTCCGGGTGCCCGCCGCGGTGGTCGCGTTCGCCAACCTGCTGCTGCCGGCGCTGGCGGTGGACGTACCGCCGGCCGAGTCGCTGCGTCACGACGGCGGCCTGGATGTGCGTACCGTGACCGATCTGACCGCCGCGACGGTGGCCGAGGTACAGGCGGCGCTCTCGCACGACGGTTCGGTCGGTGTGATCGCCGCGGACGACGCGGTCGACGAGCTGCGCGCGGCGCTGGCCGCCGCCGGCGTCGCCACCGCGACCGCCGACGACGTCGCCGCCGCGGAGCGGGTCACCGTGGTGCCCGCGACGCTGGTCAAGGGTCTGGAGTACGACCACGTGGTGGTGGTCGAGCCGGCCGCGATCGTCGCGGCCGAACCACGCGGGCTGCACCGGCTGTACGTGGTGCTCACCCGCGCGGTGTCCCGCCTCTCGGTGCTGCACCGCGAACCGCTGCCCGCGCCACTGCTGCCCGCGCCGCCGCAGACACCGTCGCAGGCCGCACCACTGGAGTCGGCACCGCTGTAGGCCGCGCTGTCCCCGGCGGCGATGCCGCAGACCACGGCCAGCTCGCCGGTGCTCGCGGCAGGTCGAGCGGGTCAGCGGCCGGTGAGTGCGGCGGCGATCTCGCGAAGTGGCGTGCCGGGCTCGGCGATCGGCACCGTGAACGCCAGCCACGAGCCGTCGGTGAACTCGATCCGGAGCCGCTTCGGGTTGAGCCGGTGCCAACCCACCCGGGCGTCGGCCACCGCGGGCCGGGGCACGGACCAGACGATCCGGGTTTCGGCGGCGGCCCGCAGTTCGTCCGGCTCGACGAGGTCGGTCAGCCGCGACTGGTAACTGATGCCGGCCCTCCTCTGTGTCCTGTGCCACTGTGTCCGGTGCGACGGATCAGCCGCTGACGAGTCCCACCGTAGGCGCCGAGCGCCGCTGTCGGGTACCCGCCACCGGAGCGGGGCACACGACTTCAGCTTTGCGCCGTAAAGTTGTTTGCGTGGAACAGGACGATGATCGACCCCCCGCCGACGCCGCTACGGCACTCCAACTGATCCGTGACCAGCGGGCGGCCACGGTCTCCCGGCTGGAACCCGACGCCCGGCTGCTCTACTGGCCGTGGGGCGTGGCCTGGCTGGTCGGCTTCGGGCTGTTCTTCCTGCGCTACTCCCCGGGTGGCCGGGTGCTGGTCCGGTTGCCCGACTGGCTGCCCCTGACCGCGCTCTTCGCCCTGCTGGTGGCCGCCGGCGCGATCCAGGCCGTGGCCGGCGCGCGGGCGTACGGCCAGGTGACCGGGGACTCGGCCCGGCGCGGCCGCTGGTACGGGTGGGCCTGGGCCCTGGGCTCGATGAGCGTGTACGCGGCGGTCGGCCGGGTCTCGGATCACCTGCCGCACGATCTGGCGGCGCTGCTCTGGTCCGCTGCCGCCGTGGGGCTGACGGGGGCGTTGCACATGGCGGGCGGCGCGATCTGGCTGGACCGGGACCTGTTCCGGCTGGGCGTCTGGATCAGCGTGATCAACGTGGTCGGCGCGATCGCCGGGCCGGGTTGGCACGCGCTTGTCGTCTCGGTGGCCGGCGGGGTCGGGATCCTGATCGCCGGAGCCATCGCCCGACTGCGACAGCGACGGCGGTCATGACCGACCTCGACCCGGTCATCCACGCCCAGGCGCGGCTGCGGGTCGTCGCCGCGCTCTCCGCGCTCGGCGACGGGGACCGGATCACGTTTCCACGACTCCAGGAACTGCTCGCGATGACCGCCGGCAATCTCTCCGTCCACCTGCGCAAGCTGGAGGACGCCGGGTACGTCGAGATCAGCAAGACCCATCGTGGACGCACCCCGGCCACCCTGATCCGGCTCAGCCGGCGGGGCCGGCTGGCGTTCGAGGAGTACACCGAAGCCATCCGCACCCTGCTCGATCCCTCCCAGCTCGGCCCCACCCCGTCGAAGGAGCAGTCATGACCCTCGCCCGCGCCGACCAGGCCAGCCGCCGGTACGGCGACGTCCTCGCCCTCGACCGCGTCGACCTGGAGGTCCGGGCCGGCGAGCTCGTCGGCCTGCTCGGTCCCAACGGCGCCGGCAAGAGCACCCTGATGAACCTGCTGGTCGGTCTGCGTCGACCCAGTTCGGGCCGGGTCGAGTTGTTCGGCCGCGACCCCCGCGACCCGGCGTCCCGACGGCAGATCGGCGTCACCCCGCAGGAGACCGGGCTGCCGGGCACGCTGCGCGTCGGCGAGGTCGTCGACTTCGTCTCCGCGCACTACCCCGACCCGGTGCCCCGGGATGAGCTGCTCGACCGCTTCGGCCTGGGCGACCTCGCCCGGCGGCAGACCGGCGGGCTCTCCGGCGGCCAGCGTCGCCGGCTGGCCGTGGCGCTGGCGTTCGTCGGCCGGCCCCGGCTCGTGCTGCTCGACGAACCGACCACCGGTCTGGACGTCGAGGCCCGGCACACCCTGTGGGACGCGATCCGCGCGTTCCACACCGACGGCGGAACCGTCCTGCTGAGCAGCCACTACCTGGAGGAGGTGGAGGCGCTCGCCCACCGCGTGGTGGTGATCGGGCAGGGTCGGGTGCTCGCCGACGACACCGTCGAGGCCGTCCGCGGCATCGTCGGCGTACGCCGGGTCAGCCTGGTCGCCGACGAGCTGCCCGAACTGCCCGGCGTCGTACGCGCCGAACGGATCGACGGACGCCTGCACCTGCTCACCACCGACGCCGACGAACTGGTCCGGGCGCTGGTCGGCTCCCGAGCGGCGTTCACCGACCTGGAGGTGCGGCCCACCTCGCTGGAGGAGGCGTTCCTCGCCATCACCAGCGGGACGGGCAGCCAGGAGCAGGCCCACGTCGCCGCGCAGTCCACCCCCGACGACCCCGCCACCACCGCCGCTGCCGGCGGCCGACCCACCACCGTCTGAGGAGGCGCACCGTGCAGCTCGCCCTGGTCCACGCCCGCTACCAACTTCTGGAGATCATCCGGATCCCGGTGGCCGTCTTCGGCAGCGCCTTCTTCCCCGCCGCCGCCATGATCTTCTTCGTGGTGCCGTTCACCGGTGACGACGCGGTCGGCGCCACCTTCGCCACCGCGTCGATGGTCACCTTCTCGGTGATGAGCGCCAACATCTTCCAGTACGGCGTCGGCGTCGCCGAGGACCGCGACCAGCCGTGGAACCCGTACACCCGGACCCTGCCGGCCGGACCCGCGCCCCGCTTCGCGGGCCGGGTGCTGGCCGGCCTCGCGCTGACCTACCTCTCGCTGATCCCGGTCGTGGTGATCGGCGCGACGCTGACCCCGGCCCGGGTCACCCCGCTGGCGTTCCTGCTGACCGCCGTCACGGTGGCCGTCATCTCGGTGCCGTTCACGCTGATGGGGCTCGCCATCGGCTACTCGCTGCCCAGCAAGGCGGCGATCGTGGTGGCGCAGGTTGTCTTCCTGCCGCTCGCGTTCGGCGGCGGGCTGCTCTCCGCCCCGGGAGACGCGCCCGGGTTCATCGAGACGATCGCGCCGTTCCTGCCCACCCGGGGCGCGGCCGAGCTGATGTGGTCGGCGGTCGGCGACTACCCGGTCGAGCCGCTGGCGCTGATCATGCTCGGTGTCTGGGTCGTGCTGCTCGCCTCCCTCGCTGCCTGGGCGTACCGACGGGACGAGGGTCGCCGGTTCAGCTGACGATTCGCACGTTTTTGCCCCGTGCCACAGCGGGACGGTGCCAGGATTCCGGCAGGGGGGCCGCCCGTGGCCGCCGGCCGAGAGGGGTCTTGACGTGAGCACCGTCCCGCCGGGTACGCCGTGCTGGGCCGACCTGGCAACCCCGGACCTGACCGACGCGCGGCGCTTCTACCCCGAACTGTTCGGCTGGACCGGACGGGTGACACCGGAGCCCGAGGCGGGCGGTTACACAGTCTTCCTGCTCGACGGCCGGCCGGTGGCCGGTGCCGGCCCGCCGGCCATTCCCGACCAGGTGCCGATCTGGTCGACGTACGTCGCCACCGACGACGCGGAACTGGTCGCCGGCCGGGTCGAACGCGCCGGCGGGCAGGTCGTGGTGCCGCCGTTCGAGGTCTTCGACCGGGGCCGGATGGCGGTGTTCGCCGACCCGGCGGGCGCCACGTTCAGCGTCTGGCAGCCACTGACGATGCCCGGTGCCGAGGTGTTCAACGCGCCCGGCGCGATGAGCTGGAACGAACTGGTCACCCCCGACCCGGAGGGCGCGAAGGTCTTCTACGAGCTGGTGTTCGGCTGGCAGCCGGACGAGCAGCAGGTCGGGGCGATGACGTACACGGCATGGCGGCTCGGCGCGCGGATCGTCGCCGGCATGATGCCGCCGCTGGGCGAGGGCTACCCGGCCGACCTCCCGGCGTACTGGACGGTGTACTTCGCGGTGACCGACGCGGACGCCGCCGCCGCCCGCGCCGCCGAACTGGGCGGAACGATCCTCGTGCCACCCCGCGACATCCCGACCGGCCGGTTCGCCTCCCTCCGCGACCCCCAGGGAGCACTCTTCTCGGTCATCGACCTCGGGTGACGGCGAGGGTCAGGCCGGGCGGGGGCGGATGGGGACCACCAGAGGGCCGTTGGTGCCGGGGACCACCCGGACGCTGGCCCGGTAGTGGATGGCGAGGAGGTGTTCGGTAAGCACCTCGTGCGGCGTCCCGGTCGCCACCACCTGGCCGTCGGCCAGCATCACCATCCGGTCCGCGTACTCCCCGGCCAGCGAGAGATCGTGCATGGTGGCGAGCACCGTCAGGCCGTGCGCGCGACGCAACTGGTCGACCAGCTCCAGAACCTCCTGCTGGTGACCGATGTCCAGCGCGCTGGTCGGCTCGTCGAGCAGCAGCAGCGTCGCGCCCTGGGCGAGCGCGCGGGCGAGGAAGACACGTTGTCGTTCGCCCCCGGAGAGGGTCGCCAGCTCGCGGCGGTGAAAGCCGGTGAGGTCCAGGCGGTCCAGCACCTCGTGCACGGCGGCGACGTCCGCGGTCGACTCCCGACCCAGCGGCGGGATGTAGGGGGTGCGGCCGAGCAGCACGTAGTCCAGCACCGACATGCCGGGCGGCACCACCGGGGACTGCGTCACCGTCGCCACCACCCGGGCGCGGTCGCGGCGGCGCAGTGCGGTGCTCGGCGTACCGAACAGGGTGATGGCCTCCGGCGCGGGCAGCAGGCCGCCGACGGCGCGCAGCAGGGTGGATTTGCCGGCGCCGTTCGGGCCGATCACGGTGACCCACTCGCCGGCCGCGACGGTGAGGTCGACGCCGGTGAGGATCGGCGTGCCGCCCAGACTGACGTGCAACCCCCGCACCTCGACGGCCGGCGCTTCGACCTGCCGGGGAGCGGACACGCCCGCCGGTCCGGGCTCGGGGCTCACGTGAGCACCCGTCGGGCGGTCCGCAGCACGAGGACGAAGAACGGGCCGCCGAGCAGTGCGGTGACCACGCCGATGGGCACCTCGGCCGGGGCGGCGGCGGTCCGGGCCACCACGTCGGTCAGGGCCAGGAAAGCGCCCCCGAACAGCAGTGACAGCGGCAGGATCACCCGGTAGCTCGACCCGGCGAGCAGCCGGACGGTGTGCGGCACGATGATGCCGACGAAGCCGATGAGCCCCGTCGCGGAGACCGCCGCGGCGGTGCCCAGCGACGCGGCGGCGATCAGCAGGTAGCGGGTGCGCTGCGGGTGCAGGCCGAGGCTCCTCGCCTCGTCGTCGCCGACCGCGAGGACGTCCAGCTCGCGGCGGTGCAGCAGCACCACCACGGTGGTCAGGGCGGCGTACGGCAGCACCAGCAGCACGTCGTGCCAACCTGCGGTGGCCAGCCGGCCGAGCAGCCAGGAGTAGACCGGCTGGATGCTGTCGGAGTGCCGCTGGAGCAGGTACGTCTGCCCGGCGGAGAGGAACGCGGAGACCGCGACCCCGGCCAGGATCAGCATCGCCGGAGACCTGCTCCGCCCGCCGGCCGCGCCGAGCAGGTAGGTCATCGTCACGGCGAGTAGCGAGCCGGCGAACGCGGCCAGTGGGATGGTCAACGGCAGCCCGGAGATCGCGCCCTGCCGACCGACGCCGCCGAGGGCGATCACCGCGGTGACCGCGAGGCCCGCGCCGGCGGCCACGCCGAGCAGGTACGGGTCGGCCAGCGGATTGCGGAACACACCCTGGTAGCAGCCGCCGGCCAGGGCGAGCAGACCGCCAACGAGGAGGCCCAGCACGACCCGGGGCAGCCGCAGTTCGGTGACGATGGCGATTTCCCGCTCGGTCAGCCCGCTGTCGAGGTGCACCCCGGGGATCAGGTTGAGCAACTCGGCGGCGACGCTGCCCGGCGGCAGGCTGACCGGCCCGAGCGACACCCCGGCGAGGAGCGCGACGAGCACCGCGAGGACGCCGGCGACCAACAGGCGTTTGCGCACCCCAGCGGGCCGCGCCCCAGCAGCGGGCATCCCCGCGCCCCCACCGACGGGCGGCAGCCCACCGGGCTGACCAGGGGACGGCAGCCCAGCGACGGACGGCAGCCCGCCGGGCCGGGACGTGGAGGGCGTCCCGGCCGGCGGGGTGGTGGGTGGCGGGGCGGCCATCGGCGTCCCGGTCACCGACGGGTCGTCATCACGCGGGCACCTTGGCGACCGCGTCGATGATCACCCGGAGCAGGTCCACGATCCGCGGGCCCCAGCGGGAGGCGATGTCGTCGTCCAGCGTGACCACCTGGTTGTTCTTCACCGCGGTGAGGCCGGCCCAGCCGCTGCGGGCCTTGACCGAGTCGCCGTTCTGCTGGCAGCACTTGGAGTCGGCCAGGAAGACGAAGTCCGGGTCGGCCTTGACGATGAACTCCTGGGAGAGCTGCGGGTAGCCGCCGCTCTTGCCGTCGGCGTCAGCCGCATCGGCGATGTTGACGAGGCCGACCTGGCTGTAGAGCGAGCCGATGAAGGTCTTGCTGGTCGCGCTGTACAGCTCGGGGCCCAGCTCGTGGTAGTAGGTGAGCTTCTCGGCACGCTGCGGCAGGTCCTTGACCAGCTTGGCGATGTCGTCCTTCATCCCGGTGGCGACGTCGGCGGCCTGGTCGGCGTGCCCGGTCAGGGTGCCCAGCTCGGTGATCTGCCGGTACGAGTCGTCCAGCGTCGTGGCGGCCGGGGTCAGGTACACGGGGATCTTCAGCTTGCCGAGCTGGTCGACGATCTTGTTGATGTCGTTGGAGAGCACCACCAGGTCGGGGTTCTTGCCGGCGATCGCCTCGGCGTTGGGCTGGAAGCCGGACAGGTCGGTCTTGGGCGCGTCGGCCGGGTAGTTGGACTGGTCGTCGACCGCGCTCACCTGCGGACCCGCGCCGATCGCGAAGAGCATCTCGGTGGCGCTGGCCGAGAGCGACACGATCTTCTCGGGACGCTTGTCGAGGGTGAGCGCGCCGACCGTCACCGGGTAGTTGGCGGCGGCGGTGCCCGCGCTCGGCTTGTCGTCGGTCTTCTCGGCGCAGGCGCCGAGGGCGAGCGCGGCGACCGCGAGGGTCGCGGCGAAGAGCCGAGGGGTACGTCTGAACATGGGGGCCTCCTGTCGGTCGAGGAGTGTGGTGCTTCGCCGACAGGACTCGTTACGCCCGCCCACGAGGCGCCCTTCCTCGAGAGCGCGTGTCGCGACCCATCCGCAGGCGACCTGGCTCGTCCCCGCCGTCGGGCGGGGCATCACAGTTGCGGGACAGCGCCGGTTTCGCACCGGCTTCGCTGCGGAGTGGTCGATAAGACGGTAGCGCACCGCCGGGACGTGCCGGATCGATCAAGTGTTGATCAACACTCGTCGATCGGGATCGTGGTCACGGGGGCGGCATATGTCCCGGATCGGGAGTCTCGGAGCGGGTGGCGGGGCCCCGCCGGGGGCGGAGCGGGGCCCCACCCGATCAGGAGGACGTGATGGTGACGTTGTCCACAGCCGCCTCCACCAGGCTGGCTCCGGAGGCGTCCGCCGCCTCGACGAGGATGCGGACCGACTGGCCGGCGTACGGGGTGAGGTTGAGGTTCGCCACCGCCCAGGTCCCGTTGCGGTTGGCGGCCGCGCCGGCCTCGGTGAGCAGGGCCGTGGTGCCGCCGTTGTGCACCACGCTCACCCGCAGGTAGTCGGCCGACGAGGCGTTCGAGCCGTGCGCCAGGTACCAGGCCAGCGAGAGGGTCAGCGTGCCGGACGACGGCAGGGTCACCGCCGGGGACCGGGCGCTGGTCACGCCGCCGTCGACGTCGTAGTCACCCGCCGCCGAGCCGGCGAGCTGGCCGGTGACCAGGTCGTTGGATCCGGCGTACGGGGTGAGCTGCTTGGCGCCGGAGGACGTGGTGGCCTGGGCGGCACCCCGTTCCCAGGCCCCGAGGGTGGCGGTGTCGGTGCCGGCGGGGTTGGTGGTCCAGCCGGTCGCGGTCTCGAAGGTGTCCGACCAGACCGTGGTGCCGCCGCCACCGCCGCAGTACTGCGACTGCTTGCCGATGGCCCGGTACGGGCAGTCGGCGTACTCGCTGAGCAGCAGCACCGCCTCCCGGTTGCGCGTGGTCTGCGCGGTGATCACCTCGTCGGGCGGGTAGAAGCCGCCGCCGCCGGACGAGCCGGGGTACATCTCGAAGGTGTACGCCCAGATGTTGTGGGTGGCCCACATCCAGTCGAGGCTGTCGCCGTCGGTGATGTAGAGGTCGCTGGACTGCTCCGGGGTGTAGTTGTTGGTGGCCGCCATCTGCTGGCCGATGGTGGCGAACGTGTTGTACTGGTCGGCGCTCATCCCGGTGGCGGTGTTCGCGGTCGTGTAGCCGTACGGCCAGAGCACCAGCTCCGAGTAGGTGTGGAAGTCGATGTTGGCCTTGATCTGCTGGGTGCCGCCGACGACACGACTGTTGACGAAATTGCGCAGCGCCTGCGTCTCGGGGGCGGAGAACGCGGACGGGCCGCGGTAGGTCTCCGACGACGTCGACCCGGAGGAGCCGCCGCAGCAGCCCCAGTTGTAGCCCCAGTTGCGGTTGAGGTCGGTGCCGACGTTTGACGAGCCGCTGTTGGGCTGGCGGTTCTTGCGCCAGGACCGGTACGACCCGGTGGCGATGTCGTACTCGCTGCCGTCCGGGTTGACCGTCGGCACGATCCAGATCTCCCGGCTGTTGACGATGTTGGTGATCCGGGAGTCGCTGCCGTAGCTGTCGGTGAAGAGGTTGAGCAGGTAGATCGCCATCTCGACGGTCAGGTGCTCGCGGGCGTGCTGTTGGGAGTTGAACAAAATCTCCGGCTCGTTCTCGTCGGTGCCGACGTTGTCGGAGATCTTCACGGCCATCAGGTCGCGACCCTCGTACGACGTACCAATGCTGATCTTGCGGGCGATGGCCGGGTGGTCGGCGACGGTCTGGTTCACGACGGCGGTCAGTTCCGCGTAGTCGTGGTAGTTGGAGTCGGCGGGCGGGAAGGCCAGCGTGCCCACCTCGCCGGCGCCGCGTTCGGCGTTCGGTGGCGGGGCGAGCGGCTCCAGCCGGAAGCCGAGCCTGCCGATGGCGGCGGCCTCGCCGGCGGTGGCCGAGACGTGCAGGACGCCGTGTTCGGAGTAGTCGATGGCGGCCCCGGTGCGGGCCACCGCGTTGCGGTCGGCGAGGGTCCGGGGCCCGAGCACCCGGTAGCCGGCGGCGGCCGGCTCGGCGGTGCGGTCCGGTGCCGGTTGGGCGGCGACCGGTCCGGCGGCGACGGTGACGATTCCCAGCCCGGTGACGACGGCGAGCACCAGGAGACGACGGAGAGGGTGGGGTCTGCCCAGGGTCATGGACTACCTCCTCGGAGGGCGGGATGTCCCGCTCGGTGAAGCACACTTCACCATCAGTCACATGGTCATATCAATATCGATCGCTGCCTTGTGCATCCCAGGTTGACCATCGCTGCGGCAAAGATTTTCTGCCGTCGAACATCTGGCGAAACTTCCCTCCAAGCGGAACACTGACCAGCGACGATGCCCCCACTCGACACCGCGGAGCACCCATGGCCTCCTCCCGCCTGCACGCGGCCGCCCTCGCCGGCGTCAGCGCGCTCACCCTGCTCGCCACCGCAGCCCCCGCGACGGCGGCCCGGCCGCCGGCCCCCACCCACGACGAGCAGATCATTTTCCAGGACTGGTCCGGCCCCGCCGACTGGCACCGGGGCAGCCGGGACGGCACCCGCGTCGTGCCCGGCGCGCGAGCGGGCGTCACCCTGGCCCGCCCGGCCGGCACCATCGAGTACGCCGACCCGCACACCGGCACCACCCGCACCTGGGAGTACGGCACCTGGACCTCGCCGGTGACCCGGATCGGCTTCGACGCGACCGAGCTGATCACCTCCTGGAACGCGGAGACCCCCGCCGGCACCTGGATCCAGGTGGAGATGCAGGGCAGCTACACCAGCGGCGACCAGACCCCGTGGTACGTCATGGGCCGCTGGGCCTCCGGCGACACCGACATCAAGCGGACCAGCGTCAACAAGCAGGGTGACCCCTGGTCGACGATCTGGACGGACACCTTCAGCATCGACGACGCCGACGCCGGAGTGCTGCTGCGGTCGTACCAGCTGCGGCTGACCCTCTACCGGGCCCCGGGGCAGACCGCCGCGCCGGTGGTGCGGATGCTCGGCGCGATGAGCTCCACCGTGCCGGACCGGTTCACCGTGCCGCCGAGCGCCGGGCACATCGCCTGGGGTGTCGAGCTGCCGGTGCCGCGCTACTCGCAGAACGTGCACGCCGGGCACTACCCGGAGTACGACGGCGGCGGCGAGGCGTGGTGCTCGCCCACCTCCACGGAGATGGTCGTCGAGTACTGGGGGCGCAAGCCGTCGGAGGCCGACACCTCCTGGGTGGACCCGACCTATCCCGACCCGACGGTCAACCACGCCGCCCGGATGACCTACGACTACGCGTACGACGGCGCCGGCAACTGGCCGTTCAACACCGCGTACGCGGCCAGCTTCCCCGGACTGGAGGGGCGGGTGACCCGGCTGCACTCGCTGGACGAGCTGGAGCGCTTCGTCGCCGCCGGCATCCCCGTGGTGACCAGCCAGTCCTTCCTGGCCAGCGAGCTGGACGGGGCGAACTACGGCACCTCCGGGCACCTGTTCGTGGTGGTCGGCTTCACCGCTGACGGCGACGTCATCGTCAACGACCCCGCGTCGTCCAGCAACGACGTCGTGCGCAACGTCTACAAGCGGGCGCAGTTCGAGCAGATCTGGCTGCGGACCAAGCGCACCAACGCCAGCGGCGGAGTCTCCGGCGGCTCGGGCGGCATCGCGTACCTCATCAAGCCCACCTCGAAGCCCTGGCCCAAGGTCCCCGGCTCCACCAACTGGTAGGCCCAGCGCCGGTTGCGCCCAACGCCGGTTGCGCCGAACGCCGTTGATCAAGAGGTTTGCGTCACCGGAAGCCGTCCTGGTGACGCAAACCTCTTGATCACGGCGGTGGAGCGGCGTTCCGGCCCTACGGCTTCCGCTCAGGCTCGTCGGGGTGGTCGTCGTCGCCGGCCAGGGCCGCGCGGAGGCGTTCCTTCTCGGTGCGGCGGCGCTCGGCGGCGCTGGCCATCTCCTCGGCCATCTCGTCGCGCCAGCCGCGCAACAGGAAGAAGGAGAGCGCGGCGGAGAAGACCAGCGCCAGCATCAGCTTCAGGAACACGTTCATGTCGACCAGCCAGAGACCCGCCAGCACGGCGACGAACAGCCCGATCCGGCCCAGCGTGTACTTGACCGCCGCGCTCACCTGCACCACTTCCGTTCTCTCCGTCAGCCGCCGGTGCCGGCGGAAGAGTCAACCTGGTCGGGGTCAGCCGGTCCGGCGGGCCAGCCAACGGACGCCGCGGAACCAGACCAGCGCGTACGCCACGGTGAACGCCAGTGCCCCCAACGCGCCGGACAGCAGCGGCGGGAACCCGGCGGCCAGCCCGGCGACCAGCAGCCCCACGAGCACCGCGACCGCCAGCGCGACGAACGCCGCCACCACCCGGGCCGCGCCGAAATCCCAGGCCCGGAAATCGTCCCAGAACAGCCAGGCCGGCAGGATCACCGCCAGCCAACCGTTGGTGTGGCCGAAGTCGCCGGCGCCGAA
The DNA here is from genome assembly GCF_042872475.1 of Micromonospora sp. NPDC005252. Taxonomy (NCBI): domain Bacteria; kingdom Bacillati; phylum Actinomycetota; class Actinomycetes; order Micromonosporales; family Micromonosporaceae; genus Micromonospora; species Micromonospora sp. NPDC005252. The sequence continues at coordinate 513,077 of NZ_JBIAKN010000003.1, read as the reverse complement.
CGAGGCGAACGCCCACTCGAACAGCACGAGCGCCAGCACGCCGATGACCACGCCGGCCAGGCACACCCCGAGCAGATCGCCCAGGGTACGCACGCGTCCCTCGGCGTCCCGCCGGGGAAACCCGCCCTGCTGCTCGGCTCCGCGCTGCTCGGTCATCGACTGCGAGGGTACGTGGTGCCTCAGGCCCAGACCTGCTGCGGCTCGGCGCGGCGCTCGGCCAGCGACGGCGCCTTGTCGTACTCCCGGACCACGTTGTAGCGGGTGTCCCGCTCGACCGGCTGGAACCCGGCATCCCAGATCAGGTGCAGCAGGTCGTCGCGGTGCATGGTGTTCGGGGTGCCGTACGAGTCGGCGTCGTGCGTGATCTTGTATTCGACCACCGAGCCGTCCAGGTCGTCCACGCCGAAGTTCAGCGAGAGCTGGGCCACCGAGAGACCGTGCATCACCCAGAAGTTCTTCACGTGCGGCACGTTGTCGAAGAGCAGCCGGGAGACCGCGAAGGTCTTCAGCGACTCGGCCGGCGAGGCCATCGTGGTGCGCGCCTGGATCCGGTTACGGATCTTGCCGTCCGCCGAGTCCACGAAGTCGTGCTGGTAGCGCAGCGGGATGAAGACCGCGAAGCCGCCGGTCTCGTCCTGCAACTCGCGCAGCCGCAGCACGTGGTCGACGCGGTGCCGGGGCTCCTCGATGTGGCCGTACAGCATCGTCGCCGGGGTCTTCATGCCCTTGCTGTGCGCCAGGGCGTGGATCCGCGACCAGTCCTCCCAGTGGCAGGCGTGGTCGACGATGTGCTGCCGGACCTCCCAGTCGAAGATCTCCGCGCCGCCGCCGGTCAGCGACTCCAGGCCGGCGTCCATCAGCTCGTCGAGGATCTCGTCGGCGCTCAGGCCGCTGATCTTCTCGAACCACTGGACCTCGGTCGCCGTGAAGCACTTGAGCTTGACGTTCGGCAGCGCCGCCTTCAGCTCGCGCAGCACCTTCGGGTAGTAGCGCCACGGCAGCGTCGGGTGCAGGCCGTTGACGATATGCAGCTCGGTGAGCTGCTCGTCCTCCATCTCCTTGGCCTTGCGGACCGCCTCGTCGATGCGCATCGTGTACGCGTCCTTCTCGCCCGGCTTGCGCTGGAACGAGCAGTACGCACACGACGCCGAGCACACGTTGGTGAGGTTGAGGTGACGGTTGACGTTGAACATCACCCGTTCGCCGTTGAGCTCGGTGCGCTTGTGGTGCGCCAGCCGCCCCAACCAGGTCAGGTCGTCGCTGTCGTAGAGGGCGATGCCGTCCTCGCGGCTCAGCCGCTCACCGGCGTACACCTTCGCTTCGAGCTCACGCTTGAGTCCGGCGTCCATGGCACGTCCCTTCCACCTGCGGTCCCTCCCGAGGGTACGTCGGCGTTCCGGTGGCCCCGGCGGCACGGTCGGCGGCAGCGATCCACTTCACCGGACTCTCAGCCTCCCGTAACCCACCGATGCATCGACATCACTGCCGTCGTGCGGTAAGACAAGGTGGGGCGGAACTCACACACTGGTACCGTCCCGACGGCCGTGCCCACCGAGCGCGGCGCCGAGCACCGGACGGGGAGTGGAATGGTCGACAGCGGGCGCGGGCGACGGCAGCGACGACGGAGCCCGGTGATCTCGCCGGTGCTGCGACCGAAGCTCTGGGCAGCCCTGCTCGGCGCGATCGCCGCCGCCGTGCTGGCCACTCCCGCCTACGCCGAGCCCGCCGTGCCCACGACGGTGCCGGACACCGGCGCCCGCCCGCCGTCGATCGGCGCGCCGCAGGTGCCCGGCAGCCCGCCCGTCGCCGGCATCCCCGCCCCGCCGGTGGTCAACATCGGCGCCGGCCCGCTGGCCGCCCAGATCGCCGCCGCCGAGAGCCAGGTCGGCCTGCTCGGCGACCAACTCCTGTTGACCCGGCAGAAACGCACCGACGCGCAGGCCCAGCTCGCCGCCGCCGGCAAGGTGCTGGCGACCACGCAGGACGCCCTCCTGCGCGCCCAGCAGGCAGCCGACGCGGCCGCCTCGGACGCGGTCAAGGCAGCCGCCGCCCTGCCGCCCGGTGACTTCGCCAACGACATCCAGGGGTTGAGCCGGCTCCAGCGGATCAACCGTGGCGAGAAGGTCGAGGGCGCCACCACCGCCGTGGCCGGCGAGCTGTCCCGGGCTCGCGCCAACGAGCAGGCCGCCTACCAGGCGCACGCCACGGCCAAGACCGCCGTCGACGCCGCCGAGGCCGAGTTCGCCACCGGCGAGAAGGCGCTGCGCACCGCCGAGGCCAGCCTGCTCAAACTGCGCAAGGACAACGCCGCGCAGCTGATCGAGCTCGAGCGTCAGCAGGAGGCCGCCGAGCAGCAGCTGGGCGCGGGCTACGTCGTCGGCCAGAGCAGCAGCGGGATGTCCGCGCACCCGCGGGCGCTGGCCGCCGTCCGGTACGCGCTCGCCCAGCTCGGCGACCCGTACAAGTGGTCGGAGGAGGGGCCGGACGAGTTCGACTGCTCCGGTCTGATGTGGGCGGCGTACCGGTCCCCGGGCGCCGACTACTTCGACCTGCCCCGGGTCTCCCGCGACCAGTACGCGGCCACCCGTTCCCGCACCGTGCCGCAGAGCGCACTGCTCCCCGGCGACCTGCTCTTCTTCGCCTCCGGCAGCAGCTGGACCACGATCCACCACGTCGGCATGTACATCGGTAACGGCAAGATGGTGCAGGCGCCCACGACCGGCGACGTGGTCAAGATCTCGGTGGTCGGCTGGTCCCGGCTCTACGCCGCGACCCGGGTGATCGGGGCGGTGCCGACTCCGACCGTGCCCCTTCCGCCGCCCCCCACCACCACGCCGACCCCGCCCACCAAGCCGACCCCCACCGCGAAGCCGACGCCGACCACCAAGCCGACGCCGACCACCAAGCCGACGCCCAAGCCGACCGGATCGGCCACCCCCAAGCCCACCGGCACCCCGACCCCGAAGCCGACCGGCAGCAGCACGCCGACCCCGACGGGCAGCCCGACGAACACGCCGTCGACCCCGCCGCCGCCACCCACCACGGCACCGGCCAGCGCATCAGCCTCCGCGGCCGCCACACCGTCCACCAGCCGGAGCGGGACGTCCAGCGACAGCCCGACGAACAGCCCGAGCACCGACCGCTGAGCCGCCACACGGCCTCCGGCTGTCCGCCCGGGGCGATCTGTGGCACGGTGACAACCAGGCACATCCGGTCCGATGTCACGGGCCGGGTGCGAGCGTGGCGCGGAGGGCGGAGATGGCCGAGCAGAGAGATCCGGCGGAGAGTGTCGACTCCGCGCTGACGGAGGCCGACCCGCTCGACGGCGAAGCCGCCGCCACGCTCGACGGGCAGGCCCCCACGGAGGCCGCCGACGACGCGAAGGCTGCCACGGACGACGCGAAGGCCGCCACGCCCGACGTGAACGCCACCGCGCCAGAGGACGACGCCGCGAACGACGCTGGCACCGACGACGCTCGCGCCGAGAACGCCGCCATCGCTCAGCCCCGCGAGGTGGACGTCGAGCAGCCGGCGCCGGATGACGCTGCCCCTGCCCCGACCGCCGCGGCCCCGGTGCGGGCCCGCGCGAGCGTCGCGACCGTCGGAGCGCTGCCCGGTGATCTCCCGGCGAGCGCCCCGGCCAGCGCGACCACCTACCGGGCGACCGGCTCGGCCAGCCCGGTCGGCGTCCCGTTGCCCGGCCAGCGAGCCACCTCGACCGCTCCCGCGCGGGCCAGCGCCACGGTGCCGGGCAGCAGCCGGGTCGCGGCCGGCAGCGAGGGCACGCCGGACTCCCGGGCCAGCACGTCCGCCGTCTACCGGTCGGGGCCGGTCAATCCCGAGCAACCGGAGCCGGTGCAGCCTCCCGAGCCGGTGCAGCCTCCCGAGCCGCCGACCCCGGAACCGACGCCTCCCGGGCCGGGTGACCCGGAGCCCGCGCCGAGTCCGGGTCCGTACCCGCCCGGTCCGTCGCCGACGCCGGGCCCCTCCCCCACGCCGCCGCCGGCCCCGGTGCCGCCCGTGCCAGGGCCACCCGTGCCGCCGCCCTCGCCGCTGCCGCCCATGCCGGGCCCGCCGACACCACCGGTTCCCGGGCCTCCGATGCCGCCGCCCGGCCCGCCGGTGCCCGCGCCACCGCCGCCGCCCGGTCCGATGCCGGCGCCACCGTTCCCGCCGCCCCCGGCGACGATCGGCACGCCGGGCGTACGGGCCACCGCGTCGGTCTCCGCGCCGCCGGCCGCGTGGCCGTCCGTGACCGACGCGGCACCCCGAACCGTCAACGCCTCGCACGTCGCCCCGACCGGGGCACAGCCGAGCCGGGATGCCGCACCGCCGGCCCCGAGCAGCGCATGGACGTCAGGTGCCGCATTGTCGGCCCCGAGCGGCGCACGGGCCGAGGCTCCTGTCTCGGCCCCACCGGTGGTGCCCGCGCCCGCGCTGCCGAGCTGGCCACCGTCCACCGCCGGCACGCCGGCGACCGGTGGTACGGGCTACCGGACGACCACGCCGCCGGGAGGCCCCGCCCGGCGGGACGCGCCGGCCGGCCCCCACGCCGGAAGGCGCGACGGCGGCACCGACCTGGCGGGCACCGTCTACGGCGGCGGTGAGGGGCCGGGATTCGCCACGATCGCCCTGCCGGCCAACGCGGCGGTGGAGAATTCCGGGTCGCTGACCGGGCACATCCTCGCCCAGGGTTGGTCGGACACGCCGGCCGAGCGATCGCGAAACACCCGGGTGGTGATCGTCCTGATCGCCGCGTTGGGGCTGCTGGTGGGGATCAGCGTGCTGGTCGTCCTGCTCGCGAACGATGCCCTGGACGGCCTGGTGGGCAGCGTGCTCAACGGCTGATCCGGCGGCCGGGCGGGTTCGCGGGTCCGTGAGTCCGCCCACTACCGTCGGTCAACCGGCTGGCGACTTCGCCGAACCGCCGTACACTGGTCGAGATCACTGACCCGGCGCGCGTGGTGCGCGCCCTTGGGCGATCTTGCGGGCGATCCGGCGGCACAGCCGCGGCAGGCCATCGCGAAGATGCGCCCCGCTCGAAAGGCATTTGTTGACCACCTCTGCTGACTCCAGCACCGTTTCGTCCGTTTTCGATTCCACCCCGGTGGCGATCGACGCAGCCCCGGAGACGTCCAGCGTCGTCGCGGCCGAGCCGGTCTCGACCGAGAACACTCCGTCCGAGACCGCCGAGCCGATCGACTTCGCCGGCCTGGGTCTGCCCGAGCCGCTGGTTCGTGCCCTGGCCCGCCAGGGCATCACCGCTCCGTTCGAGATCCAGCGGGCCACCGTTCCGGACGCCCTCGCCGGCCGGGACGTGCTGGGCCGTGGGCAGACCGGGTCGGGCAAGACGCTCGCCTTCGGCCTGCCGATGATCGCTCGGCTCGCCACCCGCAACCGGGCCCGGCCGATGCGGCCGCGCGCCCTGGTCCTGGTTCCCACCCGTGAGCTGGCCATGCAGGTCAACGATGCGCTGGTGCCGCTGGGCAAGTCCGTCGGCATCTTCTTGAAGACCGCCGTCGGCGGCGTTCCGTACGACCGCCAGATCGACGCGCTCCGGCGCGGCGTGGAGGTCATCGTTGCGACCCCGGGCCGGCTCGGCGACCTGATCGAGCGGGGCATCTGCCAGCTCGACGACGTCGAGGTGACGGTGCTCGACGAGGCTGACCAGATGGCCGACATGGGCTTCCTGCCCGAGGTGACCGAACTGCTGGCGAAGACGCCGGCCAACGGTCAGCGGCTGCTCTTCTCGGCCACCCTCGACGGTGACGTCGACGCGCTGGTCAGGCGGTTCATGAACGACCCGGTGACCCACTCCACCGCGCCGTCCACCGCGTCGGTGTCCACCATGGATCACCACATGCTCCTGATCCCGCCGCACGAGAAGTTCCCGGTGGCCGCGTCGATCGCCGCCCGGGACGGGCGGACCATGGTCTTCGCCCGCACCCAACTGGGTGTGGACCGGCTCGTCGAGCAGCTCGCGGCGGTCGGCGTACGGGCCGGTGGGCTGCACGGCGGCAAGACCCAGCGGATGCGGACCAAGACCCTGGCCGAGTTCCGTGAGGGCCGGATGAACGTCCTGGTCGCCACGGATGTGGCGGCCCGGGGCATCCACGTCGACGGGGTCACCCTCGTGCTGCACGTCGACCCCCCGAAGGACCCGAAGGACTACCTGCACCGCGCCGGCCGCACCGCCCGGGCCGGCGAGTCCGGCGCGGTCGCCACGCTGGTACTGCCCAAGCAGCGTCGTACCACCCTCGCCATGCTGGAGAAGGCCGGCGTGGCGCCGGCCGAGACCCGCGTCCGGGTCGGCGACCCGGTGCTGGCCGAGCTGATCGGCGCCCGCGAGCCCAGTGGCGTCCCGGTTCGCGTGGAAGCGGAGCCTCGCGGCTTCGGCGACCGCTCCGGCGGCGCACGCCGCTTCGACGACCGTTCCGGGGGTCCGCGCCGCTTCGGTGACCGGCCGACCGGCGAGCGCCGCTACGGCGACCGCCCGCAGGGTGAGCGCCGCTACGGCGACCGCCCGACCGGCGACCGGCAGTACGGCGACCGCCCGCAGGGCGACCGCCGCTACGCCGATCGGGACAGCCGGGGTTACGGCGACCGACCCACCGGCGAACGGCGCTACGGCGACCGCCCGCAGTTCGGCGACCGGGACGGCCGGGGCGACCGCCCGACCGGCGACCGGCAGTACGGCGACCGGCCCACCGGCGAGCGGCGCTTCGGCGACCGCCCGCAGTTCGGCGACCGGGACGGCCGGGGCGACCGACCGACCGGCGAGCGGCGCTTCGGCGACCGACCGCAGGGCGAGCGCCGCTATGGCGACCGCCCGACCGGCGACCGGCAGTACGGCGACCGGCCCACCGGCGAGCGGCGCTTCGGCGATCGTCCGACCAGCGACCGGCAGTACGGCGACCGACCGCAGGGTGAGCGCCGCTACGGCGACCGTCCGACGGGCGACCGTCCGACCGGCGACCGGCAGTACGGCGACCGGCCCACCGGCGAGCGGCGCTTCGGCGACCGGCCGCAGGCTGACCGGGGTGACCGGCCGGCCGACGAGCGGCGTTTCGCCGACCGGGACACCCGGGGTGGTTACCGCTCCGAGGGCCGCGGTCGGGACGACCGGCCGCGCGACGACCGTCGCGGTTTCGGCGGCCGGCCGGCGGCGCGTACCCACTGATCCCACTGATCCACCGGAACGCCGTCGCGGAGCGCACGCTTCGCGGCGGCGTTCGCGCATGCCGTGGCCGATGTCGGTCTGGTCGCGTAACGTCCGGCTCATGGCGACCATGGCGAAGTCGATCTTCTGGTCCCGGACGGACACCGCCGGCAGTGAGCAGGCTCTGTTCACCGACGGCGACGGGTTGGCGGCGCGGGGCACGCTGCTCGCCGTGGACCCGATTCCGTTCACCGCCCGCTACCGGCTGACCACGGCGCCCGACTGGAGCACCGCCCGCGTCGAGGTCGAGGCCGAGGGGTCGGGCTGGCTGCGCCGGGTGACGTTGGAGCGGGCCGCGTCCCGGTGGCGGGTGACCACCGCCGAGCAGGGCGACCTGGACGCGGCGCTGACCAGGGCCGGGCATCCCCGGTCCGGCCTGCCGGGCACCGACGACCCGGATCGCCTGGCCGAGGCGCTCGACGTCGACCTGAGCGGCTCGCCGCTGTTCAATGCCGTCCCGGTGCGCCGGCTCGGGCTGACCAGCGGGCCGGCCGACATGCCGCGCCGGATCACCGTCGCGTGGGTGCTGCTGCCCGGCCTGGAGGTGGTGCCGGCCGAGCAGATCTACACCGGGCTCGGGCCGGGCCGGGTCCGGTTCGCCAGCGGCACCTTCACGGCCGACATCGACCTGGACGCCGACGGCTACGTGGTGCGCTACCCCGGCCTGGCGGAGCGCATCGACCCGCGGTGACCGAGCCGATCCGACACGCCGACGCGCGAAGCCGGCCCCGCACCGGAGGCCGGAGCCCGCGAGACCTGCGGGCCGGGAACGCGCTGCTCAGGCGGGCCAGGCGCCGCTGGTCAGGAAGCGCTCGATGGTGGCGGCATGGGGCGCCAGATCGAGGCCCTGGGCGGCCACCCAGTCGTCGGAGTAGTACGTGTCGGCGTACCGGTCACCGGCGTCACAGATCAGGCTGACCACCGAGCCGGTCCGGCCCTCGGCGAGCATCTCGGCGATCAGGCCGAACGCGCCCCACAGGTTGGTGCCGGTGGAGCCGCCCACCCGGCGGCCGAGCACCGCTGAGCCGGCGCGCATCGCGGCCAGCGAGGCGGCGTCCGGCACCTGGACCATCCGGTCCACGACCGACGGCAGGAAGGACGCCTCGACCGTGGGCCGACCGATCCCCTCGATGCGGGAGCCCCTGCCGGTGCGCACCGACCAGTCGGCGGCCAGCCAGGCCGGATAGAAGGCGGAGTTCTCCGGGTCGACGACGCAGAGCTTGGTGGCCAGGCGGCGGTAGCGGGCGTACCGGCCAATGGTGGCGCTGGTGCCCCCGGTGCCGGCGCCCACGACGACCCACGCCGGGATCGGGTGGCGTTCCAGCCCCAACTGCGCGTAGATCGACTCGGCGATGTTGTTGTTGCCCCGCCAGTCGGTGGCCCGCTCGGCGTACGTGAACTGGTCCATGAAGTGGCCGCCGGAGTCCTCGGCCAGCCAGCGGGCCTCGACCACGACGCCCGCCGGGTCGTCCACCAGATGGCAACGGCCGCCCTGGAACTCGATCTGCGTGATCTTCTCGGGCGAGGTGGAGGCGGGCATCACGGCGATGAACGGCAACCCGAGCATCCGGGCGAAGTACGCCTCGGAGACCGCCGTGGAGCCCGAGGACGCCTCGACGATCGTGGTGCGCGGCCCGATCCAGCCGTTGCAGAGGCCGTAGAGGAACAGCGAACGGGCCAGCCGGTGCTTCAGCGAGCCGGTCGGGTGTGACGATTCGTCCTTGAGGTAGAGGTCGATTCCCCAGTCCCGTGGCAGTGGGAACGGCAGCAGGTGGGTGTCGGCCGAGCGGTTCGCGTCCGCCTCGACGGCGGCGATCGCCTCGGTCACCCAGCTGCGGCTGGCCTCGTCGCACCGGTCGAGATGAGTCACGCGGGAAACCTAGCAAGCAGGCCAGCGGCGCTCAGCCGCGGTCCGGAGGCGTCGAGCGGCGTGACTGTCGGCGTTGCCCGGCCCGGCCGACGGCCTGGACGAGAGGGCTCAGTCCGACGGCGAGTCGGGGCAGGGCGTCCAGCAGCCGGACCTGGGCGCCTCGCCAGCGGGGCAGGCTGACCACCGGGCGGGGCCGGCGGGCCAGCCGGGCCGCCCGGGCGGCCACCCGCTGCGGGGTCAGCATCGACCCGGTGAACGAGGCCAGCGCGCCCGGGTCGTCCAGCCGGTCGTGCAGCATCGGGGTCCAGATGCCGTCCGGGCAGAGGCAGGAGACGTGCACCCGCCGGTACCCGGCCATCCGCAGGTCAGAGAGGGTGCCGAGGCTGAAGGCCAGCAGTGCGTGCTTGCTGGCGGCGTACACCGTCTCGCCAGGTGCGGCGATGAGCCCGGCCAGCGAGACGATGTTCAGGACGTGGCCGTGGCCCTGGTCGCGCATGACCGCCAGCGCGGCGAGTGTGCCGTTCATGGCACCGAGCGCGTTGACGTCGAGCACCCGGCGGCGGGTCGGCCCGTCGTGCTCCCAGGAGGGGCCGGTGACCAGGATGCCGGCGTTGTTGACCCAGAGGCCGAGGCCGCCTCGACTCGCGGCGGTCGCCGCGATCTCGGCGCACGCGGCCTCGTCGCGGACGTCCAGTGCGGCCGACCAGCCGCCGAACGGCACGGCGGCGGCCGCTGCCGCGTCCGGGTCGAGGTCGGTGAGCAGCACCGACCAGCCGTCGGCGTGCAGCGCGGCGGCGACGGCGCGGCCCAGGCCGCCGGCGGCCCCGGTCACCACGGCCGCGCCGCGTCCCGGCGAGGTCATCGGCGCACGCTACCGCCGCGCGCCGGACGACACCAGGGGTACGCGGCGCAGCAGGGTCAGGCGGGCGGCGGGCCGAGCGGCTGGGGGCGGTTCTCCCACTTGGTGGAGAGGGCGATGGCGGTGCGCGTCGAGGCGACCCCGGGGGTCCGGTTCAGCCGCACGATGAGCTGCTCCAGCTCGGCGATCGTGCCGACCCGGGCCTTGAGCAGGAACGACTCGACGCCGGCCATGAAGTAGCAGGATTCGATCTCGGGCAGCACCCGCAGCGACTCCAGCATGTCGTCGGAGTCCGCGCCGGAGTCCTCGACGATGCCGATGAGCGCCGTGACACCCAGGCCGATCGCCTCGGGTTCCACGTCCGCGCGGTAGCCCCGGACCACGCCACTGCTCTCCAGCTTGCCGACGCGTTCGTGCACGGCGGGGGCGGAGAGGCCCACCTGCCGGGCAAGCTCGGCGTACGAGAGGCGGGCGTTGCCCCGCAGCAGGTCGACGAGGCTCAGGTCGATGGCGTCCACGGAGAGTGACCTTAACGTGTTGGGCGTAACGCGACGCCTTCGGCATCCGTTGGTCAGAACAGTGAGTAACCGTTCATAAACTGACCGTCTAGGTAGGGGTTGCACCAGTACCATTTACTAACTTCCCAGTCAGTGCATTTTTCGCGTTTGGCGGACAGGCCAGGTCCCTGGTGCTGTAATTGCCATACGTCCCTCATGACGGCTCTGGGCTCGCACCAGCCGGGGGCAGTGTGTTCAGCCAGGGGCTTCGTCGACGCGAGGAGGGGGCTGTGGACACTGGAGATCGCCTGCTGACACCGGGTGAGGTCGCCGCGCTGTTTCGGGTGGACCCGAAAACTGTGACGAGATGGGCGGCGGCCGGCCGGATAGGAAGCATCCGGACTCCAGGCGGGCATCGCCGGTTTCGGGAATCCGAGGTGCGGGCCCTGCTTGAGGGGGAGGGCATGCTGGACGAGGTGGACGAGGTCGGAAAGCCACGCAACGTGGGTCCGGCTGCCTCCACCGGGCCGGGTCCGGCCAACGCCGGCATGTACTGAACTGGTGCGGACAACGTCAGGCGGACCGGACACCAGTCCGGTCCGCGTCCCGCTGCGACAACCGGCCGGGCGTCCCGGCCGAACAGGCTGAGCCGACGGCTCAGCCCCGGGCCGCGCCGAGCTGGCCGGACCAGCGGCGGAACAGGGTGTGTGGCACGCCGAGCACGTCCAGCACCTTGCCGGCCACGAAGTCGACCAGTTGCTGCGCGCTGGCCGCCGCGCCCGCGCCGTAGAAGCCGGGGCTGGCCGGCAGCACCACCGCCCCGGCGTCGTGCAACGCGAGGAGATGCTCCAGGTGACTGCGGGTCACCGGCGTCTCCCGGGGCACCACCACCACCGGTCGGCGCTCCTTGAGGTTGACCTCGGCGGCGCGTTGCAGCAGGTCCTTGGAGAGCCCGATCGCGATGCCCGCGCAGGCCGCCGTGCTCGCGGGCACGACCGCCATTCCGCGTACCCGGTAGGAGCCGCTGCTGGGCCCGGCGGCCAGGTCACCCGCCGGCCAGTGCCGTACGTCCGCGTCGGTCAGGTCCCGGCCGAGCCAGGCGGCGAGGTCCTCGGCCCAGTGCGCGTCGCGGAACGACCGGCCGGTCTCGTCGAGCACGGTGAGCCGTGCCGCCCGGGACACGATGAGGTCCACCGGCTCGCCCGCGTCGAGGAGCCCGCCGACGACGGCTGCCGCGTACGGCGTGCCGGAGGCTCCGGAGACCCCGACCACCCATGGTTCCCGCATACCCTCAGCCTGCCTGGTCGGCATCGCACGCCGGTGTGCACCCCCGCGATCCGGTCGACGCGAGCCGTCCGAGATGTCCGGGCGGGTCTCTGCTCGTCCCGCCGACCTGACATGCTGCCGGTGGCGATTCGCACCGGGAGCAGATCGCGCGGGAGGCATCGGTGACGACCGGCGAGGTCCTCTGGGCGCTGCGCGCCGAATGCCCGATTCCGGCCCGGTCTTCGCCGCACGCGGACCGGGTCCAGCAGTGGCTGCTCGGTCTGCTGCCCGAGCTGGGGCTGCCGCTGGACGACGCCGCGCTGCACCGGCTGGCCCGGGGCGGCTTCGCCCGGTACGCGGGGCGGCTCTACCCGGACGCCAGCGAAGCCGACCTGCGGGTGCTGACCGCCCTCTTCACCTGGTTCTTCCTCGTCGACGACGCGTGCGACGGGCCGAACCGGCTCGATCCGGCGCAGATCCGGGCGCTACGCGACGGGACGCTGGCACTGCTGCACGACGGCCCCCGGCTCCGGCACGGCGGCCTGACCGGTCCGCTGCGGCGGCTGCTGGTGCTGGCCTGGCGGGAGCCGCGCCGCCGGATGCCGGCCCGGTGGCGGCAGCGCTTCGCCGACGCGGTGGCCCGGCACCTCGACGGCACCTGGCGGGAGGCGGTCAACAAGGAGGCCGGCCGCCGTCCCAGCGTCGGCGAGTACGTCGAGTTGCGGCGGGAAACCTCGGCGGCGGAGGTGTCGTACCCGCTGGTGGAGTTCGTCAGCGGCCGACCGCTGCCCGATGCGGTCTACCATCACCCGCTGCTGCGGCAGGTCGCGCGCACCGGCAACGACCTGCTCTCCTGGTACAACGACGTGGCCTCGCTGGACCGGGACCGGGCCACCTCGGGCGGGCACAACCTGGTCCTGGCCACGCAGGCCGAGCAGGGCGTGTCGGCGGCGGAGGCGGTCGACCGGGTGGCCGAGCGCTGGCGGGAGTCGATGCGACAGTTCGTGGCGCTCCGCGCCGCCGTGCCGTCGTTCGGGCCGGCGTTGGACGAGGCGGTCACCGACCATCTCGACGGGGTCGCGTACGCGGTGCGCGGCACCATCGACTGGACGCTGGAGAGCGCCCGCTACCCGACCAACGCCTAGGAACGCAGGTCGAGGCGGATCACCAGGTCGAGCAGGGCGAACACGAACAGCGCGATGCCGACGAAGCCGTTGGCGGTGAAGAACGCCCGGTTGACCTTGCTGAGGTCGGTCGGGCTGACCACCAGGTGCTGGTAGCCGAACGCGACAGCGGTCAACGCCAGCCCGATCCACCAGAGCCAACCGAAGCCGACCAGCGCGCCGAACCAGATGAACAGCGCGAACGTCACCACGTGCGCGACGGTGGAGGCGTGCAGGGCGAAGCGCCGGCCGTACCGGGCGGGCACGCTGCGCACACCGATCTCCTGGTCGATCTCGGAGTCCTGGCAGGCGTAGATCAGGTCGAAGCCGCCGATCCACAGGCCGACCGCCGCGCCGAGCAGCCAGGCCGGCCAGGAGCCGTCCAGGGTGCCGGTGACCGCGAGCCAGGCGCCGACCGGGCCGACCGCCTGGGCGATCGCGAGGATGGCGTGCGGCCAGTTGGTGAACCGCTTGCCGTACGGGTAGACGACCAGCGGCACCACGGCGAGCGGCGCCAGTACCAGGCAGAGGGGGTTGAGCAGCGCGGCGGCGGCGAGGAACACCACAAGCGCGACGGCCGCGCCGGTCCAGGCCGTCCGCACGCTCACGGCCCCGGTGACCAGTTCCCGTCCGGCGGTACGCGGGTTCCGGGCGTCGATGCGCCGGTCGAGGATCCGGTTGGCGGCCATCGCGAACGTCCGCGCGCCGACCATCGCCACGGTGATCAGCAGCAGGTCGAGCCACCGCACGTGCCCGCCGTTGACCTGCATGGCGGTCAGCGCCGACAGGTACGCGAACGGCAGCGCGAACACCGAGTGCTCGATCGCGACGAGCTTGAGGAAGGACTTGACCCGGCCCGGCTTCTCAACCGGTGCGTCGAGGACGGCCATCAGATCCCGTACTCCTTCCAGCGCTTGTCGACCAGGGCCGCGACTTCCGGGGCCATGGTCATCTCCTCCGGCCAACCGCGGGTGTAGCCCTCGGTGGGCAGCTTGCGGGTCGCGTCGACGCCGGCCTTGCCGCCCCAGAACTGCTGGTACGACGAGTGGTCGAGGTGGTCCACCGGACCCTCGGTCAGCAGCAGGTCACGGGCGTAGTCGACGTTGCCGAACGCGCGGAAGGCGACCTCGTTGTAGTCGTGCACGTCGCAGTCCTCGTCGACGATCACGATCAGCTTGGTGAGCGACATGAGGTGCGCGCCCCAGATCGCGTTCATCACCTTCTGCGCGTGCTTCGGGTAGCGCTTGCGGATGGAGACGATCGCGCAGTTGTGGAACACCCCGGCGGCCGGCAGGTCGTAGTCGACGATGTCCGGGATCATCAGCTTGAGCAGCGGCTGGAAGATCCGCTCGGTGGCCTTGCCGAGGCCGTGGTCCTCCTGCGGCGGCTTCGACGTGACGATCGAGTGGTAGACCGGGTCGCGCTGCGTGGTCATCGTCTCGATGTGCAGCACCGGGAACGGCTCGACCGGCGTGTAGTAGCCGGTGTGGTCGCCGAACGGGCCCTCGGGCAGCCGCTCGCCGGGCTCCAGGTAGCCCTCCAGGACGATCTGCGCGTGCGCCGGCACCTGCAACGGGACGGTGAGGCAGTCGACCATCTCCACCCGCTCGCCGCGCAGGAACCCGGCGAACAGATATTCGTCGATGTCGCCGGGAAGCGGCGCGCTGGCCGCGTACGAGACGACCGGGTCGCAACCGATGGCGATCGCGACCGGCAGGCGCTGGCCGAGCCGCTCGGCGACCGCGTGGTGCGCGGTCGAATCCTTGTGGATCTGCCAGTGCATGCCCAGCGTGTTCCGGCCGTGCTGCTGGAGCCGGTAGAGGCCCAGGTTGCGCTTGCCGGTCTCCGGGTGCTTGGTGTGGGTCAGCCCATAGTTGTGGAAGATCCCACCGTCGCCGGGCCAGACCTGCAACCCCGGCAGCCGGTTCAGGTCGACGTCGTCGCCGGAGTAGACGACCTCCTGGCAGGGCGCGGTCTTGACCTTGCGCGGCGGCACCGACTTGAGCTGCATGACCTTGCCCAGGCCCTCGCGGATGCCGGACCAGCCGACCGGCAGCTCCGGCTTGATCAACGCGCCGATCCGGGCGCCGACCTCGTCCAGCGAGTCGACGCCGAGGGCCATCGCCATCCGCTTCTCGGTGCCGAACAGGTTGATCGCCACCGGCATCTCGCCCCGGGTGGGGTGCTCGAAGAGCAGCGCCGGCCCACCGGCGCGCACCGTGCGGGTGACTACCTCGCTGATCTCCAGGGTCGGGTCGACGGGGACGTCGACCCGACGCAGCTCCCCCGCGCGCTCCAGCGCCGCGAGAAAGTCCTTGAGATCGGTGTACGGGAAGCCACGAGCCGCCATGACGCCCAGTCTCCCGCACCGGGTCCGGGGTGGCCCACAGCGGGTGCTGTGACACCCGCGACGGCCCGGGGTCGACGGCTGTCCGCGGCTCTGGCGGGTGGCGCGGCCGCCAGCGGGTGGCGCGGCCCGCCAGCGGGCGGCAGCGGCCGCCGGCGGGTTGGCGCGGGCCACCGCCCGGCGACAGCTCCTAGACCGGCGGCGCGGAAGTTCGGCGCGGTCAGTCGGTGCGGGCCAGCTCGACGAAGGCGCGCCACGCGGCCGGGCTGAAGGTCAGCACGCCACCGTCGCGGTCCTTGGAATCGCGGACGTGCACCCGGCCGGGCAGGTTGTCGGCGACCTCGACGCAGGCGCCGCTGTTGTTGCCGCTCCGGGTGGACTTGTGCCAGCGGGCTCCGGTCAGATCCATGGCTTCACGATCTCCTCGAGCAGGTCGATGGACTGCTGCCGGGGCAGCGCGTCACTGCGCAGACTCTCCCACCTTCCGAGCAGGGTCGCCACCTCGTTGTTCTCGCAACTGGGTGGCGACCCGCTCGACCTCCAACCAGGGCCGGAACCAGACCGGCTCACCGTCTCGCCGGCCCAGCTCCCGCAGCGAGACCAGCAGCCCACCGGTGTCGAGCACCTCGTCGGCCCGGGTCAGGTACGCCAGGTTGGGCACGGTCTGGCCCAACTCGACCGCCGACACCATGGAGGGCGAGTAGTGCGCCCGCTTGCCGTACTCCTCCTGACTCATGCCGGCCGCGAGCCGCGACCGGCGGAGCTGGTCCCGGATCATCGCCACCGTCGACACCACTGGGGCCATTCGCCCGCCTCCCGCCGTGAATGAAGGACCACATCGATCCGCCTGCCGCAAGGTAGCGAACTCGCGACCCTGAGTCAGCATCCAACGGCCATATCGGGGTATCGCGAGTCTCAAAGCGGGCGGACGGAGGCAGCGATGGGGGCGGAGCGGATGCCGGCGGGGTTTACTGAGCAACAGGCGCGGATCGGCGAGATCACCATGAACTACGTCCGGGGCGGCAGCGGCCCGCCACTGGTGCTGCTGCACGGCTATCCGCAGTGTTCGCACATGTGGCGGCACCTGCTGCCCGAGCTGGGACGCTCCTACGACGTGGTCGCGCCCGACCTGCGCGGCTTCGGGGACAGCGACGCCGCCGCCGGCGGGTACGACAAGAAGACGGTGGCCGCTGACCTGCACGGACTGCTCGACCAGCTCGGCCTGACCGCCGACCTGCGAGTGGTCGGGCACGACCTGGGAACGATGGTGGCGTACGCGTACGCCGCCGCCCATCCGGAGCGGGTGAGCCGGCTGGCGCTCACCGAGGCGCCGATTCCCGACGAGAGCATCTACACGTTCCCCGCGCTCACCGCGGCCGGGCCGGGGGTGTGGAACTTCGGCTTCTTCTCGATCGGCAACGGGCTCGCGGAGGAGCTGGTCCGCGGGCGGGAGTCGCTCTGGGTGGACCGGTTCACCGATGCCCTGATGGTGCGCAAGAGCAGCATCGCCGCTCCCGACATCGAGGAGTACGCCCGCCACCTGCGCGACCCGGCGCACCTGCGGGCCAGCTTCGCCTACTTCCGGGCGTTCGATCAGGACATCGTCGACAACGCGGCGTACCGGGCCACGAAGCTGACGATGCCGGTGCTGGCCGTCGGCGCGTCGGCCAGCCTCGGTGGACAGGTCGCCGAGCAGGTCCGCCGGTACGCCGACACGGTCCGCGGCGAAGTGATCGACGACTGCGGACACTGGCTGTACGAGGAACGCCCGGACGAGATGCTGGCCCTGCTGCGCGACTTCCTCGGTGCGGGCTGAGGGCCGCCGCCGCTGGTCAGCCCTGCGGGCGGCGGGCGATGCGGCGGTCAGGCGGCGGGCGCCCAGGCGTGGGCGGCCAGCGGCGGGTCGAGCGGCGCGCGGGTGAGCCGGTTGGCGAAGGCGGACATCGTGTACGCCCCGACGCCGAGCACCACCTCCAGCGCCTGCCGGGGCTGGTAGCCGGCCGCCAGGAAGGCTTCCAACTCCTCGTCGGGCACCGCGCCCTGGTGCCTGAGCACGGCCAGCGTGAACTGGCGCAGCGCCTCCAGTCCCGGCTCGGGCAGCTCCGTGCCGGCGCGCAGCGCGGTGATCAGCGCGGTGCTCGCGCCGATCTCGGTGAGCTTGCCGGTGTGCAGGGCCACGCAGACGTGGCATTCGTGCGAGGTGGAGACGGTCAGGATGACCACCTCCCGCTCCACCGGCGCGAGGCTGGTCTGTTCGAAGCCCGCGCTGGCGGTGAGGAAGCCGCTGAGCAGCTGTGGCGACTCGGCCATCAGCGCCACCGGGGTGGGCAGCCAGCCGAACCGGCCGCGTACGCCCTCGACGGTCCGGCGGGCGGCGGTGGGTGCGGTCTCGGCGGTGTGGACGGGAAAGACGGACATGGTTACCTGCTTCCACGGCGTACGCCGTAAAATGGTCAACGTGGTTGACGAAATAGTAAACGTGGTTGTCGAACATGGCAACCGCTGATCCCGCCCGGCCCGGCTTCCAGCTCCCGCTGCTGCTGCTGGCCGGCTTCCGCACCCTGATCGACGACCTGCACGCCGAACTGGCCCGGCAGGGGCATCCCGAGCTGCGCCCGTTGCACGGCTTCGTGTTGCAGGCCGTCGGGGTGCACGGCACCACCGCCACCGAGCTGGGCCAACGGCTGGGCATCTCCAAGCAGGCGGCCGGCAAGACGGTCGACCGGCTGGTCTCCGTCGGCTACCTGGAACGGGTCGACGATCCGTCCGACGCCCGCCGCCGGCTGGTCCGGGTGACGGAACACGGCGCCGACGGGCTACGCCGCTCGGCGGAGACCTTCGACCGGCTGCGCGAGCAGTGGGCCGAGGCCCTGGGCGAGGAACGCGTCGCCGCCCTGGAGGACGACCTGCGCACGATGGCCTCGGCCAACTGGTTCCGCCTCGACGTGCCGGGCTGGTTCGGCGGCTGACCCTGCTCCACACCGGATCGCCGACGTGGTGCCCTGCGGGGCGCAGGACGCCACCCCATCGGCGTGGGTCAAGCCCTGCGGACACATCTCACCGGTCCTGGCCGAACGGCCGGACCCCGGCGCAGGCTGGGGGCATGTCGGACGCGTACGTCGACGGCGACCCGGACGGGTTGTCGCCGCTGCTGGTCGAGCTGCGCGACACCATCGCCCGGGAGCTGCACGCGCAGGTGGCGCTGCGGGGCGAGCGGATCGGGCTGGCCGACCTGCCCGAGGTGTCCTATCAGGTCACCATCCAGGTCGAGCGGGCGTTGCGCCGCTGGCGACCCGGGCCGCCGCCACGCGGCGAGGCCCGTTCCGACGGTATTCAGGCTCCGATCGACTGATCGAGAACTGTCACAGGCGATCTCTAGGATCAGGGGTGCCGGTCGGGTCGGGTCGCAGCAGCCCCGGCTTCTACCGACCGGCTCATCCCTCACCAAGGAGATCGATGAGATCTGTGCACGTTACGCGTGGCAGGCTCCTGCGCGGTCTGAGCGCGCTGGTCGTGGCCACCACGGCGGTCGGCGTGGTGGCCGGTCCCGCTGCGGCCGCTGACGACCCCGGTTGGGTCAGCGGCTGGCTGGGGGACCTGACGGTCGGCGGCCCCGGTGCTCCCGCCCGGACGGTGCCGCTCACCCTGACCAGCACCGGGGCCACCCAGCCCCGGGTGACCATCGACCTGGCCGGCCTGGCCGGCGTGGCCACCGCCAGCTTCCCCGACTGGTGCGTCACCGAGGCCACCTCGGTCACCTGCCCGATGCCACCGAACGCCGTCGACGACTTCGGCACGCTCACCGGCACCGTGCCGGTGGTGTTCCGGGCCGCTCCCGGTGCCGCCGACGGCGTGACCGGCACGCTCGACTACACGGCATTCGGCGAGCAGACCGAGGCGTACACCCAGCAGGCGACGATCACCGTGCGGTCCGGGCCCGACCTGCTCGACATGGTCGACGAGTACGTCTCCGGCGTCGAGGTGGGCGACACGCGCCCCGTCCCGGTGGCCGTGGTCAACGCCGGTGACCAGCCGACCGTCGACCTGCGGCTCACCATGCGCTTCCCGGTGGGCCTGGTCCCGGCAAGCTACCGCAACTGCCGGTACGGCACCGACCAGGTGCTCGCCACCGTGGCCGTCTGCACCGTGCGCGGCACCTTCGCGCCCGGCCAGCGGCACGAGCTGCGCGGCGGGCTCGCCACCACTGTCGGCCCGGCCACCCTCGGCGACAAGCGGATCACGCAGATCGTGGAGCCGCTGGCCAGCGCCGGGCCGCTGCCCAGTGGTGTGAAACTCGCGCGCCGCGAGGCCGACCAGGCACTGCGGCTGCGCGCGGTCGGGCGGCCGCTCGGCGTGATCCCGGTCGAGGTGACCGGCGCTGGCGGGCAGACCTACCTGCGGAACGTCCAGGGCGCCTTCGACATCGTCGCCGAGGGCGCAACCGTCACCGGGGCCGTCGGTGACACCGTCCGGGTCACGGTGGGCCTCCGCAACGAGGGCCCCGGTGTCCCGGACGCCACCAACTCCGGTGACGGCGTCGGCGCCTTCCTCTTCGTGCCGCCGGCCGGCACCACAGTGCTCGCCAACCCGTCGGGCTGCTGGCTCAACGGCGACGATGAGACCGCCGGAGACGCCCCGACGACCTGGTACTGCAACGGGCCGGGGGCCGTGTTCCCGGCCGGGACGAGCCACACGGTCACCTTCGACCTGCGCATCGACAGCCTCACCGGAGCCGCCGGCGAGGTGCAGCCGTACGGCCGCTACCCGCGGGTTGACGACGACCCGAGCAACGACATCGCCCCGGTGACCGTGAGCTGACCAGGGCAACGACAGACGGCGGGCCGGTCACGGACGATTCCGTGGCCGGCCCGCGCGTCGTCGACCAGGGTCAGTTCAGCCCGCCGTACGAGTGCAGGCCGGTGAAGAAGATGTTCACGCCGAACAGGTTCATCAGCATGGTGAGGAAGCCGATCACCGCGATCCAGGTGGCCACGTTGCGCTTCACGCTGGGCGTGGCGCGAGCGTGCAGGTAGCCGGCGTAGACGACCCAGGAGATGAACGCCCAGGTCTCCTTCGGGTCCCAGCCCCACGGCCGGCCCCAGGCCGCCTCGGCCCAGATCGCGCCGGCGATGACCGCGAACGTGAAGATCGGGAACGCGAACGCGTGCAGCGCGAAGGTCAGCCGCTCCAGGCTGACCGCGCCCGGCAGCCGCTTCGCGAGGGTGTACGGGAAGCTCCGCTTGCCCTGCTCGTACCCGTTGCGCATCAGGAAGCCGACCGCCGGCACCGCGCCGAGCAGGAAGATGCCGGACGCGAAGACGATGGTCGAGACGTGGATGACGAACCAGTACGAGTTCAGGGCCGGCACCAGCGGCACGATCGGCACGTACAGGACCAGCTCGGCGGTGGCCACCAGCAGCACCATCACCAGGGTCAGGAACAGCCCGAGCTTGCGCAACGCCGGGCGCTTCCAGAGCACCACGAGCCAGGCCGCGACCCCGATGAACGTCACCGTGAGCACGAACTCGTACATGTTGCCCCACGGCATCCGGTCGGCGGCCAGACCCCGCGTGACAAGCGCCGCGAGGTGCAGCACGGCGGCCAACGCGGTGGCACCCACCGCGACCAGGCCGGCGATCCGGGCCCGACGCGCCGCGCCGTCGACCGTCGGCGGGACCGGCGCGGGCGGCTCCGGGATGACGCCACCGCCACCACCGACCCCCGCACCCACCAGCTCGCGGGCGGGCGACGCCACGGCGACCCGGGTACGCGCGTTGCCCAGCGCGTACTCGACGGCGTGACTGATCATCGCGATCAGGTACGTCAGGATCGCGAAGGTCACCAGATTGTCGGAGAGCGCGGACATCACTCGGTCCCTTCTCGCACACCGGCCCGGTCGCTGGAGTCAGCGTCGGTGCCGGCCCGCTCGGCAGCCCCGTCGGCACCGCTCACGGCGGTGACGAGCTGGGCGAACTCGTCGGCGAACCCTGGATAGTCGGTGCGCGGCAACCCACCGGCCTCCATCAAGCTACTACCGCCCGTCGGAGATCCATCCGCCGGGTCGGCCGGTGCCACCCGGAAGAACACCCGGCGGCGCCTACCGAAAAGCGAGCCCATCAGCCCGACCAGCAGGGCGCCGCAGCTCACCAGCAGCGGCGTCGAGCCGGGGTCGTGCCGGACGGAGAGCGTCACGTACCGCTCGGTGCCCAGGAACTCGACGGTCGTGCCGTCGTCAAGCGTCCACTTCTCGCCCTTGCGCAGCAGCTTGCTGCCGATCTCCTTGACCTTGCCGTTGCGCACCTGCCGCTGGTCGAGCTGGTAGACCGAGCCGGGGATGCCGGCGTCCAGGCCGAGGTTGCCCCGGTAGGCGACCAGGTTCAGCGCCGGGTTGCGCTCGGTCGGGTACTCGGAGCGGACGAACGGGGCCTGCTGCGGCGCGGTGGGCAGGTAGATGCCGGTGAACGCCATCTGCTCACCCGGTGTCCGCTTGCCGGTGGCCGGGTCGACGTTCGCGTCCGGGAAGGCCGCCAGCCCCTCGCTGGTCAGGCCCATGTCGCCGGTGGTCAGGAACGGCTCGTCACTGACCTGGCTGTTGCCGAACCGGTCGGTGTAGCGGATCACCGGGGCGTACCCGTGGCCGAGCAGGTAGACGCTCGCGTCGGCGAGTCGCAGCGGTGAGTTCACCGAGAAGTCCGCGCTGCGGGTCGGCTCGTCCGGGCCGTCGACGGTCACCCGGGCGTTGAAGAACTCCGGCTGGCCGGACGGCAGGAACCGGGCCTGGAAGTCGTCCAGCCGCAGGCAGAAGCGGGGCAGGTCCGCGCTGTCGACGCGGGGGCCGAGCTTGGCCTCGGCGTACTGCTGGCGGGTGTTGCAGAACGCGTTGTCCGCGCCCGCCACGAGCAGCCGGTTGCCGCTCCAGCCGTACCACGAGCCGAGCGCGACACCGATCAGCACCGCGATCAGCGAGGTGTGGAACAGCAGGTTGCCGGTCTCCTTGAGGTAGCCCTTCTCGGCGGAGACCTCGTCGCCGCGGACCTCGACCCGCCAGCGTCGCTTGCGCAGCACCTCGGCGACGGCGGCCGCGCCACCGGCTGGGGCGGGCAGTACGGCGTGCTGCGGCAGCCGCGCCAACTGCTTCGGCGCGGCCGGTGGCCGGGACCGCAGCGCCCGGACGTGGTCGCGCAGCCGGGGCGTGATGCAGCCGATCAGCGACGTGAACAGCAGCAGGTAGATCGCGGAGAACCAGACCGAACCGAAGACCTCGAACGCCCCGATCCGGTCCAGTCGGGGGGCCCAGTCCGGGTGGTCGGTGAAGTACTGGTTGACCTTCTCCGGGCTGATCCCCCGCTGCGGCAGCACCGAACCGGGGATCGCGGCGATGGCCAGCAGGAAGAGCAGGATCAGCGCCGTACGCATGCTGGTGAGCTGCCGCCACGAGTTGCGCAGCAGGGCCAGCAGCCGATTGGGCCGGCGCCGGGGCGCCGGAGCCACGGTCTCCGGTCGGTCGTCGACGACCGTCATCAGATGCTCACCTCGCCCACCCCGACGGTGGTCTGCAACCAGATCACGAAGCTCTGCCATCCGCCGGTGACCAGCGCCAGGCCGATCAGGATGAGCAGGGCGCCGCCGACCCGGGTGACCCAGCGGCTGTTGCGCCGGATGGCGCGGAAGACCCCGAGCAGGCGCTGGAAGCCCAGCCCGAAGACGACGAACGGTATCCCCAACCCGAGGCAGTACGCCACGGCGAGCACCACGGCGCGGTCGCTCTGACCGCTGCTGGCGGCCATGCCCATCACCGCGCCGAGGGTCGGACCGGTGCACGGCACCCAACTGAGCGCGAAGACCGCGCCGAACACGGGTGCGCCGAGCAGGCCGGCCGACGGCAGCCGGGAGATCCGGAACTCACGTTGCAGGGCGGGAATCATGCCGAGGTAGCCCAGGCCGAGCACGATGATCAGCGCGCCGATGCCGATCTGCAGTTCGCGCTTGTAGTCGAAGAAGACCCGACCGATGCCGGCGAACAGGATCGCGGTGGCGACGAAGACGACCGTGAAGCCGGCGATGAAGAGCAGGGTGCCGGCGAGCACCCGCCCCTTGACCGCCGCCGACGGTGCCGTCCGCTCCCGGACCGCGACACCCCCGCCGGTGGTCTCGGCGGGCGCGGGGGCCGTCGCCGGGCGGCGGCCCTCCAGGTCGGCGCCGGCCAGACCGGTGACGTACGACAGGTAGCCGGGGACCAGCGGGAGCACGCACGGGGAGAGGAAGCTGACCAGGCCGGCGAGCGCCGCCGCGCCGATGGCGAGCACCAGCGGCCCGCTCTGGGCCAACTCCCTGAAGGTCTCACCCATCAGTTCGGCGCCGGCTTCTCGGCCGCGACCCGCTCGACGATCGGTTGCAGGCCCTCCTGCTTGACGGCGGCGCGGATCACCACCGCGACCCTGCCCTCCCGGTCGAGCACCACGGTCGCCGGGACGGTGTTCGGCGGGATGTCCAGGTCGAGCGCCAGACGGCTGGACGGGTCGAACAGGCTCGGATAGGTGACCCGGCCCTCCTCGAACGCCTTGGCCTTGTCCCGCTGGTCCTGCACGTTGATGCCGAGGAAGCCCACCCCGGAGCCCTTGGTGGCCTGGTAGGTGGCTTCCAGGTCGTCGGCCTCGGCGCGGCACGGCGCGCACCAGGAGCCCCAGAAGTTGACCACCACGACCTGCCCGCGGGCCGCACTCACGTCGTAGGTGCCGCCGGTGAGCAGCTCACCGGCGAGCTTCGGAGGGGCCGAACGCTGGTCCGGTGCGCACTCGATGATGCCGTCGGAGGTGGTCGAGCAGGTCTTCTCCTGCCCCTTCGACGACGTGCAGCCCACCAGCGCCACCGCGGTGACGGCGGCGAGCAGACCGGCGGTCCACCTCCGGGCGGTCATCAGGCCCCCTTGGCCGTCCGGGCTGTCGCGGAGAGGGCGATGAGGTGCGCGGCCGGCTCGCTGTAGCCGATGCCCACCACCTTCGCGCCGTCGAAGTGGAACGAGGTGAGGCTCGCCAGCCCGCACTGCCGCTTGCGCGGGTCGTGCCAGAGCCGCTTGCGCTCGACGTAGCGGCGCAGCGTCCAGATCGGGAGCTGGTGGGACACCAGCACCGCCTCGCGGCCCTCGGCGGCAACGCGGGCGGCGTGCACGGCGGCGAACATCCGCTCGGCGATCACCCGGTACGCCTCACCCCAGGACGGCGTCACCGGGTCGCGTAGCACCCACCAGTTGCGCGGGTCGCGGAACGACCCGTCACCCGGGGAGACCTTCTTGCCCTCGAACCAGTTGGCGCTCTCGATCAGCCGCTCGTCCACCCCGACCGGCAGCCCGAACTGGGCGGCGATCGGCTCGGCGGTCTGCTGGGCGCGCTCCAGCGGACTGGCCACCACGTGCACGACCTCCCGATCGGCCAGCCCCTGCGCGGCCGCCTTGGCCATCTGCACGCCCAGCTCGGACAGGCGGAAACCTGGCAGCCGCCCGTACAGGATCTGGTCGGGATTGTGCACCTCACCGTGCCGGAGCACGTGGACCACCGTCTTGCTCACCGTTTACGACCCTCCGTGACCAGCCGCCGCCGCCGCGTTCGCCGCCGTCGGCAGCGCTGCGGCGATGTGCTCCAGAGCGGCGTCGTCGAGCACCGCCGACACGAACCACGACTCGAACGCGCTCGGCGGCAGGTAGACGCCGGCGGCGAGCATCGCGTGGAAGAACGCCTTGAACGCCGGCACCTGCTGGGTGCGGGCACTGTCGTAATCGACGACATCGGCATCGGTGAAGAAGATCGAGAACATGCTGCCCGCGTACGACAAACGGTGCGGGACCCCGGCGGCGGCCAGCGCGTCGGACGCGAGCTTGCCCACGACGGCGGCCGTGTCGTCGAGCTTGCGGTACAGCGCGTCGTCGGCCAGCCGCAGGGTGGCCAGGCCTGCGGCGCAGGCCAGCGGGTTACCGGAGAGCGTGCCGGCCTGGTAGACCGGGCCGGCCGGCGCGAGACGCGCCATGATGTCCGCGCGCCCGCCGAAGGCCGCCGCGGGCAGCCCACCACCCATGACCTTGCCGTACGTCCACAGGTCGGCGTCGGAGGCGTCGAGGCCGTGCCACCCGGCGCGGGAGACCCGGAACCCGGTCATCACCTCGTCGACCACGAGCAGCGCGCCGTGTGCGTGCGCGATCCGGGCGAGCTGCTGATTGAACCCGTCGCGGGGGGCCACCACGCCCATGTTGCCGGCGGCGGCCTCGGTGATCACCGCGGCGATGTGCGGGCCCTCGGCGGCGAACGCCTCCTCGACGGCCCGGATGTCGTTGTACGGCAGGACGATCGTCTCGCTGGCCGCCGCGCCGGTCACGCCGGGCGAGTCGGGCAGGCCGAGCGTCGCCACGCCGGAGCCGGCGGAGGCGAGCAGCGCGTCGACATGGCCGTGGTAGCAGCCGGCGAACTTGACGATCTTGGAACGGCCGGTGAAGCCGCGAGCCAGCCGGATCGCCGACATGGTGGCCTCGGTGCCGGAGTTGACCAGGCGCACCTGCTCCACAGGCGTCCGGTCGACGATCTCGGCGGCCAGCTCCACCTCACCCGGGGTGGGCGTGCCGAAGCTGGTGCCCCGAGCGGCGGCGGCCTGCACGGCCTCCACCACCTCCGGGTGGGCGTGCCCGAGGATCAGCGGACCCCAGGAGCAGACCAGGTCGACGTAGCGGCGACCGTCGGCGTCGTACAGCCACGGGCCCTCGCCACGGACCATGAAACGCGGGGTGCCGCCGACCGCCTGGAAGGCGCGCACGGGGGAGTTCACCCCGCCCGGCACGATGGCGCGGGCGCGGTCGAACAGGGCCTCGGAAGCCGGCGCGTTGGCCGGGTAACGGCCAGATCCGGCGGAAACGATGTCGGTCACGATGCCGCCATTGTGTCAGCGACGGACGGTCAACCAGCAGCCACCCCGGGCCGGGGTTACCAGGCTCACCCGCTGCCGGCACCCGTCACCAGCCCCGACACAGGCCGGCCAGCGGCTCTCGGCCTCAACAGGCCGGGTCGGCTGGATCGCGCTAGGCTGACCGGGTGGATCGTGCCGAACTGTCCATCACGCTACACCGGACGGGCGACGAAGCAGTGCTGCGCCTGGCCGGTGAGATCGACATGCTCACGGCCGCCCAGCTCAGCACCGTCGTCAACGAGGTGCTGGCCGACCCGCCCCCGCGGATCGTGCTCGACCTCGGCGGCGTCACCTTCTGCGACTCGCAGGGCCTGGGCACGCTCGTGGTGCTCAGCCGCAAGGCCAGTCACGCGCAGAGCCTGCTGATGCTCACCCACGTCGGCGAGTTCCTGATCCGCGTCCTGGACATCACCGGCCTGCGCAGCGCCCTGATGATCCGCAACGACCAACCCACCGGCTGACCCCCACCCCACCCCACCCCCGGCCTGGGTCCCGGCCGCCTCCAGCGTTGATCATGAAGTTATTGCCAATCTCCGTCCCATTTGTCGGCAATAACTTCATGATCAACGCGGTTCCAGGGGGCCGGGGGTTACTGGGTGGGGATGTCGCGGGTTTGGAAGGTGCGTAGGGCCAGGGCCAGGAGGGCTGCCGTGATCACCGTCAGGGCCGCCAGGGGGGTGGCCGTCCAGTTGTCGCCCAGGACCTGGGGGGTGTGCGTGAACGGGGAGACGTCCAGCGCCCACTGGCTCAGCTTCAGCACCGCGCCGAGCTGACCGAGCAGCAGGCAGCCGGCGAGAACGGCCCAGGCCGCCGCGGAGAACCGGGGCAGCCAGCCCACCAGCAGCGCGGCGAGCCCGGCGAGCACCCACACCGCCGGCACCTGGGCCAGCCCCGCGCCGAGCAGCCGGGGCAGCTCACCACCGACGTCGCCCACGCTGAGGCCGTACGACAGCCCGGTCGCGAGCCCCGCCACGGCCAGCACCACCACCGGGCCGAGCAGCGCGAAGAGCAGGTGCGCCGCCAGCCAGCGGGACCGGCTCACCGCCGTGGCGAGCAGCGGTTCGGCCCGCCCGGCGGTCTCCTCGGCCCGCGCCCGCAGCGCCGCCTGGATGCCGTACCCGGCGGCGGCCAGCGCGGTCAGGCTCAACGAGCTTCCGAGGTACGCCTCGGCCAGGGCCGAGGTGCCGCCCAGACGGGCCAGGATCTCGGCGAACTGCTGGTTGCCCTGCACCGCGTCGCCGGCCGCGTCCGCCGCGCCGCCCAGCACCAGACCGAGCAGCCCGAAGCCGACCGTCCAGCCGAGCAACGGGCCCCGGTGCAGTCGCCAGGCCAGCCCGAACGGGCCGGCCAGCCGCGGACCGGCGGTGGCCGGGCCGAGCCGCGGCGGCAGCACCCCCGCGCCGAGGTCCCGGCGCACCGAGACGGGGTACGCGACGAGCGCGACCACCGCGGCGAACAGCACCGGCAGCAGCAGCACCCACCAGTGGTCACCGGCGAAGGCCCGCCCCCGGGGCGCCCAGCCCAGCGGCGAGACCCAGCTCAGCCATTCGGTCTTTCCACCGGTGCCGCCGGACCCTCCGGCGTCGCCCGCCAGCCGCAGCACGAAGGCCAACCCGAGCACCCCCAGGGCGATGCCGCGCGCGCCGCCGGCGCTCTCGGTGAGCTGTGCGGCCAGACCGCCGACCGTGGCGAAGGCGACGCCGGTGAGCGCCAAGCCGGCACCGAAGAGCAGCGAACCCGCGCCGGGCAGACCCGCGGCGACCAGGCCACCGGCGGTGAGCAGGCCGAGCAGCACATTCGCGGCGTACGTCACCAGCAGCGCCGCGGTCAGACCGGCGTACCGGCCGAGGACCGTCGCGCCGAGCAACTCCCGCCGGCCGGCCTCCTCCTCGGTGCGGGTGTGCCGCACCACCGTCAGCAGGCTGGCCAACGCGGCGAACAACATCAGCAGGCCGGCCCGCTGGACGGTGAGCGCGCCGACGCTGTCGCCGAACACCGGGCCGAGCAGCGCGACGATCGACGGGTTGCTCGCCGTGCTCGCCACGTACGCGGCCCGCTCGGCGGCGGTCGGGTACAGCTCGGCGTACGTGCCGGCGTAGCTGGCCGGCAGCACGGCCAGCAGGAGGATCCAGATCGGCAGCACGACGCGGTCCCGCCGCAGGATCAGCCGCACCAGGTGCCGGGTGCCGGTGAGGGCGGTCATGACCGCACCTGCTCGGCCTGGTAGTGCCGCAGGAACAGCTCCTCCAGCGTGGGCGGTTGGCTGGTCAGGCTGCGTACGCCGATCTCGGTGAGCCGACGCAGCGCGGCGTCCAGCGCGGCGTTCTCCACGTCGAAGCGCACCCGCTGCCCGTCCACCCGCAGGTCGTGTACCCCGCCGAGCTGACCCAGCCCGTCCACCGGGCCGGTCACTTCGGCCTCGATCGAGGTGCGTCGCAGGTGCCGAAGCTCGCTCAGGGTGCCGGTCTCCACGTCCCGCCCGTTGCGGATGATCGTCACCCGCTCACAGAGCGCCTCCACCTCGGCCAGGATGTGGCTGGAGAGCAGCACGGTGCGACCGTCGGCCTTGGCCCGGCGCACCCAGTGCTGGAAGACCTCCTCCATGAGCGGGTCCAGGCCGGAGGTCGGCTCGTCCAGGATGAGCAGTTCGACGTCCGACGCGAGGGCGGCCACCAGGCCGACCTTCTGCCGGTTGCCCTTGGAGTACGCCCGGCCCTTCTTGCGGGGGTCCAACTCGAAGGAGTCGAGCAGTTCGGCTCGGCGGGCCGGGTCGAGGCCGCCGCGCATCCGGCCGAGCAGGTCGATGACCTCGCCGCCGGAGAGGTTGGGCCAGAGCGTCACATCGCCTGGCACGTACGCCAGCCGGCGGTGCAGGGCCACCGCGTCGCGCCACGGGTCACCGCCGAGCAGTCGGACGTCCCCCGCGTCCGTCCGCAGCAGGCCGAGCAGGGCCCGGATGGCGGTCGACTTGCCGGCGCCGTTCGGGCCGAGGAAGCCGTGCACCTCGCCGGCGCGGACGGTCAAATCGAGACCGTCCAGCGCCCGGGTCCGGCCGAAGGTCTTGACCAGGCCGGACACCTCAATCGGAGTTTCCATATCTCGGAAGCTACACTCGTTTCACAAAGTTGTGAAGACAGTGAGAGTCGGTGCACCATCGGTGCCCACGAACCGCGCAGGGAGGGACCGCCATGGCAGCCGACGACGGCCACGACCCCGTGCACCTCTTCGTCGAACGGATGGCCCTCACGTTCGCCGAGGTCGGCTTCCCACGGATGGCCGCCCGGGTGTTGTTCACCGTGATGAGCGCCGACGACCCCCTGACGGCCGCCGAGATCGGCGAGCGGCTCGGGGTCAGCGCGGCGGCGGTCAGCGGCGCGGTCCGCTATCTCACCCAGTTCGGCATGCTGATCCGCGAGCCCGTCCCCCGGTCCCGCCGCGATCGCTACCGGATGCCGGACAACCCCTGGTACGAGGGGACCATCACCAAGACCGCGATCTACAAGACGTTCATCGACGTGGCCAGCTCCGGGGTGGACGCCCTCAACGGCCCGCAGACGCCGGCCGGCGAACGGGTGGCCGAGATGCGCGACTTCTTCATCTTCGTGCAGGAGGAAATCGACTCGCTGGGCGAGCGCTGGCGGATCCGCCGGGCCCAGACCGGCCATCTGCGCCCCGGCGACGGCTGACCGGCCGGGTCAGGCCGAGCTGCCCCAGCGGGCCTGCTCCAGCAGCTCCACCGCACGGCCCCGCGACTCCTGGTCGTCGGAGCGGAGCAGCGTGGTCGCCTCGTCGACCGCGTCGGTGAGCCGCCGCCACTGCGTGTCGCGCTCCCGAACCAGGTCCGACTGGGCGGCCAACTGCCGGGTCTTCACCCACAGCTCGACGAAGACCGACACCTTGGCCCGCAGCACCCACGGGTCGAACGGCTTGGTCAGGTAGTCCACCGCACCCACCTGATAGCCGCGGAGCGCGAGCTGGGCGTCCCGGTCGGCGGCGGTGAGGAAGATGATCGGCACGTGCCGGGTCCGCTCCCGGCGCTTGATGTGGCTGGCCGTCTCGAAGCCGTCCATGTCCGGCATCTGCGCGTCCAACAGGATCACCGCGAAGTCGTCCACCAGCAGCTGCTTGAGCGCCGCCTCGCCGCTCTCCACAGCCACCGACTGAACCGGCAGGCCCTGGAGGATCGCCTCCAGCGCCATCAGATTCTCGCGGCGGTCGTCCACGAGCAGCGCCTTGGCCATCTGGGTCACGAAGTCTCCTCGGTCCGGCCGCCGCTGATCCAGGACGACATCAACTCGATCAGGTCATCCAGGTCGACCGGCTTGGTGATGTAGTCGCTTCCTCCGGCCGCGAGCGCGGACTCGCGGTCACCCGGCATCGCCTTCGCGGTCAGGAAGACGACCGGAAGGTCGGCGAACCGGTGGTTACGGCGGATCTGGCGGGTCGTCTCGTATCCGTCCTGGTCCGGCATCATGGCGTCCATCAGCACGATGTCCACCTCCGGGTGCTCGGCCAACAGGCGGACGCCGTCCGCCCCGTTGTCCGAGTACAGCACGGTCATGCCGTGCAGCTCCAACGCGCTGGTCAGAGCGAAGACGTTGCGGACGTCGTCGTCCACGATCAGCACGGTGGCGCCGTCCAGCTGACGGGTGGCCGGCGCCTCCGGCCGCGCCGGCAGGAGCTCCAGCGGCGGCATCAGCAGCGACGACGGCAGGCCGGCACGCTGCGGTGACGGCGGCTGGGGCGCGACCACCGCGTCCGGAGCGAGGACCTGCGGCACGAACAACGTGAACGTCGAACCCTGCCCGGGCGCCGACGACACCGTGATGGTGCCACCGATCAGCCGGGCCAGGTCACGGCTGATCGACAGCCCCAGGCCGGTGCCGCCGTAGCGGCGGCTGGTCGTGCCGTCCGCCTGCTGGAACGCCTCGAAGATGATCGACAGCTTGTCGTCGGAGATGCCGATGCCGGTGTCGATCACCGTGAAGGCGATCACCTGCTGGGCGTTGGTCAGCGCCGGCACGTCGAAGACCGCGTTCTCGGCCGCCGGGGCGATCCGCAACGTCACCGCGCCGTTGTCGGTGAACTTCACCGCGTTCGAGAGCAGGTTGCGCAGGATCTGCTGCAACCGCTGCGCGTCGGTGACCAACGCCGGCGGCAGATCCTTGCTGACCCGTACCTGGAAGTCGAGGTTCTTCTCCTCGGCCTGCGGCGCGAACGCCTGCTCGACGTAGCCGCGGATCTCCGCGAAGCGGATCTCGGTGGGCTCGACGTCCATCCGGCCGGCCTCGATCTTGGACAGGTCCAGGATGTCGTCGATCAGCGAGAGCAGGTCCGAGCCGGCACTGTGGATGGTCCGGGCGAACTCGATCTGCTTCGGGTTGAGGTTCTGCTCCGAGTTCTCCGCCAGCAGCCGGGCCAGCAACAGCAGCGAGTTCAGCGGCGTACGCAGCTCGTGGCTCATGTTGGCCAGGAACTCCGACTTGTACGCCGAGGCCCGCGTGAGCTGCTGCGCCTTCTCCTCCAGGCCGAGCCGGGCCAACTCGATCTCCCGGTTCTTGGTCTCGATGTTGCCCTTCTGCTCGGAGAGCAGGGTGGCCTTCTCCTCCAGCTCGGCGTTGGTGCGCTGCAACTCCGCCGACTGCTCCTGCAACTCGTGCGCGAGTCGCTGCGACTGGGCCAGCAGCTCCTCCGTACGCCGGTTGGCCTGGATGGTGTTGACCGCGATGCCGATGGTGAGCACCAGCCGCTCCAGGAACGACAGGTGCAGCTCGGAGAAGGCGGCCACGCTGGCGAACTCGATCACCCCGAGCAGCTCCCCCTCGAACAGCACGGGGAGCACCACCAGGTCGGACGGGGGCGTCTCCGCCAGGCCGGAGCGCAGCGTGAGGCGGCTGTTCGGGGAGGCGCTGACCCGGATCGTCCGGCGCGAGAGGGCGGTCTGGCCGACCAGCCCCTCACCCGGCCCGAAGGTGACGTCGTGCCCGCGGGCCACGTACCCGTACGACGAGGTCAACCGCAGCCGCATGCTGCCGTCGGTGTCGTCGGCCAGGAAGAAGGCGCCGAGCTGGGCGTCGACCAGCGGGGTCACCTCGGTCATGATCATGCGGCAGACCTCGACCAGGTCCCGCTGGCCCTGCAACAGGCCGCCGATGCGGGCCAGGTTCGAGTCCAGCCAGCCCTGCTCGGCGTTCTTCTTGGTCGTCTCCCGGAGGGTGACGATCATCTGGTTGATGTTGTCCTTCAGCTCGGCGACCTCGCCCTGCGCCTTGACCGCGATCCGCTGGGTCAGGTCGCCGCGGGTCACCGACGTGGACACCTGGGCGATGGCCCGCAGCTGGGTGGTCAGCGTCGAGGCGAGCTGGTTGACGTTCTCGGTGAGGTCGCGCCAGGTGCCGGAGACGCCCTTGACCTGCGCCTGACCGCCCAGCTTGCCCTCAATGCCGACCTCGCGGGCCACCCGGGTCACCTCGTCGGCGAACGACGAGAGCTGGTCCACCATCGTGTTGACCGTCGACTTCAGCTCCAGGATCTCGCCCTGCGCGTCCACGGTGATCTTCTGGCTCAGGTCGCCCTTCGCCACTGCGGTGGTCACCGAGGCGATGTTGCGGACCTGGCTGGTCAGGTTCGACGCCATCGAGTTCACGTTGTCGGTCAGATCCCGCCACGTACCGCTGACGCCCTTCACCTGGGCCTGACCGCCGAGCTTGCCCTCGGTGCCCACCTCACGGGCCACCCGGGTCACCTCGTCGGCGAACGACG
>NZ_JBIAKN010000003.1:410167-480048 GCF_042872475.1 Micromonospora sp. NPDC005252 | reverse complement strand
GAGAGCTGATCCACCATCGTGTTGACAGTCGACTTCAGCTCCAGGATCTCGCCCCGCGCGTCCACCGTGATCTTCTGCGACAGGTCACCCTTGGCCACCGCCGTGGAGACCTGCGCGATGTTGCGCACCTGGGCGGTCAGGTTCGAGGCCATCGAGTTGACGTTGTCGGTCAGATCCCGCCAGGTGCCGGCGACCCCGCGCACCTGGGCCTGGCCGCCCAGCTTGCCCTCGGTGCCCACCTCACGGGCCACCCGGGTCACCTCGTCGGCGAACGACGAGAGCTGATCCACCATCGTGTTGACAGTCGACTTCAGCTCCAGGATCTCGCCCCGCGCGTCCACCGTGATCTTCTGCGACAGGTCACCCTTGGCGACGGCCGTGGTCACCGAGGCGATGTTCCGCACCTGGCTGGTCAGGTTCGACGCCATCGAGTTCACGTTGTCGGTCAGGTCCCGCCACGTACCGCTGACGCCCTTGACCTGGGCCTGACCGCCCAGGTTGCCCTCGGTGCCCACCTCACGGGCCACCCGGGTCACCTCGTCGGCGAACGACGACAACTGGTCGACCATCGTGTTGACGGTGTTCTTCAGCTCCAGGATCTCGCCCTGGGCGTCGACGGTGATCTTCTGCGACAGGTCACCCTTCGCCACGGCGGTGGAGACCTGGGAGATGTTGCGGACCTGGCTGGTCAGGTTGCCGGCAAGCTGGTTGACGTTCTCGGTGAGGTCCCGCCAGGTGCCGGAGACGCCACGCACCTGCGCCTGACCGCCGAGCTTGCCCTCAATGCCCACCTCACGGGCCACCCGCGTCACCTCGTCGGCGAACGACGACAACTGGTCCACCATCGTGTTGACGGTGTCCTTCAGCTCCAGGATCTCGCCCTGCGCCGCCACGGTGATCTTCTGCGAGAGGTCACCGCGCGCGACAGCCGTGGAGACCTGCGCGATGTTGCGGACCTGGGCGGTCAGGTTCGACGCCATCGAGTTGACGCTGTCGGTCAGGTCCTTCCAGGTGCCGGCCACGTTCGGCACCTCGGCCTGGCCGCCCAGCTTGCCCTCGGTGCCCACCTCGCGGGCCACCCGGGTCACCTGCTCGGCGAAGAGCCGCAGCGTGTCGGTGAGGTAGTTCATCGTCGCGGCCAACTCGGCGACCTCACCGCGCGCGCCGACCGTGATCTTCTGCGACAGGTCGCCCTTGGCCACCGCCGTCGCCACCTGCGAGATCGACCGCACCTGGCCGGTCAGGTTCGACGCCATGGTGTTCACCGAGTCGGTGAGGTCCTTCCAGGTGCCGGCGACGCCCCGGACGTCGGCCTGGCCGCCCAGCTTGCCCTCGGTGCCCACCTCACGGGCCACCCGGGTCACCTCGTTGGAGAACGACGAGAGCTGGTCGACCATCGTGTTCACGGTGCGCCCGATGCGCAGGTACTCACCGCGCAGCGGCCGACCGTCGATCTCCAACGCCATGTGCTGGGACAGGTCGCCGTCCGCGACCGCCACGATGACCCGGGCGATCTCGGTGGTGGGCCGGCCCAGGTCGTCGATCAGCGAGTTGATCGCCCGCTGCCCCTCCGCCCAGGAGCCGTCCAGCCCCTCGTCGTCGAGTCGCTCGGTGAGCCGGCCGTCCCGACCGACGATCCGGCTGATCCGCCGCAGGTCCAGGTACTGCCGCTCCTGGAGCGAGACCACCTCGTTGAAGGCGTCCGCCACCTCGCCGGCCTTGCCGGCACGGCGGGGCAGCCGGACCTTCAGGTCACCGCGACCGATCCGTCGCAGCGCCTCGGTCAACTCACCGAGGAGCGCCTCGTGGTCGGGCGCGGACGGATCCGCGACCGACTGCTTCGCCGTGGTCATCATTCCTCGCTCAACTCGGGGGGCCCGTGCCCGTACGGACACACCGGCACCCCATATTGTGCCCGCGCGCGCCGCAGTGCCAGGGTGCGCGACCCGCCGGTCGACCCTGGCGGCCTCCGCGATCCTCCCGGCGACGCCCAACCCGGCACAGACCTCGCCGAGTGGCGCTGCTCACCGTGAGATCTCGTGGCCGGGCTCGCGCCGTGCCCGCCGCCACGCGACCCGCCGCACTCCGCCGACCGGCGTCCGTCCCGCCGATCGCGCATCGGCTTGGCACCCGGCGGGGAAACGGTGGAGGATACGGGGGTGTCAGCCGAGGCGGGGGCCGCGACGGCCGGGGCCGGGAGCGGGGCCGTCCGGCATGTCCGCCTGCCCGCCGACCGCCGTACGCCCGCCGCCGCCCGCGCGGTCGTCCGCTCCGTCCTCGCCGAGGCGCACCTGGACGACCTGGTCAATGAGGCGCTGCTGCTCACCACCGAGCTGACCACCAACGCCGTCGAGCACGCCGGCACCGAACTGGACATCGAGGTCGTCGCGGACGACGTCGGGCTCTCCGTGACCGTTTCCGACTTCGCGCCCAGCTCGGGCAACGACGAGCTGACCGTCGGCACCCGCAACGACGCGACCGAGATCAACGAGGTCTCCGTACGCGGTCGCGGGCTGCTGCTCGTCGACCACTTCGCCAGCCGCTGGGGCACCACGTACCTTCCGACCGGCAAGGGCGTCTGGTTCCGGTTGGACCGGCCCGGGGCCGAGCCGGCGGCCGGGGCCAGCGCCGGCGGCACGTCGACGGCGGGCAACCCCGGGGCCGTCGACAGCTCGGCTCCGAGCGCCGGCGCGATGAGCGAACTCATGCAGACCGCCCCCGACGTGTACGCGGACGACCCACTGCCCGACTTCGCCGCCAGCCTGCTCAGCCGGGTCGCCGAGATGGTCGGCGCGGCCGGCGGCGCGATCCGACTGGACCGGGGCGACGGTCAGGGCCGACAGTTGTTGGCCCGTTTCGGCCGGCAGCCCCGCCCCGACAGCGAGCTGCTCCGGGTGCCGCTGACGGTGCACCGCCCGTACGCCGGGGAGCTGGAGCTGGACGCCGCGCCGTCGGCGTACGCCCGGCCGCTGGCGGTGCTCACCGCCGAGCGCCTGTCGCTGCACCTGGAGAACGACCGGCTGCGCCGGGCGGACGTACGCCGGCAGGCGTGGCTGACGTTCCTGGCCGAGGCGAGCGAGCTGCTGGCCCAGTCGCTGGACGTCGAGCTGACCATGGCGCTGATCCCGCAGTTGGTGGTGCCCCGCCTCGGCCAGTGGTGCGCGGTGCACACCACCGACGAGTGGGGCCGGCTGCGGCTGGCGGCGGCCAGCCACGCCGACGAGTCGATGCTGCCGCAACTGCACAAGGTGCTGGCCGAGGCCGGCCCGGACTCGATCCAGGCCCGGCTGCGCGAGGCGTCCCGCAGCGCGGCGCAGATCCCGCTCGGCGGGCCGATGGAGGGTTTCGCGGTCCCGCTGATCGCCCGCGGCCAGCGGCTCGGCACCCTGGCGGTGGGCCGGCACCAACGGCACCGGCACGACCCGGACGAGGTGGCCGTTCTGGAGGATGTGGCCCGACGGGCCGCGCTGGCGATCGAGAACGCCCGCATCCACGCCGAGCGCCGACGGGTCGCGCAGACGCTCCAGCACTCCCTGCTGCCGCCCGTCCTGCCCGTGGTGGACGGCATCGGCTTCGCCGCCGAGTACGTGCCGACCGGCGACGACGCCGAGGTGGGTGGCGACTTCTACGACGTGGTGCCGCTGCCCGACGGGCGCTGGCTGGTGGTGATCGGGGACGTCTCGGGCAAGGGCGTCCAGGCAGCGGCGGTCACCGGGCTGGTCCGCGACGTGATCCGGGTGCTGGTCGGCGACGGCAAGCCGTTACCGGAGGCGCTGGCCCGGCTCAACGAGACGCTTGTCGAACGGGGTGGCGGCCGGTACTGCACGCTGGCCCTGGCGGCGGTCGGGCCGGGTGACGGTGACCGCCTGGACGTCTCCCTGCACCTGGCGGGGCACGACCGGCCGGTGCTGCTGGCCGGTGGAGGCGGCGCCCGGTTCGTCGGCACCGGTGGCACGGCCCTGGGCCTGCTCGACACGATCACCTCCCCGACGGCGGAGATCACGCTCGCCCCGGGTGACTCGCTGATCTTCTACACCGATGGGGTCACCGAGCGGCGGCGCGGCCGGGAGCTGTTCGGCACCGACCGGCTGCGGGACGCGGCAGCGCCGTTGGCCGGCTACTCGGCGGACGTGGTCGCCGCCCGCCTACGCGCCGCCGCGATCAACTTCTCGGTCGAGCCGCCCCGGGACGACATCGCCGTGCTGGTGCTCCGCAACGACGCAGGCTGACGCCGACACCACCTGATCCCGGGTCACAGGCCGCCGGGGAGGCGGCCGGGGGCGAGGCGGTGCTCCGGGTCGAGGTGCTCCTTGGCGGCCTGCAGCCGGGCCAGGCCGGCCAGCTCACCCCAGAGGTCAACGGCCTGGCGCACCGCCGCGGGGGCGGAGACGACCACGCAGCGACCCTGTCGGGCCAGCAGCACGCCACGGACCGCGGCCAGGATGGATGCCACCCGGTCGGGTGCCACCGCGCCGGGCAGGGCTGCGTGCACCACGCCCAGCCCGGCCGAGCCCCGCACCGGCACGGGAGCGCCGGCCGCGTCCCGCAACGCGTAGACGGCGGCGTGGAGATCGCTGATCGGCACCTCCAGGCGTAGCGCGGTGTCGCCGGGCGCGAACGGGTAACGCCGCCACCACGGCGGGGCGGAGTGGGCGACCGTCGCCTCACCGTGCAGCAGCCCGACCAGCCGCTCAGCGCGCTCGGTGACCTCGGCCGGGCCACCCTCCAGCAGCACGACCAGGCTGCCCGCCCGGGACGGGGCGCTGGACCGGCCGGACATCGACGGGTGGCGCTCGCGGGCGGTGGCGGCGGGGCGGCCGGGCGGGTAGGCGGTGCGCGGCCTGGGCGGCCCGCCCGGCAGGTCCAGCTCGATGGCCGCCGGCTCCAGTCGGGCGGCGAGAATCGCGCGGACCAGGTCGTGGACCTCCAGCGGCGTCCACACCGGACGGGACACCCAGAGCCGACTGGCCGGCACCGGCTGCACCCGCAGGCTCGCCGAGACCAGCACGCCGAGGGCGCCCTGGGAGCCGCAGAGCAGGCGGGCCAGGTCGAGCCCGGGTACGCCACCGCCGGCGCTGACCAGCTCACCGTCTGCGCCCAGGTAGCGAACGCCGAGGAGCTGGTCGCAGGGGCTGCCGTGGCGGTGCCGGAGCGGCCCGGCCTCCCCGGCGGCGAGCACCCCGCCCAGGGTCGCGCCCGGCGACGGCGCGTCCATCGCCAGCCGCTGCCCGGTGCGCTCCAGAGTGGCCTGCACCGCCCGCAGCGGGGTGCCGGCACCCACCTCGGCCACCGGCGCGCCGACCGGCTCGTGACCGATGCCGGCCAACCGGCCCGTGTCGAGCATGATGTCGACCTGGGTGGGCGTCGCGCCCCAGTCGATCTTCGTGCCGGCGCCCCGGGGCACCACGGCCAGGTCGTGCACGGCGGCCAGGCGCAGCACCTCGGCCGCGGCGTGCGGGCCGCCCGGCACCGCCACCCAGCGGGCGGGCCGCCCGGCCACCTCGTCGGCCGGACCGCCGAGTCGGGCGAACGGCGGACCGCAGATCGCCGTCAACCGCCGGGTTATCTCGAGGGCTCCGGACCGGCCGAGGGAACTCGCTGCTGCCGCCATGCCGGCTATCGTACATGTGTTCTAAAGACGTCGTGGCGGCGATCGGGATGCCGCTGGTCCGGCACGCGACGCGGGCCGGCCGGTAACGTGGCCGCCGTGACCACCGAGACTGCCCCGCCCGTGGCGAAGCGGGTGCCCACCGAGCGCACCCACCACGGCGACACCGTCGTCGACGAGTACGCCTGGCTCGCCGCCAAGGACGACCCGGAGACGATCGCCTACCTGACCGCCGAGAACGCGTTCACCGAGGAGCGCACCGCGCACCTGGCCGCCCTGCGCGCGGAGCTGTTCGAGGAGACCCGCCAGCGGACCCGGGAGACGGACCTGTCCGTGCCCACCCGCAAGGGCGGCCACTGGTACTACACCCGGACGATCGAGGGCCAGCAGTACGGGGTGCACTGCCGGCGCGCGGTCCGCGACGGCGAGACCGACCCGCCGGTCAGCGCGGACGGCGCCCCGCTCGACGGCGAGGAGGTGCTGCTCGACGGCAACCTGCTGGCCGAGGGGCACGACTTCTTCTCGCTGGGCGCGTTCGACGTCAGCCCGGACGGGCGCTGGCTGGCGTACTCGACCGACTTCTCGGGTGACGAACGGTTCACCCTGCGCGTCAAGGACCTGAGCACCGGCGAGCTGCTGCCGGACGAGGTGCCCGACACGTTCTACGGCACCGCCTGGTCGGCCGACGCGTCGGTGCTGTTCTACGTGACGGTCGACGACGCCTGGCGGCCGAACCGGGTCTGGCGGCACACCATCGGCGCCGCGGCCGCCGACGACGTGGTGGTCCACCAGGAGGACGACGAGCGGTTCTGGGTGGGCGTCGAGCTGACCCGGTCGGAGAAGTTCATCCTCGTCGACATCCACAGCAAGATCACCAGCGAGGTGCTGGTGATCCCGGCCGGCAACCCCACCGGGGCGCCGGCCGTGATCGCGCCCCGCCGGCAGGGCGTCGAGTACGCCGTGGAGCACCACGGCCACCGCTTCCTGATCCTGCACAACGACGGCGCGGAGGACTTCGCGCTGGCGTTCACCTCGGCGGACGCCCCGGGCGACTGGGTGCCGCTGATCGAGCACACCCCCGGCACCCGCCTGGAGGCGGTCGACGCGTTCGCGAACCACCTGGTGGTGTCGCTGCGCACCGACGGGCTCACCGGCCTGCGGGTGCTGCCGGTCGGCAGCGACGACTCGTACGACATCGACTTCCCCGAGCCGCTCTACAGCGTGGGGTTGGACGCCAACCCGGAGTACCGCACCGGGCAGATCCGGCTGCGCTACTCCTCGCTGGTCACCCCCGACTCGGTGTACGACTTCGACCTGGTCACCCGGCAGATGGTGCTGCGCAAGCAGAAGCCCGTGCTGCCCGGGCCGGACGGGCGGCCGTACGACCCGGCCGAGTACGAGCAGCACCGCGACTGGGCGCTCGCCGACGACGGCACGCGGGTGCCGATCTCGCTGGTCTGTCGGGTCGGTACGCCCCGGGACGGCTCGGCACCGTGCGAGCTGTACGGCTACGGCTCGTACGAGGCCAGCATGGACCCGTGGTTTTCGGTGGCCCGCCTGTCCCTGCTGGACCGGGGCGTGGTCTTCGCGGTGGCGCACATCCGCGGCGGTGGCGAGCTGGGCCGGCGCTGGTACGACCAGGGCAAGATGCTGGCCAAGAAGAACACCTTCACCGACTTCGTCGCCTGCGCCCGGCACCTCGTCAAGGCCGGCTGGACGGCCAGCGACCGGCTGGTCGCCCGGGGCGCCTCGGCCGGTGGGCTGCTGATGGGCGCGGTCGCCAACCTCGCCCCGGACGCGTTCGCGGGGATCGTGGCGCAGGTGCCGTTCGTGGACGCGCTCACCTCGATCCTCGACCCGTCGCTGCCACTCACCGTCACCGAGTGGGAGGAGTGGGGCAACCCCCTCGACGACCCCGAGGTCTACGCGTACATGAAGTCGTACACGCCGTACGAGAACGTCGCGGCGGTGGACTACCCGGCGATCCTCGCGGTGACCAGCCTCAACGACACGCGGGTGCTCTACTCCGAGCCGGCGAAGTGGATCGCGCGGCTGCGGGCGACCGCACCGCAGGGCGACTACCTGCTCAAGACCGAGATGGGTGCCGGGCACGGTGGCCCGAGCGGTCGCTACGACGCCTGGCGCGAGGAGGCGTTCATCAACGCCTGGATCCTGGACCGCCTCGGTCGCGCCTGACGCTTTGATCTCGGACGTGGTGGCCTCACTCTGCCGTCGAGGCCACCACATCCAGGAAAACTGCGCGATCGTGCGCGCCTAGACTTCCCGGAGTGAGCGACGAGGCCGATGCGGACAACCCGGGAGCGGCCCGCCGGATGTCCGCGTGGATGATCCTGGGGGTGGTGGCCGCCGCCCTGGTCGTCTGCTGCTGCTCCGCCGCCGTCGGCCTGCTGATCTCCTGGTCCGCCGGCCTGTTCCACGCCCCGACCTGACCGACCGACGGCCGACCCCACCTCGTCGGTCAGGCCGTCCGCAGCTCGTCCACCGCCGTGCTCACCCTGAGGAAGAGCAGGCCGACGCCGACCGTCACCAGCACCGCCGCCAGGGCGCCGGCGCCGAGCCAGGCCAGCTGTTCCAGGGGTACGGCGATCGCTTTCTCCACCCCGGCGGTCTGCACGATCCGTGTGTATCGGCTGCGGGTGGCCGGATCGTCGCAGAGCGCCGCCGTGGCGTCGCAGACCTCGATCGACGACCCGCTCGTGGTGATGCTCTGGAAGAGCCCTCGGCCGAGCAGCAAGCCCACGGTGAGCGCCAGCAGGATCGCCGGCACGGCCGGGGTGAGCGCCTGCCAGGCCACCGATGCGCTGAGCGTGCTGCGGGGCACGCCGGTGGCGACCAGCGCCGCGTAGGCCCGTCGGCGGGCGACGATCCCCTCGACCAGCGCGACGATCAGGCCGCCCGCCGCGATCAGCACCGCCACGGCCACCGCGGCGTCGACCAGATCCATCGTCGACAGGTAGAAGGGGTTGGTGCCCGCGTCCACCCCGGCGAGCCGGTTCTGCTCCCGTTCCACCTCGTCCTGTGCGACGAAGTAGGCGCGCTGCGCCGCCGCGCCGGCACCGAAGATCACGGCGGCCAGCAACGCGGCGAACGTCCGGCTGCCCGCCCACGGGTCGGCCATCAGCCGGCCCGCCGCGAGCAGCGCCGACGCGCCGCGGGCGTGCCGGTGCAGCAACCGTCCGCAGGTGTGCGAGATCCAGCCGGTGCCGATGACCA
The DNA here is from genome assembly GCF_042872475.1 of Micromonospora sp. NPDC005252. NCBI lineage: Bacteria > Bacillati > Actinomycetota > Actinomycetes > Micromonosporales > Micromonosporaceae > Micromonospora > Micromonospora sp. NPDC005252. The sequence goes on along the minus strand of NZ_JBIAKN010000003.1, from coordinate 471,206 downwards.
CCCCGATCATCGCGGCGAGCCCACCCGCCAGGAACAACAGCGGCACCAGCCAGCCCAGCACCGCGTCGTTTCCGTCGAACCGGTACACCACCGGGCGTACGGCGACGAAGGTGGCCACACCCAGGCCGATCAGCAGCCCGGCCCAGGGCCGCGGACCCCGCTCGCGGGCGGCCTTGCGACTGACCCCGAGCGGGCTGGTCGTGACCGTGCGCAGCATCAGGGCGGTGGCCAGCGCCGCGATCACCGGCAGACCCAGCACCACCGCGACCAGCGCACCGACCGACGGCAGCACGTCGGTGGGCAGGGCCAGCCGACCCTGCTCGTCCGGGCGGTGCAGCAGCTCACGGCCGGCCAGGTAGACGCCCAGCCCGGCGAGGGTGCCGAGCAGGCTGGCCAGGCCGGTCTCCAGCACCGCCAGGCGGGTGACCTGACCGGGCGTGGCGCCGGCCAGCCGGAGCGCGGCGAGGCGCCGGTCCCGGGCCGGCGCCCCGAGCCGGGCACACTGGCCGGCCAGCGCCAGCACCGGGACGGCCAACATCAGCAGCGCGAATGCCGTCCCCCCGCGCAGTCCCGGCTCACTCAGCAGCGCGTTGCGGTACTGCTCGGACTCCGCCCGCGCGTCGCCGGGCGGTTTCTGGATGGCCAGCACGGTGAGCGCCGCCAGCCCGGCCAGCGTCGCCAGCAGGGCACTGAGCGCGGTCAGCACCACCCGCGCCGTGTCCGTCCGGTTGCCGGCGAGCGCGAGCCGTACCAGCGTCGCCGGCCTCACCGGGCGCCACCCGCCAACGGCACGTCGAGCCCCAGGCCGGTGTGGTCCACCAGGCCGTCGCGCAGCACGATCTCCCGATCGGCGTACGCGGCGATCCGGGGCTCGTGCGTGACCAGCACGACGGACGTGCCTTGCTCGCGGGCGAGCCGAACCAGCTGGGTGAGCACCTGCTCGCCGGTGAGCGTGTCCAGCGCGCCGGTCGGCTCATCGGCGAAGAGCACCCGCGGCTCGGTGACCAGCGCCCGAGCCGTGGCGCACCGCTGCTGCTGACCGCCGGACATCTCACCCGGCCGGAGGTCGGCCAGGTCGGCCACCCCGAACCGTTCCAGCCAGGTGAGGGCCGCCGTCCGTGCCTCTCGCCGCCCCGTGCCGGCGAGGAGCAGGGGCAGGGCCACGTTCTCGGCCGCGGTCAGCTCGGCGACCAGCTGCCCGAACTGGAACAGCACGCCGAACTCGGTGCGCCGCAGCCGGGACCGGGCCGCCTCCGACCAGGTGTCGATCCGGTGGCCGCGCCAGGTGACCTCGCCCGCGTCGGGCCGGAGGATCCCGGCCAGGCAGTGCAGCAGGGTCGACTTGCCGCAGCCACTCGGACCGGTGACCGCGACGATCTCGCCCTCGGCCACGCCGAGCGTCACACCGCGCAGGGCGGGCGTCGGACCGTACGCCCGAACCACGCCGCGAGCCTGGAGTTGCGTCACGCGTGCACCTCCCGGTGCCAGTCGGCGACCCGGCCGAGGGTGGTGTGCAGCCACCGCAGGTCCGCGTCGAGATGGGCGATCGCGAAGTCGGCCGCGACCACGTCGTTGAGGGTGGCGGCCGGGTCGGTCTTGACCGCCGTCAGCTCCCGCAGCCGTGCCGTGTGCGCGGCGCGCTGGGCCACCAGGTACGACCGCGCCCGGTCGACGTCGGCGACCAGCAGCGCCACCACGACCTTGGCGAAGAGCGTGCTGGCCACGTACGGCATCGGCGGCTCCACCGTGGACAGCCAGTGATCCAGCGTGGACCGGCCCTCGTCGGTCAGCGCGTACGTCGTGCGGTCCGGCCCGGAGGCGCGGTCCTGACCCGCGGTGGCCACCAGACCGTCCCGTTCCAGCCGGCCGAGGGTGGCGTAGACCTGCCCGAAGGCCAACGGCCGAGCCCGCGGCAACCGCTGGTCATGCGCACGCTTGAGCTCATACCCGTGCCGGCTGCCCCCAGCGAGCAACCCGAGCAGCACATGCGGCGCGGACACCCGGCCCACTATTCACCCAGCGAATACCCAAGTCAACCACCCACCCACCCCACCCTCCCTCCCTCCCCCTCCCCAACCCTGACCGCCGGTGATCAAGAGGTTTGGGTCAGATTTCGCCCCGCTGATGACGCAAACCTCTTGATCACGGGGGCGAAGGGTGGGGGTGGGGGTGGGGTGGGGTGGGTGGGGTTAGGGGGTTTGGGGCCAGGTGGGGGTTCGGCCGGTCTGGGTCAGGAGGTGGTCCAGGTCGGGCGTGGTGACGGCCGGGGTGGATGTGGGTGGGGTTGGGGTGGGGTCGGCGAAGACGCCCATCTTGCGAGCGGTCGGGCCCAGTCGCTCGACCAGGGCGTGCAGCTCGGTCACCGCCTCCGGGGCGGGCTGGTAGGGCTGGCCGGTCGCCACGGCGAGATCCCAACCGTGCACGATCAGGTCCAGCAGGGCCATGCCGCCGACGACGGTCTGCGGCAGCCCCATGCCCGGCGAGACGCCCTCCAGCGTGGACGGGTCCGACCAGGCGGCGATCAGGCGGTCGGTCTCGACCGCGAACCGGTCCCGCCAGCCGTCGTCCAGGTGGTCGGGTTTCTCGGCCCACTCCACCGGCCTCTTCTCGGCCAGCTCCTGGAAGTTCACCACCACCTCGAACAGGTGGTTGAGCAGATCACGGACCACGTAGTCGCGGCACGGAGTGGGCAGGTCGAGCTGGTCGTCGGCGATGCCGCGTACCACGTCGACGGTTCGCGGCGCGGCAGCCGCCAGCAGATCGCTAGTCTGAGTGGCCATACGGCCAGCGTATGAGGGTGGTCTTGAAGAAATGCGACAGCGACCGCGCGGCGACAGCCGGGGCATTCTCGACCCGGCGCGGTTGCTGCGCGAGGTCCGCTTTCGGCGGCACCTGCCGGCCGAACCGCTGCGCGAGTGGGTCGAGCACTACTGGTTGATCGACTGGACGTTGAGCGCGCCGTTCGAGCAACGGGTCGTGCCGCACCCGGCGGTGAACGTGGTGTTCCGCAGCGATGGTGCGAGTGACCGCGACGGCGACGCGGCGGAGGCCGGCGAGGTGGCCGGGGTGGGCCGCGATCTGTTCCGGATCACGCTCACCGGCACCGGCCGGGTCTGCGGGATCCAGTTCCGCCCCGGTGGCTTCCACCCGTTCTGGCGTCGGTCGGTGGCCGAGTTGACCGGACGTCGACTGCCACTGCCCGCCGGCCGGCTGACCCGTCCCGCCCATCCCGTCTGCGCGGGCAGCGACAGCGACCGCTGTCGCGCGCTCGACGCGGCGCTCATCGCGTGGGCGCCCGACCCGGACCCGGCCGCAGCGGAGGCCGTCCGGCTGGCCGAGTCCATCCGGGCCGACCGGACGGTGCTGCGCGTCGACGAGTTCGCCGCGCGGCACGGGGTTCCGGTCCGGCGGCTACAGCGGCTCTTCACCGAGTGCGTGGGGGTCGGTCCGAAGTGGGTGATCCGCCGCTACCGCCTCCAGGAGGCCGTCGAGCGGGCCGCCGGGGCTCCGCTCGACTGGGCGGGCCTCGCCGCCACCCTCGGCTACAGCGACCAGGCCCACCTGGTCCGCGACTTCACCGCCGTCGCCGGAGTGTCACCAGCCGCGTACGCCCGCTCGGTGCACTGAGCCGCACGCGCGACCGCCCGAGCAGCGACCACCGGGCAGCGACCACCGAGCAGCCCCGCGGGTGCCGCCGTGCTCAGCGACGGCGCAGGACGACCACGGCGACGTCGTCCTGGATCTTCGATGGGGCCAGTTCCACCAGCAGGCGGGCGCAGAACTCGTCCAGGTTGTCGTCCACGGTGGCGGCCACCGCGGCGAGCGCGGCCAGCCCTTCGTCGATGGTGGCGTCCCGGCGCTCGATCAACCCGTCGGTGTAGAACACCAGCGTGGCACCGGCCGGCAGGACGAACTCCAGGTCGGCCGGTCGGGGCGCGCGGACGCCGAGCAGCGGCGCCGAGTGCTGCACGAACTCAACCTTGCCGTTCTGGTGCAGCAGCGGGGGCAGGTGACCGGCGCTGGCCAGCCGGACCCGCCCGGTCGGCGGGTGCAGCAGCAGGACGCAGAGCGTGGCCAGTTCGTTCGGCAGCAGGGTCCGCATCAGCTCGTTGACCCGGTGCAGGATCTCGCCGGGTTGGTGCCCCTCGACCGCGTACGCCCGCACCGCGTGCCGCAGCTCGGCCATCACGGTGGCCGCGTGCAGCGAGTGGCCGGCCACGTCGCCGATCGCGAGCAGGAGGTGCCCGTCGAGCATCACCAGCTCGTAGAAGTCGCCGCCCACCTCGGTCTGCGCGCTGGCGGGCTCGTAGCGCACCGCGAAGTCAAGTCCGGCCACCGTGGGCAGGCTGCGCGGGAGCAGGCTGCGCTGCAGGGTGACGGCGATGCGGTGCTCCTCGTCGAAGGAGCGCTGAGCCTCGACCGCCGCCGCCACGGCCTGCGCGAGCTGCACGAGCACCGGCGTTCGGGCGGTCTGGGTGGCGGTGGGGACCACCACGTACAGCGGTGCCCGGTCCTCGCGCAGTCGAGCCGCGGCCACGGTCACCGAGTCGTCCGCCGGCCAGGTCAGCAGCGCCCAGTTCGCCGGGGCCTCCACCTTGACCGTGGCGCCCGTGGGGACCCCGGTGTCGTCGACGACCCAGGGCACGATGGCGGCCTCGGCGCCGGGGCCGGCGCAGATGCCGGCGATGCAGTCACCGTCGAACGTCTCCGCGATCACGGCGGCAGGGCTCTTGAAGATCTGCGCGGCCCCCTCCGCCGCGACCTCCAGCAGCCGTGCGAAGGTCGACGCGGCGTGCACCGCGACTGTGGTGTCGGCGAGGACGAGCAGCCGCTCGGCGAGCAGCTCGGCACGCTTGCGGGCCTGGTAGTACCGCAGGACCGCCCGGGTGGTGGCGATCAGCTCCTCGGGCTCGATCGGTTCGGCCAGGTACGCGTCCGCTCCCCGGGTCAGCCCCTGGGCGCGGTCGGCGACGTCCACCGCGTGCGCGGAGACGTGGATCACCGGCATCACCGGGTGTGCCGCCTTGATCCGCTCGCACACCTCGTAGCCGCTCAGGTCGGGCAGCCGGACGTCGAGCACCACCAGGTCGATCCGGTCCGTCTCGACGCGGGCCAGCGCCTCGGTGCCGCTCTCCGCTTCGAGGACGGTGTACCCGGCCCGGGTCAGCCAACTGACCAGCAGGTAACGCTTGGTCCGACTGTCATCGACCACCAGGACGGTCGCCGGGCCGCCGTCCACCGTCACGCTCCGCCTGTGGGCAGGGAGACAGTGAATGTGCTGCCCCGGCCCGGCTCGCTGGCCAGCTCCAGCGTGCCCCCGAGCAGGGTCACCAGCCGCCGGGCGTACGGCAGGCCGAGGCCGGTGCCGCCGACCCGGGTCGCCCCCGGCACCTGGTAGAACTCCTCGAAGATCCGATCGTGCATCTCGGGCGCGATGCCCGGGCCGGTGTCACTGACCTCGAAGTTCCACCGGTCGTCGCGTTGCCGGACGCGCAGGCGCACCTCGCCGCGCTCGGTGAACTTCAACCCGTTGTGCAGCAGGTTGCGCAGCACCTGGCCGAGCAGCACCTCGTCGGTGCGGAGCACGGCCGGAGCGGTCGGCTCCTCCACGGTGAGCTCCACCTCCGGCCGGGTGGCCAGCGCCCGCATGGTGCCGCGCAGTTGGCCGAAGACCGGGCGCAGATCCACGTCCGCCCAGTCCGGCTCGATACGGCCCGACTCCGCCTTGGCGAGATCCAGCAGTTCGTTGACCAGCCCGAGCAGGTCCTCCGCCGACGAGCGGATGAGGCCCACCTGGCGGGCCTGTTCGGCGGTGAGCGGGTCGGAGGCGGAGTCGGCGAGCAGACGCCCCAACCCGATGATCGCGGTGACCGGGGCGCGCAGCTCGTGGCTCACGTTGGCCAGGAAGCGGCTCTTCGACTCGCTCGCGGCGCGCAGTTGGGCCGACTTCTCGTCCAGCTCGGCGTAGAGAGCGACCACCCCCCGGTTGGTCTCCTCCAACTCCTCGGTGAGCTGGTTGTAGAGCGCCAGCACGCCGCGGTTGGTCTCGGCCAGCTCCTCGTTCAGCACGGCCAGCTCGTCGCGCTGGCTGCGTACCTCGTCGAGTGCCGCGATGAGCTGGCCGTTCTGCACGGTCAGCTCATCCAGCGCGCTGGCCGGGGCGGTGCGGCCGAGTTCCGCACGGAACTCGGCAAGCCGCTCCGGAGTTGGTGTCGGCGCGTTGGCCGGGACTCTTCGGGACATCCGTACGACCGTAACCCCCTCGACGGTCGACACGCTCAGTGTGTCGACCAGTCGGGAGACCGCACCCGACTGCGGCTCGTACCGGCCGTCGGGCAGCGGGGCCACCGGGGCCAGGTCGGCGCGGAGGTGGAACCGGCCGTCGGATCCCGCGTCGATGTGGAACGTGACGTCCGCGCCGCCGGTCGTACGCAGCAGGTCCCGGGCGACCTCGCTGAGCGCGGTGGCGATCCGGACCTGGTCCTGGCGTTCGAGGCCCACCACGTTGGCCACCTCGCGGCCACGCTGGCGGATGACGAAGATGTCCTGCTCGACCCGCAGCGCCATCTGCAGCAGCGGCGGCGCGGCCGGCTCCGCGCTCATGCCCACGACCTCGCGACCAGAACGCAGGCGTCGTCGCGTCGGACGCCGGCGTCGCGCAGCAGGGTCGCCGCCATCACCAGCGGGGATCGTTCGGCGAGGCCCGGGTAGTCGGTCAACCGCCAACGGTCGGCCACGCCGTCGCTGTGCATCACCAGCCGGGCGCCCGGTCCGAACGGGTAGTCGTAGCCCCGGACCGTCGGACGCTGGTGCCCGGCGATGCCGGGCAGCGACACCAGCCCCCGGCGCTGGCCGTCGCCCTCGACGATCACGCCGCTGATGTTGCCCAGCCCGGCGTAGTGCAGCACGCCGGCCGCCAGCTCGGCGACCGCGAGCGCGGCGCCGCGGGTGTGCGACATGCTCCGATGCAGGTGACTGACCACCGCTGCCGGTGGGCTGGCCGGGGCGTCGCGGAAGGCCGCGAGCGCCGCCTCGGTGGCGGCGGCGGCCAGCGGCCCGTGCCCCAGCCCGTCGCTGACCAGCACCTGGTGCCGGCCGTCGGCGATCCGGACGGCGTACCCGTCGCCGCTGACCGTCTCGCCGGTAAGGGGCCGGGTGAGGGCACCGGCCCAGGACGGGTGGGCCGGTTCGGCCGGCCAGACCTGCACGGCGAGGACGGTGCCCCGGCCGGGCAGGGAGTACCCGTCGAACCAGCTCGCCTGCCGGACGATGGCGCCCAGGCCGATGCCGAGCGTGCCGGTGGTGGAGTGCCCGTCGCGGGACGAGACGGCGAGGTCGGCCATGCCGGGCCCGGAGTCGATGGCCACCAGCTCCACGCCGGCCTGCCCGGCGCGGCGGACCGGCCGGAGCAGCAGGACACCGTTGTCGGCGTGCTTGACGAGGTTGCTGGTCAACTCGGCGGCGACGATGGCCAGGTCGGCGATGCGCGCCGCACCCATCTCGATCTGCTCGCCGAGGCGTTCCGCGGCCCGTCGTACGGCGCTGGCGGTGCTGCCGGCCTCCACCCGGAACCAGATGCCGCTGTCGGTGACCGGGTCCCCGTTCACCGCGACCACTTGGTCACCGTGATGCGCGTGCCGGCCTCCGCCGACGTCTCGATCTCGAACTCGTCGACCAGTCGCCGGGACCCACTGAGCCCGAGGCCGAGGCCGCCGCCGGTGGTGTAGCCGTCGGTCAGGGCCAGGTTGAGGTCGGCGATGCCGGGGCCGGAGTCGGCGAAGATGATCCGGACGCCCTTGCGACGACCGTTGTCCACGATCGTCACCTCCACGGTGCCGCCGCCGCCGTACACCAGGGTGTTGCGGGCCAGCTCGCTCGCCGCGGTGACCACCTTGGTCTGGTCGACGAGCGACAGCTTGACGGCGACCGCCACCGTGCGGACCAGTTGCCGGACGCGGACCACGTCCTCATCGCTGCGGACCGACTGCGCCTGCGGCTGGCCCAGGTCGACGCCCGCGGTCACGGCGTGGCCGTCTCGGCGTCCGGATCGTCGTCGAGCTGCAGGTCGAGCTCGTCGGCGCGGGCCGCCGCGATCAGCTCCATGCCGCGCTCGACGTTCAGCGCGGTACGGATGCCGTTCAGCGACAGCCCCAGTTCGACAAGGGTGATGGCGACGGCGGGTCGCATACCGACCACCACCGTCTCGGCGTCGAGCACCTTGGAGATCGACGCGATGGTGGAGAGCATCCGCCCGACGAACGAGTCGACGATGTCCAGCGCCGTGATGTCGATGATGACGCCGTGGCAGCCGGTGGCCACGATCCGCTCGGCGAGGTCGTCCTGGAGCTGGACCGCCGTCTGGTCGGACATGTCCAGCTGGATCGAGACGAGCAGGATGTCACCGATCTTGAGGATCGGCACGCGCTCCATCAGACGCCCCGGCGTGGCTGGCGACGGGCGGTCTCCACCCCGTTGAGCCGCAGCACGTGCCGCAGCGCGTCGGCCAGGCTCGCCTTGGTGGCGATGTCGCCGAACTCGATGCCGAGCGCCACGATGGTCTGCGCGATCTGCGGACGGATGCCGGAGATGATGCAGTCGGCGCCCATCAGCCGGGCGGCCACCACGGTCTTCAGGATGTGCTGGGCGACCTGGGTGTCCACGGCCGGGACGCCGGTGATGTCGATGATCGCGTACGGGGAGCCGGTGTCGACCAGGGTCTGCAGCAGGCGCTCCATGACCACCTGGGCGCGGGCCGAGTCCAGGGTGCCGACCAGCGGGACGGCGACCACGCCCTCCCAGAGCTTGACCACCGGGGTGGAGAGTTCGAGCAGCTGCTCGGCCTGGTCGGCGATCAGGCTCTCGCGGGTGCGCACGAAGCTCTCGAAGGTGAACAGGCCCAGCTCGTCGACCAGCTTGGAGAAGGCGACGTAGTCGTGCAGCGCGTTGGCGCCGCCGGACTCCTGCACCAGGTCGGCCAGCACGTCCTTGAGCGCGAAGACGCTGATCGTCGTCTCGGTGGCGGAGAAGCCCTGCCGGGCCCTGCCCCGGGACAGCTCGGACAGCGTGGCGCGCAGTTCCGCGGCGTGCTCGGCGGACAGGTCGATCGTGCCCTGCTCACCGGTGCCGACGATGGCACGGTGCAGGTCCTCGACCTGCCGGCGCAGCTCGGCGTGACTCAGCCGACCCCGCAGCGAGCTGGCAACGATGTCGGTCCACCGCTGCGTGACCTGCTCGGCATGCCCGCCCAGCAGCGCGGCGAGCCGACCACTTTCCTCGGCGTTCAACGCCATCGTGAAAACCCCCCTCGACCTGGACCGGCCGGACTCTATCACCGGGGTCCGCGCAACTACTTGCTCCGTAGCAATGGAATGATGATGGCCACCGGATGCCGGCTCCCGTCCTGCGTCGGATCACGGTCGTGGGATACCGTTCCCCCGATAACAGGAGGTCTGGCGAATGTCCCTGACGGTGCACACGGAACAACGCGGCGACGTGGTCGTCGTGTCAGTCGCGGGCGAGCTGGACATGGCAACCGCACCGCAGTTGCAGGATCAGATCACCGACCTGCTCGACAAGGGCCGTAACCGGCTGGTGTTCGACCTGGCGGACGTCTCGTTCTGCGACTCGACCGGTCTGTCGGTGTTCGTTCGCGCCAAGAACAGCTGTGACGAGGCCGGCGGTGTGGTGCGGTTGGCCGCTCCGCAGCGCGGGGTGCTGCGCATCCTCGAGGTGAGCGGGCTCGTCGAGGTGCTGCACACCTACCCGACGGTGGATGAGGCCGTCGCCGGCGAACCCACCCCGGCGTCCTCCTGATCGCTGTCGCGACCTACTCGTCCTCGACGTACCGGGGACGAGCGATCGCCATGCCCGCAGTCGTCTGCACGGCGAGTGCGACCAGCAGGAACCCGATCGGCGCGGTCCAGCCGCCGGTGGCCTCGTAGAGGATGCCGACCAGCAGCGGGCCGAGGGCGGCGATCACGTACCCGGTGCTCTGCGCGAACCCGGAGAGCGCGACGGTCCCCTCGGCGGTGCGGGCGCGTAGACCGATGGCGGTCAGGATCATCGGGAACGCGCCCTGGCCGATCGCCAGGAGGGCGACCCAGAGCAGCGCGGCGCCGTGCGGTGCGAGCGCCAACCCCAGGTAGGCCAGCGCGGAAGCGGTGGTCAACCCGAGCACCAGCGGACGCAGGCTGCCCAGCCGACCGGCCAGGGTGGGCATCAGCAACGCGATCGGTACGCCGAGCGCGGTCACCCCGGCGAGCAGCAGCCCGGCCGACTCCGGATGGTAACCGGCGTCGCGGAAGAGTTGGGCCAGCCAGCCCATGATCGCGTACCCGCTGAGCGACTGCGCCCCGAAGTAGACGGCCATCGCCCAACCGAGCCGGGTCCGCGCCGGCCGGACCCGCGCCGGCGTGGCGACGGCCGCCGTCAGGGTCGCCCGCCGCGCGCCCGCCCGGGTCCGCAGCGCCAGCGGCACCCACGGGAGTACGGCCACCGCGGCCATCGCGGCCCAGACGCCGAGCCCGGCCCGCCAGGACCCGAAGGCGTGCGCGATCGGCACCGCGGAGGCGGCGGCCACCGTGGTGCCCACCGTCAACGTCATGGTGTACGCCCCGGTGACCAGGCCGGTGCGGTGCGGGAAGTGCTGCTTGACCAGCATCGGCAGCAGGATGTTGGCGACCGCGATGCCGGACAGCGCCAGCGCGCTGGTGAGCACGAAGATCAAGGCCGAGTCGGTGGCGACCCGCAGCACCTGGCCAACGGCGAGGGCGAGCATGGCGACCACCAGCACCCGGGCCGGTGCCACCCGGCGGACCAGCCACGGGGTGAGCGCGCCCAGGCCGGCGAACGCGATGGTCGGCAGGGTGGTGACCAGACCGGCCATGGTGCCGGAGAGACCCAGCCCGTCGCGGACCTCGTCGAGCAGGGCGCCGAGGCTGGTGACCACGGCACGCAGGTTCAGCGCGACCAGCAGCATCCCGACCAGCACGAGCGCGCCACCGGTCGCCGGGTGCGTCCGCCGGCCCCCGGGGTCGCGCGTCGGGCGGATGTCGACGGCGGCGGGAGCGGGCGGGGCCGGAGCGGCGGTGGGTGGCGGGGTCATGACCTCTAACCTACAATCATGGGATGAATTTAGGGCCGGTGATGTAACCAGTGCCACCGTCGGTCGATTCCCCCACCGCGCCGCCAGCGCCGCCCCGCGGCCAGCCCGCCGTGCCGCCCCGCGGGCACCGCGTCCGGCAGACCATCGAGCAGCTCCGGGCCCGGATCCTGGGCGGCGAGTGGCCGATCGGCGGGCGCATCCCCACCGAGCCACAGCTGGTCGCCGCGCTGGGTGTCGGGCGCAACACGGTCCGCGAGGCCGTCCGCGCCCTGGTGCACGCCGGGGTGCTGGAGTGCCGGCAGGGCTCCGGCACGTACGTGGTGTCCACCGACGAGCTGGCGCCGGTGGTGGCCCGCCGACTCGGCGACGACCGGATGACCGAGGTCATCGAGGTCCGGCGCGCGTTCGAGGTGGAGGCCGCCCGGCTCGCCGCGCTGAGGCGTACACCGGAGGACCTGGCGGCCCTCGACGGCGCGCTCGCCGAGCGCGAGGCGGCCTGGCGCGGCGGCCGGGTCGACGCGTTCGTCGAGGCCGACGCGGCCCTGCACGTCGCGGTGGTCGCCGCCGCGCACAACACCATGCTCGCCGAGCTGTACGCCTCGGTCGGCGCGGCCCTGCGCAGCACCGTCGCCCAGGCGATGGGAGGCGCGCTCACGCCCGAGCGCTACGTCGACCACACCCGGCTGGTCGAGGCGATCCGGGCCGGCGACGCGGGCCGGGCGGCGATCGAAGCCGGCGCTTTTCTGGAGCCCGCCCCCGGGGCATAGGTTGTGCCGGACGGAAAACCGGACACCTCGGGAGTACGGATGCTCAAGGGCTTCAAAGATTTCATCATGCGCGGCAACGTCGTCGACCTGGCGGTCGGTGTCGTCATCGGCGCCGCGTTCACGGGCGTGGTCACCCAACTCACCAAATCGTTCCTCGAACCGCTGATCAAGGCGATCGGCGGGGGCACTGGCCTGTCGGCCGGGACGTGGAAGCTCAACGGCCAGGTCTTCGACTGGGCCGCGTTCATCAACGCCCTGATCACGTTCCTGCTCACCGCGGCGGTGCTCTACTTCTTCGTGGTCTACCCGATGAACAAGCTGGCTGAGCGGCGCAAGCGGGGCGAGGAGCCGCCGCCCTCCGCGCCCAGCGAGGAGGTCAAGCTGCTCACCGAGATCCGGGACGCGCTGGTCTCCGCCGGCCACACGACCCCCGGCCAGCAGCGCGGGGCGCTGGACGACGTGCTGGGCCGCCGCACCGAGCCGCCGACGCAGCGCTGATCCGAGCGGATGCACATCGGCCCCTGTGGGATTCCCGCAGGGGCCGCACCTTCTCGTACGTGTGTTCGATAGAGTCCCGCCATGGAGCAGCGAAAGCACTGGTGGAACGGGAAGTGGGGGCGACTGGCCCGGCGGGACGTCTTCCTGCGGGTGGACGCCGACCGGTGGCACGTCGAGCAGCGGGCCGGCGGCGCGGAGGGCATCTCCCGTTTCTACGAGTACGGCAGCGCGGACGAGGCCGAGGAGACCGTCCGGGCGCTGCTCGACGGCCCGGACACCTGGCGGGAACTGTCCCCGCGCCCACCGGGCAGCTGGACGCTCCCGAACAGCTGAATGGGCGGGCTGTGCGCGGTGCGCGGGTGGCGCAGGTGCGCGGTGGAGCGCTCGTATCCCGGTCTGTCGCCCGCCATCGTCGCAGAGCCTTGGAGGCGGTATTGCCTTCGACGGTTATGACTCTGAGGTATGAATATTCCTCTGAGGTATACCGCTCTCCGGACCTCTCGCCTCCGCGCCGGCCACCAGCAGGCCGACGGCGTTTAGCCGCGCACGACCCCGGGAACCGCTGAGGGATGGACCAGCAGGACGAGCAGCAGGCGACCATCTCGCGGATCACCACCGGGATGTCGGTGATCGACTCCGCCGGCACCGAGGTCGGGACCGTGGACCTCGTCCAGCGGGGCGACCCCAACGCGGTGACCGTGCAGACACCGACCGCCGACCCGGGCAGCAGCCTGGACGAGCTGATCGAGGCGACGGCTGTCGACGAGCCGGACGTTCCGGCCGACCTGGCGGCGCGGCTGCTGCACACCGGCTACCTGAAGGTCTCCACCGACTCGGCCGTCGGTGCCGTCTACGTGCCGGCCGACCGGATCGCCGCCGTCGCGCAGGGCCGGGTACGCCTCACGGTCGGCGTGGCCGACCTGCCGCCCGAGGAGTGACCCCGTCGCCCTGATCGACTCGGGTTCAAGCAAACCGCGGCATCACCGCAGCCCGGACACCCCGCCTTTCATGAACCCGAGTGGATCAAGGCGGGTGGACGTGGTCAGACGAGAGACGCGTACCGTCGCGGGATGTCACTGGTGTCACGGCAGCCGGATCTGACCGACGGCGTCGTCCGGCTCCGGTCGTGGGCGCTGGACGACCTCGACTGCGTCCGGCAGGCAGCGGCGGACCGGCGGATCACCGAGGCCACGACCGTGCCGGTCCGGTTCACCGAGGAGGCCGGCCACGCGTTCGTGCGGCGGCAGTGGAGTCGGGCCACCGACAGGGCTGGCATCTCGCTGGTGGTCACCGAAGCGGACACGGACCTCGCGGTCGGTTCAGTCACGCTGCTGTTCCGACCGCAGCGGGGTGTGGCCGATCTCGGCTACTGGCTGATACCCGCCGCGCGCGGTCGCGGAATGGCCAGCCCGGCGGCGCGACTGCTCACGGAGTGGGCGCTGGGGACCGCCGGCCTCGCCCGGGTGGAGGCGTGGGTCGAGCCTGACAACCTGGCGTCCCGACGGGTGCTCGCCGCCGCCGGCTTCGTCGAGGAGGGCGTCCTGCGGAGCTTTCTCGCCTTCCCGCGGCGACGCGCGGACGCCGTGGTACTGGCCCGGGTCGCCGAGAGCGAGCAGCGGAGTTCTATGCGGGATCAGTGATGTTGCGGTGTCCGGTCGGCGGGGATGGCCTCACTTCGCTGATCCGGTGTTGACCTCTGCGGGGAGGGCGAGACGGGTGCCGGTTGGCGGCGGTGGAAGAGCAGCAGCATCAGGCAGCCGGCGACCAGCCCCCAGAACGCGCCGCCCACGCCGATCAGCGTCACACCGGAGGCGGTCACCACGAAGGTGACCACGGCGGCCTCCCTGGTCGCCGGGTCGGTCACCGCCGCGGCGAGCGCGGTGGCGAGCGCACCCAGCAGGGCCAGACCGGCGACCGCCTCGATGAGGATCGGCGGCGCGACCGCGACCAGGGCCGTGGCCACGCCGGCGCCCAGCCCGAGCAGGGCCAGCCCGAGCCCGGCGGTGACCGAGGCGACCCACCGGCGCTCCGGGTCCGGGTGGGCGTCGGGGCCGGCGGCCAGCGCGGCGGTGATCGCCGCGAGGTTCACCGCGTGCCCGCCGGCCGGGGCGGCCAGCAGGCTGGCCAGACCCGTGGCCCGCAGCGCCGCCCCGAACGGCGGCCGGTAGCCGTAGCCGACCAGCACCGCCATGCCTGGCACGTTCTGCGCCGCCATCGTGACCAGAAACAGCGGGAGGGCGAGCCCGACCAGCGCGGACGCGTTCCAGGCGGGCACGGTCAGGGCGAGCGACGGGGTCAGCGTGGCACCGCTCAGCCCGGCCGGCGGCGCGGTCAGCGCGATCGCCACCACCGCCACCAGCAGCGCGCCGGGCACGGCCCAGCGGCGGGCGAACCGGTGCAGCAGCAGCCAGCCGAGCACCACCGGGCCGGCCACCCGGGGCAGCTCGACGAGCGCGCGGACCGGGGCGGTGCACAGGGGCAGCAGCACACCGGCGAGCATCGCGCCGGCCACCGGCTTGGGGATCGCGGCGACCGCCCGGCCCAGCGGCGGGAAGAGCCCGGCCGCGACGATCAGCGCCCCGGAGACGAGGAAGGCGCCCACCGCCACCGGCCAACCGCCGGTCGGCGGCCCGGTCGCCACCAGCAGCGCCGCGCCCGGCGTCGACCAGGCCACACTCATCGGGATCCGGTGCCGCCAGCCCAGCCAGGCGGCGGCGAGCCCGCACGCCACGCAGAGAGCCAGCAGGCCGGAGGCCGCCTGCGCGTCCGACGCGCCCGCCGCGCGGAGCCCGGCCAGCACGACGGTGAACGAGCTGGCGAAGCCCACCAGCGCGGTCACGACGCCGGCCAGCACCGGTTGCGCCCGTCCCGCCATCCCGACCTCCCCAAGCGTTCCGTTTACGGAACGACAGCGTGTAGCACGATAGCCGGGTGTCGCACCCACCACCAGCGCGCCGTCCGGGCCTCGACGTGGATCCCGCCGTCGTCGGCCGGCGGGTCCGTGCCCTGCGGGAGGAGCGGGGGATCTCGCTGTCCACACTGGCGCGGCTCGCCGGTGTCGGAAAGGCCACCCTCTCCGGCCTGGAGAACGGCACCCGCAACCCGACACTGGAGACGCTCTGGGGGGTCACCGCACAGCTCGGCGTGCCGCTCACCGCGCTGCTTGCCGAGCCGGCCGCCGAGCCCACCGTGCACGGCGCCGCGGTCACCGCCACCCTGCTGGAGGTGTTCGACGACACCGACGCGACCTACGAGCTGTACCGGATGCGCGTCGCACCCGGCGTCGTGCAGATCTCCCCCGCCCATCAACCGGGCGTCACCGAACACGTCACCGTCTTCGCCGGCGTACTGCGGGCCGGCCCGGCCGACGCGCCGCTGACCGCCCCGGCCGGCGGTCACCTGCGCTGGGTCTCCGACGTGCCGCACAGCTACGCGGCGGTGGGCGACGACGAGGTCGCCGCGAGCCTGCTGTTGCGCTACCCGCGCCGCTGAACCCGACTCAGTCCACCGGGGCGGGCACCGGCAGCCGGTGCCGGACCGCCCAGAGCGCCACCTCGGTACGCGACACCGAGCCGGTCTTGCGCAGCAGGTTCGACACGTGCACGGTGACCGTCCGCACCGAGATGCCGAGCGCCTTCGCCACCTGCTTGTTGGACATCCCGGCGACCAGGCAGCCCAGCACCTCGACCTCGCGGGCGGTCAACTCCGGGTCGAGCGGCACGTCGACGACCGCATCGGCCGCCGACGCCGGAGCGCGCGGCGCGGTCGGCTGACGTGGCGGACGCGGGCCGGGCAGCCGCCGCAGCAACGCCTCCGGTCCCTCCGACGCGTGTGCGGCCAGCAGTTCGGTAAGCGCGTATGGGTTGCCGCCGGTGCAGCGCCAGAGGGAGGTGACCAGCCGGCCGGACGGGGTGCTGCCCGCGTACACCTGGGTCAGCACCTCGGCGACCTCGGCCGGGCGCAGCGGGCCAAGATGTTGGCGGACGGCGCCGCGCACGCCGCTGAGCCGGGCCAGCGCGCGGCGGGTGAGGTCCGGCGCCACCGCGTCGGCCGGCGGTCGGCTGGCCACCACGAGCAGGGCGGGCAGGTCGGCGACGGTGGCCAACTCCCCGACCAGGTTGACGCTGGCCGGGTCGAGCGCGTGCAGGTCGTCCACGACCAGCACGGCCGGGCCGGCGCCGACCAGCAGCTGGACGGTCCGCACGGCGAGGCGGAGCAGAGTGCCCGGCGCGTACCGCTCGCGAGGTGCGGTGGGCTGCTGGGCCAACCAGGCCAGCGCGTCCGACGGCAGGCCGAGCCGGCTGGTGTCCCGACCGGTGAGCACCGCCGCCAGCCAGTCGTACGGGGCCGGGCCGTGCACCCGGGCGGCACCGGAGAGAACCAGCGCGGGACGCGGCGCGAAGGCGTCCACAGCGGCCGCGACCAGCAGACTCTTGCCCACCCCCGCCGCTCCGGTGAGCACCGCGACGGCAGGCGCCGAGCGGCGTACGGCCGCCACGGCGGACCATGCCCGGTCGAGCTCGGCGAGCTCGCCGGCGCGTCCGACCATGGACACCGGCATCATTTCTCAACCCTACGCAGTAGTGCGTAGAGACGAAGGCAGGGTGTTCTTGGCAAGCTGACACCATGACGCTGATCCTCCGCTCGGTCATCCTCAACGACATCGGCCTGGTCCGCACCAACAACGAGGACTCCGCCCTCGCCGGTGACCGCCTGATCGCCGTCGCCGACGGCATGGGCGGGCTGCCCGCGGGCGAGGTGGCGAGCGAGATCGTGATCCGGATCCTGGACGAGCTGGCCCCGCCCACCGACCCGGACGGGGCCGCCGACGCCCTCCGTGCCGTGGTCAGCACCGCCAACCAGCGCATCCACGCCGCGATCACCGTCGACCCGGCCCGCGAGGGGATGGGCACCACGCTCACCGCCGCGCTGCTGGCCGGGGAGACGCTGGTGCTGGCCCAGGTCGGGGACTCCCGCTGCTACCTGCTGCGCGACGGGGAGCTGACCCAGCTCACCCGGGACGACACGTTCGTGCAGGCGCTTGTCGACCAGGGCACGCTCTCCCCCGAGCAGGCCCGGCACCACCCGCAGCGGTCCCTGGTGACCCGGGCCGTGCAGGGCGCCGACACCCCGCCGGCCGTCGGCGTGCTCACTGTGGTCCCCGGCGACCGGTTGCTGCTGTGCAGCGACGGGCTCTCCGACTACGTCGAGGACGAGGCCATCGCGACGACGCTGGGCATGTACGCCGACCGGCAGCAGTGCGGTGAGCAGTTGGTGAAGCTCGCCCACCACGCCGGCGCCCCGGACAACGTCACAGTCGTCGTCTCCGACGTCACGACCCGCTGACCCGCGCGTGGCCTGCCGGTGGCCCGCGAGGATCGGGCCAATCCAGTTGCTGCGACCTGCGCGGCGGGTTGAGATGGGCGGATGACCATCCGACGGGTGACCGCCGACGAACGTCTCACGACGAGTTTCCCGCTGGCCGCGTACGCCTTCGAGGCATCGCCGCTCAGTGCCGCCCGGGTGGAGGAGTTCCGCGACTACCTGCCCTACAACGAGGGCAACCGGACGCTGATCGTCGAGGAGGACGGCGCCACCCTGGCCGCCGTCTCGGCCATCGGCATGCGGCAGAACCTGCGCGGCGTGGTACTGCCGATGGCCGGTGTCGCCGGGGTGGCCACCCATCCGCTGGCCCGCCGGCAGGGGCACGTCCGCAGGCTGCTGCACCAGCTCCTCGACGAGATGCGCGACGAGGGGCACGTGCTCAGCGCGCTCTACCCGTTCCGGCCCAGCTTCTACGCCCGGTTCGGCTACGTCGGGCTGCCCAAGCCGCGTACGGTCGCCTTCTCCCCGGCCGACCTGGGCCCACTCGTCCGCGCCGAGCTGCCCGGCGAGGTGGGCTGGGAGCGGATCGCCGCCGGTTATCCCGCCTGGCGGGCGTTCACCGAGCGCTGCCTGCAGACCCGGCACGGGTTCTCGGTGTTCCCGGACCACCGGGCGGCCGGCCTGCGTGACCGGGACGAGTACTGGCTGGTCACCGCCCGGGTGGCCGGTGAGGTCACCGGCGCTGTCACGTACCGGATCGACGACCACGGCGGCACGCTGATCGGCAACGAGCTGCTGGTCGCCGACCCCCTCGCCCGTACGCTGCTGCTGCAGTTCTTCGCCCGGCACGTCGACCAGGTCGAGCGCGTCACCGTCCAGGTCCCGCCCGACGAGTTGCCGGAGCTGTGGCTGACCGACCTGGACGTGCACGTCGAGGCGCGGGTGGGCCGGCCGGGCTCGTCCGCCCCGATGGCCCGGCTGCTGTCGCTGGACGCGCTGCACGGGCTGCCCTCCGGCCCGGGCCGGGTCCGGATCGAACTGACCGGGGACCGGTGGCTGGCCGGCACCCATCTGCTCGACGGTACGACCGGCGCGCTGGAACTGGTCTCCGGCGACAGCGGCCGCACGCCGACGGCCACGCTGACCGCGGCCGGGCTGTCCGCCCTGGCGTACGGGGTGCTGGACCCGGCCGAGCTGCCGTTGCGAGGGCTGGGCGACGTGCCGGCAGACGCCGCCACCGAGCTGCGCGACATCTTCGGGCGCCGGGTGCCGTACCTCTTCGCCGACTTCTGAGCGCGGTTTGCCGACCTCGGTCCAGCGGGTACGGTCCCCGGAATGCCGGAGTGGTTGCAGGCGGGTGGATGGGGATTGCTGGCCGGGTCGGCCCTGCTGATCGGGGCGGCGGTCGGCTTCTTCGTCCGGGTGCCGCAGCGGATCACCGCGTCGATCATGGCGTTCGGCGCGGGGGTGCTGCTCTCCGCCGTCTCGTACGAGCTGATCCAGGTGGCCCACGAGCAGGGCGGGATGCTGCCCACCGTGCTCGGCGCGGCCGGTGGCGCGATCGTCTACACCCTGGCGAATGTGGGCCTCGCCCGACACGGCGCGCGGAACCGGAAGCGCTCGGGCGACCAGCAGCCCTCCGAGGGTGAGCAGCCCGGTTCGGGGTCGGCGATCGCGGTCGGGGCGCTGCTGGACGGCGTACCGGAATCGGTCGTGATCGGCGCCAGCCTGCTCGCCGGCGGCGCGGTCAGCCTGGTCACCGTGGCGGCGGTGTTCCTCAGCAACGTCCCGGAGGGGCTGTCCAGCGCGGCCGGCATGCGCCAGGCGGGCCGCACCCGGCGGTACGTCTTCCTGCTGTGGACCGGGATCGCGCTGATCAGCGGTGTGGCGGCGCTGCTCGGCAACACCCTGCTGGGCGGCGCACCGCCGGAGGTGCTGGCCGCCATCACCGCGCTGGCCGGCGGGGCGATCCTCGCCATGATCACCGACACGATGGTCCCGGAGGCGTTCGAGAACGCCCACCTGCTGGTCGGCCTCATCACGGTCGCCGGCTTCCTGACGGCCTTCGCGCTCTCCCACGCGTGAGCGCGAAGGGCTGCGTGAGTCGACCGCCGGCGAGCGGCATTGCTTAGCGGCGCATTAAACCGGCACGGCGGATTCGTCGTGACGCCGTCGGGGCTCCTAGCATCAGCGGGGTGCGCATGACGTCGCTTGCCGCTCTGCTCGTCCTCGGTGTCGCCACCGCGACCCTGCCCGCCTGCGGGTCCACCGATCCGGCTCCGGCCGGCGCGTCGGCCACCCCGCAGGCCACGCCGGAAGCCCTCTCGACGGGCGACCAGGGTGTCGCACCGGCGGGCCGGGACGGTCTCGGTGGCCCCGGGGCCAGCGCGAGCCCGAAGCCGACCACCCCGGCCGCCAAGGCGCTCGCGGCCGGCAACCCGAACGGCCACGCCACAGTGCCGACCGAGGCGCGCGCGGTGGACACGTCGAAGCCGACCCGCACCATCGGCACCGGCACCCCGGCGAGCTGCACCTCGGCGGCGGTGGTGAAGGCCGTGGCGGCCGGCGGCGTCATCACGTTCAACTGTGGACCGGCCCCGGTGACGATCAAGATGGCCGCCACCGCGAAGATCCGCAACGCCAACGGGCCGAAGATCGTGCTCGACGGTGGCGGCAGGGTGACGCTGAGCGGCCAGGGGCAGCGCCGCATCCTCTACATGAACACCTGCGACGAGGCCCAGGGCTTCACCACCTCGCACTGCCAGAACCAGGACCACCCGCAGCTCACCGTGCAGAACCTGACCTTCGCCGACGGCAACTCCACCGGCGACAAGACGGAGGGCGGCGGCGGGGGCGCGATCTTCGTCCGCGGCGGGCGGCTCAAGGTGGTCAACTCGCGCTTCGTCCACAACCGCTGCGACCGTACCGGCCCGGACCTGGGGGGTGCGGCCGTCCGGGTGCTGAGCCAGTACGAGAACAAGCCGGTGTACGTCGTGAGCAGCACCTTCGACGGCGGCTCCTGCTCCAACGGAGGGGCGCTGAGCAGCATCGGCGTGTCGTGGGTGGTGCTCAACAGCCTGCTCAGGAACAACGAGGCGATCGGCAGCGGCGCCAACCCGGCCAAGTCCGGCACGCCCGGCGGCGGCAGCGGCGGCGCGATCTACTGCGACGGCAACGAGTTCACCGTACGGATCGCCGGCACCGTCATCGAGAACAACAAGGCCAACGAGGGCGGCGGCGCGATCTTCTTCGTCAGCAACAACCGCACCGGCACGATGAAGATCGAAAACTCCCCGCTGCGCCGCAACCCGAGCGGCAAGTTCGAGACCCCCGGCTACCGCGGCATCTTCTTCCTGGGCGCCCGCAACCCCGAGGTCATCGGCCCCAAGCCCGCCTGACCGCCCGCCCTCTGACCGCCCGCCCCTGGCCGCCTGGCGGCCTGCCGCAGGTGATCAAGAGGTTCGGGTCACCGAGGCCGGGTTTTCTGACGCAAAGCTCTTGATCACCGCGTCAGTAGGGGTTCTTCTCGCCTGGCGGGTGGGCGTGCAGGAGGCCGGCGGGGCGGCCGGGCAGGGTGCGCGCCGCGGAGAGCGGCGGGCTGGCCGTGTGGTCGCCGCCGGCCATGCCGACGAACAGCTCCTTGAGCGCGGTCAAAGCGTCGATCTTGGGTACCCAACCCAGCTCGGTCTCGGCCCGCTCGCTGGACATCAGTGGCGCGTTCAGGCCCAACTCGACCCAGCCCGCGTCGACCGGCTGCAACCGCGCCCGCCAGGTCAGCGCCGCCGCCACCCGCAGCACCGGAGCGGCGACCGGCACCGTCCAGCCGTGGAAGTGCCGAGCCACCAGCTCCGGGGTCAGCACCGGGTCCGCGGCGACGTTGAACGCGCCGCGCGCATCACCCAGAACCGCCCTGGCGTACGCGTCAGCCACATCGTCGGCGTGGACCGCCTGCATCCGCAGCCGCCGGTTGGTCGGCACCAGCGGTATCCGGCCGAAGCGCAGCAGTCGTACCGGCGCCAACGGGCCGAGAAAATAGCGGGTGATCTCCGTACCGGCGTCCCGCTGGAAGATCAGACCGGGCCGCAGGCGAACCACCCGCAGCGTCGGGTGCTCCCGCTCCAGTCCGTCCAGCAGCGCCTCGACCTCGGCCTTGTGCTCGCTGTACGACGAGCCGGACACTCCGGTGGCCGGCCACCGCTCGCTGATCGGGTGGTCCTTCGGGCCGGGCGCGTACGTGCCGACCGACGAGGCGTACACCAGAGCGGGCACCCCGGCCCGCGCCACCGCCTCGAACACCGCCCGACTGCCGTCGACGTTCGTCCGGCGCAGCACCCGCCGGTCGTGACTGGGTTGGATCTGCCAGGCCAGGTGCACCACCGCGTCCGCTCCCGCGAACACCTCGGCGAGCTGGCCCACCGCGCCCGGCGCACCGATGTCGCAGGAGTGCCACTCCACCTGCTCGTACGGCGTACCGGCATCCGGGCCGGGCAACCGCCGGACCACCCCGGCCAGCTCCACGCCGCGCTCCCGGCGCAGCCGCCGCAGCACCGCCGTACCGACGTTGCCACTCGCCCCCACCACCACGATCCGCATGCCCGACCCCGTACCCGTCCAGCAGCCGGTCAACCGCCGCCGCGCGCCGCGCCCGTGGACTCGGCTTCCTGCATCTCGGGGTAACGGCGGGGGCGGGACAGCCCGACTTCCCTGAATCCGAGTCGATCAAGGGCGCGGCGAGTCGCGGACCCAGCCGTGCTTCTCCTTGCCCCGGCGACCGAGGGTGGCCGCCAGGCAACGCGGGCAGATCCAGCCCACCGCGTCCGCCTCGGTGAGCACGTCGGTACCCAGGTAGTCGAAGCGCACGTGCGGAAAGCGGCGCAGCCGAGTGCGGCTGAGCGCCAGACCGCAGACGGTCTGGTTCTGGCCGGGCAGCCACGCGTGCACCTCCCCGCCCGGCTGACGTACGCCGTCCGACCCGATCTCCTCCCCGGAAGCCGCCACCGCCGGGCTGCCGCTCGCGCTCATGCCCGTCCCCATTCCCCAGCCGTCCCCCGCCACACACGGTGGCGAGAGGTCGGCTTGATCCACTCCACCTCCCCGACGTGGCGGTATCCACCGCCCCGGACACCGCCACCTCGCCGACCTGGTGTTGATCACCTGAGCTCGCCAGGCATCGACGGCCGGCTGGAAGCCGAGAGTCAACGACGCTGACTGTCAGGTAACCTGAGCGCGCGGGCCGCTAGCTCAATGGCAGAGCTGTGGACTTTTAATCCATAGGTTCAGGGTTCGAGTCCCTGGCGGCCCACTCTTCCGCAGCTCAGCCAGCCCTTGACAGGTCTCTCGTCTTGGTGCGCGTGGCCTGTAGCAGCTAAGTACACCAGCAGCCGGCCACGCACGTGCATGGCGCGACCATTCCACCCGAGGTACAGTTTTCTGTACTTGCCCTGGAGGTGGTCATGCGGACCGTGAACTTCACCCAGCTTCGACAGAACCTGGCCGCCGAACTCGACAGCGTCATCAACGACGCGGAGGAGGTGGTGGTGACCCGGTCGGGTCACGAGCCGGTGGTCATCGTGCCGCTCGCCGAGTACGAGGCGATGAAGGAAACCGAGTACCTCCTTCGCAACCCGGCCAACGCCGCAGCCCTGCGCCGCTCGATGGCAGAGCTTGAGAAGGGCGACGCGGTCGAGCGGGACCTGATCGACCCGGCCACCGTCCGGGACATCGCGTGAGGCTGGTCTTCACCGCGACGGCCTGGAACCAGTACCTCAGCCACACCGACCGCAAGTTGGTCAAACGCATCAACGATCTCATCGCGGACGTGATGCGCAACGGATACGAGGGCATCGGCAAGCCGGAACCCCTTCGAGGAGAGCTGTCCGGCTTCTGGTCCCGCCGGATCGATCGCGAACACCGGCTGGTGTATCGGGTCACCAAGGACGACGTCGAGATCATCGCCTGCCGGTACCACTACGTCGACCGGTAGCGGACGGCCAGTCACTCGCGTCGGGCGGCTCCGCGCATCGCGTACGTCACCAGGCCGGTGACCGCCAGGACGGTTGCGACCGCCGCCGCCGGTCGGCTGGTGTGGGGTTGTCCCTGCCAGGTGGCGAGCGCGCCCCACGTGCTCGGCTGGGGGAACATCGCGGCGACGACCGCCCACCCCATCGGAAGGAACCAGGCGCGGGCCGCGCCCACGACCGCCGCGCAGAGGGCGGTCAGGCCGAGCAGGCCGGCGGAGTCGCGGACCACCAGCGCGGCGGGGCCGAAACGGGCACCGGTGGGCTGAGTGGCGAGCAGCACGACGAGTACGACCGCCAGAGCGGCCAGCAGGTGCACGGCTCGGCGCCACGGCCAGTGCAGTGCGGCAGTGCGTTCCAGGTCTTCGTCCGGGGCGGCCAGCGTGGTCGACAGGACCGCCACCATCAGCATGACCGTCAGTACGACGAGCAGGAGGATGGCGTCGCGCTCCTTCGCGAGGGTCAGCCACAGCGCCCAGATCAGGGCTGCGGCGCCGACGGACGCGGCCAGTGCCAGGGGTACGCGTCGTGCGCGCAGGTGGAGGGTCATCGCGACAGCAGTCCGGTGGTGTCCCGGCAGGCCAGGATCGCGTCGCGGACCGCCGTCACGCGGGCGATCGCCTCCGGTGCCGGTAGCTTCTGCAGGCCCTGCCACAGGGTGACCGCCTCGGCGTTGAGCTGCGGATCTTCCTCGATCATCTCGGGGATCACGCCGACGTCGGAGACCGGCTCGCGGCCGAGCAGGTGGTAGGCGGCTGCCCGTTCGATCGCGCCGTTGCGCTCGCATTCCCCGTTGCCGTACCCGGTGCCCAGGCCGAAGACCATCTCGGGGACCACGGCGTCGGGGTGGGCCAGGCCGCCGTGGTCGTCGATCCGGACGTCGATCGTGACGATGTCGGCGTCGCGGGCGGGCGGGTCCTCGAGGAATAGGGCCCGCCTGTCCTCGTGCGCCTGCGTGGGGGCGTTCGGCATTTTCGCGAGGACGGACAGGCCCTGGCGGGCGAGTGGGGTCAGCGCGTCCAGCACGTTCGCGTGGACGCGGGTGACGCAGACCTTCGGCGCGTCGTCGGTGCAGACGAGTTCGCGGGCGACGGGGTCGACAGGTGCGACGAGGGCTGCGTCGTCGCGGGGGACGATCGCCGCCGCGGCGCCGAAGCCGAGCAGCACCGGCAGCACGGCGGCCACCGAGGCCCGTCGGCCCCCGGCGACCAGCAGGAGTACGCCGGTCAGCGCGAGCCCGCCCATGAAGAGGGCGAGCACGGCGGTGACCCGCGGGTCGATGGTCTGGAACGGGTAGAACGGGGTGCTGCCGTAGGCGGGCGACAGGATCGCGCCCATCCAGTCGGGCCGCATGATCACGGTGAAGAAGACCAGCAGCACACCCGCCACGGCGAGCACGGGAGCGGTCACCAGAGTGGGCAGCAGCCGCCCGATACCCAGGCCGAGCCAGGCCGCCGCGACGAGGCAGAGCGCGCCGACCAGCGTGATGGCGACGACGTCCGGCGGGAAGTAGGCGGCGGTCGACGCGATCCGCAGGCCGCCCGCGGCGACCACGAGCAGGAAGGCGAGCCCGACCGAGGATCCCATCGCGACGAGGACCGGCAGCATCCGGCGGATGCGGGACCGGGGTGTGGTGGCGAACAGTTCGCCGACCTTGGCCCGGTGCTCGCGGCGGCCCTGCCACGCTCCGGCGGCCAGGGCGATCGGCCACAGCAGGATCATGTACTCCTTCACGGTCAGCGTGAGGGACATCCAGCCCTCCGACCAGCGCCCCGGGGCGATGTAGAGGGCGGCGACGCCGACCGCCAACGCGAGCAGGGCGGCGCCGGCCGCGGCGGAGCGCCGCAGTTCGATCCTCAGGACACTCATCGGGCGGCCTCCGCATGGTGGCGGCGGAGCAGGGCCGAGTAGCCGCGTTCGGCGGGGCTGTCGCCCGGGTGGTGTTCGTCGCCCTGGGTGGCCAGGGCGGCGGGTGTGCCCTGCCACACCAGCCGGCCCTCGTTGATCAGCACGACCTCGGTGCAGGCGGCGACCACGTCCTCGACGAGGTGGGTGGAGACCAGTACGCAGGCGTCCGTACCCAGGTCGCGCAGCAGCTCGCGCAGGTCGAGGCGCTGTTCGGGGTCGAGGCCGACGGTCGGCTCGTCCAGCAGCAGCACCTGCGGGTCGTTGACGATGGCCTGGGCGACGCCGGCCCGGCGCAGCATCCCGCCGGAGAGTGTCCGGAGGCGGGCGTCGGCCTTGGCGCTGAGTCCCACGCGGTCGATCGCGCGCTGCGTGGCCGCCGGGATGTCGGGCTTCGGCATCTCCTTCAACCAGGCCAGGTACGACACGAACTCGCGCACCGTGAACCGCGGGTAGTAGCCGAAGTGCTGCGGCAGGTAGCCCAGCGCGCGCCGGGCCTGGCGCAGGTCGGCGCGGCCGTCGACCGAGCTGCCGAGCAGGGTGAGCCGACCTCCGGCCGGCTTGAGCACGGTGGCGAGGGCACGCATCAACGTCGTCTTGCCCGCGCCGTTGCGCCCCAGCAGGCCGTGCACGCCGGTGCCCAGGCTCAGGTCGAGCCCGTCGACGGCCAGGTGGCGGCCGGCCCGCACCTTCAGCGCCTCGGCGTGAATGGCCCAGGGGTGGATGGTGGTGGCCGTTTCGGCCGTACTCACCGCTCGCATGGTGGTTCCTTTCAGAACGAGGTGAGGCGCCGGAAGCTGTTGGCGCGCAGGAGGGTCAGGGCGGCCAGCACGACAGTGACGACGGCCCACCCGCCGGTGGCCGCCGGTTCCAGGAGCACCGGCAGTTCGGCGGTGGCGAGGCTGGGCGCGACCACGGCGGCGGCCCAGGCCACCATCAGGCCGATCGCGGCGCGGTGAACGCCGACGAGGGAGCCGAGCAGCAGCGTGGCGGCGGTGAAGGCCAGGCACGGCAGGAGCATCAGCGCGGGGTTCGCCCGGCTGGCGCCGAGGGCGGCGAACGCGGCGAGCACCGGGATGACGAGGACGAGCACCACTGCGGTACGGCGCAACAGCATCGTCAGACCGGCCGACGGGGTGCCGACGATCAGCTCCCAGGCCGGGTCGGCGCGTCTGCTCCAGGCAGCCGCGACCCCGGGCAGCGGCGCCAGGGGCGCGAGCAGCAACACGATCGACGGCAACTCGGACAGGAAGTACGTGAGCAGGGCCGCGGTGCCGAGCACGCCGGCGGTCATGGCGACCCACGGCAGCAGCGCCGCCACGAACCAGCGCTGCCGCACCGGCGTACGGAAGAAGGCCCTGGACCGTGGGGCGGGGCCGGCGGCGATCCCACGGTCGACGGCTGCCGCGACCTCGGCGACCAGGGCGCGCGACTTGGCGGTGGTGCTGCCGGCCAGGCGGGCGCGGCAGTCGGCGCAGTCCTCCAGGTGCACCTCGATCGACCAGACGGTCGCCTCGTCGAGGCCGGGATCGAAGTCGGCGTAGCGGTCGATGTCATTCAGGGTGGGATGCGTGGTCATGACAGGGCCTCCCGCAGGACGATCCGGGCGCGGCGGATCCGGGACTTGACGGTGTTCTCGGGTACGCCCAGCAGCACGGACGTCTCGCGGACGGTGAAGCCGTCGAGGACTGTGGCGCGCAGCACCGCGCGGACCTCGGGCGGCAGCACGGCGAGGGCCTGTTCGAGTTCCTGCCCGACCCGGCCGGCCAGCACCTCGTCCTCGGCGGCGGGCACGACCGTCTCGACCGGGTGCACCTGCGGCATCCGCGCCTGCCGGGAGCGACGCCGGAACGCGTCGACCAGGCGGTGCGCGGCGATGGTCCACAACCAGCCGACGGCGCTGCCGCTGACCTGGTCGCCGGCGAAGCTGCCGGCCGCCCGCCAGAGGGTCAGGTAGGTCTCCTGGAGGACGTCGGCGACCACATCGGGGTCGGCGCACCGACGCCGCAGCCGCACCTCCAGCCAGGGTGCGGTGCGCCGGTAGAGCTCGTCGAAGGCCCGCCGGTCACCGTGGGCCACGCGGCGTACGAGTTCCTGCTCGTCGGCCGCGTCCAGACTTCGTCTCACATCAGGTAAGACGACGACCCCCTCGTGATCGGGTCCCGCATCGGTGTGACCGCCGTCACCGACGTCGGCCCGGTCGACGTCAATGGCGTTGCACGGCCACGGGTCCGCTGGTTAGGTTGACGCCATGTCCAGCTCGTACGCGTCCCCGACGGCGTCCCCCGACGTCCTGTTCGGCGCGCTGCGACGCCGGCGGTCCTGCGACCGCCCGCGCTGAGCATCCCTCACCTGCGACCGGCGGATCGAGCCGCCGGTCGTCACCGATCGTCCTCGGTCCGCCCGCATCCCCTTCCGGTGATCCGCGAGCGGCGGATCCGAGCGAGATCGGCGTACCCATGGATCTGGAAAAGCTGCTGACCGACCGGCTGGCGCCGGCGTTCGCGACGGTGGCCGGCGTACCTGTCGACCCGGTCGTGCGGCGGTCTCCGCGCGCGGACTTCCAGTCCGACGCGGCGCTGGCGTTGGCCCGGCGGCTCGGCCGGCCGCCGCGCGACGTCGCCGCCGAGGTGCTGGAGTACGCCGACCTGGCCGACGTGTGCAGTGTCGCCGAGGTGTCCGGGCCGGGCTTTCTCAACCTGACCGTCGCCGACGCGGTCCTGGCCGGGCTGGTGTCCGCGCTCGCCACCGACCCGCGGCTGGGTGTGCCGGTGGCCGCCGAGCCGGAGACCGTGGTCATCGACTACTCGGCGCCGAACGTGGCGAAGGAAATGCACGTCGGGCACCTGCGCTCGACGGTGATCGGCGACGCGGCGGCCCGGCTGCTGGAGTGGCTGGGGCACCGGGTGCTGCGGGCCAATCACCTGGGCGACTGGGGCACGCCCTTCGGCATGCTGATCGAGCATCTGGCCGATCTGGGCGAGGCCGAGGCCGCACACGAGCTGTCCATGGGGGACCTGGACTCGTTCTACAAGGCGGCTCGGGCGAAGTTCGACGCCGACGAGGCGTTCGCCGAGCGGTCCCGGCTGCGGGTGGTGGCCCTGCAGGGCGGCGATCCGGTGACGCTGCGGCTGTGGCGGCTGCTGGTGGAGCAGTCCGAGCGGTACTTCCTGACCGTGTACGACAGGCTCGACGTGACCCTCACCGAGCGGGACTTCCACGGCGAGAGCAGCTACAACGACCTGCTCGCCCCGGTGGTCGAGGACCTGGGTCGGCTCGGCCTGCTGCGCGAGAGCGACGGGGCGGCCTGCGTGTTCCCGCCCGGCTCGGTGGGCCGGGGCGGCGAGCCGCTACCGCTGATCGTCCGCAAGTCCGACGGCGGGTACGGGTACGCGGCGACCGACCTGGCGGCGATCCGGCAGCGGACCGACGCGCTGGGCGCGACCCGACTGCTCTACGTGGTCGGGCTGCCGCAACGGCGGCACTTCGAGATGGTGTACGCCGTCGCCGCACAGGCCGGTTGGCTGTCCCCGCCGGCCCGGGCCGAGCATGTCGGGTTCGGCTCGATCCTCGGGTCGGACGGGCGGATGCTGCGCAGCCGGGCCGGCGGGTCGGTGAAGCTGGTCGGGCTGCTGGAGGAGGCGATCGCGAGGGCCACCGCGCTGGCCCGGGACCGGAACCCGGAACTGGGCGAGGCTGAGGCGGCCGAGGTGGGCCGGGCGGTCGGCATCGGCGCGATCAAGTACGCCGACCTGTCCAACGACCGGCACCGGGATTACGTGCTCGACTGGGAGCGGATGCTGTCCCTGGACGGCAACACCGCGCCCTACCTCCAGTACGCGTACTCCCGGATCCAGTCGATCTTTCGGCGGGCCGGGGTGGCGGCCCGGCCGAACGCGACCGTCACGCTGGCCGAGCCGGCGGAGCGGGCGCTGGCCTTCGAACTGGTCGGCTTCGGCCGGGTGGTCGGCGAGGTGGCGGAGGACCTGGAGTTCCATCACCTCGCCGGCTACCTGTACCGGCTGGCCGCGGCGTTCAGCGCGTTCTACGAACGGTGTCCGGTGCTGCGGGCCGAGGGGCCCGTCCGGGACAGCCGGCTGGTGCTCTGTGACCTGACCGCCCGGGTGCTTCGGCAGGGCCTGCACCTGCTCGGCATCCGGACCCCCGAACGCATGTGAACGCCCCCTTACTGCTCCGCCATGGCCATGGCGCTCGGGGCTGACGTGGCTATCCTCTTCAGGTGCTGGTCCGTGTGGAGATCGTTGGCACGAGTCCGGCACTGCGAAGGGACCTTCGACATGCCCCGTGTGGTACCGGCAGTCATCCGCGCGCTTGACGTCCTCGAACTGTTCCTGGATTGCCCCCAACTGTCGGCCCGCCAGGTGATGGAGCGTCTCGACCTGCCCCGCACCACAGTCCACGAGCTGCTCGTCACGCTTGAGGCTCGCTCGTACCTGATCTCCGTACCGGGCCAGCCGGTGCAGTACCGGCTCGGCATGCCGCTGTTCCAGCTGGGCGCGGCGTTCGCGGGCCGGCTTGATCTGGTACGCGAGGCGCAGGGCGTCGTACGGGACGTGGCCGCCAGGTGTGACGAGGCGGTTCATGTGGCGGTGCTCGACGGCGCCGATGTCATCTACCTCGTCAAGTTCGACAGCACGCACCCCGTTCGGATGGTTTCCGGAGTCGGGCTGCGGCTGCCGGCCCACTGCACGGCGGTCGGCAAGGTACTGCTGTCGGCCCTCGATCAGGCGGACCTGGACGCCGTCCTGTCGAAGGATCCGCTGCCGGGGATGACGCCGGACAGCATCACCGACCCGGACCTTCTCCGTGAGCATCTCGAAGGTGTCCGGGCGGAGGGTGTCGCGGTCGACGTCGGCGAGTCGGACAGCGCGATGCGCTGCGTCGCGGCGGCGATCCGGGACCATTCTGGTGCCGTCATCGCCGCGATGAGCCTGTCCGCGCCGATCATCCGCTGGACGCCTGAGGTGCAGGTGGAGTGGACCGGGCTGGTTCGGGAGGGCGCGGCCGCGCTGTCGGCTCGGATGGGCTACCGGGCCCAGTCTCGATAGCCGACCTCCCGCTTTCGGGTCGAAACAGCATCGAAACATTGACATTACTCAGTGCCCTGCTCTAGCGTCGCGACCACTCGATCCGGTATATCGAACCTAGTTCGAAATCTCGAACGGCGGTGGTCCCGTGACCCGACCGAACTGGAACGTCAGCGCCACCATCTCGGCCCGGTCGCCGATCGCCTCAACCTCGTCGCGCTGCCCGACGTGCGGCACCCGAAATGTCGCGAGTGGCCCGGGCGAAGCGTGGAACCCAACCATCGCGGTGTCCGCCAGGTGAGCCTTCGGCGTGCAGCCGTACGCGGGGAAATGAAGGAGGCGAATGTCCATGGAAGAAAAGCCGGCGTGGTCTCGGCGCGGCTTTCTGGGGGTGGGGGTGGGTGTGCTCGGCGCGACCGGCCTGGCCGCGTGCGGGGGCAGCTCCGAATCGCCCAGCAAGGTGCAGCCGGACGTTCCACAGGAGCTGATCGACGCCGCGTCGTCGATGAAGGGCTCCTCGATGGGGATGCTGTCGCAGAAGCTGTACTCGACGGCGGCGAACGAGGCACTCGACAGCTCGGTCAAGAAGTTCGCCGACACCACCGGAACGAAGATCGAGAACAGTCTGGTCCAGGCCGACGCCGGTGACGTGGTGGCCAAGATCGATGCCGAGGTCAAGGGCGGGGTGGCGCGCGACCTGGCGTTCATGACCGACTCACGGTTCGTCGCGCAGTTCCAGGCGCTGGGCGACCTGGAGGACGTGACGGACGTCGTCACAGCGCTGACCGCCACGTACGGCGAACCGTGCGCCGAGGCCAAGAACTTCTGCGTCTTCGACGGCAGGTGGTTCGCGATCCCGTACCACTTCATCGGGATCGGATCGTTCCTGCGCAAGGACTGGATGCAGGACAAGGGCATCACGCCCAAGGACATCTACAGCTGGGAGGAGCTGCGGGACCTCTGCCTGGAGATCTCCGATCCGGGCAAGCGCCGGTTCGGCTGGGGCATGACGGTGAACCGGTCCGGTGACGGCAACGGCATGATCGAGGCGCTGATCAACGCGTACGGCGGGTCGATCGCCTCCAACGACGGCCGGAAGGTCACGTTCGACTCCCCCGAGACGGTGCAGGCGGTGACCTTCCTGGGCGACATCTACACCAATCCCAAGTACAAGCCGATGCTGCCGCCGGGGGTCGCGAGCTGGACCGACACCAGCAACAACGAGAACTGGCTCGCGGGGATCCTCGGCTACACCCGCAACCAGTTCAGCGTCTACGCGGACTCCCGGACCAAGAAGAACCCGGTGTACGCGAACACCCACGTGTTCTCCGACTGCATCGGGCCGGCGACCAACAATCCCCTGCTGCTCGGCCAGTCGCAGGGCTTCGTCGTCTTCAAGGGCGCCAAGAACCCCGGGCTCGCCAAGCTCCTGGCGCAGTACCTGGTCAGCGCGCCCGCGCTGCTCGGGGTGGCGAAGGAGGCGCCCGGCCTGGTGATGCCCGCCTGGGAGAAGGTCTGGGACGCCGACCCGTTCTTCACCAGCGGCGACCCGGCGTTCCCCATGCTGCGCAAGATCACCGAACTGAAGCTGCCGCTGAACACGAAGAACGGCCTGGCCTTCCCGCAGAAGGCCAGCGCGGGTCAGCAGGCCGTCGGCGCGGCGTACGTCCTCACCGACATGATGCAGCAGGTCGTCCAGGGCACGGCGCCGGCGCAGGCCGTGACGGCCGCCCACGCGAAGATGGTCCAGATCTTCAACCAGCAGGGGCTGCCACAGTGAGGTCGGTCCGTCCCGCGCGGGCCCCGGCGGCGAGGAGGTCCCCGCCGCCGGGACCCGGCTCCCTCACGGCGGTCCAGCGGCGGCTGGGTCGTGACTGGCGACTGGCCGCACTGTTCCTCGCGCCCATGGCCGTACTGGTCGGCGGGCTCGTCCTCGTGCCGATCGCCAGGTCGATCGTCACCAGCACCACGGAACGGCACGGGCAGGACACCGTGTTCGTCGGCCTGGACAACTACCTCCACCTCGTCGGCGACGACCAGTTCCACACGGGCGTGGTGAACTCGTTCGTCTTCACCGCGTACGCCGAGATCTTCAAGGTGGTGCTCGGGCTGGCTGCGGCCCTGCTGCTGCATCACCGGCGCCGCGGCCGCGCGGTGCTGGCGGGGCTGCTGCTGGTGCCGTGGGTGGTGCCGACGGTGGTGACGGCGTTCAGCTGGCGCGCGCTGCTCGACCCCATCTTCGGCAGCGTCAACACGCTGCTCACCGCCACCGGGATCGGGCCGCTGCTGGCCAGCGCGCACCTGGTGGACAGCTGGCCGGCGGGCTGGCTGTCCGACCCGTCGCTGGCCATGCCGTCGGTGATCCTCGTCAACGTCTGGAAGGGGGTGCCGTTCTTCACCGTGTGTTTCCTGGCCGGGTTGAAGGCCATCCCGGCGGACCTCTACGAGGCGGCGACCATCGACGGGGCCTCGTCGTTGCAGCGGTTCGTCAACGTGACGCTGCCCGGACTCCGTCACGTGATCACCGTGACGGTGACCCTGTCGTCGATCTGGACGTTCAACAACTTCGACCTGGTCTGGTTGCTGACCCAGGGCGGCCCGGGTGACGTGACCGCGCCGTACGTGCTCGTCGCGTACTCGAAGGCGATCTTGCAGTTGCAGTACGGCGCGGGCGCGGCGGTCACGCTCGTCATGTTGCCGGTCATCGGCGGGCTGGTGTTCGTCCTGGTCCGGCTGTTGCGCCAGGATTCCGGGGCGAAACTGCCCCGACCACGCCGCGCAGCGTGGTGGGTCGGTACGCGATGGACCGCGACGTCGCGCAAGGCCCTGCCGTGGGTCGTCGCGGCGGTGGTCACCGGCCTGCTGGCCTGGGCATCGCCGCAGATCTTCTGGAAGGCGGCGGTGGTCCTCGGGGTGATCCTGCTGATCGCCGCGGCGGTCGGCCGGGTGGTCTCGACCCTCCAGTCGCGCGGCGGTCGCCGGGCGTCGTCTGTGGTGTCGGGCCTGGGATCCGGTGTCGCGCTGGCCGGGCTGCTCTTCTTCGTGCTGGGCCCGCTGTACTGGATCGCCGTCACGGCCTTCAAGTCCGAGGGCCAGGTCGTGATGCGGACCGACGACCTGTGGCCGACGCCGTGGACCACCGAGCAGTTCAGCGGGCTGTTCGACAACCAGCCGTTCGGCCGCTGGTACCTCAACACCCTGCTGGTGTCCGCGGCGTCCACGGCGGTGGCGCTGGTCTGCGCCGCCCTGGCGGGCTACGCGCTGGCCCGGCTGCGGTTCCGCGGGGCGCAGGGCTTCACCGTCACGGTCCTGCTCACCTACGTGATGCCGGGCGCGCTGCTGTTCATCCCGCTGTACCAGATGCTCATCGGCGCGCGGCTCACCGACTCGTTGTGGTCGCTGGTGGTGACGTACCCGACCTTCACGCTGCCGTTCGCCACCTGGCTGCTGGTGGGCTACTTCTCGTCGATCCCCGTCGAGCTGGAGGAGGCCGCGCTGGTCGACGGTTGCAGCCGCGTCCAGGCGTTCGGCCGGGTGGTGCTGCCCCTGGCCAAGCCGGGGCTGCTGGCGGTCGCGCTCTTCACCCTGACCAACGCCTGGAACGAATTCCTCTTCGCCTTCGTGTTCATCACGAAGGACGAGTACAAGACGCTGCCGGTGGGGATGCAGTCGATGATCGCCGGAGACGTCGTACCGCAGGGACAACTCGCCGCGGCGTCGCTGCTCGTCAGCATCCCCGTGGTGATCATGTACGCCCTCGGGCAGCGCTTCCTCACCGAAGGGCTCACCGCCGGCGCGGTGAAGGGCTGACCGGGTACGTCGAGTCGCGAGCGCAAGCGCGGACGTGCATCAGGTGTAGGCGAGCAGGAAGTCCACGGTGCCCGTACCGCCCGGCTGGCCGGGTGGGGTCTGGAGAGCGGTCGGTAGCACCACGCTGTCGCGCAGAATCCGGACGCCGGAACGGATGTGACCGCTACTCGGCACCGGCGATGGTGGCGCCACTGACGGTGTCCACGTACCACCTCTGGTACCGCTCCAGCGACCATCCGCGTTGCCGGACGAGCCAGTCGAAGTTACGGACGTCCTGAGCCAGCCAGAGGATGTCGGCCACCTGATCGACGTCCAGGTCGGGGCGGAGGCCCCCCGTGCCGACGAGTTCGGCGGCGAACATGGCCATGCCCCGGCGGCGCTCGTCGATGTTCTTGCGCCAGATCTCGGCGGCGTCCGGATCGGCCGTGGCTGCTCCGGCCAGCGCGAGCATCACCTGGACCTGTCGGGCGTTGACCTCGGCCAGATGGCGGGCATAGCGGACGAGTTTGGCGCGAGGGTCGGCGAGCGCGCGGATCTCGGCCACGAAGGGCCGGTCCGGCAGGGCCACCGGTTCGTCGTCGCCGGCCAGGGTGACGTCGACCAACTGGGAGAGCAGGTGCCGCTTGCTGCCGAACACCGCGTACAGGGTCTGGACCGCGACGCCGGCTTCCGCGGCGACCGCGGTCAGCGGGGTGGCCGCATACCCGGGGTCGACGAACAGGCGGCCGGCCGCTTCGAGGATTGCTCGCCGGGTCTGTCGGGCCTGCTCCTGTCGGCGGGAAGAGTCGTAGATTCGCTTGACAACCACCGGTCGAGTGTAGTGCTCTATTGGATAGAGGCTCACTCTATCGAGAGGCGGCGGCCGATGCCGTTCGGTGTGTTGCAGGAGATGCCCGGCGTCAGTGAGGCGGAATACCGGCAGGTGGAGCGGCACCTCGGGCCGGACCGGCCACCGGGGCTCCTCGCCCATGTCTCCGGACCGACCGAGGACGGCTGGCGGATCATCAACATCTGGCAGGACGAAGCGGCGTTCCGCCAGTTCCAGTCGGAGCGACTGGTCCGCGCCGCGGGCTTGGCGGCGCAGGAGGACGGCTTCGACCCGACGAAGGCAGCCAACTTCCGGTCGGTGAGCGTCGACGGCGCCGAGATGCCGTTCTGATGGCCGACACCGCCGCCCTACGCTCCCGCAATGCCGCCTTCTGGGCGGGAGCGGCGGCCGGCTGGATCCGCCACGCCGAGCGGCAGGACGAGACCGGCCGACCGCTGGGCGCGGCGGCAATGGATCGACTGGCCGCACGGCCCGCCGAACGGATCCTTGACGTGGGCTGCGGCTGCGGCGGCACCACGGCCGAGCTCGCCAGGGCGGTCGGCGAGACCGGCGCGGCGGTCGGCGTCGACATCGCCGAGGCGATGGTGACCGCAGCCCGCCAGCGGTTCCCGGACATTCGGTTCCACGTGGCCGACATCGAGACTCTCGATGTCGTGCCGGGGGCGCCGTTCGACGCGGCGTTCTCGCGCATGACCCTGATGTTGCTGGCGGATCCGGTCGCCGGCTGCGCCACGATCCGACGATCCCTGCGCCCGGGCGGACGCCTCGCCGCGACCGTCTTCCGCGACGGCGGCGTCAACCCGTGGCTGTCCGCCGCGATGCTCGGCGCAGCACCGCACCTCGGGCCGCTACCACCGCTACCGGTAGGTGACGAGCCCGGTCCGTTCTCCTTCGCCGACCCGGCGAGGCTCGTCCGAGTCCTCACCAGGGCCGGCTGGACCGCCATCACGATCACGCCGTACGACGTCGAACTGGACGCCCCGGACGACGCCGACGCGGTTGCCGAATGGCTCATCGAGGTCGGCCCCGCCGGTGCCGCGTACCGGGCTGCCCCGCTGGCTGGGCAGGCTCCGGCCCGAGCAGGAGCTGCCCGGCTGCTCGGCCGGTTTCGCGAGCCCGGCGTCGGCTATCGACTGCCCACCGGCCTCTGGCTCGTCACCGCGACCACCGGGGCTGACCACCAACAACCAGGTCAGGACGAGAATTGATGATGAGAAGCAATCGCTTGATCGCGCCAGCCCTCTGTCTTGTGTTCGCCCTGACGGCATGCACCGACGCCGACGCGCCCGAGCCCTCCACGCCCGCAGCGCCGGGCACCCCGGCAGCACCCGATGCCGCGCCCAGCGCGGCCGGATCCGCTCCGGCCCGCGGCTCGAATCCGGTGTCGGCGAAGGAGGTGTGTGCCTACCTGGACGGCCAGTTGCCGACGCTGAAGGGGATCGGGTCCGAGACGGGCGCGATGGCCAACCTGACCGTGAACCTCTATTCCTGGTACGAGAAACAGGGCCCCGTGCCGAACGGCCGTCAGATCGACGACCAGACCCGTCAGGAATGCCCGGCGATCCGGACCGAGGTGCTGGAGCTCGCCGGGATGGAGAGCTTCGAACGGCTGTAGCCACTACTTACTGCCCGAGCTGCTTCTCGAACCAGTGGTGGGCGTAGCGCTCGGTGTTGTACGGCTCGATCTCCCGGTAACCGGCCGCGTGGTACATGGCGATCGCCTCGGTGAGGTTGCGGTTGGTGTCCAGCCGGACCGTGCTCACGCCTCGGTCGGCGGCGTACCGTTCCAGCTCGCTCAGCAGCCGTCGCCCGATGCCCAGCCCGCGGACGCTGTCCGCCACCCAGACACGCTTGATCTCGGCGGGTGCGTCGCGGTGGAGTTTGACGGCGCCGCAGCCGACGGGCTCGGTGTTGAGGGTGGCGAGCAGGAGCACGCCGGCGGGCGGGGCGATCTCCTCGTCGTGGATCGGCTTGCTCAGTGCCGGGTCGAACCCGTCGTCGAACCGCCGCCCGATGTCCCGGGCGTAGGCCCGCAGGCACGCTCGGGCTCGCCTGTCGCTCGGCGGGCACGGTGCGATGACCACCATCGACCCGATGAGCAGGCGTTCGACCTCGGCCATGGCGGCGACGAGTCGTTCGCGGCGTCGCTCGGTGAGCGGTTGGAGGATCGAGGCGGCGAGTTCGTCGGACCGCTCGTCGAGTTCGGCCCATTCCGTACGGCCGGCGTCGGTGAGCTGGGCGACGCGTACCCGGCCGTCGCCGCCGGCCTGGCCGGCCGGGCCCACGGTGACCAGCCCGTCGTTCTCCAGGGTGCGCAGGAGTCGGCTGAGGTATCCGGAGTCCAGGCCGAGCCGTGCGCGTAACGCCGCGACCTCGGCGCCGGCGGGGCCGATCTCCCAGAGCAGGCGGGCCTGCCCGAGGGGTCGGCCCTGCGCCATGTACTCGTCGTCGAGCGCACCCACCCGCTGGGTGACAGTCCGGTTGAACCGCCGCACTGCGGCGATGAGCGCGGAGTCCATCTGCCTGACTTTAGTCAGCAGATCTGCGCCGGCGATAGGTGAAGGGGGCGGCGTGGTCCAGGACCGCCACCACGAGCACCACGCCGGTGGCGACCGCACTGATCGCCAGCAGCGGCAGCCGCAGGGCGGCCGCCGCGCCGGCCAGCACGAGCAGCGCGCCAACCCGAGGCCAGGACAACCGCCGGTGGATGGCCAGCGAGAACAGGATCCGGCCGACGAGGAACAGCGTGGGTCCGCCCAGGATGACCGCGACAGCCCTCATGTCGCCGACCTCGGAGGGATGAGCGATGCTCAGCTCGGCCCCGACGGCCGTGACCACTATGCCGGCGATCATCACGAGGTGCAGGTATCCGGTGACGACACCGAGCCGGGACGGGTCGGCGCGCTCGATGGCCGAGCCCAGCTGCCGGCCGGCGGGGGTCACGTAGAGCAGGCCGATCAGCACAGCCGTGGCGAAGACCAGCAGGAAGGCGGCGGTCTCGGCGAGGTCGAGGCGGGTGCCGGCGTACGAGAGCCCGGCAGCCAGGACGAGTTCGCCGAGCGCGATGATCATGATCTGCTGGTAGCGCTCGGCGAAGTGCGCGCCAGCGAGGCGCAACTCCTGCTGACGGGCGCGACCCAGCCTCGGCGTGGGCCAGCCGAGCCGTGGGCCGGTCACGTCGATCGCGAGGGCGAGCACCCAGAGCGGCACCCGCCATTGCGGCAGGAACGCGCCCGCCAGCCACGGCACGGCGGTGACCGTGTACCAGCAGAGGATCCGCAGCGCCCGGCGCTGCCGTGGATGACCGCGCAGCATCGAGGCGGTGACCACGCCCCGGACGAGATGGACCGCGACGTACGCGCCGGCGAAGAGCACCCCCCGCTCCTCGAGCGCCTGCGGGATCGCCACCCCGGCCAGCAGGCTGCCCAGCGTGGCGGCGACCAGCACCACGCGGATGGCCGGGGACTCCGGGTCGTACCAGTCGGCGCTCCAGGTGGTGGTCACCCAGATCCACCAGACGCCGGCCAGCAGCAGAGCGGTGCGCAGCGCGCCGGCCAGCGTGAGGTCGTGCAGCAGGTGCGCGGCCGACTGGCTGAGGGCGAGCACGAACGCCAGGTCGAAGAAGAGCTCCAGGAACGAGGCGCTCAGCGGCGCGTCGCTTGTCCGCAACAGCCGCTCGGGCCTGCTCGCCATCGGCGCTCCTCCCGGTGGCAGGCGCTGTTTCCGTCGTACCACCCGAGGCCCGCCACCGGAGGCGAAAGCGCGTCAGCGGCGGACGCCGACCCCGGCGTAGCCGTGTGAGTCCCCGGCCTCTGGCTCGCCGTCCGGCCGCCACCGGGTGGTCTCGACCAGGCCGGGCTCCACCAGCTCGTACCCGCCGAAGAAGCGCAGCGTCTCGGCGTGGGTGCGGGGCACCAGCGGGGCGCTGCTGGTGCGGTACACGGCCTGCCCGCGCTCGGCCACCTCCGGCGGGACGCCGTCCAGCGTCAGGTGCGACAGCACCAGGTGGCTGCCGGGCACGGTGGCGTCGCGCAGCCGGGCGACGGCAGCCCACGGGTCGTCGTCGTCCGGCACGAAGTGCAGCACCGCGAGCAGCAGCACGGCCACCGGGCGGTCCAGGTCGAGCGTGGCCCGCACCTCCGGGTGGGCCAGCAGGTCGTCCGGCCGCCGCAGGTCGCCCTGCACGACGGCCGCGCCGGGCACGTCCGTCAACAACCGTCGGGCGTACGCGACGGCCACCTCGTCGTAGTCGACGTAGACCACCCGGGCGTCCGGCGCCACGGCTCGTACCACCTCGTGCACGGTCCCCTGGGTGGGCAACCCCGCCCCGATGTCCAGGAACTGGTGGACGCCCTGCCCGACGGCGTACCGGACGGCTCGGCGCAGGAAGTGCCGGTTGGTCTGGGCCGCGAGCCCGGTGCCCGGGAAGATCTCCAACACCCGCTCGGCTGCGGCGCGGTCGGCGGCGAAGTTGTTGCTGCCACCCAGGAAGTAGTCGTACATCCGGGCGACGTTGGGTCGGGCGGTGACGTCGGTCGTGTCAGGTGTCGGCTGGTCGGTCACGAGGGGTCCCTTCGCCGCGCGGTCAGATCTCGATGTCTAGCAGCCGGGGCGACGACCCGCTGACCCCTCGTGTCGTTGATCCGGCTGCGCCCCTGGTCGACGCCGACCACGGTGGGGGCACCGAATCACCGAGGGGGACGCGATGACCGGTCAGCGGGAAACCGTGCGGGTCGACCACGACCTGTTCCGCGCCGTGTACGACTCGCCCGCGTCGCTGCCCGGCCGGCACCGGTGGACCACACCGGAGTCGGACGTCCGCCGTCTGGAGAAGCTGCTGGGAATGCCGGCACGCAGCATCGGCGCCCCGCTGTGGGTCAGCGGCGACGAACCGGACTGCCCGAAGTGCGGCCGGCGGATCACCTGGTACGACATCATCTCGTCGGCACTCACCGGCCTGCACGACAAGAACATGATCGCCACGGTCATCCTCGGCGAACACAGGTACGTCAACACCGAGGTGCCGGAGGCCATCCCCGGGGTGCGCTGCGCCGACTGCCACACCGCCATCGACGGCCTGCGCAGCTTCAAGTGCCACAACTGGGCGTACGCCTTCGAGGCGCTGGAGGCCGTCCGCGAGCGCATGGCCGGCGGGCCCGCGCCGACCTGAGCGCCTGCCGGCGGGCCTCCGTGCGGCCGGCTCGACCTTCGACTCCTGTGCTGCCCCCTGCCGCGTTCCCAGGGTGTCTTCCAGGTGAACGAGGTATGAACGTCTGGTGAGGTGTTTCATGGCCGACAACGGCAGCACGGACGTTCCAGAGATCAGCGCCGAGTGGTACCGCGACATCGTCGACGCGGCCGCCGGCACCCCGCACCCGGTGCAGTGGTTCGTCGGGCACGCCACCGAGGGGGTGATCCTGCTGCTCGGCGCGCTGCTGGTGGCGGCCGCGCTGCGCCGCCTGGTCGGCGGCCCGCACGACCGGGCACTCGCCCTGGTCGCGCCGCTGCCGACCCTCCTCGCGTACGCGAGCAGCGAATGGCTCAAGACCGTGGTGGACGAGGACCGACCGTGCCGGACGGTGGGCCGGGCGATCGTCGCCGGCACCTGCCCACCACCGGGTGACTGGTCGTTCCCCAGCAACCACGCCACCCTGGCCGGCGCGCTGGCGATCACCACACTGCTGCTCTCCCGACGGCTCGGACTGGTCGCGCTGCCGCTGGCCGTGCTGGCCGCGTTCTCCCGGGTCTTCGTGGGCGTGCACTACCCGCACGACGTGGCCGCCGGCCTGCTGCTCGGCGCCCTGGTCGCCATGGTGGCGACCCCGCTTCTGGCCCGCCTGACCGCCGAGGCGCTGCGCCGCCGCGCCGATGCCCGCCGCCCGGTACCCGACCTGGCCAGCCGACCCCGCCCCTGACCCCGCCGCCCGAACGCCGCGCGCCTCGCACTGGGTGCCGCCGCGCGCCTCGCCACAAGATCGTGCTCGATCTTGCGGGCCGCTGGCGGCGAGGGCCGGCGGACGGTCGGTGGGGTGGGCGGTCAGGAGGTCAGGAGGAGGGCACCCACCGTGCCGAGCAGCAGGAACGGGCCGAACGGCAGGTGCGTGCTCCACCGGGCCCGTCGGGCGACCAGCAGTCCCAGACTCACCAGCGCGGACAGCCCGAACGCGAGCAGCAGCCCGAGGAGCAGGACGGGCAGGCCATACCAGCCGAGCAGTGCCCCCACGCTGAGCGCCAGCTTCGCGTCGCCCAACCCGAAGCCGCGGCGGCCGAGCAGCAGCGTGCTGGTGGCGAAGAACAGCGCCAGCCCCGCGCCCGCGGCGATCGCCCGCAGCCAGGGGCCCGCGTCGGCGTCGGCGAGCGCGGCCGCGCCGAGCAGCAGCCAGGTCCCGGCCGCCGCGGGCAGGGTGAGCCGGTCGGGCAGTCGGTGCACGGCCAGGTCGACGAGGACCGCCGGCACGGTCCAGGCGAGCCACCACGCCAGCGCCGGCATCGCCCCGCCCGACGGGCCGACCAGCGCCAGCAGCGCCACGGCGGCGAGCGCGGCCACCTCGACCGTGCCGGGCGGCGGCCCGACCCGGGCCCGGCACCGGCCGCACTGGCCGGCCGGGCCGAGCGCCGGCCAGGGCCGGGTCAGGCCGACCGCCGCGCCGCAGGCGTCGCAGCCGGTCCGGCTGGGGGCTCCCGTGGGTACGGCGTAGCGCACGACTGCCAACCGCAGCAGCGGACTGACCGTCAGGATCGCCAGCCCGGTCGCGGGCCGAAAACGGCCAGGGGCAGGCCCCGCCGCCGCCCGATCGGTCGGGTTTCGCCGACCGGGTGCCGCCGCAGGAGGGCCGGTCAGCGCCACGTGGACCACGCCGGACGCCGGCCGCCCCCCGCAAAGGTGAACACGGATCGTGACTGAACGTTCGCTCGGGTGTAGCGGATGGCGCGGAAACCGACGTCCGCCACCGGCGGCACGATGATCTCCCCGTCCGAGGGCGGGCCGGTCGGCACCGCAGACGGGGTGGCCG
This sequence comes from Micromonospora sp. NPDC005252, assembly GCF_042872475.1. Classification (NCBI taxonomy): domain Bacteria; kingdom Bacillati; phylum Actinomycetota; class Actinomycetes; order Micromonosporales; family Micromonosporaceae; genus Micromonospora; species Micromonospora sp. NPDC005252. The sequence goes on along the minus strand of NZ_JBIAKN010000003.1, from coordinate 428,890 downwards.
GTCCGTCGCCCCGGGACGCAGTCCGGATGCCGGGATGGCGGCGCGATGTCCCACTCTCGGGACCGACGCAGGGGTTGCGGCGGATCGGCCCCGGCCGGCGAGGCCGGACGGTCGGCGACCCCTCGACCGGCCATCGTCCGGAGTGCAGCACGAACACCCGCCACCACCACCCATCATCACGCAGAGTGTTCACTTGAATTGCCTCTGTTGCATCGGCGAGCGTCAGCCTATGCTCGCCCCTTGGGTGTGACGCAAGCCTCACCTCTACGACCGGACGACACGGGACCTTGCATTTGTAGAAGATCCGTAACGGTGAATGCAGAAGCGCAGTAAAAGCTCCGGAAGGCACTGATCCGGGCGCGCTTCCGCATGCCCGGCGGCGGTGCTTCATGGCCACGTCGGGCGACCACGAGGAGGGCTCAGCGGTGCGCGGACGGCAGCTCAGGCGAGCGGCAATCTGCCTGCTGGCGGTCGTGGCGGCGGTGCCGGTCACCGCCTGCGGCAGCGGGCAGGAGGCGGTCGATCGGCCGGCGACGGCGCGGGGCGACGGAGCGCGGGCCGATTCGGGCGCGGAACGGGAAGCTGCCGAAAAGGCGGCGCTCGAGGCGTACTCCGGTTATCTCGCAGCATCGCGGACGGCGAGTCGGCGCAATGATCCACACGCGCCGGAACTGTCCCGGTTTCTCGCTGATCCGCTGCTGACCCGGGTGCAATTGTCCATTCGCGACGCAAAGGAGCACGGCGCGATGCGTACCGGGACGCTGGCGTCCGATCCCAGCGTGACCGCCGTCAGCCTGGACTCTGACCCGGCCACCGTGGAGATCCAGGACTGCCTGGACGCGAGCGGCTACCGGCTGGTCTACACCAAGGACCAGCGCGTGGTCCCGGGCAGCGGTGGCGGCAAACATCTGGCCACCGCCACCGCCACCCGCTATCCCGACGGTCGCTGGCTGATCAGCTCCGGCTCGGCGCACCCGGACCAGCCGTGCTGACCCGGGGGCGGAGAGCCCGCACCGGCGCGGCCCGGCGGATGCTCGCGGGGGCCGGTCTGGCGTTGCTACTGGTGGTCGGCGCGACCCTGCCGGCCGCCGCCGCCCGACGCGCCGACCCGGGGGCCGGATGTCCGCCCGGCCAACCGGACTGCAACGTCTGGGACGACGAGCCCGGTACGCCGGGCGGCCCCGGCGGCGGGGGCGACAACGGCGGCGGCGACTCCGGCGGCGGCGGGGGCGGCGGTGTCTGTCAGTGGGGCGGGCGGACGATCCCCTGCTACGACGACCTGCTGGGCTGGTTCAACAACGGCGACGGCTGCTACTACAAGCTCGCCTCGCCGCAGAAGCCGGCACCCGAGGGTCAGCAGTGGTACGTGCAGACCTGCAACGGGGGCGATCTCGGCGCACAGGACACGGTGCTGCGGGACGGGCCGCCGCCCGGCTTCGGCGCTCCGCCGGACCCGGAGGAGCTGGCCCGCCGGGCCCTGGCGTCGATCAAGCTGCTGCCGGCGCGGCTCAAGGTGGCGCCCCGCAAGGACATCGGCCCGGGCCTGGTCGGCCTGCCCGTGTGGATGTGGGCCACCCCGAGCGCCAGCTACTTCGGGCCGCTGCGCGCCTCCGCGTCCGACCGTGGGCTGACCGTCTCGATCGAGGCGAAGGTCGACCGGATCGTCTGGAACATGGGCAACGGCGACACGGTCACCTGCACCAAGGCCGGCACCCCGTACGACCCGAAGGGCAAGCGCGCCGGCCGCACCTCCCCGGACTGCGGCTACGACCGCGGCTACCCGAAGGCCGGCACCTACCGGGTGGGCGCCACCACGTACTGGACGGTGCGCTGGTGGACCGACGACGGCGACGAGGGTGACCCGATCCCGCAGACCCGGACCAGCGGCACCGTGCCGGTCCAGATCAAGGAACTCCAGGTGGTGACCAGGTGAGTGAGCCGGTTCTGCGAGCCCCACAGTCGGGAATGGAGATCGAACGGTGAGTGTGGCTACGCGTAACGCGACCGGGCCGGTGGACGCGCCGGTCAGCCCGCCCAAGGTGGTCCGGCAGCGCCGCGTCCGCCCAGGGCTGCTGGGTCTCGCCGTACTCCTGATCGCCCTCGGTGGGCTGGGGGCGGCGTTCGCGGTCACCTCGGTCCGGGCCACCGGCAGCTACCTCGCGGTGGCCCGGCCGGTGGAGGTGGGTCGGGAGGTCAGCGCCGCCGATCTGATCACCGTGCAGGTCGCCGGCGGTCAGGGGTTGCACCCGGTGCCCGCGGGCCGGCTGGACGAGGTGGTCGGCAAGCGGGCCGCCGTGGCGCTGGTGCCGGGCACCCTGCTCACCCTCGGGCAGGTCACCGACGACCCGCTGCTCGGCCCGGGTCAGCAGCAGATCGCGATCGGCCTGAAGACCGCCCAGGTGCCGGCCCGAGCGCTGCACCCCGGAGACAAGGTGCTGCTGGTCAGCACCCCGGACGAGAACGCCACCGGGGCGGCGGCCGGGGCGGGCACCCGGTTCGCGGCCACCGTCATCGACATGGTCAGCCCGACGGACGACGAGAAGGTGCTGTACCTGGCGCTGCTCATCCGGGACGTACCCGCCGTGGTGGCGTTGGCCGCCCAGGAGCGGATCGCGGTCGTGCTGACCGAGGCGGCCTGAGCATGGCGATCATCGCGTTGGTGTCCGCGAAGGGTTCGCCCGGCGTGACCACCTCGGCGTTGGCCTGTGCCCTGACCTGGCACCGCCGGCTGGTCCTGGCCGAGTGCGACCCGGCCGGCGGGTCGATCCTCGCCGGCTACCTCGGTGGTCAGCTGGACGGGCCGCGCGGCATCGGCGAGCTGGCCGTCGGGGAGCTGCGCGACGGCAACCTGGAGACCGGGTTCTGGTCGCAGCTGGTCGACCTGGACGCGCCGCGCCGGGAACGGCTGCTGCTGCCCGGGTTGGTCGACCCGGCGCAGGCCGGCAGCGTCACCCCGCTCTGGCAGCGCTTCGCCGACTACTTCAACGCCCTGGACCGGGGTACTCCCGGCTACGACGTGCTCGTCGACTGCGGCCGGCTGCACGTCACCGGCCCACCGTGGCCACTGCTGCGGGCCGCCTCGGTGGTGCTGCTGGTGACCCGGGCCCACCTGCCCGACCTGTCCGGCACCCGGGCGGTGGTCACCGCGATCGAGCGGGACTTCGCCGAACACCGGGTGCCGCCGGGCACCCTGCGGCTGCTGCTGGTCGGCGACGGGCACGGGCGCGCGGAGATCAGCCGTGGACTGAAACTGCCGGTGATCGCCCGGCTGCCGCACGACCCGCGTACCGCAGGGGTGCTCGCCCTCGGTGGGACCGTACGGTCCGGACGGCCGCTGCTGCGCGCGGCCGCCGCGCTGGAGGTGCCGGTCGGTGCGCTGCTGGAACGCCGGCGGGCACGGCTGGCCTGGCCGGTGCAGCAGGGGGTGCCGGATGCGGTTTGAGCCCGTCTCCACCGACCCACGTCAGCAGCCGCCGGCCGCGACGTCCACCGCGCCGCCGCTGGCCCCGCCGAACGGCCGGCACCACCAGTCGGCGGCGATACCGCAGCCGATGCCCACGGCCACGCCGCCGCCGGAGGTGGCACCCCGACCTCGGATGGATTTCCAGGTGGTCCGGGAGCTGCGCCGGGAACTCACCGAACGGCTCACCCTGTGGCAGCGCGGCCGGGAGTTCACCGTCGACGAGGAGGACACCGAGCGGGCCCGGCTGGCCGTCACGGTGGTCGCCGAGTACGCGGACGCGGTCCGTCGCGCCGGCACACCGATGGCCGCCGGCGAGGAACGCCTGCTGCTCGACCAGGTGACCGCCGAGCTGGTCGGGCTGGGCCGGCTACAGACCCTGCTGGTCGACGACACCATCGAGGAGGTGCACATCCTCGGCTGCGACGTGGTGCGCATCACCCGGCACGGCGGTGGGGTGGACTGGGCCGAGCCGATCGCCGACAGCGACGCCGAGCTGGTGGAGATCCTCCAGGCGGCGGCGCGGCGGGCCGGCGCGACCGAACGGTCACTGTCCACCGTGAAGCCCACCCTGGACCTGCAACTGCCCGACGGCAGCCGACTGGCCGCGGTGTTCCTGGTCAGCCACCGGCCGTACGCGGTGATCCGCAAGCACAACACCCTGGACGTGAGCCTCGACGACGTGGCCGGCGCCCGGGGTGACCTGGACGAGATGATCGACCCGCTGCTGCGCGACTTCCTGCGTGCGGCGATGCGCGCCGGGTTGAACATCATGGTCGCCGGGCTGGCCGGCGCCGGGAAGACCACGATCATCCGGGCGCTCATGAACGAGATCCCACCCGACGAGCCGTACGTGCTGCTGGAGGAGAGTCGGGAGTTGTTGCCGGCCCGTCGCCGGGAGCGGCACCGGGCGGTGATGAGCTTCGAGGCGCGGGAGGGGCACGGCGAGCGCGGCTTCGACGGCCGGCCGGCGGGTGAGGTGACCATCGCCGACCTGATCCCGCTCTCGCTGCGGATGGGCGTGCTGCGGATCATCGTGGGCGAGGTCCGGTCCCGGGAGATCGTGCCGATGCTCCAGGCGATGACCACCAGCCGGGGCTCGATGTGCACCATTCACGCCCGTACGGCTGCCGGGGTGGGTGAACGGATCGTCGAGCTGGCGCTGGCGCACGGCCGGGAGATGACCGTCGACCAGGCTCGCCGGATGGCCGGCAACGCCCTCGATCTGATCGTCTACGTCACAGTCGAGGACGAGAGCGCGATCGGCGGCCGTAAGCACCGGTTCGTCTCGCACGTGGAGGAGGTGATCGGGGCCGGTGAGGCCGGACGGATCACCACCACCACCGTCTTCGGTCCCGGTCCGGACGGCCGCGCCGTCCCCCGGCACCTCCCGGAACGGGTTCGCGACCAGTTGCTGCGGGTGGGGTACGACGCCCGGCTGCTGACCCGGTGGATCGAGGCCGGTACGGGTGCCTGGCGGCGTCCCCGACAGACCCGACTGGCCCGGCGGTGACCTGATGGGAAACAGCCTGGAGTTGATCGCTGTGGTCTCCGGGGCCGCCTGTGTGGCCGGGCTGCTGCTGGCGGTCGTCGCGCTGGTGGGCAGCCGCCGGCCCGCCGGGGCCGGCCCGGGAGCGGGGCCCGGCCTGAGCCGCCTCTGGCGCGGCTCCGGCGCCACTCCAGCCGAGCGGCGGGCCTACCAGGCGCTGCTGCTCACCGCGGTGGTCGCCGGGGCGTTGGCGTTCCTGCTGACCGGGCTGCCGGTGGTGGGCCTGCTGGTGGCGGTGGCGGTGCCCGGCACGCCTTGGCTGTTCGCCGTCGGCAAGGCCGAGCAGCGGGCGATCGCCCGGATCGAGGCCGTCGGCGAGTGGACCCGCCGGCTCAAGGACGTCTCCGGTACGGGGCAGGGCCTCCAACAGGCGATCATCAGCACGATCGGCAGCGTGCCACCCGGCATCGAGGACGAGGTACGGCTGCTCGCCGCCCGGTTGCAGGCCGGCTGGCTGGCCCGTTCCGCGCTGCTGGCGTTCGCCGACGAGATCGGCGATCCGGTCTGCGACCAGGTCGTGGCGGCGCTGATCCTGCACCTCACCGACCGGGGTGAGCGGCTGGGCGACGTGCTGGGCTCGATCGCCGGCGCGGCGGCCGCGGAGGTGGCGACCCGCCGGGAGATCGAGGCCAAGCGCACCCAGCCCCGGTTCGCGGTCCGCTTCCTGACCGGGATGACGCTGGCGACGCTGGCGTACGGGCTGGTCAACACCGAATACATCAAGCCGTACGGCACACCGACGGGTCAGGTGGTGATGGCCGCTCTCGGTGCCGCATTCATCGGCCTGCTGGCCTGGGTGCGGTCGATGAGCCAGCCGCAGCGGCCGGCCCGGTTCCTGCCGGCCCCCGACCCGCAGGAGGTGATCGCGTGAGCGCGAGCGGCGAAGCGCGGCGCAGCCCCGGAAGGCGGTCGCGGTGATCCTCAACTGGCACCTGGCCGTCGCGGTCTGTGGCGGGGCGACGATCGGGTTGGGCTTGTTCCTGGTGATCCGGGAGCTGGTTCCGGCGACCCCCGCGCTCGGGCCGGCGCTGCGCCGCCTGCACCAGCCGCCGGGCACCGGGCGGGTGGCCGCTCCCGCCTCCCGCCGGCTGGACTGGCTGACCGGGCTGTCCCGCTGGTTGCGACCACCGCACCGGCAGCTCGCCCTGATCGGTCAGACCCCCGAGCAGTACGCGCTGTCGGTGCTGCTGTCCGCGCTCATCGGACTGGCCACGCCGACCCTGCTCGGGGTGGCGCTGTTCGTGCTCGGTGTCTCGCTGCCGCTTGTCGTACCGGTGCTGGGTGGCCTCGGCATGGCGCTGATCGCCGGCCTGCTGGCGCACCGCTCGGTGCTGGCAAAGGCGGACGCCGCCCGCGACGAGTTCCGCCAGGCCGTCTGCACGTACCTGGATCTGGTGGCTCTGCAGCTCTCCGCCGCGCACGGGCCGGTGCAGTCGCTGGAGCGGGCCGCCGCGGTCTGTGACGGCTGGGTGTTCGACCGGCTTCAGGAGTCGCTGCGGATCGCCCAGATGCAGATGCACGCGCCCTGGGACGAGCTGCGTGACCTCGCCGACAAGATCGGCATCCCGGAGCTGGGCGACGTCGGCGCGATCATGCGCTCCTCCGGCAGCGAGGGCGCGCAGGTGCACGAGACCCTGCGCAGCCGGGCCGACTCGCTGCGCGACCAGATCCGCACCGACAACCTGGCCCGCGCCGAGGGCGTGACCAGCCGACTCGACATCCCGGGCGCACTTCTCGTCTTCGTGCTGCTCGGCTTCGTCGTCTATCCGTTCATCGCCCGTGTCTGATCCGACCCCCGAGAAGGAGTACGCCATGTCCATCCTCACCTACCTGCACGTCGTGGTGACGACGCGCTTCGCCGAGCTGCGGCGGGACGGCGAGCGCGGCGACAGCCCGGTACCGACCGCCGTGATCATCTTCGGTCTGGTCTTCGTGGCGACCATCGTCACCGGCCTGGCCCTCGGCAAGGCCAACGACTGGATGAAGGCCATCCCGAACCACACGAACCCGAAGTAGCCGGCATGCGCCGAGCCGCGTCCGGAAGGTGGCGCCGGGCGGTTCTCGCCGCCCGGTGTCGCCTCGTGGCCGGCGACCGGGAGCGGGGTGCCAACCCGGTGGAGCTGGCCGTGGTGATGCCGCTGATCCTGGTGCTCCTGTTCGCCTCGCTCCAGGTCTCGGCGGTCTTCCTGGCCCGCTCCACGGCGTTGAACGCCGCCCAGAGCGGGGTCAACGCCCAGCGGCTCTACAACGCGTCCGACAGCGCCGGGAAGGCCAGCGCCACCCGGTTCCTGTCCGCCACCGGCGGCTGGTTGCTGGGCTGGGACAGGACCGGCCCGACCTGCGTGACCACCGCGGTCGAGGTGACCTGCACGGTGACCGGCCGATCCCTGTCGGTGGTGCCCGGTGTGGACTTCGCGGTAGAGCAGACCGCGCACGGGACGGTGGAGCGGGTGACCCCGCCGTGAACCGGCCCGCCGAGCGGGGCTCGGTCTCCATCGAGGTGGCGGTGCTCGCACCCGCGTTCATCGCGCTGATGGTGCTGGCCGGCGTGGCCGGACGCAGCGCGGTGGCGGCGGAGGCCATCGACGCCGCCGCCCACGACGCGGCCCGCGCCGCCTCGATCTCCCGCAGTGCGGCCGACGCCCGCAGGGAAGCCCGCGAGGCGGCTCAGCAGCAGCTGGACTGGCGAGGGCTGAATTGCAGCGGCACTCCGACCGTGACGTTCAGCGGCTCGGTCGGAGGCGCCACCACCAGCTTCGACAGGGCCTACCGCAGCGCGCTCGGCCAGGATGCGACAGTCACCGTCACGGTCGCCTGCCGGGTGTCCTTCCGGGATCTGCGCCTCTCGGCCGTGCCCGGCATGCCCAGCGAAAACCGCGTCGAGGCGAGCTTCACCTCACCACTTGACCGCTACCGGAGCCGGCGATGACCGTCCGTCCGCTCTCCGGCGACCACGGCCGCGTGAGCATCTTCCTGGCGGTGGCGATGATCGGCGTACTGGCCATCGTGGGTCTCTCGTTCGACGGCGCCGGTCAGCTGCGCACGCTGCAACGCGCGGACAACCTCGCCGCGGAGGCGGCCCGCGCGGGCGGGCAGGCCATCGACCGGGCCACCGCGATCGAGGGTGGGCCGACGCGGATCGACCAGCCGCAGGCCCGCGTCGCGGTCGCCAACTATCTCTCCGCCGCCGGCACCACCGGCCACACCGTGAGCTTCCCGCAGATCGCCGGGGAGACCGTCGTCCGGGTACGCGTCACGATCACCTACCGCCGCTCGATGCTCGGGCTGTTCGGCTTCGCCGACCGGGTCACCGTCACCGGCGAGGCGACCGCGCGGGCCATCACCGCAGGACCGTAGGAAGGAAGGCCGCCATGTCCGCATCGGGTCGGTCCGTCGTACGGCGGACCGGACGCGTCCTCACCGGCGTCGGTGCGCTCGTCGTGCTCTGCGCTCTGGTTGCGGGCGCGCCGGTCGCGCTGCTCGCCTTCGCGGGCAATCCCCTGCCCGACCATCTGCCCACCCTCGCCGAGGTGGGCACCGCCCTGACCAGCCGCGACGACGGGCAGCTCTTCCTGCGGGCCCTGGCGCTGGCCGGCTGGTTCGGCTGGGCCACGTTCGCCTTCTCCGTCATCGTCGAATTGGGCGCGCAGACCCTGCGCCGGCCGGCGCCGAAGTTGCCGGGGATGAGCCGCCAGCAGAAGGCCGCCGCCGCGCTGGTCGGTTCGGTCGCGCTGATCCTCGCGGCCAGCCCGGCCGCCGCCAGCGCCGCGGCGGTCTACACCGCTCCGGCGTACGCCCAGTCGAGCGCTTCGACCGGAGCCGCCCGACTGCCCGAAGGTGGGCCGCTCGGGATGACCGGGAGCGGGCCGCTCGGCATGGCCGGGAGCGAGCCGCTCGGGCTGGTCGCGCCTGACGGGCCGAGCGCCGGTGACCAGGCGGCCCCGGTGTATCGCGTGGCGCGGGGCGACTACCTCGGCGAGGTGGCCGAGCGGTACCTCGACGAGTTCGGCGACTATCGACAGCTCGCCAAGCTGAACCGGCTGGACGACCCGGATCGGATTCGCCCCGGCCAACTGCTCCGGCTGCCAGCGGAGGCCGCCGACCAGGGCGCCCGCCCGCACGCCACCGGAAAACTCGTCGGCCGGCCCGCCGCGCCCAGGCCGCCGGCCCCGCGACCGGCGCCCGAGCGGACCGCGCCGGAGCGGGCGGAGCAGGCGCCCCCCGGCGGTACGGAGTCGACGGGTCAGGTACCCCCGATGACCGTCGGCGCGGCGCGGGCCGGAACCACCGACCGGGTGAACCGACCGCTGGCGGTCTCCGCCGTGCTGGCCGTCGCGAGCATCGTGGGCGCCCAGATCGGCGCGGTGCTCGGCCTGCGCCGCCGCCCGGCCACCGCCGGCGCGGCTCCCCGGCTGGCCGCGGCTGCCCGCGCGCCCCGGCGCGGCGCGGATCGGAGCGGCGCGGATCGGAGCGGCGGCAGCTCCCGCAGCGGCGGTCGGAGCAGCGGCGCCGCATGGGCCGCCAGCCGCGCGGCAGCGGCCACCGAGAGCACGGCGGCGCCCACCGGAGACCCGGCCCTGAGTGCGGCACCGGGCTGGACCGGCGAGGAGGCCTGGACCGGCGACGAAGGCTGGACCGGTCGTGACCAGCGCGGACCGGCCGCCGGCGGGCCCGACTGGGATGCCGTGCCGGACGAGCCATCGACCGGTCGGCACCGGCGAAGCTGACCGGTCGCGCGACAGCATGCGGCGGCAGATGGTCTGGAAAGCGATATACCTCAGAGGTATATCTATGACTCCGCGGTATGTCGACGGGGAGCGACACCAGCCCGACGGCGTCCGGTCGCGCTCAGCCGAGCATGTCAGGGGACGCGGGTCTGGAGCACGCCGTCGCGGATCCGCGTGGGCAGGATCTGCTGGTCGTTGCCGGAGGGCCCCAGTACGACCTCGCCGCCGTTGAGCCGGAACGCGCTGCCGTGCCACGGGCAGACCACGCACGCGTGGCCGTCGATCTCCTGGACCTCGCCCTCGCCGAGCGGCCCGCTCTGGTGGGGGCAGCGCTCCAGCATGACGGTGACCTCGTCGCCGTGGCGGTAGAGGATCACCGAGACGTCGTCCACCTCGCGGGTCACCAGCGTGCGCTGCGGCAGGGCCGACATGTCGACAAGCGAGTGCCAACCGTCGCTCATCCGGCGCAGCTCGGAGATGCTCTGGTTGACCTGCGCCCCCTGCTTGTACGCCAGGTGCCCGCCGATGTAGGCCCCGAGGCTCGCGGCGGACAGCCCGAGGAAGCCGAGAGCGCGGCCCATACCGTGCCGGCCGGAGAGCCGTGCCGCCAGCGAGCCGGCGTAGAAGGTCAGGCCGATGCCGTTCGCGGCGGCGTGCACCAGGCCGACGCGCCGCTGGTCGGGGGCGAGGGCCACCCAGTCGTTCAGGCCGGCGATCGCCGCCGGCACGGCGCTGACGGTGCCCAGCCCGACCAGCGCGGTGGCAGCCCGGCGCTGCCCGGGCATGAGGTCCAGCACCGCCGCGCTGATCCAGGAGCCCACCGGCACCTGCACCATCGCCGGGTGCAGGGGATGGCCCAGCGGCACCCCGTGCAGGAGGTCGCGTAACCGCCGTGGACGCAGCGTGCCCAGCACCACCCGTTGCAGCCGGTCACCCACCCGGTCCAGCCGGGACGCCTGCTCGATCTTTGTCAGGATCTCTCGCACGAGGACCGACTTCCCGGCGAACGCCGTCGCAAACCGGTCGGCGGTGACGGACCTGTAGCAACGTGTGCGGATGATCCGGTGGGTGCGCTCCGGCGCTCCGCCAGGCACCATGGGCCGATGGGTGTACGGGTGGAGCGCGCCGGGCCGGTGACGACGGTGATCCTGGACCGCCCGGCGGCCCGCAACGCGGTCGACGGGCCGACCGCGCGGGCACTCGCGGACGCGTTCCGCTCGTTCGATGCCGACCCGGACGCGGCGGTGGCCGTGCTCTGGGGTGCCGGCGGCACGTTCTGCGCGGGCGCCGACCTCAAGGCGATCGGCACGCCCAGCGGCAATCGGGTCGAGCCGGAGGGGGACGGCCCGATGGGTCCGACCCGCATGGCGCTGAGCAAGCCGGTGATCGCGGCGATCTCCGGGTACGCGGTGGCCGGCGGCCTGGAGCTGGCACTCTGGTGCGACCTGCGGGTCGCCGAGTCCGACGCCACGCTCGGGGTGTTCTGCCGACGCTGGGGAGTACCGCTGATCGACGGCGGGACGGTCCGGCTGCCCCGGCTGATCGGTGAGAGCCGTGCCCTGGACCTGATCCTCACCGGGCGGGCGGTGCCCGCCGACGAGGCGTACACCATGGGGTTGGTCAACCGGGTGGTGCCGCCGGGCCGGGCGCGGGCGGCGGCCGAGGAGCTGGCCGCGGCGATCGCCCGGCATCCGCAGACCTGCCTGCGCAACGACCGGGCGGCCGTGCTGGCCGGCGCCGGACGGCCCGAGGCGGAGGCGCTGGCGACCGAGTTGGCGTACGGGATGGATTCGCTGGCCACCGACGCGGCGGCCGGGGCGGCCCGGTTCGCCGCCGGCGAGGGCCGGCACGGCGCGATGCCGCCGGGAGGGTGAACCTCCCGGCGGCATCCGGTACGGCCTGACTCAGTTGCGGTTGATGGTGAAGGTCGAGGTGGTGTTGCGGATGTCCACCGCGTTGTTGCTCAACCGCAGGTTGTTGAAGGTCACCGACCCGACGGCCGGCCCCTGCCCGGACTCGGGCATCTCGTTGACCCAGATGCCGAAGCCGGACTTCGCGTCGTAGGCGTCACCGCTCTTGCGGGCGCCGCTGATCGAGATGTTGGTGAAGACCGTGTCGGTGACCGGGAACTGCGGCTGCCCACCGACGTAGTTGGTCTGGAACATGATGCCGCTGTAGGTCGGATCGACGATGTCCACGTCGCTGACCCGGATGCCCTGGAACACCTTCGAGGCGGAGAAGACCCAGATCGCCGGGAAGGTCTGCGCGCCCCAGAAATGCCCACCGGCCCGCACGATCGAGATGTTCTCGAAACGGGTCGGCGGGCTCGCGCCGAAGCCGTTCATCGGGTAGCCGAAGTCGAGCGAGCTGATGGTGATGCCGGAGTAGACGAGCGTGTCCGCGATGTAGATGTTGCGGAACGTGTTGCCGTAGCCGCCGTAGACGGCCACACCGGCGGCCCGCCAGGTCAGGGTCGAGGTCAGGTTCTCGTAGATGTTGTCCCGCATGTCCGCGCCGCCCGCGTCGATCGCCGAGAACAGCGCGAAGCTGTCATCGCCGGTGGCCCGGGCGTCGTTGTTGCTGACCAGGTTGTTGGTGCTGCCGTTGGTCATGTTGATGCCGTCGGCGAACAGGTTGCGGATCCGCGAGTTCTTGATCGTCATGTAGTCGGTGTTGGCGCCCCAGTAGAGGCAGACCTGGTGCTCGGCCCAGATGTTGTCGATCACGATGTTCGACACGTTGGCGAAGTCGAACACCTTGCCCGGCCCGTCGATGCGCGAGGTGTAGTTGCCGAAGTAGGCGAAGTTCGCGAACGACGATCCGGCCGCCGAGTTCTCGGCCCGGAAGCCGATGTCGGTGTTCTCCTGGCCGGAGGGGGCGTTGAACCGGGTGTACCAGGGCCCGGCGCCGGTCACCTTGACCGCCTTGCCGTACACCTGGAACTTCGACGAGGTGGAGTAGTTGCCGGCGGGCAGGTACACCCCGATCAGGTTGCCGGTGGTGTCCATCCGCACCCGGTCCAGGGCGTTCTGCACGTCCTGGTGGGTGAAGCCGGCCGGCGTCGCGTAGCGGGCCGAGTCCGGGTTCGCGATCGGCGAGACCTGCTCGGTGTTGATGAAGTCGATCGCGTACGTGGTGGTGTTGGCCGCGTCCTTCTGGAGGCGGATCTTGCTGCCGGCCGGCACGGTCGAGTTGAGCATGACGTTGGCTTCGTCGTAGATGTGCCGCGGTCCGCCCGCGCTCGGCGAGTTGCCCGGGCTGGTCTCGTTGCCGTACAGCCAGGCGTAGCGGGACGTCAGGTCGATGGCCTTGTGGAACGTGCCGTTGACGTAGACGTTCAGCGTGGAGTTGATGCCCCCGCCGCCCGACGCGTCGGGGATGGAGAAGCGGGTGACCAGCGTGTTGGTGCTGGCCCGGGTGGTGAACTCGACGTAACTGCCGGTCGAGTTGAGCGTCACCGCACGCCGGCCGGACGCCTCACCGGCCACGTCGCCGACGGTCCGGTTCGGGCCCACCACTGCCGCGCCGCCGCCGACCACGCCGTCCTCGGCCTCGTACATGTCGTACGGCATGTTGGCGCCGCGCCCGACGAAGAGCGGACGGTCGGTGGTGTTGTTGCCCTGCTTGACCGGCAGTTCGTTGCTGTCGGCGGCGAGCACGACCCGCACGGTGTACTTGCCGTTCGCGGCCGTCCAGGTGCCCAGGTCGACCGGGCCGACGGTGGCCCCGGCGTTGATCACACCGGAGTACGAGCCGGTGAGGGTACGCACCACCGTGCCCGATTCGTTGAGCACGGTGAGCGTGATGCCGTGCGACCCGGACGCGGAGGCCACGCTGCCGGCGTTGCGGATCGACACGGAGAAGGTGACCGTGCTGCCGGCCGACGGGTTGCCCGGCGACCAGGCCACCGCCGAGGCGACCAGGTCACTCGTGGCGACCGGGCTCACCACCAGCGGGCTCGGGTTGGAGTAGCTGTTGTTGGTGTCGTCCTGCTCGACGACGGTGTTGGACTCGTCGACCTTCGCGCTGAGCGGGTAGCTGCCCGCGTCGCGGGTGCCGATGCTGGCGCTGACCGTGGTCGAGGCGCCGGCCGCGAGGCCGCCGACCGACGCGGTGCCGACCCGGGTGGAGCCCAGGTAGAAGTTGACGTCGGTGGCGCCGGAGGCCGCCGAGCCGGCGTTGCGCACGGTGGCCGAGAGCGTGATGGTGCTGGTCTCCACGGGGGCGGACGGGCTGACCGACATGCCGGTCACGGTGAGGTCCGGGTTCGGCGCGGGGGTGCCGATGACCTGGAACTCGGCCACCTGCCCGGCCGGGGCGCCGGTGTTCGAGGCGATCGAGAGCCGTACGTCGGCGGCGGCGCCGGAGACCGGGATGGTCACCGTGTTGCCGCTGCCCGGGTTGAAGGTGTAGTTCGCCGCGCCGACCAGGGTGGTGAAGGTCGACGAGCCCTGGTCGCGGCCGAGCACTGTGATGTTCTGGGTACGCGTACCCCAGGCGGAGTCCGGGTTGAGCTTCAGCACGACCTGGCTGAGGCTGGCGTTCGCGCCGAGCTGCACGGTCAGCGTGCTCGGGTTGCCGTTGCCCTCCCAGTAGGTGGTCACGTTGTTGTCGTTGGCGTTGGTCGCCACGAACGTGTGCACGTACCCGGAGGCGGTGATCGGCTTGCCGACCGCCAGGTTGGTGCCGGTGGGAGGGGTGCCGGTGCCGGTGCGGGTCACCGTGTTGCTGTTCGACGACTGGTTGCCGGCCGCGTCCCTGGCCCGCACGTAGTACGAGACCGTGGCGGTGTCCGGCTGGCTGTCGGTGTACGTCAGCGTCGAGCCGCTGACGCTGCCGCGCAGCGCGCCACCCGCGTAGACGTCGTACCCGGTCACGCCGACGTTGTCCGTGGACGCGGACCAGGCGAGCCGGATCTGACCACTGGCGGGCTGGGTGTAGGCCAGATTGCCGGGGGCGCTGGGGGCCTGGGTGTCGGTGCTGCCGCTGGCGCCGTACACCTCGACCTCGGAGAACTGGGCAGCCGGCCAGCCGGTGTTGCCGGTGACCTGCACCCGTACGTAGCGGGTGCTGGCCGCGGTGAAGCTGACGGTCGCGGTGTTGCCGGTGCCCGGGTCGAACGTGTAGCCGCCGGACGCCTTCAGGGTGGTGAAGGTCGAGCCGTTGGTGGAGCCGAGGATCGACAGCGTCTGGGTGCGGGTCTGCCAGTCCGATGAGGGCGGCAGCTTGAGCACCACCCGGTCCACGTTGACGGTGGCGCCGAGGTCGGCCTGGATCCACTGCGGGAACGCGTTGTTGGCGCTCTCCCAGTAGGTCGACGCGTTGCCGTCGTTGGCGTTGCCCGCGACGTAGTTCTGGTTGTAGCTGCTGGCGCTCATGCTGGCGGAGAGCCCGGCGAGCAGGGCCGCGCGGGCGGACCCGGCCGGGGCCGGAGCCGGCTTCGCCGCCGGTGCCGCGGTCGCGGGGGTGAGGGCGGGGACGGCGGCGAGGAGCAGTCCGGCCAGCGCGCCGGCGAGCAGCCGCCGGCGGGCCGGCAGTCGGCCGGCTCGGTGGGCTCGGTCGGCTCGGTCGGCTCGGTCGGCTCGGGGGACGGGACCGGGCGAGCCGGCACGCGGGGTGCCTCGGGTGGGGCCGTTTCTGGACATGGGTGGCTACACCTCTTTCGGGGGTGGTGTGGGTGCGTTGCCCGGTGACGGGTGCAGGGGTACGCCCGTCGTGCCGCGACAGGTGGGGGACGGTGCGGTGCGGGACGGGTGCGGGCGGGCCGGCGCCGCGCTGCGCCGGGCTCCCGACCGGTGGCCCCCGCCCTGCTCGGACGGGGGCCGTCGGCCTAGCTGGAGTAGACCTCGAACTCGCTGAGCTGGCCGGCGGGCCAGCCGGTGTTGCCGGTGACGGTCAGCCGCAGGTACCGCTGGCTGGTCGCCGTGAAGGTCACGGTGACCGTGTTGCCGCTGGCCGGGTTGAACGTGTAGCCGGCGGACGCCTTCAGGGTGGTGAACGACGAGCCGGTGGTGGAGCCGAGCACCGACAGCGTCTGCGTACGGGTCTGCCATGCCGACGACGGCGGCAGCTTCAGCACGACCCGGGACACCGAACGGGTGGCGCCCAGGTCCACCGTCAGCGACTGCGGGAAGGCGTTGTTGGCGCTCTCCCAGTAGGTGTTGGCGTTGCCGTCCACCGCGTTGGGAGCGGCGTACACGTCGGAGTGGCTGGTTTCGGTGATCGACCGTCCGGCCGCGAGGTTGCCACTGGGCGGGGGCGTCGTCGGCGGGGCGGTGGTCGGTGGGGCCGTCGTCGGTGCTGCGGTGGTGGGCGGCGGCGTGGTGGCGGTGCCGCCGTACACCTCGACCTCGCTGAGCTGGGCGGCCGGCCAGCCCGTGTTGCCGGTGACGGTGACCCGGATGTAGCGGCGGTCACCGGAGGGCAGCCCGATCGACACGGTGTTGCCCGTGCCGGGGTCGAAGACCCGACCGGCGGACGACGCCAGGGTGCTGTACGACGAGCCGTCGGTGGAGCCGAGCACCGACAGCGTCTCGGTGCGCTGCTCCCAGCCGGCGGGCAGCTTGAGCACCACCCGGTCGACCGAGCGGGCCGCGCCCAGGTCCACCGTCAGCGACTGCGGGAAGGCGTTGTTGGCGCTCTCCCAGTAGGTGGCCGCGTTGCCGTCCACGGCGTTGCCCGCCGTGTAGCTCTGGTTGGTGCTGGTCGCGGTCGTCGACCGGTTCAGCGCCAGGTTCCCGCCGGTGGGCGGCGGCGTGGTCGGGGGCGGCGTGGTCGGCGGTGCGGTGGTGGGTGGCGCGGTGGTGGGTGGCGCGGTGGTGGGGCCGGTGGTCGGCGGGGTGCTGGGGCCGCCACCCCACTGCGGCTCCGGCCACGGGCCGCAGTACGGGGTCGACGTGTACCAGCCCGAGTTGCCGGAACCCTGGGTGATCTGGAAGCCGCCGCCCACGCAGTTGTGCATCGGGTTGCTCTGCGCGATGTTGGTGGCGCGCACGTTGGTGAACGACACCTGGCTGGGCGCCTGCACCTGGAGCGCGTACGTGCCGGCGCCGTCGATCCGTACGTTGGTGAGGTTGATCCCGCTGGTCTGGCCCTCGATCCAGTGCAGCGCGGCGTACGAGCTGTCCAGGATGTCGGTGTCGGTGATGTTGATGGTGGCCTGCTGGAACGCCTCGTTGAGGGCGGAGAACCAGATCGCCCCGACGCCGAAGTTCCAGTTGTAGTCCGAGTTGCCGTTGCGGATCAAGGTGTTCCGGGCGATCGTCCAGGTGCCCCGGACCGCGGTGTCACCCTGCACGCCCGGGTAGCGGTTGGCGACGTGGATGCCACCGCCGTTGGTCAGCGAGTCGGCCGTCACGTTGTCGGTGATCTTGATGTCCCGACCGCCGTAGCTGACCAGGTGGTTCGCCAGCAGCGTCACGCCGATGGTGTTGTGCGTGAACGAGTTGTTGACGTTCGGCACGCTCTGCGCCCACATCGCCAGGGCGTCGTCGCCGGTGTTGCGGACGAACGTGTTGGTCACCGTCGAGTTGGTGACGCCGGTGTGGAAGTTCACCCCGTCGGCCGTCTGGTCCAGGATGCGGCTGTTGCGGATGGTGAAGTTGTCCATCGGGCCGTCCATCCACGCCCCGACCTTGGTGTTCTCCAACCAGAGGTTGTCCACCACCGAGTTGGTCATCGCCCCGCCCAGGGCGTTGACCTGGTCCTCGTCCACCCGCTCGCGGATGTCGCCGATGATGGCGAAGTCCCGCAGGGTGACGTTGCGGCTCGGTCCGCCCGCCTCGTGCGCCCGGATCTCCCCGGTGTAGCCGCCGCCGGGGACGTACTTGCCGTAGATGCCGGCGGCCCGCTTGCGGTCGGTGGGGTGCCGCCCGCCGAGCACCGAATACCACGGGCCGGCGCCACGCAGGGTCACCCCATCGACCACCACGTGATCCCAGAGGGTGAACGTGCCGGTCGGGATCCAGACGGCCCGGCCCTGGGCCTTTCCGGCGTCGACAGCGGCCTGGAACTTCGCGGTCGAGTCCGTCGCGCCGCTCGGGTCGGCGCCGAAGTCGGTGACCACGTCGAGCACACCGGAGGGCTTGCTGATCGCCGGGGCGACCAGCTCGAAGTCCGCCAGGTCGATCGTGAAGGAGGGCGACTGGGCGGTCGAGGAGACCTGCAACCGGATCTTCGTACCGGCCGGGTAGGTGGTGCCGAACATCGCCCGGGTCTCGTCGTAGAAGTGGTGCGGGTTCGTGTCGCCCGGGTTGTTGTTGAACGGGTAGCCGCCGTAGTACCAGCCGTACCGCGATGTCACCGGCACCGACTTCAGCAGGGTGCCGTTGGCCCGCAGGTCGAGGGCGGCGTCCCGGCCGGTGCCGGCCGGGCTGTCCGGCAGGCTGTGCCGGAAGGTGACCGCGTTGGCCGGGGCGGTGAGCGTGAACTCGACGTACTCGCCGACGGAGTCGAGGGTGACCGCCTCGCGGCCGGACGCCTCCGACGGCAGCGTGCCGTACCGCCGGTCCGGGCCGATCCTCGTGCCGTTGGAGGCTGCCTTCTCCGCCTCCTGCTCGATGAACGGGACGGTCGCGCCACGGCCCGAGATGTCGAAGGGGGACAACCCGGCCGCCGAAGCCGGGGTGGCGGTGCCGGTGACCGCGAGGGCGGTCACCGTGGTGGCGGCGAGCAGGGTGGCGGCGATCGCGGCCAGCCCGACGCGCGCCGGGTGTCGGAGGTGGTGCGGGGTGGCGGTGGTGTGGTTGGCCATGAGCTGTGCTCTCCCTCTCGTCAGGCAGGCCAGGTCCCCCGTTTCGGTGCGGCGTGGCGGTTTCTCCCCCTCTCGTTCCTCCTTCCTCGGTCGTGGTGTGCGGGTGGGTGGTGCCGGCGGCCGGGGCGGGACCGCCCGCACCACCGCGGGGGGGTGAGGTCACGGGGGCGGCCGGCCCCCGCGGGCCGGCCCACCCCCCCGGGGGAACCACCCACAACGCCGGGTCCCCACGCCC
>NZ_JBIAKN010000003.1:0-410157 GCF_042872475.1 Micromonospora sp. NPDC005252 | reverse complement strand
CGGGGGGGCCCCCGCCGGGGGGGGGGGGGGGGGGGGGGGGGCGGGCGCCGCGGCGCCCCCCCCCCCCCCCCCACGTCGGTCGGATCAGGTCAGGGCGGCGGCGTCCGCGCGCGGTCCGTCCACCGCTCCGGGGGTACGCAGCCAGACGGCGGTGTCCGACGGCAGCAGACCGTCGTCGAGGGGGCCACTGGCCAGCAGCAGCTCCCCGTCGGCGGGCAGCGGCACCGCCGAGTCGGTGAGGTTGACCAGGCAGCGGAAGCCACCGCCACGGCTGAACGCCAGCACCCCGTCCGGGGCGGGCAGCCACGTCAGCTCACCGTCGCCGAGCGCCGCCTCGGCCCGCCGGATGTGGATCGCCGCCCGGTACAGCTCCAGCATCGAGGCCGCGTCGCCGGTCTGCGCCAGCGCCGTCCGGTCCTTCCAGTCGGCCGGCTGGGGCAGCCAGGGCGCCGCCGCCCCGTCCGGGCTGAACCCGAACGGCGGCTCGTCACCGGCCCACGGCAGCGGCACGCGGCAGCCGTCGCGACCGGGGTCGATCCGACCGGAGCGTTCCCACATCGGGTCCTGCCGCAGCGCGTACGGGATGTCCTCGACCTCCCAGAGCCCCAGCTCCTCGCCCTGGTAGACGTAGGCGGCGCCGGGCAGCGACAGCGACAGCAGCGCGGCGGCCCGCGCCCGGCGGGTGCCGAGCTCCAGGTCGGTGGGGATCCCCTCGCGCTTGGCCGCGAAGCTGAACGTGGTGTCCGCCCGGCCGTAGCGGGTGACGTGCCGCGTCACGTCGTGGTTGGACAGCACCCAGGTGGCCGGTGCGCCGACCGGCGCGTGCGCGCTCAGCGTCCCGTCGATGCTCTCGCGCAGCGCGGACGCGTCCCAGGCGCAGCCGAGGAAGTCGAAGTTGAACGCCGCGTGCAGCTCGTCGGGGCGCAGGTAGTTGGCGAACCGCTGCCGGTCCGGCAGCCACACCTCACCGATCAGCGCGCGATCGGCGTAGGAGTCGGCGACCCGCCGCCAGCCCCGGTAGATGTCGTGCACGCCGTCGAGGTCGTGGAACGGGTGCTGGTGGTCCGGTCGGACCTCGGGCAGCGTCCCGTCCTTCACCAGCAGACCGGCGGAGTCGATCCGGATGCCGTCGACGCCCCGGTCGAACCAGAACCGCAGGATGTCCTCGAATTCTGCCCGCACCCGGGGGTGGTCCCAGTTGAAATCCGGCTGCTGGGGGGCGAACAGGTGCAGGTACCAGTCGCCGGGCGTGCCGTCCGGGTTGGTGGTGCGGGTCCAGGTCTCGCCGCCGAACTCGCCGATCCAGTCGGTGGGCCGCTGGTCACCGTTCGGGCCGCGGCCGGGACGGAACCAGAACAGGTCCCGCTCGGGCGCTCCCGGGCCGCCGGCCAGCGCGGCCTGGAACCACGGGTGCGCGTCGGAGCAGTGGTTCGGCACCACGTCGACGATCGTCCGGATGCCGAGGTCGTGCGCCTCCGCGATCAACGCCTCCACCTCGGCGAGCGTGCCGAAGACCGGATCGATGTCGCGGTAGTCGGACACGTCGTACCCGGCGTCGGCCATCGGGGACGGGTACCAGGGGCTGAACCAGATCGCGTCGACGCCGAGCGCGGACAGGTGGTTCAGCCGGGACCGGATGCCGGCGATGTCACCGATGCCGTCGCCGTTGCCGTCGGCGAAGCTCCGGGGATACACCTGGTAGATCACGGCTCCACGCCACCACGGACTTCTGTCAGCTGTGGACACGAGCACCTGCTTTCTGCGTCAGTACGTCGGCGGGTTCGCCGGAGGGAGATATGTGTCGGGACGAACGGTCGTTGTTCGCCGCGCGGGTGAATGCGGTCGTGGGCTATCCCTTGATGCCGCCCGTGGTCAGGCCGGACATGATGTTCCGTTGGAAGATCAGGAAGATGATGACAGTCGGGATGGCGGCGATGACCGACGCGGCGATCACCACGTTCATCGGCGTACCACCCGCGAAGGTGTAGATGCCGACGCTGACCGTCCGGGTCTCGGGCGACGGCATGACCAGTTTCGGCCAGAGGAAGTCCTTCCAGACCGCGGTCACCGCGAAGATCGAGACGACGCCGAGGATGGGACGCGACAGCGGCAGGATGATCGACCAGAGCGTGCGCAGCGACGTCGCCCCGTCCATCAGGGCGGCGGCCATCAGCTCCTCCGGGATCGAGTCGAAGAACCGCTTCAGCAGGAAGATGTTGAACGCGTTCGCGACCATCGGCAGCCAGATCGCGAACGGTGAGTCGAGCAGGTTGATGTGCAGGATCGGCAGGTCGAGCACCGTCACGTACTGCGGAACGATGAGGACCATCGCCGGGATCATCAGGGTGCCCAGCATCAGGGCGAGGATCGCGTTGCCGAAGATCGGCCGGAGCTTCGACAGGGAGTACGCGGCGGCGCTGTCGAAGACGAGTTGGAACAGCACCGCCCCTATGGCGTAGTAAAAGGTGTTGAACAGCAGCTTGGCGAGGGCGAGGTTGTTCCACGCGTCGATGTAGTTCTGCGGCTGCGGGTCCTTCGGGAACAGCGACGGCGGGGTCTGCGCGATCTCCTGGCCGGACTTGAGCGCGCCGGTGACCATCCAGTAGAGGGGCCCGAGGAAGACGAGCGTGAAGCCCGCGACGACGACCACGAGCAGCGTCCAGTAGATGGCCTTGCCGCGCCCCCGGCTCAGCTGGGAGTGGGAGATGAGGGTCCGGGTACCGGAATCCTGTGCCATTGGGCGCCGTCCTAGTCCTGTTTCGCAGTCAGTCGCACGTACACGGCGGAGAAGCCGGCCAGCACCACGAGCATGATCACGCCCAGCGCGGCGGCGCCGTTGAGATCGTTCTGGAAGAACCCGTGCTGGTAGATGAGGTACGCCACCGAGGTCGCGGAATCCTCCGCGCCCGCGCCGTTGGCGAGGATCAGTGGCTCGATGAAGAGCTGCATCGTGGCGACGATCTGCAGCATCGCCAGGAGCGCGAGGATCAGCCGGGTCTGCGGGATCGTCACATGGCGGATCCGCCGCCAGATCCCGGCGCCGTCGAGCTCCGCCGCCTCGTACAGCTCACCGGGAATGTTCTGCAACGACGCCAGGTAGATCAGGACGGCGCCACCCATGTTCATCCAGGTGGACGCGATCACCATGGCCGGCATCGTCATCTGAGGCGACTGCATCCACTGCGACGTGGGCAGGTGCAGCGCCGTGAGGATCGCGTTGAACAACCCCGCCTCGCTGGGGTCGTACGCGTAGAACTTGAAGAGGAACAGCGCCGAGGCCGGCGGCAGCATGACCGGCAGGTAGACCAGGACCCGCAGGTAACCCTTGGCGTGGCGGAACTCGTTGAGCAGGATCGCCACGAAGAACGGCACCGCGTACCCGAGCACGAGCGCGAGCAAAGTGAAGTAGAGCGTGTTCTTCCAGGCGGGCCAGAAGCTGGGGTCGGCGATGAGGCGGGAGTAGTTGTCCCAGCCCACCCAGGTCGTCTCGCCGCGCCTGGTCCGCTGGAAGCTCATGACGATGCCGCGGATCATCGGGTACCAGGAGAAGACCACGAAGCAGAGCACGGCGCCGATCAGGAACGCGTGCCCGGCGAGGTTGTCCCGTACCTTGCGGCCGAGGCTCGTGCGCTGCGGCCCTGTCGCGTACGGCGACATCGGGCGACCCGGTTTCCTGGGGGCCTGGGGGACGGCGGTGATCGCCAAGGCAACTCCTGCGGAAGTCAGTGACGCGGACGGTGCGGCGCGGGATGTGGGGGCCGGCGGGCCGACCCCCACACCTGCCGGTCAGCTCTCGGCGGCCAGGAGCTGGTTGACCTTCTCTTCCGCCGTCTTCAGCAGCGCGTCGATGTTCGCGTTCGGGTTCGTCAGCACTCCGGACATCGCGGCGTCGAGGACCGCGTAGATCGCCTGCGCGTTGCGCGGCTCACCCTTGATCGGCACCGGGGTCGCCTCGAAGATGGCGAAGTTCGCGGTGTCGACGTTCGCGTTCGCCTTGCGCAGCTCGAGTTCCTGCTTCTGCGCCTCGCTGCCGTTGGCGAACAGCAGCGGCTGGGGCAGACCCACCGGGTAGTTCTGCGGCTTGGCCCGGACGTAGTCGAACTGGCCCTTGCCCGGCGTGAGCTTCTGGTAAGCGATCCACTTCAGACCGGCCTTGACCTGCTCGGGAGAGAGGTCCTTCTTGAAGAAGTAGCCCTCGCCGCCGCCGAGCGTGCCCTTCGCCGGACCGTCCTGGCCGGGCAGCGGGGCCATCGCCCAGTCCTGGAACTTGCCCTGGAACTGGCTGACGATCGCCTGGGTGGCGTCCGGGGCGCCGATGAACATGCCGACCTTGCCCGCGCCGGCGTTGGTCAGCAGGTCACCCCACTGGAGCAGCTGGCGGGAGCCCATGCTGTTGTCGCCGTACCGCATGTCCTTGATGTTCTGCAGGACCTGCTTGCCCATCGCGTTGTTGAAGTCGGCCTTCTTGCCGTCCGGGGTCAGCATCTGGCCACCCTGCGAGTAGAGCAGCGAGGTGAAGTGCCAGCCGCCGGTGTTGCCGGCGCTGTACTCGGAGTAGCCGGCGATGCCGTTGCCGAGGGCGGAGATCTTCTTGGCGGCGGCCCGGACGTCGGCCCAGGTCTTGGGCGGGTTGTTGACGTCGAGCCCGGCCTTCTGGAACAGGACCTTGTTGTAGACCAGGCCCATCGAGTAGTTCTTCACCGGGACGGCGTACAGCTTGCCGCCGTCGGTGAAGGCCTCCTTGAGCGCCGGGTCGACGCTGTCCCAGGTGGGGATCGTGTCCTTGTTGACGACCCCGGTGATGTCCATCGCCTGACCGGAGTCGAGCACCTGCTGGAGATCGGTCATGTACCCGTAGAACACGTCAGTCACGGTGCCGCCGGCGAGGCGGGCGGTGAAGTCCGGCGGGTTGTTGCACTGCTCGCCGACGCTCACGCTCTTGACGACGATGTCCGGGTTCTGCTTCTGGAACTCGACGACATCGTCGTTCCAGTTCTTCAACAACTCTTTCTGTGCGCCGATCGGCTGGCAGTCGACAGTGATGGTGACCTTGCCGCCGGCGGTCGTGCCCTTGTCGTCGCTCTTCGTGGAGCATGCCGTGAGGCTGAACCCCAGGCCGGCCACGAGCGCCAGCGCCGCAGCCCTTCGGTATTGCGGTACGGACATCTGTCCATCCCTTCGGGAACGGGTGTCTCCATGAGGTGCGCTGATCTGCGGTGATGCGACCTGACGCCCTGTAGCTGCGCCGGAGCCAGGTGTGAGTGGAGTCACTGTAACGAGGCCGACTCATTTCAGCAAGGTGTCGACCGTGTGTTGAAAGGACACGACTTCTTGACGACAGAGACCGACAGTCGCTTGTTTTACGCCGGATTTGATCGCTTATGGACGCAAAAAAAGCCGCCGACCGCGATGAGCGGTCGACGGCCGGACGGGGCTGGCGGTCAGTACGGCAGGGGCATCGTCAGCGGCCGGGGGCGGGCGCGGTGGAACCGCGAACCACCAGCTCCGGTTCGAACAGCAGCTCGTCCTGGAGGACGCCGGCGCCCTCGATCTGGGTGACCAGCAGATCCACGGCGGCCTGACCCATCGTCTCGATCGGCTGCCGCACCGTGGTCAGCGGCGGGTCGGTGCAGGTCATGAACGCCGAGTCGTCGTAGCCCACCACCGAGATGTCCGTCGGCACCGCACGACCCAGCCGCCGTGCGGCTCGAATGGTGCCCAGGGCCAGCACGTCGCTGGCGCAGATGATGCCCGTGACGCCACGCTCGACGAGCTTCGTCGCGGCGACCCGCGCCCCCTCCATGGAGAAGCTGGAGCGCTGGACGCACTCAGCGTCGCCCTCGCCCCAGCCCGCAACCTGGACCATCGCGTCCAGCTTGCGGCGGGACGGCACGTGCCCCTCCGGGCCGAGCACCATCCCGATCCGCTCGTGGCCGAGCGAACGCAGATGCCCGTACGCCTGCTCCACCGCCACCGCGTCGTCGGTGGAGACGCGCGGAAAGCCCAACTCGTCCACACCGGCGTTGACCAGCACCACCGGAAGGCCCCGATCGGTGAGCCTCCGATAGTGGTCGTGCCGGGCGTCGGCGAGCGCGTACGAACCACCGGCGAAGATCACCCCGGAGACCTGGTGGTCGAGGAGCATCTCCACGTAGTCCATCTCGGACACGCCGCCGATCGTGCGGGCGCAGAGCGCCGGGGTGTAGCCGCGCTGTGCGAGGGAGCCGGTGACGACCTCGGCGAGCGCCGGGAAGATGGGGTTCTGCAGCTCGGGCAGCACCAGCCCGACCAGCCGGGCACGCTCGCCGCGCAGCTTGGTCGGTCGCTCGTAGCCGAGCACGTCCAGCGCGGTCAGCACGGCCGTGCGGGTCGTCTCGGAGACGCCGTCCCGACCGTTGAGCACCCGGCTGACGGTGGCCTCGCTGACGCCCGCCTTCTTGGCAACTTCAGTCAACCGCTTAGTCACGGTCGCAATCGTACGTCACCAGAATGAAAGAAATGAACGGCAATTGAGGCAAAGTTTGCGGTCCGGCTGTCGCACCGCGCTCGCCAGTCGACAGTCAGATTCTGAGTCACGTCGTCAGGCGCGGACTGGATCGTCGTGAACGCCCGACCGCCGGTTCAACCCGGCGCTGGACGCGCAGCCCGGCTCTTCGGACAAACAGCTCG
This sequence comes from Micromonospora sp. NPDC005252, assembly GCF_042872475.1. Taxonomy (NCBI): domain Bacteria; kingdom Bacillati; phylum Actinomycetota; class Actinomycetes; order Micromonosporales; family Micromonosporaceae; genus Micromonospora; species Micromonospora sp. NPDC005252. The sequence continues at coordinate 403,488 of NZ_JBIAKN010000003.1, read as the reverse complement.
CGCTTGGCCCTCGCCAACCCCTGCGCGTCGAGCGCATAACCCGTGATCCAGAGCCAGCCGGTGTACGGGTCGACCTCGCCCAGTGACACCAGCCGCAGCAGGAGGGCCCGCTCACCCGTGAACTGCACCGAACAGGCGGCCCCGATCAGCACGACATCTCCCGGACGAGGTGCCGACGTCGTCACCGCTCCTCGCCAGGCCAGTGCCCGCGATTGATCGGGACGCGATGCCTGACTCGGCACGGCAACTCGTTCCCACACCGGCAGACGTTCCGCCACCTGACCCACGACCACACCGGCTTGTGCCGGCGAGCCAGCGTCAGCGCGACCGCCGTCAGGTACTCGGCGTAAGAAACACGTCGGGTCATACGCCTACAGTCGCCACCCCGGACGAATTAGTCAACTGGCAATAGCCAAAAGGAAAGGCTAGGTCGTCTTACGTTCGGGCCATGGACCGAGGGCCGGGTCAGCTCATGGGGCCGTACGAGATCGCCGAACGCCTGGGCGTCTCGCGCCAGCGATTCCAGCAGCTTGCCCGGTATCCCACCTTCCCGAAGCCGTACCAGGAGCTACGAGGGACGAAGGTCTGGTTGGCCGAGGATGTCGAGGCTTGGATCAAGAAGTACCGCCAGCCTCGCCCAACGGAGGACGACACCCCGGGCTGACCGAGTCGAGCGGTCAGCCCCAACGCTCGGCAGCACACAGAGCGGCACGCCACCGTCAGGACAGGTCGCGCAGCGCGTCCTCGATGGCGCGGTGGAAGGTCGGGTACGCGTAGATCATGTGCCGCAGTTGGCTCAGCGGCACGGCCGCGTGCACCGCCACCACCAGCGCCGACAGCACCTCACCACCGGCCGGGCCGACCGACGTCGCGCCGATCAGCACGCCCTGGTCGGCGTCCGCGACGAGCTTGATGAAGCCCTCGTCACCGACCCGGTGGATCCAGCCCCGGGTCGAACTGCTCAGCTTGGTGAACCCGACCTGCACGTTGATGCCGCGCTCGCGGGCCTGCTGCTCGGTCAGCCCCACCGCCCCGACCTCGGGATCGGTGAAGGTCACCCGGGGCAGCGCGCGGTAGTCGGCGCGCGGCACGGTGCCGGCCGACCCACTCGACCCGCTGGCGGCCAGCGAACTGGAAGCGCCCATCGCACCGCCGACGACGCTGGCGGTCCCGCTGGCGTCGGCCCCCGCCGTCGCCCCCCGGGCGTGGGCCAGCAGATCGGCCACGACGATCCCCGCCTGGTACATGGCGATGTGGGTGAACGCCCCCTCGCCCGTCAGGTCGCCCACCGCCCAGACGCCGTCGGTCACGTGCAGCCGGTCGTCCACCGGCAGGTAACGCTGGGTGGCGTCCACACCGACGCTGTCCAGCCCCAACTCCTCCAGGTGCGCCCGGCGGCCGGTCACCACGAGCAGTCGCTCGGCGGTGAACTCCGCCCCACCGCCGCCGTGCAGCGTGAAACGGTCGCCATCGTGCTCGACCCGTTCGGCCCGTACGCCGGTGTGGATCTCGACGCCGTCGGCGCGCAGCGCGGCGGCGGCCACCTCGGACGCCTCCGGCTCCTCGACGGCCAGCACCCGGTCCAGCGCCTTCACCACGGTGACGCGGACGCCGAAGCGCGCGAAGACCTGGGCCAGCTCCAGCCCGATCGCGCCCCCACCGAGCACCAGCAGCGACTCGGGCAGCTGCTCGACCTCGATCGCCTGGTGGTTGGTCCAGTACGGCGTGTCGGCCAGGCCGTCGATCGGCGGCACCGAGGGCCGGGTGCCGGTGCCCAGGACGACGCCGTGCCGGGCCTGGAACACCTGGTCACCGACCCGGACCCGGGCCGGGCCGTCGAGCCGGCCACTGCCCCGGACGAACCGGCCGCCCTTGCCGGTGAACCGCTCGACCGCGACCGTGTCGTCCCAGCTGTCGGTGGCCTCCTCGCGGATCCGCTTCGCCACCGGCGCCCAGTCCGGCCGGACCTGCGCCGTGCCCGCGAGCCCGTCGACCCGACGCGCCTCGGCCAGCGCGTTGGCGGCCCTGATCATCATCTTGCTCGGGATGCAGCCCCAGTACGGACATTCGCCGCCGACGAGGTCCCGTTCGACGCCGACCACGGTGAGGCCGGCCTCGGCGAGCCGCCCGGCCACCTCCTCGCCGCCGACCCCGAGCCCCACCACGATCACATCCACCAGCTCCGGCTCCGCCATCGAGACAGCATCCCCCAGCGGGCTCTCCCCGACCACCGGGGTCGGGGAAAGTCGGCACGGTAACGCCGTCGGACCGCCTACGGTGATCCGATGCCTGCACGCTTCGACCCCGTCCGGGACTGCTTCCACGACCTGCTCGCTTCCGGCCGGGAGTCCGGCGCCAGCCTGACCATCTGGTACGACGGCCAGCCGGTGCTCGACCTGGTCGGCGGCTCCCGGACCGCCGACGGGCCGTCCGACCAACCGTGGCGGCCGGACACGCTAGTCAACGTCTACTCGGTCGGCAAGCCCGTGGCCGCGCTCTGCCTGCTGCTGCTCGTCGACCGGGGACAGGTCGACCTCGACTCGCCAGTCGAGAGGTACTGGCCGGAGTTCCGCACCCCGGCCACCGTGCGGCAGGTGTTGTCGCACACCGCCGGGCTGCCGGCCTTTCCGGTGCCCCGGCCGGCGGCCGCCATCACCGACTGGGCGCTGCTCGCGGGCGACCTGGCCGCCGCCGACCCCGAGTGGCCGCCCGGGTCGCTGGCCGGAGAGCACGCCTGGACGTACGGCCACCTGGTGGGCGAGCTGGTCCGCCGGGTCGACGGCCGCGGCGTGGGCCGCTTCCTGGCCGACGAGATCGCCGGCCCGTGGCAGCTCGACCTCGGCTTCGGGCTGGCCGAGGCGGATCAGCGGCGCTGCGCGGACCTGCGCTACGGCGACCCACAGTGGCCGAGCCGGCAGCTCGGCGAGCCCGGCTCACTGCGGGCGCGGGCGATGGGCAACCCGGCCGGTGGACTGGACCTCGCCGTGCTGAACAGCCCGCTGTGGCGGGCCGCCGAGATGCCGGCGGTCAACCTGCACGCCACCGCCGCCGGCCTGGCCCGGCTCTACGCCGGCCTGCTGGCCGGTGGCGTCCTGGACGGCGTACGGCTCTTCAGCCCCGGCCTCGTCGACGAGGCCACCCGGGTCCAGTACGACGGGCCGGACCTGGTGCTGGACCGCCGGGCCCGGTGGACGCTGGGTATGCAGTGGGAGCCGGACGGCAGCTGGGGCATGGGCGGGCTCGGTGGCAGCAGCGCCTGGGCCGACCCGGTGCGCGGCTACTGCCTCGCGTACGCCACGGCGCGGCTCGCGGAACACGACCGGGTCGACGAGCTGGCCGAGGCCCTGCACTCGGTGCTCTGACGCGTCGTCGCCTCAGCGCAGCCAGACCGGGTCGGTGCCGGGTACGGAGAGGGGCGGCGGGTAGTCCACCGTGCGGCGGAGGTCGTCGGGCAGCTTCCACGGCTGGTGGATGGCCTTGCCCGGCACCTCCGACAGCTCTGGCACCCAGCGGCGCACGTAGTCGCCGGCCGGGTCGTACCGCTCGGCCTGCCGGACCGGGTTGAACCCCCGGTACGGCTTGGTGTCGTTGCCTGTGCCGGCGACCCACTGCCAGTTGCCCGAGTTGTTGGCCACGTCCCCGTCGAGCAGCCAGCGGAAGAAGACCCCGACACCGGCCCGCCAGTCCTGCCCCAGGTGCTTGGTCAGGTAGCCGGCGGTGATCAGCCGCGCCCGGTTGTGCTGCCAACCCTGCGCCCGCATCTGCCGCATCCCGGCGTCCACGATCGGCATTCCGGTCCGCCCCGCGGCCCAGGCCGACAGGGCGTCATCGTCGTAGCGCCACTCTTCGGTGGCACCCCGCCGGTAGGCGGCCGTCGAGATCTCCGGAAACGCGGCGGTGACCTGGTAGTAGAAGTCGCGCCAGCAGACCTGCCGGACGAAGGGCCCGGACCGGTCGCCGGCACGGTTGGCCACCGACAGCGGGGACACGCAGCCGAAGCGCAGGTACGGGCTGAGTCGGGAGGTGTCGTCGCCGGCCATGTCGTCGTGCTGGTCGTCGTACCGGCCCAGCTCGGGCAGCCAGTCGGTGAGCCGCTGTCGGGCGAGCCGCTCGCCGCCGGTGACCGCGTCCGGTGACTCCCCGGCCGGCGGGGCCGGCACCCGACCCACGCGCACCCCGTCGGGCAGCGTGATCCGGCGGGGTGCGGCCAACTCCTCGCGCCACCGCGCGGACGCCCACGCCCGGTGGTACGGGCTGAACACCCGGTAGTGGTCGCCGCCGCCGCCGGGGCGCAACGCACCCGGATCGACGACCGTCAGCCCCGGAAAGAGCCGCAGGCGCAGCCGGTGCCGCTCGCACTCGGCGCGCAGTCGCCGCTCCCGCCGACGGGCGTAGCGGCTGACGTCGGCGGAGAGCGCCACGGCGGTGGCGCCGACCTGGCCGGCCAACCGGATCGTCTCGGCCACCGGGTCGCCGCGCCGCACCACCAGGTCACCACCGCGCTCGCGCAGCGCGTCGCGCAGGTCGGCGAGCGCCTGGTGCAGGAACCGGGTGCGGTTGGCCGACAAGCCGGCCAGAGCCGGGTCGAGCACGTACAGCGGCACCACCCGGTCGAACGCCGCGCAGGTGGTGGCCAGCGCCGGGTGGTCGTGCACCCGCAGGTCGCGGGTGAAGAGCACGATCGCGGTGCCCGCCGTCATCGGGCCGCCGGCTGGACCGTCGGCCCGGGGATCGTGACCGGGGTACCCGTCGGGGTGAGCAGAGCGCGGGCGGCCACCGCCATCCGCCGCCGCTGCGGCACCAGGGCCCGGCGGGTGAAGACGTCGTAGTCCTGCGCGGCAACCTCGTCGAGGATGCCGCCATAGAGGGCGTACGCGGTGCGCATGCACGCCTGCGACGCCGGCGCGAGCATGGTGATGCCGGGCGCGGCGGCGGCATAGTGCGCCTGCGCCCGGGTCACCTCGTACTCGATCAGCTCGCGCGTCCGGGGCGTTCCGCGCCCGCGGGCGCTGGCCTCGGCCAGGTCCTCGCGGGTGACGCCGAACTTCGCCAGGTCCTCGTCGGGCAGGTAGGTGCGACCCCGGTCGAGGTCCTCGGCGACGTCGCGGATGAAGTTGGTGAGCTGGAAGGCGAAGCCGAGCTGCCGAGCCGGCTCACGGGCGGCCGCCGGATCGGTGCTGCCCAGGATCGGCAGCATCATGGTGCCGATCACCGCCGCCGAGCCCTCCATGTAGTCGAGCAGGTGGTCGTACGTCGCGTACGAGGTGACGGTCAGGTCCATCGCCATGCTCGTCAGAAACGACGCAAAGTCGTCCCGGTCGAGATCGAAGATGGCGATCGTGTGCAGCACGGCCGGCAGCAGCGGGTCGTCGACCGGCGCACCGTGCAGACCGGCCACGAACCGGCTGGCCCAGTCGTCGAGCCGGGCGGCCCGCTCGGCCGGTGGCAGGTCCTCGGTGCGGTCGACGATCTCGTCGGCGTACCGCGTGAATCCGTAGAGGGCGTGCACATGTCGTCGTTTCCACGCGGGGAGCAACCGGGTGGCGAGATAGTAGGTACGCCCGTGCCGTTTGTGCAGCTCACGACACCGGTCATAGGCAGCGGTGAGATTCGTGTCCACCGGCCCTCCTCAATTATCGACGCACCAATCGACGCAACTCGTACCCTAGGGTACGCTCGCCACCATGGCCAACGACGCAGTAGCGGGCAACGCGACCCGTGTGGCGCCGACAGGGCCGGGCGACAGGGACGATCCGGTCCGCGCCGTCCTGGCCGCGTACACCCAGGACCTGATCACGGCGGTCGACGAGACCCTCTCCACCTTCCTCACCGCCGAGGTCGACGCACTCACCGAGATCGACGCGGCCATGGGCGGCTTCGCGTCCGCCGCCCGCGAAGCCGTGCTGGCCGGCGGCAAGCGGATCCGGTCCACGTTCGCCTACTGGGGCTGGCGCGGGGCGGTCGGCGGCACCGAGCCCCTCCCACCGGTCCTGCCCGCGCTGGCCTCCCTCGAACTGCTGCACACCTTCGCGCTGGTGCACGACGACGTGATGGACGCCTCCACCACCCGCCGCGGCCGGCCCACCGCACATGTCGCGCTCGCCGCGCAGCACGTCGCCGCCGGCCACCGGGGCGACCCCGACCGGTTCGGCGAGGCGGCCGCCGTGCTCATCGGCGACCTCTGCATGGTCTGGGCCGACAAGCTGCTGGCTCGCACCACCATCACCCCGGCCCGACTGTTCGAGGTCCGCCGCTGCTACGACCAGATGCGCGTCGAGACCGTCGCCGGGCAGTACCTGGACGTGCTCGGCGAGAACGACCCGACCAACTGGTCTGTCGACCGGGCACTGCGCGTGGCCCGCTACAAGACCGCCAGTTACACGGTGCAGCGACCGCTGCTCTTCGGCGCATTCCTGGCCGGGGTGACCGCCAACACCGCGCTGGTCACCGCGTACACCCGCTACGGCCTGGCCGTCGGCGAGGCCTTCCAACTCCGCGACGACCTGCTCGGCGTCTACGGCGACCCGGCGGCGACCGGCAAGCCGGCCGGCGACGACCTGCGCACCGGCAAGCCGACCACGCTGCTCATGCTGGCTCGCCAACTGGCCACTCCCCGCCAGCTCCGAGCACTGGAGCAGGCCGACGGCGAGCCGGTCGACCGGCTCGCCGACCTGGTCGCCGAGACCGGCGCGGTGGCCCGGGTGGAGCGGATGATCGCCGAGCGGGTGGGCGACGCCCTGGCCGCGCTCGACAGCGCGCCCGTGGACCGGACGGCGCGTACCGCGCTGACCGGGTTGGCCGCCGCCGCCACCAGCCGGCGGGCCTGATGAGCGATTCTCACGAGGAGGTGGTCACGTGCGGACGGTGACGGGACGGACGGACCGGGTGGTGGTCGTCGGCGCCGGGCTGGGTGGGCTGGCCTGCGCGCTGCACCTGGCCGGCAGCGGCCGACAGGTGACGGTGCTGGAGCGCGAGCCGGTCCCCGGCGGGCGCGCGGGCCGACTCTCCGTGGGTGGGTACGAGTTCGACACCGGCCCGACCGTGCTCACCATGCCCGACCTCATCGCCGAGGCGCTCGGGGCGGTCGGCGAGGAGCTGCACGACTGGCTCGACCTGACCCCGCTCGACCCGGCCTACCGGGCGTACTACCCGGACGGCTCGACCCTCGACGTGCTCACCGACACCACCCGGATGGCGGCCGAGATCTCCCGGGTCTGCGGGCCCCGGGAGGCCGACGGCTACCTGCGCTTCGTCGACTACGCCCGGGAGCTGTGGCGGCTGGAGCGGGCCGACTTCATCGAGCGCAACCTGGACGCGCCCACCGACCTCATCACCGGCAACCTGCTCAAGCTGCTCACCGGCGGGGCCTTCCGCCGCCTCCAGACAAAGATCAACCAGTTCTTCCGGGACCCGCGTACCCAGCGGATCTTCTCCTTCCAGGCGATGTACGCCGGGCTCGCCCCGCATGACGCGCTGGCCATCTACGCGGTCATCGCGTACCTCGACTCGGTGGCCGGTGTCTACTTCCCCCGCGGGGGAATCCACGCGGTCTCCCGGGCGATGGCCGGCGCGGCCGAGAAGCACGGCGTGCAGATCCGGTACGACACGACGGTGACCCAGGTTCAGACCGCGAACGGCCGGGCCACCGGCGTGCTCACCGCCGACGGCGAGCTCGTGCCGGCGGACGTCGTGGTGCTCAACCCGGACCTGCCTGTCGCCTACCGGGACCTGCTCCCCGCCGCGCCCGCGCGACGCCTCACCTACTCACCCTCCTGCGTCGTCCTGCACGTCGGCTCGCGACAGGGATATGCGAAGATCGCCCACCACAACATCCATTTCGGACGCGCGTGGAAGGGCACCTTCGATGAGGTCATCCGCAGGGGCGAGCTGATGACCGATCCGTCGCTGCTGGTGACCAACCCCAGCCGGACCGACCCGTCGGTGGCCCCACCGGACCGACACACCTACTACGTGCTCGCGCCGGTGCCCAACCTCGACCGGGCGCCCTTCGAGTGGCGCGGCGACCTGACCAGGCGCTACGGCGACCAGCTGATCAGCACGCTGGAGGAGCGCGGGTACGTCGGCTTCGGCGCCGGGGTCGAGGTGTTGCAGGCGATCACCCCCGCCGAGTGGGCGGAGCAGGGGATGGCCGCCGGCACCCCGTTCGCCGCCGCGCACACCCTCTTCCAGACCGGGCCGTTCCGCCCGTCGAACCTGCACCGCGACCTGTCGAACGTGGTCTTCGTCGGCTCCGGCACCCAGCCCGGTGTGGGCGTACCGATGGTGCTGATCTCCGGCAAGCTGGCCGCCGGCCGGATCACCGGAGAAGGCCGATGACGAGCCGCGAGGACCACCTCGTCGAACTGGTCGACGACCGCGGGCAGCCCTGCGGCGACACCACAGTCGCCGCCGCCCACCAGCCGCCGGGGCAACTGCACCGGGCCTTCTCGGTGCTGCTGATCGACCCGGACGGCCAGGTGCTGCTGCAACGACGGGCCGCGGTCAAGACCCGCTTCCCGCTGCGCTGGGCCAACTCCTGCTGCGGCCATCCGCGCCCCGGCGAATCGCTGACCGAGGCGGCCAACCGGCGGCTGAAGGAGGAGTTGGGCACCGGCCCGGTCGAGCTGACCGAGGTGGGCGTCTACGTCTACTACGCCGAGGACCCGACCTCCGGTCGCGTCGAATTCGAGTACGACCACGTGCTGCGCGGCGAGTTCCTGCCCGCCGCCCCGCTGCGACCCGACCCGGACGAGGTGGCCGAGCTGCGCTGGGCCGACCCGGCCGCCCTGGAGGCCGAACTCGACCGCGACCCCCGGTCGTACGCACCCTGGCTGGGCGGGGTGGTGAACCGACTGCTGCGCCCCTCGGGTGCTCCGTCGGGCGCCCCCGGCTCGACCACGACCCCGGCCGGATCGTCGGCGGATGACGCGGCGGAGCGGTCGGGTGGCCGATGAGGCGCTGAGCGCGGGCGCCGTCGCGCGCCGGCTGGGGGTCGCGGTCACCACGCTGCGCACCTGGCACCAGCGCTACGGGCTCGGGCCCAGCGAGCACGTGCCCGGCCACCACCGTCGGTACACCCCCGCCGATCTGGCCCGCCTCGAAACCATGCGGCGGTTGACCGCCGAGGGCGTGAGCCCGGCCGAGGCGGCCCGGTGGGCGCGGCAGGCACCCGACCGGACGTCCGTGGACACCGTCACCCGCAGCCGGATCCGCCCGCCCGGCCGCGACGGTGGCGGCGCCATCCCGGTGGGCCGCGCCGGCCCGGCCGCCCGGGGCCTGGCCCGCGCCGCCATGCGCCTGGACGCCGCGGCGATCAACGAGACCATCGCGCACACGATCGCCGCCAGCGGCGTCGTCGCCACCTGGGAGACCCTGCTGCGCCCCGTGCTCGCCGGCATCGGTGACCGGCACGCCGCCACCTCCGGCCTGATCGAGGTCGAACACCTGGTCTCCCGGTGCGTGTCGGAGGCATTCGCGGCAGCCAGCCAGGCCAACGCGCCCAGCGGCCCCGCCCGGATCCTGCTCTCCTGCGCCGACGAGGAACAGCACACCCTCCCCCTGGAAGCGTTGGCCGCCGCGCTCGCCGAGGCCGGGGTGAGCTACCGCATGCTGGGTGCCCGGGTGCCGGTGGCCGCCCTCGTCGAGGCGGTCAACCGCACCGGCCCGGCCGCCGTGGTGCTCTGGTCACACACCCGGGCCACGGCCGACCCGGCCCAGCTCAGCGCGCTGCTCGCGGCGCCCCGCCGCCCGCTGCTGATCCTCGCCGCCGGCCCCGGCTGGCGGGCCGACACGCTGCCCGCCGGGGTGGTCCGGCCGGTCGACCTGGCCGAGGCGGTCTCGCTCGCGATGGCGGTCCGTGACTCGCTGGACCAGTCGCGGGAGGCGTGACCGGACTGTCGGTCCCCCACTCGCTTCCACTACCGTCGGGGCGTCCGCCTGCCCCGACCCCCGGGAGCGAACAGATGCAAGCCCGCGCCGCCCTGGCGTCCGTCCTCGCCGTGGTGCTGGTCTTGTCCGGTTGCGTTCAGCCAGACAGCACCGTCCACGCCGCCGGCGGGTCGCAGCCCGTCGAGTCGACCACCCCGACCGCCCCGCCCACACCGACGCCCACCCCGTCGCCGAGCCCCACCCACACCAAACCACCGAAGCCGCCCCTGCGACCGCTGCCGGCGAAGCTCCCGGCCGGGCTGCGGCGCACCACCGGCGTACGCCCCGTGGCGTTGACCTTCGACGACGGGCCCAGCCCGGCCTGGACCCCGAAGGTGCTCGACCAACTGCGGTCGGCCCACGTGACGGCCACCTTCTGCGTCGTCGGCCTCGAAGCCCAGCGGCACCCGGAGCTGATCCGGCGGATCGTCCGGGAGGGGCATCAGCTCTGCAACCACAGTTGGCGGCACGACCTCGACCTCGCCCGCCGACCGGTGGCAGAGATCAGGGCCGACCTGGTCCGCACCAACAAGGCCATCCAGGCAGCCTCCCCGGGCACACCGGTGTCCTTCTACCGGCAACCCGGTGGTCGGTGGACACCGGAGGTTCTGGCCGTGGCGAAAGAGCTCGGCATGCGCCCGCTGCACTGGGCCGTCGACCCGCAGGACTGGGACAAGCCGACCGCCGCCACGATCGCCAAGCGGGTCCACAACGCGGCACGTCCCGGTTCCATCGTGCTGCTGCACGACGGGGGCGGAAACCGGGCCGCGACGCTCGCCGCCTGCCCGCACCTGATCGCCGACCTGAAGCACCGCTTCGGCATCACCCGCCTCCGCTAGATTGGATCTGACCTGCGGTTATGCGGTGCACGACGGCTCCACCGATACCGGTTTTGTCGACCAGCCAGGCATCACGTATGCTTTCCAAGCCTCCGGCGGGGCCGGATGGGAGCAAGTCCGCTTGAAGTTGCGAATGTGCAATGATGGCGGGGCCGCCCTCATCGTCTAGCGGCCCAGGACGCCGCCCTTTCAAGGCGGTAGCACGGGTTCGAATCCCGTTGGGGGCACGACCGGCGCAAGCCGGAGCAACACAAGCTAGGTCCTGTGGAGCAGTTGGAGTGCTCGCCGCCCTGTCAAGGCGGAGGTCGCGGGTTCAAGTCCCGTCAGGACCGCAGCGCTGACGCCGCGCCTCGCGCGGCGTTCTGCGTATCGGAGCAGGTGACCCTGCCAGCGGTTCATCCGGTTGGCGGGTAGCATGAGCCGAGCAACACGGCCAGGTAGCTCAGTTGGTACGAGCGTCCGACTGAAAATCGGAAGGTCGGCGGTTCGACCCCGCCCCTGGCCACATAGCCTTTCGCCGGGCTACAGGAGCGCCGACCAGCGGAAACGCGGTCGGCGTTCTGCTTTTCCGCCGCAGCCCGCCCGGCCTTTCCCCGTGATCGCCCGGCCTGGCCCATGATCGCCCCCGCCCGGCCTGTGATCGCCCGGCCTGGCCCGTGATCGCCCCGCCTGCCCCTTGATCGCCCGGCCTGCCCCTTGATCGACTCGCTTTCGGCGATATCGGGGTATCGCAGCGACCGGGATACCGCGATATCGCCGAACCCGAGTCGATCAACCGCGTCGGCCGCGCTGGGCGCTGGTCACTGATCGCGGCGGCCCTGTTGACGGTGCTGGGCCATCCCGCCCTGGATCGCCTCCCACACACTGCGCCCGGCCTGCCGCAGGGTCTCTCCCGCCTGCTCGGCGAGTTGCGCCGCGCTCTGAGCTGCGGCATGCGCCTGACTCGAAACACCACCGCCACCCTGGCCACCACCGGCCTGCCCGCCGCCGCCCTGACCACCACCACGCTGGCCACCGCCTCCCTGACCGCCGGCGCCCTGACCACCACCGGCCTGCCCGCCGCTGCCCTGGCCACCACCACCCTGACCAACGCCACCCTGACCATCGCCGCCCTGACCAACGCCACCCTGACCATCGCCGCCCTGGCCGCCAGCGGCTTGCCCGGCGGGTTTGCCACCACCGCCACCCTGGCCGCCCTGATTCCCGCCGCCGGAGGCCCGCGACTCACCAGGACCGGGGGTTGGCGAGCCACCCGGCTGACCGGCGGGCTTCCCGGTCGACGAAGCAGCCGGAGCGGATCTGTCTCCCCCCGCACCACCCCCCGGTTGCTGCCGGTCCTGGCCCTCGGGCGGCCGCTGCCCCTCAAACCCCTGCCCCGCGGAGGTCGGGTGCGCCTGCGCGGAGGCCCGGTCCACCGGCCACCGGCCCTGCAACCGAGACTCCGGCCGCTGACCTTCCGCCGGGCGCGACTCCGCTCGCTGAGCTTCCGCCGGCCGGGACTCCGCCGCTCGCGACTCCGCCGGCCGGGACTCCGTTGGGTGAGGCTCCGCCGGGCGGGCGGGTCGTGCTCGCGTCTGGTCGCCGAGCGCGCCGGGCACACCCGCCTGTCGGGCCAGCTCGTCGCGTACGCCGGAGTGCTGCGCCTGCGCGGTGACCTGGGCGGCGCCGGCGGCCAACTGCTGGGTGCTGCGGTTGACGTCGTCGAGCGCGCCGCTGCCCGCCCGGGCCAGGGATTCGATGACCTGCGGGTTGTTGTCGATCGTGTCGAGTGCCCGGCCCAGGAGTGTCACCAGCTGCTCCAGGCGTACCCGTAGCTGCGCCTCGGCGTGCACCCCGTCGATGTCCAGCTCGACGCCGTTCAGGTGGACCCGTACGCCGGCGTCGAGCTGGAGCAGGTTGGCCAACCGGGCGCGCAGCGAGATGTCGGCGTCCAGCCCGTCCACGACCAGCCGGATCGAGTCGACCGACACATTCGGGATGTCGAGCAGGACGTCCGGGTCCCCGGCGTCGACGTCCCGGTCCGGATTCCGCTGCTGCGCGTTCTCGCTCATGCTCTCCCGCTCCCGTACGCCGCCCCGGTCGTCCGAGCCGTTCGGCGCGGTTACCCGCTTTCCGGCGGGGCATCCCGTGCGTGACGGCTCGGCAACCCACTGTCTGGAACCGGGCACCGCGCGAAGCTGCACACCGAGGCATCAGCCGGTATGGTCCGGGCCTATGGGACAGGGGATGACTGATCCGGCCGACATCCGGCAGGACCTGGAGCGGTTCTCCTTACGGTGCAGCCTCCTCGTCCCGGGTTCCGCAGAGCGGGCGTTCGCGGTCTTCACCGATGAGCTGACCGACTGGTGGGTCACCGAGTACACGTGGTCCGGTCCGGAGGCCCTCGCCGAGCTGGGCATGGAGCCACGGGCCGGCGGCATGCTCTACGAGATCGGCCCGTACGGCTTCCGCGCCGACTGGGGACGGGTGCTCACCTGGGATCCGCCCCGGCGGCTGGTCTTCGCCTGGCAGCTCGGTCCGGACCGGGTGCCGGTGCCGGACCCGGCGAAGGCGAGCGAGGTCGAGGTGCTGTTCCTCCCCGACGGTCCGGAACGGACCCGGGTCGAGCTGGAGCACCGACACTTCGACCGGCACGGCGAAGCGGCCGAGGGGTACCGCAAGGCGTTGACGGCGGGCTGGCACGAGTTGCTCACCCGCTACCTCGCCACCGTGTCACGCGGCCAACAAGCCGCCTGAGCAGTCAGCGGTCGAGTTGTCGACCAGCCCGGCTGCTGTCCAGGTCCCGGCCGCCCAGGTGTGCGCGGTTTCCGGCCTCCGCCCCGGAGCCGAAGCCCGTGCCGCCGAGCCGGCGTGCCGGTGCGGTCCGCAGTCGCGGGTACTCCTCGGTGAGCCGCCGTTGCACCCGGTCGGAGCGGTCGGCCAGCACCAGCGCCACCGACGGGCCACCCGACTCGCCGGCCGCTGCCGTCTCGGCCGCCCAGAGCCGGCCCCCGATCACCTCCGCGAAGCCGGCGAGCCAGGACCGCCGGAAGGCGGCCGGATGGTCGTCCGCGGGCACCGCCGTGGCGGCCAGGCCGTGTGCGGCCTGCACGAGCAGTGAGGTGAAGAGCAGGTCCACCCGTTCCAGGTCGCTGGCGAAGCCGAACAGGTGCACCGCGAACCCGTTGCCATGCCGGCGACGGACGCAGCGGCAGCGCAGCGGCTCCGCGACCGCGGCGAGCAGGCCCACCTTGTCCCGGGCGTACGGGGCGACGATGTCGAGCACCCGGTCGCCGACCGGGTCGGTGGTCGGGTCCCGGACGGCGAGCAACGCCCTGTCGACGCCGTAGCGGGCGATCAACTCGGTCGCCTTGGCGGTGAAGGCCGCCGACTCGGCGGGTGTGCAGGCCGGGTCCTCGGCCTGGGCGAGCAGCTTGCGCACCTTGCTGAGCATGGCCTCGGACATGCCCCCAGAGCTATCACACACGGCGGACGATCTGGGACCACGATCGCATTGATCGATCAGTATCATCGTCACGATCAGCTCGACCATCCAATACGGACGGTCAATTAACTGTTTCCGGAGGCACGCATGTCATCCCCGACCGCCCGCCTGCTCGCCGTCGCCACGGCCGCCGCCCTGCTCGCTACCGGCGCACCCGCCCAGGCCGCTCAGGCCGCCGCACCGGCCGCCCCCGCCGACGTCACCTCGGGGCCGAACCTCTTCGCCCCGCTCGCCACCTGTTACGGCGGGGCGGTTCGCTCGTTCTTCCAGACCGGCGGCTACGGCGGCCAGGCCGGCCCGTACCGCACCACAACCCGGTGCCGCGACATCAACGTGCGCAACGCCAGCGCGTACGGCACCGACGCCTGCGTGATCTTCATCGACAAGACCGGCAACTGCAACTACTGGACCTACCTGCCGGCCAACTCCGGCTGGGTCACCGTGGCGACCGACGTCCGGGACGGGGTCAACTTCCGGGTCCGCTTCGAGAACGTCCGCTACGAGTACGAGCCACTGGTCGCGTACCACGCCTTCTGAGCGGCCCGTGCGGGCGCGGCACCCGACGGGAGCCGCGCCCCGGGAGGCGTGGTCAGCCGGCGCGGCTGCGCAGGGTGGCGACCGTCGAGCCGGCGAGCGTGAGCAGACAGTCGGAGAGCAGCCCGTCGGCCGCGGCCGCACCGAACAGGGCCTCCCCGGTCGGCACGTCCCGGTTGGCGTACGCGCTCACGAACCGGGCCACCCAGCGGGTGTCGTAGTCCGCCTGCTCGATGCCCGGGAAGTCCAGCGCGCATCCGGTGCTCGGCGCAGCGTCACCGACCATCGTCGCCGCCAGGCACCAGGCGACCCCGTACGCGCCGGGCAGGCCGGCCCGGTCGACGACGGCGTCGAACGCACCTGTCACCGCTTCCCCATCGCCGGCCAGCGCCGAGCGGAGCACGGCGGTCGCGTCGTCGAACGTCTGCTGTGGTAGGTCCGTCACCCAGCGCACAGTAGGACGGAGGGTCAAGGCCCGCCATTTCCGTCACTCTGCGTGTTCGACGCGAGCGACCTGCGCATTTCGCCACCTCCACGGTCCCGCCGCCGGCCCGGGCACGCTAATGTGCGCAGCGGACCTTCGCCGGAGGAAGGACGACCATGCTCGTATCACGCCGCTCGCGGGTAGCCACACTGGCCGCCTGCGCGACGATCCTGCTCGCCACAAGCGCTTGCGGGGATGACAAGGCCGAGGAGGGAAGCGCCCAACAGGTGCGCCTCTACGGCACGGACGGCAACATGCTCAACTCCTACCCAGCGGAGTTGAAGGATCGCGCCGATCTCGTCGACGGGATGAAGGGGACCACGCCGCTCACCCCGCTGCCCGACGACTTCAAGAGTCGGCTACGGTCCGTCAATCCGGCGCTGACGGACTACCTCTACGCCGCCGAGACGTACGACGCTGTCGTGATCGGTGTGCTCGCCGCCCAACTGGCCGGCAGCACCGACCCGGCCGCCATCGCCAAGCAGATCGTCGGCGTGACCAACAACGGTCAGCGCTGCGAGGACCCGGCCAGTTGTCTCACGCTGGCCCGGGCCGGGCAGGACATCGAGTACCGCAGCGTCTCGCTGACCCGCGCGGGCTTCACCGACAAGGGTGAGCCGGCCACCGCGAGCTACGCCACGCTGACCTTCGACGGCCAGCAGATCAACGACGGCAAGACCGAGTTCGTCGGCGCGGGCGCCGAGTCGGCGGCGAGCACCAAGACCCCGCCGAAGGCGAAGAAGGCGCGCCCCGGTGACGCCGACGACCAGCAGCCGCTGATCGTGGGGGGCCTGCTGCCGAAGACCGGCGACCTGGCGATCGCCTACCCGCCGATGGCGGCCGGCGCGGCGCTGGCGATCCGGGAGATCAACGCCGCGGGCGGCGCGCTGGGCAAGCCGGTGACGTGGAAGGACGGCGACGACGGCACCAGCACGACGGTGGCCAAGGCGACCGTCGCCAAGCATGTGGCCGACGGGGTCAGCATCATCATCGGCGCCGGTGCCTCGGGCATCTCCCGAGAGGTGCTGCCGGACGTCGTCCGGGCCGGCAAGATTCTCTTCTCGCCGTCCAACACCGACTCCAGCCTGACCGACGTCGAGGACAAGGGCCTCTACTTCCGCACCGCCCCGCCGGACAGCCTGCAGGGTCGGGCGCTGGCCGACGTGATCCTCCGCGACGGGTCGCAGAAGATCGTCATCGTCGCCCGCAAGGATTCCTACGGTGAGGGCCTCCAGGCCACCGTCCGTGACGAGCTGGAGAAGGCCGGCATCGCCGGCGACCGACTCAAGCTGCTCACGTACGACCCGCCGGCCGACGCCTCGGCGGCGCCGGTGGACTTCACCGGTGGCGCGAAGGAGATCAAGGAATTCGGCGCGGACGCCGTCCTCATCATCGGCTTCGGTGAGTCGGCCCAGGTGATCCGGGCCCTCGCCGACACCGGGGTGCAGATCCGGCACTGAGCACCACCGCGGACCGCGACGGCCGCACCGGCTTCGGAGCCGGTGCGGCCGTCCTTCGTTTCCGCCTCAGCGGGCTCGGCGGCGCTCCAGGAACTCGGTCATGCGGCGGTGCTTCTCCTCGTCCTCGAAGAGCACCGCCTGGCTGACCAGGTCGAGCTGCGGATGTGCGGCGGCGGGCGCGTCCACCGCCAGCTTGGTGAGGCGCAACGCCAGCGGGGAGCCCTGCGCCATCTCGTCGAGCAGCCCGTGCGCCACCGTCAGCAGGTCGCCGGGCTCGTCCACCACCCGGTTCACCAGACCGATGCGCAGCGCCTCGGCGGCGTCCACCCGCCGGCCGGTGAACAGCAGTTCCTTGGCCCGGCCCTCGCCGATGAGGGCGGGCAGCCGGTGGGTCGCGCCCGCGCCGGCCAGAATGCCCAACCGCACCTCCGGCTGGCCGAAGACCGCCCGCGCCGTGCACACCCGCAGATCGCAGGCGTACGCCAGCTCCGCGCCACCGCCCAACGCCGGGCCGTCGACGGCGGCCACGCTCGGCATCGGCAGCGCCCTGATCCGGGCGAAGGCCGCCGAGTTGATCGCGGCCAGCGCGTCCGTGCGGCCTCGTTCGCGGAGCTGACCGATGTCGGCGCCGCCGGCGAAGACGCCCTCCGCGCCACCAGTCAACAGCAGCAGTCGGGGGTGCGCCTCCAGCTCGGCGCAGACCTGGTGCAGCTCGGCGATCAGGTCGGCGTCGATGGCGTTGCGCTTCTCCGGCCGGGCCAGCGTCACCACGAGCCGATCCGGCCGCTCCTCGATCCGCAGACCGCTCACCGTGCCCACCCTCCGTTCACCACCGCGCTCACCGCTTGACCCCGCCGTCCCAGTGGTAGAAGCCGTGCCCGGACTTCTTGCCCAGCCGGCCGGCGGCCACCATCTCCACCAGCAGCTCCGGCGGCGCGAAGCGGTCCCCGTACGCGGCCTGGAGGGTGCGGGCGATGTCCAGCCGCACGTCCAGGCCGACCAGGTCGGTGAGTTCCAACGGCCCGATCGGGTGTCGGTAGCCCAGCACCATCGCCTTGTCGATGTCGGCCGGGCTGGCCACCCCGTCGGCGACCATCCGGATCGCCTCCAGCCCCAGGGTGACCCCGAGCCGGGAGGTGGCGAAGCCGGGCAGGTCGCGTACGACGACGGGGTCCTTGCCGAGCCGGCCGGCGAGCGCGACGGCCGCCGCGGTGGTCTCCTCGGCGGTAGCCGGGCCGACCACGATCTCCAGCAGCGCCATCGCCCAGACCGGGTTGAAGAAGTGCAGGCCGAGGAAGCGCTCGGGCGCGTCCAGGCCCGCGGCCAACTCGCCGATGGCGATGCTCGACGTGTTGCTCGCGAGCAGGGCCGGGCTCAGGGCGGCGGCGTCCCGCAGCACCGTCCGCTTGAGGTCGAGCCGCTCCGGCACCGCCTCCACGAGCACCCCGGGAGCGGGGGCGACCTCGGCGAGGCTCGGGCGCAGCGTCACTCGCTCCCGGTTCGCGGCGGCCTCGTCGGCGGTCAGCTTGCCGCGCTGCACCGCCCGCTCCCACAGGTCGGCGAGCCGGGTCAGCGCGGTCGCGCCCCGGGCCGGGTCCACCTCGACCAGCTCGACGGCGTGCCCGGCTCCGGCCGCCACGTACGCGATGCCGAGCCCCATCGTGCCCGCACCGACGACCACGAAACGATCGTTCATCACGCCTCCCTGTCCGCCCCGGTGGCGCGCGGGGTCCCCGCCACGCCGGCCCGGGTGCTCGGCCCGCTCCGCTCGCTCATGGTGCGACCCTAAACAGCACGACGAACCCGCCCAGGCTTGGGGGAGCGCGCGATCGGGTACGTACGGCCTGTCAACCCAAAGGGAAGGACCGCATCGAGATGAGCCAGGCACCGGAGAGCGTCACCACCGGGGAGAGCACCAACTCCGAGACCGTGGAGACCCGGGGCGACGAGCGGGTCGACCTGCTGCGCGCCGACACCAACAACGACGGCAAGACCGACGTGTGGGTGGTGGACACCGACGGCGACGGCAAGGCCGACCTGTTCCAGTTCGACACCGACGGTGACGGCAAGGTGGACATCACCATGGTCGACATCGACGAGGACGGCACCCCCGACGAGGTGGTCGACGGCGATGGCGGCCTCCCGCCCGAGCAGCTGCCCCCGACCGTCCAGGTCTGATCTGCCGAAAAAGGGGGGCCCTCCGACGAGGGTCCCCCTTTCCGGTCAGCCGGCGAGGCGCAGGGTGGCCAGGTAGTAGGGGGCGTCGCGGTCGTCCACATCGGTCAGCTGCCAGTCGCTGCCGTGCACCAGCTCGGCGAACTCGTCCGGCGAGCAGACCAGATAGTCGAACCACTCGGTGCCCAGTTCCCGGTAGCGCAGCCGTAGTCGCAGCTGGCCACCGAGCCGGCCCCGGCGGCGGTTGCGCTCGTGATAGCCGGTGTGCAGCGGGTCGCGGGTGCCGTACGGGTTGGTGCCGTGCGCGATGATCTGCGCCCCCGGTCGGGCCAGCGCGGCGAGCGCGGCCAGGAACACTGGCGCCCGCTCCCGCCCCTCGAACAGCCCGAGGTTGTTGCCGAGCAGCAGGAACGTGTCGTACCGCTGCCCGTCGGCGACGTGCGTGTCCACCGTGCCGTGCACCAGCCGCCGTACGCCGCGACGCCCGCTGACCGCGAGCGCGCCCGCCGACGTGTCCAGCCCGGCGACCGGCACGCCACGCTCCTGGAGCAGCAGCGCGATCCGGCCGGCCCCGGTGCCGACGTCCAGCGTCTCGCCCCGGGCCCGGTCGACGGCCCGGTGGTCGTACGGCTGCCAGTCGGCTGGCCCGTCGAGGTAGTGCGCGGCCGGAGCGCCGTTGATCAGCCCGTCGTCCCGTTCGATGATCTCGATGACCGGCCGGGGCAGCCGCCCGCCGACCATGGGCCGGGGCCCGACCCCGGTGGCCACGGCGAGCGCGTCCCGCAGCAGTTCGCCGACCACGTCACCGATTAGAGGTTCCCCCGTCACGGGGTTCACGCTATCCGGCCACTGATTGGCCCGCGGCGGCCGTATCCTGGCGGCGTGACCACGCTGGACCGGCTGTCGGCCGAGAAATATCTTCTGCTCACGACCTTCCGCAAGGACGGTCGGGCGGTGCCGACCCCGGTCTGGGCGGTCCGCGACGGAGACGCGTTGGCCGTCTGGACCCGGGCCGACTCGGGGAAGGTGAAGCGGATCCGCCACAACGGCGAGGTGACCGTGGCCCCGTGTGACGTCCGGGGCCGGCCGCACGGGGCGGAGGTGCCCGCCCACGCGACCCTCTATGGTGGCCGCGACACGGGCCGGGTGCGCGACCTGCTCAAGCACAAGTACCGGCTGATCGGCCGCCTCAGCCTGCTCGGCAGCCGGCTGCGCCGCGGCGAGGGCGGCACGGTCGGCATCCGGGTCACGCTGACCGAGGGGCAGCGCTGAGGGCGGGCACGACAAAGGGCGGCGGATCGAGATCCACCGCCCTTTGTCGGAAAAACTCGTACCGGCTCAGTCGCCCTGCCGCTGCTGCGGGATCTGACCCTGCAGCAGCGCCCTGACCTCCGACTCGCGGTATCGACGGTGGCCACCCAGGGTGCGGATGGCACTGAGCTTGCCCGCCTTCGCCCACCGGGTCACCGTCTTCGGGTCGACACGGAACATCGACGCCACCTCGGCCGGTGTGAGTAGCGGCTCTGGTTCGTGCGTTCGCGATGCCATCGGTCACTCCTCCACATGTATAGACATCGGCCGGGGTCCCGCCGGCCGACGCGTCTCCCATGGTCCGGCTAGTCCCCGATGTCCGACATGGGCCGAACGGATGAAGGTCCCTAGACGGACGGATGAACCATGCCCGATTTTTACGACTTTTACACAGCAGAAACTACCTTATTCGGACTCATGATCACGGTTCGTGATGCGTCAACTACGAGCGCACCTCGCCTTGGGAGCGCTTCTGGGGTGAAATGCCCTAGTTGCACCGCTCCAGCAGCTGCACGGCACGCCACCGGGCCACCAACTTGTCGTACGCGGCGGACGCCTCCTCGGCCTCGCCGCGCGACAGCCCGGCAAGGCCACCGGCGACCAGCTCCGGCGAGTCGTCCGCGGCGAGGGTCTCGTCGGAGAGCAGGGCGACCAGGCCGCCGTAGTCCAGCTCCACCACCGAGCGCGGGTGGAACTCCTCCAGCCAGCGGGCCGCCTCCTCCACCGCCTCGGTGATCGGCGCCTCGCCCACCGACTTACGCAGCACCGACAGCGCCCGCGACGATCGGCGACGAGCCTTGGAGATCTCCGTCCGGTAGCGCAGCGCCCGCCGGCCCGGTTCGGTGACCAGGTCCCGTTCCGCCGGGTCGAAGAGCACGAACCACCGCAGCGGCACGCCCCAGGTGGCGATCTGCTCGTGCACCCGGGGCACACCGTGCTCCAGCACCCGGGCGCCGCTGCGCCAGTCGTCGACGACCGCCCTGGCCTGCCCGGCGAGCACCGGCGGCACGAACGCGTCGGCGAGCACCGAGGGCACCCCGTCCCGGGCGTTGAGCGCCGCCTCGGCGACCCGGATGCGCAGGTTCCAGGGGCAGACCAGCAGGCCGTCGTCCGTCTCCAGGACGTACGCCTCCTCGGGCAGGTCGGGCAGCCGGGTCCAGCCCGCGCCCAGCGCCTCGATCACCGCCGTCCGCTGGCGGCCGGGGCCCTCGACCGGGGCGACCGCCCGCCCTTCCGAGACGTAGCGGCGCCAGTAGCTCTGCCGGTCCCGGTCGAAGGCGGTCAGCGGCTCGTACACGCGCAGGTAAGAAGCGAAGAGCGACGGCACCGCGCGATCCTCCCACGAACCGCACCCGTACGGGCCCAGCGGCCGGACCACGCGCGCCGCAACGTGAGATGACGCCGGCACGTCGGGCGGCCGCTCGGCGGCCGATACTAGGCTCGACCGCACCGGCAGCATCCCCGCCGGGGTCCACCAGGTCCGCGTCCCACAAGGAACGCACACCACCGTAGGAGCCAGTCATGGGCGTATTCGCGAGCACCGACGACCCGGTATCGACCGGTCACGAACAGGTCGTCTTCTGCCAGGACAAACAGAGCGGCCTGAAGGCGATCATCGGGATCTACTCCACCGCGCTGGGGCCCGCGCTCGGCGGCACCCGCTTCTACCCCTACGACAGCGAGGACGACGCGCTCGCCGACGTGCTCGACCTGTCCCGCGGGATGGCGTACAAGAATGCTCTCGCCGGGCTGGACCTGGGCGGCGGCAAGGCCGTCATCTGGGGCGACCCGGAGCAGATCAAGAGCGAGGCGCTGCTGCGCGCGTACGGCCGCTTCGTGGAGTCGCTGGCCGGCCGCTACTACACCGCCTGCGACGTCGGCACCTACGTCGCCGACATGGACATCATCGCCCGCGAGACCCGGTACGTGACCGGCCGCAGCGTCGAGCACGGCGGCGCCGGCGACTCCTCGATCCTGACCGCGTGGGGTGTCTTCCAGGGGATGCGGGCCGCCGCCGAGCACGTCTGGGGCACGCCGAGCCTGCGTGGCCGGCGCGTCGGCGTGGCGGGCCTCGGCAAGGTCGGCAAGTACCTGACCGGGCACCTGCTGGAGGACGGCGCGGAGGTGGTCGCCACCGACGTCAACCCGAAGGCCCTGGCCTGGGTGCGCGCGAACCACCCGCAGGTCACCCTGGTGGACGACGCCACCGCGCTGGTCGCGGCGGACATCGACGTGTACGCCCCGTGCGCGCTGGGCGGCGCGCTGAACGACGACACGGTGCCGGCGCTGCGCGCGAAGGTGGTGACCGGGGCGGCGAACAACCAGCTCGCGCACCCGGGCATCGAGAAGCTGCTGGCCGACCGGGGCATCCTCTACACCCCGGACTACGTGGTCAACGCCGGCGGCGTGATCCAGGTGGCCGACGAGATCGAGGGCTTCAACTTCGAGCGGGCGAAGCTGCGGGCCACCCGGATCTACGACACCACCCGCGAGATCCTGCACCTGGCGGACGCCGAGGGCGTGCCGCCGGCGGTCGCCGCGGACCGGTTGGCCGAGCGGCGGATGGCCGAGGTCGGTCGGCTGCGCACGATCTACCTGCGCTGACCCCTGCCGGAGGCGGAGGCGGATCGACCGAGATCCGCCTCCGGGCCTCCCGCGCCGGTCCGACTCGGTAAGCTGAGGCCGGGTCAAGTTTGGCGTGTTTTGTCCGGTGTCACGGGTGCTCTTCGTTCCGCTCCTTACCAGGTACACTGGGTGACGGCCGGATCGCCGCGACGCGCAGAGCCGGCCGACGGTAACCCGAGGTGCCGAACGATGGCATCCCCATGTACCGTAAGAGCCACGAGAGATGCCTGACGTCATCGGGGCCCGCCTTCGGGCTGCCCCGCATTCTGTGCGAGGGGGTCGAGCCATGGGGCGCGGCCGTGCTAAGGCCAAGCAGACGAAGGTGGCCCGGGAGTTGAAGTACCACTCCCCGAACACCGACCTCACCGCCTTGCAGCGCGAACTGGCGGGTGCTGGTAAGTCTGAGCACCACTTCGACGACGACTCGAAAGAGTTCGTCGACGACGATGATGAGAATCACGCGGACGACGACCCGGATCCCTGGGTCCGACCGACCCGCTGACCTCTCGACGCAGCTGAGCACGCGGTGACCCCCGCGTGCTCACGCATGTGCCCATCGGGAGCGAGACCGGTGCCGATCATCAGGGGCCTGCCCTGGCCGGAGGTCACTCCGACCGGCCGACAGGCCCCTGATCACGGTCGGCCTCAGCGCGGGCGGTTGTTCCAGTTGTAGAAGGTCGGGATGTTCTCGAAGTGGTTCCAGGCGCAGACCGCGCTGACGCCGTCTCCGCCCGACACCTCCGCCCGCAGCCGCCGCGCGTCCTCGGCTTCCTGAAGCAGCGCGACGAGCCCGGGGGCGGCCTCCCGCACCCGCTTGGTCACTCCGTCCGGGGCGTCGTCCGCTTCGCGCTCAGGCCGCCGGTGACTGGTGGTCTCGGGCATGCTCCAACACTCCCTCCAATAGGCGGATCTTGCTGTTGCGGCAGTGCTCGGTCTCCGTACCGTCAAAACGCCCCAGCTCGAAGTAACGGTTGGCGGCATGACCGCCGCCGCAGAAGCCGAAGTACGGGCAGGACGCCCGGCACGCCTCCACGCCCCCCAGGAACTCGCCCACCCAGGGCGTCGACGCCGCGTCCGTCAGGATCCGGGCCAACGGAGTGGCCAGCACGTTCCCGCTGCTGAAGTCGCCGTAGTGCGGATCGGTGAACCCGGCCAGCTCCGGGGAGAGCACGGTCACCGAGCCGTCGTGCCCGATGGTCGGGATCGGGTCCAACCGACGGGGCAACACGCCGTCCGCCGCGCCGTCGAGCACCGCCGCCGCGTACCGCAGCGACCACTCGACCTCGCGAAGGTGGATCCGGGGCTCCTTGCGCCAGGCCGACACCAACTCGGCCCAGAACGCCGTCACCGCCGCCGCGTCATGGCTGTTGTCGCGGGTGTTGACGCCCTCGGTCTCCTCGATGTTGATGCCCAGCACGTCGCAGCCCAGCCCGAGGAAGTAGTCGTACAACTCGGCGGCGAGCCCCGGCGCCGGCCGGGACACCACGGCCAGCGCGGAGAAGGGCAGCCCGTGTCGGCGCAGCGCCGCCACACCGCGCAGGATCCGGTCGTACGCCGGCTGACCGCCACGGTTGACCCGGTCGCCATTGCGTTCGGCGGGCCCGTCCACGCTCACACTCACCCGCACCTCGTGCCGGGCGAAGAACGCGCACCACTCGTCGTCGATCAGCGTGGCGTTCGTCTGCACGTGGTGCTCGACCTCGGGCCCGAAGGGCGCGATCAGGTCGGCCAGGTGCTCCCGACCGGCGGCCAGCGGCTCGCCGCCGTGCCACACGACGGAAAAGCGACCGGCCGCCGCCCACGGGTTGACCGCCGCTGCCACCGCCTCGGCCACCGGCACCGACATCCGCCGGTCAGCGGCCCGAAACGGCAGGTAGCAGTACGCACAGTCGAGGTTGCAGAGGGTCGTCGGCTGCATGACGACGTACGACGGGACCGCGGCCAGACCGCGCATCCCGCTGAACGACAGTTCCCCCGCAGCCATCACCCTCCTCCGCCCAGCCTGAGCCCTTCAGGCTAGGCGGCACTGGCCACTCGGGTGAAGCCCTGATCAGGTGCCCGTACGATCACCGGAGCGTGATCATCCGCGAGTGTGCTGACCGACCATCTGCACGTTGCCGGTGCCCTCGATGATCTCGCCAGCCTGCCACGCCTCGACCCCACGGCCGGTCAGGGTGGCCAGCGCACGGTCGGCGTCCTCGGCCGAGACGATCGCGAACATGCCGACACCCATGTTGAAGGTCGACTCCATGTCGTGGTCGTCGATCCGGCCCTTCGACTGGATCAGGTCGAAGATCGGCTGCGGCTTCCAGGTGGACCGGTTGACCACCGCGTCGACGTGCTCCGGCAGCACCCGGACCAGGTTGCCGGGGATGCCGCCGCCGGTGATGTGGGACAGCGCCCGCACGTCGGCCTCGGCGATCAGCTTGAGGCAGTCCTTGGCGTAGATCTTGGTCGGGGTAAGCAGCTCCTCACCCAGGGTCCGCTGCCGACCGAAATCGTCGATCACGATGTCCAGACGCATCCGGGCCGCGCCCAGCAGCACGTGCCGGACCAGGGAGTAGCCGTTGGAGTGCAGGCCGGAGGAGCGCATCGCGATCACCACGTCGCCCACCTCGACCCGCTCGGGGCTGAGGATGTCGGCTTCCTCGACCACGCCCACGCCGGTGGCGGAGATGTCGTACTCGTCCGGGCGCAGCACACCGGGGTGCTCAGCGGTCTCCCCGCCCAGCAGCGCGCAGCCCGCGTACCGGCAGCCGTCGGCGATGCCCGCGCCGATCTCGGCCACCTTGTCCGGAACGACCTCGCCGGTGGCGATGTAGTCGAGCAGGAACAGCGGCTCGGCGCCACAGGCCACCAGGTCGTCGACGACCATCGCGACCAGGTCGATGCCGACCGTGTCGTGGATGTCCATCTGCTGGGCGATCACCAGCTTGGTGCCCACACCGTCGGTCGAGGACGCCAGGATCGGGCTCTTGTACTTCTTCGTGTCCAGCCGGAACAGGCCGGCGAAGCCGCCGAGGTCACCCAGCACCTCGGGGCGACGGGTCTGGCGCACCTTCGACTTGAGCAGCTCCACCGCGCGGTCACCCGCGTCGATGGAGACCCCGGCGTCGGCGTACGAGACCGAGCGTTTACGGGCCTGACGGCCAGCACCGCCCGTCCACGGCTGGTGGTCGCCGCCAGCGCCGGTCGGGCTGCTTCCTGCGCCGCTGCGCTCGGACACGTGCGTCACGGTTCTCCCCTTTGTGGTTCTCGGTGCCGCGCCGGCGGTGGCCGGGCCGCGCCGGTTGGTGCTACGGGCGGTTTGCGGTCACGCCACCCGGAGTGGCGACGAGCGGGCCGAAGCTGTCCGGGGCTTCCGGCGTCGCGTTGGCGACCCGGCGGCCCACCCCTTCGAGGACGTGCTTGCCGATCAGGTTGCCGGCCGGCAGCTCGATCGGGTACTCCCCATCGAAACACGCCCGACACAGCCGGGTCTTCGGCTGCTCGGTCGCGGCGATCAGGCCAGGAAGCGAGACGTAACCCAGCGTGTCGGCGCCGATGGAACGCCGGATGCCGTCGTTGTCCAACCCGTTGGCCAGCAGCTCCGCCCGAGTGGCGAAGTCGATGCCGTAGAAGCACGGCCAGCTGACCGGCGGGGAGGAGATCCGGACGTGCACCTCCAGCGCCCCCGCCTCGCGCAGCATCCGCACGATGGCCCGCTGCGTGTTGCCGCGCACGATCGAGTCGTCCACGACCACCAGCCGCTTGCCGCGGACGTTCTGCCGCAGGGGGTTGAGCTTGAGCCGGATGCCCAGCTGGCGCAGGGTCTGCGACGGCTGGATGAAGGTGCGGCCCACGTACGGGTTCTTCATCAGGCCCGCGCCGTAGGTGATGCCGGACGCCTCCGCGTAACCGATCGCGGCCGGCGTGCCGGACTCGGGCACCGGGATGACCAGATCGGCCTCCACCGGGTGCTCCTTGGCCAGCTGACGACCGATCTGCACCCGCGCCGCGTGCACGTTGCGCCCGGCGATGGTGGCGTCCGGGCGGGCGATGTAGACGTACTCGAAGAGGCAGCCCTTCGGCTCCGGCGACGCGAACCGGGTGGAGCGCAGCCCCTCCTCGTCGATCGCGATCAGCTCACCGGGCTCGACCTCGCGCACCACGCTGGCGCCGACGATGTCCAGCGCGGCGGTCTCGCTCGCCACCACCCAGCCACGCTCCAGCCGGCCGAGCACCAGCGGGCGCACGCCGTGCGGGTCGCGGGCCGCGTACAGCGTCGACTCGTCCATGAAGACGAAGCTGAACGCCCCGCGCAGCTGCGGCAGCACCTCGAGCGCGGCCGCCTCGACGGACAGGTCCGGATGGCTGGCCAGCAGCATGGTCACCAGCGAGGTGTCGTTGGTCGAGCCGTCCGCGACCAGGCCGCGCTCGGCGACCTCCTTCTCCAGCTCGGCGGTGTTGACCAGGTTGCCGTTGTGGGCCAGCGCGATGGTCGTGCCGGAACTTGTCGACCGGATGGTCGGCTGGGCGTTCTCCCAGTTGGAGGCGCCGGTCGTGGAGTAGCGGGCGTGGCCGATCGCCAGGTGGCCGCGCAGGCTGGCCAGGGTGGGCTCGTCGAAGACCTGGGCCACCAGGCCGAGATCCTTGTAGACCACCACGCCCGAGCCATCGCTCACCGCGATGCCTGCGGCCTCCTGGCCACGGTGCTGCAGGGCGTAGAGGCCGAAGTAGGTCAGATTGGCGACCTCTTCACCGGGGGCCCAGACACCGAAGACGCCGCAGGCGTCCTGGGGGCCGGGTCGTTGGGGGTCAAGGTCGTGGCTCAGCCGGCCGTCGCCTCGGGGCACTACCGCTCCCTCATGCTGGTCTGGACCGGCCTGGCGGGGATCACGGTGCGGATCCACACTCCTCGGCCGGGACCACTGTCGTCGCCTGACAGTGTACGCGAGTCGCCGTCGATACAGATAGTCACGATTTCCCTGCCGAGAGTCACGATCACTCGGACATCCGCGCAGCTAGAGGGGCAGGTACGCCGAGAGGTCCGCCCGGATGCCACTCACCTGAACGCGACCATCGGTGACCGCTTCGGCCCACGCGATCCGGCCGGTGGCCAGCCCCAACCAGGTCTGCGGGGACATCTCGACCACGTTCGGCGGGTTTCCCCTGGTGTGTCGAGGACCGGGAACGCACTGGATCGCACCGTATGGTGGGACGCGCACCTCCACCGATCGGCCGGGGGCGCGCTCCGCGAGGACGGCCAACAAGGACCGGACCGCCTCCCGGAGTACCGGCCGTTCGGGCGTACGCCCCTCGTCAAGCGCCGACAAAGCCGCCGCCACGGCGGCGGACTTACTGTGCGGAGAGGACACGACGGGACGATACGACGCACAGGTGAAGCACTCGACGCTGGCCCTGGGTCGCGCCGATCCAGTCAGACAAGGCATAGTGGCCGACGGCGTATTCGTACCGTGATGATCCCCGGCCCGGCGCCCCGCCGGTCAAGGGAAGTCAGCCCGGAAGGCGGTGGACGTGTCAACACACCGACGTGCCTGGAAGCAGCGGGCCGGTGTGGTCGTAGCGCTGGTTGCCGGCGCTCTGCTCGCCGTCCCCGCCACACCAGCGATGGCCGCGCCCAAGGTCACAAACGTCTCAGCCTCCCCAGGCACCGTTCAAGCGGGCGGCGAGACGACAGTGAGTTACACGCTCAGCTTCGACGACCCGGTCGTTCCCACCGATGTCACTGTCAGCTCCGACAATCCCAAGCTTCAGTGCATTGAGGGTTGCTCGCAGGGCAACGTGACCGAGGCCAAGACCTACACGGCCAAGTTCAGGTTGGCGGACGACGCTTCGAACGGGTCTGCCCGCATCACCGTCAAGGCCAGTGCTGGGCTCGGGAACGGACAGGGTTCGACCACGGTCAACCTCACGGCCAAGGCTGCACCGCCGCCGACGCCGCAGCAGACGCAGACCGTGAAGTCGGTGTCCGGCAAGGTGGTCAAGAAGGCCGACAACACCGCGGTGCCGAATGCCTTCGTCGTCCTGCAGGACAGCGCCGGTCACCGCTACGACGCCCTGAGCGACGGCAGCGGCAACTTCCGCTTCACCGGAAGCACCTCCGCTCCGATCGCTCCCGGGCGTATCGACCTCGGCGCGTCCTCCGACAACATCAAGGCGTTCAAGAACTTCACCGCGAGTGCCGGGCAGTCCATCACCGGCCAGCGGATCAGCCTGGAGATCAAGGTCGAGGTGACGCCCAGCGCCACGCCGTCCGCCACCGCCGAGGCCCTCCCCACCGAGGAGGCGACCGAGGAGGATGGCGAGGAGCAGCCGTCCGAGGCGGCCAGCCCGGGCGCCCCGGCGAACGCCGCCAACGAGGACGACGGCGGCGGCTTCGGGTCGTACCTGATCATCCTGCTCGGCGGCCTGCTGGTCGCGGCCGGCGTCGGCACGATCGTGCTGCTCTGGATGAAGCGCCGCGAGAACGGCGACGACGATGACGAGCCGGCGACCGCTGGCGCGGCTGGCGCCGTGCCTGCGGCCCGGGGCGCCTTCCACGGGACTGACGACCAGACCCGGGTGGTCAACCGCGCCGGTGGCGGTCCCGACCCGACCATGGTCGGCGGCGCGGCGCTGAGCGAGGCGCCGACGATGATGCACCGCCCGGTGGTCGACGACGTCCCGCCGGACCCGTACGGAGCGCCAGCGCAGCCCTACGGCGCGGCGGGCCAGCAGGGCTGGGGTGGCACCGGCTACGGCGACGAGCCCGCTCCGGGCGGCTACGGCGCCGGTGGCTACGGCAACGCGCCGTCCTCGGGCGGCGGCTACGGCACGGCGGCAACGCCGGAGGGCGGCTACGGCGCCGGCCCGGCGGGGGACCCCTACGGTGCCGCACCCGGCTCGGGCGCGGGCTACGGCGGCGCTGCCGCCCCGGGTGGCGGCTACGGCAGCCGTGACTACACCGCCCCGGCCGGTGGCGCGGGCTACCCGCCCGCTCCCGCCGGTGGGGCGGGCTACGGCGAGCGTTTCGACGAGCCGACCGGCCGCTACACCGGTGACAGCACCCAGTACCCGGCTCCGGCCGACCCGTACGCCACCGGCGTCTACCAGCCGGAGCAGGATCCGGGCTACGGCCAGCCCGATCCGACGGCCCCGTACGGCGGCGGTCGCGCGGCGGAGCCGGCTGGCGGCTACGGCCAGCAGACCAGCGCGTACGACCAGGGCGGTTACGGCCAGCAGCAGGGCGGCGGGTACGACCAGGGCGGCTACGGCCAGGAGGCCCCGCAGCAACGCGGCGCCTACGACGACCGGGGCTACGACCAGGCCGGCTACGGCCAGCAGCAGGGCGGCGGGTACGACCAGGGCGGCTACGGCAAGGAAGCCCCGCAGCAACGCGGCGCCTACGACGACCGGGGCTACGACCAGGCCGGCTACGGCCAACAGCAGGGTGGCCGGGCCCGGCCGGACGGGCCGCCGCCCACCGAGCGGGGCGGCCGACGCCTCGACTGGCTGGACGACTGACCAGCACCACGGCACCGCAGCACGGCAGAACGGCCGCCCGGATCTCCGGGCGGC
Organism: Micromonospora sp. NPDC005252; assembly: GCF_042872475.1. Classification (NCBI taxonomy): domain Bacteria; kingdom Bacillati; phylum Actinomycetota; class Actinomycetes; order Micromonosporales; family Micromonosporaceae; genus Micromonospora; species Micromonospora sp. NPDC005252. The sequence continues at coordinate 373,089 of NZ_JBIAKN010000003.1, read as the reverse complement.
CGTTCCGTTGCGGGCGCTGGTCGCCCGGTCCTCCAGCGTGATCAACTCGTCTTCCAGGAAGGCGGGCTGTCCGCGTTACCTCGACACACCGACTTCCCGGAAACCGAGTTGATCACGCCCGGCACCGGACGGGCGCGGGCGCGGCGGGACGCGGATGTGGGCGCGGCGCGAGCGGGCCGGCGACCCGCGACGGTCAGGCGGCGGAGAACACGCCCTGGCGGAGAACCGGTACGACGTCCGACACGCCCACCCGGACCGCGACGTCGACGTCGGCGCCGAAGCCGCCCTCGGTCAACTCCCGACCGGACACGCTGCCGCGCACCGCGGCGGGCACGTCCGGAGTGCTGGCCAGCGCGGCGAGCGCCATGGCCGCCTCCACGGAGAGGCCACCCGGCACACCGGACAGGGCGTCCAGCACGCTCGCCGCGCCGAGCTGGTCCTCGACCGACGGTCGTAGCGACCCGTCCGGCCACCGCTCACCCGAGGCGACGACGCCGATGGGGGCGTCCGTCGTGCCGTACCCCTGGCGGCGCAGCCAACGCCCGACGGCGCGGGCGTTGCGCAGGCACGCCGCGACCACCGGCAGCCCGGTGGCGCTGGCGGCCGCGCTGATCGCGGAGCCGTTCGGTGAGGGCAGCACCAGGTCCGCCACGACGGGCGCGGCGCTCAACGCGGCGGGTGAGAGCGACCACGGATGGTCGGCTGTCACCCGGCGACGGCCCACCGCCGCGACCGCGCCGACCCGCACCGCGTACTCGGCGGCCTGCTCGCCCCACGGGAACGGGTGCACCCGCATGCCCCGGGCGACCGCCACCTCGACGGCGGTGGTGAACGAGAGGACGTCCACCACCACCAGCGCCGCGCAGACGCGGCCGAGTTCGGCCGCCCCGGTCAGGCCCCAGTCGAAGCGGGCACCCGACCCGGGCTGGCCGTAGACGGCCGCCGTCAACGCCTCAGCGCTCGTCAGGCGACGGCTCGGCGGCACCGGGGTCAGACTCGGACGATTCGCCCGGCTGCTCCGACCCGACCGGGTCGACAGCTCCGGTCTGCGGGGACGGACCGGCCGAGGCGATCGGCTCGGAGAGCACCTCCGACGCGTCCACCGGCTCGGCCGGGGCACCCGGCAGCGGCACGGCCTCGACCGCGCCCGCCACGCCGGCGGCCGGCGCGGGCACGTCGACGGCCGCAGCGCCGCCGAAGAGGCGCGGCAGGGTCTCGGTGTGCGCGGCGCGCAGCTCGTCCAGACCGATCCGGAACTGGCCGTGCACCTCCAGCGCACCGCCGGTCGGGTCGGTGACGCCGATCAGCTCGAACGGCACCCCCCGCTCGGCGCAGAGCGCCGCGAACGCCTTGTCGTGGCCACGCGGCACCGACACCAGCGCCCGCGTGGCGGACTCGCTGAACAGGTAGACGAACGGCATCGAACCGTCGGCGAACTGCTCGGGCACGGCGATCCGTGCGCCGACGCCACGCCGCAGGCAGGACTCGACCAGGCTCTGGGCGAGGCCACCGTCGGACAGGTCGTGCGCCGAACTGAGGTGACCCACCCGGGCCGCCTCGGCCAGCAGGTCGGCCAGCGCCTTCTCGCGAAGCAGGTCGACCTGCGGCGGGATGCCGCCGAGGTGCTCGTGCGTCACCCAGGCCCACTCCGAGCCGGACAGCTCCACATTCGTCTCGCCGAGCAGGTAGAGCTGGTCGTGGTCGCCGCCGGGACGCGGGACGAAGCCCATCGGCACCCGGTCGGCCACGTTGTCCAGCACACCCAGCACACCGACCACCGGGGTCGGGTGGATGGCCGCCGCGCCGGTCTGGTTGTAGAAGCTGACGTTGCCACCGGTGACCGGGATGCCCAGCTCCAGGCAGCCGTCCGCCAGGCCGCGCACGGCCTCGGCGAACTGCCACATCACGCCCGGGTCCTCCGGGGAGCCGAAGTTGAGGCAGTTGGTGACGGCGATCGGCTTCGCGCCGGTCACCGCCACATTCCGGTACGCCTCGGCCAGGGCCAGCTTGGTGCCGTTGTACGGGTCGAGCCGGGCGTACCGGCCGTTGCCGTCGACCGACAGCGCCACGCCGAGCCCGGTCCGCTCGTCGATCCGGATCACGCCGCCGTCCTCCGGCTGCGCGAGCACTGTGTTGCCCAGCACGTAGCGGTCGTACTGCTCGGTGACCCAGGTCTTGTCGGCCAGGTTCGGCGACGCGATCATGCGCAGCACGGTCTCCCGCAGCGCCTCCGGGTCGGCCGGGCGGGGCAGCGTCTCGGCCCGGTCGGCCTGGAGCAGGATCAGGTCGGCCGGCTCCCGCATCGGTCGGGCATACACCGGGCCGTCGTCGACAAGCGAACCCGGCGGCACGTCGACGACCAGGTGGTCCTGCCAGGTGATCAGCAGTCGACCCGGGCGGCCGTCCGGCTCCGGGGCGGTGACCTCGCCGATCGCGGTGCCGAGGACGCCCCACTTCTCACAGGTCTTGAGCACCGCGTCGAGCTTGTCCGGCTCGACGACCAGCAGCATCCGCTCCTGCGACTCGCTGGCCAGGATCTCGTGCGGGTCCATCGAGGGCTCCCGCAGCGGCACCCGCTCCAGCCAGACCCGCATGCCGGTGCCGGCAGCAGCGGCAGTCTCGGTGAGCGCGCAGGTCAGGCCGGCGCCACCGAGGTCCTGGATACCGACGACCAGCTGACCGTCGTACAGCTCCAGGCACGCCTCGATCAGCAGCTTCTCGGTGAACGGGTCGCCGACCTGCACGGCCGGGCGACGGGCCTCGCTGCCCTCGTCGAAGGTGGCGCTGGCCAGCACCGACACGCCGCCGATGCCGTCCCGGCCGGTCTTGGCACCCATCAGCACCACGACGTTGCCGGGGCCCGCGGCGGCCTTGTTCTGCAGCCGGTCGACCGGCAGTACGCCCAGGCAAAGCGCGTTGAGCAGCGGGTTGCCCTGGTAGGACGGGTCGAAGACCAGCTCGCCGCCGATGTTGGGCAGGCCGAGGCAGTTGCCGTAGCCACCCACGCCGGCGACCACGCCGGTGAGCACCCGAGCGGTGTCCGGGTGGTCCGCGGCACCGAAGCGCAGCGGATCCATGACCGCGATCGGGCGGGCACCCATGGCGAGGATGTCCCGGACGATGCCGCCGACGCCGGTCGCCGCGCCCTGGTACGGCTCGACGAAGCTCGGGTGGTTGTGCGACTCGACCTTGAAGGTCACCGCCAGCTCGTCGGAGACCTGCACCACGCCAGCGTTCTCGCCGATGCCGGCGAGCAGCCGGTCGCTGTGCGGGGCCTTCTCACCGAACTGGCGCAGGTGCACCTTGCTCGACTTGTAGGAGCAGTGCTCGCTCCACATGATCGAGTACATCGCCAGCTCGGACTGCGTGGGTCGACGGCCGAGGATCTGCCGGATCCGGTCGTACTCGTCGTCGCGCAGACCCAGCTCGGTGTACGGCTGCAACTCGCCCGGCGTGCCACCGGCGCGCGGCACGGTGTCCACGCCGTCGGTCCAGTCGGCGGTCGCCGGCTGGGACGGAGCGGCGGGCTGCGCCAGCGGCTCGGTCGGCTGCGCCGGGGCGGAGTACGCCTCCGGAGTGTCCCGTACCGGGTCCGGATGGGTGGTCATGACCTCTCCTCGCTGCGCTCGTGCCCGCCTGACCGACTCCTCGCGTTCACGCGGGCGCCCCCACCAGGTGCTTGAGGACCGAGGTGAAGAAGCCCAGGCCGTCCAGCGAGGGGCCGGTGAGCGCCTCCACCGCGTGCTCGGGGTGCGGCATGATGCCGACAACGTTGCCGGCGGAGTTCGTGATGGCCGCGATGTCGCGCAGCGACCCGTTGGGGTTGCCGCCGACGTAGCGCGCGACGACCCGCCCCTCGGCTTCGAGCTGGTCCAGCGTCGCGGTGTCGGCGACGTAGCAGCCCTCGCCGTTCTTCACGGGGATGAGGATCTCCTGGCCGGGCTGGAACGCGTTGGTCCACGCCGTGCCGGCCGACTCGACGCGCAGGACCTGGTCCCGGTTGCGGAAGTGCAGGTGCTGGTTGCGGGTGAGCGCGCCGGGCAGCAGGTGCGCCTCGCAGAGGATCTGGAAGCCGTTGCAGATGCCGAGCACCGGCAGGCCACCGCGGGCGGCGTCCACGAGCGTCTCCATCACCGGGGCGAACCGGGCGATGGCGCCGCAGCGCAGGTAGTCACCGTAGGAGAAGCCGCCGGGCAGCACGACCGCGTCCACACCGTGCAGATCCTCATCGCCGTGCCAGAGCCGGACCGGCTCGGCGCCGGCGATCCGGACGGCGCGGGCGGCATCCCCGTCGTCGAGCGAGCCGGGGAAGGTGACCACACCGACCCGGGCGGTCACGAGCGGGCGTCCGCGGTCTCGTCGGTCTCGACCAGGCGGACGGTGAAGTCCTCGATGACCGGGTTGGCGAGCAGCTTGTCGGCGATCTCCCGGGCCCGGTCCAGGTCCGGTTCACCGGTGAAGTCGATCTCGATGCGCCGGCCGATCCGCACTGAGGCGACGTCGCTGACGCCGAGCCGGGGCAGCGCGTTTGCGACGGCCTGGCCCTGCGGATCGAGGATCTCGGGCTTGAGCATGACGTCGACGACGACGCGAGGCACTGGGCACTCCTGACTGTGTACGCAGTTGGGTGCCGACCCACAACGGGCGAGCGCAGCCAGCGTACCTGGCAGATACCGTCGCGGACGCACCGGCCGGGCGCAGTTCAGGCAGTGATCCACATAACCGGCGGCGGGTGCGGCCGGCGGGGCGGGACAGGCGGCCCCAGCAGGGCATATACGGCGCGCTGGGTAGCCGAATCGTTACATTCGTTGATCTCGATAAGCTTCTTGAAAACGATGCTCGTCGGCCCTACAGTACATCGACATCACTCGATGCCAGCGGCGGCGGGGATCTCCCGCTGTCGCCACCGGGCACCCGGCGACCCCGGGCCCCAGCCCCTCCAAGGAGTCCACCGATGCGCGTTCGTCCCCTGCTCGCCCTGATCAGCACCGCGCTGGTCGGCGCCCTCGCCGCCGCGTCCGGCGCGTCCGCCGCCCCGGCCGGCCCCCAACCCATCATCGGCGGCGGCACCGTGTCGTCCGCCCCCTGGGCCGCCGCCGTGCTGAGCAACGGCTCGTTCACCTGCTCGGGCAGCGTGATCGCCGCGCAGTGGGTGCTCACCGCCCGACACTGCATCAGCGGCACGATGTCGGTCCGGGTCGGCAGCGTCTACCGCGCCTCGGGCGGGGTCACCCGTACCGTCAGCGCCACCTACACCCGTAACGACCTGGCCCTCATGCGGCTCTCCAGCACCGTCAGCACCTCGGCGGTGTCCCTGGCCAGCAGCAACCCGCCCGTCGGCTCGACCAACTCGATCTACGGGTGGGGCATGACCTGCTACAGCGGGTGCGACGCCTCCAGCCAGCTCAAGACCGCCACCGTCCAGGTGACCAGCAACAGCGCCACCGACGCGTACGGCGGGCAGGCGATCCGCAGCAGCCGGATCAACGGCAACGCCTGGCGGGGCGACTCGGGCGGGCCGCAGTTCTACAACGGCCAGCAGGTCGGTGTGGCCTCCACGGCCGACGGCTCCTCCATCCAGAACTACGGCAGTGTCGCGTACAACCGGGCCTGGATCACCTCGGTGGCCGGTGTCTGACCGTTAGCGCCCGCGCGGCGCGGATGGTCGCCGGCGTGCCGACCGTCCGCGCCGCGTCGTTTTGCAGCATCCGATCAGGTGAACACGGCACCCGATCGGGTCGCGCAACTCCTGACAGCATCGGAACCGTGCTGGTCGTGACGACAGAGCAACTGCCCGGCTACGAGATCCGCCAGATTCTCGGTGAGGTGGTGTCATCGATGGCCAGGACGCGCAACCCGTACCGCGAGGGTGTCAAGAATCTGCGCGGTGGCGCGTACGACCCGATGGCGCCGGACAACCTGACCCGCTGGCGTACCGACTCCGTGACCCGCCTCGGCGAGGAGGCCCTGCGGCTCGGCGCGAACGCCGTGATCGGCATGCGCTTCGACAGCCGGGACTGCGGTGAGATGTGGATGGAGATCTGCGCGTACGGCACGGCGGTTATCGCCGTACCCACGATGCCCCAGGTCATGCCGGCCGACCAGCCGGCGGTGGCGGCGGAGACCGCCACCGACCCGGCCTTCGCCGAGTCTCTCGGCGGCATCGCCGAACCCGCAAGCGGCCCCAACCTACGAACAGCCGCAGAAACCCCCACCGGCGACTAACCCGACCCTCGCTGCCGGCCCCTCGCCACCCGGTTGATCATGAAGTTATTGCCCTGCGCGTCGGCGTGTCGCGGCAATAACTTCATGATCAACGAACGCTGGGGCGGGACGAACGCTGGGGCGCGGGGGCGAGGGGGGGGAGTCGGCGGGGTTAGAGGATGGGGGGTGGGGTGTAGGTTGCGGCTTCCGGGTGGGTTTCTACCACCTTGGTGATGCGGCGGGTTACCGCTTCCACCTGGGTCTTCGCCGCTCCGACGAAGGCGGTGCGGTCGGCGACCAGGGTGTCGATGTCGGCGCGGGACAGGCCCAGGCGGCCGTCGGCGGCCAGGCGGTCGAACAGGTCGTTCTCCGGGGCGCCCTTCTCGCGCATGGCCAGCGCCACGGCGACCGCATGCTCCTTGATCACCTCGTGCGCGACCTCCCGGCCGACGCCACGCCGGACCGCCGCCACCAGGATCTTGGTGGTCGCCAGGAAGGGCAGGAACCGCTCCAACTCCCGGTTGATCACCGCCGGGTACGCGCCGAACTCGTCGAGCACGGTCAGGAAGGTCTGGAACAGCCCGTCGGCGGCGAAGAACGCGTCCGGCAGAGCCACCCGGCGGACCACCGAGCAGGACACGTCGCCCTCGTTCCACTGGTCACCGGCCAGCTCGCCGACCATCGACAGGTAACCCCGGATGATCACCGCGAAGCCGTTCACCCGCTCCGACGAACGGGTGTTCATCTTGTGCGGCATCGCGCTGGAGCCGACCTGACCCGGCTTGAAGCCCTCGGTCACCAGCTCCTGACCGACCATCAGCCGGATCGTGGTGGCCAGCGAGGACGGCGCGGCGGCGGTCTGCGCCAGCGCCGACAGCACGTCGAAGTCCAACGAGCGCGGGTAGACCTGCCCGACGCTGTCGAGCACCCGCGCGAAGCCCAGGTGCTCGGCGACCCGTCGCTCCAGCTCGGCGACCTTGTCGGCGTCACCGTCGAAGAGGTCGAGCTGGTCGGCGGCCGTGCCAACCGGCCCCTTGATGCCGCGCAGCGGGTAGCGGTCGATCAGGTCCTCCAGCCGCTCGTACGCGATCAGCAGCTCCTCCGCCGCCGACGCGAAGCGCTTGCCAAGCGTGGTGGCCTGCGCGGCCACGTTGTGCGAGCGGCCGGTCATGACCAGCTCGGAGTGCTCGTACGCCAGCCGGGCCAACCGGGCCAGGGTGGCCACCACCCGGTCGCGGATCAGCTCCAACGAGGCCCGCACCTGGAGCTGCTCGACGTTCTCGGTGAGATCCCGGGAGGTCATTCCCTTGTGCACATGCTCGTGCCCGGCGAGGGCGCTGAACTCCTCGATGCGGGCCTTGACGTCGTGCCGGGTGACCCGCTCCCGCTCCGCGATCGAGGCGAGGTCGACCTGGTCGAGCACCCGCTCGTACGCCTCGACCACGCCGTCCGGGACGGGCACGCCGAGGTCGCGCTGGGCACGGAGCACGGCAAGCCAGAGCCGCCGCTCCATCCGGACCTTCTCCTCGGGCGACCAGAGGGCGACCAACTCGGGTGAGGCGTACCGGTTGGCGAGCACGTTCGGGATCGTCGTCACGTACCTCATTCTCGCGTACGCGCCGGTCGCAGCCCCAGCCAACCCGGCCCACCGGCCGGTCGGCGGGACGGGTCGGGTCAGGTCACACCCGCGGGGTGTCGTGCACGGCCGCACTCACGCGGCCTGGCCCTGCCGGCCCACGACGTTGCGATCCTCGCCCGGTCCGAAGACCGGGCGCAGCTTGGCGGATTTCTACTGACCGGGGCGGCGAGCCGATGTGCATTGCCTCGGTCAGGTCGCTCAGGGCTGCTTCGAAGCGACCGTCGGCAACGGCCAGCAGCCACGGGCTGGGCATTTCCCCTGGGCGGACGACCCTCAGCATTCGCGGCCTCGGTGGAGCGATTCCTCCCCTTGGTCGGACGGCAGGCCACGCAGGTTACTCCGACCGGGTTTGGTGTCAGCTCGCGTACGCCTGCATTGAAGTGATCATGGCTTGGTCGTCGAAGGTCATGGTGTCGATGACCTCTCTGGTGGGGCCGTCGGCTGGTGTGGCGCGGAAATGGAACGCGGCGTGGTGGTCGGCGATCGCCACCATGACCAGTTCCATTGTCCGTTGCTCGGTGAGCACGCCGGCAAAGTGCTGCTGGATGGCCGTTCGGCCGGTGACTGGGGATCCGCCAGCGGGGTCATACAGACGGCCATCCGGTGTGTAGAGATCCGCCAGCGCGGTAGCGTCGGCGGCGCCGACGGCGGCGAGGTGTGCCTCGATGGTGGCCCTGATCTGCTCCTTGCTGGCCACGATCAACTGTCGCTTTCCGCCGAAGGACCCGGAGCCGAGGCAGGTCGCGCTTGCCGGTCGAGGACGACGCAGAGGACCCCGGTGTAGCCGGTCGTCGGATCTCCTTGCAGGTCCAGGATCATCTGCTCACCGCCGTCGGCAAAGATGCTGTCGGTGGCGTTGGTGGTGTCGCGCTGCGGCCGGCCCCGATAGGGCGGGCGACTGAAAACCTCGTCGGTGACCCTGTCGGGAAAGTAGAGCTGCGTGGTCACCGAGCGGTCGCCGAGGTGCGCGATGAGGTGGATGTGCACGGTGCGGCTGGCGTACCAGCCCGGGTAGATCGTGTTGAACGCGCACATCCCGCGCTCGTCGGTGCGCTGGCTGCCCCGCAGGTACGTCTCACCGGCGGCGATCACGTCGTGCGGCACCGACTCCGAGGTGACCACCTGTCCCGGCCTCGCTTCGAATGGCTGGAAGCCGGAGTATCGGCCCACGTGGTCGGCCTGCCAGACTTCGACGAGGACGTCCGCGAGGGGGGTGGTGGCGTCCGCCGCCAATAGGCGTAGCCCAAGGCGCAGCGGGAGACCATCGCGGTCCTCGGTGATCTCCCGCCGCTCGGGATGCACAGCTCGGTGGTATGGGCCCTGCGTCTGCTCGACCAACAACCGGCAGGTGACTCCGGTCGAGGCCAGTAGTTCGACGAGGTCCTCCTCCACCGTGCCAGTATCGTCCGCCGTTCGTTGCGACGCCCGCGGTTTGCCGCCCGCTGCGACCGGACGACGTACAGGTTGATCGACAGGGACGCCTCAGCGCTCCAGGATCGCCGTCACGCCCTGGCCGCCGGCCGCGCAGATGGAGATCAGCCCGCGCCCGCTGCCCTTCTCGGCCAGCAGCTTGGCCAGCGTGGCCACGATCCGGCCGCCGGTGGCGGCGAACGGGTGCCCGGCGGCCAGGGACGAGCCGTTGACGTTGAGCCGGTCGGTGTCGATCGCGCCCAACGGGGCGTCCAGTCCCAGCCGGTCCTTGCAGAACTCCGGCGATTCCCAGGCGGCGAGGGTGGCCAGCACCTGCGAGGCGAACGCCTCGTGGATCTCGTAGTAGTCGAAGTCCTGCAACGTCAGCCCGGCGCGGGCCAGCATCCGCGGCACCGCGTACGCGGGGGCCATCAGCAGCCCTTCGTCGCCGTGCACGAAGTCCACGGCCGCCGTCTCCGACAGGCTGAACCAGGCCTGCACCGGCAGGTGGTGCGCGGCGGCCCACTCCTCGCTGGCCAGCAGCACCGTGGACGCGCCGTCGGTGAGCGGCGACGAGTTCCCGGCGGTCATGGTGGCGTGCTCGGCGTCCGGGCCACGGGTGCCGAAGACGGGTCGCAGCGCGCCGAGCTTGTCCAGACTGCTGTCCGGGCGGAGGTTCGCATCGCGGGTGAGCCCCAGGTAGGGCGTCATCAGATCGTCGAAGAAACCCCTGTCGTACGCGGCGGCGAGCCGCTGGTGCGAGCGCAGTGCCAGCTCGTCCTGCGAGCGCCGGTCGATCTGCCAGCGCAGCGCGGTGCGGGCGGCGTGGTCCCCCATGGACAGGCCGGTACGCGGCTCGGCGTTGCGCGGGATCTCCGGCTTGAACGGCTGGAGCGGGCGCAGCTTCGCGGCGACCTTCAGCCGCTGGCCGAGCGTCCGGGCGGAGTTGAGTTTGAGCAGCGTGCGCCGCATCTCCTCGTTGACCGCGAGCGGCGCGTCGGAGGTGGTGTCGACACCGCCGGCGACGCCGACGTCGAGCTGACCGAGGGCGATCTTGTTGGCGACGAGGATCGCCGCCTCCAGGCCGGTGCCGCAGGCCTGCTGGATGTCGTACGCGGGGGTGTGCGGGTCGAGCCGGGACCCGAGGACCACCTCGCGGGTGAGGTTGAAGTCGCGGGAGTGCTTGAGCACAGCCCCGGTGACCACCTCGCCGACCCGCTGCCCGGCCAGCCCGTACCGGGCGATCAGACCGTCGAGCGCCGCGCCGAGCAGGTCCGCGTTGGACGCGTCCGCGTAGCGGGAGTTGGAACGGGCGAAGGGGATGCGGTTGCCCCCGATGACCGCGACCCGCCGGATGCTCTGCACGATCCGCCTCCTCGACAAGTGTTGCTCGAACCTTACTCGCCAGTAGGCTACGCCCATGACCGACAGGTACGCGAGCTTCGTCCAATCGGCCGCCGGCCGCGCGCTGGTCAAGCGCCTCGGGCTGCCCGACCCGCCGCGACTGCGCCGACACCACCCCGGCGACCCGCTGCTGACCGGGCCGGTCCTGCTCGGCGCGGCCAGCGGCGGCCGGCTCGCCGAGCCGGTCACCACGATCCTGGCCGCCGCCGGGGTCGAGCTGCGCGACACCGGCACGGCCGAGGCACAGGACCGCTTCGGCGCCCTGGTGTACGACGCCACCGGCATCACCGACTCGACCCAGCTGCGTCAGCTCTACGACTTCTTCCACCCGCAGGCCCGGGCCCTGCTGCCCAGTGGCCGGGTGATCGTGCTCGGCACCCCGCCCGACGAGTGCCCGACACCGCGTGCGGCGACCGCGCAGCGCGCCCTGGAAGGGCTGGTCCGCAGCATCGGCAAGGAGTTCGGTCGGGGCACCACCGCCCAGCTCGTCTATGTGACAGGCGACACGAGCGCCGCCGGCACCCGCACAAGCCTCGAATCGACCCTCCGCTTCCTCCTGTCCGGCCGGTCGGCGTACGTCTCCGGGCAGGTCATCCGGGTCGGCGCCGGCGCGGCGAGCGCCCCGGCCGACTGGGACCGGCCGCTGGACGGGCAGGTCGTGCTGGTCACCGGGGCTGCCCGGGGTATCGGCGCGGCCCTCGCCCGGGTCCTCGCCCGCGACGGCGCGCAGGTGGTCGCCCTGGACGTCCCGGCGGCCGGGGACGCCCTCGCCGCGGTGGCGAACGAGATCGGCGGTACGGCAGTCCAGCTCGACCTGACCGCGCCGGACGCGCCGACCCGCCTCGCCGACCACCTGGCCAGCCGGCACGGTCGGGTCGACGCGGTGGTGCACAACGCCGGCATCACCCGGGACAAGACGCTCGGCCGGATGGACGCCGACCGGTGGGACCAGGTCATCGACGTCAACCTGTCCAGTCAGGAGCGGATCAACGACGTGCTGCTGGAGCGGGAGCTGATCCCGGCCGGCGGGCGGATCATCGGCGTCTCCTCGATCGCCGGGATCGCCGGTAACCGGGGGCAGACCAACTACGCCACCAGCAAGGCCGGCGTGATCGGCGTGGTCGACTCGCTCGCCCCGGCCCTGCGCGACCGGGGAATCAGCGTGAACGCGGTGGCCCCCGGCTTCATCGAGACCCGGATGACCGCCCGCATCCCGTTGGTCGTCCGCGAGGCGGGCCGGCGGATGAACAGCCTGGCTCAGGGCGGGCTGCCGGTGGACGTGGCCGAGACGATCGGCTGGCTGGCCTGGCCGGCCAGCGGCGCGGTCAGCGGCAACGTCGTCCGGGTCTGCGGCCAGAGCCTGCTGGGGGCGTGATGGGCAAACGGAGAGAGCCGGACGACCTGTCGGTCCACGAGCTGATCGAGGGCCCGACCGAGATCCTGTCGCGCGAGACGCTGGACGCGATCCGCCGGCCGGAGGCCGTCGGCGCCGACCTGAGCATCGAGCAGACGCACGACTTGAGCGCGTCGGCGGCCGAGGTGACCAGTGACCTCAGCGGTGCCGGTGCGGCCGGCGCGGGCGGCCGGACGCGCGTCGAGCTGCCCCGGATGCCCGCGCCCGGCGCGCTGTACCGGCGGGCCGCGCTCGGCGCGCTGCCCGGACTCGGTGGGCGGCGCGGCGCCGACCTGCCGGCGGTCGAGTTCACCGTGGCCGGGGTACGGACCGACCGGGCGCACCTGGCCGACTACGACCGGGTCTGCGGGTTCCGGCTCACCGATCGGCTGCCCGCGACGTTCCCGCACATCCTGGGCTTTCCGCTGACCCTGCGACTGATGACCGCGCCGGGCTTTCCCATCCCGCTGACCGGCGTGGTGCACGTCGGCAACCGGATCACCGTGCACCGCCCGATCACCGCCGACGAGGCCCTCGACTTCACGACGTTCGCCGAGAACCTGCGTCCGCACGACCGGGGGCGGCAGGTTGACGTGGTGCTGGTCGGCTCGGTCGACGGCGAGGAGGTCTGGCGCGGCGTCTCGACGTACCTGGGCCGGGAGCGCACACCCGGCGGACGGGATCGGGGCGAGCGTCCGACCGCGCCCACGGCCACGGCCCGCTGGCGGGTGGAACCCCGCGTCGGCACGGAGTACGCGCGGGTCTCCGGGGACCACAACCCGATCCACACCTCCCGGCTCGGGGCGCGGCTGTTCGGCTTCCGCCGGCCGATCGCGCACGGCATGTGGAGCAAGGCGCGCTGCCTCGCGGCGCTGGAGACCCGGCTGCCGGACGCCTGCACCGTCGAGGTGGCGTTCAAGCTGCCCGTACCGCTGCCGAGCACTGTGGACTTCACCCTCCTGCCGGACGGGGCATTCGCCCTGCACGACTCGCGCGGCCGACCGCACCTGGCGGGTCTCGTGCGCTGACGCGTCCCTGCCGATCCTGATTCGGGCTTGGCAGGGGCGTACGTCTGCGCTACGTTGTTCTCACAACGAGATGTTCTCAGGATGAGAGAGACCAGATGAACGAGCAGGACTTCCTGGCCGCGTACGACCCGCGGGCCTACCCGTCGGTCGCCGTGACCGTCGACGTGGTGGCGCTGACCATCCGCGACGGTGCCCTGCACCTGCTGCTGATCCGCCGCGGCGAGGCTCCCTTCGCGGGGCACTGGGCACTGCCCGGCGGCTTCGTCCGCCCCGACGAGGACCTGACCGCCGGCGCTCGACGGGAGCTGGCCGAGGAGACCGGGCTCGGCGGGGAGGGGCTCCGGCGCGTACACCTGGAGCAGTTGGGCAGCTATGGCGACCCCGACCGTGACCCGCGGATGCGCGTCGTCTCGATCGCCCACCTCGCGTTCGCCCCCGACCTGCCCGACCCGGCCGCCGGCACCGACGCCGACGAGGCGATCTGGCTGCCGGTGACCGCGCTGACCAGCCGGCAGCTCGCCTTCGACCACGGCCGCATCATCGACGACGCGCTGGAGCGGGCCCGGTCCAAGCTGGAGTACACCCCGCTGGCCACCCGCTTCCTGGCCGCCGAGTTCACGATCAGCGAGCTGCGCGCCGTCTACGAGACGGTCTGGGGGCACCCGCTGCACGCCGGCAACTTCCACCGCAAGGTGCTCTCCGTGCCGGGCTTCGTGGAGAGCACCGGCACCAGCACCGAGCGCGGCGGGGCCCGAGGTGGCCCGCGCGCACGGCTCTACCGGGCCGGCGACGCCCGCCTGCTGCACCCGGCGCTGCTGCGCCCCGCCCGCGAGGAGACGGTGCGGTGAGGGCCGCGGAGGCCATCGGCCTGGTCGCGGCCGCCCGCACCGACGCCGATCTGTTCGGCGCCGACCAGCCGGCCCGCCGCTACCGCGAGCTGGTCGCGGCCCTGCACCCCGACCGCCTGCCGACCGACCCGGCGGTACGCGCCGAAGCCCTCGACGCGTTCATCCACGTCACCACCCGGTGGCGGGCCCGGCGGGTCACCGTCCTCGGCGACTACCGCCTCGGCACGCCGGCCCACTCGGGCGACCTGGCCGACCTCTACGACGTGGGCGACGACCGGCTGCTCAAACTCCCCCGACGGCCCACCGACAACGACCTGATGGCCCGCGAGGCGCACGCCCTGCGCACCATCGCCGAGCGCGGCGACCCGCGCTACCTGCCGTACGTGCCTCGGCTCGTCGACGAATTCCCGCACCGCGACGCCACCTCCGGTGCCGAACGGCGGATCACCGTGCTCGCCACCGCACCCGGCCTGCACGACCTCGACGAGGTGCGGCGCGCGTACCCCGACGGGTTGGACGCCCGGGACGTGGCCTGGATGTGGCGGCGGCTGCTGGTGGTGCTCGGCCTGGCCCACCGGGCGGGCGTGGTGCACGGCGCGGTCCTGCCGCGACACGTGCTGATCGAGCCGGACGCCCACGGCGTGGTGCTTGTCGACTGGCGCTTCTCCGCAGCCGTCGGCAGCACGATCCCGGCGTTGGTGCCGGGCCAGGAGGACTGGTATCCGGAGGAGGTCCCCGGCAAACGGCCCTGCGGCCCGGGCACCGACATCGCGATGGCCAGCCGCTGCATGAGCTGGCTGATGGGGCCGCGCGCACCCCGCGAGCTGCACGCCTTCGCGCAGGGTTGCCGGCAGCGGCCCCTGGACGCCCGCCCCGACGACGCCTGGCGTCTGCTGCGCGAACTCGACCAGGTGCTGGACCGGCTCTACGGGCCACGCACCTTCCGACCGTTCACCCGCACCCCCTAGGGAGCTGTCATGGGCAGTGGAATCTGGTCCACGGACGTGTACGACGCCGCCGACCGCTACCGCCGGTCCACCGGCCGGAGCGCCTTCTCCTACAGCGACAGCGGGGCGCGCACCGTGCACCCCGCGCTCGACCCCCGCGACGCGAGCCGGGAGAGCCGGGACTC
Organism: Micromonospora sp. NPDC005252; assembly: GCF_042872475.1. NCBI lineage: Bacteria > Bacillati > Actinomycetota > Actinomycetes > Micromonosporales > Micromonosporaceae > Micromonospora > Micromonospora sp. NPDC005252. The sequence continues at coordinate 358,031 of NZ_JBIAKN010000003.1, read as the reverse complement.
CGACGAGCACCCGCAGTCGACGCCCATCGCGGTGCTCTTCGACGTGACCGGCTCCATGCGCAGGGTGCCACGCGCCCTGCAGACCAAGCTGCCGCAGCTGCTCGGCCTGCTGCAACGGCAGGGGTACGCCAGCGATCCGCAGATCATGTTCGGCGCGATCGGCGACGCCACCTGCGACCGGGTGCCGTTGCAGGTGGGCCAGTTCGAGTCGGACAACCGGATGGACGACGACCTCGGCCGGATCGTCCTCGAAGGCGGTGGCGGCGGGCAGATGAGCGAGTCGTACGAGCTGGCGCTGTACTTCATGGCCCGGCACACCGTCACCGACAACTGGGAGAAGCGCGGCCGGCGCGGCTACCTGTTCATCATCGGCGACGAGCTGGCGTACCCGCAGGTGAAGGCTCGTGAGGTGGCCGGCCTGATCGGCGACGACCTGGCGCAGGACGTGCCGCTGCGGCAGGTCGTCGACGAGGTGACCCGCCGCTGGGACACCTACTATCTGCTCCCCGCCGGCAGCCACTACGCCGGGAACGCGAAGGTGCTCGACTTCTGGCGGGAGCTGCTCGGGCAGAACGCTGTCGTGCTCGATGACCTCGACGCCGTCTGCGAGACCATCGCGCTCACCATCGGCCTCGGCGAGCAGGCCATCGACCTGGACGAGGGCCTGCGCCACCTGGACCACGCCGGTTCCAGCGCCACCGGCACCGTCTCGAAGGCCCTGGCCCGCCTCGGCCGGGGGCGGCGGGCCGAGGTGTCGACGCTGCCGGCGTTCCGCGACACCACCGGCGGGGTGACCCGGCTGTGAGGCACGTGGCGGTGGTCGACCTCGGCTTCGGCGACGCCGGCAAGGGCACGGTCGTGGACTGGCTCTGCGCCACCCGCCCGGTGCACACGGTGATCCGCTTCAACGGGGGCGCGCAGGCGGCGCACACCGTCGTGCTGCGCGACGGGCGGCACCACACGTTCGCGCAGTTCGGCGCGGGCACGTTCCATCCCGGCGTCGGTACGCACCTGTCCCGGCACGTGGTGGTGGACCCGCTGGCACTGGCCGCCGAGGCCGACCATCTCGCCACGATCGGGGTGCCCGACGCGCTCGACCGGCTGACCGTCGACGCCGACGCGCTGCTCGCCACCCCGTACCACCGGGCCGCCAACCGCGCCCGGGAGATCGCCCGGGGAGCCGACCGGCACGGCTCCTGCGGGCTGGGGGTGGGTGAGGCCGTCGCGTACGGCCTCGCCCACCCCGACGACGCGCCCCGCGTCGCCGACTGCCACCGCCCCGCGCTGCTGCGCCGCCGGCTGACCGCCCTGCGGGACCGGCTGACCGCCGAACTCGGCCCGTTGGACGCGCCACCGGTCGACGACTGCCTGCCCGCGTTCACCGGGTTCGCCGCACGGGTCGCGGTCGTCGACCGGAGCTGGCTCGCCCGGGCGCTGCGTGCCGGCACCTGCGTCTTCGAGGGCGCGCAGGGGGTGCTGCTCGACGAGTGGCACGGCTTCCACCCGTACACGACGTGGAGCACCACCACGTTCGCCAACGCCGACAGCCTGCTCGCCGAGGCCGGTCGGTCCGGCGACCTGATCCGGCTCGGGGTGCTGCGGATCGTCACCACCCGGCACGGGGCCGGCCCGCTGGTGACCGAGGACCCGGCCCTGCCGCTGGCCGACCCGCACAACCCGACCAACCCCTGGCAGGGCCGGTTCCGGTTCGGCCACTTCGACGCGGTCGCCCACCGGTACGCCCTCGCCGCGGCCGGCGGAGTGGACGGCCTGGCGCTGACCCACCTCGACCTCGCCGGCCCCGAGCTGCGGATCTGCCGCCGCTACGACACCACCGACCGGCTCGACCCCGGCCCACCCGGCGACCTGGACCGACAGGCCGCGCTCACCGACCGCCTGCTGCGCTCCCGACCCTTGTACGACGACCCGCCGACGGACTGGAAGGAGGCGGTGGGCGCGGAGCTGGGCGCACCTGTGGTGCTTGCCTCGCACGGCCCCACCGCCGACGACAAGACCCCGCACGGCCCACTGCTCGCCCCACCCGCCCTGGTGCGCTCGGCCTGACGCCCGGGACCGAAGGGGGTGATCCGCCGACTCGGCCCACCGGGCGGCTCGCACCCGGCGAGCATGAGGGCATGGACGCCGCCCTCGACCTGCTCCGACAGCTGATCACCTCGCCGTGGGTGTACCTGCTGATCTTCGGGCTCACGGCGGTCGACGCGTTCTTTCCGGCCGTACCCGGCGAGGCGGCCGTCATCACCGCCGCCGTGCTCTCCACCGGCGGGAGCCCCAACCTGGCGGCGGTGATCGCCGTCGCCGCGGTGGGCGCCTGCGTCGGCGACCACATCTCGTACGCCATCGGACGCGGTGGCGGCGCGAACCGGCTCGCCGGGTTTCCCGACGGGAGCCGACGGCGGGCCAGCTCCGAGTGGGCCCGCCGTGCGCTGAACCGGCGCGGCGGGCTGATCCTGACCACCTCCCGCTACCTGCCGGGCGGCCGGACCGCGGTCACCCTCACCATGGGCGCGGTGCGGTATCCCCGCCGGTCGTTCCTGCTCTACGACGTGATCGCGACGGTCACCTGGGCCGTGTACTGCGGACTGCTCGGCTACTTCGGTGGGCTGGCCTTCGCGCGCCACCCCGTCAAGGGCGTCCTCGCCGGAATCGGCCTCTCGGTGCTCGTCACGCTGGGTATCGAGGCCGTCCGCTGGCTGCGCCACCGGGCGCACCGCCGCGCCGCCGCCCGCAACTGGCCGGGCGGATCGACCTGACACCCGTCACAGCAGGTCGGCCGGCGGACGCCAGGTGACGCCGTGCAGCAGTTGGGCGGCGCCGAGCCAGGCCACGTTCATCATCCGGGTGGCCGTCTTCTCCGGGTCGGCGTCCGGGTGGTCCGCGAGCCAGTCGGCCAGTGACTCGGTCGCGCCGACCAGGGCGTACGCGACGACCTCCAGGTCGAGGGCGGCGATCTCGCGGCCCTCGGCGCGCAGCGCGTGGTCGAGCATCCCGGCGACCACCTCGACCAGGCGGGCCCGCATGGTGGCCAGCTCGCCAGCGAACGGCTGCTCGCCCCGGGCCTGCCGGTAGAGCACCGCCCAGCCGTCCCGGTGCGCGCCCACGAAGCCGAAGAACGCCCGCAGCCCATGCCAGAGCCGCTCGTCGGCCGGCAGGTCGGGGGCGGCGGCACCGGCGATGGCCTGCATCATCCGGGTGCCCTCCCGGTGCAGGCAGGCGACGAACAGCTCCTCCTTCGTCCCGAGGTAGGCGTACACCATGGGCTTGGAGATGCCGGCGTCCTCCGCGATCTCGTCCATGCTGGCGGCGTGGAAGCCACGCCGGGAGAAGACCTTCACGGCCGCGTCGAGCATCTGCTGCTCGCGGACGGCGCGGGGCAGGCGCTTGAAGGCGGGGACACTGGACACCTTGCGAGCATACCTACTCGTGCGTAGGGTTACGCACGAGTAGCCAAATCTTCCCGGAAGGCGCATCTCATGACTGACTTCGACCCGGCCACCTTCGCCAACGTCGGCCCCAAGGAGTTCGCCCAGCTGGTCAAGTCCACCCCGGACGACAAGATCGCCCAGGTGATGTCCGGTGACCTGCGCGGCAAGGTCCTCGGTGAGGTCTTCGGCCGGATGCCGTCGCTGTTCCGCGCGGACCGGGCCGGCTCCACCAACGCGGTCATCCACTGGATCATCACCGGTCGTCCCGACGGCGGCAGCGACACCTACGAGGTGGTCATCGCCGACGGCAAGTGCGAGGTGAACGAGACTCCGCAGCACGACCCGAAGCTGAGCCTGACCATGGGCCCGGTGGAGTTCCTGAAGATCGTCTCCGGCGGCGCCAACCCGGTGATGATGTTCATGACCGGCAAGCTGAAGGCGAAGGGCGACCTCGGCCTCGCCGCCAACATCGCCAACCTGTTCGACATCCCCAAGGCCTGACATGGCTGAGTTCTCGCTTGACCTGAACGAGGAACAGCGGGATCTACGCGACTGGGTGCACGGCTTCGCCGCCGAGGTCGTGCGCCCGGCCGCCGCCGAGTGGGACGAGCGCGAGGACACCCCGTGGCCGGTGATCCAGGAGGCCGCCAAGGTCGGCCTCTACGGCTTCGAGTTCCTCGCCACCTGCTGGGCAGACCCGACCGGACTCTCCCTGCCCATCGCCAGCGAGGAACTCTTCTGGGGTGACGCCGGCATCGGCCTGAGCATCTTCGGCACCTCGCTCGCCGTCGCCGCCATCTACGGCGCCGGCACCCCCGAACAGATGATCGAGTGGGTGCCGCAGTGCTTCGGCGACGTGGACTCCCCGGCCGTCGCCGCGTTCTGCACCAGCGAGCCCGAGGCCGGCTCCGACGTCGGCGCGATGCGCACCCGGGCCGTCTACGACGAGGCCACCGACGAGTGGGTCCTGAACGGCCAGAAGGCGTACGCCACCAACGGCGGCATCGCCGGCGTGCACGTGGTCACCGCCTCGGTCGACCCCACGCTCGGCTCCCGGGGCCAGGCGGCGTTCGTCGTACCGCCCGGTACCCCCGGCCTGGCCGCGACCCGCAAGCTGCGCAAGCTCGGCCTGCGCGCGTCACACACCGCCGACGTCTTCCTCGACGGGGTACGCGTGCCCGGCCGCTGCCTGCTCGGCGGACGGGACGCCCTGCTGGAACGCCTGGACCGCGCCCGCACCGGGCAACGGGCCAGCGGGCAGGCCGCGATGCGCACCTTCGAGCTGTCCCGACCCACGGTTGGCGCGCAGGCGCTCGGCGTGGCCCGGGCCGCCTACGAGTACGCCCTGGATTACGCGAAGGACCGCGTCCAGTTCGGACGGCCGATCATCGAGAACCAGGCGGTCGCGTTCGCGCTGGCCGACATGCGGATGGAGATCGACGCGGCTCGGCTGCTGGTCTGGCGGGCCTCCTGGATGGGCCGCAACAACCGCCCGTTCACCGCGGGCGAGGGCTCGATGTCCAAGCTGAAGGCCGGCGAGGTGGCGGTGTCGGTCACCGAGAAGGCGGTGCAGCTGCTCGGCGGGGCCGGCTTCCTGCGCGACCACCCCGTCGAACGCTGGTACCGCGACGCCAAGATCTACACCATTTTCGAGGGTACGTCCGAGATCCAGCGACTGGTGATCTCCCGGGCGATCTCCGGCATGCAGATCCGCTGAGCCTCCGGTCAGCCACCCCCTGGCCCGACTGCCGGTCGGGCCAGGGGCGGCGTCCTACCTATCCGTGCCGTCTTCGTCACCCCATGCCGACGCCGGCTGGGCCTGATGCCGCGTCGGGTGCATGATCAAGGAAGACGCCCTGCCGGATGGGAGTCCCACTGCCCGTCCGCGTACCACCCCAAGGAGGTCTGCGGCATGGACCTGCCGTTCGTCGTCGCCACGCTGACCCGGCGCGGCCTGCTCACCCCGGGCCGCCCGATCCGGATCGCCTCACAGCTCAACGCGTTGCGCACCTGGGGGTGGAGTCTCGCCGGCGAACTGCGCCAGGCAGCCGCCCGAGACCCTGGTCGGCCGGCGATCATCGACGAGGACGGCGTCGAGCTGACCTACCAGGCGCTCCTCGACCGGGCCGAACGCATGGCCCGGTCGATGCGGTCCGGGCTCGGCGTACAGGCCGGCGACCGGATCGGCGTGCTGTGCCGCAACCACCACGGGCTGATCGAGACCATCGTCGCGGCGACCCTGCTCGGCGTCGACGCGGTCCTGGTCAACACCGGGCTCTCCGCCGCCCAACTGTCCACCGTCGCCGAGGAGCAGCGGCTGCGGCTGCTGGTGCACGACGACGAGTTCGCCGAACGGGTCCTCGGCCTCCCCGCCGAACTGCCCCGCCTCGACGAACGCGCCCGCGAGGAGCTGGTGGCCGGGGCGCTGCCCGGCGAGCTGCACCCACCGGAGCGCGACGGCCGGATCATCGTGCTCACCTCGGGCACCACCGGCGCGCCCAAGGGCGCCCGCCGGCCCACACCCAGCGGTTTCGGGCCGCTCGTGTCCATCATCGACCGCATCCCGCTGCACGCCAAGGACCGGGTGCTGATCGCCGCCCCGATCTTCCACACCTGGGGATTCGCCGCCCTGCAGGTCTGCTTCGCGTTGCGGGCCACCATCGTGCTGCACCGCCGCTTCGACCCGGCCGCCACGATCGCCGCCCTGGTGGCACACCGCTGCGACGCCCTCTTCGCCGTACCCGTGATGCTCCAACGGCTGCTGGAAGTGCCCCCACCGGACCCGCGCCCCCCGCTCAAGGTCGTCGCGGTCAGCGGATCGGCTCTGCCGGGCGGGCTCGCCCCGAAGTTCATGGACGTCTACGGAGACGTCCTCTACAACCTCTACGGCTCCACCGAGGTCTCCTGGGCGTCCATCGCCGGCCCACCGGACCTGCGCCAGGCACCCACCGCAGCCGGCCGGCCGCCGCACGGCACCCGCCTGGAAATTCTCGACGACGACGGTCAGCCGATACCGGAAGGTCGGGTCGGCCGCATCTTCGTCGGCAACGAGATGCTCTTCGAGGGCTACACCTCCGGTGCCAGCCGGGAGACCCGCGACGGCCTGCTCGACACCGGCGACCTCGGCCGGCTCAACGCCGACGGGCTGCTCTTCGTCGACGGCCGGGCCGACGACATGATCGTCTCCGGCGGCGAGAACGTGTTCCCGTCCGAGGTGGAGGACCTGCTCGCCCAACTACCGCAGGTACGCGAGGCCGCCGTGATCGGCGTACCCGACCCCGAGTACGGCCAGCGACTGGCCGCGTTCCTCGCCCTGCACCCCGGCGAGACCCTCGACCCCGAGGCGGTCCGTGAGTACGTCCGGCACTACCTGGCCCGGTTCTCCGTACCCCGGGACGTGGTCTTCGTGAAGTACCTGCCCCGCAACGCCACCGGCAAGGTGCTCACCCGGGAACTACGCCGCTACTACGGCTGAGGCGGGACCCCTCAGGTCGGGATCGTGATCCGGCCCTCGACCGCGGCGGTGGCGATGTCGGTGCGGTGCTGCGAGCCGGCCAGCTCCACCCCGTCCACCAGCGCGTACGCCGCATCCCGGGCGGCCGCCAGGTCGGGGCCGGTGGCCGTACCGCAGAGGACCCGGCCGCCGGCGGAGAGCAACGCGCCGTCGCTCGCCCGGCGGACGGTGCCCGCGTGGATGATGCCCGGCCGGTCCGCGCCGGTGATCACGTCGCCGGTGCGCGGCGCGGCAGGGTAGCCCTGCGCGGCGAGCACCACGGTCACCGCCGCGCCGTCGCGCCAGCGCAGCGGCGGGTGCTCGGCCAGCGTTCCGGTGGCCGCCGCGTGCAACAGCCCACCCAGCGGGGTCTCCAGCAGGGCGAGCACGACCTGGGTCTCCGGGTCGCCGAAGCGCGCGTTGAACTCGATCACCCGAGGGCCGGTGGTCGTCATCGCGAGGCCCACGTAGAGCAGGCCCGCGAACGGCGTGCCCCGACGGCGCAACTCCGCCAGGGTGGGGTGGACCACGTCGCGCATGACGTCGTCGACCAGGCCGGGCGGGGCCCAGGGCAGCGGCGCGTACGCGCCCATGCCGCCCGTGTTCGGGCCCGTGTCGCCGTCGCCGATCCGCTTGAAGTCCTGCGCGGGCAGCAGCGGCAGCGCCGCCTCGCCGTCGGTGACCACGAACAGGCTGACCTCCGGACCGTCGAGGAACTCCTCGACCACCACCCGGGCGCACTCCGCGGCGTGCGCCAACGCGGCGGATCGGTCGTCGGTCACCACCACGCCCTTGCCGGCGGCCAGACCGTCGTCCTTCACCACGTACGGGGCGCCGAACTCGTCCAGCGCCCGCGCGGTGGTCTCCTCGTCGGTGCAGACGTACGCCCGGGCGGTCGGCACACCGGCGGCGGTCATCACGTCCTTGGCGAACGCCTTGGAGCCCTCCAGTTGGGCGGCCTCGGCCGACGGGCCGAACACGGCGATGCCCTTGGCGCGTACCGCGTCGGCGACACCGGCCACGAGCGGCGCCTCCGGCCCGATCACCACCAGGTCAGCGGCAGTCTCCACGGCGAGCGCGGCGACAGCGGCCGGATCGGAGGCGTTCACGGCCCGCACCTCGGCAACCGAGGCGATCCCCGGATTACCAGGCGCGGCAATCAGCGCCGAAACAGCCGGATCGCGTGCCAACCCGAGCGCGAGCGCATGCTCCCGCCCACCACCACCCACCAAAAGAACCCGCACAACCGAGCATCCTACTGTCCACCCCACCCACCGCCCCGCATCGCGCCGGTGATCAAGAGCTTTGCGTCAAAATCTCGCGCGAATCTGACGCAAAGCTCTTGATCAACAGGGCGAAGGGGGCGGGGACGCCAGGCGGGGTGGGGGCCGGGGTGGGTGGGTGGGGGGTTAGGGGAGGAGGGGGTGTTGGACTACGTTTTCTTCTCGGCCTGGGCCTACGCCGATGACGCTGACCCTGGTGTTGCAGAGTTCCTCGACGCGGGCGATGTAGCGGCGGGCGTTCTCCGGCAGCTCGTCAACGGTGCGGGCCTTGGTGATGTCCTCCCACCACCCGTCGAGCTCCTCGTACACCGGCGTGGCGTGGTGGAAGTCCGTCTGGCTCATCGGCATGTCGTCGACCCGCTTGCCGTTGATCTCGTAGCCGACGCAGATCGGCACCTTGGGCAGCCCGGTGAGCACATCCAGCTTGGTGATGACCAGGTCGGTGACGCCGTTGAGGCGGCAGGCGTACCGGGCCACGACCGCGTCGAACCACCCGCACCGGCGTTCCCGGCCGGTGGTGGTGCCGTACTCCGCGCCGATCTTGCGCAGGTGCGCGCCGTTGGCGTCGAACAGTTCGGTCGGGAACGGCCCCGAACCGACCCGGGTGGTGTACGCCTTGCTCACCGCGATCACCTGGTTGATCGCGGTCGGCGGGATGCCGGCGCCCACGCAGGCGCCACCGGCCGTCGGGTTGGACGACGTCACGAAGGGGTACGTGCCGTGGTCCATGTCCAGCATGGTGGCCTGGGCGCCCTCCAGGAGCACGGTCTCGCCGCGGTCCAGCGCGTCCCAGAGCATGGCCCGGGTCTCGGCGATGTACGGCTTGAGCCGCTCCGCGTACTCCAGGTACTCCTCGACGGTGGCCTCAAGGTCGATCGCCTTGCGGTTGTAGACCTTGAACAGCATCTGGTTCTTCTCGCGCAGCGCGAGTTCCAGCTTCTTGCGCAGGATGCCCGGGTCGAGCAGGTCCTGGAGCCGAATGCCCATCCGGGCGACCTTGTCGCCGTACGCCGGGCCGATGCCCCGGCCGGTGGTGCCGATCCGGGACGAGCCGAGGTACCGCTCGACCACCCGGTCCAGAGCCCGGTGGTGCGGCATGATGAGGTGCGCGTCACCCGAGATCCGCAGCCGGGACACGTCCACGCCACGCTCGGCGAGACCGTCGATCTCGGCGAGCAGCACCTTCGGGTCGACCACCACGCCGTTGCCGATGATGATCATCGCGCTCGGCGAGAGCGCCCCGGAGGGCATCAGGTGCAGCGCGTACTTCTGGCCGTCCGGGGTGATGACCGTGTGCCCGGCGTTGTTGCCGCCGGAGTAGCGCACGACGTAGTCGACCCGCTCACCCAGCAGGTCGGTAACCTTGCCCTTGCCCTCGTCGCCCCACTGAGCGCCGATGAGCACGATCGCTGGCATCTTTTCCGCCTCCAGAAGGCTCGGGTGCCAGGTGGCGACCGGTTGGCGAGCCCGGGGTGTCAGGTTAACAAGTAGTGACGGCGCGACCGGCAGGGGTCGCGTCGAGAGGCAGGAGGCTCCTTCCGTGTACGACGTGGTGCTGCTCACCCTCTCATCGGAGCGCGACGCTCCCGGGGGCTGCGGCAGCGGCGGGGCCTGCTGCGGCGGCGCGACCGGAACCGACACCGCCGTCAAGGGGGCTGACGCTGGCACGGCGACCGACGCCGGCACCGACCCTGGCGGGACGCCGGGTGACGCCGACCGGTGCGCCACCGACCGGCCCCGGGTGCCGGTGCTGGCCTGCGCCGACGCCCTGACCGCCCGGGGCGCCCGGGTGCAGACGGTCACCGCCCGCTCGGACGCGGAGATCGACGCGGTGTTGGCCCAGCTCGACGGTCCGGCCCGCCCGGACGGTCTCACCTGGCCGGATTCGGACGGCAAGACCCGGCTGGTCGTCGCCACGGCGAGCGACGCGCAGTTGCGCGCCGTGCTGCGCCGGCTCGTCCGGCGGTACGCCCCACCGCCGAGCCGCCGTCCGGCTGACCTGCGCGGTGACCGGACCCTGCCCGACCTGCCGCCGGTCGCCGTACTCCCTCTCGACCCAGCGCGCGGCGGCACCCACCGGGACCTGGCCGCGCAGCTCGGGCTGCCCCGCGACCCGGCGGCCGTGGCCGCCGCCGTGTTGGACGGCACGCCACGCCGGCTGGACCTGCTGCGCAACGACGGCGGCTCGGTGACCCTGGACGGCGCTCTGCTCGGCGCCGCCGATGACGCGGGCCGCCCGCTGCACTGGCGGGCCCGGGTGGAGGTGGACGACGCCATCCTCACCGACGGCGACGAACCGCTGCTGGCCTGCGCGATCGGCAACGCCGGCGGGTACGCGTCGCTCGACGACGTGACGCTGCTGGCCGCGCCGGACCCGGCCGACGGCCAGGTCGAGGTCGCGGTGGCCGTCCCGGTGGTCGTCCGCTCGGCGTTGGGACGCAAGCGGGTACGCCTGGAGGTGCGGCGGGCCCGGGGACGGGCCGTGTCGGTGCTGCCCCGGGAGGGAAAGGTGCCCTACCTCGACGATGGCGTCGAGGGTGAGCTGACCCGCAAGCGCTCCTGGTGGATCGAACCGGGTGCCTGGGCGGTCTGGGTGGTCTGACCCCGACTGCGCCGATCGGCCCCGATCGGCCGGTGGGCCTATCCTCGCAGGAGGACTGGGGAGGAACCGTAATGGACAAGAACGCCGACCGGGCGCAGGTGCCCGGCCAGCAGCCGGTGCCGGAGCGGGACATCGAACCACTCTGGCCGCCGGATCCGGCCGAGCGGGGCGCGGGTGACGTGGTGCCGCCGTGGGCGGCGGTCGCCGAGCGGCGGGACGGCCCACCGCCGTCCGCGCCGTCGTCGGCCGTCTCGCCGCCGGTGACCGCGCCGCCGACCGGCCGTCCGCCGGTTCCCGGGCAGCCGGGGGCCGCAGCCCTGCCGCCGCCGTCTCCGTCGGACTACCCGTCCCTGACCGGGGCGGTGCCCCCGCCGAGCGGCTGGGGGGCCACCGGCCCGAGCGGGGCGGGTACGGGCTGGGCACCGGCGCGGCCGAGCTGGCCGCCGGCCGACGAGCCAGCCACTCCACCCACGCCAGCCACTCCGCCCGCACCACCCGTTCCGTCGACAGCACCGGTTCCGCCGGCCGTGGGTGCTCTCGTCGGGCCAGGAAGTGACACGTCGCCGCCGACCTCCGGCACTCCGGCCACCGGCACGCTGTCGGGGGCCATCCCAGCCGGAGCGACGGGCACCCCCGCCTTAGCGACGGGCACCGCAACCGGGGCGACGGGCTTCCCAGCCGGAGCGGCGCCGGACGACGAGCCTGTCCCAGGTCCGGTCACCGACCCGCCGGTCGCGTCGGGCGGCGTCGACCTGGACCTGCCGTTCTCCCTGGACCGCCCGGCGGCAGCAGCCACGCCCACCGACCGACCGACCCCGGCAGGCCCGCCCGCCACAGGTCCGGTGACGGCAGATCCCAGCACGGCAGGCCCGACCACCGCAGGGCCGACCACCGCAGGGCCGACCACCGCAGGCCCGAGCACCGCAGGGCCGACCACCGCAGGTCCGAGCATCGCAGGTCCGAGCATCGCAGGCCCGGCAGCGGCGGTGCCGGTGCCGGTGCCGGTGCCGCAGGCTGGCGGAGGAGCCGGCGCCGGGGAGGACGGCCGTGCCGTCGGGGCGGCACGGCCGGCAACCGAGTCGCCCTGGGCGTATCCGCCGCAGCGGCCGGCCAGCCCGCCCCCGTCGGCCGAGGACCAGGCCACCGTCGCGCCGCCGCCGATTCCCGCGCCGCCCGTCCCACCGCCACCGCCCGCCGTCGACCAGGGCACCGGAGCGGGGCAGACGTACGCCGGCCAGACCTACGCCGGTCAGACGTACTCGCCGACGATTCCCGGCCAGGCCGGCCCGGCACCGGTCGAGCCGCCGCAGCAGGGCGCGGTGGCGACCCCGCCGCCGGGGCCGTTCCCGCCGTCGCCGGGCTGGTATCCGCCGCCCTGGCAGCAGGGCGCGGCCGCGGTTCCACCGGCACCGCCTCAGCAGTACCAGGAGACCGACCCGGTGGCGCGGGTGCCGGCCACCGGTTACCCGGACGCCACCTGGACTCCGGAGACCACGGCCGCGCCGACGGCCGAGGACTTCGCCCGCCGCCGGCAGGTACGGCCCGCCGACCCAGTGGCGACCATGGGCGTACGCGCGGTGGTCAACAAGATGGGTCTGCTCCGGCTCTCGCCCGGGCGGCACGAGCAGGAGCTCAAGCGGGACATCGAGATGGTGCGCCGCAACTTCGGCGGGCTGCGGCAGGTGACCGTGGTCAACCCGAAGGGCGGCGCCGGCAAGACGGTGGCCATCCTGCTGCTGGCCATGACGTTCGGGCAGAAGCGCGGCGGCTACGTGCTGGCCTGGGACAACAACGAGACCCAGGGCACGCTCGGCATGCGGGCCCAGCAGGACTTCCACTCCCGCACGGTGCGGGACATGCTGCGCGACCTCGGGCAGTTCCAGGGCGCGCACGGTCGGGTCGGTGACCTGTCGCAGTACGTCCGCTCGCAGGGCGAGGGAATGTTCGACGTCCTGGCCTCGGACGAGTCGGCGACCGGTGGCGAGATGCTGACCGCTGCCGCGTTCGCCGAGATCCGCGAGGTGGTCAGCCGGTTCTACAAGCTGATCTTCGTGGACACCGGGAACAACGTGCGGGCGCAGAACTGGCAGGCGTCGATGGACGCCACCGACCAGCTCGTGGTCACCATGTCGGCCCGTAACGACTCGGCGGAGACGGCCGCCCGGATGCTCGACCACCTGGAGCAGAGCGGCCGGCAGCGGCTGGTCCGGCAGGCGGTGACGGTGGTGTCGATGCCGCCGTCGCGCAAGGAGATCGACCTTCCGGCCATCCAGGAGCACTTCGCGGCCCGGACCAGGGCGGTGCTGCTGGCGCCGTACGAGCGACTCATCGACAGCGGCGAGCCGATCCGGTACGGCGCGCTCTCCTCGGCCACCCGCGACGCCTGGTTGAAGATCGCCGCCGCGGTCGCCGAAGGGTTGTAGCCCGTCGAAGGCCGGCCCGACTCCGGGCCGGCCTTCGACGGCGGTGTCAGTTGCTGGCCAGCGCGTCCGCCGCGGCCGGGTCGCAGTCGCGCAGGAACTGGGCGCAGCGGGCCGCCTCGTCGGCCTCGCCGATCTCGTCGGCGGCCCGGGAGAGCAGGTACAGGCAGCGGAGGAAGCCCCGGTTGGGCTCGTGCGACCACGGCACGGGCCCGTGCCCCTTCCAGCCGTTGCGGCGGAGCTGGTCCAGGCCACGGTGGTAGCCGGTGCGGGCGTACGCGTACGCCGTCACCACCGCACCGGCCGCGAACGCCCGGGCCGCGAGCTCCGCCCAGGCGGCGCTGTAGGTCGGGAAGCGGGCCGCCACCTCGGCGAACGCCTCATCGGTGCCGGCCTCCTGGGCGGCGGCCAGGACGGCGTCGGCCTCGTCGTTCGCGGGCAGGAGGGTGGCCGGTGGCTCCGGCAAAAGGTTCTGCATCGCCCCATTCAACCCGCTGGACAGGGCGACACGCGAGCGGGTCGGCCGACACGTTCCGCTGAACGGCTGAGGAGTTCATCACGCCTGCGGCCTATGCCGCCGCCAGGTGTTTTCCATTACAACTAATGGTCCGGAGCCTCCCCAGGACCCGGTTACGCAGGAGCCCGGTGGCCACGACCACCGGGCTCCTGTCGCGTCCACCCCGCCCGGGGTTTGGCAGGCCCCACCGAAGGGGCAGGATGGCCAAGTGCCGACCCCACCTCCCACGGACGTCATCGAGCCGCACCTGCACGCCGACGAGATCCAGACCCGGGACGAGTTCGACCGGCAGCTGGTCACCGGCCGCCTGACCGGGCTGACCGTGCAGGGACTGCGCCTCGACCTCGCCCCGGTGCCCGACCTGACCGACATCGAGGTCACCGGCACCCTCTTCGTCGGCTGCCGGTTCGCCTCCCGGGAGGTCGGCGCCGACCTGGTCCGGCGCGGCGCGAACGTGGTGCCGCCGTTCTCCGGGCTGCCGTACCCGACCCAGCCGGCGCACCTCTACACCCCGGACGACCTGGCCGCCGGGTTCGCCGAGGGCGGGTTCGCCGGGATGTACGACACCCGGGTGTACGAGCACTACCGGGCGCACGGGGGCGCGCTGCCGGACGTGAAGGAGGCGCTCGGTCAGCGGCTGCACGACCATGGCGTGGACAACGCGCTCGCCGACGCCACCCGCGCCTGGCTGGGCGGGTACGGGCCGCAGTCGGTGGTGGGCATCATGGGCGGTCACGCGGTGCGGCGCGGCAGTGCGGCGTACCGGATGGCGGCCGTGCTGGGGTGGGAGCTGGCGCGGGCCGACCGGTTGGTGGTGACCGGCGGTGGTCCCGGGGTGATGGAGGCGGCGAACCTCGGCGCGTACCTGGCGGACCGGCCGGCGGCGGACCTGACCGCGGCGATCGACCTGCTGGCCACCGCGCCCGACTTCACCGACCACCACCGGTACACGGCCGTGGCGTTGACGGTCCGGCAGCGGTACGCGGGCGTGCCCCGCCAGCGCGCCGGGGACGCCGGGTGGGCACGGGCCGGAGGGCTGGCCATCCCGACCTGGCTGTACGGGCACGAGCCGGCGAACCTGTTCGCCGGGCGGATCGCGAAGTACTTCTCGAACGCCATCCGGGAGGACACCATCCTGCGGCTCGCCCGGGGTGGCATCGTCTTCGCGCCGGGGCGGGCGGGCACGGTGCAGGAGGTGTTCCAGGCGGCCACCAAGACCTACTACGGCACCGACGGGGCCAGCGGCGCGTACATCTTCCTGGACCGCGACTACTGGACTCGTGAGCTGCCGGTCGAGGCGCTGCTGCGCCCGCTGCTGGCCGCCTCCCCGTTCGGTGACCTGTCGTCGACGATCCACCTCACCGACGACGTCCGCGAGGCCGTCCGCCTGTTGACGACCTGACGACGACGGCCGGCTCCCCGAGGGAGAGCCGGCCGTCGGTGGAACGTCGTTACTTGGCCATCGTGGTGCCGGTGGAGCGCAGGTGCTCGCACGCCTCGACGACACGGGCGGCCAGGCCTGCCTCGGCGGCCTTGCCCCAGGCGCGCGGGTCGTACAGCTTCTTGTTGCCGACCTCGCCGTCGACCTTCAGCACGCCGTCGTAGTTGCGGAGCATGTGGTCCGCGACGGGCCGGGTGAAGGCGTACTGGGTGTCGGTGTCGATGTTCATCTTCACGACGCCGTAGTCGAGAGCCTCGCGGATCTCGCTCAGCAGGGAGCCCGAGCCGCCGTGGAAGACCAGGCTGAGCGGCTTGTCCTTGCCGTACTTGGCGCCGACCGCCTCCTGGATCTGGTTCAGGATCTCCGGGCGGAGCTTGACGTTGCCCGGCTTGTAGACGCCGTGCACGTTGCCGAAGGTCAGCGCCGCCATGTAGCGGCCCTTCTCGCCGAGGCCGAGCGCCTCGACCATGGCCAGGCCGTCCTCGGTGGTGGTGTAGAGCTTGTCGTTGATGGCGTTCTCGACGCCGTCCTCCTCGCCACCGACGACGCCGACCTCGATCTCAAGGACGACCTTGGCCTTGGCGGCCTCGTCGAGCAGCTGGGAGGCGATCTGCAGGTTCTCGGCGACCGGCACGGCCGAGCCGTCCCACATGTGCGACTGGTACAGCGGCTGCTCGCCGCGCTTCACGCGCTCCTGCGAGATGCCCAGCAGCGGACGGACGAACTTGTCCAGCTTGTCCTTCGGGCAGTGGTCGGTGTGCAGCGCGATGTTGACCGGGTACTTCTTGGCCACCTCGTGCGCGTACGCGGCGAACGCCACCGCGCCGGTCACCATGTCCTTGATCGAGGGACCGGACAGGTACTCGGCGCCACCGGTGGAGACCTGGATGATGCCGTCGCTCTCCGCGTCGGCGAAGCCCTTGAGCGCCGCGTTAAGCGTCTGGGAGGAGGTCACGTTGATCGCGGGGTACGCGTACCGGCCAGCCTTGGCGCGGTCCAGCATCTCCGCGTAGGCCTCGGGGGAAGCGATGGGCATGTGATGCGCTCCTTACTTACCACTCTCGGCCGTGCTGGCCGCTGTTGTTCACTTGTGCGCCGGACCGCGCTGTCCTCCGCCCGGCAGTATCCCGCAGGTGTGGTGCGCAGGACCAACCGAGGGGGGTGTCAGCCGCTCACCGGGTGTCCAGACGGTCCGGCACGATGACGCTGATCAGCCAGGTGACCACTGTCATCACGATCGCTCCCCAGAACGCCGCCCAGAAGCCGTCCACCTGGAACGGCAGGTCGAGCCCGCGGGCGATCCGGTCGGTGAGCAGGAAGAGCAGCGCGTTGACCACCAGCGCAAACAGGCCCAGGGTCAGCAGGTAGAACACGCAGCCGACCACCCGGATGATCGGCTTGAGCACCGCGTTGATCACGCCGAAGATGAGCGCCACCACGATCAGCGTGAGCACGGTGTTGCCACCCGAACGGCCGTGCACGTCGACGCCGGGCACGATCAGCGTGGTCACCCACAACGCGACCGCGGTGATCGCCAGTCGGATGAGGAAGCCCACGGCACCATCCTGGCATCGGCTCGCGCCATCATGGGTTGATTCCGCCGACTCGGCTTCCGCGCGCGCCGCCGACGCAGCCCGTACGGTGGTGAGAATCGTGCCCCGAGAACCCGGGAGGGACCATGGGTCAGCCCGATGAGGACTTCACCCCCGGCGACCACCTCGCCGCGGACGAACGCGACCCCGAGGCGGAGCCGGCCGACGCGGTCGAGCAGGCCACCGTGGTCGACCCGGCGCACGTCGACGTCGAGCCGCAGCGCGGCATGGAGGTCGACGACTGGGACGCCATGGAGCAGGCCCGGGTGGTCACTGCGGACGAGGACGACTACCGCTGACGGCTCAGCGAGCTTCGTCGACCAGCTTCGGGTGACGGGCCGCCCAGTCGCCGAGCCGGTCCTCCCGCAGCGCGGTCAGGAACTCCGGCGCGAGCCTCGGGTCGGTACGCAGGTAGCGGTCCTTCCCGGTCGGCCAGACGACCGGCAGGCCGATCCCGACCGGCTCCACCGATCGCAGCGTGGAGGCGAGCCGCAGCAGGTCCAGCATGGCGGCCCGGTCGGGTGACACGACGAGGTCCGGGCCGACGGTGGTCAGCAGCTTGGCGAGGCGTACCGGATCGGTGAGCACGCCCTGCTCGGTGGTCTGGCGGACCAGCCCGGCGGCGAAGAGCCGGGCGTTGCGGTCCCGGTCCTGGCTCCCCTCGGGCAGACCGTAGCGCTGGCGGAGCAGGTCGACCGACGCGGCGCCGTCGAGACGTTGGCAGCCGGCCGGGAAGACCCGCTTCGTGTGGACGGAGCGCACCCGCTCGGGCAGGCAGGCCGGCACCCCGCCAAGGGCGTCGGTCAGCGAGCGCACCGCGCGGTACGTCAGCACCACGCCAGCGTCCACCCGGACCCCGGTCAGCTCGGCCACCGTACGCCGAGTCAGTTCGTACCCCTTGGTCAGCTCGGGGCGGGTGAACCCGGCGCCGAACGGGAACGCGGCGTTCAGCTTGTCGGTCCCCTGGCCCGGAATCGGCACCCCCAGGTCACGTGGCAGCGACACCAGGTAGGGGCGACTGCGGTCGGCCGGGATGTGCACCAACAGGACCGCGTCCGCGTGTGCCGCCGTCCGGCCGTCGCCGTCGATGCCGAGCAGCAGAATGTTCAGCGCGCCGGTCGGTGTCGGCCGACCCGACTCACCGAGCAGCTCGGCGGTCGGCGGCGGCCCCGCGCGCTCCGGGGTCAGCAGGGGCACCCCGAGCCCCAGCACCCCGAGCAGGGCCAGCGCGGTGCCACCGGCCTGCCAGCGGCGTCGGCGCCGACGCCGGCCGATCGCCAGCCGGTCGATGGCGGCCCGCAGCGGGCCGGTCGGCGGGGTCAGCGGCTCGTGCCGGGCGAAGGCGGCCCGCAGGTCATCCTCGATCATGAGCGAACCTCCACATACTCGGCCCGGAGCGTGGCCAGGGCCCGGGAGATGGACGAACGTACGGTCCCGACGGCGCAGCCGAGAATGTCGGCGATCTCGGCGTCGGGTAGGTCCTCGTAGTAGCGCAGCACGAGGGTGGCGCGCTGCCTGCGTGGCAGCCGGGACAGCCAGGTCCAGATCTGGTCCCGGTCCACGGCGGACTGGGCGTGGTCGGCCGACGCCGGCAGGGACTCGTCGGGCTCCCCGCGCAGCAGCACCCGGCGCATCCACGAGCCGCGCTTCCAGTCGACGTACTGGTTGGTGAGCATCCGGCGCACGTACCGCTCGGGTGAGTCCGCGCGGACGACCCGCCGCCAGTTCAGCTGGACCCGGACCATCGTCTCCTGCACCAGATCCTGCGCCTGGTGCGGATCGCCGGTGAGCATCACCGCGTACCGCAGCAGCGGGGCAAGTCGCGTGTCCGCGAACTCCTCGTACGTCACTGCACCTC
The DNA here is from genome assembly GCF_042872475.1 of Micromonospora sp. NPDC005252. Classification (NCBI taxonomy): domain Bacteria; kingdom Bacillati; phylum Actinomycetota; class Actinomycetes; order Micromonosporales; family Micromonosporaceae; genus Micromonospora; species Micromonospora sp. NPDC005252. Next base: position 339,382 of record NZ_JBIAKN010000003.1, on the reverse strand, counting down.
CCGGGGTCCTGCCTCAGATGACGGGAGCGGGCCGGTGGAACGTTGCGGTGACGGTGATCAACCTTTCGGTTCGTCTTGCCGACCAGGCGGTGATCAGGGGCGGCGCTGAACCTTAGCGATTCCTTAAGATCCGCAGGCTGCACCTGAATCCCCCACTTGGAGGAATCCCCCTCATGCTCACCCACTCCACCCGGCGATGGCTCGCCGGCCTGGGCGTCGCAGGCGCGTTCGTCGCCGCCTCCGCCAGTCCGGCCCTCGCCGAGCCCGCGGCCGAGTTCTACATGTTCTTCGAGAACGTCACCGTCGCCCCCGGCTCCGCCGGGGTCGTTCGTGGAGCGACCGTGCTCGGCTCCGAGCCGGCCGTGCTCAACGAGGTCACCGTCCGCTACGACTACCGCTCGCTGGCCGGCAAGGTCACCTTGGCCGGTGACACCGGCAACGACTGTTCCGCCGACGGCGACGCGGTGTTGGTCTGCATCGAACATTCCCCGCTCGTCGTCGATGAGGAATTCGGCGGGTTCCCGTCGAGGGTCGTCATCGCCCCTACCGACAAGGCAGCCGCGGGGGACACCGGCGAGCTGAAGATCAGCCTCCGGGCTGGCGGCAAGGAGGTTGCGGACTCCACCTCCCAGATCCGGATCGCCGAAGGCGTGGACCTCGCGGCTGGCCCCAACGTCGAGGTGAAGGCGGCGCCGGGCGGCTCGTTCAAGGCCCCCTTCTCGGTCCAGAACGTCGGCACGACGACTGTCGACGGTGTCGTGGCGATCTTCGACCCCGACTACGGCATCCGCAGTAAGGAGCGGTTCGACAACTGCTTCTATGTAGAGGACTACCTGCTCGCCTGCGAATTCGACGAGAAGATTCCGGCGGGCGAGGGTAGGACCGCGACCTTCAACTACGAGCTCGCCAAGGACACCTACGCACCGGGGAGCCAGGAAAGCAACGTCCGGTGGGTGGTCCCGGGAGACCTTGACGCACTCAACAGTGCGCGCAGGGAGGCCGGCGTCGCGGCAGCGCGCCAAGGCACCGGCAAGACCCTGGAACTGGCCCCGATGCCCGGCAAGCGCAATGCCCGCGCCCTCCAGACGGACGTCGACCCGTCCAACAACTGGGGCGCAGTAAATGTGCAGGTCACCGGCAAGAACGGGGCTGACCTGGAGGCCATCGGCGCCACGCTCACCGGCAAGAAGGGCGCGGTGGTGACCGCCCCGCTCGGCTTCCGCAACAACGGTCCGGCGACGCTGGACCACTTCCGCAGTGGGTCCGACGTGACCTACGTCGACGTGACGGTCCCGAAGGGCACCACCGCCGTCGAGGTGCCGTTCGAGTGCGCACCGCGGACCGGCAACGACGCCGAGTGGGAGGAGGCGGGCACCCCGGGTGCCGCCGCCTACCGCTGCTACCCCGGTCCGTTCGCCCCGGCCGGCGAGGAGCTGACCGGCGAGTTCAAGTTCCGGATCGACAAGGTCATCGCCAACGCCACCGGCACGGTCAAGGTCAACGTGCCGTGCGAGTGCGAGGGCGGCTTCTACGAGGACTTGAAGCCGGCCAACGACACCGCCAAGATCCTGGTGAACGCCGCCAGCGGTCAGGGCGGCGGCGAGGATGACGGTGGCGCGCTGCCGATCACCGGCCAGTCGACCGGCCTGATCGCCGGCATCGGCGCTCTGCTGCTCGCCGCGGGCGTCGGCGGCTACCTGGTGGCCAAGCGCCGCCGGACCCGCTTCGTCGCCTGATCAACCCCGCACCACCGGTGCCCCGCCGACCACACAGGTCGGCGGGGCACCGTCGTTTACGGCCAGCGGGTGGTAGGGCCCGGTCCGGCGCGGTGCGGGCACCGGGCTTCGGTACCCTTTGTGGCCGTGGACACAGCTGAGAAGACCCGTGCTCTCACGGAGAGCGTCGCCCTGAACCCGCTCGATCCCAAGGACCTGTTGCAGACCTTCGGGCTGGTCGGCGTCTGGGTGATCCTCTTCGCCGAGACCGGCCTGCTGGTGGGCTTCTTCTTCCCCGGCGACTCGCTGCTGTTCCTCGCCGGCGTGGCAGCCTCGCCGGTGGCGGACGCCATCTTCGGTGACGGCACCCGGCTCTCGCTGGCCGGTCTGCTGATCGGCGGGCCGATCTGCGCGATCCTCGGCGCCCAGCTGGGGCACTGGCTCGGCGCGCGGTACGGCCGGCGGATGTTCGAGCGGCCCAACTCGCGGCTCTTCAAGAAGGAGTACGTCGAGAAGGCCGAGTACTACTTCCAGAAGTTCGGCCCGGCGAAGGCCGTGGTGCTGGCGCGCTTCATCCCGATCGTGCGGACGTTCCTCAACCCGGTCGCCGGGGCGCTGGGCATGCCGGCTCGGCAGTTCCTGATGTGGAACATCGTCGGCGCGGTGCTCTGGGTGGACGGCATCCTGCTGATCGGCTATCTGCTGGCCGACCGGATCTACAAGGCCATCGGCGACAAGATCGACCACTACATCCTGCCGGTGGTCGCCCTGATCATCCTGATCTCGGTGCTGCCGATCTTCTTCGAGTTCCTGCGTGACCGGCGGGCGCGCAAGCGCGGCGAGGCGGTCGCGGTGGTCGCGGCGGCCAGCGCCGCGGGCGCGGTCGACGCGGTACGCGAGAAGTTCGACCACGACGAGCACCCGCACGACCGTCGGCACCCGGGGCACGGCCAGGAGCGCTGATCCGAGATACGACGACGGCCGGCCCCCTGGTGAGGGGGTCGGCCGTCGGCATGTCAGGCCCGCCCTCCGGCGGTGCGGCCGAGGACGAGCAGGTATCACCTACCGGTGGCGCCACCCCTGGTTCGCCACCGGACACCGCCCCGGCATGGGACGGTGCGCAGCGCCTATGTCAGCGGGCCTTCTTGGTGGCCCGCTTACGCGGCGGGGTCAGCAGGTCGGCGATCGTCGCGATCGCACTCGGGACCAGCCGGTAGTACGCCCAGACACCGCGCTTCTCCCGCTCCAGCAAGCCGGCCTCGGTGAGGATACGCAGGTGGTGACTGACCGTCGGCTGAGAGAGGCCGAGCGGCGCGGTCAAGTCACAGACGCACGCCTCGCCCTCGGGGGCCGACTGGATCAGGCTGAGCAGCCGCAACCGGGCGGGATCCGCAAGGGCCTTGAGGACCCCCGCGAGACGCTCGGCATCGGCACGTTCGATCGGCTCACCGGCAAGCGGCGAGATCTGAGGCATTGTCATTTCGGCCAACGCAGTTCCCACGTATTCCATCCTTCCACCAGCAGCATCGATCCGCCTGCATATCAGCAGATCCGAATCGGCAAACTTTTACGCCACAAGGCCGAGGTCAGCCAACGTATAGGCCGCCCTGTACGGCAATCCGGCGGCTCGCACCGCGTCGCCGGCGCCTCGATCAACAATAACCGCCACGCCCACGACTTCGGCTCCGGCCTCACGAAGCGCCTCGACAGCGGTCAACACACTTCCGCCCGTTGTGGACGTGTCCTCCACCGCCAACACACGGCGGCCGGCCACCTCCGGTCCCTCGATCCGTCGCTGCAGACCGTGCGCCTTGCCCGCCTTCCGCACCACAAAGGCGTCGAGGGCGCGGCCGGTCGGAGCGGCGGCGTGCAGCATCGAGAGCGCGACAGGGTCCGCGCCCAGGGTGAGCCCACCGACGGCCTCGTACTCCCAGTCGGCGGTGAGATCGAGCAGCGCCCGACCGACCAACGGAGCGGCCTGGTGATGGAGCGTGACACGCCGGAGATCGACGTACCAGTCTGCCTCGCGCCCCGAGGAGAGCACGACCCGTCCGTGGACCACAGCCAGGTCGGTAATGAATTTACGCAGGTCGTCGTGGTCCCCCATGGCGATAGAGGTTACTGCGCAAGTCTGAACGGCGTGTGCACGGCCCTCCCTGATCAGCCCCGCGAGGAACCGACGGTTGGCGATGTTCGACTACGCTCAGCGACCGACCCGGAGGCGGTGCGCCAACGCCCGACGACGGAGCTTTCGGCGCGAGCGGGCACCGACGGCTCAGTTCTCGTCGCGACCGATCCGGCTGCGGGTGTCGCGGGCGACCGCCTGGAGCAGCCGGATCGGCGCGTGTCGCAGACCGGCGACCGCCACCTTGTACTTCCAGGCCGGGATGCTGACCAACTTGCCTTTTCGCAGGTCACGTAGGGCTTCGTCGACGACATCCTCGGCTCGCAGCCACAGCCACTCCGGCGTCTTCGACATGTTGATGCCGGCCCGTTCGTGGAATTCGGTGCGGGTGTAGCCGGGGCAGAGAGCCATCACCCGGACACCGAATGGGCGTGCCGACTGGCCGACGGACTCGCTGAAATTGGTGACCCACGCCTTGCTGGCCGAGTAGGTCGATCCGGGCATCACCGCGCCAAACCCTGCAACCGAAGAGACATTTATCACTGCCCCGTCGCGCCGTTCGGTCATCGGCCGAAGCGCCGCCAGGGTCAGTCGCATGACGGCGTGCACGTTGAGCCGGAGCAGCCGTGCCTCGTCCTCCGCTGTGGAGCGCAGGAACGGCTTGTTCAGGCTGATGCCGGCGTTGTTGACGAGCAGGTGGACAGGGCTGTCGGACGTCAGCCGCTGCTCGACGGTCGCGCAGCCGTCGTCGGTGGACAGGTCCGCCGACAACGTCTCCACGGCACGGCCGTGCCGGGAGCCCAGCTCGGCGGCCACCTCGCCCAGTCGGTCAGCATCCCGGGCGACCAGCACCAGATGCCAGCCGTCGGCCGCCAGGCGTCGGGCGAACGCCGCGCCGATGCCGGCGGTGGCGCCGGTGATCAGGGCCCGTCGCTCGGCGGTCGTGGGATCGAGCGTCACGGGCGGGTCCTCATCTGGGCGGGTACGGGGGCGCGGCGGACGCCGGCGGGGGCTGGTGCGGTGCGGGCGGAAACGCGGGTGGGGCGGACGGCGCGGTGGGTGACGTGGGGCGGTGTCGACCGAACCAGGCGTTCGCCGCCGGCAGGGTCAGCAGCGTTGCTACCACAAGGTAACCGAGGGCCTGCCCGACCGAAAGCCCGGCGTTGAGCGGGATCCACCAGGACGGGTACGCGTCCGAGATGAGGCCGAGCAGCTCGGCGGTGGCCCGCTCGTCGGCGCCCAGCCGCAGCGGCGCGGCCCGCTCGCCGACGAGCACCGCCACGCTGCAGCAGCCCGCGAGCAGGCCGAGCCCGCAGACCACCCAGGTGGCCACCCGCACGCCACGCCGACCCGTCAGCAGCCCGAGGGCCAGGCCGGCGAGCACGGGCACGGAGAGGGCCGCCACCACCGCGGTCAGCACCGCCGACGCCCGCAGCAGGGTCACCACGTCGTCGATCTGCTGCGGGCTCGCCGAGGTGTCCCGAGCGGCAGCCCGGAACGCGTCCACGGTCCGGCCCAGCACCGCCAGGTCGACGACGGCGTACGCGAGCGCGCCCACCGCCATCACCAGCAGCACGGCCGAGGCCGCCAGGACCACGGCGGGCCGGCGGGGCGGTGCCGATTCGGGGTACGACACGACGGATCCCTCCGGTAGGCGTCGGGTTGCAACCTACTCGGAGGGATCGTCGGCGTCGTGCTTATCCAGCGGTCAACTGGTCGACGGCGGGGTCGGTCCGGGGCGGTCCGCAGGCGGCGTGTCGTCCGGCCGGCCGGTGCCGGACGGGCCCGACGGCGGCGCGGACGGCGGGGTGCCCGGCTGCTCCGACCCGGGTGCCTGGCCCGGCGTCGACGGGTAGCCCGGCTCACCACTCGACGGGTAACTCGGCTCGCCGCTGGACGGGTAGCCCGGCTGGCCGGGAGCCTGCGGGTAACCGGGCTGGCCGGACGCCTGCGGGTAGCCCGGGTAGCTGGTGCCGGGGGTCGGGGGCTCCCAGGCCGCGGCGGGCTTGCGGAAGAACTCGTTCGACCTGGGCAGTGCCAGCAGGATGAGCGCCGCCAGCAGCGCGAGCAGGCTGATCACGCCGAGCGTGATGGTGACCGGGGCGATCCAGGACGGCAGCGCCTCCTCGAGACGGCGCTGGACCTCCTCGCTGCTCGGCATGTCGCCGCCGCTGTTCCCACCGGTGGTGAAGCCGCCGCCCACGCCGTTGAGCACGGTGCCACCCGTGCAGCAGACCATGATGCCGCCGACGATCCAGGTGGTGATGCGCGAACCGTTGCTACCCCGGTTGTTGAAGATGGCCAGCACGGCCAGCACGACCGCGAGCAGGAGCACGAGGATGCCGGCGCCGAGGGCGAACGCGAAGACGAAGTTCGCCACCTGGTCCGCGCCCTCGGCGGTACTGCTCGAGTAGGCGTCGCGGAGCACGTCGCGGGTCTTGCCGATGGTGGAGAGGGTGAGGATGAGACTGATCACCTGGCACGCCAGGAACAGGAAGAGCAGGTAGCTGGAAATCGTCACGGTGGATGGCCGCTGGCGGGCCGGCGTGCTCTGGGATTCGACCACGATTCTCCTTCCCTAGATCGGGCCCACACCGTATCGGCAACCGGCCACTCCGGCATGCCGTGCCGAACGCGGCGGCGCGTCGGGTCGCTCAGCGCCCGTCGTCGGTGGGTCGGATCGCCAGGTCGGCGGGGTCGAGCAGGTCGCCGCGGGCGACCCGCCAGCCCTCTTCGCCGTACGCCTCGAAGGAGAGCCGGGCGTTCGGGCCCGACTGGTAGTCGTGGTAGCGCATCGTCCCGGCCTGCGGCAGGCCGGTCTCGCCGGTGGCGGTGTAGCGGGCCTGCCCGGTCTCGGCCCAGGTGTAGCGCAGCCCGCCGAGGTCGATGGTCGGGGCGCCGGGGGTGACGGTCGCGCCGGGCTCGGCGGTCCAGAGCACCAACTCCAACTCGGGGTCGCCGTCGCCCTCCACCGAGAGCCGGTGCGGGGTGCCGGAGGCGTCGTCGAGGAGGTGCTGCACCCAGCTCCAGTCCCCCTCGACCAGGCGGATGGTGCCGCTCACGACGTACTCCCGCTGGCCGATCCGCACGCGATCACCCGGTGCCAGTCGGTGGGCGCCGTCAAGGGTGGGCCGGGCGGCCGGCGGCACGCCGGTGGGCCGGGCCGCGGCCCGCCGCCGGGCCCGCACGACGAACACGAGCACGACCACGATGAGTACGACCACCGCCGCCATCAGGTACGCCAGCGACCCGTCCACCCGACCACCTCCCCAGGTACGTCGGCGCAGACGGTAACAACCTCGCGCACCGAATTGAGTCGCGTCGTGACCGAAAGCTCAGCTACCGACGGCAGCCGGGGTGTCGCCGGCCGTGGTCATTGTGGATACCCGGATGCGGGCCGCTCTCCCGTGCCGGGGCGGCCAGCGGTCGGTGTCGGTTGCGCGACCGGCCGGTGCGACGGCCGGGTCACGCCGCCGCGAGTCGCTGGGTGGCGTAGTCGCCGAGGGTGGAACGCCCCATGACGCAGCCGACGAAGGTGGTGAACTCGGTGGGGTCGTCCCGCAGCGACGTCCACGCCGCTCGGGCCGCCGCCGGATCGGCACGCTCCAGCAGCGTCGCCGCGTACGCCCGGCCGGCGGGTGAACCCTCGGCGAGCAGCCGGTCGAGCTGCCGGCGTACCTCCTCGGGGTGGTCGTCGAGCGCAGCCTCGACGCGCTGGTACGCCTCGGTCACCGGCAGGGTCGCACCGGCGATCCCCACCCCACCGAAAGCAAGCGTGTCGGCGGTGACCAACTCGTCCACGGCCGCACCAAGGTCCCGCTCCCAAGCCTTACGCATCCCGAACATGCCCCAACCCTTTCCCTCCCCGCCCACCTCTCACCCTGTTGATCAAGAGGTTTGCGTCATGAGAAGACGTCCCCATGACGCAAACCTCTTGATCACCGCGGTCAGGCCGGGGTTACCGTGAGGGAGTTGGTGGCGGGGGTCAGGTCTACCTTTACTGTGTTGCCGTCTCGGATTGATCCGCTCAGCAGGGCCTTGGCCAACTGGTCGCCGATGGCGGTCTGGACCAGGCGGCGCAGCGGGCGGGCACCGTAGATCGGGTCGTAGCCGTGCTCGGCCAGCCACTGACGCGCGGACTCGGTGATCTCCAGGCCGAGCCGCCGGTCGGCCAACCGCCGCCGCATCCGGTCCAGCTGGATGTCGACGATGGAGCGCAGATCATCCCCGCGCAGCGCGGCGAAGACCACGATGTCGTCCAGCCGGTTGAGGAACTCCGGCTTGAAGTGCGACCGGACCACGGCCAGGACGCCCTCCCGGCGCTGCTCCTCGGCCAGCGTCAGGTCGCTGATCACCGACGACCCGAGGTTGGAGGTGAGGATCAGGATCGCGTTGCGGAAGTCCACCGTGCGGCCCTGGCCATCGGTGAGTCGACCGTCGTCGAGCACTTGGAGCAGCACGTCGAAGACGTCCGGGTGGGCCTTCTCCACCTCGTCCAGCAGAATCACCGAGTACGGCCGACGGCGCACCGCCTCGGTGAGCTGCCCGCCCTCCTCGTAGCCGACGTACCCGGGCGGGGCGCCGACCAGGCGAGCCACCGAGTGCTTCTCGCCGTACTCGCTCATGTCGATGCGGACCATCGCCCGCTCGTCGTCGAAGAGGAACTCGGCGAGCGCCTTGGCCAGCTCCGTCTTGCCGACACCGGTCGGGCCGAGGAAGAGGAAGCTGCCCGTCGGGCGGTCCGGGTCGGCGACACCGGCCCGTGCCCGGCGTACGGCGTCGGACACCGCGCCCACGGCCTCGGCCTGGCCGACCACCCGGCCGCCCAGCGACTCCTCCATCCGCAGCAGCTTTGCCGTCTCGCCTTCGAGCAGGCGGCCGGCCGGGATGCCGGTCCACGAGGCGACCACCGCGGCGATGTCGTCCGCGCCGACCTCCTCTTTGAGCATCGCGCCGTCGGCCTGGAGCTGGGCCAGCTCCTCCTCGGCCTGCTTCAGCTCGACCTTGAGGGCGGGGATGCGGCCGTAACGCAGCTCGGCGGCACGCTCCAGCTCGCCGTCCCGCTCGGCCCGCTCGGCCTCGCCGCCCAGGCGCTCCAACTCCTCCTTGGCGGTGGAGAGCTTGGTGATGTGGCTCTTCTCGGTCTGCCAGCGCTCGGAGAGCACGGTGAGCTGCTCGCGCTTGTCGGCCAACTCCTGGCGCAGCCGCGCCAACCGCTCGGCGGACGCGGCGTCCGGCTCCTTGGCCAGCGCCATCTCCTCGATCTCCAGCCGGCGGACCGCCCGCTCGATCTCGTCCACCTCGACCGGGCGGGAGTCGATCTCCATCCGCAGCCGGGACGCGGACTCGTCGACCAGGTCGATCGCCTTGTCCGGCAGGAACCGGTCGGTGATGTACCGGTCGGAGAGCGTCGCGGCGGCGACCAGCGCGGCGTCGGTGATCCGGACGCCGTGGTGCACCTCGTAGCGCTCCTTGAGCCCGCGCAGGATGCCGATGGTGTCTTCGATGGTCGGCTCGCCGACAAGCACCGGCTGGAAGCGCCGCTCCAGCGCCGGGTCCTTCTCGATGTGTTCGCGGTACTCGTCCAGCGTGGTGGCACCGACCATCCGCAGCTCACCGCGGGCCAGCATCGGCTTGAGCATGTTGCCGGCGTCCATCGAGCCCTCGCCCTTGCCGGCGCCGACGACGGTGTGCAGCTCGTCGAGGAACGTGATGACCTGCCCGTTGGAGTTCTTGATCTCCTCCAGGACGGACTTCAGCCGCTCCTCGAACTGGCCCCGGTACTGGGCGCCGGCGACCATCGCGCCGAGGTCCAGCGAGACCAGTTTCTTGTCGCGCAGCGACTCGGGGACGTCGCTGGCCACGATCCGCTGGGCGAGGCCCTCGACGATCGCGGTCTTGCCGACGCCGGGCTCGCCGATCAGCACCGGGTTGTTCTTCGTACGACGGGAGAGCACCTGGATGACCCGGCGGATCTCCGAGTCCCGGCCGATCACCGGGTCGATCTTGCCGTCGCGAGCGCTGGCGGTCAGGTCGACGCCGTACTTGCTGAGGGCCTGGTAGGTCTGCTCCGGGTCGGCGGTGGTGACCCGCCGGTCTCCGCCCCGGACGGTCGGGAAGGCCGCGACCAGGGCCTCCTCGGTGGCGCCGGCCGACTTCAGCGCGGCGGACACCGCGCCGCCCACCCGGGCCAGGCCGGCGAGCAGGTGCTCGGTGGAGGTGTACTCGTCGCCCAGCGGCCGCGCGATCTGCTCGGCGGCGCCGATGGCGTTGACGAACTCCCGGGCCAGCGTGGGCTCGGCGAGGCTGGAGCCCCGCGCGGCCGGCAGGGCGTCGACCGCCCGCTGGGCGGCCCGGCGCAGCTCGGCGGGGTCGGCCCCGACGGCGCGCAGCAGGCCGGCGGCGGTCGAGCCGTCGGTGTCCAGCAGGGACAGCAGGAGGTGCCAGGGCTCGACGGTGGCGTGGCCACGCTGGTTGGCCAGCGCGACGGCGCCGGTGATGGCCTCGCGGCTCTTGGTGGTGAGTTTCTCGGTGTTCATGGGCTCCCCCGGATCGGCGTTGTCCACTGGGTTGGACACAACCAGAGTTGAGCGTATTCCGCTCAACCTTACCGCTGTGACGGCCATCACTCCCGGTGCCGCCACCGCCAGTCGAACTCGCCGGCCGCCGGGGGCGGGCCGGGCAGCGGGTCGGCGTCCGGCGTCGTCGACAGGCCGCCGAGCAGCACCGCGAGCTGGCGGCGGCGTAGCTGGCGGGTCCGCTCCGCATCGGGTACGCGCACCGCCGCGCACGCCTCCAGCACCAGCCCCAGGTCCTGTACGACCACGTCGGGGCGCAGTCGCCCACTGGCGTGCGCCCGTTCGACGAGCGCGGTGGCCAGCTCGCTGGCGCGCAGCGCGTCCCGGCCCATCTCCTCGGTCGGCGTGAAGGTGCCGGCCAGGTGAACGGTGAGCGAGTGCACGTCGGCGTCGATCACCGCGGCCAGGAACCCGGCGAACGCGGTCCAGTCGTCCCGCTCGGCGAGCGCCTCCTCGGCCACGGCGATGTAGCGGCGCAGCCCGTCGTGGCAGAGCTGGCGCAGCAGGGCCTCCTTGCCCGCGTACCGCCGATAGAGCGCGCTGATGCCGACGCCCGCGCGGTCCGCGACGGCGGCGATCGGCGCCTTCGGGTCGTCGAGGAAGACGGCGCGGGCGGCTTCGAGGATCACCTCGTCGTTGCGGGCGGCCTGGGCGCGGCGGCCGGCCAGGGCCTTGGGAGACGTCGTCGACATGACCAGAGACTAACACTGGAACGGATCGTTCCGGTCTGATAGCGTAATTGCAGAATGAAACATTCCGTTCCGGAGGAGTTCGAAATGACCGCGATCCGCCCGTTCCGCGTCGAGATCCCGCAGAGCGCCATCGACGACCTGGCCGCCCGCCTGCGCCGCACGATCTGGCCCGCCGAGCTGCCCGGCGTCGGCGGCGCGTACGGGATGAGCGGCGACCGGGTCCGCGCGCTCGCCGACCGGTGGCGGGACGGGTTCGACTGGCGGGCCGTCGAGGCCCGGCTGAACGCCCACCCGCAGTTCGCCACGGAGATCGACGGCGAGCAGATCCACTTCCTGCACGTCCGGTCGTCCCGGCCGGACGCCACCGCCCTGGTGCTCACCCACGGCTGGCCGGGCTCGGTGCTGGAATACCTGGACGTGATCGGCCCGCTCACCGAGCCGAGCGACCCCGCGGCGCCGGCCTTCCACCTGGTCATCCCGTCGCTGCCCGGCTTCGGGTTCTCCGGCCCCACCCGCAGCGCCGGCTGGAACCGCTTCCGCACCGCCCGCGCCTGGGCCGAGCTGATGAACCGACTGGGGTACGACAGCTACGGCGCGGTCGGCAACGACGCCGGCTCGATGGTCGCGCCGGAGCTGGGCCGGATCGACGCCGAGCACGTCCTCGGCGTGCACGTCACGCAACTCTTCTCGTTCCCGTCCGGCGACCCGGCCGAGTTCGCCGGGCTGTCCGAGGCGGACCAGGCGGCGCTCGGGCACCTCCAGTGGTTCTACGAGAACAAGTTCTCCTTCAACCAGGTGCACAGCCAGCAGCCGCAGACCCTGGCGTACGGGCTGGCCGACTCGCCCGTCGGCCTGCTGGCCTGGAACGCCCAACTCTTCGACGAGAGCCTCGACGACGACTTCGTCCTGGCCAACGTGGCGCTCTACTGGTTCACCGGCACGGCCGCCTCGGCGATCCGCTTCTACTGGGAGGACGCGCACGCCGGTCAGCAGCCGTCCGAGCCGACCACGGCACCGACGGCGCTGGCCATGTTCCCCGGCGACTTCCAGTCCATCCGCCGCTTCGCCGAACGGGACCACGCGAACATCGTCCGCTGGACGGCGTACGAGACTGACGTCGAGGGACGCGGCGACATCGGCGGCCACTACGCCGCTCACCAGGCCACCGATGCCCTGGTCGGCGACATCCGCGAGTTTTTCGCCACCCTCCGCTGACCGCGCCGGTAGATCGACTCGACGTCCTGGAAATCGGGGTATCCGGGCTAACGGGACACCCCGACATCACCGAAACCGAGTCGATCAACCCGCTGTCGAATCAGGCGCGTGGCCGCCCGGCACGAAGCTGCCGAGCCGGTCGCAGCTCTGCAAGGAGTAGGCGTGTCGGACACCGTGGTCGGCAAGGAGTACGGCGTGTCGGACACCGTGGTCGGCAAGGCCATGATGATCCTCCGTGCGACCGGCTTGACCGAGACGCTGGAAGGCGTCGGCGTGTTCGTGGCGGGGAAGCCGTAGACCCCCCGACTCGCGGCCGCGCGCTCTAGATCGACACGAGATCGCTGATCTGGGGGTGTCCCGCCGACTGGGATACCGCGATATCGGCGATCCCGTGTTGATCATGGCCGGGCGGCGGACGTGGCTTCCAAGATCTGCCGTCTGTTCACCTAGCGGTAGCCTGGGCGGGTGCGAGTACGTGTCGAGCAGACCGCCTTACCGGGGATCGGGGTACGCCACGATCTGGTGACGGAGTCCGGACGCCGCCTGGGCGTGGTCTCCCACCGCAATGGCCGCCGTGATCTTGTCCTCTACGACCCGGACGATCCCGACTCCTGCCAGGCGGACATTCCGCTGACCGACGACGAGGCGGAGGCGCTGGCCGACATCCTCGGCGCGTCGCTGATGCTCGGTCAGCTCTCCGGGCTGCGCGAGCAGGCTGCCGGTCTGCTCACCGAGCAGATCGCCATCCCGGCCGGTTCGCGGTACGTCAACCGGATGCTCGGCGACACCAAGGCGCGTACCCGCACCAGCGCCTCGATCGTGGCGGTGCTGCGCGATGGCACGGTGAACGTGTCGCCCGAGCCCTCCTTCCGCTTCGCGGCCGGTGACGTGGTGGTCGTCGTCGGGACCCGTCAGGGTCTCGACGGCGTGTCCGCCATCCTCGCCGACAGTGACCCGGACGGCTGAGGCGGATGCACGATCTCACCACGCTGCTCATCGAAGTCGGCGCGCTCCTGCTGCTGCTCGGGCTCCTCGGCCGGCTCAGCCGACGCATCGGCCTCTCTCCCATCCCCCTCTACCTGCTCGCCGGGCTCGCGTTCGGGCACGGCGGGCTGCTGCCGCTGGACGCCAGTGAGGAATTCTTCGCGGTCGGCGCCGAGATCGGCGTGATCCTGCTGCTGGTGATGCTCGGCCTCGAGTACTCGGCCAACGAGCTCGTCGGCAACCTGCGCTCGGCAGCACCGGCCGGCCTGATCGACGGGCTGCTCAACGCCCTGCCCGGCGCCATCTTCGCCCTGCTGCTCGGCTGGGACTGGGTGGCCGCCCTGGTGCTCGGCGGCATCACCTGGGTCTCCTCGTCGGGCGTGATCGCCAAGGTCCTCGCCGACCTGGGTCGGCTCGGTAACCGGGAGACCCCGGTGATCCTCTCGGTGCTGGTCATCGAGGACCTGGCGATGGCGCTCTACCTGCCCCTGGTCACCGCCGTGCTGCTAGGCAGCGGCCTGGTCGGCGGCGGGATCGCGCTCACCGTCGCGGTGGGTACGGTGCTGATCGTTCTGGTGGTCGCCATCCGGTACGGCCACCTGATCTCGTCCGCCCTGTCGGCGAAGGACCCGGAGGCGCTGCTGCTCGGCGTACTCGGCCTGACGTTGCTGATCGCGGGCATCGCGGCGAAGCTGCAGGTGTCGGCGGCGGTCGGCGCATTCCTGGTCGGCATCGCCCTCTCCGGCCCGGTGGCACACCACGCCACCGAGCTGCTCTCGCCACTGCGGGACCTGTTCGCCGCGGTGTTCTTCGTGTTCTTCGGCCTGACCACCAGCCCGCAGGACATCCCGCCGGTGCTGCTGCCGGCGCTCGCCCTGGCCGTGGTCACCATGGGCACGAAGACGCTCACCGGCTACCTGGCGGCCCGCCGGGTCGGCATCGCCGAACCCGGTCGCTGGCGGGCCGGCCTGGCCCTCGTACCCCGAGGTGAGTTCTCGATCGTCATCGCCGGGCTCGCGGTCGCGGCCGGCAGCGTCGAGCCGCGGTTGGCCGCGCTCGCCGCGACGTACGTCCTGATCACCGTGGTGACCGGGCCGATCCTGGCCCGGCTGCCCGACTTCCCGTGGTTCAAGCGGTGGTTGCGCAACCGCGCGGCGGCCCAGCGGCGGGAGCCGGTGTCGATCCACGACTGACGTTCAGCCCGCTGCCGTGCCCTTGTCGGCGCGGCAGCGGCGCTGGCCAGGACACCCGAACGGCCGTTCGGGCCAGGCCGGCCGACGGATGCCGAATTGCTCCCTGCGGGTACTACCGCAGCACTCGACGGCGGGTTACCGTTTCGCCCCAGCAGCCACGGTCCGCAGGCAGCGTTGCCAGACGCGGGCGAGAGCGGAAGGTTGGCCGGTGAGCGTGCAGGAGTCGACGTTCCACGGTTTTGCCAACCCCGTCGATCCGACGCCGGCGGAGTTGCGAGCTTGGGCGTTCCAGCCCGATTCGGTGCCGTTGTCCTCCATGCCACCCGACTGGGACCTCCTGGTCTCCGGCGACCGCCTGGTGCTGACGCTCTTCGAGCTGGCGATGGACGCGACCTGCCCCGCGCGGCGCTTCGCGCTGCACTGCCTCTACATCTACGCCGCGGACGGCATCCGGACGAACTTTCGTGCCCATCCCAAGCGCCGCTTCCGCAAGCTGGTCGAGCAGGCCGAGCGCGACGGCGACGAGCTGATGAGGATCTGGGCGCACAACGGCCGCGTCCTGCTGGCCCGGCCGGACCTCTTCGTCTACCGGGACTGGTGCGAGGGCGGCCTGGTCCGCGAAAACCGCCGCCTCGGCTGAGGCCGGGCAACAACCGCAAGCAAGCAGGGCGAACGGGCCGGGACCCCCCGTGGGTCCCGGCCCGCACGTCGGTCACCGGATCAGTCCTGCTTGCGCTCGGTCTCGGCTCGGGCCGGGTCGACGCCGTGGTCGTCCTGGTCGGCGAACCGTCCCTCCTTGATCCGGTCGCGAAAGGTTGCCTCGGTGACCTTGTCGAACTTCTCGCGGACGGTGTCGGCCAGACTTTCCAACCGCTCCTCCGTCTGCTGAGCGAGGCTCTTCGCCTGCTCCGTCATCGCTCCCCCAACCGCGCCGATAGGCCCGAATTAAGGCGATAGGACCCGTATTGACAGGCTAACGGAAACGGCCTGGTCCGCGCCGGAAAATCCGGCGCGGGCCAGGCCGAGGAGCAGGGTCAGCGGTCGGGTGTACGGCGGGGACGCCAGACCACCAGCGCGGTGGACGTGCGGTTGGTCGGCACCAGATCCCGGCCCGGGAAACGGGCCAGTGACTCCAGCTCGGCCACCCGGCGGTACGCGGCGTCCAGCTCCGCCTCCAGCCGTGCGACCCGCTGCTGCGCCTGCTCCAGCAACCGCTCCAGCCCGATGATCCGCTTGACGCCGGCCAGGTTGATCCCGTCGTCCTGGCTGAGCCGCTGCACCTCGCGCAGCAGCACCACGTCCCGGACGCTGTATCGACGGCCACCGCCGGCAGCCCGGCCGGGCTGCACCAGCCCCAGCCGGTCGTACTGGCGCAGGGTCTGCGGGTGCATCCCCGCCATCCGTGCCGCCACCGAGATCATGAGTACCTTGGCCTCGTAGGCAGGGTCACCCGAACCGAGGAACTCGCCCGACATCCCGCTCACCTCCGCGTCCATCCCACCGGACTATCCGACCCGACGCACCCGGGCGTCGAGGTGTTCCCGCGCCGCCGGCGGACTCTGCTCGGCGAACGCCTCCAGCGCCGCCCGCGCCTCGTCCGACAGACGGGCCGGCACCACCACATCCAGGGTGACCAGCAGGTCACCGGCCTGCCCGTCGCGACGGACCACACCCTTGCCCCGGGCCCGCAGCACCCGCCCGCTGGGCGTGCCGGGCGGTACCCGCAGCGTCACCGCGCCGTCGAGCGTGGGCACCCGCAGGTCCGTGCCGAGCACGGCCTCCGCGTAGGTCACCGGCACGGTCAACGTCAGGTCGTCTCCGGTACGCCCGAACAGCTCGTCCGGCCGGACCTTGACGTGCACGAACAGGTCGCCGGCCGGGCCACCACGCTCACCGGGCTCACCGCGCCCGGCCAGCCTGATGCGCTGGCCGTCGGCCACACCGGCCGGGAAGCGCACGTTCATCGTGCGGGTCTTGGTGACTCCGCCGCTGCCGTGGCACTCCGGGCACTTCTCCTCCACGACGGTGCCGACGCCCTGGCAGTTGCCGCAGGGCTCGGAGAAGCTGAACGACCCCTGGTTGCGGGTCGTGACCCCGGCGCCGTGACAGACCGGGCAGGTACGCGGTTGGGTGCCGGGCTTGGCGCCGTTGCCGTGGCAGGTGTCGCAGACGCCGGGGGCGCGCAACGTCAGCGGCAGGGTCACCCCGCGCACCGCGTCGCCGAAGTCCAGAGCTACCTCGGTCTCCACGTCCCGGCCGCGCGCGGGCCCACGTGGAGCCGCCTGCCCACCGGCCTGCCCACCCGAGAAGATCGAGCTGAACAGGTCCTGGAAGCCGGCCCCGCCGAAGCGGCGGTCACCGCCACCGGCGGCGCCACCGCCGAACAGGTCGGAGACGTCGAACGGCATCCCGCCCGGCTGGCCGCCCGCCCGGGCGTTGCGCCGGAACGCGCCCGAACTGAACAGCGAACGCATCTCGTCGTACTCCCGGCGACGGCCGGCGTCCGACAACACGTTGTACGCCTCGGACACGGCCTTGAACCGCTCCTCGGCCTTCGGGTCGCCCGGATTGTGGTCCGGGTGCGATTCCCGGGCCAGCTTGCGGTACGCCTTTTTGATGTCATCCGCGGAGGCGGCCTTGTCCACGCCGAGCACGGCGTAGAAGTCCTTCTCGAGCCAGTCCTTCGAACTCACCGGTCCACCACCTCCTTCCGACCGTTGTGGCCCGGCCGTCCCGTCCACCGCTGTGCGGGGGACGGGACGACCCGGTCACTGTCTCGCACTATTCCGGATCCGCGACCGCGACCAGCGCGGGGCGCAGCAGCCGCTCACCGAGCTGGTAGCCGCGTCGCATGACCTGCACGCAGGTCGGCTCGCTGACCTCGGCCGAGGTCTGGTGCGCGACCGCCTCGTGCCGGGTCGGGTCGAACGGTTCGCCCTGCTCGCCGAAGGCGTTCAGGCCGAACTTGCCCAGCGCGGTGGTGAGCTGTTCCGCCACCGTTCCGAACGGCCCGACCAGGTCGCCGTGTTCCCGGGCCCGGTCCAGGTCGTCGAGGATCGGCAGCAGCGCGGCCAGCACCGAGCCGGTCGCCTGCTCCTGGACCAGGCTGCGGTCCCGGTCGACCCGCTTGCGGTAGTTGGCGTACTCCGCCGACACCCGCTGCAGGTCCCTGGTCCGTTCGTCCAGCTCGGCCCGGAGCGCCTCCAGCTCGGCGCCGAGCGACGTGCCACCGCCGTCCACCGGCTGCGCCGGGGCGTCCACCACCGGCGGGCCGGACGGCTCCGGCCCGTCGGTGGAGTTGACCTCGGCCTCGATCTCGTCGACCACGATCTCGGCGTCCTCGACCAGGCCCTCGGCGGGTACGTCGCTGCCCGCGTCCGTGGCGGTGCCCGCCGGCTCCGACGTGTCGGTCAGCTTGCGGTTGTTGCGGATGACGACCCGCTCCCCGTCGCCGGTGGCCGGCTCCGTGGGCGCGGAGCCACCCGGCGTCGACCCGGTGTCGCCCGGGTCGGCGGCTCGTGGCTTCTGCGTCATGCGGCTACCTCATCCCCTTCGCCGTGGATACGTGTCGGAGGCCGATGGTCACTTCTTGCCGTCCTCGTCCACGATCTCGGCGTCGACCACGTCGTCGGCGCCACCGGCGGCGCCGGCCTGCGGACCGGTCGCACCGGTCGCACCCGGGCCGGCCTCGCCGCCCGGCTGCTGGCCCTGCTCGGCCTGCTGGGAGTAGAGCAGCGAACCAGCCTGCTGGGAGACCTGCGCCAGCTTCTCGTGGGCGGACTTGATCTTCTCGATGTCCTGACCGCCCAGGGCACCCCGGAGCTCACCGAGCGCCTCGTTGAGCTGCTCCCGGTTCTCGCTGGGCAGCTTGTCGCCGCTCTCGGCGAGGAACTTCTCGGTCTGCCACTGGAGCGCCTCGGCCACGTTGCGGGTCTCGGCGTCGTCGCGGCGGCGCTTGTCCTCCTCCGCGTGCTCCTCGGCGTCCCGGCGCATCCGCTCGATGTCGTCCTTCGGCAGCGACGAGCCGCCGGTGATCGTCATCTTCTGTTCCTTGCCGGTGCCCAGGTCCTTGGCGTGCACGTTGACGATGCCGTTGGCGTCGATGTCGAAGGCGACCTCGATCTGCGGCACGCCGCGCGGCGCCGGCGGGAGGCCGGTCAGCTCGAAGGTGCCGAGCTTCTTGTTGTACGCCGCGATCTCCCGCTCACCCTGGAACACCTGGATCAGCACCGACGGCTGGTTGTCGTCCGCCGTGGTGAAGACCTCGGAGCGCTTGGTCGGGATGGTGGTGTTGCGCTCGATGAGCTTGGTGAAGATGCCGCCCTTGGTCTCGATGCCCAGGCTCAGCGGGGTCACGTCGAGCAGCAGGACGTCCTTGACCTCACCCTTGAGCACACCGGCCTGCAGGGCGGCGCCGACGGCGACGACCTCGTCCGGGTTGACGCCCTTGTTGGGGTCGCGGCCGGTGAGCTGCTTGACCAGGTCGGTCACGGCGGGCATCCGGGTCGAACCACCGACGAGGATGACGTGCTCGACGTCGGAGATCTTGATCCCGGCGTCCTTCACGGCCTGCTCGAACGGGCCCTTGCAGCGGTCCAGCAGGTCCTGCGTCATCCGCTGGAACTCGGCGCGGCTGAGCGTCACGTCGAGGTGCAGCGGGCCGGCCGCGCCGGCGGTGATGTACGGCAGGTTGATGTTGGTCGTGGTGGCGGCGGACAGCTCGATCTTGGCCTTCTCGGCGGCCTCACGGAGGCGCTGGAGGGCCATCTTGTCCTGGCTGAGGTCGATGCCGTGCTCGCCGCGGAACGTCTTGACCAGGTGGTCGATGATCCGCTGGTCCCAGTCGTCGCCACCGAGGTGGTTGTCACCGCTGGTCGACTTGACCTCGATGACGCCCTCGGCGAGCTCCAGCAGCGACACGTCGAAGGTGCCGCCGCCGAGGTCGAAGACCAGGACGGTCTGCTCCTTGGAGCCCTTGTCCAGCCCGTACGCCAGGGCGGCCGCGGTCGGCTCGTTGACGATCCGCAGCACGTTGAAGCCGGCGATCTCACCGGCCTCCTTGGTGGCCTGGCGCTGGCTGTCGTTGAAGTAGGCCGGGACGGTGATCACCGCGTCGGTGATCTGCTCGCCCAGGTACGCCTCGGCGTCCCGCTTGAGCTTCATCAGCGTCCGGGCCGAGATCTCCTGCGGGGTGTACTTCTTGCCGTCGATGTCGACGGACCAGTTCGTGCCGACCTCGCGCTTGACCGAGCGGATCGTCCGGTCCGGGTTGGTCACCGCCTGGCGCTTGGCGACCTCACCGACGAGCACCTCGCCGTTGCGGGCGAACGCGACGATCGACGGGGTCGTCCGCGAGCCCTCAGCGTTGGCGATGACGGTGGGCTCACCGCCCTCGAGAACGCTGACGCAGGAGTTCGTCGTGCCGAGGTCGATACCGACCGCACGTGCCATCTTCGCTTCCTCACTTCGTAAGGTTGTGCAGGTGGCGGGCATCGCCCGCGACTGCTCGGCGGGCACCGCCCGCAGCGGACCCCACCACAAGTTGAGTGAACTGGACTCAATAGTGCCACGCGCTGGCGAATCGTCAAGTTGAGTTGAGCCGACCCGACGCAACCCAGCCGTTATTACCGTCCGGTTGTCTTCCCTTGCATCGGTCGGGCACGCTTTAGCGGTGACGACGCACGGCGATTCCGCCACCCGTTCCGGCGCGCCCGCCGTCGCAGCCCGCACCGGCCCGCCGGACGCCGCGGAGGAGCCGCCCGCCACCACCGGGGACGACAGCCTCCCCGGCGCGCTGTCGGGCCTGAAGGCCGCGATCGGCGCGACCCGCTATCCGCTCGCCCTGCCCTCCGCCAAGGCCGCCCGGCACACCGCGAGCGCCCTCACCGACCAGCTCGACGACTACCTGCTGCCCCGGCTCGCCCGACTGGACGCCCCGCTGCTCGTGGTGGTCGGCGGTTCCACCGGCGCGGGCAAGTCGACCCTGGTTAACAGCCTGGTCAAGGCCCGGGTCAGCGCCGCCGGTGTGCTGCGGCCCACCACCCGCTCCCCGGTGCTTGTCTGCAACCCGGCCGACGCGTCCTGGTTCCGGCAGGGCGACCTGCTGCCCGGGCTGACCCGCACCACCGAGCCGAGCGACGATCCACGCTCCCTGCACCTGGTCACCGCCCCCGCTCTGCCGCCGGGTCTGGCCTTCCTCGACGCACCGGACATCGACTCCGTCGTCGACGCCAACCGGGCGCTCGCGAGCCAACTGCTCGCCGCCGCCGACCTCTGGCTCTTCGTCACCACTGCCGCCCGGTACGCCGACGCGGTGCCGTGGGAGCTGCTGCGCAGCGCGCGGGCCCGGGGCGCCGTGATCGCCATGGTGCTCGACCGGGTGCCCGCCGAGGCCAGCGACGAGATCGCCGCGCACCTGGCCGAGATGCTCGCCGCGCAGGATCTGGGCCGGGCGCCGCTGTTCGTCCTCCCGGAGACCTGGGTCGACGGTCAAGGGCTGCTGCCCGAGGGGGTCACGGCGCCGCTGGCCGACTGGTTCGCCCGGCTGGCCGCCGACGCGGACGCCCGCGCGGCGGTGGTCCGGCAGACCCTGGACGGCGCGCTGGCCGCCCTGCACCCCGCCGTCGAGGAGCTGGCCGACGCGGCCGACGAGCAGGTCACCGCCGCCGACGGGCTGGACGAACGGGTCCGGGCCGCGTACCGGGGTGCCGAGCGGACCGTCGAGCAGGGCCTGCAGGACGGCCGACTGCTCCGCGGTGAGGTGCTGGCCCGCTGGCAGGAGTTCGTCGGCACCGGCGAGTTCTTCCGCACGCTGGAGGCCCGCATCGGGCGACTCCGCGACCGGGTGGTGGCCGCCGTCACCGGCCGGCCCGCGCCGGCCGCCGAGCTGCGCAACGCCATCGAGTCGCAGCTCGTCACCCTGCTGCGGGGCGTCGCGTCCGAGGCCGCCGAATCCGCGTACACCGGGTGGAAGGCACACCCGGCGGGAGCGGACCTGCTCGAGCCGGGGCTCGCCCACCCGAGCGACGACCTGCCCGAACGCGCCGAACGGATGGTCCGGGACTGGCAACGCGGCGTGCTGGAGCTGGTCCGGGTCGAGGGCGGCGACAAGCGGTTCGTGGCCCGCACCGCCGCGTACGCGGTGAACGCCACCGGGTTGGCCGTGATGATCGCCGTGTTCGCCTCGACCGCGTTCATCCCCACCGGGCTGGAGTTGGCCACCGGGGCCGGTACGACGGTCGCCGCGCAGGCTGTCCTCCAGGCGATCTTCGGCGACCAGGCGGTGCGTACCCTCGCCGCGAAGGCCCGGGTCGACCTGGTGGCGCGGGTCCGGACGCTGCTGGACGCGGAGGCGGACCGCTTCCTGACCCGCACCGCCGAAGCCCGACCCGCCGAGGCGGCCGGTGACGCGCTGCGGCGGGCCGCCGGACGGGTCGAGCTGGCCCGGCACCGCAGCGGCCTGGCCACCGGCGACGGCACCCTGCCGGTCGGCGACGAGGAGGGTTCGCGGTGACCAACATCGCCGGCCGGGTATGCGAGGCGTTCCGCGGCGACCAGCGGGTCGACCCGGACGCGCTGATCGCCCGCCTGGAGGCCGTACGCCGGTTCCTGACCGCCGTCGACGGCCTGCTGCCGGACGCCGAGCTGGTGCCCGCGCACACCCTGGTCGAGCGGGCCGGCACCCGGCTCGCCCTGTCCCGCGATCACACCGTGGTGGCCCTCGCCGGCGCCACCGGCAGCGGCAAGTCCAGCCTGTTCAACGCGCTGGCCCAGCTGGAACTCTCCCCGGTCGGGGTTCGCCGGCCGACCACCGGCGTGACGCACGCGTGCGTGTGGGGGCCGCTGGAGGGCGCCAACCGGCTGCTCGACTGGACCGGGGTGCTGCCCCGGCACCGCTTCGTCCGGGAGAGCGCGCTCGACGCGGACGACGAGACGGCGCTGCACGGGCTGATCCTGCTCGACCTGCCCGACTTCGACTCGGTGCAGCGGTCCCACCGGCTGGAGGTGGACCGGCTGCTCGGCCTGGTCGACCAGGTGGTCTGGGTGGTCGATCCGCAGAAGTACGCCGACCGGGTCATCCACGACAGCTACCTGCGCGAGTTCCACCGGCACCGCGACGTCACCCTGGTCGTGCTCAACCAGGCCGACCGGCTGCCACCGACCGAGCTGCCCCGCGTCCTGGACGACCTGCGCCGGCTGCTCGACTCCGACGGGCTGACCGGCGTGCCACTGCTCGCCACCACCGCCATCGACCCGGCCGGGATGGTCGGGCTGCGTACCGCGCTGGAGCGTACGGTCGCCGAGCGGCAGGCCGCCCTGCGTCGGCTGGCCGGCGACGTCGACTCGGTCGTCGCCGGGCTGGACGAGCTGGTCGGCTCGGCCCGACCGGCGGGTGGCCCGGACGGCACGGCCGTCGCCGCGCTGAACCGGGCGCTGGCCGGCACGGCCGGTGTGCCGGCGGTGACCGAGGCGGTGGAGCAGGCGTACCGGCATCGGGCCGGCGCGGCCACCGGCTGGCCGGTGGTGCGGGGCTGGCGTCGGCTCCGACCCGACCCGCTGCGCCGGCTGCACCTGCCCGGCCCGACCGGCGGCGCAGCCGACCCGGCGGAGAGCCTGGTCGCGGCGACCTCGGTGCCTGATCCGACCGCCACCCAACGCTCGGCGCTCGGCCTGGCGATCCGCGCGGTGGCCGACCGGGCTGCCGCCGACCTGCCCGCCGCCTGGCCGGCGGCGGTCACCTCCGCCGCCCGGTCCCGCCTGGGCGACCTGCCGGACGCGCTGGACCGGACGATCGCCGGCACCGACCTCGGCCTGGACCGGCGACCGCTCTGGTGGCGGGTCGTCGGCGGTGTGCAGTGGCTGGTCACCCTGGCCGCCGTGGTCGGGTTGGGCTGGCTGGTGCTCGGCTACGCGCTGCGGGCGCTCGGCCTGCCCGCGCTGGACAACCCGATGGTCGGCCAGGTGCCGCTGCCCACCCTGCTGCTGCTCGGCGGCCTGCTGGCCGGGCTGCTGGTGGCGGCGGTGACCCGCCCGGTGGTGCGCTGGGCCGCCCGGCGGGCCCGCGCCCGCGCCGAGCAGCGCCTGACGGCCAAGGTCGCCGACGTCGGCGCGGAGTACGTGCTCGCCCCGGTGCGGATCGTGCTGGCCTCCTACGCGCAGGCACGCGACGCGCTGCGGGACGCCGCCCGCCGCTGACGCCGCTTGGTACGCCCCGACCGGCGTAGGGTCGGAGCATGGCCACGCCTCAGACCCCTTACGACGCGGTGCTGCACGCCGCACGCGACGTGACCAAGCTGGAGTCCGCCCTCGACGCCGAGATGCTCGGCAGCGCGCTGCTGGGCAGTGTCTACGCGATCGCGGAGACCGACCGCGACACCGCCGTGCGGGAGTTCGTCACCGGGTTCCTCGCCGCCACCGCCCGCCGCCGGATCGCGGCGGCGACCACCATCCGGCAGGTCTTCGCCACGCTCGTCCCGACCGCCGAGGGCACCGAGCGGGTGCGCCCGGGCAGCCAGGCGCCCGCCTGG
Organism: Micromonospora sp. NPDC005252; assembly: GCF_042872475.1. Lineage (NCBI taxonomy): Bacteria > Bacillati > Actinomycetota > Actinomycetes > Micromonosporales > Micromonosporaceae > Micromonospora > Micromonospora sp. NPDC005252. The sequence goes on along the minus strand of NZ_JBIAKN010000003.1, from coordinate 315,353 downwards.
TCCGGGCAGCTCGGCCGGGTGCACCTGACCGGCAGCTGGGCGTACGGCGACGTGTACGGCGACCAGACCTCCTACCTCGCCACCTTCGCGTACGACGACGCGGCCGGTGGCCCGGAGCACGCCCTGGTGGCCCTGGTCGACCACAACATCGGGATCACCAAGGACATCTTCGTCGGCGGGCCGGCGGAGCGGATCCTGGACCAGGTCCGGCAGATGTGCGCCGACGACGAGCTGACCTGGTTCCGCACCGAGGACCCGTCCCGGCTGCGGGGCGAGGTGGCCCGGCACCTCTCGGTCACCGACGACCTGACCGAGCTGCCCGGCGAGGGTTCGCTCTCCACCGACCGCGCGCTGGTCGGCGCCCGGCTGGCGCTGCTCCCCACGGCAGCCGACCCGACCGGCCCGGCGGAGGTCGAGCCGCTGTCCGCCGCCGAGCGCACCGACCTGGTCCGGCGGTTCCTGGCGGCGCCGGAGGCCGCCCGGTTCGGGCTCGACAGCGTCGACGGCCCGGAACTCGCCTCGCTGCACTTCTGCCTGAGCCTGCTGCTGGACCACTCGGCGAGCTTCCCGGACGCTGACCCGATGCGGTGGAGCCCGGCCGTGGCCGGGCTCTTCCTGCTCGACTGGGTGCACCGCCGCGCCGTGCTGGACATGGACGACGCGGCGATGCTGCCCCGGGTGCTGCGCGCCTGGGCCCGGTACGCGTCGCGCCAGCGCGGGCTGCCCGAGGCGGCCGCGACACGCACCGACGAGGCGATCGAGGAGATGGTGCCGGAGTTCGCCCGGCTCTACTCCACCGGCGAGCGGCGCAGCCCGGCCACGGCCGCGGTCGCGCAACTGATGGCCGACGGCGTGGACCCGGACGACCCGGCCGCGCTGGACGCCTGGATCGAGGCGAACCGGCACCGCCTCGCCGACGACGGCGCCTGACGGCCGCCGGGCGGGCGGCACCACGCCGCCCGCCCGGCGACGGTCGCTCAGCGCAGCAAACCGAAGACGACCGCGGCGATCAGCGCGCCGAGCACACCGCCGGCGAGCACCTGCGAGACGGTGTGATCCCGCAGGCGTACGCGGGACCAGCCGACCACGGCCAACAGCGGCGCGGCGACGAGGAACCCGCGCCCGAAGGTCAGCGCCAGGATGACCAGGGTGCCGGCGGAGACCGCCGAGTGGATCGACATCTTCCACCAGTGGCTCACCGACACGGCGACCACCAGTCCGACCAGCCCGGCCACCGCCAGCGCCAGCAACGGCCGGGGCGCGCCGAGGACGACGAGCAGGGCGAGCCCGGCGGCGACCGAGCCGAGGCCGACCAGCAGCGGCACCCGGCGCTGCTCCCGACGGCCGATGTGGTGGTCGGTGAGCCGACCGCGGCGGACCCCGCCGACGATGTAGGCGAACGGGATGCCGGTGACGAAGAGCGTCGCGAGCAGACCCCAGAGCAGGCCGCGGGCACTGCCCCGGGTGCTGTGCCAGCTCACGGCGACCATCAGCAGCGACACCAGCACGGCCGGGGCGGTCAGCTCGGTGACCAGTCGGGCGACCCGCAGCCCTGGACCGGGCCGGGCGGCGACCTGGCGGGGTTCCACACCGCCGCCCACGCCACCCCCTCCGGTACGCGCCTACCGTCGACCACCGCCGTCTCGGCGACGCCTGCTCGTCACCGTACCGCCGGGGACTGGGTGGGACGCGTGGGTCCGGCCGGCGACGGACGCCCGGTTGGCGTCGCCGGGTCGGCCGACGTGGGCGGCGTGACCGGTGGTCGCGCGGTGACCGACGACGGCATCCGGGAGGTCGGCGCGTGCGGCGACGGCGGGGTGGTCGGCTCGGGCCGGGTGGTCGGCGGGCCGGGCATGGTCGACGGGCCAGGGGTGGCCGACGGGTCGGGCGTGGCCGACGGGCCGGGCGTGGCCGACGGGCCGGGCGTGGCCGACGGCGGGGATGTGCTGGCGGGTGCGGGGAGGGTGCTGGTGGGGACGGCGGTGGCGGTCGACGAACCGGTCGCGGTGGGTGTCGCCGAGTCGGTCGGCGTCGGGCTCGGCGGGGGCGTTTCGGTCGGGTCCGGGTCCGGTGACCCGGTCGGCGCCGGCGACGGCGACGGGCTGGTCGGGTGCGGGGGCGGGGGCGCGGCCGGCGGGGCGCTCCGGGTGGGTCGCGGCGCCGGTGGCGCGGGCACCATCCGACGGGCGGGCAGCCGGTCGTCGGCCGTCGGGCCGGACCACGACTCGTCCGGGAGACGCCAGGGAGCGGCGGGCACCCAGTCGGCGGTCGCGGTCGGGCCGGCGCTGGGTGTGCCCGGTGCCGGCAGCGCGACCGGCGGCGGTTGACTGGTCACCGGCATCGGGATGACCACCGGCCCGACCGACGGGGTCGGGATGAACGGGGTGCTGGTGTCCGGTAGCGCGCTGCTGCCCGGGGTGGCCGAGCCCGCGCTGACCGCGGCGAGGACGGGCATCGACGCGGTGCCGGCCAACAGTGCGACGGTGAGCAGGTAACCCCGGGAGGGGCCGCCCGCGCCGGGTGCCCGGTGTGACCCGATCACCCGGCGGTAGCCGCCTGGCGACCGGTGGCGTCCGAGCATGGGTGTGCCGGGACCGTCACCTGGCTCGTCCACCGCACACCCCTTGTCGTCGCCGTCCGAGGCACGCCGGGGGCGTTCACCGGTGGGAATCCGGCTAATCACCCGATCGGCACGTTCCTGCGGTAATCAGCCTCGCCCAGTCACCCTCGGTCAGCCAACATCCACCGCGTGTCGACACGCGACACTGGCCGAACGGTGACGAATCATCACCGGATTGCCTGGTGGGCGCAGGGCGGCACGATGGCGACAAAGAACATCAAACCGTAGGCGGTCGGAATGCGAGGCAGGCGTACTGTGGGCCCGCTCACCTGCTCTGCGAATATGGAGCACGACGGCAACGCAGCCGTGACCTCCGCGCACCCTCGCGGCAGGCGCGGCCCGGCGCCGGCGCTCCCGAACCGGGTTCGGCCAGAACCCGGCTTCACGCCGCGCGGCAACCCCCACCGGGGCTAGGCGCGGCCGCCAGGAACCGGTCCGGCAGCAGCCGGGCAGGCGCACGAGTTGCGTGGCCGGGTGATCCCCCGGTGCCGACGCAGACACGACAGGGAGAGACCGATGGCAAAGGGCGACCCCGGGGGCACCACCCGCAGCAGGCGGGCAGCTCCCCGCTCCAAGAAGGGCGCGACCGGCGACCCCGAGCTGGTGCAGCTGCTCACCCCCGAAGGCGAGCGGATCGACAGCGCCACCGGGCCGGACGGCACCGAGTACCGTGTCGACTTCACCGACGAGGAGTACCGCGGGCTCTACCGCGACCTGGTGCTGGTCCGCAAGCTGGACGCCGAGGCGACCGCGCTCCAGCGGCAGGGCGAGCTGGGCCTCTGGGCCAGCCTGCTCGGCCAGGAGGCCGCCCAGGTCGGCTCCGGGCGCGCGCTGCGGACGCAGGACATGGCCTTCCCGACCTACCGGGAGCACGGCGTCCTCTACTGCCGGGGCATCGACCCGATCATGCCGCTCGGTCTGTTCCGCGGCGTCGACCAGGGCGGCTGGGACCCGAACGAGTTCAAGTTCAACATGTACACGATCGTCATCGGCGCGCAGACCCTGCACGCGACCGGGTACGCCATGGGCATCACCATGGACGGCAAGGTCGGCACCGACGACGGCGAGGCCGCGATCGCCTACTTCGGCGACGGGGCGACCAGCCAGGGCGACGTGAACGAGGCGTTCGTCTGGGCCAGCGTGTTCAACGCGCCGCTGGTCTTCTTCTGCCAGAACAACCAGTACGCGATCTCCGAGCCGCTGGAGCGGCAGACCCGCGTCCCGCTCTACCAGCGGGCCGCCGGCTTCGGTTTCCCCGGCGTACGGGTGGACGGCAACGACGTGCTGGCGTCGTACGCGGTCACCCGCACGGCGCTGGACAACGCCCGGCACGGGCAGGGGCCGAGCCTGATCGAGGCGTACACCTACCGGATGGGCGCGCACACCACCTCCGACGATCCGACCCGTTACCGGATCGCCAGCGAGGTGGAGTCGTGGCAGGCCAAGGACCCGATCATCCGGGTCAAGGCCTTCCTGGAAAAGCAGCAGATCGCCGACGCGGCCTTCTTCGCCGAGGTCGACGAGCAGGCCCGCCGCGAGGCGGTGCACCTGCGCGAGCGGGTGCTCACCATGCCCAACCCGGAGCCGGTGACGATGTTCGACCACGTCTACCCCAACGGGTCGCCGCTGCTCGACGAGCAGCGTGCGCAGTTCAACCGCTACATGGAGTCGTTCGAGGGGAGCGCCCACTGATGGCCACGGAGACGCTCACCCTCGGCAAGGCCCTCAACACCGGCCTGCGCCGCGCCCTGGAGACCGACCCCAAGGTCATCATCATGGGCGAGGACGTCGGCAAGCTCGGCGGCGTCTTCCGGATCACCGACGGGCTCCAGAAGGACTTCGGCGACCAGCGGGTGATCGACACCCCGCTGGCCGAGTCCGGCATCATCGGCACCGCCGTCGGCCTGGCCATCCGTGGCTACCGGCCGGTCTGCGAGATCCAGTTCGACGGGTTCGTCTACCCCGCGTACGACCAGATCGTGTCGCAGGTGGCGAAGATGCACTACCGCTCGGGCGGCCGGCTCAGCATTCCCATGGTCATCCGGATCCCGTACGGCGGTGGCATCGGCGCGGTCGAGCACCACTCCGAATCGCCGGAGGCGTACTTCGCCCACACCGCCGGCCTGAAGGTGGTGACCTGCGCCAACCCGCAGGACGCCTACGTGATGATCCAGCAGGCCATCGCCTCGGACGACCCGATCGTCTTCCTGGAGCCCAAGCGGCGGTACTGGGAGAAGGGCCAGGTCGACCTGGACGCGCCGCTGTCCGGCGCGTACCCCCTGCACTCGGCACGGGTGGTGCGGCCCGGCACCGACGTGACCCTGCTGGCGTACGGGCCGATGGTGCGGACCTGCCTGGAGGCCGCGACGGCCGCCGCCGAGGACGGCCGGGAGCTGGAGGTCATCGACCTGCGCTCGCTGTCCCCGCTGGACCTCGCCGCCGCCTACGAGTCGGTGAAGCGCACCGGCCGCGCGGTCGTGGTGCACGAGGCGCCGTCCAACATCGGCCTCGGCGCCGAACTGGCCGCCCGGATCACCGAGGAGTGCTTCTACTCCCTGGAGTCGCCGGTGCTGCGGGTCACGGGCTTCGACACCCCCTACCCGGCCGCCCGGGTGGAGGAGGAGTACCTGCCCGACCTCGACCGGGTGCTCGACGCCGTCGACCGCACCTTCGGCTGGTGAGCGGCATGTCCCGGATCAAGACGTTCAACCTGCCCGACCTGGGCGAGGGGCTGACCGAGGGCGAGATCCTGGCCTGGCTGGTCAAGGTCGGCGACACCATCGAGCTGAACCAACCGATCGTCGAGGTCGAGACGGCCAAGGCGGCGGTGGAGATCCCGGCGAAGTGGGCCGGGCAGGTGCAGGCGATCCACCACCCGGAGGGCACCACTGTCGAGGTCGGTACGCCGATCATCGCGATCGACACCGACCCGGGCGCGGGCCCGCTGGACACCACCGCGTCGACCACGGCCACGCCCACCGGCGACCTGCCCACCCCGTCGGCGGCCTCGCTGGCGGCCGTGGAGCTGGCCCCGGCCGAGGGCATGATCGAGCCGGGCCTGATCGGCGGTGCCGCCCCGGGCGGGCGGACGGCGGTGCTCGTCGGCTACGGCCCGCGTACCACCGCCGCGAAGCGCCGGCCCCGCAAGGGTGCCGTACCGGCGCAGGCCGAGGCGCCGGTCGCGCCGGCACCGGTCGCACCGCAGCCGGTCACGCCGGAGCCGGTCCGCAACGGGAACGGCGGTCCGGTGCCGGGCGGGCTCGTGTTGGCCAAGCCGCCGGTACGCAAGCTCGCCAAGGACCTCGGCGTCGACCTGAGCACGCTGACCGGGTCGGGGCCGCTGGGCTCGATCACCCGGGAGGACGTACAGCAGGCGGCGAGCGGTTTCGTGGCGGCGGCCGAGCCGGTCGCGGTCACCCGGGCCGCGACGAGCGTCGCGAGCTTCGGCGCCGACCGTGAGCAGCGCATCCCGGTCAAGGGCGTCCGCAAGCTCACCGCCGAGAACATGTCCCGCTCGGCGTTCACCGCTCCGCACGTGACGGAGTTCCTGACCGTCGACGTGACCCGGGCGATGAAGGCGCTGGAGCGCCTGCGGGGCCGGCGGGAGTGGCGCGACGTCCGGGTCTCGCCGCTGCTGCTGGTGGCGAAGGCCGTGCTGCTGGCGGTCAAGCGGCACCCGATGGTCAACTCGACCTGGGCCGGCGACGAGATCGTGGTCAAGGAGTACGTCAACCTCGGCATCGCGGCGGCCACCGAGCGCGGCCTGATCGTGCCGAACGTGAAGGACGCCGGCCGGCTCTCGCTGCGGGAGTTGGCCGACGCGCTGAACGGCCTGGTGCAGACGGCGAAGTCCGGCCGCACCTCGCCCGCGGACATGTCCGGCGGCACCCTGACCATCACCAACGTCGGGGTGTTCGGGGTGGACACGGGCACGCCGATCCTGCCGCCGGGCGAGTCGGCGATCCTCGCCTTCGGCGCGGTGCGGGAGATGCCGTGGGTGCACAAGGGCAAGGTCAAGGCGCGGCAGGTCACCACGCTGGGTCTGAGTTTCGACCACCGGATCATCGACGGTGAGCTGGGCTCGAAGTTCCTGCGCGACATCGGCGACTTCCTCGCCGACCCCGAGGCGGCGTTGCTCGCCTGGACCTGACCGGTCCGAAACGCCAGCCACGGCCGGTGTGCCACGGGTTAACGCCCGGCACACCGGCCGTGTCCGTTGAGCGACGAAACCGTCGGCCACAAGCCCCCTTGACCTTTGATTGTTAGGCAGGTGTCCCATCTCACCTAATAATCGATGGAAGTTGGCCGAGTTCTGCGGTTGAATAGATGCATCAGGGGCCGACAACCGAATAGCCAGGAGGACCCACCAAATGAGCATGATCGAGCGAATCCGCAACCACCGCGACGCCAACCGCCGCGCCCGTGCCATCGAGCACGCGCTGCGCTCGGCCAACTCGCCGGCCGTTCGCGAGGAACTCCTCGTCATCGCCCAGCGTCACATGAGCTGACGCTCCACGACATTCCTCACCTCCTCCAGATCGATGGCCCATCCGGCTCACCGGATGGGCCATCGGCGTTGCGCCAGCACCTGACACCGGGATTCCGTGCTGCCGCAGCGCCCGGTACGGTGGGCTTCGGTCGCCGCCCGCCGGCCCGGCCGACGCCGAGCCGATAGAAGCTGCTCGACACCACCCGGCGACGGGGAGTGACGACCGGTGCTCCTTGGACGCCTCGTGCGGCCACCGGATACGGTGCGGGGAGCCGGCACGGCGGTACGCCGGTGACGCCGGCAGCCATGCCGAGGAGACCGATCGGCACCGGCGGCCGACATGTGATGGAGGAGGCGCACCCATGACGTCCGAGGGCCCGCACCGCCCCGGCCAGGAGCCGGACGAGGTGTCACCGGGCGCCGGCGGACCGGCGCCGTACGGCGACCGCCCGGCGCAGCCGGACAACGGCTACAACGCCACCGCCCCCGAAATGGGCTGGGCGCCCCCGCCACCCGCGCGGCCGAACCCGTCCGCCCCGGCCTGGGCGACCCAGTCCGAGCAGCAGCCGAACCCCGCCTGGGGTGCCGCCGCCGCACCGCAGTCCAGCGACCCGGCGCAGCCCGCGTGGGCCACCGGCGGTGCCGCGCCGGAGCAGGCGCAGCCCGCCGCATGGACTCCCCCGCAGCAGGGCTGGACGCCGCCCGAGCAGGCCGCGCCCGCCTGGGCCGCCGGTTCCCCGGAGCAGCCCGACTGGGCACCGGCCCAGCCGGCCGCCCGGGGCGCCGCGCAGGTGCCCCCGGCCACCGCCGCGTGGCCCGCCGCCCAGGACGACCCGTCCCGCTCCGGCGGATGGGCTGGCGCGGGGCAGGCCAACCCGCCCGCCGGTGAGTGGCACGCCGATCCGGCGCAGCCCGCCGGCCGATCCGGCGCAGCCGGCCCGCAGGACGACCCGTCCGGGTCCGGTGGCTGGGCCGTCGGCGCCGCCGCGCGGGATGACCAGCCCGTCTGGACGCCAGCCGAGCAGGCCCCGCAGACCTGGGGCCAGCCCGCCGGGCAGGCCGAGCAGCCGTCCCCCGGCTGGGGGCAGTCCGAGTCGGCCGGCTCCCGTGGCGCGGCCCAGGTCCCGGCGGCGAACTGGCCCGCGCAGGAGGAGGCCCCGCAGCCCGCCGCCTGGGGTGCCGCCGAGGGCCGCCCGCAGCAGCCGGACTGGGTGCTCGCACCCCAGGACCAGCCGGCCGAGCGTCCGGAACCCACCGCCTGGCCCCAGGCCGAGCAGGCCGGCCCTGCGGCCGCCCGGGCCAGCGTCAGCGTGCCCGGCAGCGACGCGACGCCCGGCTGGGCCGCCGCCGGCCCGGACAACCCGGTGCAGGCCAACCCCGGGGTCGCGGAGGTTCAGCCGTGGGCGCCGGGCGAGGTGTGGGGCCGCGCCGAGGCGGAAGCCCAGTCGCGAGGCGGCTGGGACGCCGACCGGGCTGACGAGCCGCCGGCCTACCAGCCGGCGCCCGCGCCCGGCATCTCACCCGCCAACGCGGTGCCGCTACCGCCGCAGGAGCAGCGCGTGCCGGGCGCCAGCCTCGCCGCCGCCCCGCCGGCCGACTACGCGCCGTCGACGCAGTACCCCCCGATCCCCGAGCAGCCGGCCTATGCCGACCGGGACGCCCCGGAAGCGGCGGCACAGTACGAGGCCGAGCCGGCCGGCTGGGGCCGGGCCGAGGAGGCGTCGGCGAGCGCCGCCGCGGTGCCCGCTCCGCGCACCTCCCCGGAGTCGGGAGCGGGCCGCGCCGTCGTACCGGTCTCGGACGCCGAGTCGGCCGCCAGCGCGGCGAGCCGCGCGTCGGCGAGCGCCTCGGTGCCGCTGGCCAGCCGGGTGATGCCCCCGGCCGACCAGGCCATGCGGCCGACCAGCGCCGCCACGCCACAACCCCGGGTGTACGGCCGCCCGGCCCGACCCGAGTCGGACAACGAGCCGGAGCAGGCAGCCCCGGAGGCGTTCCAGGCCGACCCGGCTCCCGAGCGTCCGGGCATGCCTGACTGGCAGCAGGACGCCGGCCGCCAGGGCGCGCCCGACTGGCAGCAGGACACTGGTCGCCCGGCCATGCCCGACTGGCAGCAGGCGCCTGAGCGCCCGGCCGCGCCGGACTGGCAGCAGGCCCCGGAGCGCCAGGGCCCGCCGGACTGGCAGAACGGGCCGGATCGGCAGCAGGGCTTCCCCGGTTGGGGCGACGACTCGCCGTCCGAGCCGCAGTTCGACGACCGGGAACGGTCGTCGGCGCCCAACGGGTTCGGCGAGCCCCCCTCGGCCGCTGCCGCGCCGCCGGCGTTCCCACCCGGTGTGCCGTCCTTCGTCGACGCGCCGGGCAACAACCGGCCGGTGAACGGCGTTCGACCGCAGTCCGGCGGTGAGCGCCCAGCCGACCGCTTCGGGGCACCGGCCGCCGGCACCGCCGCGGTGAACGGCGCGCCGGGCTTCGGTGCGCCGGCCATCGAGCAGGCGCCGGGTGGTCAGTTCCCGGCCTTCCCGCCGCCCCAGCAGCCAGGGCCGTCCTGGGGCCAGGAGGCCACCGAATCGGACCAGGGCCGGTTCGACTCGTTCAAGCCGGACGCGGAGGAGCCCAAGGCGGAGCCTCCGGTGCCGAAGGTGCGCAACGGTCGGGTCCTGGCCGCGGTGTTGATCGCCGCCGTGCTGATCCTGGCGGTGCCGCTCGGCCTGCTGATGCTGCTCGGCAAATTCGGCGGTGGGGACGACTCGCCGGCCTTCGACCCGGCGGTCGGCACCTGCGTGAAGCAGGCCGGCCAGGGCGCCTCGGCGGTGGACTGCGGCGAGGCGGGCGCGTTCACGATCGTTTCCAAGGTGGACGCGAAGGACAAGTGCGCCGACCCTGCTCAGCCCCACGTGGTGCTGCCCGGCGAGGGCACCAACCGGGTGCTCTGCCTCAAGCCGGCCACCAAGTAGAACGCATCGACGGCGGAGCCACGGGCAACCGTGGCTCCGCCGTCGTCGTTCCCGCCCGCTTCACCAAACTCAAACTCGGGCACAATCCGCTTGTGGAACGCGAACTGGCGGCGGCGCTGGAGCTGATTCTGTCCGATCTCGAGACGCACGGCGGGGTGCAGCCCGACCTTCGTGACGAACCGTGGCGAGACGACCCCCATACCGCCAGCGCCTTTCTCTACGCTGCCGATGGTTCTGGCCAGGGAGTCTCGGTCGACCTTGGCCAACCGACCGTTACCCAGCTCGTCACGCTCGCCGCCCAGGTTCAGGAGTGGGCGATTGAGGCGCTGTGGTCTCTGGGCCGCGCCACCAATTGGCCACCCTGTCCCGAGCATCCGGTGAGTCACCCTCTGACGGCGGTGGTACGCACCGGCCGAGCGATCCGATCTGGGTCTGTCCAACCCTCGCCACCGAGATCAGCGAGGTCGGCGCGCTCGGCCGCTGACCCACCCGGTCTGGCCTTCGGGGTCAACAGATGCCTGCGCAGGCTCGTCGTCGCATTATGACGAGTCACGTAGGCCGCCACCTCGACGGCGACTTCGGCGGGCACTCGGCCCTGCGCCACCGCCTCTTCGCGCGCGTAGGGGCACGGATAGCAGGAACCGTGCGTACAGGTCGACCACCGGCACCGTCGGAAGGTCGTTCACGGCAGCCACGAACTGACTCGCGAGGTAGGTCGCCGCCGCCCAGGGGTCACCGACCGCGAACATGGCCCGAGCCTCAGGACAGGGGTACGGCTGTCCACACGCCTCGCAGTCCCACGACGGGCGCTGCGGCCAGTGCGCGTTCACCGGCGCCACCCCACGTTGGTCCGATTCGCCGGAGAGCGCAGCAGACACGGCGCTCGGACCGGCTGGGCGTCGGTCCGTGTCGGCTCGCTCGCCCAACCGCGGGAGCGGCGGACCAGATCGGACGTTATTGGCTCCACACTGACCGTCGGCCGCATCTGGGACGCCTCCGAGGTCCGCGCGTACGCAGCGAAGCGCCGGGAACGCAACGAGGGCGGCCGCGGCTAGGCCCTGTCGGATTCCTCGGCCGACCCGACCCGAAATCCAGATGGCAGTCGATGTCGGGACCCGTTTCCTTGATCGATGGCGGCTGAGCAACTAGACACGCCGAGCATCGCCTTGCTGAGCTGCCACCGATCGCCTGGCTGACAGCTCTGTCGCCCGGGTCACGGCGGCCGGGCCCGCGAGGCGTGGCAGGCTGACAGGCATGGGAACGACAGCGCGCGTACGGGCACCCGAACTACGGGGCCGGCAGTGGCTCAACACCGGCGGCAAGGACCTGACCTTGCAGGATCTGCGCGGCAAGATCGTCCTCGCCGATTTTTGGACCTTCTGCTGCATCAACTGCCTGCACGTGCTGGACGAGCTGCGGCCGCTGGAGGAGAAGTACGGCGACGTACTCGTCGTGATCGGCGTGCACTCGCCGAAGTTCGAGCACGAGAAGGACGCCGACGCGCTGGCCGCCGCCGTCGAGCGGTACGGCGTGCACCACCCCGTACTCGATGACCCCGAGCTGGACATGTGGCAGCAGTACGCGGCCCGGGCCTGGCCGACCCTGTCGGTGATCGACCCGGAGGGTTACGTGGTGGCCACCATGGCCGGCGAGGGCCACGCCGAAGGGCTGGGTCGGCTGATCGACGAGCTGATCGCCACCCACGAGGCGAAGGGCACGCTGCACCGGGGCACCGGTCCGTACGTCCCTCCGCCGGCCCCGGAGACCGCGCTGCGCTTCCCGGGCAAGGCGGTGCTGCTGCCGGACGGCAACCTGCTGGTCTCGGACTCGGCCCGGCACTCCCTGGTCGAGGTGGCTCCGGACGGCGAGACGCCGGTTCGCCGCATCGGCTCGGGCGAGCGGGGTCGGGCCGACGGGCCGGCCGAGGCGGCGACCTTCTCCGAGCCGCAGGGCCTCTGCCTGCTGCCCACGCACGTCGCCGAGGTGGCCGGCTACGACCTGGTGGTCGCCGACACCGTCAACCACCTGCTGCGCGGCGTACGGCTGGAGTCCGGCGAGGTGGTCACCGTGGCCGGCAGCGGCCGGCAGTGGCGTGCCTCGGTCGACGACCACGCCCACGACGCGCTCTCCGTGGACCTGTCGTCCCCGTGGGACCTGGCCTGGTACGACGACAAGCTGATCATCGCGATGGCGGGCATCCACCAGCTCTGGTGGTTCGACCCGATCAAGCGGACCGCCGGCATGTACGCGGGCACCACCGTGGAGGCGCTGCGCGACGGCCCGCTGGCCGAGGCGTGGATGGCGCAGCCGTCGGGGCTTTCCGTCTCCGCCGACGGCGCCCGGCTCTGGATCGCCGACAGCGAGACCAGTTCCGTCCGGTACGTCGAGAACGGGGTGCTGGGCACCGCCGTCGGGCAGGGGCTCTTCGACTTCGGGCACGTGGACGGGCCGGCCGAGTCGGCGCTGCTCCAGCACCCGCTGGGGGTGTGCGCGCTGCCGGACGGCTCGGTGCTGATCGCGGACACCTACAACGGCGCGGTGCGCCGCTTCGACCCCGCCACCGGCCAGGTGTCCACGGTCGCGGACGGGCTGGCCGAGCCGAGCGACCTGGTGCTCACCCCGGCCGGTGAGGTGCTGGTGGTGGAGTCCGCCGCGCACCGCCTGACCCGGCTGGCGCCCGGCGCGTTGTCGGCGGCCGGTGCGAGCACCGTGGACGGCCCCCGGCACCGCACCGAGCGCAAGCCGACCGACGTGGCGACGGGCGAGGTCATCCTGGACATCGTCTTCACGCCCGCGCCGGGGCAGAAGCTGGACGAGACGTTCGGGCCGTCGACCCGGCTGGTGGTGTCCGCCTCCCCACCGGAGCTGCTGGTGGAGGGCGCCGGCACCGGCACCGAGCTGTCCCGTCGGCTGGTGCTCAACAGCGAGGCGACCGGCGGGGTGCTCCAGGTGACCGCCCAGGCGGCGACCTGCGACGCGGACGTCGAGCACGCGGCCTGCCACCTGACCCGGCAGGACTGGGGCGTCCCGGTGCGGGTGGTCGACGGCGCGGCGTCCCGGCTTCCGCTGGTCCTGCGCGGCCTGGACGCCTAAGCGGCGAACGGGGCGAGCGGGACGTCGGCGTCGATCAGGGAGGCGCGGACCAGCTCGGTGGCGGAGACCGCCCCCGGTGTGTCCCCGTGTACGCAGATCGACTCCACCGGGCAGGGGATCACGGTGCCGTCCACCGCGACGACGGTCCGTTCGGTGGCCATCCGTACCGCCCGGGTGGCCACCTCCTCCGGATCGGTGATCAGCGCGCCGGGTGCGCCGCGCGGCACCAGCGACCCGTTGGGCAGGTAGCCGCGGTCGGCGAAGGCCTCGGCGACCACGGGTAGGCCCGCGCCGACGGCGAGCTGGGCGAGCGTCGAGCCGGGTAGGCAGAGCACGGGCAGTTCGGGGTCGTGGCCGCCGACGGCGGCGACCACCGCCGCCGCCTGGGACTCGTCGGTGGCGGCCGCGTGGTAGAGCGCCCCGTGCGGCTTGAGGTAGCGGACCCGGGTGCCGAACAGCCGGCAGAAGGCGTCCAGCGCGCCCAACTGGTAGGTGATCTCGTCGCGCAGCTCGGCGAAGTCGTACGCGATGTGCCGCCGGCCGAAGCCGGCCAGGTCCCGGTAGCCGACCTGCGCGCCCACCGCGACGCCGCGCTTCGCCGCGCCCTCGCAGACCCGCCGCATGGTGGACGGGTCACCGCCATGGAAGCCACAGGCCACGTTGGCGGAGGTCACCAGGCCCAGCAGCGCGTCGTCGTCACCGAGCCGCCAGATGCCGAATCCTTCGCCCAGGTCAGCGTTGAGGTCCATGAAATCTGACGGTAGTACCTGGCCGGGCCTGCGCGAGCGGGGTCACGTCGGTGACCACCCCGATGACCGGGTAACCGCCGGTGGTCGGATGGTCGGCGAGGAAGATCAGGGGTTGGCCGTCCGCCGGCACCTGTACCGCGCCGAGCACGATGCCCTCGCTGGGCAGTTCGCCGGCGACCGCGCGGGGCAGGGCCGCGCCGGCGAGCCGCGCTCCAACCCGGTTGCTGACCGGGCTGACGGTGTACGCGGTGCCGAACAGCAGGTCGAGCGCGCTCGGGGTGAACCAGTCGTCGCGGGGGCCGAGGCGCACGCTCAGGTGCAGTTCGGGCGCGGGTGCCGGGCCGATGGTCACGTCCACCGGCGCGGGTTCGGCCGGCGGCACGCCCAGCGGCAGCCGGTCGCCGTCGCGCAGCACGGGCGGGCCGAGCCCGGCGAGGGTGTCGGTGGCGCGGCTGCCGAGCACCGGCGGCACGTCGATCCCGCCGGCCACGGCGAGCCAGTTCCGTACGCCCCGACGGGCGGGGCCGACGCGCAGCACGGTCCCGGCCGGCACGGTGAGCGGGCGGCCGATGTCGCCCGGCCGGTCCCCGGCGCGGACCGCCACCTCGGCGCCGGTGATCGCCACGGTGGCGGCGTGGGTCAGCCGCAGTGTGCAGCCGGTCAGGGTGATTTCCAGGCCGGCGGCCTGTTCGGTGTTGCCGACCAGCCGGTTGGCGAGCCGCAGGGCGGTCGGGTCGAGAGCGCCGGAGCGGGGTACGCCGAGGTGCGCCCAGCCGGGTCGGCCCAGATCCTGCACGGTGGTGAGGGCGCCCGCGCGGAGCACCTCGATCTCGGCGGGCCGGGTCACGTCGTCGCCACCATGCGGACGCGGGTGCCGGGACCGAGCCGGGCGGGCGGGTCGCCGTCGACGTCGAAGAGGGGCAGGTCGGTCCGGCCGACCAGCAGCCAGCCGCCGGGGGACGCGCTGGGGTAGATGCCGGCGTACGGGCCGGCGAGGGCGACCGAGCCGGCCGGCACCCGGGGGCGGGGAGTGGGCAGCCGGGGCAGCGCCAGGTCGGCGGGGAGCCCGGTCAGGTAGGGAAAACCGGGGGCGAACCCGCAGAACGCCACCCGGAACCGGGTGCTGGTCAGGCGGCGCAGCACGGCCGGCACGTCGACGCCCCAGTGGTCGGCGACGACCGGCAGGTCCGGCCCGTCGAACTCGACCGGAACGACGACCTCCGCGCCGTGGCCGCCGCCGATTGTCGTGTCGCCGCCTCCGGCGCCGGCCGCGACGCCGTCGTCCTCAGTGGCGCCGGCCGCGACGCCGTCGCGCTCAGTGGCCCCGGCCGCGACGCCGGCGCGCTCGGTGGCGGCAGCCGCGGCGGTGACCGCCGGTGCCCAGCGAGACAGCAGGTCGGCGGTGGCGCTGGGGTCGGGCAGGCCGTCGAGCAGAACGGTGCGGGCCGCCGGCACGATCTCGACCGCGTTCAGGTCACCCTGCTCGCGGCGGCGCCACAACTCGGCCCGCCACGCTTCGACCAGGGCCGCCTCGGGAATGTCGGCCGGGGCGGTGCAGTCGAGGAGCAGGGCGTGCGCGCCGGCGGGTCGGATCCGCATCCGCTCATCCTCGCCGATGCCGTGTCGGCACGGTGTTCACGGTGACGGTGCTCGGTGTCACCGGCCTGACTACTTGAAAGTAACCTACGGTGCCGTAACCTGATGTCGTGACCACCTCCGCCCCGCTTCGCCTGAAGCCGGTCGACATCGGTAAGCCCCGGATGCGCGGCTGGCTGCACACGTACGCCTTCTTCGTCGCCGTGGTCGGCGGGATCGTGCTCTGCTCGATCGCCGCCACCCGACCGGGCTGGGCACCCCTGGTGAGCTGTGTCATCTACAGCCTGACGGTCTGCGGGCTGTTCGGCACGAGCGCCCTGTACCACCGTCGGGTGTGGTCGGAGCGCGGCTACCAGGTGATGCGCCGGCTGGACCACTGCATGATCTTCGTGTTCATCGCCGGCACGTACACCCCGCTCTGCGTCATGCTGCTCTCGACCCGGCAGGCCACCATCATGCTGGCCCTGGTCTGGGGTGGGGCCCTGGGTGGTGTGGCGCTGAAGCTGGTCTGGCCGCACGCGCCGCGCTGGGTCTCCGCGCCGCTCTACCTGGCGCTCGGCTGGGTCGCGGTCGCCATGCTGCCGGACATCCTGCACGGCGGCGGCGTCACGGCGTTGGTCCTGCTGATCGTCGGTGGTGCCATCTACAGCGTCGGCGCGGTGTTCTACGCGCTGCGCCGCCCCAACCCGTGGCCCACCGTCTTCGGCCACCACGAGTTCTTCCACGCGTGCACGCTGCTGGCGGCGCTGTGCCACCACATCGCGATCTACTTCGCACTGTTCGCCTGAGGCAGACCCCCACACACGCGAGCCGGGGCCCCGCCACGCTGCGGGACCCCGGAGTGTGCGAGCGAGGGATCAGACGGGGCGACCCGGCCGACGCACCTCGCGGTACTCCCGCATGACCTGGTCGTCCTGGACCGGCACCACCCGGTCGGCCACCACGCGCTCCTCGCGGACCGGGGCGGCGACCACGGTGCGGCGGCGGTTGTTCCAGAAGTAGAGGGTGGCGAGCAGGCCGGCGACACCGGCGAGCATCAACACCCAGCCGACCACGGCCAGGTTCAGCCAACCCAGGTCGGCCTCCACCGCGAATGCGAAGATCGCGCCCAGCGCGATCAGGAAGATGCTGCCACCAATGCCCATGTCTCGCTCCTCGGCTCTAACCTGGCGTACGGTCCGCCGCGGCCGTTGGTAGGGGTGCGGCATCCCTGGACTTACCCCGGCAGGAAGATCGCCAATCGGGCAAGCTGGTGGTATGACGGACAGCCACGCCGAGACGCGGACACTGGTGTTGCTCCGGCACGCGAAGGCCGAGCAGGGCAGCGAGGGTACGGACGACGCCGAGCGCCCGCTCAGCGCCCGCGGGGAGGCCGACGCGGCGGCGGCCGGCGCGTGGCTGGCCCACCGTGATCTGCTGCCCGACGTGGTGATCTGCTCGACCGCCCGGCGCACCCGCCAGACCTGGCACGGGGTGGCGATGGGGATGGCCGGTTCGCCGCCGGAGGGTGGGCCGACCGGTCCCCGCCCGACCGTCCGTTATGAGCCCGGCGCATACGACGCCCACCCCGAGGAGCTGTTGGCGCTGGTCCGTACCGCCGACTCGGCAGCTCGGGTCGTGCTGCTGATCGCCCACAACCCGGGCGTCTCGCTGCTGTCCGCGTTTCTCGACCCGGAGACGGTGGACGAGGAGGGTTTACGGACCGCCGAGCTGGCGGTGCACCGCGGCGTGTCCGCCTGGACGGAGTGGGGCCGAGGCGGGGCGCCGGTCGCGCAGCGGCACACCGCACGCGGCTGAGCCACCCGTCGGGCGCGACGGGTGGCTCAGGCGTACGTGCTCAGGCGGGCGTGGGTCAGGACGGCGGCGCGGTCGGCGGCGGGGGGTCCGGCGGCGGTGGCATCATCGCCGTCGGATGGGACAGCCGGTTCTCCTCCACGATGAGGGTCCGGGCCCGCTTGCGCCGGTCCTGCCAGAACCAGAGGGTGGTCAGCAGCACGGCCAGCCCGGCCAGGATGAACACCCAGCCGACCGCGCGCAGGTCTATCCACCAGACGTTGGCCCTGATCGCGAAGGTCATGATCGCGCCGAGCGCGATGAGAAAGATGCCGCTTCCTACACCCATGTGCGCTGCACTCCCCCGTGCGGTGGCTCTGGGCGTTCCCTTTCGTGGTCACGGCGGGTTACCCGCCACGGCACCGGCTTATCCGACCAGGCTCAGCCAATGTCTCGGCCGCGAAGCCAGCGACGGCCGGCGGGGCGGTTGCCCCACCGGCCGTCGACGTCAGCGCCGGGTGGTGCGACCCGGAACCGCTCAGGCGTGCCGTGGCACGGTCAGAAGGCCTCCTCCGGGAGGTCCATGATGTCGAGGTCGGCGCCCTCGATGATCCGCCGGTCGGCGCCGATGCGCGGCAGCACCTCGCGGGCGAAGAACCGGGCGGCGGCCACCTTGCCGGTGTAGAACGCCTTGTCGGTGGCGGAGACCTCGCCGGCCAGTGCCTTGAGCGCGACGTCGGCCTGCTTCTGCAGCAGCCAGCCGACGACCAGGTCGCCGATGGCCAGCAGGAACCGCCGGCTGCTCAGGCCGACCTTGTAGAGCGCGCGGGTGTCGCCGCCCTGCGCCTCGCCCAGCCAGCCGGTCAGCGTGCCGAGGATGTTCTGGATCTCGGCGAGCGCCTTGCCGAGCGCCTGCCGCTCCTCCTTGAGCTGGCCGTTGCCCGCCTCGGAGGAGATGAACTCCTGGATCTCGCCGGCGACCGCCATCAGCGCCTTGCCGTTGTCCCGGACGATCTTGCGGAAGATCAGGTCCAGGCTCTGAATGGCCGTGGTGCCCTCGTACAGGGTGTCGATCTTGGCGTCCCGGACGTACTGCTCCAGGGGGTAGTCCTGCAGGAAGCCGGAGCCGCCGAAGGTCTGCAGGGCCTCGTGGCCGAGCAGCTCGTACGCCCGCTCCGAACCGACGCCCTTGACCAGCGGCAGCAGCAGGTCGTTGACCCGCTTGGCCAGCTTGATGGCCTTCTCGTCGCCGGACGCCTCGGCGATGGCGACCTTGTCCTGCCAGGTGGCGGTGTAGAGAACCAGGGCGCGCAGACCCTCGGCGTACGACTTCTGCAGCAGCAGCGAGCGGCGGACGTCCGGGTGGTGGGTGATGGTGACCCGCGGGGCGGTCTTGTCCGCCTGCTGGACCAGGTCGGCGCCCTGCACCCGGTTCTTCGCGTACTCCAGGGCGTTGAGGTAGCCGGTCGAGAGGGTGGCGATCGCCTTGGTGCCGACCATCATCCGGGCGTACTCGATGATCATGAACATCTGCCGGATGCCGTCGTGCTTGTCGCCGAGCAGCCAGCCCTTGGCGGGTACGCCGTGCTCGCCGAAGGTCACCTCGCAGGTGTTGGAGACCTTCAGGCCCATCTTGTGCTCGACGTTGGTCGCGTAGACGCCGTTGCGCTCGCCCAGCTCACCGGTGGTCTCGTCGAAGTGGAACTTGGGCACCACGAAGAGGGACAGGCCCTTGGTGCCGGGGCCGCCGACGCCCTCCACGCCCACCGGGCGGGCCAGCACGTAGTGGACGATGTTGTCGCTCAGGTCGTGCTCACCCGAGGTGATGAACCGCTTGACGCCCTCGATGTGCCAGGTGCCGTCCGGCTGCTGGATGGCGCGGGTGCGGCCGGCGCCCACGTCCGAACCGGCGTCCGGCTCGGTGAGCACCATCGTGGAGCCCCACTGCTTGTCGATGAAGAGCTTGGCCCAGGCCTTCTGCCGCTCGGTGCCCTCGACGTGCAGCACGTGCGCGAAGGACGGGCCGGAGGCGTACATCCAGACCGGCGCGTTCGAGCCGAGCACCAGCTCGGCGAGGGCCCACCAGAGGGCCCGCGGGGCGTTGGTGCCACCCAGCGCGGGCGGCAGGTCCAGCCGCCAGAACTCGGAGTCCATGAACGCCTGGTAGGACTTCTTGAACGACTCCGGCAGCGGCGCGGTGTGCGTGGCCGGGTCGAAGACAGGCGGGTTGCGGTCACTGTCCGTGTAGCTGGCGGCCAGGTCCTCGCGGGCGAGGCGGTCCACCTCGGCGAGGAAGCTCCGGGCGGTGTCGGTGTCGAGGTCCGAGTACGGCTCCTGGCCGAACGCCCGGTCCGCCCCGAAGACCTCGAACAGGTTGAACTCGAGGTCCCGAAGGTTGCTCTTGTAGTGGGTCATGCTCGCTGGCCCCGCTTCCGGACAGGTGTTACCGATCAGTAACCCCGACTGTATTACTCGTGGGTAGGCAGCGACAAGCCGATCACGTAAGTGACGGCGATTACACAGTTGCGCGCCGGACGCCCCGCTCAGCTCTCGGCGGCGCCGACCTCCCAGCTCGGCACGGCCGACGTCGCGCCCGTGCGGGCACCGACGTACTCCATCAGGACCAGGGCGATGTCGTCGTCCAGGTGCCCGTGCACCCACTCGACGAGGGCCGTCTCCAGCGACGCGAGCCCGTCGGCGACCGTGCCGTGCCCGAGCAGCCGCCACGCCCGGTCGGCGGTGGGGAAGAATTCGCCGTCCCGCCGGGCCTCGCCGAGACCGTCGGTGAACAGGAGCAGGCGGTCGCCGGGCTCCAGGCGTTCCACGCGGGGGCGCACCACCGGCATGAACCCGAGGGGCGGCGCCGGCGCCGGCGGCTCCAGCGGGATCACCGCGCCCCGGCGCAGCAGCAGCGGCGACGGGTGCCCGCAGTTGACGATCGTGAGCGTCCCACCCCGCTCCTCGACCAGCGCGGCGGTCACGAAGTCCTCGTCGCCGACGTTGCGGGCCACCGCGCGGTCCAGGTCGGCGACGACGGCGCGCAGGTCGGCCCGCTCGTAGGCCACGTGCCGGTACGAGCCGAGGACGATGCTGGCCAGCCGAACCGCATCCAGGCCCTTGCCGCGCACGTCACCGATGATCATGCGGACGCCGTACGGGGTGTCGATCGCCTCGTACAGGTCGCCGCCGATCTCGGCCGTGGCGGTGGAGGAGATGTAGCGACCGGCCACCGAGAGCATGCCGACCTGCGGCCCGAGCGGGCGCAGCACCGCCTGCTGGGCCACCGAGGCCAGTTTGGTCAGCTCGGCGATCTGCTCCGCCTGCCGCTGGCGTATCGAGGCCACCGCCACGGCCAGCCCGCTCGCGACCGCGACGCCGACCACGTTGACCGAGGTCACCAGCATCATCCTCGGGTCGAACAGGGCGAAGCCCACCCCGATCAGGGTCGCCACGGCACCCACACCCAGCACCACCCGCCAGGCCGCCAGGGCGGCGGCCAGGACCGGGGCGGCCACCAGAAGCGCGACGTAGTGCGCCCGACGGCCGTCGGCCAACTCCAGCCCCGAGACGATCGCGAGCAGGGCGAGGGCCGCGCCGAGGCCGGCGCGGGATCCGGGGCTCAGCGGGCTACGGCCCGACTGGAGGAGTCGCGTGGGTACGAGGGACAGCATGCCTGATCCACGTGAACCGGTGAATGAACCTGGCCCGTCGTCCGAGGATGTTCTGTCCGGCCGGCCCAGCCCTGTGGCCGGATCGGCCGCCCCGGCTGCGCTCAGCCCAGCACCTCGTAGCGGACGGTCAGCGCGCCCACGTCGGTCGAGGCGATGGTCGCGAACGCGGCGCGGGACAGGTCCAGGCAGCGACCGTCGATGAACGGGCCACGGTCGTTGATGCGCACGACGACCGACTTGCCGCTGCTCGGGTTGGTCACCCGGACCTTGGTGTTGAACGGCAGCGTCTTGTGCGCCGCGGTCAACTCGTTCGGGTTGAACGACTCGCCGTTGGCGGTGAGCTGCCCGTCGGAGTAGAAGGAGGCGCCACACGAGCCGCTCTCCAGCACCTTCGCCGCCGCTGTGGTCTTCTTCGCGGTCGGGCGCGGCTTCGGCGACTCGGTGCGGGCCTTAGCCCGGGAGGCGGCCTGCGGCGACCGGCTGGCGGACGGGCTGGCCGTCACGCTCGGCGAGGCGCTGGCGCTCGGTGACGCGGTCGGGGAACTGGGGGCGAGGCTGGCGGGGGCGGTGGTCGGGGTGAGGTCGAGAGTCGCCTGACCCGACTGCCCGGAGCCCGAGGTCAGCTGGACGGCGCCGACGGTGCCCCCGACGGCGAGAGCGACGCCGACCGCAGCGGTGGCCGCGATGCCCGCCGGGGAGGAGAAGATGCGGGTACGGGAGTGCCTGCCTGCCACCGGCCCGGTCCTTTCGTCGACTGAACAAACCGGCTCGGACCGTAACGAGAGAAGCACTTCCGAAGTCAACGTGATCATGGTGATCTGCCCGTATTTGGCATAGTACGTGTAGCCGATCATCCGAGCCGGGGTGGGTCGACCGGCCCGGGTGCGGACGCGCCGAGCGCCCGTGCCGCACGATGGACGGATGCCCGCTGAGCTGACCGAACGCCTGGCCGCCCTGTTCCGGTGGATCGACCCCGGCCCGGACGCCAGCCACCTGGTCAGCGACATCTCCGGTTGGTGGCGCGACCCCACCGTGCTGGCCGAACTGGGACCGGCCCTGGTGGCGCCGTACCGGGCCGCCCGGCCGACGGTGGTGCTCGCCCCGGCGGTCACCGGCCTGCTGCTCGGGCCACTGGCCGCCACCGCCCTCGGGGTCGGCTTCGTCGCCGCCCACAAGCCCGGCGACGGGAGGTTGCCGGCCGGCCCGCTCACCTGGGCGCAGAGCCCGCCGGACTACCGGGGCCGGCAGGTCGACCTGGCCGTCCGGGACCGGCACCTCGGCCCCGACGACCGCGTTCTGGTCGTGGACGACTGGGTCCGCACGGGCGCGCAGCTGCACGCCCTCTACGACATCTGCGCCAAGCGCGGCGCGCAGGTGCTCGGCACCGCAGTGGTGGCCGTCGACTGCCCGCCCGAGACTGCCACCGCACTGCGGATCACCGGCCTGATCGCCGGCACGGATCTGCCGGGTTGACCTGAAGCCCACTTCACCTTCGACGATCGACGCATGAGCGACGGAATTCTCGACGAGGCGTACGACCGGCTGCACCGCACCGGACCCGAATACGAGGGCTGGCTCTCCAACCACGGCCCGATGGCCGTCGAGGCGCTGGCCCGGCACGGGCACGAGCAACGGGTGCACCGCTGGCTGGACGACTACCTCAGCCGGCTCGACGAGCTGCCCCGCGGGCTGCGCCCGATCGACGACTGGCGGGCGGCGCTGGGCGACGCGAAGCGGGCCGGTGACTGGCTGGCGTACTTCGACCGGCACCTGCGCGAGCAGCCGTGGCGGGACGTGCTCGGCACCTGGTGGCCCCGACTGCTGCCCGGCATCGCCGCCGGCGCCACGCACGGGGTGATCCGGGTCGGGCACGCCGTACGCGCCCTGCACCTGCACGAAGCGAACCCGCAGCGGCTCACCGAGCTGGGTCAGGCCCTCGGCTACTGGGCGGCACGCTGGCAGCCGGTGCCCGGCGCCGAGCGGCTGCTCGCCTCGGTCACGTCGAACCCACCCGAGGCCCACCCGGACGCCGCCGGGCCGGACGTGGCCGCCGCGCTGGCCGGGGTGCCCCGGATCGACGACCAGAGCGGGGGCATCCGGGATCGACTGGGTCGGCTGGTGGGCGTACCCCGATGGGAGCCTGCGCTCGCGGCGCTGCGCCCCGCGCGGACGCCGACCGAGGCGGAGCGCGGGCTCGTCACGCTCGTGCACCGTGCCGGCCTCGACTACCTGCGCTTCGGGCACGCGGAGCCGGTCATGCTGGTGCACGCGGTCACCGCGCCGACCGCCGTGCTGCGTACCCTGCCGGCTCTCGACCGGGCGCTGTGGGCGCCGAGCCTCGCCGCGGCCTGGGCCGCGACGGCGGCCGTGACCTCGGTGTACGCCCCGACCGACGGGATCGCCCCGCCGTCGGTGACCGTCGCGACCCCGGCGGAGGTCTTTGCTCGCGCGGCCCGACACGGCGACGCGCACGTGGTCAAGCTCGCCGACGCGGTCCTCGACGCCCACGCGGCCAGCGGTGACCAGCGGCTGCTCGACGCCGCGGGCTACGCCGGGCAGCTGATCTGAGCAGCGCCGGACGAATTGCGGCGGCGGTGCCGGCCGCGCTGGCCTAGCCTCGGCAGGATGTGGCCTCGGATCGGTGACCTGCGCACGCTCACCCTCGGCACCCCCGGCGAGCTGCGGGCGAGCCTGAACACCCTGGTGCTGGCCGGCGTGAAGACCGCGACGGCCGGCCGGCTCGCCGAGTACGCGGAAGAGGGCGAGGAGTTGGAGCAGGTCGGCGAACGGCTCGCGCTGGTCGACGACGACGACGCGCTGGCCGGCGTCGTGGAGATCACCGGCGTCGAGGTGGTGCGCTTCGGCGACGTGCCCTGGGAGTTCGCCCGCGCCGAGGGCGAGGGTGACCGCTCGATCGAGGAGTGGCGGGCCGGGCACTCGGCCTACTGGGCGCGGCTCGGCACCCCCGTCGACGACGACACCCCGATCGTCTGCCTGCGCCTGCGACTGGTCTCCGGCGGCGAGGGCGGCGTGGCCACCGGAGACCTGGGCACCTGAGCCGGCGCTATCCGCGCAGCTCGGGCAGCAGTCGCGTCGCCACGTCGGCCAGGACGGCCTCGTCGCCGGCGTACCAACTGCTCGCTCGCGGCCAGTGCGTCACCACGTCGGTGAAACCGAGTTCGGCGGCCCGACCGACCTGGTCGGCGAAGAACTGCGCGCTGCTGAGCGAGAACACCGGCGCGGCGTCCATCGACAGGTAGCGGTCCAGCGTCGCCGGGTCGCGGCCGGCCTCGTCCAGCGTCCGGTCCATCCGCGCCGACAGGGCCGACACGGTGCCCCACCAGCCCTCCACGTCATCGGCGTCGGTGCCGGTGGTCACCCAACCCTGACCGAACCGGGCCACCAGCCGCATCGATCGCGGGCCGTTCGCGGCGACGACGAACGGCACCCGCGGCTGCTGGACACAGCCGGGGTTGTTGCGGGCGTCCACCGCGGCGAACCAGTCACCACGCCAGGTGGTGCCGTCCTCCCGAAGGACCAGGTCCAGCAGTTCGGTGAACTCGGCGAACCGGTCGACCCGCTGGCGCGGCGGAAGCGTCTCACCGCCCAGCACCGCCGAGTCGAAGCCGATGCCGCCCGCGCCCAGGCCGAGCAGCAGCCGGCCGTCCGAGACGTCGTCCACCGTGGTGATCTGCCGGACGAAGGCGGCCGGGTGCCGGAAGTTCGGCGACGCCACGAGCGTCCCCAGCCGGATCCGGGACGTCACCGTGGCGGCGGCGGTCAGCGTGGCCATCGAGTCGAACCACGGGCCGTCGACCAGGTCCCGCCAGCCCAGGTGGTCGTACGTCCAGGCGTGGTCGAAGCCCCACTCGTCGGCCTGCCGCCAGCGACGCTGCGCCTGGGCCCAACGCTGGTCCGGGAGGATCACGATGCCAATCCGCATGATCGCCAGCCTAGCCGCGTCCGATACACCTGCTTTAGCATCCCGATGATGCGGAGGCCCGGGACGATGGTGCGACCGGCGACCCGGTCAGATGTGCCGGCGCTGGTGGAGCTACGCCGGGCCAACGCCGAGGCGCACCTCGCGCTGGACCCCGACGTCTACCGGCTGCCGGAGCGCGAGGCGGTCGTCCGTCACTTCACCACGGTGCTGGGCGACCGGGCCGGCGGGGACGCCATTCTCGTCGCGGAACACGACGGGCAGGTCGTCGGAATGGTCGAGGTGCTGCGCGTGGCCGAACCGCCCGCACACCAGATCCTGCGCCCGCAACCGTCGGCGCAGATCCACACGGTGGTGTCGAGCACCGCCCGGGGACTCGGGATCGGCTCGGCGTTGCTCGACGCGGCGGCCCGGTGGGCGACCGAGAACGGAATCACGAGCCTGTCGGCGGGCATCCACCACCGCAACGACGGCGCGGTGCGCTTCTACCGCCGCCACGGCTACGCACCCTCGGGCACCTTGCTCAACAGGCAACTCGAGGGCTAAGCCCCACCCGCCCGTGGCGGGGCGCCACGGACGCCGGGCTTTCGCTACGGTTCGGCCGTGGACCTACGGTCACGGCGGGCCGACACGGTACGAGCCTTCGGCACCCTGTCGCTGGTTGCCGGCTTCATGACGGCGCTGCTCACCCTGCCGTCCAGCACCGGCGGGCTCCAACCGCAGATCCTGGCCGCCTTTCTCATCCTGACCGGCATCGGTCTGCGGATCGAGGCGGCGATCATCGACCGCAGGCCATAACCCTCCCCCTGTGTGTCCCACGTCACAGTTGGTCGTGGTAGGGGCGTCCCGATCGGCTCCGACCTCGTTGCGAGCAGGCACCCGGTGGGCGCCGCCCGAGGAGAGGGAAGAAGCGACATGACGAAGGTGACCGCACAGCTGTCGGTGTCGGTGGACGGCTTCTACGCCGGCCCGCTGTTCGACGGCGACGGCGACTGGATCGACTCGGCCGAGAGCGCCGGCTTCTTTCGGATCACCCGCTGGGCGACCGACGCGATGGCGTGGCGCGAGCGGCAGGGCTTCGCCGGCGGCGAGCAGGACGCCAACTCCGACGTGATGGCCGAGACGTTCGACGCGGCCGGCGCGTACGTCATGGGCCGGCGGATGGCCGACGGCGGTGAGGTGCCCTGGGGCGAGGAGCCGCCGTTCCGCGCGCCGGTCTTCGTCGTCACGCACCGACCCCGCGAGACCCTGCTGCGCGGTGGCGGCACCAGCTTCACCTACGTCACCGACGGCGTGGCCAGCGCCGTCGAGCAGGCGCGCGCAGTGGCCGGTGGCCGGAACGTCGCCGTGGCCGGAGGCGGCAGCCTGGTCCGGCAGGTGCTCAAGGCCGGCCTGCTCGACGAGTTGGAACTGCACGTCGTACCGGTCGTGCTCGGCACCGGCCTGCGGCTGTTCGACGCGGACCTCGACCTCGGCGACAAGGAGGCCATCGAGCTGACGCCAACCCGGGTCATCCCCACCCCGCAGGTCACCCACATCCGGTACGAGGTGAGCGGTCGCGCCCCGCTCGTGCTCGACGACCGGGGCCGCGGCGGCGGCCCGACGGCGACCACGAACTGACCCGCACATTCATCAACCTCACGAGGAGCTTTTCATGCCACAACTGTTGCGGGTGCAGTGCTTCAACGTTTCGCAGGACGGGTTCGGCACCGGCGAGGGGCAGAGCCTGGAACGGCCCTTCGGCCACGCCGACCCCACCCCGCTGTTCTCCTGGCGTTCCGCCACCGCCAGCTTCGTGTACCGCACGGAGCCGGGCGGCACGCGCGGCCTGGACGACTACCTGACCCGCGACGCCGAGTGCAACATCGGCGCGGAGATCATGGGCCGCAACAAGTTCGGCCCCCAGCGTGGCCCCTGGGAGAACCACGATTGGCAGGGCTGGTGGGGGGACAACCCGCCGTTCCACACGCCGGTCTTCGTGCTCACCCATCACGTACGGCCGTCGTTCACCCTGTCCGACACCACGTTCCACTTCCTCGACGCCAGCCCCGCCGAGGCCCTGGCCCAGGCCAAGGAGGCAGCGGACGGTCGGGACGTACGCCTCGGTGGCGGGGTGGCCGTCATCCGCGAGTTCCTCGAGGCCGACCTGGTCGACACGATGCACATCGCCGTCGCGCCCGTCGACCTCGACCGGGGCGAGCGGCTGTGGGGGAGCCCCGACGAACTTCTCGACCGCTTCCACCTGGAGTCGGTGCCCAGCCCCAGCGGAGTCACCCATCTCCTGTTCTGGAGACGGTGACCGCCACTACAGGCGGGAGCCGTCGGCGCACAGATCTTGGACAGTTTCCGTTAGCAGCTAACGGAAACTGTCCAAGATCTGCGACCTGCGATGGCAGCGGCCAGTCCGAAGTCTTCGGTCGGGCCGAGGCGGAGTCCGGGCGGCGGTCCGGCAAAGGGCCCTTGACACATGCCCTAAGCCAGGCGGGAGAGGACCAGCAGCCGGTTGCCGTCCGGGTCGGTGACCCTGGCGGACCGCTCACCCCAGGGCTGGTCGACCGGCTCCTCGGTGACCGTCGCGCCACCCGCGCGCAGAACGTGCACGGCCGCGTCGCAGTCGTCGGCGTACACGCACAACTCCCAGCGGCGCGAGAGGGTGGGGTCGCCTGCATGCGGGTCGGCGGCCAGGCCCAGCTCGCTGCTGCCCAGCCGCAGGGCTACGAACTCCGGCTCACCGTCCTCCGGGAACCGGTAGGTCAGCTCGAAGCCGACGACGTCCCGGTAGAACGCGATCAACCGCGGCAGGTCGGGCGTCGTCACGATGGGAAAAGCCTCGGTGAACACGCGACCACCTCCTGACCGGACCCTAACGGGTAGGAGCGAGGCAGCCCAGGGACGTGCGCGCGCGGCAACATCGAAGGCGCTGACCGGGACTCTCGTCCTGGTCAGCGCCTCGGTCGTGGAGCGGGTGACGGGAATCGAACCCGCACTGTCAGCTTGGGAAGCTGATGTTCTGCCATTGAACTACACCCGCGGGCGGCACCACTGTACCCGAGTCGTCGAACCGGTGCACCCAGCCACCCCCACGCGCCGGCGGGACGCCGTCACCTCGGAAAAAGTTTCGTGACGGCAAGATATGGGCGTTCTCAAATGTGTCGATGGGTTGTAACGTCTGCCACACGTTTCAGCCACGGCGTGACACACCCCCTGTCACGCCGCCAGAAAGAGGTGGGCCCATGGGACTCCGTCCCAACCTGCTGACCCGGCGTGCCGCCGGTGTCGCGTCGACGACCCTCGCGCTGCTGCTCAGCACCGCTGCGGTGGGCGTCGTTCCGGCTGCTTCGGCCTTCTCCGCGGCGCCGGGCGGCGCCTGCGCGGAGCCGGCCGACAGCCACGCCAACGCTCGGGTGAAACCCGGCGCGGCGGCCACGCACGACCCGAACGAGCTGACCGCGAAGCAGGTCCGCGAACGCGACGCCGACCTCGCGGCGGCGTTGCGCGAGCGCGCCAACTTCCGGGCCGGCGCCGGCGCCACGACGCTGGCCACCGTCACCATCCCGGTGGTGGTGCACGTGATCCAGGAGAACAGCACCCGGGCCGGCGGCAACATCCCGGACTCGATGATCACTTCGCAGATCAGCGTGCTCAACCAGGCCTACGCGGGCGGAACCGGCGGCGCTGCCACCGCCTTCGCCTTCCGGCTCGACAAGATCAACCGGGTGACGAACCCGTCCTGGTACCCGATCGTCAACGGCTCGTCGGCGGAGCGGTCGATGAAGTCGTCGCTGCGGGTGGGCGGCAAGAACACGCTCAACATCTACCTCGGCGAGCTGAGCGGCGGCCTGCTCGGCTGGGCGACCTTCCCGCAGCAGAACCTCAGCACCATGGACGGCGTGGTCGTGCTGAACGAGTCCCTGCCGGGCGGCACCGCCACCAACTACAACCAGGGCGACACCGGCACCCACGAGATCGGTCACTGGCTGAACCTCTACCACACCTTCCAGGGTGGCTGCGGCGGCTCCGGTGACAGCGTCAGCGACACCCCGGCCGAGGCGTCGCCGGCGTACGAGTGCCCGACCGGGCGGAACACCTGCTCGGCGACCGGCCTGGACCCGATCACCAACTTCATGGACTACACCTACGACTCGTGCATGTACCAGTTCACCCCGGGGCAGGCGAGCCGCATGCTGACCGCGTGGAACGCGTACCGCGCGGCGTAGCTCTCCTCGCGTACACCTGGTGCCGGCTCCGTCACGACGGAGCCGGCACCGGCGTTTTTTTGGACAGCAGGGCCGTGGTCAGGCGGCCGTGCACTGGACGTCACGGCTGCGGCGGGTCGGGCGCGTCTGCGGTACGGCGAGAGGCGCGGCCGTTGCGGGCGGGGCTTGCGGGTCCAGCCAGACCCGCACGGCCGGGCGGCTCGGGGTGACACCCGGAACGCCTGCGGCGTGCTGCTCGCGACGGGTCAACATCGCCACGTCGACGGTGAACTCGAACAGCCGCCAGTCGACCTGCGGCTCGGCCCGGGCGCTCTGCGCCAGTCGGGCCACCTGGACCGGGTCGGTGACCGGCCAGGCGTGGCCCGCCACGTACGCCTCGTCGTCGCTCTCCTCCGGAGGGAACGAGTGCAGCGCGTAGCGGCCGTCCCGTTCGAGGTCACGGCGCTTCGGCGAGTCGATGATGAAGCAGAAGAGACCCTCGTCGGTGATGACCGGGGAGACCGGATGGACCCGGGGCCCGCCGTCGGCGCGGACCGTGGCCAGGTAGCCGAAGCCCGGCCCGTACTGCTGCAGGAGAACGCGGATCCCGTCGGCGAGGCGGGGCTCGTCGGCGGCGAATTCGGACCAGGAAGCCATGCCGACATTCTATCGAACAAATGTACGAGCAGCGACCTCGACGCGCTGGTCACCGGCACCGAATCCGGCCGGTCCGGCCAACGCGGCTATGGTGGTCCGATGCTGCTCTCCGACCGTGACCTGGTCTCCGAGATCAAGGCCGGCACGCTGGGCCTGGAACCGTTCGAGCCCACCCTGGTCCAACCGTCCAGCATCGACGTACGACTCGACCGGCTGTTCCGGGTGTTCAACAACCATCTCTACACCCACATCGACCCGGCCATGCAGCAGGACGACCTGACATCGGTGGTCGAGGTGCCCGACGGCGAGCCGTTCGTGCTGCACCCGGGGGAGTTCGTGCTCGCCTCGACGCTGGAGGTGATCTCGCTCGGCGACCAGCTCGCCGGCCGGCTGGAGGGAAAGAGCTCACTGGGCCGCCTCGGCCTGCTCACCCACTCCACCGCCGGGTTCATCGACCCGGGCTTCTCCGGTCACGTGACGCTGGAGCTGTCCAACGTGGCGAACCTCCCGATCACCCTCTGGCCGGGCATGAAGATCGGCCAGCTCTGCATCTTCCGGCTCTCCTCGCCGGCCGAGCACCCGTACGGCTCGGTGGTCTACGGCTCGCGCTACCAGGGTCAGCGGGGGCCGACGCCGAGCCGCTCCTGGCAGAACTGGCGTGCCTGGCCGACGCGATAGATAGCGGACGACGAGGGCCCGCCGCGACGAGATCGCGACGGGCCCTGCTGCGTCCCGCGTTGGTCAGCCGGGACGGCCGTAGCTGTGGATCGGCCCGTCGTCGACCTTCTTCATCTTGATCGGCTGACCGGCCTGGGAGGCGTGCACCACCCAGCCGTTGCCGACGTACATGCCGACGTGGTGGATGTCGCTGTAGTAGAAGACCAGGTCGCCGGGGCGCAGATCGCCCCTGCTGACATTCTTGGTCACCCGGCTCTGCGCGGCGGCGTTGTGCGGCAGCGACACACCGGCCTTCGCCCACGCGGCGAGCATCAGCCCGGAACAGTCGTACGAGTTCGGACCCTCGGCACCCCACACGTACGGCTTGCCGATCTGGGCACAGGCGAACTTGACCGCCGTGCCCGCGCCGCCGCCGGGGTAGCTGGCCGGGCACGGCGCCGGACGCAGCGGACCGCCGCCACCGCTGCCGTACACCTTGAGGCGCAGCTTCTGCAGCCGGTCGATCTCGTCGTTGATCTGCTTCTTCTTCGCCGCCAGCTGCGCTTCGGTCCGGGTCAGCTGGGCCACCATCTCGTCCAGCGGCGCCTTCTGCCGGGCCAGCTCGTCGCGGAGATCGGCGACCTGCCGGACGTCCTCCTGCTGGTTGTGGGCGAACCGGTCGAGCATCTCGAGCTGCCCGACCACCTCGCCGGGCGACCGGCTGCCGAGCATCGTGTTCACGGTCGACAGGTTCTCGCCCATGTACGCGCGCACGGCCAGCGCGCTGACCTTGTTCATCGCGGCGTCGACCTGGCGCTCCAGGGGCGCGATGCGGGCGGCGAGCGCGTCGGCCTGCCTGCGCTTCACGGCCAGGTCCGCGCGGGTGGCGTTGTGCCGTTCGATGACCGGTTCGAGCTTGTTCCAGTCGGCGTCGATCTGGCGCTCGATCTCGGCGACGGACGGATCCGCGTGCGCCGCCGTGGCGCTGCCCGTCAGGACGACGGCTACGCCGACCACTGCGGCGAGGGCGGTGGTGAAGCGGGACCAGCGTGGACGCGGCACTGTCGACGTCGGGTCGGCCGAGGCCGACCGTTCGGACGACGGCCGCGGGGCATGGAGGGCCACCGGGGTTCCGTACTCCTTCTTCCTGACCGCCTACCGGGTTAGCTGACGGGTTCGGGCGGGAAGTTGGCGCCCTACCGCATTGGCTGCGGATTCACCCCGGGGGAACCTGGGTCCCCGGCTCGCTCGCAAGCGACTCGGCGGTGTCGGTCCGTTACCGCCCGGGATGGGCAGACCTGCTACCGGGCCGACAAATGACCAGAGTAGAGACGGCCGTTACCGATCCGCAACCCGTGCGGCCGTGACACTCCGTACCGATTGGAGGGGGTCACCGAGCGTGCGTGAAGGTTTCTTTCGATGCAGTTTGATATATGGAAAGGTATTGACGCGGACTCCCGACCGGCGCGAAGGTGACCACACCGTTACCAGTCAAATCTAGGGGGTTCGATGGAACGTCCAACCCTGTCCGCCGGCCGGCGCGCATCGCTCGCGGTCGCCGTGGTCATCGCCACGGCCGCCGTACCGCTGAGCGCCGGCCCCGCCTCCGCCGCACCGGCCGCCGACCGTCAGCAGCAGTACGCCGCCGCGTCGACCGAGTACGGCGTGCCGACCGCCGTGCTGCTCGGGGTCTCCTACCTGGAGTCCCGCTGGGACAGCAACGCCGGCACCCCGAGCACCAGCGGCGGCTACGGACCGATGCACCTGACCGATGCCCGCCACGTGGCCGCCCTACCCGCGCGCGGCCACCACGACGCCGGCACCGAGGATCCGCGCGGCGACGACTCCCGTGCCGTCCTGGCACCCGCGCCGGCCACGGATCCCGCGCCGCCCACGGCCGCGATGCAGACCGTCGACGCCGCCGCCGCGCTGACCGGCGCCGCCCCCGAGGCGCTGCGCAGCGACGCGACGACCAACATCCGGGGCGGGGCGGCGCTGCTGGCCGCGTACCAACGGGAGGTGGGCGCCCCGGTCGGCGCCGGCACCGACCCCGCCACCTGGTACGGCGCGGTGGCCCGCTACGCCGGCGCGGACAGCGCCGACGCCGCGGCGGCCTTCGCCGACGAGGTCTACACCACCATCGGCGACGGCGAGACCCGCGTGACCGACGACGGCCAGCGGGTCACGTTGCCGGCCCGCGCGGTCCAACCCCAGCGTTCCTGGCTGGACCGGCTGGGCCTACGACGACTCGCCCGCCCGGACGGCCTGGAGTGCCCGCGGACCGTCTCCTGTGAGTGGATCCCGGCACCCTACGAGGCGTTCGGCGACGGCGACTACGGCAACCACGATCTCTCCGACCGGCCCGCCCGGCAGAAGATCGAGTACATCGTCATCCACGACACCGAGGCGAGTTGGGCGACCACCCTGAAACTCGTCCAGGACCCGACCTACGTGAGCTGGCACTACTCGCTGCGCTCGGTGGACGGGCACATCGCCCAGCACGTCAAGACCAAGGACGTCGCCTGGCACGCCGGCAACTGGTACGTCAACGCGAAGTCGATCGGGCTGGAACACGAGGGCTTCGCCGCGCAGGGCACCTGGTACACCGAGGCGATGTACCGGACCTCGGCGAAGCTCGTCCGGCACCTCGCGCTGCGGTACGGCATCCCGCTGGACCGCCAGCACATCATCGGCCACGACAACGTGCCCGGCACCGTCGCGTCGACCGTGCGCGGGATGCACTGGGACCCGGGGCCCTACTGGGACTGGACGCACTACTTCGACCTGCTGCACGCACCGCGACTGGACACCGGCACCCCGGCCACCGGCCTGGTCCGGATCGACCCCGACTACGCGACCAACCAACCGGCGTTCACCGGGTGCGTCACCCCTGGAACACCCTGCGCGCCGCGCGGCTCCTCGTCGGTGGTGCTGCACACCGCGCCGTCCACGGACGCGCCGCTGGTCAACGACATCGCGCTCCGCCCGGACGGCACCCCGAACACGATGGACGTGTCGGACCACGGGGCGCGGGCCTCCGCCGGCCAGACGTACGCGTTGGCCGGCCGGCAGGGCGACTGGACGGCCATCTGGTACCTCGGGCAACGGGCCTGGTTCCACAACCCGGCGTCCGCGCCTACCGCCACCTGGACCGTCGGCGTGGTGGCCGTTCCGAAGCCGGGCCGGGCCACCATCCCCGTGTACGGGCGGGCGTACCCGGAACAGGCGGCCTACCCGGCCGGCGTGCCCTACCAGGCGATCTCACCGCTGCAGTACACGCTGGCCGCCGGTCAGCGCTACGCCGTCGGCGCGGTGCTGGCCGGCGAGTACTACCGGGCCAGCACCTTCGACGGCTCCTCGCCCGGCGACTGGACGGTGATCCGGGGCAAGAACCGGTACGCGCAGATCCAGTTCGGCCACCGCATCATGTACGTCGACCTCGCCGACGTGCAGCTCCTGCCGTCCCCGGTGGGCGCACCCCGCTGACGAACGACATACGACGAGGGCCCCCGGTCATCCGACCGAGGGCCCTCGTGGCGTCCGCTGGATCAGCCGGGTCGGCGGAACCCGGCGATCGGCATGGTGGTGATGCTGGACACCTGCACCGGTTTGCCGGCACGAGGCGCGTGCACCATCTGGTTGTTACCCAGATAGAGCCCGACATGGCTCAGGCCGGAGAAGAAGAAGACCAGGTCACCGGGGCGGGCGTCGGCGCGCGACACGGCCTTGCCCTCGTTCCACTGGTCACCCGTGTGGTGGGTGAGGGAGATCCCGGCCGACTTGTACGCGTACTGGGTCAGGCCCGAGCAGTCGAACGAGTTCGGGCCGGTGGCGCCCCAGACGTACGGGTCGCCGACCTGCTGGCAGGCGGTCTTGATCGCCTTCTGAGCGGCCACGGCGAGCACACCGTTGATGGTCGGGCAGCCGACGGTCTTGACCGTGGTCTTGGGCATCGACGCCTCGAGCTTCTTGATCTCGGCGTCGATCTGCTTCTTCTTGGCCGCCAGCTCGTTCTGCTGCTTGGTCTGGGTGGCGATCAGCGCGTCGAGCTTCTGCTTCTCGCTGTCGTACTTGGCCCGCACGGCCAGCACGCCCTCGACCTGCTTGCGCTCCTGCGCGGCCAGCCGGTCCAGGAGGGTGAGCTGCTCGGTGAGGGTGTCCGGCTTGGCGCTGATCAGCAGCGCGCCGATCTCCTGCGACGGGCCCGACATGTAGTAGCGGGACGCGAGGTCACCGACCCGGTTGAGCGCCAACTCGCTCTGCAGGGCCAGCGGCTCGATCTTCTTCTGCAGGTCGGTCGACTTCTTCCGGTTGACCTTGAGCTGCGCCCGTACCTTGTTGTACTGCTCGATCGTGGGCTCCAACTGCTCCCACTTCTTGTCGATCTGCGCCTCGATCTCGTCGACCGTGGGCTCGGCCTGCGCCGGCACGGCGAGCATTCCGGCACCGACCGCAGCGGCGGCGACCAGCACAAGCAGACGATGGGCGACCCGGCGTAGACCGCCCGGCCGAGCGGACAGTCCCGGGGCGTGACGATGAGGGGGCATGGTTGCCACCGGCACCGACTCCTTTGCAACCGACCGCCGGGCGCCTCGCGTGAGGGAAGGGCCGAGGCAGACGACCCACAGCGGTCGGTGCCCCACATTAGGGAAGCGTTGGACCGGAATCAAGGCGAGCCGAGTCACCATCACTGTCACGCAACCGCTTGCACACCAAGGGTGTTGGTCAATTAACCAACGATTGCGGTCAATACATCGTCGAGCGTGACCACCCCGAGCGGACGCCGACCGTCGCTGACCAGCACCATGTGCCGCCGTTCGCGGCGCATGGCCAGCAGCAGATCGGCCAGCGTACGTTCCGGCGGCACCACCGCCAGCGGCCGGTAGACCTCCGCCGGCACCGGTGCCCGACGACCCTGCCCGGCGTACCCGAGCACGTCCTTGACGTGCACGAAGCCCAGTACGCGCCGGGTGGACCGCTGCACCACCGGGAACCGGGACCGGCCGGTCCGGGTCGCCAGCACCTCCAGCGACGCCGGGGAGACGTCCTCGGCCACCGTGACCACCGTCGACCACGGCTGCAACGCGTCCGCCGCGGTCCGGGTGTGCAGGGCCAGGGCCCCGGTGATGCGGGCGTGCTCCTCGGCGTCGAGCAGCCCCTCCGTACGCGCCTGCGACACCAGCCCGGCCAACTCCTCGGCGGTGAACACCGTCTTCACGGCCTCGGTCGCCTCGATCCGCCAGAACGCCAGCACCCGGCGGGCCGCCCACTTCATCGCCAGCAGCAACGGCTTGGTGGCCACGCAGAAGGCCAGCATGGCTGGGCCCAGCCAGAGGGCGGAGACCTCCGGACCGGCCAGCGTGATGTTCTTCGGCACCATCTCGCCGACCACCGTGTGCAGGAAGACGACGACGCCGAGCGCGAGCACGAACGCCACCGGGTGCACCGCGCGCTCGGGCAGGCCGACCGCGTGGAACGGCGACTCCAGCAGATGAGCCAGCGCCGGCTCGGCGATCGCGCCGAGGCCCAGCGAGCAGACCGTGATGCCGAGCTGCGCACCGGCGATCATCAGCGGGATCTGGTTCATCGCCGACAGCGCCCAGCGGGCCCGCTTCGAGCCGACCGCCAACGGTTCGATCACCGTCCGCCGGGACGCGATCAGCGCGAACTCGCTGCCCACGAAGAACCCGTTGCCGAGCAGCAGCAGCACGGTCACCAGCAGCTCAGTCATCGGTGTCCGGTTCCGCCGGGCGCAGCACCCGGACCTGCTCGATCCGGTGCCGCTCCACCTCCACCACGGTGAACTCCCAGCCGTCCGCGTCGACGGTCTCGCCGGCCAGCGGGATGTGCCCCAGTCGCGCCATCAGGAAGCCGGCCAGCGTCTCGTACGGCCCCTCGGGCAGCCGGAAGCCCGTCTGCTCGGCCAGCTCGTCGGAGCGCAGCACCCCGTCGACAAGCACCGTGCGCTCCCCGCCCGGCACGGTCAGCTCGACCGGCCCGGTGTCGTCCACACTGGCCGGATCGAACTCGTCGGCGATCTCCCCGACCAGCTCCTCGACCAGGTCCTCGATCGTCACCACGCCGTCCGTGCCGCCGTACTCGTCGACCACGATGGCCAGGTCAGCCCCGGCCGCCTTCAACGCCGCCAGCACGCCGTCCAGGTCCAGGCTCTCCGGCACGTACACCGGCTCCCGGGCCACCGACCCGACCATGGTCGACGCCCGCGCGGCCAGCGGCACGCCCAGCGCGTCCGGCACGCCGGCCACACCGGTGACCAGGTCCAGGGTCTCCTCGTACACCGGGAAGCGGGTCCGTCCGGTCCGCCGCGACTCTTCGAGCAGCTCGGCCACGGTGGCGGTGGCGCGCAGCGCGACCACGTCGACCCGCGGGGTCATCGCCTCGGCCGCCCGTTTGTCGCCGAACCGGATGGTGCGGCGCAGCAGCATCGCCGTGTCCGTGGGCAGCGCGCCCGCGCGGGCCGAGATGGCGGCCAGCAGGCCCAGCTCTTCCGGTGAGCGGGCGCTGGCCAGCTCCTCCTGCGGCTCCACGCCGAGCGCCCGGACCAGCCGGTTCGCCGAGCCGTTCAGGCCCCGGATCACCCAGCCGAACGTCCGGGAGAAGGTGTGCATCGGCCCGGCGGTGGCCAGCGCGGCGGGCATCGGTTGGGCCAGCGCCGCGTTCTTGGGCACCAGCTCGCCGAAGAGCATGGAGATGAGCGTGGCCAGGGC
This sequence comes from Micromonospora sp. NPDC005252, assembly GCF_042872475.1. NCBI lineage: Bacteria > Bacillati > Actinomycetota > Actinomycetes > Micromonosporales > Micromonosporaceae > Micromonospora > Micromonospora sp. NPDC005252. The sequence goes on along the minus strand of NZ_JBIAKN010000003.1, from coordinate 278,230 downwards.
CAGCGCCAGGAACGGGGTGAAACGCTCGGTGCTCTCCCCGGCCACCGGGCGCAGCAGCGGGGTGAAGATCCGGGCCAGGGCGGGCTCGGCCAGGTAGCCGGTGAGCAGCGCGGTGATGGTGATGCCGAGCTGCGCTCCGGAGAGCTGGAAGGACAGCTCACGCAGCGCGGTGCGGACTGTCAGGGCGGCCTCGTCGCCGGCGGCGGCCCGGCGGTCGATCTCCGCCCGGTCCACCGTGACCAGGGCGAATTCGGCCGCGACGAAGAACGCGTTGCCGGCGGTCAGCGCAACGAAGCCGACCAGTGGCAGCAGCGTGGTCCAGAGCAGGCCGTCGATGTCGTCTCACCTCGACCGCGATTGTGCCACGCCGGGTGCGCGACGGCCGGGCCCCGGTCGGGCGCGGCGGCGGCACCCCGTGGGCGCCGCCGCCGTCCGATGATTTTCGCGGTACGCCTCAGCCGGCGACCGGCGCGGACTCCTTGTCGCCCCGCGGCTGCTCCGGCTTCACCGAGCGCAGCAGGACGCTCGCCACGTCGATCACCTCGACCTGTTCGCCGGCACCCTTGCCGTTGACCCCGTCGTTGAGCATCGTCGAGCAGAACGGGCAGCCGACGGCTACGGTCTTCGCCCCGGTGGCCATGGCCTCCTCGACCCGGTCCACGTTGATCCGCTTGCCGATCTTCTCTTCCATCCACATCCGGGCGCCGCCGGCGCCGCAGCAGAAGGAGCGCTCGCTGTTGCGCGGCATCTCGGTGATCTCACCCTCGATGGAGTCCCCGAGCACCTCGCGAGGGGCCGCGAAGATCCGGTTGTGCCGGCCCAGGTAGCAGGGGTCGTGGTAGGTCACGCCGCCGTCGACGGGCTGCACCGGCGTCAGCTTGCCGGTGGACACCAGGTGGGCCAGCAGCTGGGTGTGGTGGACCACCTCGAACTCGCCGCCGAGCTGGCCGTACTCGTTGCCCAGGGTGTTGAAGCAGTGCGGGCAGGTCGCCACGATCTTGCGCTTGGCCTTCTCCCGGCCCTCGAACGCCTCGTTCAGCGTCTCCACGTTCTGCTGGGCGAGCATCTGGAAGACGAACTCGTTGCCGATCCGTCGCGCCGGGTCGCCGGAGCAGGTCTCGCCCTCGCCGAGGATCGCGAACTTCACGCCGGCCTCGTTGAGCAGGGTGGCCACGGCGCGGGTGGTCTTCTTGGCCCGGTCCTCGAACGCGCCGGCGCAGCCGACCCAGAACAGGTACTCGAAGTCGTCCACCTCGCCGACCCGGGGCACCTCGAAGTCCAGGCCCTTGGTCCAGTCTTCGCGGGTGTTCTGCGGGGCGCCCCACGGGTTGCCCTTGTTCTCCAGGTTGCGCAGCATCACGCCGGCCTCGGAGGGGAAGCTCGACTCGATCAGCACCTGGTAACGGCGCATGTCGACGATGTGGTCGACGTGCTCGATGTCCACCGGGCACTGCTCGACGCAGGCGCCGCAGGTGGTGCAGGACCAGAGCACGTCCGGATCGATGACCCCGCCCTCCTCGGCGGTGCCGATCAACGGCTTGTCGGCCTCGGCCAGAGCCAGCACGTCCAGGTGCGCGAGCTGCGCCTGGGTGGCCTTCTCCTCGCCGGTCAGGTCCTTGCCGCCACCGGCCAGTAGGTAGGGCGCCTTGGCGTACGCGTGGTCGCGCAGGCTCAGCACGAGCAGCTTGGGCGACAGCGGCTTGCCGGTGTTCCAGGCCGGGCACTGCGACTGGCAGCGGCCGCACTCGGTGCAGGTGCTGAAGTCCAGCAGGCCCTTCCAGGTGAACTGCTCGACCTGGGCGACGCCGAACTGGTCCTTCTCCGGGTCGGCCTCCTCGAAGTCGAGCGGCTTGCCCTGGCTCATCATCGGGCGCAGCGCGCCGAGGCCGGAGCCGGCCGGCTTGGCCGGCTCACGCTTGAAGAAGATGTTGGGGAACGCCAGGAACCGGTGCCAGGCGACGCCCATGGTGACGTTCAGCGAGATGACGATCAGCCAGGTCATCGAGATAATGATCTTGATGAGCGCGGCGACGCTGGCGCCGTCCTGCCAGTCGGGCAGCACCGCGCCGACGGCGTGGCTGACCGGGGTGGCCCAGACCGGGTACTCGAAGTGGTCGGTGGCGACCTTGAAGCCCCGGATCACGAACCCGAAGATCAGGACCAGCAGCACGATCCACTCGACGAAGTAGCCCTGCCACATGGTCGAGCCGGTGAACCGGGAGCGACCGCCCGGGCGGGTGGGCCGGTTGCGCAGCCGGATCGCCATCAGCACCAGGATGCCGACCAGGCCCAGCACGCCGATGACCTCGGTGGCCAGGCCGAAGATCGTCCAGTGCCCGATGATCGGCAGCCCGCCGGTCGGGGTGACCACCTCGAAGTACGCCTCGAGCACCAGCAGTGACAGCACGACGAAGCCGACCATCACGAACCAGTGCGCGGCACCCACCACGCCCCACTTGAGCATGCGGGTGTGGCCGGCGGTCTCCACCAGCATCTTCTTCGTGCGGGCGCCCTTGTCGGTGAACCGCTCCGGAGCGGGTTGCCCCAGCCGGATGACGGCCGTCATCTTCATGACCGCGCGCACCGCCAGCCACACCGCCACGGCGGTGATGCCGGCCGCGAGGATCGTGGTGACGATCTGGACGCTGCCCATCGAGTTGGCCTCCCCGGTCTGCTGCCTGTCGAGCGGTTCAGCAACCGGGACCGGGGCAGGACGAAGCCAGCGTCGCGCCGCTGCCACACCTGCGACCGGACCGGTCGATGACCTCGCTCCGCTCGGTCATGCAGTGCAGCCTACGCGCAAGGTTACCCAGCAGTAACGTGAGTCATCTCGCAGTAGGCCACGCTGCCTGCGGACACCATAGGGTGCCCCGCCCGGTCCCGCCGGGCAGGGGCGTGGCGGGTGACCTGGATCCTTCGGCGCGGCGGCGCCCAGGCCAGGCCCAGCGTCAGCGGGAGAGGCTCAGCGCCAGCGCGAGAGCAGCACCAGCGACGCGACCATCGCGCCGAAGCCGACCGCGAGGTTCCAGTACTGCCACGAGGCGACCGGGTACTCCTGCTCGGAGAGGTAGTAGACGACCAGCCAGCCGATGCCCGCGACGATCAGGGCGACCGCGGTGATCGGCAGCCACACCGGGCTAGGCTTGCGCGACGCCGCCGTCGTCGTCGGACGGACGTCCGTCGGCGGGGTGTACACCTTCTTCTTGCGGACCTGAGACTTGGGCACGGCGCTCTCCAGAGGGGGTGACGACCTCGTCCGGCCTGACAACCGGACGCGGAGGCGACGGTTCATGGCCAATAATGTTCGACAGCTAGCGTAGTCCCGAACGGCCGCCTGGACCACGAATGGGGTCAGGCAGGTACATGGAGTGACCGAAAAGGGCGGGACTGTTCGCATCACCGGCCCGGCCGGTACGAACCGGTCCCCGACACGCGGAAGGAACGCTCGGTGGAGTACACATCCGGCGCCGCCTCCTGGCAAAAGGCCCTCCGACGGGCCGTCGCCGGGCTGCTGCCCCGGCGGCCACGCCAACGGCGACCAGGCTGGTCGATCGGGGTGCCCCTGATCGCCGCCGCAGCGGGGCTGCTCTTCACCACCACCGCGACCACGGCGGGCGGCACCGCTCTACGCGAGGACCGGCGGCCCCAGCTCAACCAGCTCATCGAGGAGCGCGAGCAGCAGGTCGAGGCGAGCGAACGCCGCGCTGCCACCCTGCGCGACGAGGTCCAGCAACGCACCGACACACTTGCCGGCTCGGACGCCCCAATCAAGGCCCAGCAGGCCCGGGCCCAGGGCAGCCTCAAGGCGGCCGGGTTCACCGCCGTCACCGGCACGGCCGTGACTGTCGAGCTGAACGACGCGCCCCAACACGACGACGAGGCCCACACCGACGCCACCAACGACGACCTGGTCGTGCACCAGGGCGACGTACAGGCCGTGGTCAACGCACTCTGGGCGGGTGGAGCGGAGGCCATGTCAATCATGAACGTCCGCGTGCTCGCAACCAGCGCGGTACGCTGCGTCGGTAACACCCTGCTGCTCCATGGGCGGGTGTACTCCCCACCGTTCAAGATCGTAGCAATCGGCGATCCCGCTGCCCTCCAGCAGGCCCTCGCCAGCTCTGAGGGAGTCCGGTTGTTCAAGGACGCAGTCGACGACTATCAACTCGGCTACAAGGAGTCCGTCTCCACGGTGACCATCAAGGCCTTCGAGGACTCGACCGCGCTGCGCTCGGCGACGGTGCCCAGGTGAGCAGCCCGGACGAACGCCGCGACGGGCGACACCGGGACCAGGCCGACGACCCGACCGCCTTCCTGCCCAAGGTCGACCGACCCGAGCCGACTCCGGAGCGGCCCGAGCCGACGCCGGGCCGGGCTCGGACCGGCAACTGGCCCGAGCCCGTGCTACCCGGCCGGCCACGGGCACCGCGTCCGGCGGAAGCTCCCGAGCCGCCGAGCGCCGCCGGCCCGCGCGCCGAGCACCCTGCCCCGCCCAGCGCCGGCCGACCGGACCCGCAGCGCGCTCCACACCACCCGAGCCCGGCGGCACCGCCGCCCTGGCCGGGTGCCGCAGCGCCCGGCTCGTCTCCACGCGGCGGGTCCGGCCAGCCCCCCGCCGCCGCTCCCGGCCGACCGACCGCGTCCCCCGCGCAGGGGCCGGTCCGGCCGGCCGCCCCGGGCAACGACCACGCGCGCGGCCCAGCCCCCGGCACCGCGCCGACCCGCCCGGCGACCGCCGGCGGCCCGTCCGGCGCCTCGACTCCTCCGAGCGGCGCGACCCAGTCCGGCGGCGATGCGCCGACCGCGTTCATCCCGAAGGTTGGCGCGGGTCCCGCACGCCCGACCAGCGCGGCGGGTGCCCCGGTCTCTCCAGCCGGGCCGGGCCGCCCCGCCGACCCGAACGCCACAGCCCTCATCCCCGCCGTACCGTCCGGTCCGGCAACCCGGCCTCCGGCCATGGACGCCACGGCGCTGATGGGCGCCGTCCCCCGTACGTCGACGCCGGATGAGCCGGCCAGCGCGGACGACAGCGCCGGCGAGCCTCCCCGACCCCGTCGGGGCGAGCAGGTGGTCCAACTCCGGCCGCACCAGACCGGCGAGGGCTACAAGAGCGTCTACTCGGAGCTCACCCGCCCGTCGTTGGGCTCCCGGCTGCGGACCGGCATCCGGGTCACCGGCGAGGTGCTGATCACCTTCGGCCTGGTCGTGCTGCTCTTCGCCGGCTACGAGGTGTGGGGCAAGTCGGCCATCGTCGACGCCCACCAGAACGACCTCAACAGCCAACTCGCCCAGGAATGGGGCGGCGCGACCGACGACCCCACGGTCGCCCCGTCGGCCACCCCGAGCGTCAAGCCGTCCCCGCCGGTGCACGGCAAGCCGATCGCGGGCCTCTACATCCCCAAGCTCGACAAGAACTGGGTGGTGGTCGAGGGCGTCACGCAGCAAGACATCCGATACGCCCCGGGTCACTACCCGACCAGCGCACTGCCTGGTCAGGTCGGCAACTTCTCCGTGGCGGGTCACCGCAACCGGGCCACCTTCTGGCGGTTGGACGAGCTGGACGAGGGCGACGCGATCGTGGTCGAGGGCAAGACCGACTGGTACATCTACCGGGTGGCGCGGACCCGCATCGTGAAGCCCACGCAGGTCGAGGTGGTGGCCCCGGTGCCCGGCGAACCGAACAAGAAGCCGACCAAGCGGATGCTCACGCTGACCACCTGCAATCCCAAGTTCGACAACTACCAGCGCCTGATCATCCACGCCGAGCTGGACCGGACACAGCCCAAGTCGGCGGGCCGCCCGACGGAGCTGGGAGGCTGACCCGATGTACGCCTTCATCTGGCGTAAGCTCCCGTTCGGCCTGGCCGGCAAGCTGGTCGGTTCGGTGCTGCTCGCGGCCGCCACGGTGGCCCTGCTCTGGTACGTGGCCTTCCCGTGGGCCGAGCCGCTGCTGCCCTTCGACGACGTGCAGGTCACCCAGGACTCCGGCGTTCCGGGGGAGCCGGGCGGCGGAGACGCGGTGACCGGGGAGACTCCGGCCGGTGACGAGCACGAGCTGCCGTACGACACCGACCAGAACAATCCCGCGCCGTCCACTCCGAGCAGGTGACCATGCGCGTCCTGGTGATCGACAACTACGACTCGTTCGTCTTCAACCTGGTGCAGTACCTGGGCCAGCTCGGCGTGGACTGCGACGTCCGCCGCAACGATGAGATCGACGTCGCCGAGGTCGGCCGGGTGGGCGCAGCCGGCATCCTGCTCTCACCAGGGCCGGGCAGCCCCGACCGGGCCGGCATCTGCCTGGACGTCATCCGCAAGTACGCGGGCGAGCTGCCGATCTTCGGCGTCTGCCTCGGCCACCAGGCCATCGGCGAGGCGTTCGGGGCGACCGTGACCCGGGCCCCCGAGTTGCTGCACGGCAAGACCTCCGAGGTGCGGCACCACTCGGTCGGCGTGCTCGCCGGCCTACCCGACCCCTTCACCGCCACCCGCTACCACTCGCTCGCCGTGCTCCCCGAGACGCTGCCCGACGAGCTGGAGGTCACCGGCTGGACCGGCTCCGGTGTGGTGATGGCGATGCGGCACCGGACGCTGCCCATCGAGGGCGTGCAGTTCCACCCGGAGTCGGTGCTCACTGAGGGCGGTCACCTGATGCTCGCCAACTGGCTGGCCGGTTGCGGTCACCCGGAGGCGCTGGAGCGTGCCCCGGCGCTGGCCGCCGAGGTGGACGCCCGCCGCCGGGCCGCCTTCGCCGCCGCGTAGACCGGCACCGGCCGGTCAGCTTCGCAGGGCGTCCCGCACGGCGGGGCTCACCGACGACCGGACCGCGGGCGGCCGGCCCCGGAACGCGTCCCAGGCCGCCTTGCCGCTGGCGAAGTAGTCGCGAACGGCCTTGCGGACGAGCAGGCCGGGCCCGCAACCATCGCATCGAGCGGTGACCCCGTCGACATTGAGGCCGAGGTGCCGACAGAGCGTGACCGCCCGGGACAGGTGATAGGACTGCGTCACGACCAGAGCCCGCTGGACGCCGTACACGTCTCTCGCGCGGGCGCAGCTGTCGTACGTGTCCAGGCCGAACGGGTCCGCCACCACCCGCCGGGGATCCACGCCGAGCTTCTCGGTCAGATACGCGGTCATCACCGTCGGCTCGTCGCCGGACGTGCCACCCCCGTCACCGGAGACCAGCACGACCCGGGCCCGCCCGGTACGCACCAGCTCGGCGGCGGTCTCCAGGCGGCCGACGAGCCGTTCGCCCGGCTGCCGCCCGTCAGCCGTCACCGCCGTACCCAGGACGATCACGACGTCGGCGGCGGGAGCGTCCGCTTCGCCGTAGGTGTGCCCGCGCGCTCCGAACGTCGTCCACAGCCACGGGACGCTGCTCAGGACAAGCACGACCACGCCCAGGGCAACCCCGCGCAGCAGATGCCGACGCCACCGGCCCGTCCTCGGACGATCGACGGCGGAGCCCGGCCGGAGGCTCCGCACCCAGGCGGGGACGGCTACTCCTCGGGAAGTCGGACCGGCGGCGGGAAGATCGGCTGGCCGGAGCCACCACCGATGCCCGGCGTCGTTGGCGTGCCGCTCGGTGTGGGCGTCGGCGTCACCGACGGACTGGGCGTCTCCTCCACGACCTCCGGCTGGCTCACCTTGATGGTCACCCTGGTGCCGCTCGGCTTCTTCTCCTTGCCGTTCGGGCTCTGGTCGGTGACCTTGCCGGCCTGGGCCGCCGGCACATCGGGGCCATCCTGGACGTTCACCACGAAGCCGGCGTTGCGCAGGGTGCGGGTGGCCTCGTCCTCGCTCAGCCCGACGACGTCCGGCACCTCACGGACATTGCCCTTCGACACCTCGAGGGTCACCTTCGTGCCCTCGGGGACCTTCTGACCCTCCGGCGGGTTGACCTTGACGACGATGCCCTCGCTCTCCGGGCTGTCGACCGGCTTGACCGTGTAGTCGAGCTTCGCCTCCTCGAGGCGGGCGACGGCGCTCTCCTCCTTGCTGCCCTTGAGGCCGGTCGGGACGGCCACCTCGGGCTTGCCGCCGCAGAGCTGAATGGTGACCGTGCTGGCCTCCTTCAGTCGAGCGTTCGGCTGCGGGTTCTGGCCGACCACCGTGCCCTCGGCGCAGGTGCTGTTCAGAACCGGCTCGCCGACCACCGGATTGAGGCCGGCTCTGGTGATGTCGGTGAACGCGGCGTCCCGTGTCTTTCCGGCGAGGGTGGGCACCGACTTCAGGTCCTTGTCCTGCTGCTGACTCCACAGCAGGGCGGCGACCAGGGCGATCACCGCCAGCACGCCGACCGCGCTGAACAGGGCGATCAGCCAGGAGGACGCCTTGCGCTGGCGCGGATCGCCGACCCGGGCCGGGATCTGCCGGGTCTGCGGCCCGGTGGCGGCGGGCGGGTAGCCGCCACCGCCGCCGGCCGGGGCCATCGCCACCGTCTCGGCCTCGCGCAGCACCGGAGTGGCCAGCACCGGCCGGCCGGCGGCGGCGCGCAGCAGGTCGGCCCGCATCTCGCCGGCGCTCTGGTAGCGGTTGAGCGGGTTCTTGGACAGCGCCTTGAGCACGATCGCGTCGACCGCCGGGGTGACGTCCGGGTTGATGTCGCTCGGCGTCGGCGGAGTCTCCCGCACGTGCTGGTACGCGACGCTTACCGGGCTGTCCCCGACGAACGGCGGGTGCCCGCAGACCAGCTCGAACAGGACGCAGCCGGCCGCGTACACATCGGAGCGGGCGTCCACGGCCTCACCGCGCGCCTGCTCCGGTGACAGGTACTGGGCCGTGCCGATCACCGCGCTGGTCTGCGTCATGGTGGTCGCGCCGCTGGCCAGCGCCCGGGCGATGCCGAAGTCCATCACCTTGACCTGGCCGGTCTGGGTGAGCATGACGTTGCCCGGCTTGATGTCCCGGTGAATGATGCCGTGCCGGTGGCTGAACTCCAGCGCCGCGCACATGTCGGCGCAGATCTCCAGCGCACGGCGGGGCTGCAACCGGCCCTCGGCCCCGAGGACCTCCTTCAACGTCCGCCCGTTGACGAACTCCATGACGATGAAGGGCAGCGTCTCGCCGGTCGGCGCGGTCTCCTCGCCGGTGTCGTAGACCGCCACGATCGCCGGGTGGTTGAGCGATGCGGCGTTCTGCGCCTCCCGGCGGAACCGCATCTGGAACGTCGCGTCCCGGGCGAGGTCGGTGCGGAGCATCTTGATCGCGACGTCCCGACCGAGCCGGAGGTCGCGACCGCGGTGCACCTCGGCCATGCCGCCATAGCCGAGCAGCTCGCCGACCTGGTACCTGCCACCGAGCAGGCGGGCCTGCGCTGTCATCGCGTCTGTCGTCCTTCGCTCGTCGTCGTCCCGCCGTCACCCGGCCGGAGTCGTACCTCACGACGGTACGACGTCCGGGTCGCATCGTCGCGTCCGTCGAGCCGCAGCGCGCCGGACGTCACGGTCTGTGAAGCCGACGCCCCGGACGCACCGGTCTGCGACTGCTTCCGCAGGTTGTAGGAAATCACGCCGGAGCAGAGCAGGACCAGTAAGGCCAGCAGGATGGCGAGGAGCACCATCCCGGGCCGGGACCGACGCGGCTCGGGCGCCGGCAGCCCCGGGACGGCCTGCCGGGCGTACGCCGGTGGCTGTTCCTGCCGGGTCTGTGCCGGCGGCACCGCCGCGGCGCCGCGCGGGTAGCCGGCCGGGGCGACCGGCGGACGCGCGTGCGGTACGGCCGGTGCGACAGCTGTGGGGCGGGGCTGCTGGGCCGGCGCGACAGTCGTCGGGCGCTGCCCGACGGGAGGCTGCCGGTGCGGGGCGTTCGGCGGGCGGAGCTGCTGCGACTGCGGCACCTGGGCCCGGCCGGGCGCGGCGGGTGAGGACGGCGCACCGGAGACCGGGCCGGTGTGACCGCCGGCCCGGGCCTGCTGGGACAGCGCGGCCTTGAGCTGGCGGGCGACTCCGGCGAGCGCGGCGGCGCTCGGCCAGCGGGCGGCCGGATCCTTGGCCAGCGCCCGTTCCACCACCGCGCGGACCTGCGGCGGGATGTCGGACGGCAGCGGCCGGGGCGTCTCCCGAACGTGCCGCATGGCGATGTCGAGCGGGTTGTCGCCCTCGAACGGTCGCCGCCCGGCGAGGCACTGGTAGGCGACCACGCCGAGCGCGTACACGTCGGACGCCGGGGTGGCCACCTGACCGGTGGCCTGCTCGGGAGAGATGTACGAGGCGGTGCCGAGCACCGAGCCGGCGGCGGTGAGCTGGCCGACGATGTCGGAGCGGGCGATGCCGAAGTCGGTCAGCACCAGCGTGCCGTTCGGCCGGACCAGCAGGTTGCCCGGCTTCACGTCGCGGTGCACGATGCCCTTCTCGTGCGCGGCGTGCAACGCGTCGGCGGCCTGCGCGACAAGCGCCATCGTCCGGGCCGGGGTGAGTCGACCGACCCGGCTCAGCGTGGACGACAGGGCGTCGCCCTCGACGTACTCCATGACCAGGAAGGCGATCTGCTGGTCGTTGCCGAAGTCGTAGACGTCCACCACGCCGGGGTGGTTGATGGTCGCCATGGTCCGCGCCTCGCCCCGGAACCGCTCGGCGAAGTCGGGGTCGTCGAGCAGCGCGGGGAGCAGGCTCTTGACCGCTACCGTCCGGCCGAGCACCTGGTCGGTGCCGCGCCAGACGTCACCCATGCCGCCGCTGGCGATCCGCTCGTCGAGGCGGTAGCGGTTGCCGAGCTGGACGCCGGGGCTGAGCATGTCAGCGGCCCCCGGGGTCGGCGATGGCGGCCCGCATGATCTGGCCGCCGATCCGGGCCGCTTCGGCGCTGCCGCCGCTGCCGGCCTGCTCCAGCACGACACACACCGCGGAGACCGGGTTGCCGTTCTTGTCCAGGGCGAAGCCGATGAACCAGCCGTGGTCGGGCCGGTCCGGGGCGGACTGCGCGGTGCCGGTCTTGCCACCGACCGTGTAGCCGCTGATCGCCGCCTTCTGGCCGGTGCCCTTCTGGACCACGCTGACCATCATGTCGCGCAGGTCGCTGGCGACCTGACCGCTGACCGGCTGACGCAGCTCCCGCGGCTTCGCGGTGTAGTAGCTGGTGGTCCGGTCCGGGGCGAGGAGTTGCCGGACCAGGTACGGCCGCATCTGGCTGCCACCGTTGGCGACCGAACCGGCGATCATCGCGCCCTGCAGCGGCGTCATCCGGACGTTGTTCTGACCGATCGAGGACTGGGCCAACGCGGCCGGGTCGGTGCTGCCGTCCGGGTTCAGCATGTCGCCGGTCCGGCTGGCCGCCGTCCGCAGACCGCCCTCGCCGAGCTGCCCGACCGTGAGGTCCTCCTGCTCGAAGCCGAACTGCCGGGCCTTCTCCTTGACCTTGTCGGCGCCGAGCCGTACGCCGAGCTGCGCGAAGCCGGTGTTGCACGACTCGGTGACCGCCTCCAGCAGGGTGACCTGCGGCTCGGGGCAGATCGACGGGGCGGCGTTGCGGATCGGGCTGCCCGAGGTGGGTGGGGTGTAGCTGGAGCCGGCCGGGATCGGGGTCGTCTTGGTGACGCCGTTCTCCAGCGCCGCCGCGGCGACCACGATCTTGAAGGTGGAGCCCGGGGGCAGCGTCTCGGAGAGGGCCCGGTTCTTGAGCGGGCCGTCCGGATTCTGCTCCAGCTTGTTGATCTCCGCCGCGGCCTCGGTCGTGTTGTGGCTGACCAGCGGGTTCGGGTCGAAGCTGGGCATGGACACCAGGGCCTGCACCGCACCGGTCCGCGGGTCGATGGCGATCGCCGCGCCGCGCTTCGCATCCACCTGGTTGTTGCGCATCTGGTCGTACGCCACGTCCTGCGCCCGCTTCGAGAGCGTGAGGAGCACGTTGCCGCCACCGGTCTCGTCGCCGGTGAACATGTCCTTGAACCGGTCGCCGATCAACTGGTCGCTGGTGCCGGCCAGGAAGTCGTTCTCCACCTGCTCGATGCCGGTGTCGGCCAGGTTGACCGGCTTGTAGCCGAGCACGTGCGCGTACTTGGCCCCACCCGGGTAGGTGCGCTGGAACTTCAGCTTGCCGGTGGTCTCCTTGCTGGTGGCCACCGCCGTGCCGCCAGCCTCGATGTTGCCGCGCTTGCGCTTGTAGTCGGCGACCTGGACCCGGCCGTTGTAGTCACTGGTGCGGTACTCGTCGGCCTTGTACGCCTGGATCCAGTTGAGGTTCGCGAAGAGCAGACCGAACAGGACCATGACGACGATGCCGACACGGCGCAGGGGTGCGTTCACGGCTTGATCACCTCCGTGGGAGCACCATGCAACTGCTCGGGCGGGCCGCCCGAGGGCCGGGCCGCCTTGCCGGCACCGCCGGTCACCGGTCGCCGGGCCCCATCGGAGACCCGCAACAGGACCGCGATGAGCAGCCAGTTCGCCATCAGCGACGAACCACCGGCGGACAGGAACGGGGTGGTCTGGCCGGTCAGCGGAATGAGCTTGCTGATGCCGCCGACGATCACGAAGACCTGCAGGCCCAGGGTGAAGGCGAGACCGCCCGCGAGCAGCTTGCCGAACGAGTCGCGCACCGCGAGCGCGGCGCGCAGGCCCCGCTCCACGATCAGCAGGTAGACCACGAGCAGCGCGGAGAGGCCGAACAGGCCGATCTCCTCGCCGATGCCGGCGAAGATGAAGTCGTTCTGCACCTCGGGCAGGATGTCCGGCTGACCGCCGCCCGGCCCGGCCCCGAAGAGTCCACCCGTGCCGAGGGCGAGCAGACCCTGGACGAGCTGGTAGCCCTTGTTGGTCGGGTCGGCGAACGGATCCAGCCAGATCTCCGCGCGCAGGTAGAAGTTGGCGAACGGCCCGCCGACAGTCGACCCGAGGACGTAGGCGAGGTAGGCGCCGCCGAAGAAGAGGACCAGACCGATCAGCAGCCAACTGACCCGCTCGGTGGCGATGTAGAGCGTCACCACGAACATGCCGAAGTAGAGCAGCGAGGTGCCCAGGTCCTTCTCGAAGACCAGCACCAGGAGGCTGATCAGCCAGACCACGACCACCGGGCCGAGGTCCCGACCACGCGGGAAGTCGATGCCGAGGAACCGCCGGCTCGCCAGCGAGAGCACCTCACGCTTGCGCACCAGGTAGTACGCGAAGAAGACCAGCAGCGCCAGCTTGGCGAACTCACCCGGCTGAAGCGAGAAGCCGCCGACCCGGATCCACAGCTTGGCGCCGTTGATCTCGGAGATGCTGCGCGGCAGCACCGCCGGAAGCATCACCAGCACGATGCCGGCAAGCCCCAGGGTGTACGCGTACCGGGAGACCGAACGGTGGTCGCGCATGATGGCGAGCAGGCCCGCGGCGAGGATCACCGAGGCGAGCGTCCACGCGAGCTGCCGGCCGCCGATGCCGGCGAAGGTGGCCAGATCCTCCCGGTCGACCGGGGCGGCCTCGCCCAGGTCGATCCGGCGCAGGAAGCCCACCCCGAGGCCGTTGAGCAGGGCCACCGCCGGCAGCAGGGCCGGGTCGGCGAACGGGGCGAGGAACCGGATGACCAGGTGCAGGCCGAGGAAGACCGCGCCGAGGGCGGCGGCGGGCATCCAGAAGTCCGGGGTGACCGTGTCCAGAAGGTTCGCCTCGACGGTCGCCATGTACGCGGCCACCAGCACCATCGCCAGCAGCAGCAGGGACAGCTCGGCGTTGCGTCGGGACCGGGCCAGGCGTACGCCGGACTCCCCGCCCGTGGTGGCGGGCGAGGGTGCCGGTGTGGCCGCTACGGTCACGGGTGGAGTCCTTGGGATCTCAGCCGACGCTCACTCGGGAGACCGGCAGCCGGCCGGGTCGAGCGCCGGCGTGGCCGAGTCGGAGGGCGTGGCGTCGGGTGTGGTGGTCGGATCGGTCCCGGCGGCGGTGGCCGCGTTGGTCGGGCTCGCGCTGACGACCCCGTTCACCGCCGCGCCGGAGCTTGGGCTGGTGTTCGGCGTCGGGGACGTCGCGGGCGGGGTCGGGGACGGGGCGGGCGTCGGAGTGCCGGTCGCCGCGCCCGGGTCGGGCGGGCAGATCGGCTTCAGGTTGGGGTTGGTCGGGGTGTCGCTGGTCAGCTCGGCGAGCTGGCGCTCGGCGTCCGGCTCGTTCTTGGCCCGGATGCCCACCTTGACCGTGTCCTGAGCGGCGACCGTGAGGTCGTCCAACCGGGTACCGCTGGTGCGGTGCACGGTGGACAGGTCCATCCCGGCGATCTGCCCCTGGATGCCACGGAAGACGGCGACCTGCCCCTCCTCGGTGGCGCCCACGTAGTACTGCCGCTGGGTGTACGTCCAGCCGGCGAAGGCCGCACCACCGACGATCACCAGCAGGGCCAGCGCCATCGCGGCGGTCCGTACCGGCCGGCGCTTCGGCCGCTCCGGCTCGTCGTCCGACGCGTTGGGCTCCTCGGGCGCCGCGGGGCGCGGCGCGGAGAGCGCCGAGGCCCGGGCGGCCGGGGTCGAGTCGTCGGCGGAGGTGGCCATGCCCCGGTCCCGGGCGGCGGCGCCGCCGACGATCGGGGTGGCCTCGACGATGTCGTGGTCGGTGGCGTCGGCGATGATCACCGTGATGTTGTCCGGACCGCCGCCGCGCAGCGCGAGCTGCACCAGCCGCTCGACGCACTGCTGCGGGTCGGTGTACTCCCGCAGGGTCTCGCCGATGGTCTCGGCGCTCACCACGCCGGAGAGGCCGTCGCTGCAGATGAGGTACCGGTCGCCGGGCAGCACCTGGCGCACCGAGTACTCCGGGTCGATGTCCCGGCCGTCGAGAGCTCGGGTCAGCAGCGACCGCTGCGGGTGACTGCTCGCCTCCTCGGCGCTGATCCGGCCCTCGTCGACGAGCATCTGGACGTACGTGTCGTCCTTGGTGATCTGCGAGAACTCACCATTGCGCAGCAGATAGGCCCGCGAGTCGCCGATGTGGACCATCCCCAGCTTGCTGCCGGAGAAGAGGGTCGCCGTCAGCGTGGTGCCCATCCCCTCCAACTGCGGGTTGGCGTCCACCGTGTCGCGGAGCTGTTGGTTGGCGGTGCCCACGGCCGAACGCAACGCGTCGACGAGAGCGTCCCCTGGGACGTCCTCGTCGAGCGGCGCCATGGCACCGATGACGATGTTGCTGGCGACGTCACCGGCGGCCATGCCGCCCATGCCGTCGGCAACGGCGAGTAGCCGCGGCCCGGCGTAGACGGAGTCTTGATTGCCGTCACGGATCAGACCGCGGTCGCTGTGGGCCGCATAGCGCAGGGTCAGAGTCATGGCCGTAATTCGAGGGAAGTGCGGCCGATCCGGATCGGCACGCCGAGGGGTACGGGGGTTGGTCCGGTGACCTTAGCGCGATCTAGGTACGTGCCGTTAGTCGAGCCGAGGTCCTCGACGAACCACTGGCCCTCGCGCGGCACGAGTCTCGCGTGCCGCGCGGAGGCGTAGTCGTCGGTGATGACCAGGGTGGAGTCCTCGGCCCGACCGATGGTGATCTGCGCTTCACCGAGGGTGATGCGGGTGCCGGCCAGCTGACCTGCGGTGACCACCAACTGGTGGGCCGCCCTGCCCCGCTTCACCTTCGCCGGTTTGGCCGCCTGCCCCGTCGAGGCGCCAACCGCGCGTGGTGCCGCCACCAGGCGACCGGACCGTGCCCCCGCGAAGAGATCCCGACGGATCACGCCGACCACCGTGAACACGAAGATCCACAGCAGGATCAGGAACCCGAACCGGGCAACGGTGATGACCAGTGCCGGCAAGGCGGCTCAGCCGTCCACGCGGAAGGTCAGCGTCGTGGTGCCGAGCTGGACCATGTCACCCGGGTTGAGGGCGACGGCGGAGACCCGCTGCCCGTTGACCATGGTGCCGTTGGTGGAGCCCAGATCGGTCAGCACAACCTGGCCGCCATCGAAATCCAGCCGGGCGTGTCGCCGGGAGATGCCGACGTCGGGCAGGCGCAGGTTCGCCTGGTCGCCGCGACCGATCACCGTCGACCCCATCTGGAGCGGGTAGGTGCGTCCGTCACCGGAGACCAGCCGCACGTTGCGGCCGCCACCGTGCCCGGGCGGCGGGCCGTAGCCGCCACCCTGGTCGTACGCGGGGTAGGCGGGCGGGCCGGCGTCGTAGCCGGGTGCCGACACGGGGGCGACCTCGCCGCCGGTGTAGACCTCGGCGGTGACCCGGAACATTCCCGTGTCCAGGCCCTCGCCCCGCTCGATCTCGACGATCACGTCGCCGTAGACCGTCCAGGCCTGCTCGCCGATGAACTCCGCCTGCGACTGGGCCAGCTCCTGGGCCAGCGCGGCGGCGTACGGCGCCAGACGACTGTGGTCGAACGGCGAGAGATCGATCACGTAGCGGTTGGGCACCAACGTGCGCCCACCGGCCAGGATCGCCTTGTGCGCCTCGGCCTCCCGCTGCATGGCGTTGAGGATCTCCACGGGGTGGACCACCCCTTTGAAGACCTTGGCGAAGGCCCCCTCGACCAGGCTTTCCAGACGCTTCTCGAAGCGTTGCAGCACGCTCACCGGCTCCTCCTCGGGTCCCGAGGACATGATGGTATCCGGCCGGCGCGCGCGCAGCTCACACGCCGCTCGGCCGGCTGCTCCCGGCCCGTTCGGAAGGACCGGGACTGCCGTGCTAATCTTTCGTCCGCCACGAACGGTAACCGCTCGTGGCGAGCGTCTGGGACAGCGTAGTATTCCCGGGGCCTGTTGGAGACAGCGGGTCCGGGGCGGCTACAGTGTCCCGGGTCGTGCCACGGGGATGTGGCGGAATGGCAGACGCGCACGGTTCAGGTCCGTGTGCCCGAAAGGGCGTGGGGGTTCAACTCCCCCCATCCCCACCACAAGACGAGGGCTCCGCGGAATGCGGGGCCCTTCCGTCATATCGGGGCGTGCCGGGCGTCACGCTATGCTCCGATGGTTTCTGCCTCCGATGGACCAGGAGTGGCGTGTGAGTGTCGCGTTGGTGACCGGGTCGGGCGGTCTGATCGGCTCCGAGGCGGTCCGGCACTTCGCCGGCCTCGGTCTGGACGTCGTCGGCATCGACAACGACATGCGTCGGTACTTCTTCGGTGCGGACGGCTCCACCTCGTGGAGCCTGGAACGGCTCGGCCGTGACCTGGGTAACTCCTACACCCACTTCGCGGTGGACATCCGGGACCGCGACGGTCTGGAGCAGGTGTTCAAGAAGTACGGCTCGAACATCGCCGTGGTGATCCACAGCGCGGCGCAGCCGAGCCACGACTGGGCGGCCAAGGAGCCGTACACGGACTTCGACGTGAACGCCGGCGGCACGCTCAACATCCTGGAGAACACCCGCCGCCACGCGATCGACGCGCCGTTCATCCACTGCTCGACCAACAAGGTCTACGGCGACCGGCCCAACAGCCTGCCGCTGATCGAGCTGGAGACCCGGTACGAGCTGCCCGAGGACCACCGCTGGTACCAGGGCATCACCGAGGAGATGTCGATCGACCACTCGCTGCACTCGGTCTTCGGCGCCTCCAAGGTCGCCGCGGACGTGATGGTGCAGGAGTACGGCCGCTACTTCGACATGAAGACCGCCTGCTTCCGGGGCGGCACCCTGACCGGCCCGGCCCACTCGGCCGCCGAGCTGCACGGGTTCCTGGCCTACCTGATGCGCTGCGTGATGGAGGGCCGGACGTACAACCTGTTCGGCTACAAGGGCAAGATGGTCCGCGACGCGATCCACTCCCACGACGTGCTGACCGCGTTCGAGGCATTCTTCCGGTCGCCCCGCTCCGCGGAGGTCTACAACCTCGGCGGCGGCCGGCACTCGAACACCTCGCACATCGAGGCGTTCGCGATCGCCCAGGAGATCACCGGCCGAGAGGCGCAGATCAACTACGTCGAGCAGGCCCGCACCGGCGACCACCAGTGGTACGTGAGCAGCATGGCCCGGTTCGAGGAGCAGTACCCGGAGTGGAAGATCACGTACGACGTGCCGATGATCCTGCGGGAGATCTACGAGGCCAACGTGGACAAGTGGGTGCCACAGTCATGACGGCCAAGACCAAGCGCAACGTGCTCGGCGTCCTCGTCGACGCCACCGACTACGCCACGGCGACCGACGCCGTGGTGACCGCGGCGCACGAGCGGCGGCCACTCGCGCTTACCGCGTTGGCCGTGCACGGCGTGATGACCGGTGTGCTGGATCCCGCGCACAATGCCCGGCTCAACTCCTTCGACGTGGTCACCCCGGACGGACAGCCGGTGCGCTGGGCGCTCAACCTGCTGCACCACGCCGGGCTCACCGACCGCGTCTACGGGCCGACGCTGACCCTGCACGTGCTCTCCCGCTTCGCCGACGAGGGGCTGCCGGTCTACCTGTACGGCTCGACCGAGGAGACGTTGGCCAAGCTGATCCCGGCGCTGGAGCGGATGTTCCCCGCGCTGAAGATCGCCGGTGTGGAGCCGTCGAAGTTCCGCGCGGTCCAGCCGGGCGAGGACGCCGAGATCGCCGACCGGATCCGGTCCAGCGGCGCCCGGCTCGTCCTGGTCGGGCTCGGCTGCCCGCGCCAGGAGGTCTTCACGTACGCCATGCGCCCGCTGCTCGACATGCCGCTGATGGCGGTCGGCGCGGCCTTCGACTACCACGCCGGGCTGCTGCGCCAGCCCCCGCCGTGGATGCAGCGCGCCGGCCTGGAGTGGTTCTGGCGGCTCGGTCTGGAGCCGAAACGGCTCTGGCGCCGCTACGTGATCCTCAACCCCGCCTACCTGACCCGGCTCGCCGGTCAGAAGACCGGTCTGTGGAAGGCCCGCCCGCCGGCCCCGGCCACCGAGCGGCCGGCCACCTTCGCGGTCTGACCCCCGATCGGGTACGACACGAGGCCCCACCGGGATCGTCCGGATGGGGCCTCGTCCCTGGGGAACAGGTCAGACGGTCAGGGTCCAGCTGTTGATGTAGCCGGTGTCGGCCGAGTAGGTGTCGCGCACCTGAAGTCGCCAGGTGCCGTCGGCGGCCTCACCGGACACGTTGGCCGTGTACGTGGTGTTCACGTTGTCGGCGCTGTCCGAGGTGCTGCTGTTCTTCAGCCGGTACGCGCTGCCGTCCGGTGCGAGCAGGTCGATGACCAGATCACCGCGGTACGTGTGCACGATGTCCACCGCCACGGTGGAGGCCGACGAGGCGTTGCGCCCACAGCCGGCGATCGTGATCGAGCTGGTCACCGCCGCGCCGGCGTCCGGGATCGACACGTCGGTGCCGTTGGTGCCGGTGCAGCCGGTGGGCGGCGGCGGGGTGGTGCCGCCGCTACCCACGTAGAGCAACAGGTTCGGGGAGCCCGAGCCGGCGTTGGTCACCACATTGGGGGTCGCGTTGGCCACCAGTTGGTTGCGGACCTGCGCCGGGGTCCAGCCCGGGTTGGCGCTGGCTACCAGCGCCGCCGCGCCGACCACGTGGGGTGTGGCCATCGAGGTGCCGCTGATCGTGTTGGTCGCGGTGTTGCTCGTGTACCAGGCCGAGGTGATCGAGGATCCCGGCGCGAAGATGTCCAGGCAGGTGCCGATGTTGGAGAACGACGACCGGGCGTCCGAGCTGGTCGTCGAGCCGACCGTGATCGCCTCCGCGGTACGCCCCGGCGAGGTGTTGCAGGCGTTCGCGCCGTTGTCGTTTCCGGCGGCGAGGCCGTACGTGACACCGGACGCGATCGAGTTGCGGACGGCGGTGTCCAGCGAGCTGTTCGCGCCGCCGCCGAGGCTCATGTTCGCCACCGCCGGCTTGATCGCGTTCTGGGTGACCCAGTCGACACCGGCGATCACACCGGCGTTGGTGCCACTGCCGGAGCAGTTCAGCACCCGTACGCCGACCAGCTGGACGCCCTTGGCCACCCCGTACGAGGATCCGCCGACGGTGCCGGCGACGTGCGTGCCGTGCCCGTTGCAGTCGTCGGCCGACCCGCCGTCCACGGCGTCGTAGCCGGAGGTGGCCCGGCCGCCGAAGTCGTTGTGGGTGAAGCGGATGCCGGTGTCGATGATGTAGGCGTGCACGTTGCTCGCCGTGTTCGGGTAGGTGTAGGAGCTGTCCAGCGGCAGGTTGCGCTGGTCGATGCGGTCCAGGCCCCAGGAGGGCGGGTTGGCCTGCGTTCCGGAGATCGACACCGTGTGGTTCTGCTCGACGTACGCGACGGCCGGGTCGGCGGCGATCCGTGCCGCCGCGCCCGCGCTGACGGTGACCTCGAAGCCACGCAGCGCCGTGCCGTAGGTGCGGGCGACCCTTCCGCCGTGCCGGCCGGTCAGCCGCTGCGCGGTGTCACCGACCCGGCTGGAGGTCACGGCGGTGTCCTTGAGGACGACGATGTAGCTGTCCGGCACGGCGGTGGCTCCACCGGCCTCCCGGACGACGCCGACGGGCTCGGCGGCCAGGGCCGGGGTGCCGACGGCCAGTACGGTCGCGGCGGTCACCCCGACCAGTACGGACCTGCGTGGAAGACCCATCTCCCTACCTCCCTCCGACCGGCGGCGAAACGCGACCACCGGTACCACATCGATCGACACTTGCCGATCGAGCCGAGAGTAGATCGATGAGGCCGGGCAGATAAACATGTCGAAACGTCCATCACGTCGATGGGATGTCCCCTACGGGCCCGGCTTCCGGGGCCAACGGGGGTCCGGCCCGGATTCGCCGCGCTCCCGGACGGGGAAGAGTCTCCGACATGGAGAGTCAGCTGACCATCGTGTTGCCGGTCGCCGCCGTCTGGCTGGCCGCCGGGGTCCTGGCCGACCGACTGCCCCGGCTGCGCGACGCGCGTGCGCTGCGTCGGCGTACCGGATGGTTGCTGGCGCTCGCGCTGGCGGGCGTGGCGCTGGTCGCGGCCGTGTCCATCGGCGGGCTGCTCAGCGCCGGCACCGCGCCGGTCGACCGGGCCGCCGTCGGGCTCACCCTCGCCACCGGCCCGGCGCTCGTGGTGGCCGTCTGCTCCGTACGACGGATCCGCCGCCTGCGGGCCGGGGCCGGCGCGTTCGACACCGCACCCGGGACACCCGCCCCGCACGGGCTGCGCGCCGCCGCGGCGCACCCGCTCATCGGGTTGCCGTTGCAGGTGACCGCCCTGGCGACGGTGCCGGCGGTGATCGCGGCGGCCGGCGCGGACCTCGGCGCCGAGCCCGGGGTCACCGGGCCGGCGATCACCGTCGGCGCACTCGCGGTGGCCGCGATCGGCGTCCGGCACGCGCTGCGGCACAGCCGGCTCGCCGAGCGGGCTCAGCCCGCCGCGCCCCGGTCAGCGCGAGCGGCCGGACCCCTGCACGTATAGCAGCTCGAGGATCGCCCGGGTCGCCTCGAACCAGCGGTCCAGCCAGCCCGGCGGCGGGATGCTGCCCTTCGGCGGCAATTCCAGCAGCAGGCCGCGCAGCAGCGGGTGGTCGGCCAGCGAACCGGTCGGCTCCATCGGCCAGCCGGTCGGCGGGAACGACGGCTCGACCAGCGGATTCGGGTCCAGCGACGGCAGCGAGAGCGGCGCGTCGGCCGCCTCCTGAGCCGTCGCCTCCCGCCCGTCCAGCTCCTGGTCGGTCGAGACCACCTCGGTCAGTACGGTGTCCCGACGCGCCCCGCGGTACTTGCCACCGAACCGCTCCGGCTTGCCCGGACCGTTGGTGAGGTTCTCTGAACCGATCGTCGTCATCCGTCTCGCCTGCCTCGCTCGGGTGCGGGTCGGTGCGGCGGGTCGTCGACCAGCGCCGTACCGACCGGTTCAACGAGGCGGACCCGCTGTGGCGACGGGAATCCCGGCGGAACCTCGCCGGGCCCGGCCGTTCGCTGCGGGTCGGCTGCGCTCCGGGACGCGGAGGGTCCCCGCCCGGTCGGGACCGGACGGGGACCTCGACTGCTCACTCGGTCAGACCGAGCCCAACACACCATCCCTGGTGCCGGCGACGAAGGCGTGCCAGTCGCCGGGAGCGAAGACCAGGGCCGGGCCGGCCTTGTCCTTCGAGTCCCGCACTCCGACCGCCCCGGTCACGTACGCCACCTCCACACAGTTGTCGCAGTTCGGCCCGCTCTTCGAGCTCTTGAACCACGTCGCCTGCGTCAGGTCCACGGGGAACCCCTTGGTCGCCATCTCGGCTCCTCTGCCAGTTTTGCGATGTGTGCGATGGACTCCTCTGGACGAATGGCCGCAGCGCGGATGTGATCGAAGATGAAGCTGTACTTCTGCAGTTCGTCGCTCTTCTCAAGGAAAAGCCCACCCGTGGCGTTCTCCGCGTACACGACATCCGGATCACCGGGCTCGGGAAAACTGAGGATCGTGAAGGTCCCGTCCATGCCGGCGTGCGCACCCACCTCGAAGGGGAGGATCTGGAGCGTCACGTTCGGCAACTCGGCCACCTCGACCAACCGCCTGAGTTGGCCGCGCATCACCTCGTCCCCGCCCACCGGCCGACTTACCACCGCCTCATCGAGCACCACCCACAGATCGACCGGATCGTCCTGGGTCAACAACGACTGACGGCCCAGACGGACACGCACCCTCTGGTGTACCTGATCGGCGGTGAAGTCCGGACGGGCGGCTCGGATCATCGCCCCGGCGTACTCCTCGGTCTCCAACAGGCCCGGAACGACCTGCTGTTCGTACGCCCGGATCGAACTCGCCGCCGCCTCCAGCCCGACGTACGCCCCGACCAGCACCGTGCTGTACGGGTGCCACCAGCCCTTCTGCCGCGCCTCCCGGGCGATCTGGACGAGTTCGTCGCTCTCGGCACCCACGACGCCGTAGATCCTCAGCATGTCCCGCACGTCGCGCGGGGTGGCCGTGGTGTGCCCCGTCTCGATCCGGGAGATCTTGGACGCCGAGCACTCCAACTGCTCGGCGACAACCTCGATGGTGATCCCGGCCGACTCCCGCTGCCGGCGCAGCTCGGCGCCGAGCCGCCGCCGTCGGATCGTCGGGCTGCGCCGCTCACTCATTGCGCGGCCTCGGAGTCTCTGGTCCTCGCCGCTGGTTGCTCGACCCCACTCTCGGGCTACCTCCGGTCGACGCGCCACTGGCTGCCGCTCACCGGGGGCGCGACCGTCGACCGGCGAGCGTTCGCGACGAGGGGTGGTGCCGGTCATCGGCCGGCCGCGACGGGCGAAACCGGCCCTCAGTGTGCCGTCCGTACGCGGATGGCTTCAAGCGCCGCTTTGCGTGGCGGACTCACGTATCGGCAAAAGTCGACGTGCAACTTGCATGAAGCACGTCGCTGATGCAGTCTGTCCGTATGGCACGGATCACTCAGCGTCTCCGTCTGCTCTCCGGGTGTGGTGACCCCACCGACCCCGGATGGCCGGGCGGGGCGCGGGCCCGGCCGGCGCCACTCAGACCTGCGCCGGGGTGATGACCCCACCGCTGCAAGCCAGCTGACTGCGGCGGTGGGCGCGGTTCCCGGAAGCAGTCAGGTGATGGTCGGGTGGCGGCACGCCACCAGCGGGTACGGCCCGACCACCATCACGCACCAACCGGTCCACGAGGCGCGATCCCGTCACCGGGCCGAGACATCCCAGACCAGTCACCCGCCGGCACGACGCCGGCTCTCCCTCCCCAGGAGCCCATGTGCTTCCCCGCTCCGGTGACGTTCTGCACGTGACTCGCGCGGCGAGTGTCCAGTTCCTCAGGCCGATCATGTTCCGGGTGATCCGGGTGCTCGACTGGCCGACCTACGACGGTTGGCTCTGGCTCGACGGCTACGAGCTCAACGCCGCCGGCGATGCCGTCAACCGACGGTCGATCTTCGTACAGCGGGAAGGGCTGCGACAGGTGCAGGCCGCGCCGGAGCCCCGCCCGCACACCGTACGGACCCGACGACCGGTCGCCCGTACGCCGGTCAGAGTCGGCTGACCAGCGCGAACCGCCGCGGGTAGGCGTGCCGTCGCCATAGAATCGGTACGCCCACCCCGGCATGTTCCACCGCACGTCCAGGACCCTGAGCCTGGGATGGTCATGGTCAATCAGCCCGCCGTGCGGCGGCACCACCGCTCCCGTATCACCTACGCTCTCGGACTGCTCGCTCTCCTCGGCGCCGTGACCACCATCGTGGTCCTGGTCCGCGACCCGGCGTTGTCGTCCACCCGGCTGGCCGTTCCGGTGCCGGCTCCGGAGATCACCGTGGTCGACGCCGACCCGCCCGCCGACGAACCCGGCTGGATCAGCGCCGATGCCCCCGACGGACGCGTCGGAGCGTCCGACCCGGCCGGCCCGGCCGCCGGGGCCGGCGCCGGCGGTCAGTCCGACGGACCGCAGGAACTCAGCGACGCCGCACCGGCGGGGCACACCGCCACGGACGTCCGCCGCTCGCTGTTCTGGTCCGGGATCTTCGGCCTCACCATCTCGCTCGCCGGCCTCGGCCTCGTCGGCACCCGCCGCCGGATGTGGTGAACATCGGTCACGGCGTGGTCGTCACCGTCGGGCTCGGGCTGGTCGGGCTGGTTGCGGTCGAGGGCCGCGCCTGGGAGATCACCAGCAGCACCTCCTCGTCGGTCCGCACCGTCGCGCCGGCCTCCGGATCGGTGCTGACCACCGTCCCCGGCGGCAGCTCGGACGGGCGGTACACCACTCGATAGCTCAGGCCGAGCCGGTCCAGCAGCCTCTCGGCGGTGGCCTGCGGCAGGCCGGCCAGCGGTGGCACCGGTAGCCGCGCTTCCTCGGTGGTCGCCGCCGGGCTGCTCGGCGTCGCGCTGCTGGGCGCCGCCGAGGTCGGGGCGCTGCTGCTCGGCGGGGCGCTGGCACTGGCCGGCGGGACAGACGGCGTCGCCGGGTTGTCGGGGTCGTCGTCCCGGGCGTTGAGCACCACCCACAGAGCCGCCCCGAGCAGCCCGGCGAGCAGCAGAGCGAGTACGCCCCAGAGGATCGGCAGCCACCAACGCCGGCCACCCTGCTCCTCGACGTACCAGTCCGCAGTCGGTTCGGCCGGTCGGGGCGCGCGCACCTCGGCCCGCCCGGACCACGGCGGCGGCGTCGACCGCTCCACCGGCATCCGCGCCGTCCGGTCACCCGACGGCTCCGCGGCGGCCCGGTCGATCGGCATCGTCTCGTCCGGCGACCCACCACGACCAACCGAAACAGCCCGGTCGATCGGCATCGTCTCGTCCGGCGACGCGGTGCGGTCCGGCGGCTGCGGCCGGTTGCCGCCGGGGGGCGGCAGGGGGCGCGTACGGTCGTCCTCGGGCTCCCCGGCGGGCGGCTCCTGGCGGTCGTCGCTCATCGCACGTCCTTTCCCGAACCGGCGGGCGCCGTGGCCCTCGACCGTCAACCTAACCGCCCACGTCGACATCGGCCGGTATCGGTGCCGCGAGCCGCGTGCCGCAGTCGGGTCAGCTGGTGTCCGACGGGCCAGGCCGGGTGGGTCGACGCCGCAAAGCGGTGCGGGTCAGAGGGTGGGCTTCACGGTCGGCTGGCTCGGCGGGGGCGCCGCCCCGCACCAGATGCTCACCTCGTCGTTCCAGCGGGCCGGGCCGTCCTCGGCCGGCTCCTGCCGGCTGACCTTCCCGCTGCGCCCACTGCGGTAACGCGGGTAGAGCCCCTCCTCGACCAGCTCATCGGCGGCCTCGGCGCAGTCGTCGCCGACCACGTCCGGCACCTCGGCGGCGGGGGCCGGACCGGCCACCTGGAGCTGGACAGTGGTGCCCCGGGCCACCTCGGTGCCCACGGCCGGCGAGGCGCTCTCCACCGTGCGGCCGGTGCCGCCGCCGAAGACCAGACGCCAGCCCAACCGCTGCTTACGCAGCATCTCGCGGGCCTGCACGAAGTCGGCGCCGACCACGGGTGGCACGGTCAGCCCGGTCCCCTTCGTCGTGGAGGCGGTCGTCCGTGGGGCGGACGGCGTGGTCCGGCCGGTGGTCGGCCGGGACGAGGTGGCCCGGCCGGTCGGCGTACCGGCCGTGGTGGCCACCGCCTGCGGGTTCGCCGGAGATTCGCCATCGTCGCCGGCCAGCAGCCAGCCACCTGTCGCACCGACCACGGCCAGCAGCACCGCGACCAGCCCGCCACCGAGCAGCACGCTGGCCCGGCTTCCACCGCCGCCGGCCTGGCCGCCGGCGGAATCCTGCCGACCCGTGTTCGCGTCCGTCATACCGCCCACCGCCTCATCACCGGCGACCGTACCGTTAGCCGCCCATCACGTTGTGCCGACGGTCCATACCGGCGGGTCACCACGACTCGCCGCACCGACGACGGGACGTTACGCTGCCCGGCATGGCCAGACGGGGCTGGGGAGTATCGATCGTGACGGCGATCGGGGTCGCTGCCGGCGCGGGCGCCGCGCAGCTCGGCTTCGGCTACGGGCTCGGCGTCATCACCTGGACGCCCACCGACGCCGGGGCCAACGACACGGCCTGGGCGGATGGCCTCGCCTGGGCCAGCTGGCTCGCCGCCAGCTCGACAGTGCTCGGCGCGGTCTGCGCGCAGCGACTGCACCAGCGTGCCGTACCCCCAGCGGTTGACCAGCCGGCCACCGGCGCCGAGCCGACGGCACCCGCCCCGGCGACCGAGACGGCTCTGCCGCAGCCGGCGGCGCTCGAAGAGGGAACGCCGGCCCGGGTCGAGGGCGCCGAGGCGGCGCGGGCCCGGCCGACCTCGGCGGTCGATCGATCGGCACCGGTGGCCGACACGCCGCCCGACGAGCCCGGCGGCCTGTTCCGCAGGCTGTCGCTGGCGCTCGGCGCCGGGCTCGGTGGACTGGTCACCGTGCTGCTGGTCGCCGTACCGGCCCGGGTCGCCGCGGGTGCCGACAGCGGCACGCCGCAACGGGTCGCCGCCCTGCACGCGGTGCTGGGCATTCTGATCGGCGTGTTCGTCGCGCTCTGGGCGCTGCGCTCCCGCACCGCCGCGCTGAACGTCACCGCGACGGCCGCCTGGCTCTGGCTGCTCGCGGTGGTCTCGGTCATCGACGGGGTACGCGTCGGGCGCGGGCTCACCGGCGCTCAGCTCGGCACCTGGCAGCTCGACCCGGACCACGCGCGGTACTGGATCGGGGGCCAGCTCTACTGGCCCGGCGCGCTGCTGGCGCTCGTACCCGCGCTCCTGATCGGTGCGCTCGCCGCTCGGGGCGCCGCGCGGTCGGACGGGCACCGGATCGGCGCGGCGGCCTCCGGCGCGGCCGGTCCGCTGCTCGTCGCGCTCGCCTACCTGACCACGGTGCCGCGCTGGGTCACGCTGGGGCCCGCACAGTTCTCCACCCAGCTCATCGCCCCGTACGCGGTGATCGCCGGTGTCGGCGGCTCGGTGCTGGCCGCCGTCCTCGCCGAGCGGGCCGGCCGCAGGCGCGTTGCCCACCGACGGTCAGCCGCCGCCGGCACGCAGCCCGCACCGACCGCCCCGATGGAGCCCGATCCGACCACCCGCCCGGGCGCTCGGATCGGCAGCACCTCGGCCGGCGCGACCGTACCGACTCCCGGTGGCCGGGCGACCGGCGCTGGGCCGGACGGCGACGGGCCGGCGACGGACACCTCGACCGGTACGGCGCCTCGGCGCGGCAGGACCACGTCGCCGGTGACCAGGTCGGAGGCCCGGTCGGGCGACGCGAACGCCGCACCCCGGGTACCGACGCCTCGGCCGTCCCCGGACGACACGGATCTGGCCGAACCCGCCACCACCGGGCCGACCGAGGACCCGGCACCCCGGCGTGCCCGTCCGCCCCGGAGGAGCACCCGCCCCACCGACTGACTCCCGGTCCGACCCCGCCGGCGGGTTGCGCTCAGTCGACGGGCCAGGTGTGGACCGGTTCGTTGGAGCGCTGGAGTTCCGCGTAGCGCTGCACCATGTGGTGCAGGGCGGCGCTGCGGTCCATGCCCCGGTGGCGCTCCGCCGCCCAGACCGCCTCGGTCTGCCAGACGGCGCCGTTGCGGCCGGTACGACAGCGTTGCTCGATGATGCCGAGCAGCCGGTCCCGCTGCGCCGGGTCGACGCCGAACCCGTCCAGGCCGGTCGCGGCGACGGGCAGCAACTGCTCCAGCACCAGCTTGGTGACCGGTACGTCACCGAACCGGGGCCAGTGCAGCACGGCGTCCAGACCACGTCGGGCCGCCGCGTGGAAGTTCTCCTCGGCCGAGCTGAAGGTGAGCTGACTCCAGATCGGCCGGTCCGCCTCGGCCAGGCCACGGACCAGCCCGAAGTAGAAGGCCGCGTTGGCCAGCATGTCCACCACCGTCGGACCGGCGGGCAACACGCGATTTTCCACCCGCAGGTGCGGGCGGCCGTTCATGATGTCGTAGACCGGGCGGTTCCAGCGGTAGACGGTGCCGTTGTGCAGCCGCAGCTCGCCCAGTTGGGGCACTCCGCCGGCGTGCAGCACCTCCACCGGGTCCTCGTCCTCGCAGATCGGCAGCAGCGGCGGGAAGTACCGCACGTTCTCCTCGAACAGGTCGAAGATCGAGGTGATCCACCGCTCACCGAACCAGACCCGGGGGCGTACGCCCTGAGCTTTGAGTTCTTCCGGGCGGGTGTCGGTGGCCTGCTTGAACAGGGCGATACGGGTTTCGGCCCAGAGTTGGCGGCCGTACAGGAAGGGCGAGTTCGCTCCGACCGCCACCTGCACACCGGCGATGGCCTGGGACGCGTTCCAGTAGTCGGCGAAGCTGTCCGGCGCGACCTGGATGTGGAACTGGAGACTCGTGCAGGCCGCCTCGGGGGCGATCGAGTCGGTGTGCGTCTGCAACTGCTCGACGCCACGGATGTCGAGTTCGATGGCCTCGCCCCGGGCGCCGACGATCTGGTCGTTGAGCACCCGGTAGCGCTCGTTGGTGGAGAGATTGTCCTCGACCAGGTGACCCTCGGTGAGGGTGGGCAGAATGCCGACCAGGACGATCTTCGCGTCGGACTTGGCCGCGCGCTCGTCGGCCCGGGTGAGGCTGCTGCGCAGGTCGTGTTCGTAGTCGGCGAGACCGGCGCCCTCGATCAGTCGGGGTTCGGCGTTCAACTCCAGGTTGAACTGCCCCAGCTCGGTCTGGAACAGCGGATCGGCGATGTCGGCGAGGATCTCCTCGTTGCGCATCGCCGGCTCGGCCCGCGAGTCGACCAGGTTCAGCTCGATCTCCAGGCCGGTCATCGGCCGGTCGGCGTCGAACCCGAAGTCGTCGAGCATCAGGGCGAAGACGTCCAGACACCGCCGGACCTTCTGCCGGTAGCGGACGCGGTCCTCCCGGGTGAAGGCGCCCTGCGAGACGTCCCTGCCCATGTGTCCTCCCGACAACCGGCGCGGTCGGGATCCTGCCGTCCCGGAAAGCGCATTGTGAACCATCCACGTTAAGAGCGCTCGCCTGGCCAGGGCCAGAGGCCGCCGACGGTGATCCGACGCTGGCCGGAGCGGATGCGCTCGTGGCGCCATCTCTACCCCGTCGCTGCCGCGCCGGACCCCGTGGCGGTGCCAACAAGTCGTGACAATTCACACGCGCTCGGTACGGACGACGCCGGGCCCGCGCCGACGTGCGGCGCGGGCCCGGCGTACCGGTGATCCGTGGGATCAGGCCTGGCGGACGGCCTCGCCCTCGATCTCGATCTTGATCTTCTTGCCGACCAGCACGCCACCGGTCTCCAGGGTGACGTTCCAGGTCAGGCCGAACTCCTCGCGGTCGATCTCGGTGCTCGCGGAGAAGCCGAAGATGTCCTGGCCGAACGGGCTGCGACCCACGCCCTCGAACTCGACCTCCAGCTCCACCGGACGGGTGACGTCCTTGATGGTCAGCTCACCGGTGAGCACGAACTCGTTGCCGCGGCGGGACTTGACGCCGGTGCTGCGGAACTCCAGGGTCGGGTACTTCTCGACGTCCAGGAACTCGGGGCTGCGCAGGTGCGCGTCCCGGTCGCCCTGGGTGGTGTCGATGCTGGCACCCTGGATGGTGGCGACGACCGAGGACTGCAGCGGGTCCTCGGCGACGGTGATGGTGGCGGTCGCCTCCTTGAACTCACCGCGGACCTTGCTCACCATCATGTGCCGGGCGACGAAGCCGACCCGCTTGTGCGCCGCGTCCAGCACGTAGGTGCCGGCCGTCGGGATGGTGAGGCCGTCCCAGTCGCGGGTAACCGCATCGATGCTGCTGGTCATGCTGGTGTCCTCCAGAAGATTGTTTAGTAGCCCAACGACTGCTTGAGCAAATATAACCGCAACAACATTCCCTCTGTCAAGGACTGGTAGGGTTAACGAGTGACCAACGTGTTCGACGACCCCCGGATCACCGCGGTTGGCCTCCTCTACGAGGTCCACGCCGGGCTCTCGGCCCGGTTCGCCGCCCAACTCGAGGAGCACGACCTCTCCACGGTCGAGTTCGAGGTGATCACTCGACTGGCCCGCTCACCCGGTAACCAGCTGCGGATGACCGACCTCGCCGCGCAGACGTCACTGTCCACCAGCGGGGTGACCCGTGTGGTGGACCGGATGGAACGCGACGGGCTGCTCACCCGCCGAGCCTGCCCGAACGATCGCCGCAGCTCGTACGCGGTGGTCACCGCGGCCGGCATGCAGCGGCTCGACGAGACGCTGCCCGGCCATCTGCGGATCATCGAGCAGTGGTTCACCGGCCAGCTCGACCCCGAGGCTCTGGCGGCACTGCTCGACGGCCTGCGCCGAGTGCGGGACGCCGTCCATCCCGGTGCCACCGCCGGCAGCACCGACCAGGAAGTGGCCGACGACTGCGACCCGGCCTGACCGTTGACACCCGGGCCTGACCGACCGTGGCCGCCCGACCTCACCGGACGGCGGCCACCCGTGTCGCCAGCGGCGGTCGAGCCGTGTCGGGGCGACGTCCGGGCGGTCGACCGAGGCGTGCGGCGGGTGCCGGCAGCACCGGCAGAAAGACCGGCAGAACTGACTTTGCAGACCGGACAAACCTCTTGAAGAGCACCTTCCACCCCGGCAGCGGTGGCAGGCTTTCGTCCACCGGGGAATCACCGGGGGGTGACGGCGCGGGCGAACAGCGAGGGGTAGCACCAAGGGGGCTCTTCGCTCGCGCCACTCTCCATCGGGCCGGCCACCGACGGGCGCCCAACTAGCGCTCGACGGACCCGCCCCGCGCGGCCATCAGCGCATAGAGCAGCCCGGACTCCTGCGGCAGCAACCGGATGCCACTCTCCTCGCAGACCCGGTCGAGACGATCGAGAACCGCCGGGTCCGACGTGCTCGCGGCGAGGCCCACCAGCGCCTCCACCACGTCCCGCCGATCGTGACCGGCCTCGGCAGCGGCGGCGAACCACTCCGCCGCCAGTTCCCGGTCACCCCGGTGCAGTGCCAGGTTCCCCTCGATCAGCGCACAGATACCCGCCTCCGGCCCGCCCCAGGACAACACCGTGTCGTCCGAGCGCGGTCGCGGGAGTCCGACCCGCTCCACCCACTGCTGGCCCGCCACGACAACTGTCGCCTCGGCGCCCCCCGCGCGCAGCTCGGTCAGCACCTCGGTCGCCTCCGTGGCACGCCCGTCCTGCGCGAGCGCCAATCCGACCGTCCCGAGCACCCGCCGTCGATGCCCCGGGTCACCCAACTCGAACAGTGCCGACGCCGCGCGCCGGCCCTGGTCGACGGCATCGGCGTACCGGCCCTCCAGGCGGGACACCTCGGCCCGGTTGGCCCAGGCCAACACCCGCAACCGCTGCTCACCGCCCTCGGCGGCGAGCCGGTCCACGGCAGCCAGCCGACGGCGTGCCGCGCCCAGGTCACCGATGCGGATCTCGTGCCAGGCGAGGCTGTTCTGCGCCACCGCCAGCTCCCGGGTCCGCCCGTTGCGGGCGGCGAGCCGGAGCACCGCCTCGGCCTGCTCCCGGGCCTCGTCGTGCCCGCCGACGGTGGTCAGCAGCGCGCCGAGCACGCTGCGCGCCTCCAGCTCGCCGGTCACGTCGCCGGCCTGTCGGAACGCCTCCAACGCGGCCCGCGCCGTCGGCAACTCGTCGACCTCGGCACCGTGCTCGGCGGCGAGCCGGGCCACCCCGAGGCTGGCCCAGCCGCGAAGGATCGGGTCCGCGTCCGCGGTTCGGGGGTCGGCCAGCAACCGCCGCAGCCACTGCCGCCCGGCGACATCGCGCCCCCGGAAGCGCCACCAGCGGGGCAGGCAGGCCGCCAGACGGAGCGCGGTCAGCGGGTCGTCGGTGGCCGCGTGGGCCAGCGCCGTGCTGATGTCGCTGCTCACCTCGTCGAGCCGGTGCACGGCGTCGAGCATCCGGGGGCCGGCCAGGTCGGAGGCGGTCCGCGCCACGAGGCGGGCGACCACCTCCGCATGCCGACGCCGTACGCAGGTCAGCTCACCACTGCCCACGGCCTGCTCGATGGCGAAGTCACGAACCGCGTCGAGCAGGCGGAACCGGAACGGCCCGGTGCCGCGAACGCTCAGCAGGCCGAGCTCGACGAGGCGGTCCAGCAGCGGGACCGGATCGATGGCGACCGTACCGTCCCGGTCGGCCTCGTCGGCGAGCATCTCCTCGGCCAGCTCCACCGACCACCGGTTGCCGAACATGGCAAGCCGCCGCAGCGCGTCGCGCTCATCCGGCGCGAGCAGTCGGTAGCTGGTCGCCACCGCGTCCCGCAGGGTCACCGCCACCGCCGCCCGGGTGGCATCGGTGGCATACGGGCGGCGGGTGGCCGCCTCCGGCCCGTCCCAGCGGTTACGGGCCGCCGGGTCGGCCGAGGTGGTCAGGTCGAGCACGCGATCGCCGTACCGATCGAGCAGTTCGGTGAGGTCGAGCAACCGGCCCCGGGCGGCCATCAGCTCGATGGCCAGCGGCAGGCCGCCCAGCCGACGGACCAGGGCGGCCAACGCCGGCAGCTCGTCCGGAGTCGGCGGCTCCCGACGGACCTGGGCGAGCCGCGCGGTGAACAGCGCGACCGCCGGCCACGAGCCGAGCGTGGCCGGCCCGGAGTGCTCGGCGTCCGGCGGCGGCACCTCGAGCGGGGCTAACGGCCAGACCCGTTCACCGGGCAGCCCGACCGGGTGCCGTCCGGTGACCAGCACCCGCAACGACGGCAGCACGATGCCCAGCCGGTGCAGGGTCTCGGCCACCGGGCCGGGGGCGCGCTCGACCGCGTCCATGACCAGCAGTGCCGGCCGTCCGGCGAGCCGGGCGACGAGTTCCGGCAGCCGGGCCGCGCCGAGGACGGTCATCGTGGCGGCGAGCACGTCCGGTCCGTCCGAGCCCTCGCCGACCAGCACGCCGGCCACACCGCCCGGATGTGCGCGGGCGGCTGCGTGGGCAACGGCGAGCGCGAGCGCGGTCTTGCCGACCCCGGCCAGCCCGACCAGGCTCACCAGTCGGGGGCCGCGTTCCGCGGTCAGCATTCCGGCCAGCTCGGTGACGTCGCGGTCGCGGCCGATCAGGGCTACCGGTGGGGGGAGGGCCACCCGAGCGGCGGCCCGGGCGGCTCCGGCTGTGGACGTGACACCGGCGCCAACCCCGAGCGTGCCCGAGATGACGTCCGGCCGGGGCGACTCACCGCCGGCGGCGCCGCGGGCCGTCGCCAGGAACGCCGCCCGGGTCGCGCCGGCCAACTCCAACGCCGTGGCCAGCAACTCGACTGTGGTGCGCTGCGGCCGGACCGACCGGCCGCGCTCCAGGTCCCGCACCGTCCGCACGCCGACCCCGGCACGGGACGCCAGCTCCGCCTGAGTCAGGCCGGCCGCGCGCCGGTGCGCACGCAGCAGTTCCGGCAGCCCGCTACGACCGGCCGGGCTCCGCGACCGATCATGCTCCGGAGTCATGGCCACGAAGAGTACGGATCGACTCCGACCATCGGCAGTCGAACGTCGGTCTGCCGACGTCCGCTCGCCGAAAATCCGACAGCCGAACGGCTGGCCGGCCCACGACGGCAAGCCGGCGTCAGACAGCAAGCCGGCGTCGAACGGCCGGCCGGTGGCAGACGGCCGGCCGGTGGCGGGCAGGGAGAGGCGGAGCGGGACCGGGCCGCGTCCAGGTGTGGTGTGGGTGGTTCAGAGACCCAGGTCGCGGGCGATGATCATGCGCTGCACCTCGCTGGTGCCCTCGCCGATTTCCAGGATCTTGGAGTCCCGCCAGAACCGGGCGACCGGGTACTCGTTCATGAAGCCGTACCCGCCGTGGATCTGGGTCGCCTCCCGGGCGTTGTCCACCGCGATGGTGCTCGCGTGCAGCTTCGCGATGGCGGCCTGTCGCTTGAACGGCTCACCGGCCAGCATCCGGGCGGCGGCGTCGTAGTAGGCCAGCCGGGCGGTGTGCGCCTTCAGCTCCATGTCGGCGATCTTGAACTGGATGGCCTGGTTGGCGCCGATCGGGCGGCCGAACGCCTCCCGCTCCTGCGCGTACTTGATCGACTCATCGACGCAGCCCTGGGCGAGGCCGACGGCCAGTGCGGCGATCGCGATCCGGCCCTCGTCGAGGATCCGCAGGAACTGGGCGAACCCTCGGCCGCGGGCACCGAGGAGGTTGGCCGCGGGCACCCGACAGTCGTCGAAGGTCAACTCGTGGGTGTCCGAGGCGGTCCACCCGACCTTGGAGTAACCGGGGGCCACCGTGAATCCGGGCGTACCGGTGGGCACGATGATCGTCGACAGCTCCTTGGAGCCGTCCGCGTTCGTGCCGGTCACGGCGGTGACGGTGACCAGGGCCGTGATGTCGGTCCCCGAGTTGGTGATGAACGCCTTCGACCCGTTGATCACCCACTCGTCGCCGTCCAGCACGGCGCGCGTCTGGGTGCCGGCGGCGTCGGATCCGGTGCCCGGCTCGGTGAGCCCGAAGCCCGCCAGCGCCTCGCCGCTGAGCAGCTTCGGCAGCCAGGTGGCCTTCTGCTCCTCGGTGCCGAAGCGGTAGATCGGCATCGCGCCCAGTGAGACCGCCGCCTCCAGCGTGATAGCCACGCTGGAGTCGACCCGGGCCAACTCCTCCAGGGCCAGACACAGCGCGAAGTAGTCGCCGCCCATCCCGCCGTGCTCCTCGCCGAAGGGCAGGCCGAACAGGCCCATCTTGCCCATCTGCCGGATCACCTCGTACGGAAAGGTGTGCTGCTCGTAGTGCTCGGCGATGACCGGGGCGACCACCTCGCGGGCGAAGTCCCGCACGCTCTCCCGCAGCGCCGTTTGTTCGTCGGTGAGCCGGAAGTCCATCTCATCCTCCTGTGTGGACGGCCGCCCCGGCGCTCGTGACGCCGCAGGCGGATCGCTGTGGGGGTGGGGCGAGGGTCAGACCGGGGTCACGCCGTGCCGACGCCGGGAGAAGTGCCGGTCCTTGGTACGCGCAGCGGCGAAGCGGCGGACCAGCTCGCCACGCAGGTCGTGCGGCTCGACGATGGCGTCCACCACCAGCTCGCTGGCGAGCCGGACGACGTCGATGTCCTGCTCGTACTCGGCCCGCTTGGCGGCCACGAAGGCGGCCCGCTCGTCCGCGTCCTCGATCGCCGCGATCTTGTTGGCGTAGACGGCGTTCACGGCGGCCTCGGCGCCCATCACCGCGATCTTCGCGGTGGGCAGCGCGATTGTCGCGTCCGGCTCGAAGCCGGGGCCGGCCATCGCGTACAGGCCGGCGCCGTACGCCTTGCGGACCACCACGCAGATCTTCGGGACGGTCGCCTCGGAGATGGCGGTGATCATCTTGGCGCCGTGCCGGATGATGCCCTGCTTCTCCACGGCGCTGCCGACCATGAAGCCGGGTACGTCGCTGAGGAAGAGCAGCGGCACGTTGAACGCGTCGCAGAGCTGCACGAACCGGGTCGCCTTGTCGGCCGAGTCGACGAAGAGCACGCCGCCCTTGAACATCGAGTTGTTGCCGAGCACGCCGACGACCTGGCCGTCGAGGCGGCCGAACCCGATGGTCAACTCCTTGGCCCACAGCGCCTGGATCTCGAAGAAGGAGCCCTCGTCGAGCAGGCCCTTGACGTACCGCCGCATGTCGAACGCCTGCCGCTCGCTGGCCGGCACGAGCGCGGCCAGGTCGGCCTTCGCGGGCGCGGCGACCGCCGGCGCGGCCGGCGGCGCCTGGGTCCAGTTCGCGGGCAGGTACGACAGGTAGGTCTTCACCACGTCGAGCGCGTCGGCCTCGGTCTTGCAGAGGAAGTGCCCGACGCCGGACTCGGCGGTGTGCACCTTGGCGCCGCCCATCGCCTCCAGGGTGGTCTTCTCCCCGGTGACCATCTCGACCATCCGGTCGGAGCCGAGATACATGCTCGCGTTGCCGTCGACCATGGCGACCACGTCGCAGAACGCCGGAATGTACGCCCCACCGGCGGCGCTCGGGCCGAACAGCGCGCAGACCTGCGGGATCGAACCCGAGGCGCGGACCTGGTTCCAGAAGATCTTGCCGGCGCCACGCCGGCCGGGGAAGAGGTCGACCTGGTCGGTGATCCGGGCGCCGGCGGAGTCGACCAGGTAGACCATCGGCACGCCGGCGCCGTACGCCCGCTCGATGATCCGGATGATCTTCTCGACGGTCCGGGCGCCCCAACTGCCGGCCTTGACGGTGGAGTCGTTGGCCATCAGGCAGACCTGCCGCCCGTCGATGGTGGCGGTGCCGGTGACCACGCCGTCGGCGGGCAGCCCGTCGGCGAGCGCGTTGGCGTAGAGGCCGTCCTCGACGAACGAACCCTCGTCGACCAGCAGCGCGACGCGTTCGCGGGCGAAGAGCTTGCCCTTGGCCTCGTTGGCCGCGTGGTATTTGTCCGCGCCGCCGGACCGGGCCCGCTTGCGCAGTTGCTCCAGCGCCTCACCGTCGAGCGTCACGCCGACTCCCTCGCCCGTACTGACCTGAACGATCGTTAGGCTATCGCATTCGCGCACCTCCCGGCGACCCACGACCGGCCGACGCTTCTTCGAACGAAACATTGAAATCTATTAATCTCTGTGGATAGGCTCCTGGCACCCCCTCCCGGATAAGGAGTCAGCGATGACCTCACGACTCGGTCGGCTCGCCGTCGCGTTTGTCGCGACGGCAGTTGCCACGCTCGGCGTCACGGTCGCCAACCCCGCGCCCGCGTCCGCCGCGATGACCATCTGCTACAACACCAGCCAGGCAGGCGCCTACGCCGGCACCGCCAACCAGGCCGCCTCGATCTGGAACAACGCCACCACGAACCTGACGCTTACCGCGAACTGCGGCTCCAACCTGCGGATCTACCAGATCACCGGCGGCGGCTCCTACGCCGTGCGGACCAGCCTCGGCAACGGCCGGGTCTACATCGACACCCAGCAGGCGGCGCAGTACAGCCCGCTGCGGATCATGACCCACGAGATCGGGCACATCCTCGGCCTGCCGGACAACTACAACGGCAACTGCGCGATCCTGATGTCCGGCGGCAGCGCCGGCACCAGCTGCACCAACCCGTACCCGAGCACCGCCGAGGCGAACCGGGTGAGCAGCCTCTTCGCCGGCACCCTCAGCGCCACCGAGCGCAGCGCCGGCCGCAGCGCGGACATCTTCCGGGACAGCTGGCCGAGCGTGCTCACCCCGGTGAGCTGACCGACCTGGCACGAGGAATGGGCCGGTGTGTTCGCCGGCCCCTTCGTCGCGTCCTCAGCTCGGCGTCGGCGTCAGCCGGGTACGCGGGCCCGCCCGCAGCACACCGGACGGAAGCTTCTTGCCGAGCAGCTCCTCGGCCAGCTCGGCCACCTCGATCAGGGCAGCCAGGTCGATGCCGGTGTCGACGCCCATGTCGTGCAGCATGTGCACGGCCTCCTCGGTGGCGAGGTTGCCACTGGCCCCCGGGGCGTACGGGCAGCCGCCCAGGCCGCCGACGCTGGCGTCGAACTCGGTCACCCCCAGCTCCAGCGCGGTCAGCAGGTTGGCCAGCGCCGTACCCCGGGTGTTGTGGAAGTGCAGCAGCACCGGCACGTGCGCGTTGCGGTCGCGTACCGCGGTCAG
The DNA here is from genome assembly GCF_042872475.1 of Micromonospora sp. NPDC005252. Classification (NCBI taxonomy): domain Bacteria; kingdom Bacillati; phylum Actinomycetota; class Actinomycetes; order Micromonosporales; family Micromonosporaceae; genus Micromonospora; species Micromonospora sp. NPDC005252. Next base: position 240,488 of record NZ_JBIAKN010000003.1, on the reverse strand, counting down.
CAGGTCACGGACCCGACGCGGAGTGGCCATGCCGGTCGTGTCGCCGAACGCCACCCGGTCCGCGCCGTCGCGGACCACGCGGTCGACGATGCCGGCGACCCGCCACGGGTCGATGTCCCCCTCGTACGGGCACCCGAAGCTGGTCGCCACGATCACCTCGACCCGCGCGGACGCCCCGTGCAGGAGGTCGATCAGCTCGGCGATGTCGTCCAACGACTCGTCGGTCGAGCGGTTGACGTTGCGCCGGTTGTGCGTGTCGCTGGCCGACACCACCACCTCGATCTCGGTGAACCCGGCAGCCAGGGCCCGCTGCGCGCCCCGGGTGTTCGGCACCAGCGCCGAGTAGCGCACCCCGTCGGCCTTCGTGGCCCGCCGCCACACCTCGTCGGCGTCGGCCATCTGCGGGATCGCCAACGGGTGCACGAACGACACCGCCTCGATCCGGCGTACGCCGGTGCCGGAGAGCGCGTCGAGCAGCCGCACCTTCGCGTCGACGGGAATCGGCTCCTCGTTCTGCAGCCCGTCCCGCGGCCCGACCTCACGAATCGACACGAAATCTGGCAGTTCAGCCAAGGGGTCACCTCACTGTGACAGAGCTGTGCTGGGGTTCTCCCAGCATGCCACCCCCCAGTGTCGATCAAGAGGTTCGCGTCATCCGGGACCGAAATCCTGACGCGAACCTCTTGATCAACGATGACGTCGGGGTCAGCGCATGCGGGAGACGATGCCGGTGTCGTACGCGCCGCTGAGGAACTCCTCGTTCTCCAGCAGCTCGGCGAAGAACGGGAGGTTGTTCTTCGGGCCTTCGATCCGGAAGGCGGCCACCGCCGCCTTCGCGCGCTCCAACGCCTCTTCGCGGGTGTCGCCGCTGACGATCAGCTTGGCCATCAGGCTGTCGTAGAACGGGGTGACCGTGTTGCCGCCGGTGTAGCCGGAATCCACCCGGACGCCCGCACCCGTGGGCTCCACCCAGGTCTTCACCACGCCGGGGCCGGGCAGGAAGCGCTTCGGATCCTCCGCGTTGATCCGCATCTCGATCGCGTGCCCGCTCGGCGTCAACGCGTCCGGGTCGAACGTCGGCGCCAGCCCGGACGCCACCCGCAACTGCTCCTCCACCAGGTCGATCCCGTAGACGTACTCGGTCACCGGGTGCTCCACCTGCAACCGCGTGTTCATCTCCAGGAAGAAGAACTCGTTCGTGGCCGGGTCGAGCAGGCACTCCACAGTTCCCGCGTTGCGGTAACCCACGGCCTCACCGGCGCGCACCGCCGCGGCCAGGAAACGCTGCCGCAGCTCCGGCGAGACCGCCGGGGACGGCGACTCCTCGACCAGCTTCTGGTTGCGCCGCTGCACCGAGCACTCCCGTTCGCCGAGCGCCACCACCCGACCGTCGGCCAGGCCGAGGATCTGCACCTCCACGTGGCGCACCCGGGGGAAGTACCGCTCGATCAACACCGAACCGTCACCGAACATCCGCTCGGCGAACGCGCGCACCTTGTCGTACTCGGTGCGAAGCGCTGCCTCGTCGACGGCCACGCCCATGCCCATGCCCCCGCCACCCGCGGCGGCCTTGACCATCACCGGGTAGCCGATCTCCGCAGCGGCGGCGACCGCCGCGTCCAGGTCGGCGGCCGGGTCGGTGGTGCCGGGCGCGACCGGGACGCCGGCCGCCGCCATCAGGTTCCGGGCATTGATCTTGTCGCCCATCGCGGTGATCGCGTCCGCGCCGGGCCCGACCCAGATCAGCCCGCTCGCCTCGACGGTACGGGCGAACTCGGCGTTCTCCGACAGGAACCCGTAGCCGGGGTGGATGGCCTGTGCGCCGGTCGACTTCGCGGCGGCGAGGATCGCCTCGACGTTGCGGTAGCTCTGGGCCGGGTTCGGCGGGCCGATGAGAACGGCCTCGTCCGCCTCGGCGACGAAGGGCAGGTCGGCGTCGGCCTCCGAGTACACCGCGATCGCGCGGATGCCGAGCCGCTTGGCGGTCCGGATGACCCGGCGGGCGATCTCGCCCCGATTGGCGACCAGCAGTGACTCGATCATGTTTCCTCCCGGCGTCCGGATGGTGGGACGATGCCAGGGAACCACGACCGGCCCACTCCTGACGAGCCGGGGCTCAGACGAGCAGCGCGGCCGGGCTCAGGCGAGCAGGGCGGCCAGGGCTCAGGCGAGCAGGGCGGCCAGGGTGGCGCCGCGCAGCAGCTCGGCGCGACGCCGACGGTCCACCTCGCCGCCCAGGAACGGGGTCGAGTTCATCAGGCCGAACGCGGCGTGCGCCAACACCCGCGCCTCACCGTCGGGCATGCCCGGGTGCAGCGCGGTCAGCACCGTCACCCACTCCTCGACGTACATCCGCTGCAGGCGGCGGATCCGTCGTCGCGGCTCCTCCGGCAGGCGGTCCAGCTCGTGCAGGTGCAGTGCGATCACCGCCGGGTTGGCCAGCGCGAACTCGACGTGGAAGTCGATCAGCGACTCCAGCGCGCCGCGCGGGTCGTCCGGATGCCCGGCGGCGCGTTCCCGGCCGCCGGCCAACAGCCCCTCGCTGACCGGGATCAGCGCGGCGGCCAGCATGGCCTCCTTGCCGGCGAAGTGGTGGTAGAGCGCGGGGCCGGTCACCCCGGCTGCCGCACCGATGTCGTCCATCGACACGCCGTGATAGCCACGGGCGGCGAACAGACCGACCGCGATCTCCAGGATCTCGTCCTTGCGGGACCGGCGCCGGCCCGCACCCGCCGCACCCCGTGCCTGCTGTTCCACCGTCACGGGGCAAGCGTAGACCGCGAGCCGACCGCGGTGGGGCGGCGGTTACCGGTCGGTTGCGTGCGCCACGCCACCGGCCGGCCCCCGCTCGGGCGGGGCCGACCGGTCGGCGAAGAGGTCTACTCGTCCGGGTCGAGGTCGTGCTCCGCGCGCAGCGCGGCGGCCTCCGTGGGTCGATCCAGCAGGTCCAGGGCGCGGGCCAGCAGCCAGGCCGTCTGGCGGACCGGCCGCGAGCCGGCCGGGAGCCCACCGAGTACGCGGCGCAGCAGCGGCTCCGCCTCGGCCGGCCGGTCCAGGCGCAGCAGCAGCTCACCGACGAGGATCTCGACCTGGGCCGCCTCGCCGAACGCCTCGATCGACCGGAGCCGGTCCGGCACCCCGGCGAGTCGGTTCAGCGCCTCGTCCGGCCGCCCCTCCCCGACCAACACCCGCGCACCGGCCTCGGCCGCCATCGCCAGCTCGTACGTCACCGGCGGCTCCGGCTCCGGCTGCCCGGCCAACGCGGCCGCCAACCCGTCCACCAGCTCGATGGTCCGGACCGCCGCCGGTCGGTCGTCGGACCAGAACCAGGCGTACGCCTCCCGCCGACGGGCACGCAGCTCGTCCAACGGCAGGTCGGCCAGCCGGTACGCCGTGGCGGCGGCGGCGAACCGCTCGGCGGCAACCGCGTCCCGGTCGGCGTCGTAGAGGATCCCGCCGGCCTCCTCCAGCACCTGCGCCCGGTGCGGAAGATTGTCCGGGCCGTCCAGGTTGGTGGACAACTGCTCCAGCAGGGCCAGCGCAGGATCGATCTCGCCGAGCCCGGCGTACACGCCGGCCAGCAGGTGCCGACAGCGGTCGGCCTCCGCCTGGGCGCCCAGCCGGTCCAGGCCGAGCACGGCCTCCTCGGCGACCTCGGCCGCCTCGGCGAGCCGGCCCACCATCCGGTACGCGTTCGCCAGCTCCCAGCGCAGGAACGCGTCCCCCTCGGCGCCGCGCTCCACGCAGAGCGTCACCGCCTCGACGAAATCGTCCACGGCGTCGGCGGCCCGGCCGGCGGAGAGCAGTGCCCGCGCGCGGGCGACCCGGACGGGCAGCTCCGCGTCCGCCGGCGCCACCCGCAGCGCCTCGTCGCAGGCGGCCACCGCCTCCGCCGGGTCGTCGACCGTCCGCGCCCAGGCCAGGCAGGCCGCCGTGAGCAGTTCACCGATGCCCAGCTCACGACCAGTGCCGCGAGCCTCCTCGGCGGCGGCGCGGGCCTCGTCGACGCGGTCGGACTGCTCCAGCAGGTGTGCCCGGTGCAGCGCCATCCGAGCCGCCAGGTGCCGGTCGCCACCCGCGTCGGCCGGTGCTCGGTCCAGCGCCGCGAGGGCGTCCGCCCACCGTTGCTGGTGCAGCAGCGCCAACGCCAGCCGGTCGTGCCCCGCGGCCCGCTGCCGGGCGTCACCGAGCCGGTCCAGCACCTCGGCGGCCTCCCGGACCAGCGCGAGCCCCTCCTCGGCGTGCTCGTCGGCCCTGGTCAGCAGCACGCCGAGCCGCCCGGCGACCACCTGGGCGGGCACCTCCTCGCCCGCCGAGCGGTACAGGTCCAGCGCCGCCCGGTTCAACTCGACCGCGCCCTCGATGTCGTCCTCGTCGCCGCGCTCGGCGGCCCGCAGCGCCAGCCGGTGCGCGACCGTACGCGCCGGCAGGTCGGCGGAGCCGAACCGGTCGTCGCACGCGGCCAGCGCCGCCTGGAACGTGGCCCGGTCGTGTCGGCCCCAGCTCTCCTCGGCGAGGGTCAGCAGCTCGTCAGCGTCGGCGTCGGCGGGCAGGGTGACGGCGGGCGCCTCGGCCCGATCCCGGCCACCTCGGTCGGTGGACGCGGGCGTGCCCGCACCGAGCGCAACGGTTGGATCGGCCGGACGGCGGCGGACGCTCGCGGAGAGCGGCAGGTGCTCGCCACTGGGCCGGACGGCGAGCCGGCGGGCGATCCACTCCGACTGGTGCGTGGTGCCGTTGCGGGCGTCGAAGCGGGCGGCCAGCGCGGTCGCGGTCCCGGCCAGCTCGTCGGCCAGCGTCGGCGCGGGCACCTCGGCGGCCGGCCGGCCCTCGGCGGCCCGGCGGTACACCGTCGCCGCACCCGCCTGACGCAGCGCGGCGGCGGCGGTCGCCGCGAAGTGCATGGCGGCGGCCGGCGACGGCGGCCGGTCCAGCCAGTCCAGGTGCCGCTCGACCAGCTCGACCGCCCGCGCCTCGTTGCCGGTCAGCGTGCAGAACTCGACGTGGTCGCCGATGTCCCACAGGTCGGCGAGGTTGCCGCGCAGCTTGCGGTACGCCTCCCGGTGCGCGTCGCGCGCCGACTCACCTCGACCGGTACGCAGATAGGGCAGAAGGAGCGCCGTGAGGATCGCCTGCGGCTGCTCGGTGCAGGTCAGTCTGCCGGCGAGCACCGGCTCGGCCAGTGCCACCGCCTCGGCGTCCCGCCCGGTGTCGGCGAGGTAGCCCACCTGACTCGTCGGGTCACAGCCGGCGCAGTCGGACAGCTCGTCGCGGGGTGTGGTCTGCCAGAGCCGGTACCAGTGCGCGGCGGCCTCGGCGTCGCCCACGTGGTCGGCGACCCGGAACCGGTGCTTGTGGACGGTCTGCAGGCTGTGCCCACCGGCCCGGTAACGCCGCTCCATGTCGTCGAGCACCGCGTACGTGCGGTCCAGCGGCACCTCGGGGAACTTCAGCAGGCCGGACACCATGTACTTGAAGTGCCACAGCAACTGGTGCAGGTGGCGCTGGTGGTAGGGCTGCGGGTCGCGGTCGAACTCGGACAGGCACCAGGAGAAGGTCACGAACGACTTCGCCGGCTCACCGCCGTAGACGTACCCGGTGGTGGCCTGCATCCGGGTGACGAAGGCGAGGTGCCGGTCGTCGGCGGCGTCGACCCGGCGCAGCAACTGCTCCAGCGCGGCGATCTGCCCCGCCCCGTACGGCATGTCGGCGATGCCACGCAGCACCCGCCACAGGTCCTCGTCGCTCATGGTCACTCCCGTCCCGGCACGGCCCGGCCGAGCAGGCCGAGGAAGGAATCGTTCAGCAGCGCGGCGTCGGCAGCGCGGATCGGATGGTGGCCGAGCAGCAGCGCCTGCCCGTACAGCGCCTCGATGGCGAGGCCGACCAGCTCCGGGTCGCCCAGCATCGTGACCCGCCGGACCAGCGGGTTGCGGTGGTTGAGCACCAGTTGCGGGCGGTCCGGTGGGGCGGTGGCGGCGAGCGCGTCGAGCACTCCGCACCACAGCTCGTCGGCGCGGTCGCGGCTGGCGGCGAGCTGGTCGTTGAACGCCGCCGACCGGCTGACCAGGTAGAGCGCGGGCAGCGAGACCGGGTCGTACGCCCGGATGACCACCTCGCAGCCGGACCGTTCGACGGCCCGCTGCGCGGCGGTGAGGAACGGCCGCAGCGCCAGTTCGACCTGCGGGTCGAGGGCCTCGAACCGGGTGGTGAGGTCGCTCGGCTCCAGCCGTTCGATCAGCACCGACCGGTCCACCGCCGGTAGCCGCTCGATCAGCTCGGTGTCGTACGTGTAGCCGGCGTTCACCACCGCCAGGTCCTGTGCGGCGGCCACGGCGGCGAGTTGGCGGAACTCGTCGAGGCTGGCCGCGTAGCGGAGCACCCCGTGGCGTTCGCGGAACTCGGCGAGCGTGAGCGTGCCGACGTTGGTGTCCATCGGCCACCACCTGTCGACCAGCCGGAGCATCTCGTCGTCGTGCAGCGCCAGCGCCTTCACGCCGAGGTGGTGCACCTGGAGGAACTCGGCCAGCCGGTGCGGGTCGTGTCGCGCCAGCCGGACCAGCCAGCCGCGTACCTGGTCGCCGAGCGCCTCCCGGGTCGCGGTGAGCAGGGTGTCCTCGTAGAGGGCCTCGCGGCTGGCCGTCGGGCGCAGCTCGGTCGCGTCGACCACGCAGTGCGCGAAGAACGCCCAGTCCGGCAGCAGGCTGTCGGCGTTCTCGGTGAGCAGCATCCGCTTGAGGTAGACGCGGTGCCCGGCCCGGGCCGCCGGGTTCACCGGGGTGGGCAGGATGACGGCGACACCGGTCAGCCCCGCCTCCGGCACGGCCAGCGGCAGCACGTCGAACGGCTCCACGCCGAGCGTCTCCCGGGCGTACCTGATCAGCGCCGCGCGGTCGAGCGGTGCCCCCGGCGTGGTCGCCCACGGGGGTTCGCCGGTGGTGGTGACCGTGTCGCCGACCCGGACGGTGACCGGCAGCAGCGAGCCGAAGAGCCGCGCCAGGTCGGTGACGGTCGGGGTGGCGAACCACTGGTCGGCGTCGCGACGGGGCACCAGCGTGACAGTGGTGCCCGGCTCGACGCGGGCGGCCTCCGGCGGGGCCACGGTCACGGCGTAGCGGCCGTCGGCGTACCCGGTCCACCGGACCGTGGGGTTGTCGCCGTGCCGGGTGAGCACCTGGATCTCGTCGGCGACCAGGAAGCAGGAGAGCAGGCCGATGCCGAACTGGCCGAGGAACTCGTGCCGGGAGAAGCCCAGCTCGTCGCGTTTGGAGCTGCGGCCGATGGTGGCCAACAGCTCGTGCACCTGCGCCTCGGTCAGGCCGACGCCGGTGTCGTACACCCGCAGGGTGCCGTCGCCGGTGATCTCCGGCGGCTCGATGCGGACCAGCGCCGGGGCGTCCGGCTCGGTCGTACGCCGGGCGGTGATCGCGTCCACGGCGTTCTGGAGCAGCTCACGGACGTACACCCGCGGGCTGCCGTAGAGGTGATGGCTGAGCAGGTCGACCACGCCACGCAGGTCGACCTGGAAAGTGTGGTCCACGCCTGAGTTCTCCCCGGTCCCGATGCCGGCGCCCACCGTACCGATGATCACCGACGGCCCGCGTCCCCCTTTCGCCCGGCGGCTTGACCCTCGACCCGGTCGAGAGGGCACGTTCGGCGGCATGACCTCCTCCGCTCTGGGCCGGGATTTCCGGCTGCTCTGGTCCGCCGCCGTCTCGTCCCGGCTCGGGGACGCGCTGCGCACGCCGGCGCTGGCCCTGCTGGCCGCGACACTGACCCGCGACCCTCGGATCATCGCGGCGGTCACCGTGGCCGGGCAGCTTCCGCCGCTGCTCTTCGGCCTGCTCGGCGGCGTGTACGCGGACCGCTGGGACCGCCGACGGACGATGGCCTGCATCGACGGGGTACGCGCGGCGGTGGTGGCGGCGGTGGCCGTGGCGGTCGTCCTCGACCGGGCTGCCGTCGTGACGCTGCTGGCGGCCGCGTTCCTCCTCGCCGCGTTGGGCACCCTCTTCGACTCGGCCTCGTTCGCGCTGCTGCCCGGGGTCGTGTCGCCGGCCGCGCTGCCCCGGGCGAACGGAAGGCTCCAGGCGGGGAGCGCGGTGGCCGGCGGCTTTCTCGGCGCGCCGGCCGCTGGTGTCCTCTTCGCCACCGCTCCCGCCCTGCCGTTCGCTCTGGACGCCGTCACCTTCGCGGTGGCGGCCCTGCTCGTGCTGGCCCTCACTCCGACGCCCGCCGTGGTCACCGGGCCGGCCGTTGGACGCCTGTCGGTGTGGAGCGAGATCACCGAGGGGATGCGCTGGCTGCGCGGCGACCGGACACTGTGGCGGGTCACCCTGCTGGCCGCCGCGAGCAACCTGGCGATCAGCGGTCTGATGGCGGTGCTGGTGCTCTACGCGCTGGACGTGCTGCGCGTGCCGGCGGCCGGATACGGGCTGTTCGCGGCGGGCGCCATTGTCGGCGGCGTGGGCGGGGCGCTCGGGGCGGGCCGACTCGCCGCCCGGCTCGGCACGGTGTCCGCGCTGCGGGTGGTGCTCGCCGCGCAGACCGTCGCGCTGGTCGTGTTCGCGCTGGCCCGGCAACCGGTGCCGGGCGGGGTCGCGCTGGCCGTCTTCGCCGCCGGCACCGTCGTGTGGAACAGCCTGGCGGCGTCGTACGGGCAGCGGCACGTGCCGGGCAGACTGCTAGGTCGGGTGGGTGCCGCGCAGCGGATGGTCGGGCTGCTCACCGCACCCGTCGGCGCGGCGGTCGCCGGGCTGGCCGCCGCCGCGTACGGGACGGTGCCGGTGGCGGGTGCCGCGGCTGGCACGTTCGCGCTTGTCACGCTGGTGGCGTGGCGAACGCTGCGGCCGGTCGCGTCGGTGTCGCCGGTGGTCGCCCCCACCGACGACAGCACAGCACCCCAGCCGTCGCGCTGAGCAGCACGTCGTGCACCTCAGCCCGCGCCGCGTTCCGCGTGGGACAGCCCGGACAGGCGCAGCGCGATCCGCTGCCGGACCGGGGGTACGGCCCCGAGCAGCCGGAGCAGCGCGTCGCGGGCCGGTCGGCGGGCCGGGGAGGTGGTGGCCAGCCGGGTCAGCCCGGCGGCGAAGCTCACCACGTCCTCGGCCATCGGGCGCTGCCGGGCGGTGTAGTCGTCGAGCAGCGTCTCCGGGCCACCGGCGAGCACCTCGGCCAGGGCCGTGCCGAGGGCCACCGCGTCGCAGATGCCGAGGTTCATGCCCTGCCCGCCGGCGGGGCTGTGCACGTGCCCGGCGTCCCCGGCCAGCAGCACCGGCCCGGCCCGGAAGGTGTCGGCGATCCGGTGGTGCACCCGGAACCGGGAACCCCACAGCACCTCGGTCACCCGGTCGGGCCGGCGGGTCGGGCCGCGCTCGTCGAGCAGCGCCTGAAGGTACGCCCGATCCGGCTCGGGCGGTGCTGTCGGCACAGCGGCGACCAGCCGGACCACGCCGTTCGGCAGTGGCGCCCAGACCAGCGGCCCGGGACGGGCGAGGAACAGCGCGGCCTCGTCGCGGGGCAGCGCGCTGTCGACCCGCACGTCGGCGAGCACGAAGGACTCCTCGTCGCTGGGGCCGGCGAAGCCGATGCCGGCCGCCTGCCGGACGGTGCTGTGCAGGCCGTCCGCGCCGACCACGTACCGGGCGCGCAGGTCCACACCGTCGACCCGCGCGAGCACCCCGGCGGCGGTCGGGCTCAGGTCGGTCAGCCGGCACGGCCGTCGTACCCGGACGCCGAGGTTGGCCAACTGCCCGACGAGCACGGCCTCGGTGACCGCCTGGGAGACCAGCAGGGCGTAGGGGAAACGGGACGGCAACCGGTGGAACGGAACCGACAGCAGCGTCCGGTCCCGGTCGCGGACCGTGAAGCGCGGCGCACGCACCCCCTGGGCCACCAGTGGCGCCGCGACGCCGATCCGGTCCAGCACCTCCAGGGTGTACGCGTGCACGACGGCCGCGCGGGACGTCTGTGGCGGTTCGGCCTGCTGGTCCAGCACTGTCACGTCGATCCCGCGACGGGCCAGCGTCAGTGCGGTGGCGAGGCCGGTGGGGCCGGCACCCACCACCAGGACGTCGGTGCTCGTGGGCAGCATGGCCACCTCCGGAACGACTGTTGCCAACGGGTGTTGGCAAACGGTTGTTGGCAACGCTAGGACGGCGGTCGTTGTGTGTCAACAACCGTTGGCATACGGTCGTTGACATGACCGCGCCCGCCCACCCGACCCACCCCCGCCGATCGGACGCCACCCGCGCGGCGATCCTGCGAGCAGCCCGCGAGCGGTTCGCCGCCGACGGATACGAGCGCGCCACGATCCGGGCCATCGCCGCCGACGCCCGGATCGACCCGTCGATGGTCATGCGGTACTACGGCAGCAAGGAGGGTCTGTTCGCGGCGGCGGCCGAGTTCGACCTCCGCCTGCCCGACCTGGCCGCCGTGTCGTCCGAGCAGCTCGGCGAGGTGCTGGTCCGGCACTTCCTCGCCCGGTGGGAGGGCGACGAGACGCTTGTGGCGCTGCTGCGGGCCGCCAGCACCAACCCGGGCGCGGCCGAACGGATGCGCGGCATCTTCGCCGACCAGCTCACCGCGGCCGTGGCCACGTTCGGCACCGACCCGGCGCTGACCGCCCGGCGTGCCGGCCTGGTGGCCAGCCAGATCCTGGGCCTCGCCTTCACCCGCTACGTCGTCCGGCTCCCACCGATGGTGGACGTCGACCCGGAGGAGCTGGTCTCCTGGGTCGCGCCGACCCTCCAGCGCTACCTGACCGGGCTGCCGCAGACCTGACCCAACCTTTTTCCCCTCCCCATGCGTCTGTCGGGTGACGCGCACCGTGGCGGCCGGAAGGGGTGCGGATGGGATCGACGGCGAACGACGGCCGCGACGGCTACCTCGCCTTCGTGGAGAGCAACCAGCACCGTCTGCTGCGTGCGGCCTTCCTGATCTGCGGCGACCGGCACCAGGCCGAGGACCTTCTCCAGGACGCCCTGCTGAAGCTGGCGCTGCGCTGGACCTCCGTCCGCGACGGCGATCCCGCCGCCTACGTGCGGGCCATCCTCTACCGGGATGCGGTGTCGTGGTGGCGGCGTCGACGCCGGGAGTGGCTCAGCCCCGCACCGCCGGAACAGGTGGCCCCCGACCGTGACGGCGCGCTGCGGCTGACCCTGCACGACGCGCTGGGGCTGCTGCCGCCCCGGCAGCGGGCCGTGCTGGTGCTGCGCTACTACGAGGACCTGACCGAGGTCGCCACGGCGGAGGCGCTCGGGGTGACCGTCGGCACCGTGAAGAGCCAGTGCCACGTGGCGCTGCGCCGGCTTCGCGAGGTGGCCCCCGATCTCACCGGAGATGGCCGATCGAGCCGGCGCGCGACCCGCTCCGGCGACCCGACCGCCGACCTGGAGGTGAACCAGTGAACGAGCGGGATCTGCGTCAACTGTTCGCCGTCAGCGTGGAGGACGTGCTGCCCAGCAAGCCCGCGACGGCCGGCTGGGACCGGGCGCGGCGCACGCGTCGTACCCGACGGGTGCTCGGCGCGGCAGTTCTGGCCGTGGTGCTGGTCGGCGGTGGCACGGCGGCCGTCCGCCGGCCGTCCCCCGGTCCGCCCCTGAACCACACGGTGGTGCCGACCGTCGAGCCCACCCACGCCGATCCCGTGCAGCGTCCGCCGGCCGAGCTGACGTTTCCACCCGATCCGCTGAACCGGCTGAGCGGCCCGGCGACCGTGCCGCTGTCCGAGCGACCGGTCCAGCGGGCGTTGGCGCTGTTCCAGCCCGTCGACGAGGAGAACCGCGCGGACGGCCCGGTCCGGATCCTCGGCGACGACGGCGTCGTGCGCGGTCTCGACGTGGTGACGCTGGCGCCGACCCGGGACGCGGACGGCAACGAGGCGACCGCCGTACAGCCGGGAGTGTTGTCGCCGGACGGGCGTTGGGCGGCCTTCCCGCAGACCAACGAGCTGATCATGGTTGACCTCACCGCGGCGGGCGTACGCCGGATCCCGCTCGACGGCTACCTGGAGCTGGTGGTGTGGGCGCACGACCGGGTCCTGGTCGGCGGCGGCAACCGGACGTACGCGGTGGAGCGCGACACCGAGGCGGCAGGCACCATCGACGTGTCGGCCTGGAACGTGGTGGCACCCGACCCGGAAGCCGGCCGCGAGGCGGCGCTGATCGAGATGATCGGCGAACGGGGCAGCCTGACGCTGCGCAACCGGTCCGCCCGCGAGGCCACGATCCGCTCCGAGCAGCGGATAACCGACGGCGTGCTGCCGTCACCGTACGAGGTGAATGAGTTCTACGGCCGGGGTTGGCTGCACGGCGGTCGCCTGGCGAGGGCCGCCATGATCACCAACAACGACATCGACGGCGCCGAGGGGGTGGCCGTGCTGGACTCCCGTACCGGCGCGGTGACCCACCTGCTCGACCTCGGTCGGGATCGCGCCAAGGGCTGCTGCCCGGTGTTGGGCTGGGACAACAAGGGAGCGGTGCTGCTCAGCCTGGAACCGGCCGCCCTGGCTCGCTGGGACCCGGAGACCGGCGAGATCACCGGGATCATCCGGGACCTACCCGGCGTGCTGGCGCTGGCCGGCTGAGAGTCGTCGAGCCCTCAGCCGGTTAGCTCCGCAGAACCGGTCAGGCGGCGATGCCGCCGGGCTGGTCGCCCTTCACCACGGGCGCCCGGACCAGGTTGCCCCACTCCGTCCACGAGCCGTCGTAGTTGCGCACCTGCGGGTAGCCCAGCAGGTGCCGCAGCACGAACCAGGTGTGGCTGGACCGCTCACCGATCCGGCAGTACGCGATCACGTCGTCGTCCGGGCTCAACCCGAGCTGGTCGGCGTAGATGGCCTTCAGCTCGTCGGCGGACTTGAACGTGCCGTCCTCATTCGCCGCCGACTTCCAGGGCTTGCTGACCGCGCCCGGGATGTGCCCGCCGCGCAGCGCGCCCTCCTGCGGGTAGTCGGGCATGTGCAGCATCTCGCCCGTGTACTCGCCCGGGGACCGGACGTCGACCAGCGGCCGGCCCACGGCGATGTGCGCCATCACCTGCTCACGGAACGCCCGCAGCGGCGCGTCGTCCCGCAGCGGCACGGGGTAGTCGGCGCGGGGCCGGGCCGGCTTGTCGCGGGTCACCTCGCGCCCCTCGGCGATCCACTTCTGCCGGCCGCCGTCGAGCAGGCGCACGTCGGCGTGGCCGAAGAGCGAGAACACCCAGAGGGCGTACGCGGCCCACCAGTTGAAGTTGTCGCCGTAGAAGACCACGGTGTCGCCCCGGCCGATGCCCTTCGCGGCACACATCTCGGCGAAGCTCGTCGCGTCGAGGTAGTCCCGGGTGACCTGGTCGTTCAGGTCGAGGTGCCAGTCGACCTTGACGGCACCGGGGATGTGACCGGATTCGTAGAGCAGGACGTCCTCGTCGGACTCGACCACGACGAGGCCCTCGTCGCCCAGGTGCTCGGCCAACCAGTCGTTGGTGACCAGCCGCTGCGGGTCGGCGTACGACTGGAGGCGGGGATCAGGATCGTTCGGCACAGACATGATCCCCAAGTTACGCCGCAACACCGCCCGACGGTCGGCCATCAGATGCGACGCGGCCCACGTGAGGCGTGCTCACGCCCGCCGGTGGACGATCCGGCCGGCGGCCACGGTCGCGATGCAGGCGCCGTCGGCGTCGTGCGCCGACAGGTCGGCGCGTCCACCCGGATGCAGGCTCGGCACCACGGGCGCCGGCAGCACCAGCAGGTCGCTCCGGTCGACGGCGGCCCGCAGCGCCGGCTCGGCCAGGTGTTCCGCCAGCACCGCCGTCACTCCGCTACGCAGCAGCGTGTGCACCCGTTCGCGTGGGGTGGGTGCCGCCGGCAGCGGGCCGTCGTGCAGCAGGCCCGGACCCAGCACGCCGGGCCATCGGCGGACCCGCACCCCCGCGTACGTCTCGCTCAGCTCGGCCAGCGGACCCACGGCCTCGACCCGGTCGCCGTCCACCAGCACGGCGTGCTCCGGAACCGGCTCGCCGTCCCGTTCACGGCGCAGCAGCGGCGCGGTGTGCAGGGTGCGCACGGTCAGTCGACGAGCGGGCCGAGCAGCGGACGCTTCGCGGTCACCGTGTCACCGGACGACCGGCCGGTGAGCCGCCGCCTGATCCACGGGGCCAGGTACTGCCCGGCCCAGCGCAGGTCGGCCGCGCGGGCGGCCAGCCACGGCGACGGCGCCGGGTGCGGCGGGACCATCAGCCACTCCTCGTCGCAGCCCACGCCGAGCGCGTTCAGCACCTGCCCGGCGACCCGCCGGTGCCCGGCCGGGGAGAGGTGCAGCCGGTCGGTGCTCCAGAGCATCGGGTTGAGGAACGTGTCGTCGGCGTACAGGTCGACCAGGATGGCGCCGTGCCGCTCGGCGGTCTCACCGACCGCCTGGTTGAGCAGTTGCACCCGGGGAGCGACGAGACGTTGACCGGGCAGCCGTGCCATCACGTCCGCGAATCGGAAGAGCAGCACGTCCGCGCCGCCCGAGCGCAGCTGCCGAACGACCTCGTCGAAGCGGGAGACCAACGTGTCCGGGTCGAAGGTGCGCCGCAGCACGTCGTTGCCGCCGGCCGCGAAGCTGATCAGATCGGGCTTCATCGCCACCGCGGAGGGCACCTGCTCGGCGACGACACCGGGAAAGAGCCGGCCCCGGATGGCCAGGTTCGCGTACCGGAAGTCGGGGCCGGCCTCGGCGGCGAGCCGGGTTGCCACCAGGTCCGCCCAACCCCGGTAGGTGCCGTCCGGGTACGCGTCGTCCATACCCTCGGTGAAGCTGTCCCCGACCGCGACGAAACTGCGCCAGCGCACCGCGCCTCCCTCACCCGTTGCCTGCGGCGACCAGTCTGTCACCGGAGGCACGGCCGGCGACGCCCCGATCCGCCGACGTGGCGGAACGCACTTGATCCGCGCGGGATCGCCGATGTCGCGGTGTCCCACTGCCCCGGATACCCCGATATCGGGGAGATGGCGTCGTGTCGCCAATCCGGCTGGTGGTGGAGTGCCGTGGCTCGCATTGAGGCCGCACAATGAGGGGCCGGTCACCGGACCGCGCAGTGGGGAGGGCCCAGTTGAGTCAGGCAAGCGAGCCGAGCCCCACCGGGCCGGCCCCGGCGGTGCCCCCATCGTCGCGCACCACGCGGACCCGCCAGATCCGACTCGTGGGGCTCATCGTCGCGCTGGCCGTCCTGGCCGCCGCCCTGGTCCCGATCGTCCTCGCGATGGGCCCGCCGACCCGGGACGAGTTGCTGGAGGACGCCGGCCTCAAGGGCAAGCAGCAGCTCGTCATCGGCGTGAAGGACGACCAGCCGGGCATCTCGCAGCGCCTCCCGAACAACGTCTGGAAGGGCTTCGACGTCGACATCGCGTACATGATCGCGAGCTACCTCGGGTTCGACCACTCCCAGGTGCGTTTCGTGCCGATCGAGAGCGAGGACCGGGCCCGTCGACAGGCCCAGGACGGCGAGGGGTTCGTCATCGTCGACCTGGTCATCGCGTCGTACAGCATCAACGACAAGCGCAGGGAGGAGGGTGCCGTCTTCTCGGCCGCGTACCTGAACACCGAGCAGTCGGTGGTGACGTTGAAGAGCTACCAGAAGCAGGTGAGCAGCCTGGAGGATCTGCGTGGGCTGACGGTCTGCTCGCTGACCACCTCGACGTCCATCCAGCGCCTCGCCGAGGCCGGCGCCTCGCCGGTGGGTCGAAACAGGATCAGCGAGTGCATCCAGGAGCTGTACGACGGCAAGGTGCAGGCCGTCACCACCGACGCGGCGATCCTCGCCGGCTTCGTCACCGGCGACCAGCCGGACGGCGACGGTCAACACTTCCCGGTGACCCTCAAGAACGTGAAACCGCTGCGGCACTGGGACATCGGCTCGTCGCCCCAGGAGCGCTGGGGCGTCAACACCGGCCCCAACCAGGCCCTGCTCGACCTGGTCGACCTTGCGCTCTACAAGTCGGCCAAGGACGAGAACGACTCGGCCTGGGAGAACGCGTACAACGCCAACCTCCGTTGGCAGCAGGGATACAACCTCCCGCAGCCGGTCGCGGAACAGCAGCAACCCGATCCGAGGAAGGTGGAGGTGCGACAGTGGCCGTGGGAGAGGATCGCGCTACCGCCCCCGGCGTACCCCGGATCACCACCAGCTCCGCCAAGGCGGTCCGCCCGCGCCGGATGGCGGGGGCGCGGCAGGCGCAGCAGTGGCTGCTGACCCTCCTTCCCACCTTCCCCGTCCTGCTCCTGGTCCTGCGACTGTGGCAGCTCAGCCAACAGGACATGTCCACGATGCTGCTGCTGGTCCAGTACGTCAGTCCGCTCGGCCTGCTCAGCGCGCTGCTGATCGCCCTGGTGTGGGCGTTCCCCGTGGTCGTGCTCACCTTCGGCGTCCTCGGTCGACTGCTCCGGCTCAGCGCTCCGGACCGGTTCGACCCGGAACGGTCACTACTGGCCTCCGGGACGGCACGTACCCCCGGTTGGGTGATCAGCGCGGCGGTCGCGCTGGGGGCCCTCACCTGGCAGCTCCGCTTCCTGCCGTCGCTGCTGATGCTCGGCCTCTGGCTGCTCGCGCTGCGCACCCGCTACCTGCATCCTGACCAGCCGACCCGGATCCTGCTGGTCAGCGTGGCCCTGCCGCTGGCCGCGGCGGTCCTGGCGTACACCGTGCTGGGCCCGGCCATCTGGACGGCGTACCAGGATGGCGAGGTGGCCACGGCCGCGCTGCTGGCGGTGCCGCCCGCCGCCACCGTGCTGCTCACCGGCCCGATCCCCGGCTGGATCGCCCCGACGCTGACCCACGGTCTGGCGTTCACGGTCGCCGCCGTGCTCCCGGTGGTGATGGGCGCGGTCTTCCTCCGGGTGCCGCTGCTGCCCACCGCCGCGGTCGAGGTGGTCCCGAAGCAATCGGCCTCGCCGGCCCCGGACGTCACGGCCTCGGCAGCCCCGGGCGGCCCGGCCTCGAGCGCGTCGGCTGCTCCGACGAACGGCGGCACGGCAGGCCTGGACGGTGGGGACGGCCCGCCGACGGCCAACGGCGGCCCGGAGGTGGTGCTCGGCGCGCTCATCACGGTTACCGACACGTCGACGATCATGCTGGACCGGACCGCCACCGTGCGGTTCCTGCCGAACGGGTGGGTCGAGTCGCAGGTCCTCTGCCCCCAGCCGGCGGCGGTTCCGTACAGCCTGGTGTCGGTGCGGGGCTGGCCGGTGGAGGAGACCGCGCTCAACTGGATGATGCCCCGGCGGCCGGTGGCCGACCCGGACGTCCGCTGCGAGGGCCGCCTTCCCGGCGACACGTGACCCGGGACCGAATTGGATCGCCGCACCGGGACCGGCGGTCTTAGGCTGCCCGAATGCTGCTACGCATGTCGACCCTGTTGCTGCGGACCCTGCGCGAGGATCCGGCCGACGCGGAGGTGCCGAGCCATCGGCTGCTGCTGCGCGCCGGTTACATCCGTCGCGCCGCACCGGGCGGCTACACGTGGCTGCCGCTGGGCAAGCTGGTGCTGGACCGGATCACCGAGGTGGTGCGTGCCGAGCTGACCGCGATCGGCGACCAGGAGGTGCACTTCCCGGCGCTGCTGCCCGCCGAGCCGTACCGGACGAGCGGCCGGTGGACGGAGTACGGCGACCTCCTCTTCACCCTCGCCGACCGGCGCGGCGCCGAGCACCTGCTGGCACCCACCCACGAGGAGATGGCGGCGCTGCTGGTCAAGGACGTGTTCACCTCGTACCGGGATTTCCCGGTGACGCTGTTCCAGGTGCAGACGAAGTTCCGCGACGAGGCACGGCCCCGGGCCGGTGTGCTGCGCGGCCGGGAGTTCCTGATGAAGGACGCGTACTCCTTCGACCTGGACGAGGCGGGGCTGCGGGACGCGTACGCGCGGCACCGGGCGGCGTACCAGCGGATCTTCGACCGGCTGGGCCTGGAGCACACTGTGGTGCACGCGATGTCCGGCGCGATGGGCGGCTCGGCGTCGGAGGAGTTCCTGGCAGCGACCCCGGTCGGCGAGGACACGTACGTCGGCTGCACCGCCTGCGGCTACGCGGCCAACACCGAGGCCGTCGTCACCCGGGCACCCGCCGCCATCGACCTCGCCACCGCGCCCGCGACGCAGGTGCACGACACCCCCGAGACCGCGACGATCGCCAGCCTGGTCGAGGTGGCGAACGCCCGTCGGCTCGGGGACCGCGACGACTGGACCGCCGCCGACACCCTGAAGAACGTCGTCCTGACCGTGCGTCAGCCCGGCGCCGAACGGGCCGAACCCCTGGTGGTCGGGTTGCCCGGTGACCGGGAGGTCGACCTGAAGCGGCTCGGCGCCGCGCTGGAGCCGGCCCAGGTGGCCGTCTTCGACGAGTGGTCCGAGCATCCGGAGCTGGTGCGCGGGTACATCGGTCCGCAGATGCTCGCCAAGCTCGGCATCCGCTACCTGGTCGATCCCCGGGTGGTGACCGGCTCCGCGTGGCTGACCGGGGCGAACGAGCCGGGTCGACACGCGACGGGCGTGGTCTGCGGGCGGGACTTCACGCCCGACGGCACGGTCGAGGCGGCCGAGGTGCGCGCCGGCGACCCGTGCCCCGACTGCGGCGACGGCGAGCTGACCATCCGGCGGGGCATCGAGATCGGGCACATCTTCCAGCTCGGTCGCCGCTACACCGACGCGTTCGCGGTCGACGTGCTCGGGCCCGCCGGCAAGCCGGTCCGGCCCACCATGGGCTGCTACGGCATCGGGATCTCCCGGGCGGTCGCGGCCATCGCCGAGCAGCACCACGACGACCGGGGACTCATCTGGCCGGCGGCAATCGCGCCGTGTGACGTACACCTGGTGGTCGCCGGCAAGGGCCCGCAGCTCGACGCGGCGCTGGACCTCGGCGGGCGCCTGGCCGCCGCCGGCCTGCGGGTGCTGGTCGACGACCGGACGCACGTCTCGGCCGGGGTGAAGTTCACCGACGCGGAGCTGATCGGCATCCCCCGCACCGTCGTGGTCGGCCGCCGACTGGCCGACGGGTACGTGGAGTTGCGCGAGCGGGCCGGCGACGGGCGCGCGGAGCTGCCGGTGGACGGTGTGGTGGAGCGGATCGTCGACGAGGCCCGCCTGGAGCGTGCGAACCTGGTGTAGCCACCGCGTCACGGGGTAGTGCAGTCGGATCGGGTGATACGTCTTCGGAGGATCTCATGACCGGTTACCGGGTCAGCGACGTGATGACCAAACAGGTCGTGTACCTGTCGGCCGAGACCACCCTGGACGAGGCGGCCAGGGTGATGAAGGAGGCGGACATCGGCGACGTGGTGGTCACCGACGGCGCCACCCTCGCCGGCATGCTCACCGACCGGGACATCGTGGTGCGGGCGGTGGCCGAGAACAGCTCGCCGGCGGCCACCACCATCGGCTCGATCGTCACCCGCGAGGTGGTCATGATCGAGCAGCACTGCACGGCGGGTGAGGCTGCGGCGCTCATGCGGGACCGGGGCATCCGCCGCGTGCTCGTATGCGACAGCGACCGCAAGCTGGTTGGGATCGTCTCGCTCGGTGACCTGGCCATGCAGCTCGACCCGACCAGCGCGTTGAGCGAGATCAGCGAACAGTCTCCGACCACGTGAGCCGTCGGCGCCAGCGGTAGCCTCGACACATGGCTGACATGCCGGCCCGACTGGCCGAGATCGTCGACGAGTTCGCCGCCGCGCCACGCGACCTGGTGCTGGAGATGCTGCTGGAGTACGCCGACGTCATCCCGCCGCTGCCCGCCGACGCCGCCGGGCACGAGGGCATGGAGCAGGTGCCCGAGTGCCAGACCGCGTTCTTCCTGCGCGCCCGGGTGACGCCGGACGGGACCGTCGAGACCCTCTTCGACTGCCCGCCGGAGGCGCCCACCACCCGGGCGTTCGCCGGGATCCTCGCCGAGGGTCTGGCCGGCGCGAGCGCCGAGGAGGTGCTGGCCGTGCCGGACGACCTGTACCAGCGGATGGGCCTGGCCCAGGCGATCAGCCCGCTGCGGGTGCGCGGCGGCACGGCGATCCTGGGCCGGCTCAAGCGGCAGGTCCGGGAACAACTCGACTGAGCCGGCAGTTGGCACCGATCATGGAGATTGAGATCTACGCCGACGTCGTCTGCCCGTGGTGCTACCTGGGCAAGCGTCGCCTGGACGAGGCGCTCGCCCGCTACGACGGCGAGGTGACCGTCCGCTACCGGCCGTTCCAACTCGACCCGTCGCCGGTGCCCGAGCCCCGCCCGATCATCGACGCGCTGGCCGACAAGTTCGGCGGCCCGGAGCGTGCCCGGCAGATGGTCGCGCGAGTGACCCAGGCCGCAGCGGGTGACGGGCTTCGGCTGGACTACGACCGTGCGGTGGCCGCGAACACCTTCGACGCCCACCGACTGGTCGCCTACGCCACCGAGCACGGCCGGGCGGCCGAGATGGTGGAGGCCCTGTACCAGGCGCACTTCACGAAGGGCCTCGACATCGGTTCCCGGGAGGTGCTGGCGACGATCGCCGGCTCGATCGGCCTGGACGCCGCCGATGCCCGCCGGTTCCTCGACTCCGACGAGCGGACCGCCGAACTCGCCGCCGAACTCGCCGCCGCCCGCGACCTGGGCATCACGAGCGTCCCGACGTTCGTACTGGCCGGGAAGTACGCGGTCAGCGGCGCCCAGGAGACGTCCACGCTCCTCGCCGCGCTGGCCGAGGTCGAGCAGCGGGAGGCCGCAGCACGCTGAGACATCGACCGGGGCGATGTTTCACGTGCAACGGTATCGATGTCGGTGCCTGGTCAGACTGGTCTGGCCAGCCCTTCGACCACCTGCGCGCCGGGCAGCGCGCCCAGTGCCGGCCCCGGCAGCGCGATCTTGCTGTGCCGTACGCCGGACCCGATGATCACGTGCGGAGTGGCGATCACCCGCGCGTCCACCAGGATCGGCCACTGGGCCGGCAGCCCGATCGGGGTGATGCCGCCGTACTCCATGCCGGTCAACTCGACCGCGTCGGTCATCGGGGCGAAGCTCGCCTTGCGCACGTCCAGCGCCCGCCGGGCCACGCCGTTCACGTCGGCCCGGGTGGTGGCCAGCACGATGCAGGCCGCGTAGCGGACCACACCCTCGCGCTTTCCGGCCACCACGACGCAGTTGGCCGACACGTCCAGCCCCACCTCGTACGCCTCGCAGAACGCCGCCGTGTCGGCGAGGTCGGCGTCGATCGGCGCGACCAGGACGTCGTCGACGTCCACCGGCGCGTTGGCCGGCCACTGGGCGATGGCCTCCGCCACCGGCGCGGCGAGCAGATCGAGGCGGGCACGGGCCGGTTCGGTCTTCAGCGTTCCCATCACGGGTGCGATCCTCGCACCCGCGCCGCCGGATCGCCCGCCGACTCCCGAGCCGTCTCGCGACACCACCTCCACGTCGCGGCTCAACTGCCGGCGAGGAACGCGTTGTCGCGCAGGAAGGAACGGTCGCGGGCGGCCGCCAGTTCCTCCTCGCGTCGGGCTTTGGCCCGCTGCAGCTCCAGGTCCTCCATCGCGTGCCGGACACCCAGCCGGATCACGCCGTAGAGGAAGACGAAACCGAAAACGTAGAGGATCACCGTGGTGACGACAACGAACATGGCGTCACCGTAAGGCGAACGTGAACCGCTATCCGTCTCATCTCCGTGCGGTTCCCCCGTACGTGTCCGCGAGGTGGTCGGCCCAGGTACGCACACCGCGAGGCAGCGCCTCGGTGACCAACCCACCGGCGCGCAGTTCGCGCCCGAGGCGGCCGGGGATTCGTACCGGCAGCAGCGGCCGGCGTGACCCGCGCGCCTCCCGCCAGGCACGGACCGCCTCGTCGAAGCGGAGCACCTGCGGCCCACCGAACTCCTCGATGCCCCCGAGCGGGCCGGCGGCCACCCGGGCCGCGAGCCGGGCGGCCACCTCACCCGGGTCGACCGGCTGGGCGAGCACCGCCCGGTCGCCGACCACCGGGCCCAGCCGCGCGCTGGTCGCCAGCAGATCGTCGAGGAACTCGGGGAACTGGGTGGCGCGCAGCACCGACCACGGCACCGGGCCGGCCGCGACCACCTGCTCGGCTGCCAGCTTGTACCGGTAGTACGGGATCGGCACCCGGTCCACCCCGACGATCGAGATGTAGACCAGGTGCTGGACGCCGGCCGCGCCGGCGGCGACCACCAGCCGACGGGTGCCCAGCACGTCCACCTGGTGGGTACGCCCCCGGGGCGAGGACGCCAGGTGCACCACCGCGTCCACCCCGGTCACCGCCTCGGCCAGCCCGTCGCCGGTGGCCAGGTCGGCCACGACCCACTCGACGTCCGAGCCGGTACGCGGCCGGCGGCTGCTGGCCCGGACGCTCATCCCGTCGTCGCGCAGCCGCGCCAGCACGTGGCTCCCCAGTCGACCACCCGCCCCGGTGACCAGAACCCTCATCGTCCCCTCCTCCTCCGCGGACCCGTCGTGCTGATGACGGCCGCGCGACGGCACACGTGACGGCTCACCCCGAACGGACCAGATCCAGCACGGTCAGGAGCGCGAAGAACGCGATCACGATCTCGTTGACGATCCAGGAGTGCCCCTCGGCCCACTCCCGCATCCGGGCCAGCACCCGCGCCGCCTTCTGCCCGAGCAGCACCAACGCCAGCAGCGGCACCGCGAGCAGGAGCACGGTGAGCAGCACGAACGGCACCAGGTGCCACCAGGGGAGGTTGTGTCGGGCCACTGTCGCGCCGACCGTCGCCATGGTGAGGTCGTCGGTGGGTGTCACCACGAAGAGCAGGGCACCCATCCGTGCGGCCCAGCGCGGATGGGCGTGGCTCACGCTGCCCAACCAGCGCGGCGGCCCGGACCGGTTGCGGCGCAGCCAGACCACCAGGGCCAGGCACACCAGCAGCGCGAGCACCACCAGGTCGATGACCGGACCGCGATCGATCCTGCTGGCGGCCGCGCTGGCGTCGGTCGCCAACCCGCCCAGCAACCGGGTCAACAACCAGCTCACGGTCACCCCGACGGCGACCACCAGGCCGGCGCCGGCGAGGAAGCCCAGCGACGCGGCCCGGGGCCGGTCGGACGAGGCGAGGAAGACCGCCACGACCAGTTGCGTTCCGGCGACCATCACCACGGCCAGCGGCAGGACGGTCAGGAGGTTCATCGCCTGCCATCCTCGCGCCCGCCCGGTGCGGACACGTCGAATCCTCAGCCGATCACCCGCCCGGCCGTGTGGTCTGCGTCCATCACCACCCGGCCGGCCAGCAGCGCGCCGACCAGTGCCAGACCGGCCGCCACCGCCAGGGTCACCACGTAGCTGGCGGGGCCGGGCGCGCTCCCGGCAGCCAGTACGGCACCGGTGAGCGCCAGCACGGTCGCCGCGAAGAGCGAGTCGCCCAGTTGCAGCGACGAGCTGTTGCGCCCCTGCTCGCCGGGCGCGGACAGCTCCAGGGTGAGCACCGACAACGACGGGTACAGCAGTCCCATACCGAGCCCCGCCACCGCCCAGCCCAGCACGGCGACGGCCACCGGCAGCTCGGGTCGGACGGCCAACGCCACCGTCGCGGTGCCGGCCGTGATGCAGCACAACCCGACGCGGGGGAAGCTGGCCCGGGAGGCCGGCACGGGAAAACGGCCCTGCACCCAGGAGCCCACCGACCAGGCCAACGCGCCCACCGTGAGTACAAGCCCGGCGGCGGTCGGCGACAGCCCTCGCTCCCGGGAGAGCATCAGCGGGATGACCACCTCCGCGCCGACGAACGCCGCCGACGCCAGACCGCGCAGACCGATCACGGTGGGCAGTCCGCGGGCCGCCCGGAGGAACCCCGGCGGCAGCAGGCGCGGAGCGCAGACCAGCAGGCCGGCCAGGGCGAGCGCGATCACCGCCAGGGCCGTCACGCCGCGCTGCTGTCCCCCGATGTGCAGCAGTGCGGCGCTCACGCCCGCCCCACAGGCCCAGCCGATGCGGGCCATCGCGCCGGCCGGTGGCCGGCTCGGCACGGTTGCGTCGAGCGACCGCAGGCCCGGATGGATCAGCAGCACCGCCGGGACGGCCACCGCCGGCACCACGAGAAAGACCCACCGCCAGCCCAGGTACTCGACAATCAGGCCGGCCAGCGCCGGCCCGACCAGCGACGGTACGACCCACGCCGCAGCGAACGCGGCGAAGATGCGCCGATGCAACTCCTCGGGGTACGCCTGCCCGACGATCACGTAGAGCGCCACCGAGAGCAACCCCGAGCCGAACCCCTGCACGACCCGTCCGACCACCAACGCGGTCATCGTCGGCGCGGTCCCGGCGATCAGCAGCCCGACCACGAACCAGCCGACGCCGTGCCACATCGGTCCTCGGGGCCCCCGTGCGTCACACCAGATCCCGGAAACGACCATGGCCACCACACCGGCGGCGAACGGGCCACCGAACGCGATCCCGTACAGCGCCAGCCCGTCCAGGCTCCGCGCGACGGTCGGCATGGCCGTGCCGACCGCCAACGCCTCGAACGCCAGCAGCGACACCAGCGCGACGCTGCCCACCGTCATCGCCCGCAGCCGGGGGGCGAACAACCCGGCGGGGACCGGAACGGGGGTGGCGGTTCGGCTCGACATGCACCGAGCCTGCGACCTCAACCCGGATTCATGTCAACCGGGGGTGACCCGGCTCTCGTCAGGCTTCCTGGAGCGCCTCCCCGACGCCGCGTACCAGTCCCGAGAAGTGCTGGTCCGCCAGGAGATGCCCGGCGGTGATCACCAGGGCGAGCGGCCATTCGATCACCTGCAACGCGGCCAGCACGCCGAGCCCGGCGTAGTAGGCGATCTTGTCCGGTGGTGGCACCGCCACCTCGCCCACCATCGGCAGCTCCACCCGTCGGCTGTACATCCGAACGTTCTCGTGTGAACCGTTGAGGTGTCGTGTCAGCGTGCTCATTCCGGCCTCCCCGTGTCCGGTGATGGTCGTCGGATTCCACCGTCCACCCCGTCCATGCGCGGCCAGCCCCGCAAAGTTCCGGTGGTCCGAGGGGCATAACGGACGCCAGGTCGGGAAGCCAGGCCGCCGGACGTGAGGCGGTGGGAGGGCGAGATGACCGACGGCACAAGCGACAACGGGGAGTCGGGTCGGCGTCCGTCCGGCCGTACGCCTCGATGACGGCGGCGGGTCGCGCCGCCGGCCGCCTCCTGCCGTCCATCGGCGTGCCGCACCTGGTCGGGGAGGCGTCCCGGACCGTCGGGTCGGCGGCGACCCGGCTGGCCCGGACGGTCGGGCTGACCCGGCGTCGGGTCTGGTCGCGCCCCGGCCGGCACCACATCGAGGTGCACGGCGTCTGCCAGGACGGTGGCGACCGGTTGGCCCGGCAGGTGGAGGCCGCGCTGGAGCGGTTGCCCGGGGTGGCCTGGGCCCGGGTGAACGCCCCGTCCGGCCGGGTGGTGGTGGCCGTGCAGGCGCCCGAGCCGCGGCTGCGGGACCTCATCGCCACGATCGGGCGGATCGAGGGAACCTGCGACCACGAACCGGATCCGGAGATCCCGCCCCCGCATCCGCCGGAGGAGGGGCCGCGTACGCCGCGCACCCTGGGCGCCCTCGCCTCGGACGCACTGGGCCTGACCATCACGGCGGCCACCCGGCTCCTGCCGTTCGCGCCGCTGCCCGGCGAGGTCGCCGGCCTGCTGGCCGCTGCGGACCTGCAACCGAAGCTGCACGCCTTCGTCGGCAGGCGGCTGCGCTCCGACCCGCGCGCCGACGTCATCTTTCCGCTGGCTGAGGCGGTGGTGCAGGGTCTGACCGGCCGGTGGACGGGGATAGTGCTCGACGGCGCCCAACGGATGGTGCAGTGGGGGGAGGCGCGGGCCCAACTCGCCGCGTGGGAGAAGGCCGAGCCGCGGCTGACCGGCGACCCCGAGCGCGCCACCGCGCGGTGGCCCGCGGTCGACCGTCCCCGCCCGAAACCGGACGGCCCGGTCGAGCACTACATCAACCGTATGTTGACCGCCGGCGTGGCTGCCGCCGCGGCGGCGACACCGATCGCCGGGCGCAAGCGAGCCGCCGCGCTGGGCCTGTCCGCGCTGCCCAAGGCCCCGGGCAGTGGGCGAGAGGGGTACGCGGCACAGCTCGGCCGGATCCTCGCCCGGCGCGGGGTGATCGCGATGGACCGTGGCGTGCTGCGGGAGCTGGACCGGATCGACACGCTGGTGCTGGACGCGGCGGTGCTCGGATCGGAGCGGGGCGTACTCGCCGACCTGGCGCCGGCGGCCGAGGTGGACGTCGACGAGGTGGCGGAGCGGGCGTTCGCGCTGTTCGACCCGAGCGACCCGACCGGTTCACCGGAGCTGGACGGCTGGCGGCTGGCACCCCTGGACCAGTTCCCGGCGGGCGATCCCGGCGACGTGCCGGACGGCGAGCGGCTGCGCGCGGCCGGCGGGCAACTGCTCGGGCTCACCCACTCGGGTCGGCTCACGGCGCTGCTGCGGGTCGAACCCGAACCCGCGCCGGGTGTCGACAGCCTGCCGGCCGCTGCCCGCCACGCCGGCCTGAAGCTGATCGTGGCCGGCGGCGACGAGCAGCGGTACGGCTTCGCCGACGCGCTGCTGCCCGGCGGGGACCACCTGGCCGACACGGTACGTGCGTTGCAGCGCGACGGGGCGGTCGTGATGCTGGTCTCCGGGGACCGGGCGGCGCTCGGCGCGTCCGACTGCGGCCTCGGGATGTCCGCTCCGGACGAGCTGCCGCCGTGGGGAGCGCACCTGCTGGTCGGCACCGACCTGCGAGTGGTGGCCCTGATCATCGAGGCGACCGGGGCGGCCCGGCGGATGACGCAGCAGAACATCCGGCTCGCCATGGCGGGCACCGGCCTCGGGGCGCTGGGCGCGTTCACCGCCCCACCGACCCAGCTGCCCCACAAGTCGCTCGTCGCGGTCAACGGCGCGGCCGGCCTCGCCTTCGCGAACGGGGTCTGGCGGGCCAGCCGGTTGCCCGACCGGTCGGACACGCCGGTGCCGGTGACGACCGCCTGGCACCTGATGCCGGTCCGGACCGTGCTCGACCAGCTGGGCACCACGCCGGACGGGCTGGCCAGCGCGGAGGCGCAGCGCCGACACGATGGCCAGGGGGCGGGCGGCGGCGACACACCCGCCGGTGGTGGCCTGCTGCGGGCGTTCCTGGACGAGCTGTCCAACCCGCTCACCCCCGTACTGGCCGCCGGGGCGGTGCTCTCCGCGTCGTTCGGCTCGCTTGTCGACGCCGCGCTGGTGGGCAGCGTCGTCGGTGGGTCGGCCCTGATCGGGGCGGTGCACGAACGCAACACCGAACGGTCGCTGGCGGAGCTGCTGTCGCGTTCGGCGGTGACGGCCCGGGTCCGCCGGGACGGCGTCGAGCGAATCGTCGCGGCCGAGGACCTCGTCCGCGGAGACGTCATCACCCTCGAATCGGGAGACTCGGTGCCGGCCGACTGCCGGGTGCTCGAATCGGTGGGGCTGGAGGCGGACGAGTCGTCGCTGACCGGCGAGTCGCTGCCGGTCGCCAAGAGCAACCGGGCGGTCGTCGCCGCGGCCATCGCCGACCGGCACTCGATGCTGTACGAGGGCACCACCGTCGCCGCCGGCCAAGGAACCGCCGTGGTGGTGGCGACCGGCGTCGACACCGAGTCCGGACGCAGCCTGGCGCTGGTCCGGCAGGCGCCCCCGACCAGCGGGGTGGAGGCCCGGCTCGGCTCGTTGACCAGCGCCGCCATTCCGTTGGCCGCGGGTTCGGCGATCGCCGTGGCCGGGGCGGGGCTGCTCCGGGGCGTACCGCTTGCCGAAACGGCGGCGACCGCCGCGAACCTCGCCGTCGCGTCGGTGCCGGAGGGGCTGCCGTTCCTGGTCAGCGCCGCGCAGCTGGCCGCCGCCCGGCGGCTGGCCGAGCACGGCGCGTTGGTCCGCAACCCCCGCACGATCGAGGCGTTGGGCCGGGTGGACGTGCTCTGCTTCGACAAGACCGGCACCCTCACCGAGGGCCAGTTGCTGCTCGCCGGGGTCGGCGACGGCGTCGGCGACCGGTACGCCGCGGTGGACCGGCTCGACGACCGACTCCGACTGACCCTCGCCACGGCGCTGCGGGCCACCCCCGCCGCGGCCAAGCCGGAGGAGTTGGCGTTGCAGACCGACCGGGCGGTCCGGCGGGGCGCCGCCACGGCTCAGGTGGTGGAGCAGACCGGCGCCGCCGGCTGGCGGGCGGCCGGCGGGCTGCCGTTCGAACCGTCCCGCGGCTACCACGCGAGCATCGGCGAGACCGAGGGCCGCCTGCTGCTGAGCGTCAAGGGCGCCCCGGAGACGGTGTTACCACGCTGCGCGACGCGGCGTGCCGACGGCCGGCAGGAGCCGCTGGACGACGCCGGCCGCGCGGAACTGCACCGTCTGCTGGCCGACCGGGCCGGGGCGGGGCACCGGATCCTGGCCGTCGCGGAGTGCGAGGTGGACGCCGCGCACATCACCGACGCCGACGTCCGAGGTCTGACCTTCGTGGGGTTCCTGGCCCTCGCGGACGGGGTCCGGGAGAGCGCCGCCCCGGCGGTACGCCGGATCCGGCAGGCCGGGGTGCACACCATCATGATCACCGGCGACCACCCGGCCACCGCCGAGGCGATCGCCGCCACCATCAGTGAGCACAACGAGCAGCGGGTGGTCACCGCCACCGAACTCGACCAGTTGGACGACGACGCGCTCGCCGAGCGGCTGGCCAACACCGACGTGGTGGCCCGCTGCACCCCGGCGCACAAGGTGCGCATCATCCAGGCGTTGCAGAAGTGCGGGCGGACCGTGGCGATGACTGGCGACGGCGCCAACGACGCCCCGGCGATCCGGCTGGCCGACGTCGGCATCGCCCTCGGCCAACGCGGCACGCCGGCGGCCCGGGCCGCCGCCGACCTGGTGGTCACCGACGACCGGTTGGAGACCATCATCGCCACCCTGGTCGAGGGTCGCGCGATGTGGTCGTCGGTCCGCCACGCGCTGAGCATCCTCGTCGGCGGCAACCTCGGCGAGATCGCGTTCAGCGTGCTCACCGCCGCGGTGACCGGCCGTTCCGCCCTCACCGGGCGGCAACTGCTGCTGGTCAACCTGCTCACCGACCTGGCGCCGGCGCTGGCCATCGCGGTCCGCCCACCCGCCTCGGACCGCACCGACGGTCTGCTCCGGGAGGGCCCCGACGCGTCGCTCGGTGAGACCCTCAGCAGGGAGATCGGGCTCCGTGCGGCGTCCACCACGCTGGGCGCGACCGTCGGCTGGACGTTGGCCCGGTACACCGGCCGCCAGCGGCGGGCCGGAACGGTCGCCCTCGTCTCGCTCGTCGGCACCCAGCTCGGCCAGACCATCCTGGCCGGCGGCACCAGCCCGGCCGTGCTGGCGTCCACGGCGGCGTCGCTGGGAGTGCTGGTCGTGGTGGTGCAGACGCCGGGGGTGAGCCAGTTCTTCGGCTGCACGCCGCTCGGCCCGGTGGGCTGGACCATCGGCGCCGGATCGGCGCTCGGTGCCACCTTCGCCAACGGCGCGCTCACCAAACTGGTGGAGCACCTTCCGTCGGCACGACCCGACCTCGCGCAGCCCACTCCCGGGACCGCAGGGACGGCCACGGACGGCTGACGCTTGAGCGGGACCGGCTGGGGTACCGGAGCCGGGAGAGGTGAACTTCCTGCACCGCGGCCAGCGGGCGTACCTCGGAAAGGGTCTGTGGTCGCGCCGACGCACGGACCCGGCGCTGCGGATGAGCGGCGGATTGGCAGTGGGCCGGGCACCCTCATTGATCTCGCTGACTAGCCTGACGCCATGCCGTCGTTCTTGGCCAATGGAACTCGTCCGAAGGCCTGGCCGGCCCTACCGCTGGCGCTGCTGGTGCCGTGCAGCCTGCTGGTACTGATCGGTGTCACCGACGACCGCGAGCCGCCCCCACCGGCCGGCGTGCTGATGCCGGCGACGGTGGTCGCGGTGGAACCGGCCCAGACCGCCCAAGGCCCCTACGTGCTGGTACGCGTCGACACGGCCGACGGGCCGACCACCTGCGGCATCTACGAGCGGTCGTTCCCCGAGCGGCGGCTACCCCCGCTGTACCAGCGACTGACAGTCGACTACACCCCGGCCAGCTGCATGCCGATGCCGGTCAACACCGAGCTGCCCCGAGGCGTGATCGTCGCCATGGGGGCCACTGGATTGACGGCGTCGCTCTTCTGGCTCTGGGCCGGTCCGCGCTTTCAGCGCTTGGACCGCCGGCGGCGCTCCCGCTTCTGACGCCCTCCGTCACCGCTCTTCGGCACGGAACGGGTCCCGGGCCGGCCCCTGTTCGGCCCAACACAGACCACCGCGAAACTCCACGCCCGGTATGCCGTCACCGAGCTGGCTGATGTCCACCACAGCCGCCAGGGAGGTGGCGAGGTCCGACCGTAGTTCCTCGACGGCCGTCTCGAGATCGTCCGCCTCTTCGGACCAGTCGATGTCGGCCGCACGCAGGTCGGCGATCGCGTGACCGGTGACCGCTGCGGGGTCGGTGACGACCACCTCGACCCGACAGTAGATGTGCACGGTGACGGAGGTTGGTTGCTCATCCATCCACGGATCATGACAAGTGCGCTGCCCGACCCGACAGGCAATTGCCGAAGCGGTCAGTGAGCGAGCCTTCCGGGGCCTCGCCAATCCCCAGACGACGGTAATATCCCCAGTCTTTGATCTACAACGGGGAGGAAGATCCACATGCGATGGAAGATCCCGGCCGGCGTGGCAATAGCGCTGGCCTTTATGGTTCCGGCGGCACCGGCGGTGGCGCAGACCGGGTCGCCCGGGCTCAACGAAACCTGCCAGACGGTCGAGCGCAAGACGTACAAGGACATCCGCGAGCTCTTCACCATCGACCTGGACACCGCCACCACCACCCAGCTCCGGGTGCTGACGGCCCAGATCCTGTACGCCGCGAACACCGAGTCCCTGCCCACCCTGCCTGACGTCATTCAGAAGAAACTCGATGGCAGCTCGGACGATCTCCGCGCATTCCTCAAGAAGGACGTGCAGACCGTCTGGTCGGTGAATCTGCGGGTCAAGGTGGACCAGACGTTGACCGGCGCCGGCCCCAAGGTGAAGAAGGCCGCGCAGACGACGCTCGACGACGCGACCACCGATGGCTACCTGGCTTACCTGAACGAGGGCCTGTACGCCGCGCGTGCGCTCGACTGCGCGTCGCAGCCCACCCCGACGCCGACGACGACGGCCTCGTCGCAGCCCACTCCGACTCCGAGCGCCACGACGACCGTCACTCCGACCGCGGCCACCTCCACGAGCCCGGTCGCTGCCGGCGGCGAGGGCGGCGGACTGCCGCTGACCGGTGCCGACACCGCGACCGTGGCCGGCATCGGCGGTGCGCTCCTGCTCGTCGGTGGCGCGAGCTTCGTGCTCGCACGGCGACGCCGCTCCCGCTTCGTGGCGTAGCTCGATCTGACGCGCCCGGTCCGACACTTCGTCGGGCCGGGCGCGTTGGCGTTCAACGACGTCATGCTGGTTGGTCAGGAGTCCGTTCCGCGGTGACGCGGGAGTCGCCGGCTCAGATCGTTGACAGCGCAGCAGCTCGACGCTCGGCGTGTCATGCCGCTCATGCGTCAACGATCAGCACCGCTCGGTCCACGACCACGAGACTCGGGGCGCGGGGCCGAGGGGGAAGTGATGGTGGAGCCCAGGGGACTCGAACCCCTAACCCCTGCCTTGCAAAGGCAGTGCTCTGCCAGTTGAGCTAGGGCCCCGTGAGCGGCGGCGGCGGTGCGTCGCTCGCCGCCGGCCGGACGTCAGCGCAGGTCGGGCGCGGTGGTCGCCTCGTGCCACAGGGCACGCTCGTCGTTGGCGGCCTTGACCTTGTTGAAGACGACGGCAGCCACGCCGACGACGCCGGCCAGGATCAGCAGCTTCTTGAACATGGGGCGACCCCTCGCGCTCGACTAGCGTCGGACGATGTGCGGTGGGGCTAGATGGAATCGAACCATCGACCTCAGAGTTATCAGCTCTGCGCTCTAACCGACTGAGCTATAGCCCCGCGTTGCGACGAGCAAGATTAACCCATCCGCTCTGCCGGCCCCAAATCGGGGTCCGAACCTGCGAGCCGGGCCGTCGCCGCCTGCAAAACCTAACCGAGTACGGGGCGCCGGAGCGACCGCATTCCGCGGTGCCCCGGCGCCCCGGTCACACTCAGTCCCGCTCGGCGAGCGTCAGCTCGATCCCGCCGACCAGGTCGGCGCAGACGTTGTAGACGAATGCTCCCAGCGTGGCCAGCGCGGTGAACAGCACCACGTTGACCAGGCCGATCAGCGCCGAGCTGAGGATCACGCCCTTGGCGGTGATCTGGAACCCGTTGGTGCTCTGCCCACCGCCCGCGTTGACCAGGTCGCTGAGGCTGTCGTTGACGCTCTGGAACACGCCCATCGCGTCCAGCGCCAGGTAGAGCACCGACGTGGCGACCACCACGACGATGAACAGCACCACCGAGACGGCGAACGCGAACTTCATCACGGACCAGGGGTCGATCCGCTTGAGGTTCAGCCGGGCCCGGCGCGGTCCGCGGGACGCCGCCGAGCTGACCGAGGTACGCGCGGCGCGTACCGCCTCACCCACGCGAGCGGCCCCGACGGCCGACGCGTTGCCGATCCCCGGCGGCAGGCCACCACCGCTCGCGGGGCGACCGCCAGCGGCCGTACGCCCCGAGTCGGGCTGGGTCATGCCCGGCGTGATCCGCGGCTGGGTGCCGGTGGCCCCGGTCGATGTCGCCTGACCGGGCCGGGTGTTGATCGGCTGGGTGGTCGTCGGCCGAGCCGGAGTCGGGGCGGCCGCCGCGGGGGCCACCCCGGCGGACGTCGGTGCCTCGACAGCCGACGTCTCGGCCTTGGCGTCGCCCGATCCCCCGTCCTCGCCGGGCTGCTCCGGCGGAGGTGTCATGCCGGGAGCCCGGGTGAATTTCGGGGCAGGCGCGTCGGCGGGAACCGTGGCCCGGCCCACGGCCGCGCGGCCGGTCGCTGGTGTGCCGCCCTTGGCGGCCTCCTCGTCGACCGGGTTGGCCGAGGTCCCCGTGTTCCCCGACTTCGCCTGTGTCTCCGTCATTCAACTAGTCCTGTTCGTCAGGCTCGTCGGCATTGCGAGCAATCGCCACGATAGTCACGCCGTCCGGGAGGTCCATCAGCTTGACCCCCATTGTGTTCCGGTCACGCGTACGGCGTACAGGCTTCACCGGAGTCCGGATGACACCACCGTTGCTGGTGATCGCGAACAACTCGTCGTCTGGGTCGATCACCACGGCACCGACCAGACCACCGCGCCGTTCGGTGATCTTCGCAGTCAGCACGCCCTTACCTCCCCGGCCCTGCACCGGGTATTCCTCGATCGGGGTACGTTTCGCGTATCCCCCGTTCGTGGCCACCAGGACGTCCAAACCGTCCCGAACGACCTCCATGGCGAGCAGGACGTCGTCGTCCGTGAAGCGCATGCCGATCACGCCCGAGGTGGCCCGGCCCATCGGCCGCAGCGCCTCGTCGGAGGCGTTGAACCGGATCGCCTGCGCCTTCTTGGAGACCAGCAGCAGGTCGTTCTCCGGCGCCACCAGCGCAGCACCGACCAGCTCGTCCTCATCGCGCAGGTTGATCGCGATGATTCCGCCGGAACGGTTGGAGTCGAACTCCTCGAGCCGCGTCTTCTTCACCAGGCCGTTCTTCGTGGCCAGTACCAGATAGGGGGCTACCTGGTAGTTCGGGATTTCGATGATCTGCGCGATCTGCTCGTCAGGTAGGAAGGCGAGCAGATTGGCCACGTGTTGGCCCTTGGCTACCCTACTGGCCTCCGGCAACTCGTACGCCTTGGCCCGGTACACCCGACCCTTGTTCGTGAAGAACAGGATCCAGTCGTGCGTCGAGCATACGAAGAAGTGGCTCACTATGTCGTCCTGCCGCAGCGTGGCGCCACTGACGCCCTTGCCGCCGCGCCGCTGCGAGCGGTACAGATCGACCTTGGTCCGCTTGGCGTACCCCGTCCGGGTGATCGTGACGACCACGTCCTCCCGGGCGATGAGGTCCTCCATCGAGACCTCGCCGTCGAACGGAATGATCTGCGTACGCCGCTCGTCGCCCCACTTGGCAACGATCTCGCCCAGCTCCTCCGAGACGATCCGGCGCTGCCGCTCCGGCTTGGCGAGGATGTCCTTGAGGTCGGCGATCTCGATTTCGAGCTTGGCCAGGTCGTCGACGATCCGCTGCCGCTCCAGGGCGGCGAGGCGGCGCAGCTGCATGTCCAGGATCGCGGTCGCCTGGATCTCGTCGATCTCCAGCAGCCGGATCAGGCCCTGCCGGGCGTCGTCCACGGTCGGCGAGCGCCGGATCAGGGCGATCACCTCGTCCAGCGCGTCCAGCGCCTTGCCCAGACCGCGCAGGATGTGCGCCCGCTCCTCGGCCTTGCGCAGCCGGAACGCGGTCCGCCGGCGGATCACGTCGATCTGGTGCTCGACGTAG
This sequence comes from Micromonospora sp. NPDC005252, assembly GCF_042872475.1. Taxonomy (NCBI): domain Bacteria; kingdom Bacillati; phylum Actinomycetota; class Actinomycetes; order Micromonosporales; family Micromonosporaceae; genus Micromonospora; species Micromonospora sp. NPDC005252. The sequence goes on along the minus strand of NZ_JBIAKN010000003.1, from coordinate 206,025 downwards.
TAGCGGATGAACTGGGCCAGGTTGAGCGTGCGCGGCACCCCGTCGACCAGCGCCAGCATGTTGGCGCCGAAGGTCTCCTGGAGCTGGGTGTGCTTGTAGAGGTTGTTCAGCACCACCTTGGCGACCGCGTCGCGCTTGAGCACCAGCACGATCCGCATGCCCGTACGCCCGGAGGACTCGTCGCGGATGTCGGCGATGCCGGCGAGCTTGCCCTCCTTGATCAGCTCAGCGATCCGCTCGGCCAGGTTGTCCGGGTTGACCTGGTAGGGCAGCTCGCTGACGACCAGGCAGGGCCGACCCCGCTTGTCCTCCTCGACCTCCACCACGGCCCGCATCCGGATCGAACCACGACCCGTGCGATACGCGTCCTGGATGGCGGTAGTGCCGACGATCAGGCCGTGGGTCGGGAAGTCCGGGCCCTTGACGATGCCGAGCAGGGCTTCGAGGGTGGTCTCCTCGTCCTCCTCAGGGTGCTCCAGGCACCACTGCACCGCCGCGCCGATCTCCCGCAGGTTGTGCGGCGGGATCTTGGTGGCCATGCCGACCGCGATGCCCTCGGAGCCGTTCACCAGCAGGTTGGGGATCCGCGACGGCAGGATCGTGGGCTCCTTGGCCCGGCCGTCGTAGTTGTCCTGCAGGTCGACGGTGTCCTCGTCGATGTCCCGCAGCATCTCCATCGCGAGGGGGTCGAGCTTGCACTCGGTGTTGTGGCTGACGAACCCGTCCGAGACGAACGAGTGGTCGTCGGTGTCCACCCGGACGCTGTAGACCGGCTGCACGCCGGCGTCCGTGATCTGCGCCACCTCGGCGTAGTAGAACCGCCCGTCGACCAACGGCTCGACCACGTCGAGCACCTCGGAGTTGGTGATCCGGGCCGCGATCTCGTCGCGGTCGCGTTCCCACCGCTCGACCCGGTCCACGTTGTGCCGGCGCAGCCAGTCCCGCTCCGTCCAGCGCTGCGCGCCGTGCTCACGGATGAAGTCGGCGACCAACGGCACGTGGTCGCTGGAGAGCGCCGTGCTGCTCGCCGGCACCTGGGCCAGCTCGGCCTCCAACTTGGCCTGCTTCCGACCGAGGAACCCGACGTGCGCGGCGAAGATTCGGGCGTCGCGACGGTTGGTCACCACGACCTTGATCTCGCCATTGTCGTAGCGGGTCTGCCGGCTGATCACACCGAACTCCAGCAGCAGCTGCTGGACCTCGGCCGCCAGGCGCTCGCTGCGGGTCGAGTACGAGATCTGCATGGTGTTGCGCGGCAGCAGCGACGACGAGCCGTCACCCTCGAACAGCGCCTGGAGGAACGCCCGCTTGACCGCGGCCGGCCCCTGCCAGACGAACTCGGGAACGAACTTCGCGGCGCTACGAGCGCCCACAAGGTCGCCGAGAAGGCTCGTCCGCAGCGCGCTGAGGTCCTGCACGTCGAGTTCGTGCAGAGTGCTGCCGGAGGCGATGACCCGCTCGCTGGCGTAACGCGGACCGCCCACCGCAAGGTCGTAGGCCGCGAGAACCCGGACGAAGAACTCCCGGTCGACGTTGTTGAACCCGGCCCGGTTCGGGGAGACCCAGCCCTCGCTGACGAAAGCACCGGCGAGGACAGCAGCCTCGACGTGCTCCAGCATCGGGTAGCCGATCTCGTCCGGCACGCTGCGCTGGAGGACGACCCGGTCGCCGGGGGCGATCTCGGCGAGCAGCTTCCACAGCAGGGTCGGCACGCCCGCCACGTCCACCAGGCAGAGCACCGGGTGGTTGTGCGTACCGGTCAGCTCGTACCCCTCGCGGGTCCGCAGCCGCAGGGTGGGGTGCTCGCCGGAGTGGAAGAACTTCGAGGCGCGGACCAGGTCGCCGTTGCGGTCGCGGACCTTCAGGTCGATGTCGGTCTCGCTGGACGGCGCGGCGTCCGCCACCATGTCCGCGATCCGCACGCTACCATCGGCAGTACGAATACGGACATTTCCCGAAATACAGTAACGCATCGCCGCAGCCGGATCATTACCCGGCGAGCCGAAGTTGCCGTTGCCGTCGACCAGGGGGTAGCGCAGCGACCAGGGCTGCGCCATCCGGACCAGCGCGTCGTAGATCGCCGAGTCGCCGTGCGGGTGGAACTGACCCATCACGTCGCCGACGACCCGGGAGCACTTCACGTAGCCGCGGTCCGGCCGGTAGCCGGAGTCGAACATCGCGTAGAGGATCTTGCGGTGGACCGGCTTGAGCCCGTCCCGGACGTCCGGCAGCGCGCGCCCGACGATCACGCTCATCGCGTAGTCGAGGTAGGAGCGCTGCATCTCCACCTCGAGGCCGACCGGCTCGATCCGGTCGTGCGCGACCACGGCGGCGAGTGCCTCGGCGGGAACCTCGGGCTCGTTCGGTGTGGACTCGGGGGAATCGGTCACTGTATACCCTTATCAGACTCAGAGTCGTTTTCGTGCTGTGGATAACGGCTGTGGATACCGACCAAGCTGTGGATAACTCTGTGGACCGGCGAACCGGCCGGGTGGTGCCCGACCGGCCCGCCGAGGTCCGTCAGATATCCAGGAACCGCACGTCCTTGGCGTTGCGCTGGATGAACGACCGGCGCGCCTCGACGTCCTCACCCATCAGGACGCTGAACAACTCGTCCGCGGTTGCGGCGTCGTCGAGCGTGACCTGACGCAGGGTACGCGTCGCCGGATTCATCGTGGTTTCCCACAGCTCGGGATAGTTCATCTCGCCGAGGCCCTTGAAGCGCTGGATGTCGTCCGGCTTGGCGTTCGGCTTCTTCTGCTGGCGCAGCGCGATGAGCCCGTCCCGCTCGCGGTCGGAGTAGGCGTACTGCGCGTCGTCGCCCTTCTTGTTCCACTTGATCTTGTAGAGCGGCGGAGCGGCCAGGTAGACGTGACCCAGCTCGACCAGCGGACGCATGAAGCGGAACAGCAGGGTGAGCAGCAGCGTCTGGATGTGCTGGCCGTCGACGTCCGCGTCGGCCATCAGCACCACCTTGTGGTAGCGCAGCTTCTCCATGTCGAAGTCGTCGTGGATGCCGGTGCCCAGCGCGGTGATCAGCGCCTGGACCTCGTTGTTCTTCAGGACCCGGTCGATCCGGGCCTTCTCCACGTTGAGGATCTTGCCGCGGATCGGCAGGATCGCCTGGGTCCGCGGGTCGCGGCCCTGCTTGGCCGAGCCACCGGCCGAGTCACCCTCGACGATGAACACCTCGGACTCGCGGGGGTCGGTCGACTGGCAGTCGGCCAGCTTGCCCGGCATCGAGCCGGACTCCAACAGCGACTTGCGCCGGGCCAGCTTGCGCGCCTGCTGCGCGGCGATCCGGGCACGGGCCGCCTGGGACGCCTTCGTGATGATCATCTTGGCTTCGGCCGGGTTGCGGTCGAACCAGTCGACCAGCCGGTCGTTGCAGACCCGCTGCACGAAGCTCTTCACCGGGGTGTTGCCGAGCTTGGTCTTGGTCTGGCCCTCGAACTGCGGGTTGGCCAGCTTGACCGAGATGATCGCCGCGAGCCCTTCCCGGATGTCCTCGCCGGAGAGCTTCTCGTCGCCCTTGAGCAGCTTCTTGTCGGTGCCGTACCGGTTCACCACGCTGGTCAGCGCGGACCGGAAGCCCTCCTCGTGAGTGCCGCCCTCGTGGGTGTTGATCGTGTTGGCGAAGGTGTAGACCGACTCGCCGTACGACTCGTTCCACTGCATGGCGATCTCAACCGACATGCCCTCCTCCTCGGCCTCGAACTCGACCACCGTCTTGTGGATCGGGTTCTTGGAGGCGTTGAGGTGCCGGACGAAGTCGGCGATGCCGCCCTCGTAGAAGAAGGTGACCTCGCGCTGCCGGCCGTCCTCCTCCTCGGCCACCCGCTCGTCGAGCAGGTGGATGCGCAGGGCACGGTTGAGGAAGGCCATCTCCTGTAGGCGCCGGTAGATGGTCTGGAAGTCGAAGTCGACCGTCTCGAAGACGTCGGGGTCCGGCCAGAAGGAGACCGCCGAGCCGGTGCGGTCGGTGGCCTCGCCCTTCTCCAGCGGGCTCGGCTTGGAGTTGGTGTAGTGCTGCCGCCACACGGAGCCGGACTTGTGGATCTCGACGAACATCCGCGTGGAGAGCGCGTTCACGACGGAGACGCCGACGCCGTGCAGACCGCCGGAGACCGCGTACGCCTTGCCGTCGAACTTGCCGCCGGCGTGCAGGATGGTCAGCGCGACCTCGACACCCGGCTTCTTCAGCTTCGGGTGCAGGTCGACGGGGAAGCCTCGGCCGTTGTCGGTGACCCGGACGCCGCCGTCGGCGAGCAGCACCACGTCGATGGTGTCGCAGTATCCGGCCAGCGCCTCGTCGACCGCGTTGTCGACGACCTCCCAGACGAGGTGATGCAGACCGCGTTCGCCGGTGGACCCGATGTACATACCGGGCCGCTTGCGAACCGCCTCCAGCCCCTCGAGAACGGTGATCGACTCTGCGCCGTACTCCTGCTTGTCCTGCGCTGCCACCCTCGGCCACTTTCTCGCGTCGTCGGCGCCGGGAGGGCGCGTCGGGCGCGGGTTCGGCGGACAGGACGCGACGTCGACGCGTGGACCGGTGCCCGAGACCTCCGGACAGCGGGTCGAACGCGCCGGTCGCCGCGGTTGCCCGCGGATCGCGATCGGCTCAACCCGGAGTGGAGAATGATGCTGGGGCCACCGGCCCCGTCCCTCGCCCCGCACCGGGTCTTCGTCTCACTGTCAATCCTACTGTGCGCGGAGGACAGAACCACCACTCGGCACCCTCAACGAGGCGGCTGAGATGTCCGTAGCCGGCAGAACCCCATTACCCTCGACTCCCCCCACACGCCAGGCTTTGATCGGACGCGCCGCCCCCGGACGGGTTGACCCGCGCTCGGGCGGGTCGGGGGTCGCGGCCGGACCGTCCGTGCCGTACGTTTGCGGCGCCCCGGAAGCGGCCTTGATCTTTACCGGCCGGAACCGGGACGATCGACCCGATCGACCCGACACGTGCTCTCTAAGAGGTGACAGATGGGGCTGGACAACGTCGCGGTGCACTGGCCGCGGACCGGCCGCTTCTACGATCCGGTGGCGCCGGCCGAGTTCGTCGACTTCGGCGAGATCGTCGACCTGCCACGGATCTCCGCGCCGACGGCGGCGCTGGCCGAGCTGATCGCGAAGACCGGCACCGTCCGGGCGACCGCGTACACCGAGCTGGTGGATCTCCTGCTCGGCCTCGAAGGTGTGTTGTATGCCACAGACGCCGCCGCCGAGGACGAGGATCCGGTGATCGACCCGGACGGCTGCGCCTGGATCGCCGGCGGCATCGAGCGGTTCGTGGCCGGCCACCGGGAGTACGGCGAGACAATCACCTTCGACTCGGTGAGCACGGTGCTGCGGGCGCTGCTCGGCGACGGCCGGTTGGCCGAGCAGCAGCTGCGCTGGCTGGAGACCCGACTCGACGCGCTGCGCGACGAGCGCGGTGATCCGCCGCAGTGGAACTTCACCTGTGCGGAGCTGGGCGTGCTGGCGGCGTTCTACCGACGCTGCGCCGAGCGCGGCTTCGCCGTCTACGCCGACGTCTGAGCGGCCGTCCCGCTCTGCGGGGCGGCCGGGTCGCCGCCGGGCCGGTTGGCCGCCGCGATCACCTGCGTGAGCACCGCGTGCAGGTGCTGCAGGTCCTCGACGGGCAGCCCGAGGCGTTGCACGATCGCGGCCGGGATCCGCTCGGCCTGGGCGCGCAGCGCGGCACCGGTGGCGGTGAGGGTGACGGCGAGGCTGCGCTCGTCGGCGGCGTCGCGTTCCCGGCGCAGGTAGCCGGCTGCTTCGAGCCGCTTGAGCAGGGGCGACAGGGTGCCCGGGTCGAGCTGCAGCAGGCGGCTGAGGTCGCGGCCGGACAGCGGCGCGTGCTGCCACAGCGCCAGCATCACCAGGTACTGCGGGTGGGTCAGCCCCATCGGTTCCAGCAGCGGCCGGTAGACGGCCACCACGCTGCGTGCGGCGACCGACAGGGCGAAGCAGACCTGTTGCTCCAGCGCCAACGGATCGACGCCCTCCGGCTGCCCGCTCATCGGTTGCTCGCTGACTGCATGCTGACTATCGTAGCGATCGTTGGTGTGCCAATCATTGGTGTGGCAACTGATCGCGTGGAGGGACTGCGGATGAGCGAGGACGGCACGGCGAACAGGACGCCGGGCGAGGGTGGTCGCCTGATGCGGTGGACGTTCCGGAACCTCGCCGGCCCGGCCGACGGGGTCGCGGGCGCCGTGCAGGGTGGCTCGGCCGAGGCCCGCGAGGCGTGGAAACGCGACCTGGCCGAGCGCAAGCGCTACACCCAGGAGCAGCGCGAGCGCAAGCGGGCGGCCCGCGAAGCCGACCGGCGGCGCTGAGAGGGCCGGGCTCAGCCGTACGTGTCGCGCGGCCCCCGACCGCGGACCCGGCGCGGCCCCTTCTGCCAGGACGGCGCGGCCGGGCCGTGGATGTGCAGCTTGCGCACCACGTTGTGCCCGACCTCCTGGGCGATCTGCTTGAGCAGCGAGCCGGCGAGCAGCCGCAGTTGGGTCGCCCAGGCCGTCGAGCGCGCCTCCACGGTCAGTTCGCCGTTCTCCAGCTTGACCGGCCGGCTGTGCTGGGCGACCTCGGCGCCGACCACCCGCTCCCAGGCGCCGAACACGGTGGCCTCGGCGGCGGGCTGCTGCCAGCCGCGCGCCTTGACCAACCGGTTCAGCACGGCGCTGAGGGGTTGCGGGTCGCGCGGGTCGGGGCCGGGGCCCGAGTAGCCACGCAGCCGCCGTCCCGAGCCGCTGGCGCCGTCCGCGCCGCTCCCGGGGGTACGCCGGGTGCGCGCCGCCGCCTGCCGGCGGGACAGCGCCGCGTCGAGCACCGCCCGGGCCAGCTCCGGCCCGGTCGCACCGTCCGCCGGCCCGCCGCCGTCGACACCGGCCGCGCCGCTTCCGGCCACGACCGGACCGCCGGCGCCGCCTCCGGTCGCTCCCGACCGTGCGGTACGCGCGTTCGCGGCGTCACCGGCCTGCCGGCCGCTGCCGGTGCGGTTGGCGCCTGACCGCCTGGCGTCCGGTTCATCCGACACGTCGTACCGTCCCCTCGCCGACCTGATAGCGGGTGCCGCGCAGCGCGGCCGGCACGTCGTCGTCCACGGCGCAGGTGACCAGCAGCTGACTCGCCCCGCCGACCAGCTCCGCCAGCCGCTCCCGGCGCCCGGTGTCCAGCTCGGCGAAGACGTCGTCGAGCACCAGGACCGGCTCGATACCGTCGGCGCGCAGCAGGTCGTACCCGGCCAGCCGCAGGGCGAGCGCGAAGGACCAGGACTCGCCGTGGCTGGCGTACCCCTTGGCGGGGAGCGGACCGAGGGACAGGGCCAGCTCGTCGCGGTGCGGGCCGACGAGGGTGGTTCCCCGTTCGATCTCGGCGGTGCGGGAGGCGGCGAGCGCGGTCGTCAGCGCCTCGGCCAGCGTGGCCCGGTCGGTGGTCGGCTCGGCCAGCTCGATCGACGGCCGGTAGGCGATACCGGCCGCACCCCGTCCGGCGGCCACCGCGTCGTACGCCTTGGCGACGTGCGGGGTGAGCGCGGCGACCAGCTCCAGCCGCCCGGCGAGCAGCTCCGCGCCGTGCTGGGCCAGGTGGGTGTCCCAGACGGCGAGGGTGCCGAGGTCGCCGCCCCGGGAGCCGCCGGTCTTGCGGGCGAGGTACGCGGTGCGCAGCAGAGCGTTGCGCTGCTTGACGACCCGCTCGTAGTCGGCCCGTACGCCCGCGTAGCGGGGTTGCCGGTTGACCAGGAGGTCGTCCAGGTAGCGACGGCGCTCGGCCGGATCGCCGCGGACCAGCTCCAGGTCCTCCGGCGCGAAGAGCACCAGTCGCAGGGCGCCGAGCACGTCCCGCGCCCGGCGCGCCGGGGAGCGGCCCAGCCGCGCCCGGTTGGCCCGGCCCGGCACGATCTCCAGCTCAACGAGGAGTTCCCGGCCGTCGTGGATTACCGCGCAGCGGATCACCGCCGAGGTGGCGCCCATCCGGACCAGCGGCGCGTCCGTGGCGACCCGGTGCGAATCCAGGGTCGCCACGTAGCCGAGCGCCTCGACGAGATTGGTCTTGCCGACGCCGTTGGCGCCGATCAGGACGTTCGCCCCCGGCTGGAGGTCGACGGCGACCCGCTCGTACGAGCGGAAGTCGACCAGTTCCAGCCGCTGGACGTACACAGGGTGTGGATACCGCTCAGCGCTTGTGGACGGCGTGGCCACCGAACTGCTGGCGCAGCGCGGCGACGGCCTTCATGGCGGGTGAGTCGTCCTGCCGGGAGGCGAACCGGGCGAACAGGGAGGCGGTGATGACGTTCAGCGGGACGGCGAGACGGACCGCCTCGTCGACGGTCCAGCGACCCTCGCCGGTGTCCTCGGTGTAGCCGCTCAGGTCGGCCAGCTCCGGATCCTCGTCGAGGGCCCGGTCCAGCAGGTCGAGCAGCCAGGAGCGGACCACGGTGCCCTCGCGCCAGGACTTGAACACGCCCGGGACGTTGGTCACCAGCTCGGAGGCGGTCAACAGCTCGTAGCCCTCGGCGTAGGCGTGCATGAGGCCGTACTCGATGCCGTTGTGCACCATCTTCGAGTAGTGCCCGGCGCCGACGGGGCCGGCGTGCACGAAACCGAACTCACCCTCCGGCTTGAGCGCCTGGAAGATCGGCATGAGCCGGTCGACGTGCTCCTGGGCGCCGCCGACCATCAGCCCGTAGCCGTTCTGCCGGCCCCAGACGCCCCCGGAGACGCCGACGTCCACGTAGCCGATGCCGCGCTCGTTCAACCGCTCGGCCCGGGGGGCGTCGTCGCTGAAGCGGGAGTTGCCGCCGTCGATGATGATGTCGCCCTCGCCGAGCACCCCGGCGAGTTCGTCGATCGTGGCGTCGGTGACGCCGGCGGGCACCATGACCCAGACCGCCCGCGGCGATTCCAGCTTCTGCGCCAGCTCGGCGAGGCTTGCCGCGTCGCTCAGCTGCGGGTTGTGATCGAAACCGACCACCTCGTGGCCGGCAGCCCGCAACCGCTCGCGCATGTTGCCGCCCATCCGGCCGAGTCCTACCAGGCCGAGCTGCATTTGTTCCTACCTCCGTGGATCTGGGTGTTGCTGGGCGCGATCAGCGAGACACGCGGATCGGCATGATGAGGTACCGATACCCCGGAATGGTCTCGCCATCCTCGCCGGCGGGTGAGATCACCGCGGGTTTGAAGGCGTCGACGAACGACAGCACGGCGGTCTGCGAGCCCAGGTTCGCCAGGCCGTCGATGAGGTACTGCGGGTTGAAGCCGATGGTCAGCGCGTCACCGGTGAAGGTGGCCTCCATCGCCTCGCTCGCCCGTGCCTCCTCGGAGCCGCCGGCCTCGACCACCAGCCCGTCGGCGCTGAAGCTGAGCAGCACCGGGGTGGTGCGCTCGGCCACCAGGGCGACCCGCTTGACGACCTCGATCAGGGTGCTGACCGACACCCGGGCCTCGGCGTTGTGGGTGGCCGGGAAGAGCGAGCGCACCGGCGGGTAGTTGGCGCCGTCGAGCAGCCGGCTGGTGGTGCGACGGGTGCCGCCGGCGAGGCCGACCATGCCCTCGCCCGCCGCGCCCTGAGCGAGGGCGAGGGTGACCTCGCCGCCCAGCGGGCCGAGCGCCTTGGCGGTGTCGTTCAGGGTGCGGGCCGGGACCAGGGCGTTGATGCTGACCTCGGGGTCGTCGGGCCGCCACTGGATCTCGCGCAACGCCAGCCGGTACCGGTCGGTGGCGAGCATCGACAGCGTGTTGCCGGAGAGCTCGACGCGGACGCCGGTCATCATCGGCAGCGTCTCGTCCCGGCCGGCGGCGATGGCCACCTGGGAGACCGCTGTGGCGAACGCCGCGGCGTCGACGGTGCCGGCGCTCTGCGGCATCTCGGGCAGGGCGGGGTAGTCCTCCACCGGCATGGTGGGCAGGGTGAACCGGGCGCTGCCGCAGACCAGTTCGAGGTGGGCGCCGACCGCAGCGATGTCGACCGGCTTGGCCGGCAACGCTTTGGTGATCTCGGCGAGCAGGCGACCGGAGACCAGCGCGGCGCCGTCGGCGTCACCCTGCACCTCGACGGTCACCTGACTGGAAACCTCGTAGTCGAAGCCGGAGACCCGCAGGTTGCCGTCGGTGACGCGGAGCATCACCCCGGCGAGCACCGGTACGGATGGCCGGTTCGGCAGGCTCTTCGCGGTCCACGCCACGGCCTCGGCGAGCGCGTCGCGCTCCACTCGGAACTTCATCAATGCCTCCGCGTCGACGTCAGCGACAACTCTCTCATGCCGACCGCTGCCTACCGTCCCGCCCGACCGTGCGGGTACCCATCGCACCTTAGGGCGCAGGGACATCGGCTGTGCGCCCGACCCCGTGGATCGTGTCGATGCTGACCGGCCTGTCCGGCAGCGTTCGGCCCGATCCACAGAAAGCCCAACGGTGATTGGTTTTTGTTCTCTTAGAAGAGATAACCCATCGTCTTCATCGCACCTGTGCAAACTGTGGAGAACTCGGGTCTGCGCAGCTCAGACAGGTTATCCACCGGTGAGTTGGCTGTGGAGAACCGGGGGTACAACTGCCTCGGGTGTCCACAGCCCGGCGACGACGGCCGGTTGTCCACCGTTGTCCACCGGTTGTCCACCGGTAATCCACCGACTTTCTCCCCATGCCTGTGGACGACCGAGAAGATCACCATTGCCGTTGTCCCCAGAACCTTCAACAGCTCGTACACAGGTCGACGATCATCGGTGGACAACCTCGTCGTTGTCCCCAGCCGTCCACAGCGTCGTACACAGGGTTTCTCCACAGCCTGTGGGTAACTGGCGGAGGACGGACCGTAGTTATCCACCGACGGTGGATAACGAGCTGTGGACAACGAGTGAGTATCAAGGTGGACACGGCGTCGATCCTGTGGTCTGCACCATGTCGAGGGTCAAGCCGAAGCCGCCCGGGAGGCGAGCCGAGGCCCGCCGGAGTCGAAAAAAAGAACGCCCGGCCGGATCTCCGGCCGGGCGTGTCCGCCGCGTCGTGCGACGTATCCCTCAGGTGTTCTGCTTGATTCGGTTGGTCAGCTCGGCGATCTGGTTGTAGAGCGAACGCCGCTCGGCCATCTGCTGGCGGATCTTGCGGTCCGCGTGCATGACCGTGGTGTGGTCCCGGCCGCCGAACGCCTGCCCGATCCGGGGCAGCGACAACTCGGTCAGCTCCCGACACAGGTACATGGCCACCTGGCGGGCGTTGACCAGCACCCGGGAGCGGGACTGGCCGCGCAGGTCCTCCAGGCTCACCCCGAAGTAGTCGGCCGTGGAGACCATGATCTGGTCCGCCGTGATCTCCGGGCCGGCGCCGTCCGGGATGAAGTCCCGCAGCACCTCCTCGGCCAGCGACAGCTCGACGGTCGACCGCGTCAGGCTCGCGAACGCGGTCACCCGGATCAGCGCGCCCTCCAGCTCCCGGATCGAGTTCGACACCCGGGAGGCGATGAACTCCAGCACGTCCGGCGGGGCGTACAGCCGCTCCTGCGCCGCCTTCTTCTGCAGGATCGCGATCCGCGTCTCCAGATCCGGCGGCTGGATGTCAGCGAGCAGGCCCCACTCGAAGCGCGTCCGCAGCCGGTCCTCCAGCGTGGCCAACTGCTTCGGCGACCGGTCCGAGGTGATGACGATCTGCTTGTTGGCGTTGTGCAGGGTGTTGAAGGTGTGGAAGAACTCCTCCTGCGTACGCTCGCGGTTCTCCAGGAACTGGATGTCGTCGATCAGCAGGATGTCGACGTCGCGGTAGCGCCGCTGGAACGCGCTGGTCTTGTCGTCCCGCAGCGAGTTGATGAAGTCGTTGGTGAACTCCTCGGTCGAGACGTACCGCACCGACCGGGCGTTGCCGAGCGTCGTGGCGTAGTGCCCGATGGCGTGCAGCAGGTGCGTCTTGCCCAACCCAGAGCTGCCGTAGATGAACAGCGGGTTGTACGCCTTCGCCGGCGACTCGGCCACCGCCACGCTCGCCGCGTGGGCGAACCGGTTGGACGAGCCGATGACGAACGTCTCGAACATGTACTTCGGGTTCAGCCGGTTGCCGCCGGTGTCGGTGCCGGGCAGTCGGCGGTCGTCGCGGCCGCCCGCGCGGTGTTCCATCCCACTGCGGCCCGGACCGCTGTCCGTCGCACCGTCACGGGGCAGCGAACGGATCACGTGCTGGTCCCGGGGGGACGCGGCGTCCTCGCGGTAGCGGGGCTCGTAGGGCCGGGTGTCGGGGCCGGGCGGGTCGAGGCGGGCCGCCTGTTCGTCGTACCCGCGCCGCTCGGGCGCCGGTCGGGGCGACCGCATCGGCTCCACGAAGGCCGCGCTGAAGAGGGCCTCCTGCCCGTCCCGGCTGGCGGGGATCAGGCCGGACCGGTGCCCGTCGACGGCCGACGCGGGAGGCGGACCCGCCGGTGCCGGCGGCACGGCGCTCGCGGGTGGGCGCTGCTGCTCACCAATTGCCTCGTCGGCCACACCTCGCCCGGTGTACTCGTCGCCGAGCGGGGCGGACGGCGGATCCTCGACGTCGAGCAGCCCCGGCTCGGGGGTGCTGCGGTAGACGGTGCCGGCCGGGCGCCCGGTGGCGTCCTCGGCCACCCGCACGGTCACGGCCACCTGGATCGGCCGGCCGAGCCGGCGGGTCAGCGCCTCGGTGATCGCCGGGCGGAGCCGCGACTCGATCACGTCCCGGGTGAACGCGTCCGGTACGGAGAGCAGCGCGGTGTCCTCGACGATCGCCCGGAGCCGGGTCAGCCGGAGGTAGGCACGTTGCTGGGCAGAGATGATCTCGTCGGCGAGCTCGTCGGTCGCCGCCAACCACACCGCGGCAAGGTCGGTCGTACCGGCCACCGTCGTGCCACCCCCTCGCCTCTGCTCCCGGCCGCCGCTGTCTGCCAGCCGGCCGTCCCGGGCCCGCCGCGTGCGCGGGTGGAACAACACCCACCCGGACAGCTGACCAGCGGTCGTCCACAGGTTATCCACAGCCTGTGTACCGACCGATTGTGGCCGCCCGCCGGGCGCGGGTGGGACCTGCCCCCTGCCTGGACGTGCGCTGAAGCGGGTTCACCGTGCCGAACGATTCACCAGCGTGTCCGGTCTTGCCTGCGCGCGACGACCGGAGCTTCCGACGCTCACCGCAATCGGGCACGGTAACAGCGTTGTCCCTGCCCCATCAACCGGCGACGCGGCAGCGGCCTTGTCGGCATCAGCGAAAACCGCCCCTTCGGTCCCGGGCGCGTCCCGATGTCCCCCGCTGTGGGTGTTTGACGGTCATTGCACCCCTGCGTAGGCTGGAGCGGCTGCTCTCTCGTCCTCTGCTAGGGTGATGGGTGCTTGCTGTCCGCGGTCGCATCCCCGCACCGCCGAGGTTCGGCTCCGCAGGGCAGCACCGATCGGTGGCCACCGTCGAGGTGGCCTGGACCACCCCACGACCCCGGCGATCCCGTCGCGCGGGGCGCGTACGAAAACGGAGAGCCTGACGTGAGCAAGCGCACCTACCAGCCGAACAACCGCCGGCGCGCGAAGACCCACGGCTTCCGGCTGCGCATGCGCACCCGTGCCGGCCGTGCCATCCTCTCGAGCCGCCGCGCCAAGGGTCGCACCACCCTGTCGGCCTGAGCCGACCGGGCCGGTCCGGGGGACGTGGGCAGTCGTGCTGGCCGCCGCACAGCGACTGCGGCGTAGCACTGACTTCGCCGCAGCGGTTCGCGGTGGCCGTCGCGTCGGCCGAGGCGCGGTCGTGGTCCACCTGACCATGCCGTCGGCCACCGGGACCAGCACAACGACCTCGCCGGAGCCGGCGCGGGACACCGTTGCGGAGCAGCCCTCCGCTCCGGCCCGCGCCGGCTTCGTCGTATCCAAGGCCGTCGGAAACGCGGTGGTCCGCAACAAGGTCCGGCGTCGACTGCGGGCGTTGGTCCGGGAGCGGCTGGACGCGCTGCCCGCCGGCAGCACCCTTGTCGTCCGGGCGCTGCCCGCCGCGGCCGAGGCGTCGTATCCCCGGCTCGCCGCGGATCTGGACTCCGCCATCGCGGTTGCCCGCACCCCCCGGGAGAGGCGGTCCCGGTGAGCACCGACCCGACCGCCCCGCGCCCGACGTCAACCGGTGCCAGGGTGCTGATCGCGCCCATCATCGCGTACCGTCGGTGGATAAGTCCGGCACTGCCGGCTCGCTGTCGGTTCTACCCGTCGTGCAGTGCGTACGCCCAGGAGGCGGTGGCCCGGCACGGCGCGCTCCGGGGAGCCGCGCTGGCGGTCCGGCGGCTGTTGCGCTGCCACCCCTTCCACCCTGGTGGACATGACCCGGTGCCGGAGCCGGGCGGTCGCCGCCGTGCCGATGTGACTGGAGCACCGAATTGAGTCTCGACTGGATCTACTACGCGATTTCGTGGATCCTGCTGACCTGGCACTCCGCCTGGGACGCCATCGGGGTGCCCATCGACGCGGTGATCGGCACCAACTTCGCCTGGATCCTGGCCATCGTCTTCCTGGTGGTCTCCGTCCGGGTGATCCTGTTCCCGGTCTTCGTCAAGCAGATCAAGTCTCAGCGGGCGATGCAGGCACTGCAGCCCAAGGTCAAGGAGCTGCAGGAGAAGCACAAGGGTGACCGGGAGACGCTCCAGAAGGAAATGATGGAGCTCTACCGGAAGGAAAAGGCCAACCCGCTCATGGGCTGCCTTCCGATGTTCCTCCAGATCCCCGTCTTCCTCGGCCTCTTCCACGTGCTGCGCCGCCTCGACCCGGCCAAGCAGAGCAAGACCCTCTACGGCTGGACGGTCGAACAGTTCGACAGCGCGTCGAACGCCAAGCTGTTCACCGCCCCGATCGCCGGCAAGTTCGGCTCCAGCGCCGACGAGCTGGCCCGTCTCGGCGCCAACGGCACCACGGTCAAGATCATCGCCGGTATCCTGGTCCTGGTCATGATCGCGACCACCTACCTGACCAGCCGTCAGATGATCCTCAAGACCGGGTGGGCTGAGGACCCGCAGCAGCGGATGATCCAGCGGCTGATGCTCTACGGCATCCCCGCCTCGCTGTTGATCTCCGGCTCGATCTTCCCGATCGGTGTGATCATCTACTGGGTCACGAACAACCTCTTCACCCTCGGGCAGCAGCAGTGGGTGCTGCGGAAGTTCCCGCCGCCGGTGACCGCCAAGAAGGCCACCGCCCCCGCGGCCACTCGCAACCCGGTGCAGCCCGCCAAGTCGGGCGGCCTGTTCGGGCGCGGCAAGGCCGCCCCCACGGCCCCGGTCAAGGCGACCGCGCCGAAGGTGGCGGGCCCGAAGCCGGGCGCCAAGCCGGCCAACCCGAAGAAGAGCCGCCCGGCCAAGCGGCAGGGCTGAACCCCGTAGGGCCCGTCGCCGGGCAACCGGCGGCGGCCCGACCCCGCACCGCGCAGCCGCCGTACGGCCGGCGCCGGGCGGAACCGACCGCGCACGACGCGGTCACGGGCGACACTGCCCGTACAGACGTGCCCGTGGGCACCGGCGACCTCCCGCCGGCCCCGGGAAACCAGCGGACCCGACGGTCCGGCCGAGCGAGTACGGAGATGAGACCGTGACCGAGACCAGCATCCCCCGCGCCGAGCAGTCCCTGGACGAGGAGGAGACCGCGACGCTCGCGGTGGACGGCGACGACACCGAGGACGACGAGACCGAGGCCGACGGCGACGACACCGAGGCCGACGGCGACGACACCGAGGCCGACGGCGACGACACCGAGGCCGACGGCGACGACACCGAGGCCGCCGCCGGTGGTCGTGAGAAGAAGGCCGTGGGCGAGTCCGACCTGTTCCGGCAGAGCGAGATCGCGGCCGACTACGTCGAGGGGCTGCTCGACATCCTCGACTACGACGGCGACATCGACGAGCTGGTCGCCGGCGGTCGTCCGGTGGTCGAGGTGGTCGGTGCTCGACTGCAGAACCTGGTCGGTCAGCGCGGCGCCACCCTGGAGGCGCTCCAGGAGCTGACCCGCCTCGCCGTCTTCCGGCAGACCGGTACGCCGAGCCGCCTGCTGCTCGACGTCGGCGGCTACCGGGCGAACCGCCGCAAGGAACTCGCCGCCGTCGCCAAGAACGCCGTCGAGAAGGTCAAGGAGTACGGCGAGCCGGTGCGCCTGGAGGCGATGTCCGCGTTCGAGCGCAAGTGCGTCCACGACGTCGTCAACGCCATGTCCGGCGTGGAGAGCGAGTCGGAGGGCGTCGAGCCCAACCGGCGCATCGTCGTGCGACCGGCGGACTGACCGGGTGACCCACGACGACACCACGGCTGACGCCGTGACCGGCCCGGGCGGTACGCCGTCCGGGCCGTCCGCTGTCCGGCGTGCCACTGCCGACACCGACCCGACGGGGGACGACGAGGCTGCCGCCGGCCCGTCCTCGGCTCTCTCGGCCGACGGTTCGGCGCCACCGGCCGCCTCGGCCGACGGCACACCGTCGCCGTCGGACGTCGCGCTGCCGCCCGAGCTGGCCCCGGCCGCACTGACCCTCTTCGGTGACCGGCTCGACCTGGCCGCCGCGTACGCCGAAATCCTGGCCACCGACGGTGTGGTCCGCGGTCTGATCGGCCCGCGCGAGGCGCCCCGGATCTGGGACCGTCATCTGCTCAACTGCGCCGCGGTGGTCGAACGCATTCCGACCGGGGCGAGCGTGCTCGACGTGGGCTCCGGCGCCGGTCTGCCCGGTCTGGTGCTGGCCATCGCGCGCACCGACCTGACGGTCACCCTGATCGAACCGCTGGCTCGGCGGACGTCGTTCCTGATCGAGGTCGTTGAGCGGCTCGGCCTGACCAGGTCGGTACGGGTGTTCCGCGGCCGCGCCGACGAAGCCGCCAGCGGATCGAGTGGCCGGGAACCGATCAGCGGCGACGTGGTGACGGCCCGCGCGGTCGCACCGCTGGACCGGTTGGCGACCTGGTGCCTCCCACTGGCCGTGCGGGGTGGGCGGCTGCTGGCGCTCAAGGGATCGTCCGCCGCTGCGGAGATCGAGGAGCACGCCGACGTCGTGGCGCGACTCGGTGGCGGGGAAGCCGCCGTACACCTCTGTGGTGTCGGGGTGATCGACCCGCCCACGACCGTGGTGGAGATCGTCCGTGAGCGGATGGTCGGTCCGGCCCGGCCGGCTGCCAGTAAGCGCTCCCGCGGCGGGCGAGCTCGCCGCCGCTGACCATCGCGCCATCGGGCGTCCGGTCGGAGGGTTGCCTCGTTGTACCGGTACGGATGGACGAGCGAATGAGAACCCGACGTGGACCGGCCGCGCCCGTCCGCCGTAGGCTGACCGCGCGTCGATAATGTGGAGCGGCCGACGGACGTCGCGGACTCCGACCGCTCCCGAGGGGCCGTACGCTCCGGGGTGCGAGCGCGGGTGTGGCCAAGTTGACCGGGGCGCGGACCGACCATCCGAAGCGGGCAGGGATGACAGGTGCATGACGACGGCAGGTACGACGATCCACGCGTGACCGGGTCAACCAGCGACCCTGTTTCACGTGAAACCGACTACCCCAGCTGGTCGCCCGGTGCCACCGGGGCGTCCACCCCTCCAGCGGACAGCGATCCGCTGGTATCGCGGGACGACCCGGCGGTTCACCTCGCCGGGTTGGAGACTCCCGAGCCGACGGCTGGTCGTCGAGCATCCGACGGACCCAGTCGACCGGTCAACGCCGCCGAGGTGCGACAGCCGCTCGGCCGGCGGAACACGGCCGCGGCGGTTCGCTTCGAGCCGGCAGTGCCGCACCAGCCGACCGCAGCGGCGGCACGCGATGCGGCGCCGGTGGTCCCGGACGTACCGGTCACGTCGACCGAGTCGCTGGCCGCGGTCGCGGCCGATCCCACGTACGTTTCACGTGAAACCCCGACGCGCGAAGAGGATGACCCACCGTTGGCTATGGAGGCGATGCGCGCCGTGCAGATCCTGAATCCCAGTGGCGAGGTGACCATGCCTCGACCGGACCGGACCCGGGTCATGTGCGTCGCCAACCAGAAGGGCGGCGTGGGTAAGACCACGACCACGGTCAACCTCGCGGTGGCACTCGCCCTGCATGGCAACCGGGTGCTCGTGGTCGATCTTGACCCGCAGGGCAACGCCTCGACCGGCCTCAACGTGCCGCACCACACCGGCATCCCCGACGTCTACGACTGTCTGATCAACAGCGTGCCGCTCTCCGAGGTGGCGCAGGCGGTTGAGGGCATCCCCAACCTGTGGTGCGTACCGGCCACGATCGACCTCGCCGGCGCGGAGATCGAGCTGGTGTCGGTGGTGGCGCGGGAGTCGCGCCTCGACCGCGCGATCGCCGCCTACCCGGGCCAGTTCGACTACGTCTTCATCGACTGCCCGCCCTCGCTCGGCCTGCTCACGGTCAACGCTCTGGTCGCCGCGCAGGAGGTGCTGATCCCGATCCAGTGCGAGTACTACGCCCTGGAGGGGCTCAACCAGCTGATCAACAACATCAACCTGGTGCGGCAACACCTCAACCCGAAGCTCGACGTGTCCACCATCCTGCTCACCATGTACGACCGGCGTACCCGCCTCGCGGACGCGGTCGAGCAGGACGTCCGGAACCACTTCGGCGACAAGGTCCTCCAAGCGGTCATCCCCCGCAACGTGCGGGTCTCCGAGGCACCCAGCTACGGCCAGTCGGTGATGACCTACGATCCCGGTTCGCGGGGCGCCACGAGTTACTTCGAGGCCGCCCAGGAGATCGCCGAGCGGGGCGTCAAGGAGCCGGTGGGTCGGAATGCGTAGTGGGGACAAGTCGCTGGGAGGCGTGGCATGAAGAACCGTCCTCGGGGCGGTCTGGGACGGGGCCTGGGGGCGCTCATCCCGACCGGGCCGGTGCCGGGTGCCGCCGGCACCGTGACGGCCGAGCCGGAGAACGGGCACGTTGACGTCGACGACGGTGCGACCGCCGGGACCCAGTCGACGGCTCCCGTCGTGTCGACAGTCCACCAGCCCGAGCCCACGCTCAGTCCCGTGCCGGGTGCCCGGTTCGCGGAGATCCCGGTCGACGCGATCGTGCCGAACCCGAAGCAGCCCCGCCAGGTCTTCGACGAGGAGGCGCTGGAGGAACTGAAGACCTCGATCCAGGAGGTCGGTTTCCTCCAGCCGATCGTCGTGCGTCAGCTCGACGACGAGAAGTACGAGCTGGTGATGGGCGAGCGCCGTTGGCGGGCTGCCCAGGCGGTGGGCCGGGAGAACATCCCGGCGATCGTCCGGGACACCCGCGACGACGCCATGCTCCGCGACGCGCTGCTGGAGAACATCCATCGGGCCAACCTGAACCCGTTGGAAGAGGCCGCCGCGTACCAGCAGTTGCTGGAGGAGTTCGGTGCCACCCACGAGGAGTTGGCCCGCCGGATCGGCCGCAGCCGGCCGCAGATCTCCAACACGATCCGGCTCTTGAACCTGCCGGCCCAGGTGCAGCGCCGGGTTGCCGCGGGCATCCTGTCTGCCGGCCACGCCCGCGCGCTGTTGAGCCTCGACGACTCGGAGGCCCAGGAGCAGTTGGCGTTGCGCATCGTGGCCGAAGGGCTGTCGGTGCGGGCGACCGAGGAGATCGTGGCTCTCACCCTGAACGACGGCCCCGCGAAGGGCCAGGCCGCCAAGCGGCGACCGAAGCCGCACGCGCCCGCCCTGTCGGATCTCGCCGATCGACTGTCGGACCGCTTCGACACCCGGGTGAAGGTGGACATCGGCCGGAGCAAGGGCAAGATCACGATCGAGTTCGCCACGGTGGACGACCTGGAGCGGATCGTCGGCATCATCGGCGTGCCGCAGGAGGAGGAAGAGACGGAGGACTGAGCGTCCCGTCTCCCATTACGGCCGCGCGTCCCCTCGGGGTGCGCGGCCGTTCCGCATCCGTCCTCGTTTCACGTGAAACGGCACCACGCGTTCAGCGGTCAGAACCTGTTCGCTCTCGGCTGGCCAGCCCCCGGCCCCGGGTGCCGGCTCGGCCGCAGGTGCCTGGCGGCGAGCGCATGAACCGGTGCCATCTCGGTGCGGCACACGAGAGTTCGGTAAGTCGAAGTGGTCGACCCCTCGGCGACGCGCTGCCCGTACCTAGGCTGGGATGGTCGACGCCTCAGCGGCGCGGTGCCAGGACTGGGCCGCGATAGTCGGCCCCTCGGCGGCGCGGTGCCAGATCCAGGCCGGGACGGTCGGCCCTCGGTGGCGCGGCGCCCAGACCTAGACCGAGATGGTCGACCCCTGGGCGGCGCGGCGCCAGAACTGCGGCGGGACGGTCGGCCCTCGGTGGCGCGGTGCCAGATCTGGGCCGGGACGGCCGGTCCCTCGACGGGGCGCTGTCGGATCCTGGGGAGTCGACGGGCCCGAGAGGCCGAGCGCCGGCTGCGCGAAGCGCAGCGTGGGTCGACCGCGAAGCCAGTGTGGGCCCACGCTCGCGAAGCTGGCGAGCGTGGCGCGGAGTGAGCGCCGACGGTCGCGCGATGTCCGTGCGGGTTCAGCCGTGCAGAGTCAGCGAGGACAGCAGCACCGAGTCAGCTGGAGCAGAGCACGGAACCGACCAGCCCACGGCGCGCGAGACCCGCGAGGGCAGACCGGATGGCGGATGACCTACACGAGCGCCGAGGGGCGTTCGCAGGGCACCGGGTCGACCCGAGGCACCCCTCTCCGCCCTCGGGACGGCAGCGGCTCACTGAGGGGCCGCAAGGGGCACCTGCTCGTCTGCCCTGAAGGGCGTCCGTCGCGGGGCTGAGCCAGAGCCACCCGTTTCACGTGAAACGGCGACCACGCAAGCACCGGCCCCGCCGGCACATGGCACACCGCCAAGGCCCCAACCCTCCGGGCGAGGCGACCTCGGTGCCGCCCGGTACCAACACGGCGACGACGGGGTACGCCGGCAACGACTGAGGGGCCGAAAAGTTATCCACACCCGTTGTCCACAGGCACCCCTCGTTTCACGTGAAACCCCGCGTGAAAGCGGGTGCCGGCCTGTGGATGACGGCCTGTGTTCACGTTCTCGGCAGCCTGTGGATATCGCTCTGGCGGTCAGCGCTGACGGGAACAGCGATCGACGATGAACGCTGATCGGGAGGGCCGGGACCGGTCGAACAGGTAGGGGACAGCGGTGCCAGACTCGGTTAGGGTCAGCGTCGTGCACGACACCCCTCCCTCAGTCCCGGACTTCACCCAGTGGCCCTCATTTCCCTTCGAGGGTGACCTCCGCGTGAAGCAGCTCGACGACCCGGTCCCGGTCGAACCGCCACGCAAGGGCGAGGGCCTCCGGGAATGCACCGCCTGCAACGCGCCGGACGACGCCTACATCTGGGTGGGAGAACGGTGGCGGGTCCGCGCCATGGACCGGCCGACCGGCCTGCCGATGGTGCTCATCCTGGAATCGCGGACCCACCTCGACCTGGGTGACCTGCCGAATCTGCTCGCCGCCGAGCTGGGCGTGATGACCGTACGTCTGGAGCGGGCCATCCGGTCTCTGGACGGCGTGGCGCGGGTGCACGTCAACCGGTGGGGCGACGGCTCCGCCCACCTGCACATGTGGTTCCTGGCTCGACCGTACGGCCGGCTTCAGTTGCGAGGGACCTTCCTGTCCCTGTGGGATTCGATCCTGCCGCCGATCTCCGAGGCGCAGTGGCGGGAAAATCTGGCGCTCGTCGCTGCCTGGCTCGCCGAGTTCGGTGGCCGGCCGCTGGCCGAGCCGCCCCGCATCCAGTGGCAGGCGCCGTCGAGCCTGCTGGCCCAGTCCGCTGCGGCGGCTGCCCATGCCGCAGCCGCCCAGGAGGAGGTCGTGTCGGTCATCGAGGCGGCCGAGGAGATCCCGGAGCCAGCAGTCGAGAGCGACGCCGACGCCCCCGACCCTGGCGCTGACGGGGACGGCGGCCCGAAGACCCCGGCCCTGGACACCAGCCCGGGGGCCGCGTCCCCCGGCGCCACGGTAACCGGCGCCACGGCAGCGGACGCTGCCGCGTCGACGCACTCCGACAGCTCGACTCCCGAAGCCGTGGCCGAATCCGCGAAGGCGCCCGAAGACGCCCCCGAGTCGACAGGCGATCAACGCGGCCCGGTCATTCCGTCCCCCCGCAGCGCCCCCACCATCGTCACCGACGACGGGCGCATCCCACCCGACGTACGCGCGCCACGCTGACCGCCGGTTCGGCCGTGGGTTGGCGAGAGGTCCGCGGATGCGGCACCCGCCGACCGCACGGCCGGCGGGAGTGCGATGGGTCGAGGTCAGGGTCAGGCCGTGCGGCGGGCGGCGGCCCGGGTCACCAGCGAGCCGAGGAGGCGGCCGAAGTCCAGGCCGGCGGCCTGGACGGCCAGCGGCAGCAGCGACGTCTCCGTCATGCCGGGCGAGACGTTGACCTCCAACACGTGCGGCTGGCCGGCGGCGTCCACGATCACGTCGACCCGGGACAGGTCCCGCAGACCGAGCGCGGTGTGCGCGGCGAGAGCGACCTCGGCCACCGAGGCGGCCACCTCCGGCTCCAGCCGGGCCGGAGCGTGCCACGTGGTCCGACCGGCGGTATAGCGGGCGGCGTAGTCGTACACGCCGTTACGCGGCACGATCTCCACCGGCGGCAGCGCCTGCGGGCCGTCCCCGAGGTCGATCACGGAGACCGCCACGTCCATGCCGGGCACGTACCGCTCCACCAGTGCCGTCGAGTCGTACGCGAAGCAACCGACCATCGCGGCCGGAAGTGACGCGGCGTCCCGGACCACCGCGGCGCCCAGACCCGAGCCGCCCTGCGTCGGCTTGACCATGAGCGGAAGACCGAGCCGGTCGGCGATCCGGTCCAGCACGGCGACCGCGCCCAGTTCGGAGAAGCGGTCGTGCGGCAGGGCCACCCAGTCCGGCGTGGGGATGCCCGCCTCGCGCAGGACCGCCTTCGCGGAGGGCTTGTCCCAGGCGAGCCGGGAGGCCCGGGCGTCGCAGCCGACGTACGGGATGCCGCACAGGTCCAGCACTCCCCGCAGCGAGCCGTCCTCCCCGGTCGCGCCGTGCAGGGCGATCACGACCGCGTCCGGCGGGTCGGCCGCGAGGGCGGGCAGGAGTGCCACGTCGGCATCCCGCAGCTCGGCCTCGACGCCCACGGCACGCAGAGCGTCGAGCACCCGACGACCGGAGCGCAACGACACGTCCCGTTCGTAGGAGAGCCCGCCGGCGAGCACCAGCACACGCAGGTCGGCCGCGACGGCGGAATCGGTCACGGAGAAGCGCTCGGCAGCGGTCGTACCCATGCCGGCATCATGCCAAGTCGGGACCCGGCACGTCGGAGCCGGGCCGGCCCCGCCGGCCGGCGGCACCGCCCACGGCGCCGAAGACGCGGCGCGTCGCGATCTCCTGCTCCATGACGCCGGCCAGTCGGCGGACGCCTTCGCGGATCCGCTCCGGGGGCGGGAAGCTGAAGTTCAGTCGCATGGCGCCGGTGCCCGTGCCGTCGGCGTAGAAGCCGGTGCCGGGCACGTAGGCGACCCGGGCGGCGATGGCGCGCGGCATCATGGCCTTCGAATCGAGCCCGTCCGGCAGGGTGGCCCAGACGAAGAGGCCACCGGCCGGGGTCGTCCAGCTGGTGCCCTCCGGCATCAGATCGGCCAGCGCGTCGAGCATTGCGTCGCGGCGTTCGCGGTAGACCTCGCGGTAGACCTTGAGCTGTTGCCGCCACGGCATGGTGCCGAGGTAGGTCGCCACGGCGGCCTGCGCGTAGCCGCTGGGGCAGAGGATCTGCGCCTCGCTCGCGATGACCAGCTTGTCGCGGACCGCGTGGGGCGCGAGGATCCAACCGACCCGCAGGCCGGGCGCGAACGTCTTGGAGAAGGTGCTGAGGTAGAAGACACCGTCGCGCCGCCGGGCCCGCAGCGGTGCCGGGGCCTCACCCTCGAAACCCAGCTGGCCGTACGGGTCGTCCTCGATCACGAGCAGGCCGGCGCGCTCGCAGATGTCGAGCACGCGTTCCCGGCGCTCCTCGCTGAGCGTCACGCCGGTCGGGTTCTGGTAGGTGGGGATGGTGTAGAGGAACTTGACCCGCCGACCGGCACGGGCGAGGTCGGCGATGGCCGTCTCCAACGCCTCGGGGATCAGCCCGTCGGCGTCCATCGGCACGTGCACGACCTGCGCCTGGGCGGCCTGGAACACCCCGAGCGCGCCGACGTACGTCGGGCCCTCCGCGAGCACCACGTCACCGGGGTCGAGGAAGAGCCGGGCCACCAGGTCGAGCGCCTGCTGCCCGCCCACCGTGACCACCACGTCCTCGGGCGAGGCGCCGCACGCGGCGTCGATCCCGGAGAGGGACATCACCTCGCAGATCCGCTCGCGCAGCTCCAGGGTGCCCTGCCCGATGCCGTACTGCAGGGTGGTCACACCGTGCTCGGAGCCGAGCCGACCCAGCATCTCGCCGACCGCGTCGAGCGGCAGCGCGGCGATGTACGGGGCGCCACCGGCGAGGGAGACGACCTCGGGTCGACTGGCCACCGCGAAGAGTGCTCGGATCTCGGAGGCGGTCATCCCGCGTACCCGCCGGGCGTACCGGTCGGTGTAGTCGTCGAGTGTCGTGCCGGTCATGACCTCACCTCGATCGCAGCTCGGGTGGCTCCCGCCCCGGGTACCCCGCACGCTCCTGACCATGGCGGACGGGACACCGATTGTCGATCCTAGTCCGCCGAGGCCAGCCTGCCTCCGCGCCGGGACGGATCGACCACATGGCGGACCGTCCCCGATGGGGTGGGCATTTGCGCGTCCCCTCCCGTCCGGTCGATCGGCGGCGTACGATCGCTCGTCAGGGGCAGGAAGGCGGCGCTGTCGTTCCATGCCGGCCTCACCACCGAGCCTATTGTGGGGATGCGCCATATGTCGCGACGTCTGGTCAGCCTGACCCTCGACACGCTGGAGGACCTTCCGCGCCCCTGCCGCCAGTGCGTCTACTGGGAGCTGGATCCGGTCTCGGCCGACCGGGCCTGCGCCGCCGGTGACCCGGGCCTGGAGAAGGAGGCGTGGGTCTCCCAGACCCTGCTGGAGTGGGGCTCCTGCGGCAAGCTCGCGTACGTCGACGGCATGCCGGCGGGCTTCGTGATGTACGCGCCGCCTGCCTACGTGCCCCGCTCGATGGCCTTCCCGACGTCGCCGGTCTCCGCCGACGCCGCCCTGTTGATGACCGCCAACGTGGTCGCCGCGTTCGCCGGCGGCGGGTTGGGCCGCATGTTGGTGCAGGGCGTCGCCCGGGACCTGACGAAGCGGGGGATCAAGGCGATCGAGGCGTTCGGCGACGCCAAGTTCGGTGACGCGGACGATCCGGCCGGCGGGTGCGTGGCACCGGCCGACTTCTTCCTCTCCGTCGGCTTCAAGACGGTACGTCCGCATCCCCGGTTTCCCCGGCTGCGCCTCGAGCTGCGCACGGCGCTGAGCTGGAAGTCCGACGTCGAGTACGCCCTGGAGAAGCTGCTCGGGTCGATGAGCCCGGAGACCCTGCTCCGGCCGGTCCGGCCCGCCCCGGCCACCCGCTCCACCAGCGGCTGACGCGCTCGCCGTCAGTCGACCACCGTGCCGGCGGTCACCACCGCCCGCAGCTCGCTGACGTCGAGGGAGCCGGTCGGCACGTCCCGTTCGATCGGGTAGTACATCCGCTGCACCGCGGCCACGATCGCCTCCACCACCCGGTCCCGAAACCGGGGGTCGACGAGCCGGGCGCGGTCCACGGGTGAGGTGAGGTAGCCGACCTCGACCCGGACCGCCGGCATCCGCGTCAGCCGCAGCAGGTCCCACGCCTTGGCGTGCGTACGGCAGTCCCGCAGCCCGGTCCGCGCCACGATCTCCCGCTGCACCAACCCGGCCAGCCGCTCACCGGTCGCCGACGTCACCCCGTTGTCGGTGCCGTAGTGGTACGTCGCCACCCCGTCCGCGTCCGGATTGGCGTGCCCGTCCAGGTGCAGCGAGATGAAGACGTCGGCGCCGAGCGAATTCGCCAGCAGCGCCCGGTCGGTGTCCGGCAGGCACGTGTCGGGCGCGGGACCGCGGGTGAGCTGAACCCGCACCCCGGACGCGGCGAGCCGCCCCTCCAGCCTGCTCGCCAGGTCGTGTACGAGATCCGCCTCCGTCCAGCGCAGCGGCCCGTCCGGCACCACCATGCCCGGGTCGGTGCCACCGTGGCCGGGGTCGATGACCACCGTCTTGCCGACCAGCGCCGGCCCGGACTGGCGGATCGCGTCGGACTCGCGAAGCCACTGGGGGCGGCCGCCGACGACCTTGCGACCGATCCGGCGCAGCGCGTCCATGGTGTGCGGCCCGCAGGAGCCGTCGGGGGTGAGCCCGACCTCGCGCTGGAACTGCGCCACCGCACGGGAGGTCCGGATGCCGTAGATGGCGTCGGCGCGGCCGACGTCGTACCCCATCTCCAGCAGTCGTTCCTGCAGCGACCGGACGTCCTCGCCGGTGAGCGGCTCGGGGATCGCGTGATAGAGGGTGCGGGCGCCGAGCCGCCAGCGGGCGGCGTCCAGCGCCCCCCAGGTCTCCGAGCCGACCCGGCCGTCCACGCTGAGCCCACGGGACTGCTGGAACGCCCGGACCGCGCGTTCCGTGTCCAGGTCGAACTCGTCGGTGTGCGGACCGGCGGCGGCGAGCAGGTCGAGGCCGGTGAGGATGGTACGGATCTCCGTGACCGCGGGTCCCCGGTCTCCGGCTCGGATCGGACGCACGCACGACCCCCTCTGCACGAATCTGGCTGGCCGGGCGGCCCCGGCTTGAGGTTATGCGTTCCGGGGCGACCAGGTGGCTCGGCCTGGAAAAACGCCGTTCGTGCCGGCCGGGAGACAGCGAACCCCGCACCCGACGGGCGGGTACGGGGTTCGGTGGTGTCTCTGCGGATCAGAGGGCCGACTCGATGAGCCGGACCAGCTCGCCCTTCGGCTTGGCGCCGGCGATCGACTGCACGGGCTGGCCGTTCTTGAAGACGGTGAGGGTCGGTACCGACATGACCCGGTAGGCGCGGGCGGTCTCCGGGTTCTCGTCGATGTTGAGCTTGACGATGGTGACCTGGTCGCCCATCTCGCCCGCGATCTCCTCGAGCAGCGGCGACACCTTGCGGCACGGCCCGCACCACTCGGCCCAGAAGTCCACCAGCACCGGCTTGTCGGCCTGCAGCACGTCAGCGACGAAGCTCGCGTCCGTGACCGCCTTGGTATTTCCCACTATTGCCCTCCTCCGGGATGTGTTTCCTGTTTCAGCTGAGCGTCGCGATGAACCGCTCGGCGTCGAGCGCGGCGGCGCAGCCGGTGCCGGCCGCGGTGATCGCCTGGCGGTAGGTGTGGTCGACCACGTCACCGGCGGCGAAGACGCCGGGCACGCTCGTCCGGGTGCTGGGGGCCTGGACCTTCACGTAACCCTCGTCGTCCAGCTCGACCTGGCCCTGGAAGAGCTCACTGCGCGGGTCGTGACCGATGGCCACGAACACACCGGTCACGTCCAGCACCTTGGTCTCGCCGGTGTGCACGTTGCGGACCCGTACGCCGGTGACCTTGCCGTCGGCGCCCAGGACCTCTTCGACGGTGCTGTTCCACTCGACCTTGATCTTCTCGTTGCTCAGCGCCCGGTCGGCCATGATCTTGCTGGCCCGGAACGAGTCGCGCCGGTGGATGATGGTCACCGAGTCGGCGAAGCGGGTGAGGAAGCTGGCCTCCTCCATCGCCGAGTCACCACCGCCGACGACGACGATGTGCTGGTTGCGGAAGAAGAAGCCGTCACAGGTGGCACACGAGGAGACACCGTGACCGAGGTATTCCTGCTCACCCGGCACACCCAGCGGACGCCAGGCCGAACCGGTGGAGAGGATGACCGAGCGGGCCCGGTAGGCCGTCTCGCCGACCCACACGGTGCTCACCGCGCCGGCGCCGGAGTCGCCGGTGTCGACCAGCTCGACCCGGGTCACGTCGTCGGTGAGGAACTCGGCGCCGAACCGCTCGGCCTGCTTGCGCATGTTGTCCATCAGCTCGGGGCCGAGGATGCCGTCGGCGAAGCCGGGGAAGTTTTCCACCTCGGTCGTGGTCATCAGCGCGCCACCGGACTGCACGCCCTCAATGATCAGCGGCTTCAGGTTGGCGCGCGCCGCATAGACCGCAGCCGTGTAACCGGCCGGGCCGGAGCCGATGATGATCAGGTTGCGGACCTCGTCCACTGCCGTCTCCCGAGTTGTGTGTGTTCGGCGTCGGCGCGCGCACCGATGCTGATCCGAGTGCCGACGCCTGGGGGGTGCCGGCAGCTGACTTCCAGAACGTCATCGTACGAAGCGGGGATTCCCGAGCCGGGTATCGGCGTGGGTCAGGTCACGTGGACGCTCATCGCACCGACGACCGCGGATTCACCCTACCCGCGCCGAATACCGGCTGTCCGAGCCGGACCCGGGTACGCCACACTCGGGGCCGCTCACCCAGGCCCAGCGGGCCCCGGTCGCGTCGGTGAACCGGATCACCAGCGCCTGCTCGCCCTGGAACCGCGCGTAGTCGATCACTTCGACGACCAGCGGGGCCGAGCCGTGCTCCGCCGCCACTGCCGACAGGCAGTCGGTCAACGCCGCCTCGCCGCTCAGCCGAGCCAGCTGGTCCGACCCGTCGGGGGCGGGCCGTCGACCCCCTTCGGCGTCCACCCCGTGCTGCTCGCGGGGGCCGCCGCTGCTGTCCCCCAGCAGCGGCGACGGCCGTGTGGTCGCTGTCTGGCCGAGGGTCTGCGGGGTGTAGTCGGTTCCGCTGTGCAACGCCGGCCCGGAGGTGCGGGCTGCCCCGGCCGCTGCCGCAACATCGGGTGCGCTCGCCGGACGGTCCATGGCACCGCTGTCCGTGGTGTTCGTCGAGAGTTGGTGCAGGCCCAGACCGACCGCGACGACGGCGACCGCCGCGGCGGCCACCGGAGCGGCGGTCCGAGCCCAGCGGCGCTGCCGGCGACCCGGGCCGGTGGCTCTGCCGCGACCCGACTCGGTCGGCGACGGGCCGCCGGGGCGACGCCCGCCCTGTGCCGGGACACTGACCGGCGTCGCGGGAGCACCCGGCTCGGGCGACCCGGTGGCGCCGGTGAGGGTGGCCGAGGCGTCGTCCGTCGGGGTGTCGGCCGCGGCCAGCGCGGCGGCGATCCGTTCGGCGACGGCCGGGGGCAGCTCCGGGGAGGGCTCGGCCCAGCGGGCCAGCTCGGCGCGGACCTGCGTCACCGCGGGAGCCAGCAGCGCGTACGCCTCGGCCCAGGCCGGGTCCGCGTCGACCAGCCGGGCGATCTGGGCTTGCTGTGGTGTGCCGTCCAACGCGCCGCCGAGGTAGTCAGCGAGCAGGTCGGTGTCGACCTCCCTGAACCCCTCGTTCGTCACGCGTCCTCCTGGCTGGTGTCCTGCCGGTACCGAACCGACCCCGATCCGACGCCCTCGGCCGGGCGCGGGTTCCCCGGCGTGACGCCGGGCACGTCCGCGTTCCGGCCGGCCGGGACCGGCTGCGATGGCGTCGCCGGCCGCAGATGCCCGAGCAGCACCGCCAACCGTGCCCGACCCCGGGCACAGCGGCTCTTCACCGTCCCCTCGGCGACACCGAGGATGCGGGCCACCTCGGCCACCGGGTAGCCCTGCACGTCCACCAGCACCAGGGCGGCCCGCTGCTCGATCGGCAGCGCGGCGAGCGCGGCGCGGACGACCAGCGCCGTGTCATGGTCCTGCGCCGGCGCGGCCGGCTCGACCCCGCCGGTGCCCGATCCGTCGCCGGACCGGTTGCCGTCGGGCAGTGGAACGGTGGGGTGTGCCTGCCGGCGTCGGATCCGGTCCAGGCACGCGTTCACCACGATGCGGTGCAGCCACGTGGTGACGGCGGAGTCGCCACGGAATCGGCCGGCCGCCCGGTGTGCCGACAGCAGGGCGTCCTGGAGGGCGTCGGCGGCCTCCTCGCGGTCACCGAGCGTCCGCAGGGCCACCGCCCAGAGCCGGTCGCGGTGCCGGTGGAACAGCACCGCGAAGGCGTCCCGGTCACCGGCGACGTGGGCGCGCAGCAGCTCGAGGTCCGTTGCCGCGTCGCGCCCGTCCATCACCACGTCCAGCGGATGCGGTGCCCGGGTCGTGCTGGCCGGATCACGAACCCTGGACCGTAATCTCCTGCACGCCGAGCCGGAAGCCGTCCTCGTCGCCGATGGCCGGCAGCTCGGTGAACCAGAGCAGCAGGTAGCGGTACTTCTCGTCGGCGTTGAAGCCGTTGAAGGTCATCGTGGTGCCGTCGTGCTCCTTCAGGACACCGATCTCGGTCTTGTAGTTCGCCACCATCTGCTTGTCGCCGTTGGAGGTCGACGGGTAGCCGGACGTGCCGGCGAGCAGCTTCGCGGTGGCGCCTCGACCGGAGAGCACGGCCTGCACCGACTTCACCGTGTGCGGCGAGCCCAGGTCCAGCCAGACACCCATGCCGGCCTTGAGGTTCCCGTACGTGGCGTTCGGATAGCGGTCGGTCTCCCAACCCTTGTCGTTGTCGCCGTCGATGATCTTGTCGGCGCCGCCGAGTTCGTCGCGCTTGCTGCTGTCCGGGTCGATGATCCGGATGCCCTGCACGCCGAGGTTGCGGACCGTGGCGGCGGCCGGGGTGGCCTCGCCGGCCGGAGCGCTGGCGGTGGGCGTGGCCCCGGCGCTGTTCTGCGGGTCCTTGTCGTCGCCGCCCAGCGCGCTGATGCCGATGAGCAGACCGACCAGGGCGACCGCCAGCAGGCCGGCGATGCCGATGGCGACCTTGCGACCACCGGCCGCGGCCAGCGGCGACGGCTCGTCCTCGGTGTCGGCGGCGAACCGCAGCGGCCCGCCGTTGTCGAGGTAGTGCTCCTCCTCGGCGGGCACGTCCAGCCGGGCCAACTCGGCCGCCAGCACGTCGGACGACGGCGGAGCGATCTCGGCGTCGAGCAGATCCATGGTCAGGTCGTCCAGGTACGCGGGCACCCCGGCCCGAACCTGGCGGGGCGCCGCGAGGGCGCCCCCGGCGTCCCGGACCGCGTCCGGGATGGCGGCCCGACCATGGCCGGCGGTGGCGCCGCGCAGCGGCGCCTCGGCGTGCGGCCAGTGACCGGTCAGTGCGAAGTAGAGGACGCCGCCGACCGCCCGGATGTCACTCTCCTGGCTGTCGTCACCGTCGGTGCGTGCGTCGGCCAGGACCACGCGACCCTCGTCGCTGATCATCACGGTGCCGGGGTGGACGTTGCCGTGCACCATCCCGGTGGCGTGCACCGCGGCGAGCGCGCTGGCGACGGCGTTGCCGATCGCGGTGGCCCGCGCCGGGTCCAGCGGACCATCGGCGGCCAGGTCGCGCAACGACTGCCCGTCCACCCACTCACGGACCACGTACGCCCGCTCGGCCTCGTCGATCGCGTCGTAGACGCCGACCAGGTTGGGGTGGATGACGCGGCTGGCCGCGACAGCGGCCTGGAGCATCTCGGTGGCGGAGTCGCCACCCGGGTAGCGCAGCACCACCGCGACGGGGCGGCGCAGGATGACGTCGACTCCCCGCCATACCAGCCGACCCGCGCTGTCGTTGTTGATGTGCTCGACCAGCTCGTAACGTTCGGCGAGGATTTCACCGGCCGTGGGAGCACCGAAGGTCATGACCGGAGGAGCGCTCTCGTCCGCCTCCTGACCCTCGCCGACCTGGGTCACCCGTCCTCCCTCGGTGATCGTGTCGATCGATGGACCCGCACTGCTGGGCATGTGGCTTCCCGCTCTGCCGTCGAAGGAACCGGCCAACCGGTGTCGACGCGCAGCGTCGGCGCCTGCCGTACCCGTCGAGAGCGACCTTACCCGGGTTGCCCGTCTCCCCGACATGTCATCTTCTTGCCGTACCCGGCGGGGTGCCGGGAGTCGGGGAAGTCGTCCGGTTACGACCGTTGTCAGCCACGTTGCTGGCACATGTACTAGCCAATCTACGGCTTCACCGCAAGTGACCGACGCCGGGGCCGGGCCTGGCGTGGTGACCTCGCCAACCGCCTGTTCCCGCCGATCGGGCGACCACGCTCAGCCGTACGGTTGGTTATCCACAGGTCGATCCGGTTGTTGACCGGCGAATCGCGGAGTTATCCACAGGTGCATCCCCAGCCTGGTGATCCGTGGTCACGTTCCGTGTGGCTACGACTTTCGGTGCCCGGATCCTTGCGGTCAGCGACCGAGGCGGCGGCGGACCATGCCGACCACCTCGGTGATCTCCCCGATCCGCAGCACCATGGCGAGACCGAGGTACGTCCCACCGATCACCGCGCCACCGATCACGAGCTGGACGATGGCCTCCAGACGGGTCGGCGTGTCGTCGCCAGGCAACAGCTTGACCACGAGCAGGCCGACCAGCCCCGCGCCGAGTGACGCGACCAGGACCCGACCGCCGGTACGCATGATCTCCCCGAGGCCGATGCGCCCGACCCGGGGGCGCAGCAGCCAGGCGGAGCCGACCGCCGCCGCCAGGTAGGAGACCGCGTTGCCGATCATCATCCCGGCGCCGGCGAAGCTGGCGGAGAACGCCACGAAGAGCACGATCTGCACGCCGATCCGCAGCGCCACCACCGGAATGTTGATCAGCGCGGGGGTGCGGGTGTCCGGCAGGGCGTAGAAGGCGAAGGTGAAGAGCTGGCTCACCGCGAACGGAACCAGCGCCAGCGCGGCGGCGAGCAGCACGACGGAGGTGGCGGTGGCGTTGTTTTCGTTGAACGCGCCGAACCGGAACAGCGTGAACGCGATCGGAGTGGCGAGGACGGCGTAGCAGACCGCGATCGGGGCGAGCACCGCCGTGACCGTGCGGGTGCCGCGCGACAGGTCGGCGGCGACGTCGGCGTACCGGCCGTCGGCGGCGGCGGCGCTCATCCGGGGCATCAGCGCGGTGATGATCGAGACGGCGATGATCCCGTGTGCGGTCATCAGCAGCAGGAAGACGTTGTTGTAGATCAGCGGGCCGGCGGCGTTCTCCTTGCCGGCCCGGTTCAGCAGGTTGAACAGCACGATGAGGCCGACCTGGCTCACGGCGACGTAGCAGATCATCCACGCCCCGAGTCGGCCCAGCTCGCGTAGGCCGAGCGCGCGGAAGTCGAAGCGCAGCTTCCAGCGGAAGCCGACCTTGCGCAGCGCCGGCAGCAGACCCGCCGCCTGGACCGCGACGCCGAGCAGGGTGCCGCCGCCGATCAGCAGGATCCGCCCGGTGGTCATCTCCTCCGGGCGGACGATCTCCGCGCCGAACACGGCGATGTAGAGACCCGCCGTCCCGATCACCACGAGGTTGTTCAGGATCGGCGCCCACATCGGCGCGGCGAAGTGCCCCCGGGTGTTGAGCACCGCGCTGATCAGCGCGCTCAGTCCGGAGAAGAAGATCATCGGCAGCATGAGACGGGCCAGCCCAGTGACCAGCTGCGAATAATCGCCACTCGCCGGGCCGCTGCCGTAGAGCCACGTCAGCGTCGAGGCGAAGGCGACCGCGAGCAGCGCCGCGACGCCGAGGGCGAGCACCGCCAGGGTGAGCAGCCGTTGGGCGTACGCCTGGCCGCCGTCGACGTCGACCTTGCGGCGACGCACCAGCACCGGAATCAACACGCTGGTGAGCACGCCGCCGAGCAGGAACTCGTAGACCATCCCGGGCAGGATCTGCGCGGTGGTGTACGCGTCACCGACCAGCGCGCCGCCGAGCGCCGCCGCGATGACCAGGTTGCGCAGGAAGCCCGTACCCCGGCTGACCAGGCTGCCGACCGCCATCACCGCGCTGTTGGTCGCGGCGCTCGCCTCGCCCACCTGCTCCTGCGGTGGGGCGGTCGACTCCATGGCCGGCTGGTTCAGTGGCTCGGCCGAAATGAACGTGGCGCCGTCGGAGGGGCGGACGTTGGCTCCCGCACCGCCGTCCTGCGCGGCGTTCGCGCTGCGGTAGAGCCCGCCGCTCATCTCCAGCCTCCCAGGGGTACGTCGAGCCGGGCGCCGACCCGCACGTCACAGACCATAGTCAACCCCTGCCCGATACCCGCGCCCGGCGGATCGGATCACACCCCGGCCCGATAAGCTGGCGATCCCATGTCCGAAGCCTCCGCTCCTCACGCCGCCGACCGCCGCGAACTCACCGCCGCGCAGCGCAACGCCGTCGCCGAACTACTCCGGGTCTCTCCGGTCGCCGACGAGTTGGGCCGCCGCTTCGTCCGCGCCGGTCACGAGCTGCACCTGGTGGGCGGTTCGGTGCGGGACGCCCTGCTCGGCCGGCTCGGCGACGACCTGGATTTCTGCACCGACGCCCACCCCGACGAGACGCTGCGGATCATCAAGGGCTGGGCCGAGTCGATCTGGGAGACCGGCCGGGAGTTCGGCACCATCGGCGCTCAGCGCGACGGCCTCCGACTGGAGATCACCACCTTCCGCGCCGAGTCGTACGACCAGGTCAGCCGCAACCCGGTGGTGGTGTACGGCACCAGCCTCGACGAGGACCTGAAGCGGCGTGACTTCACCATCAACGCGATGGCGGTCAGCCTGCCGGACCACCGCTTCACCGATCCACACGGCGGGCTGGACGATCTCTCGGCCAAGGTCATCCGTACGCCGAGCACCCCGCGTGAGTCGTTCGGCGACGACCCCCTGCGGATGCTGCGGGCGGCCCGGTTCGCCGCTCAACTGCGCTTCGCCGTGCACTCGGACGTGCACGCGGCGATGACCGAGATGGCCGCCGACCTGGACCGGATCACGGCCGAGCGGGTGCGGGACGAGTTCACCAAGCTGCTCTGCGGCGCCGACCCGATCACCGGGCTGCGGCTGCTGGTCGACACCGGGCTGGCCGAGCGGTTCCTGCCGGAGCTGACCGGCCTGAAGCTGGAGATCGACGAGCACGCCCAGCACAAGGACGTCTACGAGCACACGCTGACGGTCGTCGAGAACGCGGTCTCCTTCGAGGAGGACGGCTGCGACTTCATCCTGCGGATGGCCGCCCTCATGCACGACGTGGGCAAGCCGGCGACCAAGTCCGTCGGGCCCGACGGCCGGGTCAGCTTCCACCACCACGAGGTGGTGGGCGCGCGGCTGACCAAGGCCCGGATGAAGGCCCTGCGCTACCCCAAGGAGATCACCGCGAAGGTGACCGCGCTTGTCGCGCTGCACCTGCGTTTCTACGGGTACGGGCGGGGCGAGTGGACCGACTCGGCGGTGCGCCGCTACGTCGCCGACGCCGGTGACCTGCTGCCCCGGCTACATAAGCTGACCCGCTCCGACTGCACCACCCGCAACCGGCGCAAGGCCGCCCAGCTCGCCGCCGACTACGACGCGTTGGAAGACCGGATCGCCCGGATCGCCGCCGAGGAGGACCTGGCCCGGGTTCGCCCCGACCTGGACGGCAACGCGATCATGGAGCTGCTCGGCGTACCGCCGGGGCCGGTCGTGGGGCGGGCCTGGAAGCACCTCAAGGAACAGCGCCTGGAGCACGGCCCGCTGGACCGCGACGCCGCCGAGGCCGAGCTGCTGCGCTGGGCCCGCGCCGAAGGCCTGATCCCCTGACGTTGGCTGGCGCGGCCGGGGCGTCGCTCCCGGAGTGAGAGCGACGCCCCGATCGGCGTTACCTACTAGCGCGTCTCGACGGCCGTTCCGTCCACGGACGGGCTCTTGCCCGCGGGGGTGCCGTTGCCGCTGGGCGTGGACGCCGAGCCCAGCCGCGCCAGCAGGCCGGCCAGGTCGATGCCGGTCAGGTCGCTGCCGAGCTGCAGTCCCTGGGCGACGTTGCCGGCCACCGACTTCGTCAGCGACGACGCGCCGTCGGTGGAGATGACGGTCATCTTGTCGATCGCCCCGATCGGAGCGCTCGCCGCCTCGACCACCTGCGGCAGCACCTTGACCAGGAGGTCCAGCACCGCGGCCTCGCCGTACGCCGCGAACGCCTCGGCCTTGCGGGCCATCGCGTCGGCCTCGGCCTGGCCTCGGGCCAGGATGGCCGCCGCCTCGGCCGTACCCTCCCGCTCGACCGCCTCGGCGATCGCTGAGCGCCGCCGCTGCTCGGCCTCACCCTCCTTGGCGCCCTCGATCGCGTTCGCCTCGGCCAGCGCGGCCCGCCGGGCCCGCTCGCCCTCACCGGTGAGCCGTGCCTGCTCGGCGGATGCCTGCGCGGCGGCGATGACCGCCTGTCGCTGCGCGTCGGCGCTCAGCACCGCAGCGTTGCGGGCCGCCTCGGCCTCCTGCTCCACCTTGTACCGGGCGGCGTCGGCCGGCTTGCGCACCTCGGTGTCCAGCTGACGCTGCTTGAGCTCGGCGTTGCGCTCCGCCACCTTCTGCTGCTCGGAGAGGATCGCCTGGTCCCGCTCCGCCTGGGCGAGCGGCCCGGCCGCGGCCGACTTGGCCTTGGCCGCGTCGATCTCCGCCTGGATGCCGGCCTGCTTGAGGGCCAGGTTCCGGTTCGCCTCGGCGATGGCCTCCTCGGCGAGCAGTCGCTCCTGCTCGGCCTGCTGCCGGGCCCGCGCCTCGGCGATCGCCGCGTCCTTGAGCACCCGGGCCGCCTCGGGTCGCCCCAGATCCTGCAGGTACGAGCCCTCGGCGAGGATGTCCTGGAGTTGGAAGGTGTCGAGCACCAGACCCTGGTTGGTCATCGAGTGCTCGGCCTCCTCGGCCACGGCGCTGGCGAAGGCCGCCCGGTCCCGGATGACCTCCTCGACGGTGAGCCGGCCGACGATCGAACGCAGTGCGCCGGCCAGCACCTCCCGGGTGAAGTTGTCGATCTCGTCCTGCTGGTGCAGGAACCGCTGGGCGGCCGCGCGGATCGCGTCCTCGGTGCCGCCGACCTTGACGATCGCCACGCCGTGCAGGTCGGCGCGGATGCCCTGCTTGCTGACCGCGCCCCGGATGCCGACGTCGATCCGCCGGCTGGACAGGTCGAGCGACTGGAGCTTCTGCACCACCGGGAGCACGAAGACCGAGGCGCCCAGCACCACCTTCTGCCCGGAATTGTCGGTCGACCGGGCACCGTCGGCGGTCTGCGTGGTGCGGCCCTTACGGCCGGTGACGATGAACGCCTCGTTCGGCCCGGCCACCTTGATCCGGGACAGAACGAAGAACACCAGGACGAGCGCGAGGAGAACCGCGCCGCCGACAGCTATCAACAGGGGCATGGAGGGGAAGTCCCGTCTGCGAGGAGGAAATCAGTAGGTTTCGACGTGCACGCTGGTCTCGCTGAGCGCCTGTACGACGAAGATCTGAGCGCCGACCGGGATCGGCTGGTCGGCGCGGGCGTTGAGCTTGACCGGCTGGCCGGCCACGCGTACCCGCACCTCGCCGTACCCGTTTACCGGCACCGGGGTCACCACCAGGCCGAGCGCGCCGACCATGTCGTCGCGGGTGGGGGTGGGGTCGGTGCGCATGTTGCGCGCCGCCCGACTGAGCCGCGACGCCAACCACGCCGTGGGCACGGCCGCGAGCAGGCCGCCGGCCGCCGCACCCGCGATCAGCGCGGGGGTACGCGCGCCGAGCAGCTCGTTGACGATCGCCCCGCCGAACCCGAACGCGCCGGCGAACCCGGCGACCGTCTCGGTGGAGATCGGCCCGTCCACGTCGGCGTGCCCGAAGTGCAGCAGCTCGCTGCCGAGCAGGGCGAGTGCCAGCACCCCGACACCCGCCGCACCGATGATCAGAAAGATGAGCGTCCCCGTGGCCACGACCCGCACGGTATCGACGTGGTGCAAGGTTCAACAGTCACCAAGGCGCGATGATGAGCTACCGATGCGGGTCGCTGCCGCCGCGGTCCGGCGGCTGATGAGTGGCTTTCGGCTCGACGCTGGTAGCCGGGCCGGCGAAGGGGTCCGCGACAGGGACAATGGGTTGATGCGCTGGACCGTGCTCGACTCACCGATCGGCGAGTTTTCCGTGGCCACCGACGGCACGGGTGTCCGCGGAGCCCACTTCGGCCGAGTCGAGGGGGCGGCCGACGAGCCCGACGACCCGCTGTCCTGGCAGACCGTCGCCGAACTGCGGGCGTACTTCGCCGGTGAGCTGAGCGCGTTCACCGTGCCCGTGTCGCCTCCGCCCGGCTCCGAGTTCGAGCGGGCGGTGTGGCGGGAGATGACGCGCATCCCGTACGGCGAGACGTTGACCTACGGCGAGGTGGCGCGGCTGGTCGGGGATCCCGGGGCGGCGCGGGCGGTGGGGGTGGCCTGCAACCGCAACCCGATCCCGGTGATCGTGCCCTGTCACCGGATCGTCGGCGCGGGCGGCAAGCTGGTCGGCTTCGGCGGGGGCCTGCCGCGCAAGGTCAAGCTGTTGGAGCTGGAGGCGAGCGTCGCGCTGCGGCACGCCTGGTCCTGAGCCCGTATGTGACGGTGGGCGGAACGCGGCGAGGGCCGGGTCCCTGACGGACCCGGCCCTCGGCCGTGCTGATGCTCAGCGGGTCAGCGCTCGACCTCGCCAGCGATGAACTCCTCCACGGCCTGGTGGGCGTCGTGGTCGGCGTACTGCACCGGCGGGGACTTCATGAAGTACGACGAGGCCGACAGGATCGGGCCGCCGATCTTGCGGTCCAGGGCGATCTTCGCGGCGCGGACCGCGTCGATGATGACGCCGGCCGAGTTCGGAGAATCCCACACCTCGAGCTTGAGCTCGGCGTTGAGCGGGGTGTCGCCGAACGAGCGGCCCTCCAGGCGGATGTACGCCCACTTGCGGTCGTCCAGCCACGGCACGTGGTCCGACGGGCCGATGTGCACGTCGCTCTTGCTCATCTCGTGCGGGATCTGCGAGGTGACCGACTGGGTCTTCGAGATCTTCTTCGAGACCAGGCGGGTGCGCTCCAGCATGTTCATGAAGTCCATGTTGCCGCCGAAGTTGAGCTGGTACGTGCGCAGCAGCTCGACGCCGCGGTCCTCGAAGAGCTTCGCGAGGGCGCGGTGCACGATGGTGGCGCCGACCTGGCTCTTGATGTCGTCACCGACGATCGGCAGGCCCGCGTCGGTGAACTTCTGGGCCCACTCCGGGTCGGAGGCGATGAAGACCGGCAGGGCGTTGACGAACGCGCAGCCGGCGTCGATCGCGGCCTGGGCGTAGAACTTGGCGGCCTGCTCGGAGCCGACCGGGAGGTAGCAGACGACGACGTCGACCTGCGCGTCGCGCAGCGCCTGCGTCACGTCGACGGGGGCGGCGTCGGACTCCTCGATGATCTCGCGGTAGTACTGGCCCAGACCGTCGAAGGTCGGACCGCGCTGCACGGACACGCCGGTCGGCGGCACGTCGCAGAGCTTGATGGTGTTGTTCTCGCTGGCGACGATCGCCTCCGCGAGGTCCATGCCCACCTTCTTGGCGTCCACGTCGAATGCCGCGACGAACTCCACGGCGTTGACGTGGTAGTCGCCGAAGGCGACATGCATGAGACCCGGGACGCGGTCGTTCGGGTCGGCGTTCCGGTAGTACTCGACGCCCTGAACCAGGGACGAGGCGCAGTTACCCACACCGACGATGGCGACGCGGACGGAGCCCATAGCGTCTGCCTCCTTCTTTTCTGTCACGGCCGCTCTTTCCTGGTCTCTCCAGGTGGAGGCGGGCTGTTGTCTTCTCGTCGGCCACCGGCCGTCCCGTGCGGGACCGTCGGGGCTCGGCCGGAGCGCTCGTTGGCGATGAGCTCCTCCAGCCAGCGGACCTCACGCTCACAGGCGTCCAGGCCGTGGCGCTGCAGTTCCAGGGTGTAAGCGTCGAGGCGCTCGGCCGCCCGGCCCAGCACGTCGCGAAGCCCTTCGCGACGTTCCTCGATCTTGCGGCGGCGACCCTCCAGAATGCGGAGGCGGGTCGCCTGGTCGGTCCGGGCGAAGAACGCGAAGTGCACACCGAAACCCGTGTCGTCGTAGGTCTCGGGCCCAGCCTGTGCGATCAGCTGGGCGAAGCGTTCCTTGCCCTCCGCGGTGATTTTGTAGACCACCCGACCACGTCGGCTGGTCAGCGCGGGAACCTCCTCGGCGGTGGCGGGCGTCTCGGCAGCTTCGGTGATCCATCCCGCCGCCTGCAACCTGCGCAGGGTCGGGTAGAGCGAGCCGTAGCTGATCGCCGCCCGGATCGCGCCGAGTTTGGCGGTCAGCTCCTTGCGCAGCTCATAGCCGTGCATCGGAGACTCCTGCAGGAGGCCGAGGATGGCGAATTCGAGCACGAGCCACCCTCTCTTTACCCTCCGGCGCGGAGCGGTAACCGCCGCGATGTATCGGACCGATACATCGCACGTTAGCGGGTCGCGTGGGCCAGGGCAAACCCGGTTCCGGGGTCCCGCCGTCACGGATCGTGACCGTGGTCGCCTCGTCGGGCCGGACCGCGTACCCTTCTCCGCATGCGTACGCAGCGCCAGGTCGTCGACTACTCGCTACAGAAGCGAGCGGTGCTGCGTGAGCTCCTGGCCGGCCGGGTCGGCACGTACGACGTCTGCGACGCCTCGCCGTACCTGAAGAACGCTGCCCGGTTTCACGGTGAACCGACCGACCGCCGCTGCCCCATCTGTCGCAGCGAGAACCTGACCCTCGTCCACTACATTTACGGGGACGAACTCAAGCAGTCCGCCGGACAGGCCCGCACACTGGCCGAGTTGCCCGTGCTGGCGATGACGCTACGTGAGTTCCAGGTCTTCGTGGTGGAGGTGTGCCTCGGCTGTGACTGGAACCATCTCGTCGAGCAGTACCTGCTCGGCCGGGACGGTCTCACGGGTGACGGCGACGGTGCTGGCGCTGGCGAACAGAACGCGGCGGGCGCCGAAGGCGCGGGTCGGCGGAGGCGAGAGGCGCAACGGTGATCTCAGTTGGTTCGACCGGCCCCGGGGCTGTGGACATGACCCGGGACGGCCGACCAATCGTTGGTCCGATTGGCCCGATTGATACAGCAATGACCTTGGCGAGCCGGCACCCCCGTGCCGGCGTCCCGGGTGAAGCAACTCACGGCAACCCGGTGGCGGCGCAGTCGCGCTCCACCGCGACCGGCAGGGTGTGAAGAATGAACTCGTACGGCGATCCCAGTTCTGCGCGTGGGCGGGCCCAGTACCCGGGCCCGAACGGCGACCCCGGACCGGGCGCGGACGACGCGTACCGCCGACCCGGCGGTGACTCCCGCGCGGGCGGCTGGTCCGCCTCGGAGCCTGCGGCGCCCCCCGGCCGTGCCTCGGTGACACCGCCGGCAGCGGGCGGTCGCGCGTCGGTGGGCGGTTCGGCTGCCGTGCCGCCGCGCGGCGGTGCCGCGGCCGGGTCCGCATCGGTGGGCTCGGCCACGCCGGGCCGGAGCGGCCGTGCCTCGGTGCCCGTGTCGCCGGAGCCGGGTGTGGCCGCGGGCCGTGCCGGCGCGGGCCGGGCCTCTGTTCCGGTGTCCCCGGCGCCGGGCGCGCCCGCAGGTCGGGCGCGGGTCGGCACCGCCGCCGTCGGCGCCGCCTCGGCGGGCCGGGCCAGCGTCGGTTCCGCGTCGGTGGGTGGCCGTGCCGCGGTGGCCCGGGCGAGCGTCTCGCCGGTCTCCGGCGGACCGGGCGGCCCCGGAGGCCCCGGCGGACCGAACGGTCCGGGTCGCGGTGGCCGGGGCGGTCGCGGCGCGGGTGACCCGGCGGGGGCGGCTCGGGCCAAGAAGCGCAAGCGGATGAACCTGCTGATCGCCGGGTTCGCCGTCTTCATCATGCTCGCTGGCGTCGGTGTGGTCGGGTTCACCTACTACTCGACGAACGTCGTCATGCCCAACGAGTTGCCGCTGCCGCTGTCCACCACCGTGTACGCCAAGGACGGCAAGACCACGCTCGCCAAGCTGGGCAGCGAGAACCGCACCTTCGTCACCATCAACCAGATTCCGGAGCACGTGCAGCACGCGGTGGCGGCAGCCGAGGACCGGAACTTCTACCGGCACTCGGGCGTCGACTACAAGGGCATCGTCCGGGCCGCGTGGAACAACGTCTCCAACGGTGACAAGCAGGGCGCCTCGACGATCACGCAGCAGTACGCCCGCAACGCGTTCGAGAATCTCCAGGATGACACGTACGGCCGCAAGGTGAAGGAGGCCATCCTCGCCTCCAAGCTGAACGACGCGTACAGCAAGCCGGAGATCATGCAGCACTACCTCAACGTCATCTACTTCGGACGCGGCGCGTACGGCATCGAGGCGGCGGCACAGACGTACTTCGGCAAGTCGGCGATCAAGCTGACCCCCGCCGAGGGCGCGGTCCTGGCTGCATTGATCAAGCAGCCGGTCGCGACCGACACCCACAAGGGTTACGACCCGGCGGTCAACCCGACCGACGCCAAGACCCGGTGGGACTACGTGATCGACGGGATGAAGAAGGAGAAGTGGCTGGACCCCGCCACCCCGATCGAATACCCGAAGGTGCTGCCACCGAAGAAGGGCGGCAACGGCTTCGGCGTCGACACCCCCCGGGGCAACGTCATCAACTACGTCCGTCAGGAGATGGACGCGATGGGCCTCTGCTCCGACACCGGCGCGGAGGGCAAGACGAGCTGTGTCGACGCGCTGCGGGACGGCGGCTACCGGATCACCACGACCATCGATCCGAAGCTCCAGACGGCCGCCGAGAACGTCGCCATGCAGTCGAAGAAGGGCTCGGAGCTCAACGACCAGCCCAAGAACTTGATGGCGGCGGTGGTCTCGATCGACCCCAAGAAGGGCCGCGTACTCGCGTACTACGGCGGTGACAGCGGTGCCGACTTCGACTACGCCGGCAAGAATATCGACAAGAACGGCGACCTGACTGGTGGTCACCCGCCGGGCTCCTCGATGAAGGTCTACACCCTCGCCGCCGCGATCGAGGCCGGCATCTCCGTCAAGTCGCACTGGGACCCCACGCCGTACAAGCCCGAGGGTTCCAAGGACCCGATCGGTAACGCCGGCCGGACCAACCTCAAGTGCGGCAAGTACTGCACCCTCGAAGAGTCGACGGTCCAGTCGTACAACGTGCCCTTCTACTGGGTCGCCGACACCATCGGCGCCGACAAGGTCGTCGACATGGCCCGGAAGGCCGGCGTGACCACCATGTGGGACGTCAACCCACCGCGGGCCTACGACCTGTCGAAGAAGGAGAAGAACCCGTTCGACAACTACACCGGTTTCGGCAAGTACCCGCTCACCGTGTTCGACCACGCGAACGCGATGGCGACGTTCGCCAACGACGGCAAGTACATCAAGGCGCACTTCGTCATCAAGGTGGAGCAGCAGGACAAGGACACCGGTAAGTGGAAGGTCGTCGGCAGCGAGCGCATCAAGCCTGAGCAGCGGATCGACAAGAAAATCACCGATGAGGTGACCGGCGTCCTCAAGCAGATTCCCGCCCCCAACCATCTCTCGCTCGAAGACGGCCGTCAGGCCGCCGCCAAGACGGGCACCTGGGAGTACGACGACAAGGACAACGCCCACGCGTGGACGGTCGGGTACACCCCGCAGATTGCCACCGCCGTCTGGGTGGGTAGCCGGGACCCGAAGAAGCCGCAGATCCGTC
Organism: Micromonospora sp. NPDC005252; assembly: GCF_042872475.1. NCBI lineage: Bacteria > Bacillati > Actinomycetota > Actinomycetes > Micromonosporales > Micromonosporaceae > Micromonospora > Micromonospora sp. NPDC005252. The sequence goes on along the minus strand of NZ_JBIAKN010000003.1, from coordinate 162,661 downwards.
TCGCCAATGGCAAGGACATCGGTGGCTCGACGCTGCCCGGTCCTATCTGGGAGAAGTACATGAACACCGCGCTCAAGGGCCAGGAGGAGATTCCCCTGCCCACCGTCACCGGCGAGGGCGACGTCACGAAGGGCAACGGCAAGGAGGCGCCGCCACCGCCGCCGCCGACCGTTCCGGGTCAGCCCGGCGGCCAGCCCGGTGGGCCGGGGGCACCCTGTGACCCGCTGACCAACCCGTTCTGCCCACGTACCGAGGGCAACCCCGGCGGCAACGGCCCCGGCGGCCCTGGCGGCCCCGGGAACGGCGGAAACGGCGGTGGTCTGCTGCCCGGCCTGCCACCGACCACACGGGACTGACCCGCACCACGCATGACGCCGCCGCCGGCCGGACGACTCGTCCGGCCGGCGGCGGCGTTTTGCTTTGCTCACCGTCCTGAGTAGGACGTTGATGATGACTATCCAGAACTGATGAGTGGTCGATGGGGCCGCGATGACGGCGGATGCCAGGCTGCCGTTGTCCCCTTCACCTGATCAGGAGAATCATGAAGCGACTGTTGTTCCTCCCTGGCCTCGCCTCGGCTCTCGCCCTGAGCTTCCTCGCCGGTCCCACCCCGGCCCAGGCCGCGCCGGCCCAGCCCGCGTCCGTATCCGACGTCGAGGCGGTGATCGCGGCGGGGCAGGGCACCCGGATCGACGCGGCGACGCTCGCCACGAGCGGCTGCGGATCGTCGTGCGACGGGAAGGATCCCTACTTCAAGATCTACTACAACGGCTCGAGCTACTACAAGTGCGCTGACGACGCGATCACCCAGTACAGCGTCTCGAACTCCTCCGGCAGCGTCAGCCTGCGCTACAGCCCTCGTTGTCGTACGGCTTGGGCGAAGACCGCCGCGAGCGACGTGATCTTCAAGGTGGTCAGCCGCTACACCAATGGCACGCAGCGGACGTCGATGAGCGCCTTCTACCCGTCCGAATACACGAACATGGTCAATGACGCAGGGCTGGAGGCGCAGGCCTGTTTCGACCCGACCGGCCCGGGTGAAGGCTGGACCTGCACCAGTTGGTGGTGAGTCGAGCAGATGTCCACTTGGAGGGGAACGCGCCGACCGGTGCGCTCCCCTCCAAGTGCGGATGTGCGTACAACTCAGTTGTTGAGGAACTCCAAGGCGTTGGTGAGCACCTTCAGAGACTGTGTCGTTTCAGTCAGTGCCCGGCGGAGCGCTTCAACTGCTCGGTCGGACTGAGGCGTCTCGGGATCCGGCGATGCGCCGACCAGGCGAAGGTGCATCTCCTGCACCGAGGCGCCCGGATTGATGCCCAGCTCGGTGGCGAGCCGCATCTTCAACTGGTGTAGCAGCATCAGCGCTTCACCCGTGCGAGACCTTAGATGCAGAGCCTCGGCGAGCCGGCAGTGCAGACCCTCGTGGTAGGGGTAGCGCTGGACCCAGGTGCGGAGATCGGCGGTGACGGCGCTGTGTCGGCCGCAGCTGAACTCCAGCTCCACCAACGTCTCGATGGCCCTGAGTCTGGATTCCTCCCAACGGAGAGCGTCTGCGCTCAAGGCGGGCGAATCGATGCCCTCCAAGGCGGAGCCCCGCCAGAGGCCGAGGGCCGCGTTGAGGTGGCTGGCCGCGCGATCGAATTGCCCGAGTCGCTGAGCGTACTCGGCTTCGGCGCAGAGCTTGCGGAACGTGAGGCCGTCGACCTGATGCTCGCTCACTTCAAGGGAATAGCCCCGCCCGACCCGGTTGATTTGTGGGTCATGCGTCTGCCCGAAGAGGCGCCGAAGCTTGCCGAGCCGATTCTGAACCTGCTGGCGTGCGGTGCTAGGTGGCTGCTCGCCCCATAAGACATCGATGAGCCGGTCGATCGGTACCGGTTGGTTGGCATCGATCAGAAGAGCGGCGAGAAGTCTGCGATTCCGGTCCCCACCTAGAGGTAGAACCATTAAGCCCGATTTAACGGTTAATGGTCCTAAAAACGAGATTTCCAATTGAGCCCCCGTGTTGCGTTCGGTGCTTTTGCCGTAGCAAGTTGTGACTCAGCATAGTCGGTCCTGGATGTCCGTCAAGCGTCTCTCAAGATCATCTGAGTGGAAGCTCGACGCCTGATATAGGCCTCATGCCCGAATGGCTCGGCGCGGTCCACAGCCCCGTACCGAGGGGATGGATTGCCTGGGTACAGCCATCCGTCCGGTCTTCCCGCAGGGCGCTTTCGTGCTGGCGTCGACGCTGCGGCTAACGGCCGCTCGGCGGCGCGGCACGCGCTGGTCGTCCGGCGCTGCGTCGGGTGACGCCATCAGGTCGATTGGCCGAACTGTGGAGAGCTGGTGACGGCTTGATGGCCGACGGTTGGATCCTCCACTCATTCCATCGACATTGGAGGTACTGCCGTGCTGAAGAGGAATCTCGTCCGACTGGGCGCCACGCTGCTGATCTGCCTGGGGGGTGCCGTCGTCGCCCCGCAAGCCGCGATGTCGGCACCGTCGGCGACTGACAGCTCGGCCACCACGATCAGGGCGCAGGATCTGGACCCCAGCACCGCCACGATGATCCCGGCCGCGGAGCTGGCCAGTGCCGGCTGCGGATCGACGTGCGACGGGAAGAACCCGGCCACCTACAAGATCTACTACAGCGGATGCACGTCGTGCTACCACTACTGCGCGGACGATGCGACGACTGTCGCGTCGAACACCAGCGGCATCAACCTCGAGCTGCGCTACAGTCCCCGCTGCCGCACCGCCTGGGCTCGGGTCGGGTCGGACTTCTACTACCCGACCGTCCGCAGCTACTACTCCGACGGTCGCGTCCGTACGTCGTACAGCGGTTTCGCTGACGCCTACTACACCCAGATGGTGAACGACGCCGGGCTTCTCGCGAGAGCGGAAGCCTCTGCGGGCCCCACCACCTGGTGGACGTCCAAGTACTGATTCTGCCGTTCCATCGCCGTGCGGGGTGCCGCATCGGGCTGCACTTTCGCAGCAGCCCGATGCGGCACTTACCTTATGAGCCGCCGCCGGGAACGAACGCCACGGCGTCGAACCCGATGGTCTTCTCGGTGGGTGCTGACTTGAAGGAGTCGAGCCTCACGCTGGCACCGGAGCGGAGGCTGAAGTTGCCGAGCCACACCCAGCCGCCCTTGTGGTAGTCCTGGTCCACCCGTACCTGACGGGTCCGGCCGTCGCCCGTCTGGACTTCGTAGATCGCGTCATTCACGCGAGCCCCGGTCATGGGGATGTAGGCATAGATTCCGGTCCAACCGGAGTACGACGCCGGCGGTCGCCACGTTCCGATCACCTGGAACTTGACCGACCCGCGTGCCCTGGTGAACCAGTGATGACCCCCAAAGCCGTTGTCCACCTGGTGAAGGTCGATCTTCGCCGTGTACTCGTTCGGCCATCCACTCCCGAACTCGAATTTCACCGACCCGTCATTGCGTGGTCCGACGCCGCCGCAACGCGGCATGCTGGTTCCGGATAGAACGTAGTCGACCACGATCGCGCCAGACGGCAGCTGACTGGCCGTGCACCGTGGCGGATTGTGCGTGCCATCTGCCGGCTCGGAGTAGTTGTCCGGTACGTCGTAGCGAATGCCCTCGTAACCGCAGGTCTCCTCGCAATCGCTCTTCCAGGTCACGGGTTTGTGGTACCAGCACTTCAGGTCATACTGGCCAGCGCTGTTCTTGTGTAGGCAGGGCCCCGGCTTCTCGCCCTCCAAACCCGGCTCGTTCGGTTGCACCCGCTGGAGCTGGTCACAATTGTTGGTGGAATCGCAGAACGTCCAGATCTGGGGCTTGGCCTCAGAGCGCCGCAGCCGCGCCTCGATCGGTTCGCCGTTCCAGTACGCCGTGCGAAAACCAACCCCGTCGTCGCCGGTATCGATCGACTGAGCAGCCCACCCGATGACCTTCTCCTGGTAGGGCCAGTCCTGTGGATGTGCCGCGTCGCTGAACACCGGCACGTTGTCGTCTGGGTCGAGCGGGTTCCGCACGTCCAGGAACGGGTGTCGCGTCGGGTCGTACCGCGGGTTGATGGGGTTGTTCCCCCAACCCACTCCCCAGGGTGAGCCATCACCCTTGTCCGGGTAGAAACCACTGTTGTACGCCCAGGCAGCGAAGAACCAGTTCTCGATCCGGGTCGGGTCGGCGTTGTTGATCCTCAGTCCTGCGTTGTACGTCTGGTTCCACTTGTCCTGCAGGATCTGCAAGCCCGCGGAAATGTTCGCCGCGTAGTCGAGTGCAATTGCCCGCTGGTGGGTGGCCGGTCTGGCGGTCTCGCCCGGCTTCTCCTTTCCGGCCTTGCGCATACCGTCGGTCACCTGGCTGACGCCGTAGCCGCAGTCGGCCTCGTCCCAGTGGATCCGCCAGTCATCGCTGGTGTCGGAGTCGTAGTAGCGGCGGCCGTAGTAGTTGCCGATCAGCGGGTTGCCATACTCGCCGGACTCCGTCTGGGATGCCTGCCACAGGTTGGATTCCTGAGCCAGGATGCCGAGCATGACCTGGGCAGCAACATGGCCGCCGCCGGCAAGCGCCCGGGGCGGGAACATCCCCTGGGGCGAGTAGGCCGGCAGGCCGAAGCCCCGGTAGTTGGCGGGACGGCTCTGGGTCAACGCCCCGAAGATGCCGTAGTCGACGGCCCACTCGATCTGACGAGGGCGCGGATGGTAGGCGAGTGTGGCGATGTCGTTGCGCGGCACGGAACACCACGGGTCCGGGTCCTGTGGCGTGTACGGCTCCAGCACGTCATCGGCCGCGCTGGGCCCCATCGATCTGCCACTCGACGACGGTCGGGACGCGCCGATGGCCGGACTGTCCGACGTGGGGGCCGTCTCCACAGGGTTCACCTGAAAGGCGACCTCACGGCCGGACTTCATGACGCGGGCACCCAGCCGGAGAGGTGCCGGGGTGCCGACTGACACTGTCGACCCGGGCAGGCTCTCCTCCGCCGTCATCGTCCGCTCGAAGGCCAGGTCACCGTTTGTGGAGATCTCTGCCTGAACTGGCACGCTCAGTCGGCGCACCGCCGCTGGTAGCGGTTTCACCGTCTTCGGAGTGCCCGTCAGGAATACCCGACCGCTGTCGCCGCGCTCCAGGCCGAATGTGCCGATCGGACCCTCGGCGAGAGTGGTGACCCTGCTGTCGATCTGCCGACGTGCTCGCATGGCGGTTCCATCCGCCTCCAGGAAGTTGAGCCCGCCGTCTTTGTCTGCTCGGATCGCGAACGGCACGCCTCGGCTCTTCGTCACCATCCGCACCCGGCCCGCAGTGTCGACTGCGGCGAGCCTGTCGCTCAGTCCGCCGACGAAGCCGTCCCGCGTCGACACCGCCGAGGTGAACTGGCCGTTGATCTTGACCTTGGACCCCAGCGTGCCGCGTTCGGCGTCAAGCCGCAGCAGTTGGGTGCCGGGCAACCCTTCGTCGCCCTCTTGCGTCAGTGCAGCCGACTCACCCGCACCGCAGCCCGGATTGAAATACGCGAGGCTCGTCGTGACCGGAAGTTTGGTGACCTTTCCGGTCTGCAGATCGACGACAGCTGTGAAACCGCCCCGCCCGCTCAACTCGGTCTTGTTGGTGAAGCTGCGTGGGGCGTAGACGACGACCGCGCGGCGCCCGGACGACGTGACGCAGGCATTGCCGATCCACCGGTCGGTGTCGAAGCCACCCTCACGCAGCGTCGCAACGGTACGCCACGCATAGCCGTCGGCGGCATCCGCCACCAGCACATGAAGGCCCTCGGCGTCGCCCGCCGTGGTCCATGCCCGGTCCGTTGAAGTGCGCCACGACGCGCCCAGCAACTTGTCCCGATCGGCGCTGGGAACCGCTTCGGCCGGCACACCGGCTCCGGCCTTCGGTTCTGTCTCCGGTCGGGCCTGTGCCGCCGGAACCTGCACCAGAGTGAGGCCCACCGCACCCGCAGTCATCAGCGCCAACCGCAGGAAGGTCCCCCTCCTGATGGGGTCAACTGTCATGCCAGTCTCCTTCATCGTCGGTCGTTGCGGACGGTCAGTTCGGTCATGTTGGGGTACGCAGCCGCAATCTTGTCGACACCCACCATGTCGTAGTTGAATGGGTTCTCGTCACGCCCACTGTGAATCCGCACGATGATCCCCTTGATCAGAATTCCGGACTCGGGTCCTTCCCTGGGTATGGTGTAGACGGCTCCACCCATGTCTCCATCGCCGAACGCGATGGAGCTGCACCCGATCGAATCGAAATCCTTGTAGAACGGGAAACCATTACATGGGCTTCCATCTTTCAGGATGTACGTGCGGCGATCAGGCCACAGGGTGCCGGGCTCGTTGATGTCGGCCTTGATCACCGATACACCCCTGGTCTCCTCCAGTTCTCCCTGGTAACTCTCAATCCATACGGTGTTGCTGCCGACGAACTCGGTCATCTCCACCCCGCAGAAGGTGCCGGTTTCGGCGCCCGAAACACAAACCTGTTGGCCGGCGATCGGCGACTCCCAGGCATCGATCTGCCAACCGTCCTGCGTCCAGCCGGTGCCGTCATAAACAGCCGGATCGGCACCACCCTTCGGCTTGGTCAAGGTGACGCCGCGGATTGGCTTATGCCAGGCTGCGTTGACGCCCGCCGTCTCGTTCACCACGTCCCCGCTGGGGTCGACGTAGGTCTGACCGGGAGTACCACAACTCGCCGGGCCGACCATCAGTTCGGTGTTCGTGGCGTCGTCCAGAATCGGGACGCCTGAGGTGCAGTGCCATTTCGTGTCGGCATCGACAACCTCGCCGGAATCAAGTCGAACACTCCAACCGCCATTGCCGCGGTTAGTGCTCGAGTTGATGATGTGTGCGCCTCCCCATGCCGGCGTCGTGTCATCCTGGCGGCTCGGACTGGGCCAGGTGACTGCGGCGGCAGCAACTCCAGCAGAGGTGCTGCGGCCATCTGACGTTCCGGTCCTCCCGCCGAGCGCGGGCAGATCCGGCTCGCGCCGCACCGTGACCGGCACGCCGACGTCCGGCAGCTGGAGAGAAGATTTGGCACCGCTCGACAGGGTGGCCGTAATTCCGTCGCCCCGCACGGTGTAGGCGACAGACCGTATCGACCGGTTGCCGCTGGCCCTGATCTTCTCGGCAGCTCGAGCGAGTTCGTGGGCCGCGTAGCGGGCGGGCTCCACCTTCACCGGAACGCGCGCACCCTCCTGATCAAGCACGCGGCGCACCTCCGCCGGGACTTTGCCCCTCCAATAGACAGTCACTGTTCCTTGCCGAAGCGCCACTCCCGCGAAGCCTGACTGCCTCGCCTCGCCGGCAGTGCGGATACGTACCGCCGCTGCGGCCAGCGGTGCCTCGGCGGCCATCCGCGCGCGTTGTGCCGGCGTCGCGCCCTGGGTGTCAGCCGAGAGCAGCTTGTCCGCGGCCGCAGGCGTCCGTGACGCCCTGCCCGGCTTGTCGGTACTTCCCGCTGCCTCCGCTGACACTGGCAGTACGGCGAGTGCTGCACTGGCCACGCCGGCGGTGACCAGCCACCCCATGGTTCTTACCGAACCCTTCAATCCGATCCCCTCACCGTGATGACGGGCTCGCAGGGCTCAAACGAGTCGATGCTGTGGCCCGATTGGCGCGAAGTCTGTCCGGCTGTCTCATCAATCGATCACAGCTCGGACAGTCCGAGCGCGGGGAGCAGGTCAGGGTGCGGGCGGCGGCCGGCGGGTCTCGGGCCCTGATCGCGCTGGGTTGCCACCTGATTGGACGGCTCGGGACACATGACGTACTACTGCGAGTACGGCAGGATGCCTCTCTATGAGCACCCAGTCGACGCCCGGCATCGACGACGCCGGAACCACCGACCACCCGTCCCGCTCCGATGGGTTCGTCCGCGGCCTCTCCGGCGCGATCGGCGGTCCGCTGGGCGACCACGCGACGGCCCTGGATCGGCCGGCCGGGCAGGAACGCCGGTTCTGGACCGCCGTCCGGATCGTCCTGGCGCTTGCCTGCCTCACGCTCGCGCTGCACTGGGTGCAGAAATCCCCGTGCCAGGACGGCGCCTGGCAGAAGAACGTCCAGTACACCCGGTTCTGCTACACGGACGTGCTCGCCCTCTACTACGCCGAGGGTCTCAACGAGGGCAAGGTGCCCTACCGGGACCACCCGGTGGAATACCCGGTGCTGACCGGCTACTTCATGGGGGCGCTGGGTCTGCCGGTGCACGCCATCGGCGACGGCGACCCGAGCATCAACCAGGGTCAGTGGTTCTACAACCTCAACGCGCTCGTGCTCGGTGCGCTCGCCGTGGCCACCGTGGCGGTGATCCTGGCGTTGCGCCGCCGACGACCCTGGGACGCCGCGTTGTTCGCGCTCGCCCCGGCGCTGGTGCTCACCGCCACCGTCAACTGGGACCTGCTCGCCATCGGACTGGCGGCGTTCGGTCTGCTGGCCTGGGCCCGACGACGACCAGCGGTGGCCGGCGTACTGCTGGGCCTGGCCGGCGCGGCGAAACTCTGGCCGCTGTTCCTGCTGGGGCCGATCCTCATCCTGGCGCTGCGGGCCAACCGGCTCCGCGCCGCGCTCACCGCGCTCGGCGCGGCGGTGGTGGCCGTGGTGCTGGTGAACCTGCCCGCCTACCGGGCCAACCCCGACAACTGGGGTCGGTTCTTCGAGCTGAACACCACCCGGCCGATCGACTGGGGGACGCTCTGGTACATCGGGCGCTACCTCGACGGCAAGGTCGGCAACGACCCCGGCCAGCAGGGCCCGTTCGAATGGTTGAACGCCAACATCCCCGCCCTCAACACCATCTCGTACGCCCTGTTCGGGCTGGCCTGCCTCGGCGTGGCCGTGCTGGCGCTGCGGGCGCCGCGCCGGCCCCGGCTCGCCCAACTCGCCTTCCTGGTGGTCGCCGCGTTCCTCATCTTCAGCAAGGTCTGGTCCCAGCAGTTCGTGCTCTGGATGCTGCCGTTGGTGGTGCTGGCCCGCCCGAAGTGGGGTGCCTTCCTGGCCTGGCAGCTCGCCGAGGTCTGCTACTTCGTCGCCTTCTACGGGGAGCTGCTCGGCGCGGCGACCAGCCGTCCGGTCTTCCCGGAGGGCGTGTTCGTGCTGGCCTCGACGCTGCGGCTGGCGACCGTGGTGACCCTGTGCGTGCTGGTCATCCGGGAGATCCTGCACCCCGAGCAGGACGCGGTACGCGCCACCTATGCCGACGACCCGGACGGCGGCGTGCTCGACGGCGCACCCGACGCCGGCTGGATCGACCGCTTCCGCCTACGCTCCAGCACCCCGACGACTGTCACCGAGGGGGACGTGCGGGTCTGACGCTGTGGCTTGTGCGTGCCGTACCGCGCTGGGATGCGGCACCTCCGTTACGTGCCGCCGCCGGGAGCGAATGGCACGGCGTCGGTTCCGACGGTGAGCACCTGCTCGCCTGACCGGAGCCGTACCGGAGGAGCGATCACTTCCGTAGGCCGACCGTCGTGTCCGCCTGGCCGAGTGTCCGGTCGAGGCCGGTGTCACAATCGGTGTCTGACATCGTCACCTCGGGCTCTGCACTCCGGGCGCCGCTGAACCGTACACAGAGCCGCACCGTCACCTCGGCGGGCGCGAGCCCTCCGGCGTTGCCGGTGCCGTCAAAGGCTACGTCCAGCCAGATCCGATCACCCGGCTCAGACCGGCGATCGAAGACGAACCCGTTGCGCTCCCCGCTTTCCACCAACTCGGCGATCGCACCGAGCAGCGCCTCCTGGCGCGGGGCCGACGGGTCGGCCAGCGCGTTCGCCATCGCCTGCCGGGACCGTTCCGCCTTGTCGCGGACCACAGCCGTGGCCTTATCCGTGGCCTCCTGCTCCTGGTCAGGGGCACCGCAGCCGAGGCTCGACGCGGCCAGGGCCGTGCCCGCGAGAAGGCCGAGCAGCCTTCTCGCGGGCACGGATGATGAAGGTCTGGTCAAAGCCCCATCTTTTCCTGCGTGACGTCGTTCATCACCTGAGCGTAGATACCGGCGCCACTGATCTTCGGGTGGAACGACTGCTGTGACACCCCGTAGACGTTCCACGAGTCCGGTATCGGGCTCTTGAGCGGTCCTTCCTCACCGGCGGTGAGGTCCTTGATGACACCGTTCACCGTTTCCGGTGAACCGCAGATGCCCTTGCCTGAGAAGCGCTGGATCGGGTTGCCAAACCACACCTGGACCCCCTCGGCCCTGACCTCGTTGACCGCCTCCTCCATCTTCGTCGCGAGGAGTTCGGCTGTGGAGTTGAGCCAGGGCAGTTCGGCGGCGCCGATACCGAGGACGCAATACCCTTCGACCAGCTTGGGATAGCCCATCAGCAGGATCTTGGCCGATGGCGCCTTCTTGTGGATCTCTCTGAGCACGATCTTGAGTGATTCCTTGACCGGCCCTTCGATGCGCTTTCTGGTGGCCGTGCTCACCGGCTCGGTGTCGCCCTTCAACGTGCTGTCCTGGCAGAGTTGGAGGCCGGACCCGTAGATGCATTCCTGGATCACCTTGCTGAACTCGGAGTCATTACCCCCGATAGACAGGGTGACCAGGGTGGTGTTCTCATCGAGGAAACCCTTGTCCAGTTGGGACACCTCGCCGTACGAGCCGCTGCCCGTCTTGTTGAACGCGTTCGCCGGCGGTGACTGCCCGGCGGGGACGGTACGGAAGGGCAGCAGGTTGTGAGTCCGGGCGCCCGAGCAGGCGTGGAACTGGTAATCCATCTGCGGATCCCAGGAATCGGCCCGGCTGCCGATCGATGCCGAGTTGTCCGACAGCACCGCCTGCCGTGACCAGGAGTACTTGGAGCGGTGGCAGTCGTTTTGGAACAGCGCGACATCGCCGTTGACTTGCTTGAAATCGGTCTCGCGGTAGTAGTCGGCACCACGGTTCTCCGAGGCTCCCTCGCCGGAGGAGTACGAGTCCCCGAGTGCCACCACCTGGTGACGCGGCTTCGCGTTCAGCTTCTGCACCGCGATCGCGTCCCACGCCACGTCCTCCACCCCGGTGCCGTCCTGGGTGTCGGTCGACAGCCGGACGCGGGGAGTGCCGGCGAATTTGAAGACACCCAGGGACACCCAGCGGTGCTCCTGGGTGCGTTGCAGCAGGACCCGCTTCTTGCCCTTGTCGAAGCCCTGTCCGAGGTCTACCTCGTACTCGGCCTGCCGGGTGTGCGCGCCCTGGTCGGGCATGTGCACCATCACCCGGGCCCAGCCCTGGAGTTGCTGGCTCAGCGACCACGTCCCGGACACCCGCAACTTGCCCCCCAGGTCATCGGGCCGGCGGGTGTGCGCGAACCAGAAGTGCCCCCCGAATCCGCCACCGATCTGGTGAAAATCGACCTTGGATGGGTAGTGGCCGGTGCTGTCTGCGGCGAAGTCCAGATTGAAGGTTCCGGCGTTCGTCCAGGGCCGTCCGCAGCCCGGCCGGACCGACGGGGTGCCGTCGACGACGTTGTCGATGACAAGAGCGCCGCTCGGCAAGCCCGACAGGCTGCAGTTTGGTGCGTAGCTGGTGGCATCCTCCTGGTAGGCGTACCCGGGATCGAATCGGAGCACCTCATTGCCGGCCTCGAAGCCCTCCTTCCACTTCACCGGCCGGTTGTACCAACATCTCAGGTCATACAGGCCTGCGGAGTTCTTGTGGGCGCAGGGGCCTGCGGCTTCGCCCACCACGTCCGGATCATTCGGAAGGTGCAACTCCCCTGGGTGGCAGTCGTTCGAGTCGTCGCAGAACTGATCGATCGGCGGCTTGACGGTGATCCGTTGCCGAGTGTCGTTCCACCAAGCGGCACGGAAGCCCGAGACCAACTGATCTGGGCCCTCCAGCAACTCCGGCGGGTGGCCGGCAAAACCGAGCACCTTCTCCTGGTACGGCCAGAACTGCGGGTTCGCCGCGTCGGCGTACGTGTACTCCAGGAAGGGCTCGCGGTCCGCCCGGAACCTCGGGTTGATCGGGTTGTTGCCCCAACCGACGCCCCACGGGGATCCGTCGCCCAGGTCCGGGTGGAAGCCACTGTTGTACGCCCAGAGAGCGAAGAACCAGTGCTCAAGCCCGCCGGCATCCCCGCTGTTGACGATCAACCCGGCATTTCGGGTCTGGTTCCACTTCGACTGCAAAATCTGCAGCCCGGCAGCGATGTTCGCGGCGAAATCCAGAGCGATGGCGCGTTGCTTGTACGCGGGCAGGGCTACCTCGCCATCCTTCTCCCGGCCCGCCAGCCGCATACCATCAGTGACCTGCGTGACCCCGTACCCGCAGTCTGCGTCTTTCCAGCTGATGTCCCAGTCGTCCACGTCGGTGTTGTTGTAGATGTCGCGGCCGTAGTAGTTGCCGATCAGAGGACTGGAGGTGACGCCCGGGACAGCGTGGAAGGACGCCTGCCAGAGATTCGACTCCTGCGCTGCGATGCCCAGCATGACCTGGGCCGGAACGCGGCCGCCGCCTACCAACTGGATCGGCGGGAACAGATCCTGAGGTCGGTAGGCAGACATGCCGAGGTTCTTCCAGTTGGCCTCCCGCTGCACGTAGAGCGAATTGGTGATTGCCTGGTCGATTGCCCACTCGACCTGGCGCGGCTTGGGCTGCAATGCCTGGTTGCGCGGATCGTTGCGCGGGACCGAGCAGTAGGCTTCCGCCTCCACGGGGTTGGTCGGTGAGCCTGCGGCGGCTGCCGAGGCCCGGCTACCCCCGCCGGCCGACGAGAGTTTTGGATGAATGCGCCTGCCCTCGGCGGCTTGGGCGTCCGAAGCGTCACCGGGTCGCACCTGGAAATCGACCTTCTTGCCGTTGGTCAACACGGTGGCCTGAATCTTCACCTGCCGCGGCGACGTCGGGTCCGGGACCGCAACCCGTGGGTCGGCCTGACCGGCCCAGCGGACCTCGGTCAACGCCAACTGCCCGTGCGAAGACAGCTGGGATCCGGCTGCCACCTCGACCTTCGACACGTTCTTCGGTAGTGCGTGCGTCCGGTCCGCTCGACCGGTGATGAAGGCCCGGCCACCAGCGCCAGGCGTGACGCTCAGCTTGGACAGTTGCCCTTCCGCGAGCGTTCGCGGTTCGTTCTTCGACTGAGGAACGGCAAGCCGGACCCGTACCCGGTCACCCGTGCGGTCCATGAACACGACACCGCCGCCGCCGTCCGCCTTGAGCTGGAACGGTGTTCCCGAGGTGGAGGCGACGGGCGTCAGCGTGCCGTCGCCCCGCACCTGCACCAGGCGCGAACTCCCGGCGGCCACGATGGTGCGCCCCACCGGCAGGGCAGAGGTGACCTCGGCATTGACCACGATCGGTCGTGAGAGCTCGCCTTTGCCGGCATCGAGGCGGAACAGTCGAGTACGGGTGGGCCCGTCGACCTGGTCGTTCGGTAGCTGGCCGCCCAGTTGGGTGAGGACCGCCGTCTCGTCCGCGCCGCAGCCCGGGTTGAAGTAGGCCAGCGATGACTGCACCGGCAGCTTGCGCACCGAGCCGGTCACCAGGTCGACAGTTGCCGTGAAGCCGCCGCGATCGAAAAGATCAGCTTTGTTGGTGAAGGCGCGCGGCGCGTAGACGACAACGAGCCGACGACCGGAACCGGTCAGGCAGGCGTTGCCGATCCACTGGTCCGCATCGAAGCCCGGCTCGGAAAGACTGGCCACGGTCCGCCACGTGTAACCGCTGCTGGCGGTCGCGGCGAGCACGTGGAAGCCGTCGCCGTCTCCCGACGTCGTCCACGCGACGTCCTGCGACTCCTTATAGCCTTCGGTCAGGAGATCAGCCCGACGCTGCGGATCGACAGTGAACGACGGGCTGTCCGCCGGGGGTGGCGGAGCAACCGGCGCGGCTGCTGCGAATGCCACGCCGTGCACCGACTGAGGAAGCAGCACCGCACAGGCCACCGCGGCGATGAGTAGTGCCGGAGATCGGGAACGTCGACGAGCCATCGGACTCCTCTCGGGGACTCGATGCGGCCGCATTCGTCTTCAGATGCCGTGCGAAAGGCCGGAACGTAAGGGCCGTGGTGGCTGAAGAACGCGCGGATGGCACCGGGGGATCAGGGAGCCCTCAGGGTGGGGTGAGTGGTCATTGCTATCTCATCGCCGTCACATCGGCCGACCGTCACGCGCCGTCGCTGAGCGTGGCTGCGGCCGATCCGGGTGCGCGGCCCGGGGTGCGTCGACCCCATTGGCTGCCAACGATGGATCTCCGCCGTGATACCGACGCCATCGGCAGGCCGCTGGGTGACCACGCCATGGCACTGGTCCGGCGGGCGGACGTGTTGCCAGGCAAACCTCAGGTAGCGAGAGGCGTCAGAGTCGGTAGACGACGGCGTCGCCGACGTCCTGGCGGGTGATGCCGAGCGACTCGACCGGCGCGTCGATGGTGATCTCCCACGGCGTGCCGGGCACCTGGCTGCGGAGCAGCACCACCGTGCGGACGCCGAACGTCCGCAGGTAGTCGACGCTCGTCTGGTCGGGGAACGACTGGCTCACCCGACGGACGTCGTCGAGCTGCCGAGGCGTGAAACCGCTGCCGCCGTTCACGACGTCCGGGAACCCGTCGGTCGACCAGAGCATCACGTGCTGGTCGATGCTCTGGTTGCTGGGCAGCACCAGCAGCGGTCCCTCTGCCGCGCGCATCGCCGCCGGCTGGGCCGGCACCACCGGATGCGGGGTGGCGTTCAGGCCCTCGAGTGTGACCAGCAGCAGCGGCAGCAGGGTGGCCATCCGCAGCCACGGCCCCGGCCAGGACGGGATCCGCTGCGCGGCCAGCTCACGGACCCGGTCGGTGAGGGCGGTGACCGCGCCCGCCGCGAGCAACGCGAGCAGCAACGTGGTCCACAGCATCAACCGGCCCGGGGTACGCAGCGCGTTCCAGCCCGGCGCGTGCTCGAAGAGCGGCACGTAGGTGAACGTGCCGTCGAAGAAGCGGGTGCCCATCGCGAAGGCCATCGTCACCAGCACCCCGACGAGCAACAGCAGCCGGTGCCGTAGCCGCCAGACCGAGAAGAACAGCCCACCGGCGGCCAGCGCGTAGAGCACGAAGCCCGGCAGCAGCGTCATCTCCGGATGCCACGGCAGCGCCGCGCGGGCGCCCTCGTGCAACCCACCCCAGACTCGTGATTCGGCCGGCGCGGTCACGAAGCCGGACGCCGGCGGCGAGAAGATGCTGATGTCGCGGATCGTCCGCTCGGCGTACGGGTGCAGTTCGGTCACCTTGAAGTACGGGAACGCCATCAGCAGGCCCACCCCGGCGAAGAACACCCCACCGACCACATCGGCCACGAGGAGGCGGCGGCCGAACGGCAGCGCCCGGCCGGACTTCAGCCGGCGAACTCCGAACAGCACCGCGACGACGAGCACCGCGCCGGCCAGGAAGTACGCGAACGGCAGGCCGATGCCGAAGCCGAGGCTGACCTGCCAGGCCGCCACCAGCCAGCCGGCGTACACCCAGCCGTCATGCCGCCGCTCCGGCCGGTAGCCGTGCCGTAGCGACCAGCCGTGCCCCCGCGCGAGCATCGCGAGCGCCAGCGGGATGCCACCGTTGGAGAGCACGTGCAGGTGCCCGGCCTGGGCCAGCAGCCACGGCGCGTAGGTGTAGCCGACCCCGGCCACGGCGGCGCCGATCCGACCGGCACCGAGCTGCCGGGCCAGGGCGTACGCCCCGAGCGTGGCGAGCGCGTGCGCCAGCACGAACACGATGTTGTAGCGCAGCACCGCGTCCTCGGGGCCGCTGCCGAGCATCCCGGCCGGGGCGTAGCCGAGCAGCGTGTCGGAGAACGCGAAGCTCCACAGCTCCGGGAAGAACGTGTTGGACTGCCACAGTCGCGCCGGGTCGGCCAGCAGGATGTGCCCGGACCACGCCATCTGCCACGCCTGCAGGCTCGGGTCCCAGGTGTCCTGCGGAAGCGTGTAGCGCGGGTAGCGCAGCGTCGGCCAGGTCATCAGCACGGCCAGCGCCAGCGCGCCGAGGGTGGCCAGGGTCCACTCGTGGACCAGGAACCGTCCGACGGCGCGGGCGGCTCGGCTGAGTCGGCTGGGCCGCGGCTCCGGCGCCGAGGCGAACGCCTCCCAGCGTTCGGCCTCGACCGGCTTCGCGTCGCCCGGCTTCGCGTCGCCGTCGGCCTTCTGCGGACCGTCGGCGTCATCCGCCTTCGTACCCTCGGCCTCGTCGGCGTCCTTGACCGCGACGTCCTTGACCGCGACGTCCTTGACCGCGGCGCCCTTGACCCCGGCGCCCTTGACTGCGGCGCCCTTCGTGCTGCCGCGCTTCGCGGCGGATTTCCTGCCGCCGACCTTGGCGATGTCGTTCTTCGTGGCGTCGCGCTCTGGTCGGCCGTTCGGGGCGGTGGCGCCCTCGGCCCCAGCGGCGCCGGATGGCGTGTCATCGGCGCGGGTCGGGCGGTCCGCGTCGGTGTTGGCGGTCGCGTCGGTGGAAGACGTGGCGGTGGCGGAAGCCGGCGGGACGGGCGGGTCCCCGGCGCGCGTCGGCGCCGGTCGGCTCGGGGCGTCGTCGGTCGGAGTGGGCCGGGGGCTCCCGGGCTGTCCGGTGGTCATGCGGCCGGGCGCTCCGTCCCGAGCTGCTGGCGGAGGAAGTCGATGTCGGCCACCTGACCGGACACGCCGCCCGGGGTCTCGACGACCACCGGCGCCCCGGCGGCCCGGATCACGGCCACCACCAGCTCCGGGTCGATCGTCCCGCCGTCCAGGTTGTCGTGCCGGTCCTGGCCGGAGTTGAACGCGCCCTTGGAGTTGTTGGCGTGCACCAGATCGATCCGACCGGTGATCGCCTTCACCCGGTCGACCAGGCCGAGCAACTCCTCGCCACCGGCGTACGCGTGGCACGTGTCGAGGCAGAAGCCGACCTCGTGGTCGCCGATGGCGTCCCAGAGCCGGGCCAGCGCGTCCAGCCGGCGGGCGCAGGCGTTGTCGCCGCCGGCGGTGTTCTCGATGAGGACCGGGACGCCGAAGCCGCCGGAGTCCGCCGCGTACGCGAAGGTCTTGCGCCAGTTGTCGAAGCCGACCGACAGGTCGTCCCCGGCGTTGACGTGCCCGCCGTGGACGATCAGGCCCTTGGCGCCGATCGCGGCCGCCGCGGTCGCGTGCCCGAGCAGCAGCTTGCGGCTGGGGATCCGGATGCGGTTGTTGAGGGTCGCCACGTTGATGACGTAGGGCGCGTGCACGTAGAGGTCGACCTCGGCCGCGCGCAGCCGCTCGGCGTCCTCCCGCGGCTTGGGGGCCTTCCATCCCTGCGGGTCGGAGAGGAAGAACTGCACGGTGTCGGCGGACCGGGCGGCCGCCTCCGCCAGCGGGTCGGTCGAATCGACGTGGGCTCCGATACGCATGGCAGCGAGCCTACGTCGCGACCCCGACGGCTGCGGCGACGGCTGGCGCGGTGTCGTCGCTCGTCGCGTCACCCCGGCTGCTCGACGATCGTTGATGGGATGGAACCCGGCGAGCACGGCCCGGGGCTGCGCGTGGCGGGTCCGCCGCGCATGGCAGTCGGCGCTCGTCGGCCCGAGAGCGAGGTCATCCCCGCGGCGCGGCCCGGCACCGCGGGGGCGACCCCTCGACGTACCAGATCTCCGCCGTTGCAGAATCTCGGAAAATTCTGCCTTTTGCCCCGACAAGGGACGAGAGCCGTTGTATCGTCGGATAACAACACGATAAAGCTCCGCGGGGCGTCTTCGGTCCAACCTCATCGGTGTGGTCGTTCCTCCCCAGGTCCCACCCAAGGAATGCGGACGGGACGCTCCGCGGCCTCGTTGACGGGGGCTCGCCACCGACCAGTGACGGTCGGGTGGTGGGTCCCCGTCGGCACGCCCGGGGCACTGGCCCGACCGCCCCGGGCATGATCGTCCGGACCGGGTATCCTGGTCAGGTTGTCCGCGTCCGGCCGGGTTCCCCCGGCACGTGCGGGCAGCGACGCACGACCTCCTGCCACGGAAGGACCGTGGCCGCTTAGCCCACAGGAGGTGAGCACGTCTTGCGTCATTACGAGATCATGGTGATCCTCGACCCCAGCCTCGAGGAACGCACCGTCGCCCCGTCGCTCGACACGTACCTGAACGTGATTCGGACCGCGGGTGGCTCGGTTGAGAAGACGGACGTGTGGGGCCGCAGGCGCCTCGCGTTCGAGATCAACAAAAAGGCCGAGGGCATCTACGCCGTCGTCGACCTGCAGGCTACGCCTGCTGCCGTGGCCGAGCTGGACCGTCAGCTCCGGCTGAACGAGTCCGTGCTGCGCACCAAGGTCATCCGGCCGGAGATGCGCTAAGCATTCAGTCCGGCATTCAACCCGGTTCGCCCGGATCAGCCTCCGCGACTCTGTCGTACGGCTCTGAGAGCCTGTACGACGAGACGCTGAGTGCGCGAGGAGATGGTCATGGCAGGAGACACCACCATCACGGTCATCGGCAACCTGACCGATGACCCCGAGTTGCGGTTCACCCCGTCCGGTGCGGCGGTCGCCAAGTTCCGGGTCGCTTCGACGCCCCGTTTCATGGACAAGACCACCAATGAGTGGAAGGACGGCGAGCCGCTCTTCCTGGCTTGCACCGTGTGGCGTCAGGCGGCGGAGCACGTCGCCGAGTCGCTGCAGCGGGGCGCCCGCGTGATCGTCTCGGGCCGGCTGCGTCAGCGGTCCTATGAGACCCGCGAGGGCGAGAAGCGCACCGTCATCGAGCTTGAGGTCGACGAGATCGGCCCGTCGCTGCGCTACGCCACGGCGAAGGTGCAGAAGATGTCCCGCTCCGGTGGCGGTGGCGGCGGCTTCGGTGGTGGCGGCGGTGGTGGCCAGGGTGGCGGCGGAGGCAACTTCGACGACCCCTGGGCTTCGGCCGCACCCTCTCCCGCGCGTGCCGGTTCGGGCGGCAACTTCGACGAGGAGCCTCCGTTCTAATGGCGCCGAGCGCCCGCGATCGCAAACCAGGAGCAAGGTCAATGGCCAAGGCTGCGGCACTTCGCAAGCCGAAGAAGAAGGTGAACCCGCTCGACAAGGACGGGATCACCTATATCGATTACAAGGACACGGCGCTGCTGCGCAAGTTCATCTCCGACCGCGGCAAGATCCGCGCTCGGCGGGTCACCGGCGTGACCTCGCAGCAGCAGCGGCAGATCGCCCGCGCGGTCAAGAACGCCCGCGAGATGGCGCTCCTGCCGTACACCGCAACGGCCCGCTGAGAGGAGGCACCGATATGAAGATCATCCTGACTCAGGAAGTGTCCGGCCTCGGTGCCCCGGGCGACATCGTCGAGGTCAAGGACGGCTTCGGCCGTAACTACCTGCTGCCGCAGGGCTTCGCGATCGCCTGGACCAAGGGCGCGGAAAAGCAGGTCACGGTCATCAAGCGGGCCCGTTCGGCCCGCGAGATCCGCGACCTCGACCACGCGAACGAGGTCAAGGGTCAGCTCGAGGGTCTCAAGGTCAACCTGAAGGCCCGCGCCGGCGACGGCGGTCGGCTCTTCGGCTCGGTCACCTCGGCCGAGATCGTCGACGCCGTCAAGGGCGCCGGCGGCCCGGTCCTCGACCGCCGCCGGCTGGAGGTGCCCGGTCACATCAAGTCGACCGGCACCTACCCGGTGAAGATCAAGCTGCACCCCGAGGTCACCGCGTCGTTCAACCTGAACGTCGTTCAGGGCTGACGACCAGCTGCACCACGACGAGGGCCCGCACCGAGCGATCGGTGCGGGCCCTCGCGCATGCCCTGGCGTGCCCGGCTCGCCGTCAGCCGATCGGTTGACCGGTCACCGCGCTGATCAGCACCGTGGAGAGGCCACCGCCGACCACCGCGGCGGCCAGCGCGATGGTGGCCGACCGCCACGTCGTGCCGACCCGCCGCAGCAGGGCCGCCACCACCAGACTGCTCACCAGCGCCAACCCGAAACGCGGCGAGCCGGCCAGCAGCGACTCCAACGCGCGTGACCGGGCGGAGTCGCAGCCACCCCCGCTGATGTCGGTGACACACCCGGCCGGCGCCTGCCCGTCCAGCGTGAGCAACCACAGGAAGATCAGCACTGCCGGCACCAGGTAGCAGGCGGCGGTGTAGAGCAGCGGCCGGACGGACCCACCGGGATCCGGGTCGAGCAGGTCGTCCTCCAGACGACGCGCCCAACCGCCCGTCGCCACCGACTCCACCCGCCGTCGGACCGACGCCGCGCCGACCGGCGGCCGGTCCGACCGACGCCGGGCGCCATCAGGGGGTACGGGAGCACTGCGCGGTCGCGGAGCCGTGTAACCCACCACCGGCGACCGGGGTGCCGACGTCGTCGTATCCATCCAGCGCGGATCGTCGCCGGACAACCGCGTGCCGGACCAGAAACCGTTGTCCCGGCTTGACCACCCCTCGGCCGCCGTGAACCGGTCGGAACGGGGTGGGAGTGTCCGGTCCCACTGGTCGTCCTCGACCGCCGAGCGTTCCCACTGGCCGGTGCGGTCCGACCGCTCCCAGCCACCGATGTTCTCCGCCTGCGACCACTGCTCGCTCAGGTCGGCGCCGTCCGGGCCGGCCGGCGGCCAGGCGTGCACACCCGACGCGTCCCACGGGTCCACCGCGGGCGCGTACGACGGGTCCGGCTCCGCCGCCCGCTCCGATCCGCGTTCCCACGGATCCACCGCCGGACGCGTCCAGGACTCCTCCGCCGCCCGTCGGCTGCGCCGCGTCGGCCGGCTCGGCTCCGGACGAGACGTCCCGTCGGCCGGGTCGGACTCCAGGTCCCCACCGGACCAGATCACCTGGGGCCGGCCGACGGGCGCACGGCGGGGACGACGGTCCGGGACCGCGCCGGAGACCGGCTCCTCCTCTGCCGCGTTGGCACGCCGACGGCCGGCGTACCCCCCATCCTGCGGTCGGTCGAGCGTCCACTCCCGGGTGTGGTCCGAATCGGGGCCCGCGCCGATCGCCGGCCGCTCACGCCAACCCGTCTCGACGGCACGCCGTCGGGCACCCGTCGTCTCGGTGCTTCGCCAGCCGCCCCCGGAACTCGGACGCTCGACCTCGAACTCGGGCTCGGGCGCGTCCTCGGGCGCGTCCTCGTCCTCGTCGGGCGCGGCGTGCCGGCCGCCGCCGTCGGCGTGCCGAACTCCCGACTCCAGCGCCCACCGCGGCAGGTAGGCGTCGACCGGTTCGTCCTGCCCACGGTCCAGCGCGCGCCGCCGACTGGAGGTGCGATAGCGCGCGTCCTCGTCGTACGGCTCGACCGGAGCGGGCAGCATGGGCTCACCCCACGAGGCGGTCGGCGGGCGCTCGCGCGGGCTGCCCTCCCCGCGTCCCCAGTCCCGGTAACTCACGGCCGGAGTGTGACCCTTCTGAACCGAAAGCGTAATCCGCTGTCCAGGTGTAGCCGTTCGCTGGAGATAGTACGGGAAGATCGTGTCACAGAACCGACCAAAATATTCTCCTCCACAGGCTGGGGACCACGTTTCAGCAGCTCAGCGGCTTGTGGTCGAGAATTCCCCAACCGTTGTCCACAGCCTGTGCACACCCTGCGCACATGCTTGTGCACCGGTGTCCACAGGTTGTCCCGAGGCTCGTCCACCGGGCTTGTTGAGTCGCTGACCTCGGGGTCCGTATGGTTGGCCCTCGACCGCCGGCGCGATGGCCCCCGATCGACCGGCCTGGTCGGAGGAGAACTGTCGTACCCCGGCGGTAGAGCTGGGACCGGATCCGACGCAGTGGAGGGGGGACCCGTGTCGGTCACCGACGACAGGCGGGCGGAGTCACGGCCCGGCGGCGGCCAGCCGCCCGTGCAGCGGGACGGCCAGTTCGACAAGACCCCGCCCCAGGACGTCGCGGCCGAGCAGTGCGTCCTCGGCGGCATGCTGCTCTCCAAGGACGCCATCGCCGACGTCGTCGAGATCCTCAAGACCAACGACTTCTACCGGCCGGTGCACGCCACCATCTTCGACATCATCCTGGACATCTACGGCCGGGGTGAGCCGGCCGACTCGATCACCGTTGCGGCGGCACTCGCCGACTCCGGCGACCTCGTCCGCGTTGGCGGGGCGCCCTACCTGCACACCCTCATCGCCAGCGTGCCCACCGCCGCGAACGCCGCGTACTACGCGCGGATCGTCAGCGAGCGGGCGGTGCTGCGCCGGCTGGTCGAGGCCGGCACCAAGATCGTGCAACTGGGCTACGGCACCGCCAGCGGCGGCAGCCGCGACGTCGACGATGTCGTGGACCTCGCGCAGCAGGCCGTCTACGACGTCACCGAACGGCGGGTCAGCGAGGACTTCGCGGTCCTGGCCGACATGCTTCAGCCGACGCTCGACGAGATCGAGGCGGTGGGTGCGCAGGGCGGGATGATGACCGGTGTGCCGACCGGCTTCACCGACCTGGACCGGCTGCTCAACGGCCTGCACGCCGGGCAGTTGATCATTGTCGCGGGTAGGCCCGGTCTGGGTAAGGCGCTGGCGCTCGACACCCCGCTGCCGACGCCGGATGGCTGGACCACGATGGGCGAGGTCAAGGTCGGCGACCGGCTGATCGGCGCCGACGGGCATCCCACCACTGTCACGCACGCCTTCGAAGTACGTCACGATCGCCCGTGCTACGAGGTCGAGTTTTCCGACGGGTCGGTCCTCGTAGCCGACGCCGAGCATCTGTGGAAAACCACCACCCGCGCGAGCCGCAGAGCGGGTGACGTCAGGCGCCGCAACCACTGGCGTCCGGAGACCGTGGAGCGACTCCGCGTCGCTGCCGCAACGAGCACGGACACTGTCACCATCCACGAGTTGGCCAGCTCTGTCGGAGCGGAACTCGTGCACACCGCCCAGCGGGTCACCCGTGACATACCGCGAGGGGCTTCCCCCACCATGCGCGGCAGGCCGGGTGCACGCCCCGCGCGCGCTTATCCCGCCCGAGCGCTTTATGGGGGTTTACTCAACCGCGTGGAGCGGTGGACCGCTAGTTTGGCTGACAGCGTGCAGCCGGGGGTCTTCACCACCGCGCAGATTCGGGCGACACTTCGCACGGAGACCGCAGACCGTCGTCTCAATCACGCGGTCACGAATGCAGCCCCGCTCAACCTTCCCGATCGACTCCTTCCTATCCCGCCGTACACCCTTGGTGCCTGGTTGGGTGACGGCAGCAGCGCCGACAGCCGGATCACCACCGTTGACCCCGGTATCCTCCGGCGCATCGAGGAGGACGGCTTCGAGATCAGGCAGTCACGCTCTGTCTCGACTCTCTACACGATCCTGCCCAAGAGTTGCCCGGTGTGCGACAGGCGTCGAAATGGCTGCGTGGCCTGCGGGAATCGTCCTTCGTCCCTGGTACGAAGCCTGCGAGAGTCGGGCGTGCTGAACGTCAAGCACATACCCGAGGCCTACCTGCGCGCGTCCGAAGGGCAGCGCCGCGCCCTACTTGCGGGACTACTCGACACCGACGGGACTGTCACCGGTACGGGAAATGTTCAGTTCACCAGCACCTCGGAGCGGCTGGCCGCAGATGTGTACGAGCTGATCGTCAGTCTCGGTTACCGCTGCTCAATCAGTCTCAAGGCAGTCGAGGGACGCAAGCCGGAGACGTCGGTCGCGTACAACGTGAACTTCACGACCACGGACGAGGTCTTCGGGCTCGCCCGAAAGCGGGATGCGCACGTGGCGCGACGGCGGGGGGAGGGACCCGCTCGAACGGGTTGCCGCTTCATCGTGGACGTCCGGCCGGTTCCCAGCGTGCCCGTACGGTGCGTGACGGTCGACAACGACGACCACCTGTACCTGGCCGGTCGGTCCATGATCCCGACCCACAACAGCACTGCCAGCATGGACTTTGCCCGAAATGCTGCCATTCGTGCCAACCAGGCCGCCGCCATCTTCTCGCTCGAAATGAGCAAGGTCGAGATCGTCATGCGACTGCTCTCGGCCGAGGCGCGGGTGCCGCTGCACGTGCTACGCAGCGGGCAGCTCTCCGACGACGACTGGACCAAGCTGGCCCGCTGCATGGGCGAGATCAGCGAGGCGCCGCTCTTCGTCGACGACACGCCGAGCATGAACCTGATGGAGATCCGGGCGAAGGCCCGCCGGCTCAAGCAGCGACACGACCTCAAGATGATCGTCGTGGACTATCTCCAGCTGATGACCTCGCCGAAGCGCACCGAGAGCCGGCAGCAGGAGGTCGCCGACCTCTCCCGTGGTCTGAAGCTGCTGGCCAAGGAGGTCGAGTGCCCGGTCATCGCGGTGAGTCAGCTGAACCGTGGCCCCGAGCAGCGCACCGACAAGCGCCCCCAATTGTCTGATTTGCGTGAATCTGGCTCAATTGAGCAGGATGCCGACGTTGTCATCCTTCTGCACCGCGACGACTACTACGACAAGGAGTCGCCGCGGGCGGGGGAGGCGGATTTCATAATTGCTAAGCATCGGAATGGGCCAACCGACACGGTGACGGTCGCGGCCCAGCTGCATCTCTCACGTTTCGTGGACATGGCTATCGGATGAGCACTACGGCTTCTCGTCTGTCGGCGGCGCAAATCCAGGCTGTTGTTGAACGTGCGGGAGCGGGTGAGACTCTAACCCGAATTGCGCATTCGTACGGAGTCAGCAGGCAGGCGAAAATAATGTTGGGTCGCTGATTTCTGATCCGCTTGATGTCCTGAGCCGTCGGCGGCGAGGGCTTCAACCGAGCAGGGGGAACCAGCCCGCCGCCTCACCAAGCTCCACCCGGTCCCGGTCGGTGAGCGGGATTCGCCCGGTGGCCTTCAGCAGGAACTCCTGGTCGTCCCATCCAGCGGGGCGGACCGCGTCGTCGCTCAGCAGGCCGTCCATCGTGGAAACGGCGATGCGTACCGCCGTTGGGCCGGGTGGCGGCGCGTCCGACAGCTCCGGCGTCAGGTCGAGGTGGTGCACGACGGCCTCGGTGGTCAGGGTGGCGAGGAAATCCGGTACGCGCAGCACGTGCCCCTGCGTGGTGACGTACCCCTCGGGGTCTGCCGACGCGGCGGCGCGGACCGCCGCCGGGGCGGTCTCTTCCCAGAGCCGGACGATGCCGGTCGGTCGGTCGAAGGCGGACGCCGACCGGCGGACCCACCAGGCGTGCCGAGCGGCCTGGTCATCGCCGCCCGGGAAGCCGCGCCAGTAGGACACGTCGTCCACGTCGGCGGGACCGTCGACGGGTCTGGCCAGGGCCACGAGTGCCCGCTGGGCGTCGCCGAGCACGTGCAACAGCAGGTCCGCGACGAGCCAGCCCTGGCAGCGGGTCGCTCGTTGCAGGCGCGCGTCGTCCAGGCCGTCGACCAACGCCGTGATGCCGTCGTACGCCTGGGCGAGAGCCTCGTCCGGCCGGATCTCGGTCATGCGATGCAGCCTCGCATGACGCACCTCGGCCGCCAACCATCGACGGCGTGGGTGGCTGGGCCACGAGTGACGTGCCTCTGAGTCACAGCCGCGACTCAGAGGCATGTCACCTGGGATGACTCCGCGGTCGGGCTCAGCCGAACATCTCGTCGAGGAAGCCCTTGCGCTTCTTGTGCCGGTAGTGGCCGTGGTAGCCCTGGTGCTGCTGACCGTAGGCAGGCGCCGGCGGGTAGCCGTGCACGGGCGGCGGGGGCGGCGGCGGGGGGACCGCGCCGTAGCCGGGCTGGTGCTGCGCCGGGGCGGGCGGCGGCGGGTAGCCCCCCGGCTGCTGGACGGGCTGCGGCGGCGGGCCGCCGGCCTGCTGGCGGCTCCAGTTGGCCTCTGCCTCGAACAGCTTCTCCAACTCGCCGCGGTCGAGGAAGATGCCCCGGCACTCCCCGCACTGGTCGATGACGACACCGCTGCGCTCGTATTGACGCATCTCGCCGTGACACTTGGGACAGGTGAGGCTATTCATCACCCGACGGTACCTGGTCGAGCTAAGCGGTTGCTGTGAGCGCGTCGGTGACCTCGTCGTCGGAGACCTCGTGGAAGTCGTCGTAGTAGACGCTCACCGCGCCGAAATCCGACGGGCGCTGCGCGCAGACGACCTGGTCGGCCTCGGCCGCCAGGAGTTCGTACGCCTCCTGCGCGCCGACCGGCACGGCCACCACCACCCGGCGCGCGCCGAGTCGGCGGACGACCTCGACGGCGGCGCGGGCGGTGGCGCCGGTGGCCAGACCGTCGTCGACGATCACGGCGACGCGCCCGGTGAGGTCCAGCGGTGGGCGACCACCCCGGTAGAGCCGCTCGCGGCGCTCCAACTCGACCTGTTCGCGCTGGCTGACCTCGGCGATGTCATCGCTGCTGAGGCGGCTGGCGATCGCGTCGTTGAGCACCTGCACCCCGCCCGGGCCGAGCGCGCCGAAGGCGACCTCCCGGGCCCAGGGCATACCGAGCTTGCGGACGACCAGCACGTCGAGGGGGGCGCCGAGCCGTTCGGCGACGACCCGGGCCACCGGTACGCCGCCGCGGACGAGGCCGAGGACGACCGTGTCCGGTTCGCCGACGAGGGCGGTGAGCCGCTCGGCGAGCACCCGGCCCGCCTCGGCGCGGTCGCGGTACGTGGTCATGCCTTCAGGTGTACGCCGTGCGGCGGCGTTTCGCCCGCCGGTTAGACCGATGTGGTCCGACCGGGCAGGCGGTCGGGCGTCGGGGTGGTCGGTGCGGCGTCCGGGCTGTGCAGGGCGGGTGCCCAGGCGAGCAGGGCCAGCGGGTACAGCAGGTACCCGAATCGGGTGGAGGGCATCAGCGCGATCGCGGCGAGGAGTCCGTACCCGCAGATCAGCGCGGTGGCGGCGGCCGTGCCCGGCGGGCGGCGCGCGAGTCGGACGGCGATGGCCACGCCGGCCGCCACCAGCAGGGCGGCGGCGATCAGCCGGCCCCCGGGCAGCGTGGCGGCGATCAGCTGACCGGGGAACGGAGACTGCGCCGGGCTGGTGACCAGGCCGTGCCCGAGCGGGAAGCGCAGCACGTTCTCGGTCAGCGCGTCGCGGTCGACCAGCAGGGCCGGGAGCAGGGCGGCGACGGGTAACCCGATCGCGCCGGCCGCGACCCGGGCGCCGGCTCGCCGGGTCAGACCCCAGACGATCAGGACCAGGGCGATCGGCCAGGCGAACAGCTTCAGCGCGCCCGCCAACCCGACCGCGAGGCCGGCCCGGCCGGGCCGACCGGCGGCGGCGAGTGCGAGGGCCAGCAGGCAGAGCGCGAGTACGGGCATGTCGTCACCGCCGGTGGCGAGGGTGAGCGCGCAGATCGGCAGGACGGTGGCGGCCTGCACGCCCCGCAGCAGCGCGGCATCGGACCGGTGCGCCCCGACGAGAGGGCCGCCGACGGTGCCGCGCGCGGCGCGCAGGGTGGCCACGGCCAGGGCGAGCGCCAGCGCGGTGCCCACCGCGAACCACACCCGGGCATCGGTCCACCAGGTGTCGGCGAGTGCCCGGGGCAGGCCGAACAACGCCATGCCCGGTTGGTACGGCGTGTATCCGAGCAGTTGTTCACCGGCCGGCAGGGCGGCGATGGCGTCTCGGCCGAGGTACGGCGTGCCGTGCTCCAGCAGGCGGATGCCGGCCTGCTCGACGACCAGCACCTCCTCCTGCGCGCGGTCGGTGCGTCCGGTGGCCCGCTCGACGCTCTGCCAGAGCACGGGTAGCAGCGCGGTGCTCGCCCACGCGAAACCGGTCACCGCCCAGCGGGCCGGAAGGCCGGCCGGTCGGGTCGCCGGGTTGCGCCGGCGCAGGAGGAGTTGAACGATCACCGCCACCGTCGCGACCAGGTAGCCGACGGCGGCGACCGCACCCCAGGCCCGGTGCGGCAGCAGGGTCGACGTGACCGCGGTGATCGCCGCGAAGACGGCCGACACGGCGTAGAGGCCCAGGTCGAGGGCGAGCCCACCGGCGGCGGTGTCGAGCGTCCGCCAGCGGTGGCGGCGGGCGGTCGGGGCGTCGGCGATCACGAGCGCCAGTCTGGCAGACCTCGCTGCTCACCCGATTGTCCGCGGGGCTCGGGCCGGCCTCGGTCACACCGGCGGCGGCGCCTCTGCTCGCCGTGTCGTGCTCGTGCCCCGCTCAGGCGGGGAGGTGGGGAAGGCGGTCGGGGCGGGAGCGCCCGGCCTGGCGGCGGGTCTGGCTCAGCCGGATCACCGCGCCGGTGTCGTGCAGCGGTGGCGCCAGAGTGCCGGGTTGGCCACCCGACCCGCGCTGCAACGCGGCGAGCAGGGTGCCGGCGGGCATCGGCCGGGCGAAGAGGTGGCCCTGGCCGGCCACACAGCCCAACTCCCAGAGGGCGCGTCGTTGCGGCTCGCTCTCCACGCCCTCGGCGACCACCGCCAGGTCGAGGCTGCGGCCCAGGTCGAGGGTGGAGCGGATGACGGCGGCGGCCTCGGCCGAGCTCTCCATGGTCGTCACGAAGCTGCGGTCGATCTTCAGCTCGTGCACCGGGATCCGGGAGAGCAGGGAGAGCGAGGAGTAGCCGGTGCCGAAGTCGTCCAGCGCCAACCGCACGCCCTCGTCGCGTAGCCGGCTGAGCACCCGGTCGACCACATCGAGTTGGCTGAGGGTCAACGTCTCGGTCAGCTCCAGCACCAGCCGGTCGGGCGGAAGGTCGTGGGCACGCAGCCGGGCCAGCACCGAGCCCGGGAAGCGCGCGTCGAGCAGGCTGCGCGGCGACACGTTGACCGCGACCGGTACGTCGAAGCCGGCGTCACGCCAGTTGGCCGCGGCGATCAGGGCCTGGTCGAGGATCGCCTCGGCGAAGGCCGGCAGCATTCCCGAACGCTCCACCGCCTCCAGGAAACGCAGCGGATCGATCAGCCCGTGCGTGGGGTGGTGCCAGCGGGCCAGGGCCTCCGCGCTGGTCACCTCGCCGGTGCCCAGGTCGACGATCGGCTGGAAGTTGACGATGAACTCGTGGTCGGCCACGGCACGGGGCAGGTCGCCGCCGAGGGTGAGGCGGCTCAGGTCGGCGGTGTCCCGGGTCGGGGCGTACGTGGAGATCCGCTGCCCGGCCCGTTTCGCCTGGTACATCGCGACGTCCGCGCGGCGCAGCAGCTCGGCCATGCCGCCGCTGGCCGGGGCGACGGAGATCCCGCCGCTGGCCTCGACGCTGATCCGCATGCCGTCCAGCTCGAACGGCTCGTGCAGGGCGGCGAGCAGCGTCTCGGCCCGGTGCGCGGCCACCGCGGGGGCCGGCAGCCCGCGCAGGAGTACGGCGAACTCGTCACCGCCGAGGCGGGCCACCAGATCGCTGGACTGGGCGGCCCCGCGCAGCCGATCGGCGACCTGGACCAGCACCTGGTCACCGGCGGCGTGGCCGAGGGTGTCGTTGACCTCCTTGAAGTGGTTGAGGTCGATCAACACCAGTGCGGTCACCCCGTCGGCGTGCCGGGCACTGAGATGCTCGGTGCCCCGGTCGAGGAGGTGCCGCCGGTTTGCGAGGTCGGTGAGCGCGTCGTGGGTGGCGGCGTACGCGTGCTCGTCGGCGACGCGGGCCAGCTCGGCGTACGCCTGGGCGTTGCGGACCGCCGTGCAGAGCGCCGAGGCGAAGGTGCGCAGGGTGTACTGCTCCCGCTCGGAGAGCTGCACCGGCCCACGGAAGCGCAGGCGCAGGACGCCGACGTCGACGGAGCGGTCGTGGCCTTCCAGCGGGGTGGGCACGACGGTGCCGTCCACGTCGGTGGGCGTGCCGGTCGGTCCGTCGAAGGTGATGCCGCCGGTGCCGCCTCGAACGGTGCGGCCACCGTCGCGCAGCTCGATCTCGACCTCGTCGGCGGAGAACAACTCGGCGGCCTGGGTGACGGCGGTGGTGAGCACGTTGTCCAGGTCGACCACGTTGAGCGCGTCGGTGGTGCGGGCGAGCCGCTGCCACGCCTGCTGCTCGGTGCGACCTCGGATGCGCGCGGAGTAGGCCAGGTGCAGGCTCAACATCAGTGGGGGGACGGCAAGCAGCAGTCGGGGGTCCTCGCGGAGGATGAGTAGCGTGCAGACAGCCACGATGAATCGCACGCCGAAGCCGGCGATCCGCAGGTCAAGGTTGTTCAAGAACTGACGGGAGACCGGTGTCCCGGTGGCCAGCGCGATCACCGGGATGGCCAGCAGGTCGTCGAGGAGTGCCGCCACCAGGTAGATCGCCCCGAGCAAGGTGGCCAGCTCGACCACGCCGGCCGGCGGCCACTGCCAGGGGATGGCCAAAGTGGTGATGCCTGCTCCACCAGCCACCAAAATGTTCTTGCTGACTCCGAAGGCCGCCTTGATCATCGGCAGCTTCATGATGGCTGATGCGATACCGACGCCAGCCCCGGTCGCCAGTACCACCCAGGCGGGTGGTGCCACGGCAAGCCCTATCACGATCGCCGTCTCGACCCAGGTGATGCCGTGTGTGGTCGAGCGAATTCGGATAGGTGCCATGACGATCGTGCCAAGCGCAGTCATGAAGGTCAGCGCTACGAATGTCGCACCGTCGCCTACCGAGACGGGGCGACGGGTCAACACGTTGGCCCCAGCGATGACTGTGGGAACGATTGCCATGACCACGATGAGACCGACGAGCAGCAGAAGCGACCGATCTGCCCGGGGACTCTGCGGTGACACCTGGCTCATGAAGCTCCTGTCGTCGCCCACAGTTACCTGTTGACGACAGGAGCTTACCGCTCAGTGCTACTTCGATGTCAGAACCAGTCGCTGCCGCGCATTGCATGCTCCCTCCACTCGTCCGGCCGTTTCCGTATTCCGGATCCGTTCTCGTGATGGGAGCCTAAGAGGAGTTAGGCAGTTTTAGTAGCGATAAATGTCGGTATACGCAACATTAGCCAAGCCAGCGGCCTTTGTGACGGTCTGTCCATGCCACCTGAGCGGAGCGCGGTCGTGCTGCACTGGCGATCCGCAGCTTGCGCGCTGCTGAGAGGCTATCGGCGTTGTCGCCTCCTCCCTAGTGTGGCCAGGATGTGCGCCTGGCCTCATCCGTCAGTTTGGGCTCAGGGTCAATCCGGTCGGACAGAATCTGCTCTCCGTCGCCTGGTCGGTGTGGATTTGGGGTGTCTCGTTGGGGGGTTGGCGTGCATTCTGACCACCGTTAACCTTCCCCAGTGTGATCAGCTAGACACCGATAGACGCGAATTCGGAGGGCCGGTGGAGATCAACCTGCTGGGTGGCCTGGAGGTGCTGCTTGCCGACCACAAGTTGCACCTGGGTACGCCCAAACAACGGGTAATCTTCGCGATGCTCGCGGTCCAGCCAGGCCAGTTGGTGACGTTGTCCGGCCTCATAGACGAGCTGTGGGCCGACCGTCCTCCGCGTTCCGCTGTGGCGAATGTGCGGACCTATGCGGCCAATCTTCGCCGGGAGTTCGAGACGTTAGCGCTCGCGGACGCGACTCTCGTGCGGCAGGGGAACGGCTATCGCCTCGCCTTGCGGCCGGATGTGATCGACGTCTTCCGCTTCCAAGACGAGCTTTACGCTGGCCGGGATGCTCTGGGCGCTGGCGACCTGTCGCGTGCGTCGGAACTGCTGGGCCGCGCTTTGGTGCGGTGGCAGGGTCCCATGCTCGCCGGCATCCCGCTTGGGCCCGTCCTGACGGCTCGAACCGTCGCTGCGGAGGAGGAGCGTCTTCTGGCCGTGGAACTCCTCGCCGAGGTTCATCTGCGATCCGGGCGGGATGATCTCGCAATTCCGTCACTGCGCGCGGTGACTGCCCTTCATCCGCTCCGAGAGCCGACATACCTCCTTCTCATGCGGGCCCTGCACGAGCGCGGTGACAACGCGGAGGCGCTTGTCGCGTATGACGAGATTCGCAGGCATCTGATGACGGAGCTGGGGGTGCGCCCGGGGGCCAACCTCGAAAAGTTGCGGCGCAGGATCCTCACCGAGGCGCCGAGCCGGGAACCCGTCGTCACCGGCCTGAGCAAAGGCACGGCTGGGCGCCTTGCTGGGTCCCCACCAGGACCGGCGGGTGACCCGACGACGAAGCAGATGCCCACAGTCGCAGCGGTGGATCATCTGCCTCGTTCGGTCACCGACTTCGTTGGTCGGGAGGCCGTCGTGGCCAGGCTGTTGGCGGAGACGCGGCGTGTCGAGGATCGCATACCGGCCGTGCACGTCATCGACGGAATGGCCGGCAGCGGCAAGACAACACTTGCCGTGCACCTGGCCCGCCGGCTGAGCGATCGGTACCCGGATGCCCGTTTGTACGTCGACCTGCGGGGGCATGGCGAGAAGGACCTGATTGGACCGGCGTCGGCTCTTGTCGTCCTGCTTCGCCAGCTTGGGGTGCCGCCTGAGCGGGTGCCGGTTGACCTCGACGACAGGACGGAACTCTGGCGACGCGAACTGGCCCGCTGGAGGTCGGTGATCATTCTGGACAACGCCGCCAGCAGCGACCAGATCCTGCCGCTTCTGCCGATCGAGCCCACCGCCGTCGTGCTGGTGACGTCTCGACGCCGACTCACCCACCCGGACCTCGGCGCGTCGCAGTCCCTGCCGGTCATGTCGTCTGGAGAGGGCGTCGACCTGTTGGCTGCGAGTGTGGGGCGGGAACGGGTC
The DNA here is from genome assembly GCF_042872475.1 of Micromonospora sp. NPDC005252. NCBI lineage: Bacteria > Bacillati > Actinomycetota > Actinomycetes > Micromonosporales > Micromonosporaceae > Micromonospora > Micromonospora sp. NPDC005252. The sequence continues at coordinate 130,309 of NZ_JBIAKN010000003.1, read as the reverse complement.
GACGCCGAGCCGGAAGCAGCGGTCGAGGTGGTCCGGCGGTGCGGCCATCTTCCTCTGGCGATTCGGCTGGCCGGCGCCCGGCTGGCGCACCGACGTGGTTGGCGCTTGGCGGATCTCGCGGCACAGATGGCCGGCGCGGCGTCGGTTCTCCCTCATCTGGCCGGGGAGAACAGCACAGTCACCGGTGCGTTCGCCGCCTCCTACGAACCTCTCCCCGAGTCGACCAAGCGGGTCTTTCGCTTTCTGGGTCTGTACCCCGGTAGCCGGTTCAGCCCAACGGCGGTCGCGGCACTGACCGGGCTGACGGTGGCGGAAGCTCACGCGGCTCTCGACGACCTCACCGACAGGCACCTGGTGGAGGATCTGAACTCCAGGCAATACGGATTGCACGACCTCATGCGCCAGTACTCCGTCGAGCTATGCCTGTACGTCGATTCGGCGCAGGACCGCCGGTCAGCCCTGGCCCAACTGCTCGACTTCACCCTGGCAGCGGCACTGCGGATTGCTGAGATTATCGAGCCCGTTGTCATCGAAAGCCAGGTCAGTCATCTCCCGTTCGGTCGGCCTGAATTGCTGGAGGCTCTTGGCGAGCCGAGCGCCGAGTGGTTGGAAGCCGAGCGGGCGGACCTGGTGACGATGGTGGCGTCGGCACATGAGGCGGGCTTCCACGAGCACGCCTGGCGGCTGGCTCGTGCCCTGTGGCGATTCTGCTACATCCGCGGATACTTCGAGGACATCATCGTGACCCACCAGCAGGGGCTGGCAGCGGCAGAGGCGACGGGCAACGCCGAGTCGACGGCGCTGATGCAGAACTACCTGGCCTCCGCTTACGTCCGGACCGGCGACAACCGGGAAGCCCTGAAACATCTGACCCGCGCGGTCGAGCTTTCCAAGGAATCCCGGGACGTGCTGAACACCGCTCGCTACCAGGCCAATCTTGCCCCGGTCCACTACTGGAGCGGCAATCTGACCGAGGCGGTGGCACTCGGTATGGAACATCTGCGTGACTACCGGGGCTACGGCAACGCAGGAGCGCCGAACGCGTTACCGAACGTTGGTATCGCCCTCACGTCACTGGGCCGTTACGAAGAGGCGTTATGGATTCACCGGCGTCACCTGGCCTGGGCCCGAACCAACTCGAACGAGTTCCACGTGCTCAACGCTCTCAGCCATATCGGATCGGTACGCACCCGAATGGGAGATTTCCATCAGGCGATCAGGATCCTCAGGGCCTCGCTGGCGCTTCGCGACCGCACCGGCCACCGCTACGGCGAGGCAGAGGTACGCCTCGACCTCGGCATCGCCTACCGCGGTCTTGGTCGCTTGGCGGAGGCCAAGCAGGAGCATGAGTTGGCTCGGACCCTCGCGGTCGGTTCGGGCGAGCGGCATGTCGAGGCCGCGGCGTTGAACGAACTGGGCCGCACGCTGCGGGCACGCGGGCGGGACCGTGCGGCAGCCGAGATGCACCGCGAGGCCCTGCGGTTGGCGACGCGGATCGCACACCCGCACGAGCAGGGGCGTGCACTGGCGGGCCTCGCGGAGCATTTCAAGGCTGTCGACCCGGCCGAGGCCCGGCGGCACTGGGAGCGGGCGTTGGCGATCTTCCGTCGGATGGGCGTACCGGAACGCCTCGATGTCGAGCGCCGCCTCGCCGAACTGGCTGCCAGTGTCGTCGATGCGGGGTGCTGACCTGCGCGAACGTCGCTTATCGATTTCTTATCGCCGGGCCCGGTAGCTTCTGGAGCGTATCGGCGAACGGGGGAGGTTCTGCCCGTGGGCAGAACCGGGTCTTCGACACGCGCCCGCCGCCAGGTCCCCCCAGCGACCTCGGCGGCGGGTCCAGCGAGGGAAGGGGCGCGGCCCGGTGAGCGCTGTCGCACCCGGCGAATGCCGGGCCGCCGCCCCTTCCGAGCCCCGGTGCGTCGTACCGCGACGATAGGCTCACGGCCGTGACCGAACCCGCGCAGCTCAGCCACGTCGACCGTGCCGGCGCGGCCCGCATGGTCGATGTCTCCGCCAAGCCGGTGACCGGCCGGGTGGCCGTCGCGGCGGGCCGTTTGCGCACCACGCCCGAGGTCGTCGACCTGCTGCACCGCGACGGGTTGCCCAAGGGTGACGCGCTGGCGGTCGGCCGGCTCGCCGGCATCATGGGGGCCAAGCGCACTCCGGAGCTGATCCCGCTCTGCCACCCGATCGCCCTGCACGGTGTCACCGTCGACCTGCGGCTGACCGCGGACACCGTGGAGATCACCGCCACCGCTCGCACGGCGGACCGGACGGGAGTCGAGATGGAGGCGCTCACCGCGGTCGCGGTCGCCGGCCTGGCGCTGATCGACATGGTCAAGGCGGTCGATCCGGCGGCCTCGGTGGAGGCGGTCCGGGTGCTGCGCAAGGAGGGCGGCAAGACCGGCGAGTGGGTCCGGCCGGAGGATCGGCCGTGATCCAGGCCCGGGTGATCGTGGCGTCCAACCGGGCCGCGGCCGGCGTCTACGCCGACACCAGCGGCCCGCTGCTCGTCGCCGGCCTACGCGAGTTGGGCTGTCAGGTCGACGAGCCGGTGGTGGTGCCCGACGGCGAGCCGGTCGGCGCCGCCCTGCGGGACGCCCTCGGCGACGGTGTCGACGTGGTGCTGACCAGCGGCGGCACCGGGATCACCCCGTCCGACCGGACGCCGGACGTGACCCGGGCTCTGTTGGACTACGAGATCCCCGGCATCGCCGAGGCGATCCGGTCGCACAGTCGCGAGCGGGTGCCCACCTCGGTCCTGTCCCGGGGCCTGGCCGGGGTGGCCGGCCGGATGCTGGTGGTCAACCTGCCCGGCTCGACCGGCGGCGCCCGGGACGGGTTGGCCGTGCTCGGGCCGATCCTCGGCCACGCCGTCGACCAGCTTCGCGGCGGCGACCACTGATCGGTCCGCGCCGGCGACCACCGGCCGGTCCGCGCCCAGGCCCGGCGGGCGTCGGTCCGCCCCGATAGGCTCGGTCGGTGAGCACGGAAACCGCACCAACCGCGGGCCGGGTCGCCGCGCCCCCGCCGGCAGGGTGGGAGGAGGCACGGTCCCGGGTGTACGCGGTGGGTCTGGCCGCCGCGCTGCCTGCCGTCGCCCGGCCGTTGGTCGACACCGACGGGCTGACCCTGGCTGAGCCGCTGACCACCCGCACCGAGCTGCCCGCGTTCCCCACCTCCAGCGTGGACGGCTGGGCGGTGCGCGGCACCGGGCCGTGGCGCGTCGTCGGGCGGGTGCTGGCCGGCAACACCCCCACGCCACTCGCCGAGGACGGCACGACCGTCGAGATCGCGACCGGGGCCATGGTGCCCGAGGGCGCCACCGCCGTGCTGCGCATCGAGGAGTCCACCGTCACGGGCGGCCTGGTCAGCGGCACGCCCCGCCCGACGCCGGAGTGGCGTCAGCCGGGCGAGGAGGCGTACGCCGATGAGGAGCTTCTGCCGGTCGGCACGCCGGTCGACCCGGCGGTGATCGGCCTGGCCGCCTCCTGCGGGCACGACACGCTGCGGGTCCGGCGGGCGCCGCGCGCCGCGCTGCTGGTCTTCGGTGACGAGTTGCTCACGGCTGGTCCGCCCGGGGCGGGCCGGGTGCGCGACGCGCTGGGCCCGGCGGTGCCCGCATGGCTACGCCGGTACGGCTGCCACGTCCGCCCGTCGGACGTGGTAGGCCCGGTCGCCGACACGCTGCCCGCGCACGTGGCGGCGGTGCGCGCGGCGCTGACCAGCGCCGACCTGGTCTGCACCACCGGTGGCACGATGCACGGCCCGGTCGACCACCTGCATCCGACCCTGGAGGCGCTGGGCGCCGACTACGTGGTCAACACGGTGGCGGTCCGGCCCGGCTTCCCGATGCTGCTGGCCCGGCTGGCCGATCACGACGGGCGGGTCCGGTTCGTCGCCGGCCTGCCGGGCAACCCGCAGTCCGCCATCGTCGCGCTGGTGTCACTGGTCGCGCCGCTGCTCGCCGGGCTCCAGGGTCGCTCGATGCCGGTGTTGCCCCAGGCCACGCTGGCCGAGGCGGTGCCCGGGCGCGGCGATCACACCCATCTCGCGCTGGTCCGCCTGGACCGGGCCGCCGGCACGGCGTACCCGGTGCGGCACGTCGGGTCGGCGATGCTGCGCGGGCTCGCGGGCGCTGACGGGTTCGCCGTCATCCGACCGGGCACCAACGGTGCGCAGGGTGATCGGGTGCCGATCGTGCCGTTGCCGCTGCTGCCCGGGGAGCGGGTGTCGTGACCGCGCCGGCGATCACCGTCGTCGAGGTCACCGACCAGCCCCTCGACCTCGCCGCGCACGAGGCGGCGGTCGCCGACCGCCGGGCCGGCGCGGTCGTCTCCTTCCAGGGCGTCGTACGCGACCACGACCACGGGCGTCCGGTGGTGAGCCTGGACTACGAGGGGCACCCGAGCGCCGCGCAGGTGCTGCGCGAGGTGGCTGCCGAGATCGCCGCCGATCCCGACGTCTACGCGGTGGCCGTCTCGCACCGGGTCGGGCCGCTGGCCATCGGTGACGTGGCGCTGGTCGCCGCGGTGAGCACCGCGCACCGCGCCGCGGCCTTCGCGGCCTGCGCCCGGCTGGTCGACGAGGCCAAGGCCCGGTTGCCGATCTGGAAACGGCAGGTCTTCGCCGACGGCACCGAGGAATGGGTCAACTGTCCCTGACCGCTCAGCGGCGGCCGTTGACCAGTACGGCCCGGGCGAGCCGTTCGCCGTAGAACGCCGGCTCGGCGCCGGGCCGCCAGGGCAGCGCCGCGACCAGCACGATCAGCGCGAGGGCCAGCGAGTTCTCCATCAGCGCCCCGAACAGACCGTCCTGGTAGTGCGACACCTCCGGCAGTTGGTGCTCGTACGGCCAGATGGGCGAGATCAGGAAGAGCAGGTAGAGGCCGAGGGCGGCGACGCCGTGCCGGAACCCGGTCAGCGTGGGGTACCAGATCGGCGGGCGAAGACCGTTGAGCCCGCTCAGGCCACCGAATGCGGCGCCCTGGCCGGTGCGCTGCCCCAGACCCCTGCTCGCTTCCCGTCGACGGACGGCGGCGTCGGCCAGCACGATGATCGCCGGGATCACCCAGATGAGGTGGTGCGTCCAGGAGATCGGGCTGATCACGTTGGCGGTCAGGCCGACAAGCGTGAACGCAGTCAGCTCGTCACCGTCGGCGCGCGAGCTGGCCGCCCGGGACAGACCCACCGCCAGGATCAGCACCGAGAAGGCGAGCCAGAGCAGCCCGGGAGTCTCGATCGAGTCGTACAGCCGGGCCAGCAGGCCGGCGAGCGACTGGTTCGGCGTCATGTCGGCCGCGCCGACCCGCTCGGTCTGCCAGAGCACGCTGCCGAAGTACGTCCGCGACTCGTCGCCGACGATCGCGAAGGTCCCGATCGTCACGCCGATCGTGGTGCCGATCGCGGTGGCCGCCACCCGCCACTGGCGGGTGATCAGCAGGTAGGCGATGAACAAGGCCGGGGTGAGCTTCACCGCCGTGGCCAGGCCGATGCCGGCACCCGCCCAGGCGCCACCGTAGAGGAAGCGCAGCAACGGGCCGTCGGTCGCGGCGTAGTGGGTGCCTCGGCGCGAGCGCCACCGCAGCCCGATCAGATCCGCCATGATCAGTGCGAACAGCAGGAGGTTGACCTGGCCGTAGCCCAGCGTCTCCCGGCTGGGCTCGATGGCGAGCGCGAGCGGCACCGCCAGGGCCACGGTGAACCACAGTGGCCAGGCCAACCGGTCCACGATGGGGCGCAGCAGTCCGGCCAGCACCAGTGTCAGCGTCGCGATGCTGGCGAGGGCGTTGACCATCCCCGCCGCGTCGATCGGCAGCTGCGCCATGGGCAGCATGACGAGCCCGGCGAACGGCGGGTAGGTGAAGCCGAGCGTGGTGCCGGGCGCGATGAACTCGTAGAGCTCATGACCGCTCGCCCACCACACCACCGCACCGTGGTAGATCTTCATGTCGAAGAAGTTGTACGGTCGCCCGAACTCACCGATGGCGAGCCATGCGGCATAGGCGACGGCGGCCACGATGGCGCCCCGTACGACGTTCCTGCGATCGATCCCCCGCGTCATGCGTTGAACTGGGGCGACGCGGTCCGCCCGTCTACCGACAGCCGTCGGCATGGCGTGGCCACCCCCGTACCAAGGTCGTCCTACCCGTCCAGGTCCTGCACGGAGCCTAGAACGGCGCCTCACGTCAGTGCCTCCCGCGTTATGCGACCGTGTCCGATCCCACACATGTTTTTGACATTTCCACCGCGTTAACGCCTACCGGGTGGTTCAGGTAATTCGTCGCCTTAGCGGGGGGTGGGGGTGACACCGCAGCAGATCGAGGCAGGTCAGCCGGGAAGTCGACGCGCGGTGGCCGCTGACCGGACGGCGATCCGGGCCTCGCGGCGGGCGGTGCGGACGGCGCGCTGCATGGAACGTCGAGAGTGGCCGATGCGGTGACCCGTACGCCAGCGGATGCCCGGCTTGCCACCGGTGTCGGCGGCGGCGAGCAGGAGGCCGCCGAAGAGCCCGAGATTCTTCAGGGTGTGGATCTCGTTGTTGTTCTTGGCGATCGGGTCGTCGTTCTTCCAGAACGGATGCCCGGCGAGGGTGACCGGCACCAACGTGCCGGCGAGAACCAGCGCGGCGGGCCGGCTGAACCGCCCGGTGGCCAGCATCAGCCCGGCGCCGACCTGCACCGCCGCGTTGAGTCGGATCAACGTCTCGGTCTCGGTGGGGAAGTTCGGGTGCGCCTTCTGCAGGAGCGGCGCGACCCGGTCGGTGACCGGCTTGGCGGTCTCCGCGAGCCGGTGCGGGTTGCGGAAATTGCGGTACCCGCTGACCACGAAGATGCCGCTCAGCATGGCGCGGGCAAGGGAGCGTACGGGCGTCATGGATCAGTCATACCCCGTCGGGGCGTTTGCTACCCCGGCAACCGCCGGATCCGGATCGGCCGATGTGCACGTGCGCCACGCCGATTCGAGCGACCATCGCTGATGGACGGGCCGTCACGGGTAACGTCGCGCGGGTGACGACGCTGCGGCTCCGCCCCGAAGGTCCGGCCGATACCGGCCCGGTGCGTCGGGTGCTGGCCTCGGCGTTCGCCCGACCGGAGGTGCAGACGCCGCCGGAGGTGGGGCTGGTCGACGACCTGCGCGGCACCGACGCCTGGCTGCCCGAGCTGGCCATGGTTGCCGAGTACGGCGGCGAGGTCGTCGGATACTCGCTGCTCACCCGGGTGCGGGTGCGGCCCGATCGCGGTGCCGTCGCGCCGGCCCTGGCGCTCGGGCCGGTGGCGGTCGCGCCGCACCGACAGCGGGTCGGGCACGGCAGCGCGGTGGTGCAGGCCGCGCTGGACGCCGCCACCGAGCTGGGCGAGCGGCTGGTCGTGGTCCTCGGTGACCCGGCGTTCTATCGCCGCTTCGGCTTCGGGCCGGCCGCGGAGCTGGGCCTCACCAGCCCGTGGGCCGGGCTCGGGGAGCCCTGGCAGGCGCTGGTGCTGCCGCCGTCCACCAGCGAGGAGGGTCCACCGCCGCGTGGTGAGGTGGTCTTCCCGGCGCCCTGGTCCAGGGTCTGAACGCGCTGGCGGGCGCGGCGGTCAGGTTGGCTGGGTGCGCAGGTACCGGCCGAAGTGCGGAACGGTGAAGGCCACCGTGCCCCGTTCGCCGGAGTAGATGAGCCCCTTCTTGATCAGCGCGTCGCGGGCCGGGGAGAGGCTGGCCGGCTTCCGGCCGAGAGCGCGGGCGATCTCGGCGGTGGGCACCGCGGCGTCCATGTCGTCACGGACCACGCCGCCGGACTCGCCCTCCACCAGGGACAGCGTGGCCATCGCCCGCATGTATTCGCGCTCGGCCGGGGTGGCTCGCTCGAACCGGGAGCCGAAGAAGCCGACCGCCAGCTCGGCCTCGGCCTCGGGGGCGGCGACCCGGACGTCGGCGGCGGTGATCGGCGACCGTGGCGCATGATCCCAGGTCGCCTTCCCGTACGCCTGGACGAAGTACGGGTAGCCGCCGGACTTCTCGTAGAGCAGGTCGAGCGCCTTCTGCTCGTACTCCACCTCCTCGCGCTCGGCCGGCGCGCAGAGCGCCTGGTCGGCGGCGATCCGATCGAGCCGGTCGATGCGCTGGTAGCGGAAGAGCCGCTCCGAGTACGACTTGGCGGCGCTGAGCACGGCCGGTAGGTGCGGCAGCCCGGCGCCGACGACGATCAGCGGCGCGCCGATCTGGGACAGCTCGTGGCAGGCGGCGCAGAGCGCGGAGACGTCCTCCGGCCCGAGGTCCTGCATCTCGTCGATGAAGAGCGCGACGCCGGTGCCCACGTCACTGGCCACGGCGGCGGCGTCGCTGAACAGCTCGACCAGGTCGATCTCGATGTCGCCCGAGTCGGCCCGGCCACTGGCGGCGGGCACGTCGATGCCGGGTTGCCACCGGTCGCGCAGCTTGGACGGGGTCCCGGCGCGGCCGGTCGGTGTGGACCGCTGGGCGAACGCCTTGAGCACCCCGAGGAAGGCGTCGATCCGGTCCGGGGCGCGGTGCCGGGGGGCGAGTTCGCGGACCGCCATGTGCAACGCGGCGGCGACCGGGCGGCGCAGTGACTGGTCCGGCCGGGCCTCGATCTTGCCGCTGCCCCAGAGCCGGTTGATCGCCTGGGAACGCAGGGTGTTCAGCAGGACGGTCTTGCCGACGCCGCGCAGGCCGGTGAGCATGAGGCTGCGTTCGGGCCGACCGCGGGCGATGCGCTCCAGCACGATGTCGAAGACGTCCAGTTCCCGCCCCCGCCCGGCGAGTTCGGGCGGGCGCTGGCCGGCGCCCGGGGCGTACGGGTTGCGGACCGGATCCACGCATCGCAGAGTATCGGGCCCTCTAGCTGCGAAGCTAGATATGGATAGATGAGGCTACCGGCGTGTTGCGGCCGTCGAGATAAAACTAGGGCTGTCTAGCGTCCACGCTAGACAGCCCTAGTTTGCGCAAGGATCACCGCTTCTTCAGGCAGAGCACGTAATCGAACACGTCGATCGCGTTGTCGTGCACGTAGTTCGCGGTCGCCTGCGGCGCGAGCGTCTCGCACCGGTCCCCGTCGGTGGTCGCCGGGATGCGCAGCAGCACCTGGTAGGTGTTCGGGCCGCACGGCACCTTGCGCAGGTCCGCGTCGTCCTCGCTGCCGTCGTTGACCACGCAGTCCCCCTTGGCGAACTCCTCCTCGTCCGGGGACGGCAGGACGGGGCTCGGGGCGTCACTGGGCAGGCCCGGCGGGACGACGGGTGCGCTCAGCGACGGGGCTGGTGCGGCAGAGTCGCTGTCGCTGTCGGCGACCTTCCACGCCGCCCAGCCGACGAGGCCGAGACAGGGACAGAGCAGGAGCAGGACCACCAGCGCGACGATGAGGGCGATCTTCCCGCCGCTCCTTCTCGCCGGCGGGGCGGGTGGCATCCCGTACCCGCCGGGCGCCTGCGGAGGCCACGGCGCCGCCGTCTCGCCGGGTGCGGGCCCGGCGGGTGGGAACGGCCCCGGCGGCGCGTCCCACTCCGAGGGCTGCGGTGGCGGGCCCCACTGCGCCGGCTGCGGCGGGGGACCCCACTGCGCCGGCTGCGGCGGCGGGCCCCACTGTGGTGGCTGCGGTGGCGGCGGACCCCACTGGGGGACGGTCGGGTCGACCGGTGGCGGGCCATCGGGGCCGGTCGGCGGACGCTGGTACGGGTCGTCCGGCTGCCCGGAACCCGATGGTCCGTAGGTCGTCATGTCATCCCCAGGGGGTGGGTGGTCAGCGCTGCTTCAGGCAGAGGACGAAGTCGAGGGTGTCCAGCTCGCTGTCGAAGAAGTACCAGTTGGTGTAGCCGTCGACCTTGGCGCACTTGGCCTCGGCGTCGCGTTCGCCGCTGGTCGCGCCGTCGATCCGGCGCAGCACCTCGTACGACTTCGCTGTGCAGCCGCTGATCAGCAGCTTGGGCTTGCCGCCGGCCGCCCCGTCGTTGCGCACGCACTGGCCGACCTTGACGAACCGCGGGTCGGCCGACGACTCCGGTGCGGCGGCGCTCGGCACCGGCTCGGCCGGCTCGGTCACGTCCGCGCTTGGCGCCCCGACACCGGCCGAAACGGTCGGCGCGGCCACCGGGGCGGCCGGGTCGTCGGACCGGCCGAGAAACCAGTACGCGCCGCCACCGGCCAGCGCCAGCAGCACCACGACGGCCACCACAGCGATCAGCGGCCCTCTGCCGCGTCCGGACGGGTCGGGTGCGGGGTCACCGCCGTACGGGCCGTCGTCGGGCCGGTACGGCTCTCCGCCGTACGGGGGGTTCGCCGCGGCCGGCGGGTACGCGCCACCGTAGGGCGCTCCGGCCTCCCCGCCGTACCGTCCGCCGCCGTAGGGCGCCCCGGACGGCTCGGCCCCGTACGGTGTCCCGCGCTCCCCGCCGTACGAGGGCCCCGCACCGTAGGGCCTCGCCGGTACGCCGCCGTACGGACCGTCGCCGTAGGACCCGGGCCGCTCCGCAGGGGCGGGCGGGTAGGACTGGACCGTCGGCGGGTAGGGCTCGGGGCCCGACGGATAGGGCTGCTGCGGCGGCCGGCCGGGCGTCTCGTCGGGCCGTTGCCCACCCCACGGGCCTCGAAAGCCCTCACCCGGTGGTCCGTAGTTCGTCATGCCGCCCTCCTGCACATCTGGTGAGAGGCCGGCCACCAATGCGCGACGCCGACTCCGAGGTCACCGTAGCGTGGTCCCCCGATGAGCTCATCTCCACCGAGCGCCGCCGCCCTGCCCGGCCGCCGCGCCGCCGCCGCCAAGCCAGCCCTGGTCTGGACCGCGTTGATCGTGGTCTACCTGCTCTGGGGCTCCACCTATCTGGCCATCCGGGTCGCGGTGGAGACGCTGCCGCCGCTGCTGTCGGCCGCCCTGCGGTTCGCCGTCGCCGGCCTGGTGCTGGCGGTGGTGCTGCGGTTGCGCCGAGGGCCGGGCGCGCTTCGCGTGCAGCGTCGGCAGCTCGGCTCCGCCGCGCTGGTCGGTGTGCTCCTGCTCGCCGGTGGCAACGGCCTGGTGGTGCTCGCCGAATCCGGGCCGCCCGGGGTGGCGGTGCCGTCCGGAATCGCCGCGCTGCTGGTGGCGACCGTGCCGCTGCTCGTGGTGCTGCTGCGCTCCGCCACCGGTGACCGGCCCCCGGTCTGGACGTTCGCCGGGGTCACGTTCGGCTTCGTCGGTCTGGTCCTGCTGGTGCTGCCCGCCGGCAGCGCGGACGCGGTCCCGCTGGTCGGCGCGCTGACGGTGGTGGTGGGAGCCATCGCGTGGTCGGTCGGGTCGTTCCTGTCGGGACGGATCCGGGTGCCCGCCGACCCGTTCGTCGGCACGGTGTACCAGATGATGGCCGGCGCGGTGGCGCTGGCCGTTGTCGCCGCAGGCCGGGGCGAGCTGAGCGAGTTCCACCCGGCGGCGGTCAGCACCCGGTCCTGGCTGGCGTTGGGCTACCTCATGGTGGCCGGCTCGCTGGTGGCCTTCACCGCGTACGTCTGGCTGCTGCAGAACGCGCCGATCTCGCTGGTCTCGACGTACGCGTACGTGAACCCGGCGGTCGCGGTGGCGCTCGGGGCGCTGCTGGTGGCCGAGCCGATCACTGGGCGGGTGCTGCTCGGCGGGGCGGTCATCGTCGCCGGGGTGGCCCTGGTGGTGAGCACGGAACGCCCGCGTCGGGCGGGCACGGGATCACGAACGGGGACCGCATCGACGGCGGACCGGCGGTAACCTCCGGCTCATGTCGGCCGCTGGGCTGGTGGGGGTGGCGTTGCTCGGTGGGGCGGCCGGTCTCGTCGTACCCCCACTGGCCCGGCGCTTCACCACCCCGGCCCGGCTGCGGCGCGGCGCCTGGCTGAGCCCACCGGTGGCGGCCGTGGTATTCGTGGGGCTCGCCGTCGCGCGGGGTGACGACCCGGCGTTGCCGGTCCTGCTCGCGGTGGCGGCGGTGGGGCTGGTGTTGGCCGTGGTCGACCTGGCGTGCCTGCGGTTGCCCGATTCGCTGGTCGCGGTCGCCGGCACGGTGGCCCTCGGGGGCCTGACCGGGGCGGCGCTGCTGGCCGGCACTCCTGGCCGGCTGCTTGGCGCGCTGGGGGGTGCGGCGGTCGCGGGCGCGTCACACGTGCTGCTGGCCCTGCTGCCGAGGTCCCGGCTGGGCTTCGGGGACGTGAAACTCGCAGCGGTCCTCGGGCTGCCGCTCGGCTGGCTGGGCCGCGATGCCGTGCTGGCCGGGCTGCTCCTGCCGCACCTGCTGCACGGTGTCCTGGTTCTTGCCCTGCTAGCAGCTCGAAAAATCCACCGCGAAACGTTGCTGCCCCTCGGACCGGCCCTGCTGACGGGCACCTGGCTCGCCGTGCTCATCGGTTGACCAGGGCTGAACGTGTGGCCGACGCGCCGGTTGCCGCGACTGCCGGGCTCAGCGGCGGGCAATCACCGTTAGTGACATCGCCGGTAGCGGTCGTCCGCACGAGCGGTATACCTGAAAGTCATAAATATGACTTTAAGGTATACCGCTCGTCGGCGTGACTAGGCCCGAGCGCGCCACGCCGACGGCACCCAGCCCCCGGGTAGCTCAGATCAGGCGGAGTTGGCGATCCCTGGGGCGACGCGGCTCGGTTTCGCCGAACCGCTCGAACAGGCCCGGGTCGATCGCGGTGAGGAACGGCGAGGGTGCGCAGTCACGTTCCACGCCGTGCCGGGTCCGGCGGGCGGCGTGGCTGACGTACAGCCGGTCCTGGGCCCGGGTCAGGCCGACGAAGAAGAGCCGGCGTTCCTCGGCGACCGCGTCCTCGTCGGGCGTCGAGCCCGGCCAGCGCAGCGGCAGCAGCGCGTCCTCGACGCCGACCAGGAAGACCACCGGGAACTCCAGGCCCTTCGCGGCGTGCAGGGTGAGCAGGGTGACCGCCTCGGCGCGCGGGTCGAGCGCGTCCACCTCCGCGCCGGTGGCCAGTTGCGACAGGAACGTCTCCAGGTCGTCGCCGCAGCGGCGGGCCAGCGGGGTCAGCAGGTCCACCGCCGAGCGGACGTCGTCGGGGCGGACCGTGCTGCCGGCGCCGTCCAGGGTGGGCACCGCGAACCGCTCGGCGACCACCTGACCGGCCAGGCGCACCCGGGCGGCGAGCGAGCCGGCCAGCCCGTCGGCGTGCCGCAGCTCGCGGGCGATGGCCGCCACGCCGGGCCGGTCCCGCAGCCGGTCGTGCGAGCGCTTCTGGACCGGGATGTTGGCCCGGGTCAGGGCGTCCACGATCGGGGCGGCCTGCGCGTCGGTGCGGTACAGCACGGCGATGTCGGAGAACGACAGCGAGGTGGACCGGCCGTCGATCCGGCCCGAGTCCAGCGAACGGTGGGACAGGCCGCCGACCAGCTCGTCGACGGTACGCACCACGAAGTCGGCCTCCTCGGCCACCGACGCCGCCGGGTACCGCCCCACGAGTGGGGCTTCCGGGTCGAGTCGGGCCGGGTCCAGCCGCCGGCCCCGCACCAGCGAGGACGGTGCGATGGCCTGCACGGCGGCGGCCAGGATGGGCGCGGACGAGCGGTAGTTGCGGTTGAGCCGGACCAGTCGGGCGTCCGTGAAATCCTGCGAGAAGCGCAGGAAGTAGCCGACGTCGGCACCCCGGAACGAGTAGATCGCCTGATCCGGGTCACCGATCGCGCAGAGGTTGCCGTCGGCGGGGCTGAGCAGCCGCAGCAGCTCGTACTGCACCGCGTCGACGTCCTGGTACTCGTCGACGAAGATCCACTGCCAGCGGTTCCGGTACCGCTCGACCAGCTTCCGGTCGGCCCGCAGCAGCTCCACCGGGAGGCTCACCAGCTCGTCCAGGTCGACCAGGTCCTGCTTGCGCAGCAGCGCCGTGTAGCCGGCGAGATCGTCGCCGGCCTCCGACTTCGCCGCCGCCCGCTCGGCGTCGTCGGCGATCCGGAATCCGTCCGGCAGGCCCGCCGCGCCGGCGTTCTCCCGCAGGATGGTCAACCCCAGCGCGTGGAACGTGCCCACGGTGACGTCCTCGGCGACCGGGCCGAGCAGACCGTCGAGGCGGTGCCGCAGCTCCTCGGCGGCCCGTCGGGTGAACGTGATCGCGAGGCAGCGCTCGGGAAAGACGTTCAACTCCGCGCACAGGTACGCGATCCGGTGGGTCAGCGTCCGGGTCTTGCCGGTGCCCGGGCCGGCCACGATGAGCAGTGGCCCACCGGGCGCGGACGCCGCCACCCGCTGCATGGCGTCCAGCCGGTCCAGCAGGCCGGTGCCGACCTCCTCCATGCCGGAGAGCATCGGCTCGAACGGTTCGTGCGGTGACGGCGGCGACGCGATCGGCGGCGCGGGCGCCGGGGCCGGCTTGCGCTTCGGTTCCGCCTTGGCCGTCGCCGGGCGCTTGGCCGTGGCCTTGGCCGCCGGCTCCGCGGGGCGCCGCTGCGCCGGCACCGGTACGTCGAACAGCGTCTCCTGCGAGCCCAGCTCCGCCGGATCGAACAGCGTGATCACCCCGTACTCGCCGTCGTAACCCGGCACCCGGCGTACGTCGCCCCGCCGCAGCCGCCCGATGCCCTCCGCGAGCAGATCGCCGCCGGCCTGCGCGATGTCCGACAACGGCGTCGTGGTCAGGATCTCCAACTCGGGGCCGAGCGCGGCGAGCAGCTCGTTGAGTCGCCCCTCGACCTTCTTCGACCGGGCACCCACCTTGTTGATCTCGCCAAGGATCTCGGCGAGCGGCACCAGGTGGGTGACCTCTCGGGCGTGTGCCGGCCGGTGCCCGTCGGGTCGATCGGCCAGCTCCTCGATCCTGCTGAGGACGCCCACGGTGAGCGGCTTGCCGCACTCGGGGCAGCGCCCCCCGGCGGCCCGGGTGCGCTCCGGGGACCAGTTGACCCCGCAGAGCCTGTGCCCGTCCGCGTGGTACTTGCCCTCCTCCGGGAAGAACTCGATGGTGCCGGCCAGGCCGTCGCCGGTGCGCAGCGCCTCCCGGACGGCGAAGTAGTTCCGCTCGGCGGTCAGCACGGTGGCCTCCCGGCCCAGGGCCGGCGGCGAGTGCGCGTCCGAGTTGGAGACCAGTTGGTAGCCGTCCAGGCTGCCGACGCGCCAGTTCATGGCCGGGTCGGACGAGAGGCCGGTCTCCACGGCGAAGATGTGCTCGGCCAGGTCGGCGTAACAGTCGGCGATCGCGTCGAAGCCGGACTTCGAGCCCAGCGCGGAGAACCACGGCGTCCAGATGTGCGCCGGGACGAGATAGCCGTCCGGGCTCGCCTCCAGGGTGATCTCCAGCAGGTCCCGCGAGTCCAGGCCGAGGATCGGGCGGCCGTCGGAGCCGAGGTTGCCGATCCGGCCGAGCGCGGTGTTGAACCGGGCCACCGCTTCCAGGTCGGGCAGGTAGATGAGGTGGTGCACCTTGCGGGTCCGGTCGTCCCGCTTGTAGATGGTGGAGATCTCCACGCTCAACATGAACCGGACCGCGTCCGCGTCGGTCGTGCCGGCGAGTCGCGGCGGCAGCCGGCGGGCGATGTCGCGCTCCGCCTCCGGGGCGAGCCGGTAGAGCCCCGGCTCAGCCGGCCGCAGCGTCTCGGTCAGATGGTCGTACCAGGCGGGATGGGTGAAGTCGCCGGTGCCGAGCAGGGCGATGCCCTTGCGCCGCGCCCACCACCCGAGGGTCGGCAACGTCAGGTCACGGCTGCACGCGCGCGAGTATTTCGAGTGGATGTGCAGGTCCGCGACGAAGGGCGGGAGGCCACCGGGGGGTACGGCGCTGAACGGGGGCACGCCGCATCCTGTCACGCCCGTCGCGCCGCCCGCCCTCCGCCACGCGCGGACGTGACGTCCGCTATGCCGAGCGCAGCTCCACGAGGCTGATCTGCGGCTTGGCGCCCACCCGCACCGGCGGACCCCAGAAACCGGCGCCGTTGGTCACGTAGACCTTCGTGCCGTCGACCTCGCCGAGACCGCTGACCACCGGCTGCGCCAGGCCGACGACCAGGTTGAACGGCACCACCTGCCCGCCGTGGGTGTGCCCGGAGAGCTGCAGGTCGACGCCGTAGCGGGCCGCCTGCTTCGCGGCGAGGGGCTGGTGCGCGAGCAGGACGACCGGGCGGCTCGGATCGCGGTCACCGAGGGCGGCGGCGAAGTCCGGACCGGCGGCGAGGCCAGTGCCCGCCGGGTCCGCGTCCAGGTCGTTCACGCCGGCCAGGTCGAGCACACCGCCCCGGGCCTGGATCTCCTGCCGACGGTTCTGCAGCACCCGCAGGCCGAGGCGGTCCACCTCCTGGACCCATTCCTCCACCCCGGAGTAGTACTCGTGGTTGCCGGTGACGAAGAAGTTGCCGTACCGGGAGCGCAGGTCACGCAGCGGCGCGGCGGCCGGGCCCAGCTCGGCGACCGAGCCGTCGACCAGGTCACCGACGACCGCCACCAGGTCCGCGTCGAGACGGTTGATCGCGGCGACGATCCGCTCGGTGTGCGCCCGCCCGCGCAGGGGGCCGAGGTGGATGTCCGAGACGGTGGCGATGCGCAGGCCGTCCATGCTGCGCGGGAGCTTGCTGAGGGGGATCTGCACCCGGTCGAGTTGGGGCGGGCCGAGTGCCGTGCGGACGCCGTACCCCGTGATGCCGGTGGCGGTGAGGCCGGCGAAGATGGCGGCTCCGCGGGCCAGCAGCAGACGGCGGGCCGGGTCGTGGTCCGGTGCCGTCACGGCGCCGGTGGCCGGCGGATCGGCGGGCCCGGCGGCCCCGACCAGCACCGGCTCGGGCGCGGCGGTGGTCGGCTCGGCGGCGGTCACCCGGCGGGGCAGCACCAGCCGGACGACCAGCATCGGCACTTCCAGCACGACGAGCGTGACCAGCAGGTAGAACATCACCGCGAGCCACAGGTAGCCGGGCCAGGCGAGCCAGTAGAGGCCGGCCTGCGTGCCGACCAGGGTGGCCGGCACGAGCACCGCCAGCACTCCGGCGGCGATCCCGCCGATCCGCCGCCAGCGACCCGGCGTGGTGGTGTCCCGGATGAGGCGCTTCCACAGGTAGAGGTGGATCAGCCCGGTGACCAGCGCCAGGACGCCCATGAACCCCAGAACCGCCAACATGTGTGCGCCCCCCTCAGCCGCCCGCGAACGGGGGCAGGACATCGATCGTGGCCCCGCCCGGCAGGGGTGCCCGACGATCATGACAGGCGACGCCGTCCACGAGGAAACTGGCCACCCGCAGCACGGCGGCGAGCCGGTCGCCGTGCCGCTGGGCCAGCTCGGTGGTGAGGTCGTCGAGTGACCGACCGGCGGGGGTGACCTCCTCGGCGCGGCCGGCTGCGGCGCGCGCACCGGCGAAGTAGCGGACGGTAAGCGGTCTCGGCTGCACGGTCATCCCCCGATCGCGGACATCGGCCGGGTCGGCTGGAGGAAGGTGGGGTCGTCGATGCCGTGCCCGGCGCGCTTGCCCCACATCGCGGTGCGCCACCGCTGGGCCACCTCGTCGTCGGTCGCGCCGCCGCGCAGCGCCGCCCGCAGGTCGGACTCCTCGGTGGCGAACAGGCAGGCGCGGACCTGGCCGTCAGCGGTCAGCCGCGTGCGGTCGCAGTCGCCGCAGAAGGGCCGGGTCACGCTGGCGATCACGCCGACCCGGGCCGGGCCACCGTCGACCAACCAGGTCTCCGCCGGTGCCGCGCCGCGCTCGGCCGGGTCAGGGCTGAGATCGAAATGGGTACGCAGGGAGGCCAGGATCTCCTCGGCGGTGACCATCGTGCTGCGGTCCCAGCCGTGCTGCGCGTCCAGCGGCATCTGCTCGATGATCCGTAGCTGGTAGCCGTGGTCGAGCGCGAAGCGGAGCAGGGCCGGCGCCTCGTCCTCGTTGACGCCGCGCATCAACACGGAGTTGATCTTCACGGGGTCGAGCCCGGCGGCTGCCGCCCCGGCGAGCCCCGCCAGCACCGCGTCGAGGCGGGGACGGCGGGTGAGCTGGGTGAACCGGGCCGGGGCCAGCGTGTCCAGCGAGACGTTCACCCGGTCCAGGCCGGCCGTACGCAGCGCGGGCGCCAACCGGTCCAGACCGATGCCGTTCGTGGTGAGTGAGATCCGCGGACGGGGGTCGAGCGCGGCGACCGCGGCCACGATGCCGAGCAGACCGGGCCGGATCAGCGGCTCCCCGCCGGTGAACCGCACCTCGGTCACGCCGAGCCGCTCGACGGCCACCCGGACCAGCCGGACGATCTCCTCGTCGGTGAGCAGCTCCGGGCCGGCCAACCAGGGCAGCCCCTCGGCCGGCATGCAGTACGTGCACCGCAGGTTGCACTTGTCGGTGAGAGACACGCGCAGGTCCCGCGCGACGCGGCCGTACCGGTCGACGAGGACGCCGTCGGTCCGTGGGGCGACACTCACCGGTCGACCGTAGCGCGCTCGACGCTGCCCAGGGCGGCTCGGGCGAGTTCGACGACCGCATCGCGGTAGCCCGCGCCGAACAGCGCGGTGTGCACGAGCAGCAGATGCAGCTGATGCAGCGGCACCCGGTCGCGCCAACCGTCGGACAGCGGCCAGCTCTCCCGGTAGGCGGCCAGCACCCGATCCAGGTGCGCGACGCCGCCAAAGAGCGCCAGTTGGGCGAGGTCGGTCTCGCGGTGCCCACCGTGCGCCGCCGGGTCGATCAGCCAGGCCCGCTCGTCGACGCCCCACAGCACGTTGCCCGGCCACAGGTCGCCGTGGACCCGGGCCGGCGGCTCGTCCCCGCCGAACTCGCCGACCCGGCCGATCACCTGCTCGACCAGCGCGGCGTCGGCGCTGCTGAGCGCACCGCCGTCGACCGACAGCCGCAGATAGGGGGCGAGCCGGCGGCGGGCGAACCATGTCGACCAGGGACCGTCGTCGGGGGTGTTGTCCTGCCCGAGCGCGCCGATGAAGCCGGCCCAGGCCGCACCGAAGGTCGGTGCGCCGGCCCGGTGCAGGGCGGCCAGCTCCCGACCGAGGCGTTCGGCCGCGTCCGGCGTCGGCTCGCCGGGCTCCACCCAGTCGAGCGCCAGCAGGTCGGGCAACGCCACGATCACCTCGGGTACGCCGATCGCGTCGGCCTCGCGCAGCCAGCGCAGCCCGGCGGCCTCGGCGGCGAAGAAGCCCTCGGGCGCCGGCCGGTCGGCCCGCTCCGGCCAGGACTTGGCGAAGACCGAGTGACCGTCGTCCAGGGTGAGCCGGGCGGCGGCGCAGATGTCCCCTCCGGCGACCGGCGTCTCGCGGAGTCGCTGATGGGTCCGGAACGTCGGCAGGTGTGCCGGATGCGCGCGCAGGTACGCCAGGTCCATCAGCGCACGGTAGCCGCTGCCCATGACACCGGGGTGTCGTGTGAGTACATCGAAACGCGTCCACCTGCATGAATACGTTCAGTAACTGTGGATAAGCCGCGTGTCATCCACAGGGTCTGGAAGGCTTCGCAGGTCGGACGCAGCCTTCCTGCATGACCTCGACCGAACGTGCGAAGCTCTCCGTCCGCTCGCCCGCCGACCTGATCGCCGCCGTGCCGTACCTGCTCGGCTTCCATCCCGCCGACAGCGTGGTCGCGGTGGCGCTGCGCGGCCGGCAGATCATCTTCGCCGCCCGCGCCGACCTGCCCGAACCGTCCACGGACCCGGTCGAGCGTGCCCGACACCTGGCCGGGGTGATCTCTCGGCAGGGCGCGGAGGCGGCCACCGTGGTGGGCTACGGGCCACCCGACCGGGTGACCCCGAGCGTGGACGCGGTGCGCGCCGCCCTGACCGGCGCCGGCCTGGAGGTGCTCGACGCGCTGCGGGTGACCGACGGCCGGTGGTGGTCCTACCTGTGCACCGAGGCCGACTGTTGCCCACCCGAGGGTCGGCGCTACGACCCGACGGCCAACCCGGTGACCGCGTCGGCCGTGTTCGCCGGTCAGGTCGCCCTCCCCGATCGGGCGGCCCTCGTGGCGCAGGTGTCGCCGGTGGACGGCCCGGCCCGCGACGCGCTGCACGCGGCCACCGTCCGGGCGGAACGGCGACTGGTCGAGCTGGTCGAGCAGGCGCCCGCCAGCGACCTGCTCGGCGGCCGGGCACTGCGTTCCGCCGGGGTGGCGGCGGTCCGCGAGGCGCAACGCCGGCAGCGGCGCGGTGAGCGCCTCGACGACGACGAGGTGGCCTGGCTGAGCCTGCTGCTGACCCACCTGCCTATCCGTGACCACGCCTGGGAACGCACCGACGGCCGCGACCGGGACATCGCCCTCTGGACCGACGTGCTGCGCCGGGCCGAGCCGGAGCTGACCGCCGCCCCCGGTGCGCTGCTGGCGTTCGCGGCCTGGCGAGCGGGGCAGGGGGCGCTGGCGGCGGTCGCGCTGGAGCGCACGCTGAGCCTGCACCCCGACTACTCGCTGGCCCTGCTCCTGGACGACCTGCTCCGGCGCGGTGTGCCGCCCTCCGAGCTGGACGGCTGGCCGTCGGTCGGGATGCCCGGCGTGGTCCGCCCCCGCAAGCGCCGCCGACGTGGCCGCCGCTGACCCGCGCGCGATCGGTCCCTGCCCACGTACCCGCCAACAAGGCCATGGTCGTGTCACCGCACGGCCACAGCGCTTATCGCAAATTTGCTATGGTGGGTGCGCGTGCCCTGGCTAGTCCTCTATCACCCGGAGGCGATCGTCGAGCTGAACGCGCTGCCCGGGGAACTTCGCCCACGGGGAGGCCGTAGCCGGTGGCGTGCCTTCTATTCCGGGGTCGGCGCGGCGTTCGTCGTCGGCTCCATCGGCCCAGAAGCCGGTGTCAACCGGCGCGGCTTCAACAGGGCTGTGGCAGCGGCTGAGGAAAGGATCAAGGAGGTGGAGGAGGAGTGATGAAGGCTGGTGATCTCAAGACTTCGCAGCAGGTCATCGGTGAGAGCCGCGATCAGGACCCGGCATTCCACGCTGAGTGGAACCGGACGGCCTTCGCCCGTGATGTTGCCCTCCGCATCGTCCGGTACCGCGCCGAAAACGGCCTGACCCAGACGGCATTCGCCCGCATGGTCGGCATGACTCAATCGGTCATCGCGCGACTGGAGTCCGGTGATCAGCCGCCGTCCATCGCCACGCTCGCCAAGCTGTCCGCGGGGACCGGCTTGGAGTTCGAATTCAAGATCTCTCACGGCATCGTCGAGGTCGAAGCCGCCTGACTGACCCCGCCTCAGAAGAACGGGGCATCCCCACCGTGCGGACACGCCGATTTCAGCGAACCCGAGTCGATCAGGTGTCCTGGCTGATCGGGTCGACGTGCCTCACGTGCCTGACGAAGCTCGCCCAGACAACCGGCCGGAACGCCAGCGTGCCGCCAGCCCGGTCCTTCGTGTCGCGGACGAGCACGACGCCCGGCAGGTTGTCGGCCACCTCCACGCACGCCCCACCGTTCGAGCTGCTGCGGGTGCTCTTGCGCCAACGGGCGCCGGTCACGTCATCCATGCTCGCGCTCTCATCAGGTCGATGGTCAGGTCTCGCGGTAGCGCTAACGACCTCACGCTATCCCAGACCGCCCAGAGTGGAGCAACGTCATTACTGAGGCGCCCGGCCGCCTGATCGTCGAGGTAGCCGACGTCGCCGCCGTCCGGTGTGCTGGCGATGACGAACGGTCCGGCCTGGCCGGGGTGGAACCCAGCAGTCAGGGGAAGCACATGGATCATCACGGCCGGCCGTTCGGCGAGCACCATCAGATGATCGAGCTGCTCGGCCATGATGTCGGGTCTTCCCCGGCGCAGCGCCGCCTCGTCGATGACGAAGACGGTCAGCGGTGGACGGGGTCGATCGAAGACGACGGCCTGCCGGCGCAGCCGGGTCTCACGTGCGCCGCGAGGTCGTCGTCGGCCCAGAGCCCGCTGCTCAGCACGGCGCGCGCGTACGCCTCGGTCTGCAGGAGACCGGGCAACACGGTGGACTCGTACCACCGCAAGCCGACGGCCTCGCGCTCGATGTCCGTCCAGGGCCGGAGCCATGCTGGCTCGCGCCGCTTGAACAGGTCGGGCCACAGGTCCATCTCGTCGCGGCCAAGGACCGCCGCGACCTTCGACCGGTGGCGCGTCTGGGGAATCCGTCCCGGGTTCGCCCACTTGGCCGCCGTCTTTGGATCCACCCCGATCTCGGCGGCGAGGCTGTCCGCTGTCAGGCCGGATGCTGACATCGCCTCGGCGACTGCGCGGTTCATCCGCGACCCCTCCCGTACGTCCCAGACGTCCACAGGAGATATTGCTACGCAGTGTATTCGGATAGCAACCCTTGGAAGTGTTCCTTCCGAACGGCGCGGCCGGCAGGGACCCCCCGAGACCCGGCGGTCGCGTTCGTATCGGGGCCGCCCCGCGGGCGAGCACTCCGGGGCGGCCCCTCCCAACGAGGAGGGGGACCATGCCGCCCAAGCCCACGAACCCGCCACCGCTCAAGGCCGGTGACCTTGTTCGCCTGACCCGCGCCGCGAGCCCGCAGTTCATCCGGCCGATCACGGTCCGGGTCATCCGCGAACTCACCGACCGCCACACCTACCACGGCTGGACCTGGATCGAGGCGTACGAGCTGGGATCGGACGGCACCGCACGGGCTAGGCGGGAGCTGTTCGTGCTCCGCGAAGGGGTCAACCTGCTGACGTCCGGGCCGACCAGCCGCCAGGTGACTCGGCGTGACCCGGTGCGGGCTGTCAGATGACCGAACACCAAATGCTCAAGCCGACGTGGCGCTGTCGCACCTGCGGGATCGCGTGGCCCTGCTCGGCCGCGAAACTGCGCCTGCTCGGTAAGTACCGCGGTCGCCGTGACGAGTTGATCGAGCACCTGACGGCGCTACAGGCCGAGGCGACCGAACACCTCACCGAGCTGCACGGTGGCACGCCACCGGCTGGCCTGACTGAGCGCTTCATCGGCTGGACCCAGGCCCGGTAGCCCGCACCTCGGCGCGGGGTCCATGGCCACCTCGGGGGTCGGCCCGGCGACCACGGCTGGACCTGGTCAAACCGGCCGCTGAGGTTCAGGCTGGCTGGTCGACCGTGATCCGCTGCGGGCCGGCGTAGACGTTCATGGTCGGGCCGCGCAGGAAGCCGACGAGCGTCATGCCCGCCTCCTCGGCTAGCTCGACGGCGAGGGTGCTCGGCGCGGACACCGCGGCCAGCAGGGGCAGGCCGGCCATCCACGCCTTCTGGGTCAGCTCGAAGCTGGCCCGGCCGGACACCAGCAGCAGGTGCCCGGTCAGCGGCAGCCGGCGTTCCCGCACCGCCCAGCCGATCACCTTGTCCACCGCGTTGTGCCGGCCCACGTCCTCGCGGAGCACCACCAGCTCTCCGGCCGGGCTGAACAGCCCTGCCGCGTGCAGCCCGCCGGTGCGGTCGAAGCCGCGCTGGGCGGCGCGCAACCGGTCGGGCAGTTCGGCGAGGAGGGCGGCCGGCACGGTGAGCGGGTCCGCCGTGACGTCGAACAGCGACCGCGTCCGGATCGCGTCGATGCTCGCCTTGCCGCACACCCCGCAGGAACTGGTCGTGTAGAAGTTCCGGGACGGGTCGGTGGTCGGTTCCGGCACGCCGGGGGCGAGCACCACGTCCACCACGTTGTACGTGTTCGGCGTCTCCGCGCCGGCGCAGAGCTGGGCGGTCAGCACGTCGTCGGTCGAGCGGATCAGCCCCTCGGTCAGCAGGAACCCGATCGCCAGATCCAGGTCGTCGCCGGGGGTGCGCATGGTGACGGCGAGCGGCTTGCGCCGGCCCGGGCCCGCCGCGCCGACCCGGATCTCCAGCGGCTCCTCCACGGCGAGGGTGTCCGGCCGTCGGACGGCTGCGCGTCCGTCGGCCGCCGCGTCCAGGTCGATCCGTAGTACGCCCCGTCGGTCAGTCGCCCGTCCCATCCCGCCATCCTGCACCCCGGCCCGGCACACCCGCACGGCCGCCGGTCATCAGGCACCCGGCAGCGCACGCCGCCACCGGGCACCGGCAGGGCCCCGCCGGGCACCGGACAGCGCACGCCGCCACCGAGCACCCGGCAGCGCACGCCGCCACCGGGCAACCGGCCCGGCTACCGTGACCGGGTGGGGACGTACGCCGCAGTGGTGCTCGCGGGTGGGGCCGCCCGACGGATGGGCGGGGTGGACAAGCCCGCGCTTCCGGTTGGTGGCCGGTCGATGCGTGACCGGGTGCTGGCCGCCGTGGACGATGCCGCGCCGCGTGTGCTGGTCGGCCCGGGTGACGGTGTCGCGGACGGTGTGCGGATCACCCGCGAGGATCCGCCCGGCGGCGGGCCGGTCGCCGCGACGGCCGCCGGGCTGGCACTGCTCGATCCCGACACGACGCTTGTCGCGTTGCTCGCCGCCGACCTTCCACTGCTCACCCGCGCCGCGATCGGCGACCTGCTGACCCACCTCGACGGGGAGCGACCAGTCGACGGGGTGTGCTTCGTCGACGCGGACGGCCGTCGGCAGTCGCTCTGCGGGGTGTGGCGCGTCGCCGCGCTGCGGACCGGGCTGGCCCGGCTGGCCGCCGAGCGGGGCGGCAGCCTGGCCGGTGCTCCGGTACGGGCGCTGTTGGCCGGTCTCGCCGTCCGGGAGGTGCCGTGGGCCGGTGACGGTCCGCCGCCCTGGTTCGACTGCGACACTGACGAGGACGTACGCCGGGCGGAGGAGTGGGTGCGATGACGGTGCTGGACGACTGGGTCACGGCAGCGTGTGCCGAGGTGGGTCTGGACCCGACCGAGGTGCCGGTGTCGGCGGTGCTGGACCTGGCCCGCGATGTCGCCCACCAGGTGCTGCGGCCAGGGGCGCCGGTCACCGCGTACCTGCTCGGGCTTGCCGTCGGCAGGGGTGCCGACCCGGCGGACGCCGCGGCCCGGCTCAGCGCCCTCGCGGCCGACTGGCCGGTCCGGCTCGGTGCCGATCCCGACGACCCCACCTCCTGACCCGCTGCGCCGCGCCCCCGCGACCAGACCGTCGCCACGGCGAGAGGACGGCGGTGTCCGATCCCGGTCCGGGCTGATTCGACGCCCGGACGGCGTGGGTAGGGTGATCGGAACGGACGGAGGCGATCATGACGGCTGACCACCCCTCGGCGCCGGACGGTGAGCCCGGCGGCACATCCGAGCCGGCAGAGTCGATCCTGCTCGACGAGCCCAGCACCACCGACCTGCGTGCCAAGGTGACCGAGGCGTGGCGGGAGTTCGCCCGGATGCTCGCCCTGCGGCTGCGGGAGCTGCCCGCCGGCGCGCACCTCGAACTGACCCTCGACCCCACCGCCTCCGGTACGGGGGATGCCGTCTACTCGATCAGCGTCGACGTGACCGGCGACGGCGGGCTGTCGGCTCGGGCCGTCGGCAACGCCGCCCTGCCGCAGGGCTACCGGCTGGACCGTGCCGCGGTGGCGGACATGGTGGCGCTGGGCTGGTCCCCGCCCGGGGTGGTGGCCGGCTCCGGCGGCTCGTTCGGGCTGGACGGTACGACGGCGGAGGCGGCCCGGATCGCCCCGCTGCTGTCCCGCACGCTGCGCGACGTGTACGGCGCCCCGCACCCAGCCTTCCTCGTCTACCTGGTGCACGACGCCGAGGGTGAGCCGTTGACGGTGGAGCCGCTGGGCACCGCGCGCAGCGAGTTCGGCCCGGATGCCGACGTCGAGGGTGACCTCCAGGAGGCGCTGGCCGAGGCGGCCGCCGAGCGGGACGACGTGCTCGACCTGGCGGACCGCGTCCGCACCGTCGTGTCCACGATGCTGAAGTCCGACGCCGAGCGGTTGCAGATCGACTCGGACGGCGACATCACCATCCGGGCCGGCTCGGCGATGGTCTTCGTGCGGGTGCGGGACAATCCATCCCTGGTGGACGTCTTCTCCCCGGTGCTCACCGAGGTCGAGCCGACCGAACGGCTCTACGTCAAGCTGTCGGAGCTGACCAACCGGATGCCGATCGGTCGCCTCTACTGCGCCGACGACACGGTCTGGGCGTCCATCCCGGTCTTCGGGCGCAACTTCCAGGCCACCCACCTCATGCTGGCGGTGCAGGTGATGACCGGCCTCGCCGACGAGCTGGACGACCGCCTGCACGGCGAGTTCGGTGGCAAGCGGTTCTTCGGTGAGGGCGACAAGCCGGTCCGGCGCGACGAGTCGGAGCACCGCACCGGCATGTACCTCTAAACCACGTCCAGCAGGGTCTTGCCGACCGTCGCCCGCGCCTCGATGGCGGCGTGCGCGTCGGCGGCGCGTTCCAGCGGAAAGCGCTGGCCGATCAGCGGCCGGAGCTGGCCGGCCGCCGCGTCCGCCAGGGCCCCGATGGTGTACGCCCGCAGCCGCGCGGGCGGCACGTCCGGCCGGACCAGCGTGACCTGACGTTCGGCGGCGGCCTCCGGTGCCACCGGGGACCACTCGCCGCTGGCCAACCCGAAGCTGATCATCCGGCCGCCCGGGGCCAGCAGCTCGAACGCCGTCCGGGCGACCGAGCCGCCGACGCCGTCGAACACCACGTCGACCCCGCCCACCGCGTCCCGGATGCGGTCGGCCCAGCCCGGCAGCCGGTAGTCGACCGCCACCTCGGCGCCCAGGCCGGGTAGCAGGTCCACCTTGCGGGGCCCGCCGGCCACGCCGATCACCCGCGCGCCGGCCCGCGCCGCGAGCTGGACGAGGAGACTGCCCACGCCGCCCGCCGCGGCCTCGATCAGCACGCGGTCGCCGGGGCGGACGCCGACCGCCTCGACGAGCATGGTGGCGGTACGCCCGTCGGCCATCATGGCCACGGCCGCGTCCAGCGCCAGCCCGGCCGGCACGTCGATGGGCGCGGACGCGTCCACCACCGCCCGTTCGGCGTACCCGCCGGAGCCGCCGGTGGCGCTGACCACCCGCCGCCCGGTCAGGGCCGGGTCGACGTCCGGCCCGACGGCGACGATCACCCCGCCGACGCCGTTGCCGGGGATCAGCGGTGGAGTGACCTGGAACGGGCCGGGGCGTCCCGAGCGCTGCTGCGTCTCGACGAAGGTGATGTTCGCGTGCGCGACGTCGATGAGCACCTGGCCGGGGCCGGGGCTCGGGTCGGGCGCCGGGCCGGGCACCAGCGCCTCGGGACCGCCGAATTCACGTAACCAGATCGCCCGCATCAAGTCCCCCTCGTGTCGTGCCCAGGCCGCCACGAGTCCAACACCTGAACCGGGCTTGAGGTCAAGCCCGGTTGGACGGCCCGACGCCGGGAGACTCGACCAGCCGGGACAGCACGATGGTGCTGCGGGTGGAGGTCACGAAGGACTCGGCGCGCAGCCGTTCCAGCGCCGCCTCCAGGTGGGCGATGTCGGCGGCCCGCAGGTGCACCAGCGCGTCCGCCTCGCCGGAGACGGTGTACGCGCCGACCACCTCCGGGTGCCGGCGGGCGGCCACGCCGATCTGCGCCGGGGTGGTCCGACCGGCGCAGAACAGCTCGACGAACGCCTCGGTGGTCCAGCCGACGGCCGCCGGGTCCACGACGGCGGTGAATCCCCTGATCACGCCCGTGGCGCGCAGTCGGTCCACCCGGCGCTTGACCGCCGGGGCGGAGAGTGACACCCGGACGCCGATGTCGGCGTACGACGCGCGGGCGTCAGCGACGAGCAACGCAATGATCCGCTGGTCTACGGCGTCTATCTGCAACGTTCCGCCTCTGGGAAGCAATGGTTGTGGCTGTTACCAAAGTTCAACGGTACCTACTCTTGGTGACCGTGAACCAGCAGCGAGTCTCGCGAAAGCGGACATATCTCATGTGCTCGCCCGAGCACTTCGCGGTCGAGTACGCGATCAATCCGTGGATGGACGTGACCACCCCGGTCGACCGGGAGTTGGCCGTCAAGCAGTGGGACCGGCTGCGCGAGACGCTCGTCGGCCTGGGGCACGACGTGCATCTGCTCACCCCCGAGCCGGGCCTGCCCGACATGGTCTACGCCGCCAACGGTGCGTTCGTGGTGGACGGCAGCGTCTACGGCGCCCGGTTCAAGCACGAGCAGCGGGCCGCCGAGGCCGCCGCGCACCACGCCTTCTACGAGTCGCAGGGCTGGCGGTTCATCGCCCCGAGCGAGACCAACGAGGGCGAGGGTGACTTCGCCTACCTACCGGAGGCGCACGGCGGGCTGATCCTGGCCGGGCACGGCTTCCGCACCGAGATCCCGGCGCACGCCGAGGCGCAGGAGGCGCTGGGCCGCCCGGTGGTGTCGCTGCGCCTCATCGACCCGCGCTTCTACCACCTGGACGTGGCGCTCGCCTCCATCGACGACTCGAACGTCGTCTACTTCCCCGGCGCGTTCTCGGCCGCCAGCCAGCGGGTGCTGACCCAGCTCTTCCCGGACGCGGTGATCGCCGACGACGAGGACGCCATGGCCTTCGGGCTGAACCTGGTCAGCGACGGCGCGAACGTGGTGCTCAACAGCGAGGCCACCCGGCTGGCGGGCAAGCTCAAGGCCGCCGGCTACAACCCGGTGCCGGTCGAGCTGGCCGAGCTGAAGAAGGGTGGCGGCAGCGTGAAGTGCTGCATCGCCGAGCTGCGGCACTGACCCGAACACTGCCGCGTACGGCAGGGGCCGGCCTCCCGTCGGAGGCCGGCCCCTGCTGCTGCTTGTGGTGGGCGTTTCAGCCGAGCGTGGCCAGCTCGTTGATCAGCACGTTCGACATGACCTGACCGTCGCGCTGGACCTCGCGCAGGTACCACTTCTGCTGGGGGGTACGCGGCTGGTTGAACTGCCAGATGCCGCGCGGGCTGTCGATCTGGCCGATCCGGCCCAGCGCCAGGTTGACCTGCTGCGGGGTGGGTGACCCACCGGTCAGCTGGATCGCCTGGTCGAGCACCTGCGCCGCGTCGTACGACGCCATCGCGTAGGTCGTCGGCGTGGTCTGGTGCTTCTTGCGGTAGGCGGAGGCGAAGACCCGGTTCGACGTGTTGTTGAGGTCGGCCGAGTAGTTCAGCGCGGTCTGGATGCCGAGCGCGTCCCGGCCCAGGCTCTCCAGCACGGTGCCCTCGGTGAGGAAGCCGGGCGCGTAGACGGGGCCGCTGAACTGGTCGCGCAGTTGCTTGATGAACTCCACGGCGGCCGAGCCCGCGAAGAAGCAGAAGACGGCGGTCGGCTTCTTGCGCAGCGCCTTCTCGATGTCCGCCACGTAGGTGCCCTTGCCCGGGTTCGGGGTCGGGTTGGTGTTGGTCACCGGGTCGGCGATGCGCGGGTCGGAGGTGCCGAACTCCTGCCTGAAGCCCCGCACCACGTCCGGGCTACCCACGTTCTCCGGCATGATGATCGCGATCCGGCCGTTCGCCGGGAGCTGGTCGCGCAGGTAGCGGCCCAGCGCCCGGCCGGCCTCATCCAGCACGTACGACGTACGCCAGATGTAGACGACGCTCTGCAGGCTGCTCGGCGAGGCGTTCGAGCCGATGAGCGGGACCCGGGCCTCCTCCACGGTGTCGCGGATGCCGACCATCACCGACGAGTTGACCACGCCGGTGAGCGCCAGCACGTTCTGCTTGAGCAGTTGGTCGACGGCGGCCTTGCCGGTCTTGGCGTTGTCACCCTCGTCGGCGGTCAGCAGCTCGACCGGATGCCCGCCCAGTTGCTGGCCGTGCAGGTCGAGGAAGAGCTGGAAGCCGTTGGTGATGTCGTCACCGATGGACTTGAAGCCGCCGGCCTTCGGCGCGATCAGACCGATCTTGATCGGGCTCTTGGCGGCGGCCGGCTTGCCCTCGGTGTCGGAGCCGCACGCGGCGGCGAACCCGGTCGTTCCGAGCGCGGCCAACAGTTGGAGCGCCCGCCTGCGATTCATCTGCGACACCGAGTTCCTTCCAGGAGCGTTGCAGGGCAGAACACCGCCCCTCCGGCGTTCTACCTGCTCCGCGACGCTGCGTCAATGGTTAGTGATCATCGTGCAGGGACCGCAACACAGCCAGCACCGGGGGCCACGCCGAAGACTCCGGGTCGATCAGCCCGAAATGCTCACATCCGGGCAGCTCAACAAGGGAAATATCGGATCCTGTGGCACGAGCCGCCGCGACGAAGTCCCGGCTCATCGCCACCGGCACCTGCAGATCCGCCGAACCGTGCACGACTACTGTCCGTGTCCGGATCGGTACCAACGATCGTGGATCGGCCGCCGCGTACCGGTCCGGGAAGTCGAGTGGGCCGCCGCCGAGCAGCGCCGCCACCGCACCCGAGTCCAGATCCAGCCGGTACGCCGCCGCGAGATCGGCCACCGGGGCCAGGGCCAGCACTCCGCTCACCGTCGACGGCGCGGTGGCCGCCGCGTACAGCGCCAGATGGCCACCGGCGGAGTGACCGATGACGATCGGCGCAGCCCTGCTCACCCGACCCGGCAGCGCCTCGGTGGCCAGCTCGGGCAGCGCCGCGATCCCGGCCAGCGCGTCGGTCAACGTGCCCGGCCAGCCGCCGCCCGGCTCCCCCGTACGCCGGTATTCCAGCTGCGCCACCGGGTAGCCCTCGGCGGCGAGCGCGGCGGCCAGCGGGCCGGTGTGGCGGCGGTCGTACTCGGAGCGCCAGAAACCACCGTGCACCACGACGACCAGCGGCTGGGCCGGACCGACACCGGCCGGCCGGCGCAGGTCGGCAATCTGGTCGGGGTGGTCGCCGTAGGCCACCGTCAGGTCCGGCTCCGGCGCGGGCCGGGTCAGCACGGCGCGTGGGTCGGCAGGCATGGCGCGACGGTAGCGCGCCCCGCCCGGGTGGTTCGGCCCTGGGAGTCGGTCCCGGGCGGCATGGGTCGCGCCCACTGGGTAAAGATGGACCCCATGACCGAAGCGCGCTCCGCTGAGCAGAACGACCAGCCCGGCCCCGACGACTCCGGCCACTCCGGCACGGTGGTGGTGGTCGGTCCGGACGGCCGGCCGATCGGCACCATGCAGACCGAGGAGGGGCAGGGCGAGGACCCGACCCGTCTGGTAGAGCAGCCGGCCAAGGTGATGCGGATCGGCAGCATGATCAAGCAGTTGCTGGAGGAGGTCAAGGCGGCCCCGCTGGACGACGCCAGCCGGCACCGCATGCGCGAGATCCACGAGCGGTCGATCGTCGAGCTCAAGGAGGGTCTCGCCCCCGAGCTGCGCGACGAGCTGGAGCGGATCTCGCTGCCCTTCACGGAGGACAAGGCCCCGAGCGAGGGCGAGCTGCGTATCGCGCACGCCCAGCTCGTCGGCTGGCTGGAGGGCCTGTTCCACGGCATCCAGGCGGCCCTGGTCGCCCAGCAGATGGCCGCGCGGGTCCAGCTGGAGCAGATGCGCGGCGGCCGGCAGGCGCTGCCCAGCGGCCCCGGCGGTGTGGTGCCCGGAATGCCGGGCATCGGCCAGCCGGGCGGCGGTGAGGGCCACAACACCGGCCAGTACCTCTGACCTGGCCGGTCAGTCCACCCCGAAGATCTTCTCCAGGTACGCCGCCACGCCGTCCTCGGAGTTCGCCCCGGTCACCTCGTCGGCGACCGCGAGGACGGCGGGGTGCGCGTTGGCCACCGCCACCCCGCGCCCGGCCCAGCTCAGCATCGGCACGTCGTTCGGCATGTCGCCGAAGGCCAGCACGTCCGCGGCCGCCACGCCGAGCCGGTCGCAGTACCAGTCGAGCCCGGCCGCCTTCGTCACCCCGGCCGCGGAGATCTCCACGAGCCCCGAGGACGACGAGTGCGTCGCCTCGGCCAACCCCGCCACCGCTGCCGCCACCAGTGCGACGAACGCGTCCGGGTCCTGCTCGCCGGCGCGGGCGAGCAACTTCACCGCGGGAAGCGAGAGCAGCTCCTCCGGTGTCTCGACCGGCCGGATCCCGTCGGGGTCGACGTCCCAGCGCAGCGGGTAGTCCGTTTCGTGCCGCATCTGGCGGCTGTCCATGATCTCCACGGCGAAGCTGATCCCGGGCACCTCGGCCCGCAGCCGCTCGGCCACCTCGGCCAGGTGCTGCGGCGCGAGCGGGTCGGCCCGCAGCACCTCGTCCCGCACCGGGTCGTAGACCACGGCGCCGTTGGCGCAGACCGCAGGCAGCGGCTCGGCCAGCTGGTCGTACACCATCTCCAGCCAGCGGACCGGACGGCCGGTGACCAGGACGACCGGCGTGCCTCGCGCGGTGATCCGCGCGAGCACGTCGGCGGTGCGCGGGCTGAGCGTGCGGTCGTCGCGGATCAGCGTGCCGTCGATGTCGGTGGCGACCAGCGCAGGGGTGTCTCGCATCACCGGGACAGTAGCCGGTCCAGGTACACCGCCACCCCGTCGTCGTCGTTGCGCAGGGTCACCTCGTCGGCGGCGGCACGCAGCGCGGGGTGCGCGTTGGCCACCGCGACCCGGGACCAGCCGGCCCACTCGAACATCGGCAGGTCGTTGGGCATGTCGCCGAAGACCAGGACGTCAGCGGGGTCGACCCCCAGGCTCTGCGCCACCACGGTCAGCCCGGTCGCCTTGTCCACGCCGGGCGGGCAGATCTCGATGAACCCGAGCCCGGCCTGGGTGAGCGAGGCAACCTGCGGCGAGACGATCCGGCGGGCCACCGCCAGCAGCTCGTCGACGTGGTGGTCGGCGGTCCGGGCGAAGGCCTTGATCACGTCACAGGAGAGGCATTCAGCGCGGCTGCGCGCCTCGAACCGGTCCTGGTAGGGCCAGCTCTCGTGGTAGTCACCCCAGAGCGGGGCGTCGTGCTCGTCGGACGCCTCGACCATCACGGTCAGCGGGCCGACCTCGGCCTCCAGGTCGGCGAGCAGCCGGGCCAGCACCTCGGCGGGCAGCCGCTCGTCGCGGAGCACCACCGGGCCGGTCGGGTCGCTCTGGTCGACCACCCGTCCACCGCCGGCCATCACCAGGAAGTCGGCGGCCCGGATGTCGTTGCGGGTCAGCTCGGTCAGGCGGGGGCCGCGTCCGGTCGCGCCGACCACCGGAATTCCGGCGGCCCGCACCCGGTCGAGCACCCCATGGGTGTACGCGGAGACGGTGTCATCGCTGCGGACCAGCGTTCCGTCGAGGTCGGTCGCGATCAGTTTGGGCAGTCCCGGGCGGGTCATCGTTCCTCCTTCGCCCGCCGCCGTCGCACCTGCCGAGGCCAGGGAAACCGAGGCCCGGCGTGACGGCGGGCAGCAACCGTACCTCGGGAAACGGGCCCGAACCATGTCTTCCAGGCGAATCGGGCACCAACTCCAGGCCCGTTCCCAACCTCCGCGATCTTGTACTTCCGGTCGCCGATACGCGGTGGAATGCGCCTTCTGTCGCTGCAGAAAGTGCAAGATCGGTGGGTCGGGGTCGGCCTGGCCGGCTCAGGTGTTGGGGTGTTCGGGGCGGGCGAACGGCGCCACCGCGGTCACGGTCAGGTCGGCCGGCGCGGGCGGGCCGTCCTCCTTCTCGACCGGGTCGAGGTGCCGACGGCGCCAGCCCTGCCCCGTCGCGGCCCCGGAACGGTTGTCCTCCGTCGGCGCGTTCGGGGCCAGCCGCAGGGCCGCGGCGAGCAGCACGCAGGCCACGAACGCCATCACCAGGCCGCGACCGTACTCGACCCGGAAGTTGTCCTCCGGCTCGTAGAAGTAGTTGCGCTGACCGGGGTCGTCGAGTGTCGCCGTCGCCGCGACCAGCAGTGCCAGCAGCGCCCCGCTCAGGGTGAACCCGACCAGTCGGGCGTTCGGCCGGACGGCCGCCGTGCCCCGCAGCGCCAGTGCCACCGTGCAGACCAGCCCGAGCAGACCGACCAGGTAGCCGATGCCGAAGCCGCCGACGTCGGACACCCCGGCGGGCACGTCGATCGAGGTGGCACCGGCCGGGCCGCCGTTCGGCAGAGTCATCACCAGCCACTCGCCGAGCAGCGAGGCCACCCCCGCCACCGCCCCGAGCCCGGCGAGCAGCACGGGCAGGCGGGGATCCCGGGTGATGCCGGCCAGGGACCCGCCGAGGCGGCGGCGCCCGGTGGCGGGCTCGTCGGCACCCCACTCGATCACGGCCGGCCCGTCGGACGGGTCGCCCTGCCGTGGGATGGGCAGCTCCTCGGACATCGGCCATCCTTCCGCCGGTCGCGGGCCTGCGTCGAATCATGGCACAGAGGGTCGTGCTGGTGCCGCTGCCGAAACCGCCCGCGTCGCGCCTCCGCCAGGGGTGACGGGAATCGCACGGCAGGCGTCGGTGCCGGTCGGTCGCTCGGGAGGCACCTTTCCGCTAGCGTTCTCCTCATGCCTATCCGTACCGCTTCCGCACAATGGCAGGGCAATCTCACCGAGGGTTCCGGCACCGTCCGCACCGGTAAGGGCGGCCTGTCCGGCAACTACTCCTTCAAGTCGCGCTTCGAGGAGGGTGAGGGCACCAACCCCGAGGAGCTGATCGCCGCCGCGCACGCCGGCTGCTTCTCGATGGCGTTCTCGAAGGCCCTCGCCGACGCCGGCTCGACGCCCACCTCGGTCGAGACCACCGCCAAGGTCCACCTGGACAAGACCGACGCCGGAATGAGCGTGACCCGGATCGACCTGGAGACCGTCGGCCAGGTGCCCGGGGTCGACGAGGCGGAGTTCCAGAAGCTCGCCGAGGCAGCCAAGGCCAACTGCCCGATCTCCCGGCTGCTCTCGCCGGGCGCCGAGATCACCCTCACCGCTCGCCTGGCTTCCTGACCCGGCGACGCACGCCGCACGTTCACGGAAGGAGCCTCCGCCCGGTCCCGGGCGGCCGCTCTCTTTCGTGAACGCGCGGCCCCGGCCGGGGTGGCCGCGCGTGAGCCGGCCGATTGGTGCGGCGTCGGGCAGAATGGACGCCGTGCCGGTGGACATGACTCGCGAGCGCTTCGAGGAGCTGGTGGCTGACGCCCTCGACGAGGTGCCCGAGGAACTGCTCGGCCTGATGAACAACGTGGTGATCCTGGTCGAGGACGACCCACCGCACACCGACCCCGACCTGCTCGGCCTCTATGAGGGGCACGCGCTCACCGATCGGGGTTGGGACTACGCCGGCGTGCTTCCGGACCGGATCTTCATCTACCGCCGTCCGATCCTGCGGATCTGCGACAGCGACGAGGACGTCGTCGACGAGGTCGCGGTGACCGTGGTGCACGAGATCGCCCACCACTTCGGGATCGACGACGCGCGACTGCACGCGCTGGGCTGGGGCTGACCCGGCCGCACACCGCCAGGTCAGAGCGCGGCACGCCGCTTCGCCGATGGCCCCTGGTTGCCGTGGTCGCCTACCGTCGGTGCAGCGACCGCGACCGTTTCAGGAGGCACCTTTCATGCGCAGCGAGCTGTTCTCGGCGGAAAATCTGGAGAAGGAGTCCGCGCAGGCCGGCATGCGGCTGCAGAACTCCAAGATGTTGAAGATCGAGCTCAACGGCGAGGCGATGGCCCGGGTCGGGTCGATGGTCGCCTACCAGGGCAACGTGCAGTTCCAGGCGCTGGGCTCGGGTGGGCTCGGCAAGTTCCTCAAGCAGAAGCTCACCGGCGAGGGTGTCCCGCTGATGAAGGTCACCGGCCAGGGTGACGTCTTCCTCGCCGAGCTGGCCAAGGACGTGCACATCATCGACCTGGAGCCGGGCGACGCCCTGTCCATCAACGGCTCCAGCGTGCTGGCCTTCGACTCGACCCTGCAGTACGACATCAGGATGGTCGGCGGCGCCGGGATGGCCTCCTCGTCCGGCCTGTTCAACTGCGTGTTCAGCGGGTACGGCAGGATCGCCATCACGACCAAGGGCACCCCGGTGGTGCTCAACGTGGACGCCCCGACGTACGTCGACCCGCAGGCCGCCGTCTGCTGGTCGGCCAACCTCCAGACCGGCTACCACCGGGCTGAGCAGCTCGGTCTTGGCACGCTGCTGGGCCGGCGCACCGGCGAGTCGTTCACGATGAGCTTCGCCGGTCAGGGCTTCGTGGTGGTGCAGCCGTCCGAGGAGCCGCCGGTCATGGGCAGCGGTCAGCAGCAGCAGGAGGGCGGTCTGCTCGGCGGTCTGCTGAGCTGACCACCGACGCGGGTACGGGCGCTCCCGGTCGCACCGGAGCGCCCGTACGCGTGTTGCTCGCCTGCTCGGCCGGTCAGCTCAACTCGCCGGTGCGCAGCCGGGCCAGCCAGGCCGCCGCATCGGCGTAGTCGACGTCGGAGAGGCCGGCCGGCGCGGGCACGGGCCGCTCGCCCGCCGCGTCGACCCAGCGATGCCGCGGGTACGACCCCAGGAAACGGACATCGGCGCACACCCGGCGCAGCCCCTGCAACGCCTCACCCAGGCGTACGTCGGCCACGTGGCCGGTGCAGTCGAGGAAGAAGACGTACCGGCCCAGGGCCTCGCCGGTCGGGCGGGACTCGATCCGGGTCAGGTTGACGCCGCGGACGGCCAGCTCCATCAACACCGACAGCAGCGCGCCGACCCGGTCGTGGGCGATGTAGACGGCCAGCGAGGTGAGGTCGTCGCCGGTCGGCGGTGGGGGTGGCCCGGGGCGGGAGACCAGGACGAAACGGGTCACCGCGTCGGGGTGGTCAGCGATCTTGTCGGCGAGCAGGGCGAGTCGGTGTCGGGCGGCCCCGATCGGGGCGCAGATCGCCGCGTCGTACTCGCCGGACCCGGCGCCGGCGGCTGCCGCGCCGTTGGAGAGCACGTCGACGACCACGGCGTCGGGTACGTGGTCACGCAGCCAGCCACGGCACTGGGTGGACGCCTGCGGGTGCGCCGCGACCGTGCGGACCGCCGACAGCGTCGTGCCCGCACGCGCGGCGAGCACGAACTCGACCGGCAGGATCACCTCTCGGGTGATCACCAGCGGGTCGCCCTCGACCATCTCGTCCAGGGTGACGCCGACCGCCCCGCCGATCGAGTTTTCCAGCGGCACCAGCGCCGCGTCAGCGTCCCCGGCCCGGACGCTGTCCAGGGCCTCACCGACGCTGCGGGCCGGAGTCCGGGTGCCACGCTCGGCGGCGGGGACGGTGCGCAGGGCCTGCTCGGCGAAGGTGCCCTCCGGGCCGAGGTAGACGAAGCGCGTGGGCGGTGTTCCGGGCATGTCGACCAGACTACGCACCCGGCTGGACCGCCGGAGAAGCATCGCAGGCGAGCGTACGGATCCCGGCTGGCCCGGTGGCGCGGACCTCGATGGTGCACACGTCGGTGCCGGCGGTGACCAGTTCCGGGGCGGTGGGCCGACCCCGGGTGACGACCTGAAGCTCCTCGTGCCCGGTCACCTCCAGCACGGTGTACTGCCAGTCGGCGGCGCACAGCGGCCCGGTGCGGACCCGGACCCGCACGTTGTCCGGGAGCACCGAGGCCCGGCCGCGCAGCAGCTGCACCACCCGCTGCCCGGTCGGACCGTTCCGGCAGGCCGTCGCGACCAGACCCGGGTCCCGGGTGGCCGACGGGGTGGAGAGCGGTGGGGCGCTCGGCACGGTGGACGGCGTGCCCGTCGGGACGCCGGTCGGGCCGGTCGCCGTCGGGGTGCCGGCGCCGGTGGGCACCCCGGCCGGGTCGCGCAGCTCGGGAGGGGCGCCGCAGCCGGTCAGCGCCCCGATGGTGAGGAGCGCCAGCAGGGCCCCGGCCACGGGCAGCGCGCGAACCGCCACGGGTGTGATGGCGGTTGTCGCCCGGGGCGGGGGAGCCGGGTGGCGGGGCGGGTCGAACGGCACGGGCCGATCCTCGGACATTGGGAAACGTCATCGCGGCCGGGGTGGCCGAGCCCATCGTAGGGCGAGCTGACGGCGGGGTGAAGCTCAGCCGAGGACGCGGTGCCCGGCGCGCTCCAGGGCGGCCGTGCCCTCGGTCAACCGGACGGTCGGCACCAGCACGTAGTCGGTGTCGAAGGTGGAGAACGTGACCACGCTGACCCGGGCCGCGGCGAGGGGGTCGACGAGCGCCGCCAGTGTTCCCGTGGCGTCCACGCCCGTCGGGCCGACGACGCGCAGACAGCGCCAGGTGGTCTCCACCACGGCCTGGGCGGGCACCCGGTCGGTCGGGCAGATCACCGAGATCCCGTCGGCGGTCCAGCTCACCGTGACCACGTCGGCGCGGCCCAGCCCACTCGACAGCGCGGCCGGCAGGGCGGTGTCGGCCCGCAACCGGCACACGGCGTACTCCCCCGGCAGCAGAGCGATATCGAGCATGAGGGCACCTTACGGCGTGGGTGTGGGCCCATCCCGCCATCGCCGCGTGCGGCGAACGACACATTGCGCCGCAGGTCAGGCGGCGAACGACATATTGCGCCGCAGGTCAGACGGCGAACGACACATTGCGCCGCAGGTCAGGCGGCGAACGACATATTGCGCCGCAGGTCAGACCTCGGAGAAGAAGGTGAGCGAGCCGGCCACGGCGCCGTTGGTGAGCACCGGGGTGGAGATCGCGTCCACCGTCGCGTCGGAGCTGTCCGGCGAGGCGGCCTGCACCCGCAGCAGCCCACGGGCGAGCCGGCCGGAGGAGAGCGCCAGCAGAGGCGGGATCTTGTCGATCTCGGCCTCGGTCAGCTCGCCCCGGTTGGCGGTGAAATCCAGCAGTCGCAGGCCGCCGTCGAGCAGCGGTCGCCCGATCAGGCCGGCCGGGTCGCCCAGACAGAGCAGCTCGCAGCCGGCGGCGGAGATGGCCACGACCCGGGTGTCGGCGTCGATCAGCAGGCAGGGCTCATCGGCCCGGTCGACCGTCGAGGACCACTGGCCGACGTTGTCGGACTCCAGCTCTGTCGAGGCCCGCGCCGACGGCACGAACACTTCCGAGAGCGAGAGTTCGACGTGGGCCACCGCGCCTCCTATGTCCACCGACGGACTGTCCACGCTAGCCGGTCGCCGACGGAATCACCGAGCGCACCAGGTCACCGGACCGCACAGCTCGAACCGGGGCGGCCGGCGACGGCGCGGGAGCCGGTGGGTAGTGGGGGACCGGGGCCGCGTGGCGTCGCCGGTGACGTTACCGGCGGTGGGCCGGCTTGTCAGCGGCCGTTCGGCCCTCGTCGTACCACCGGTAGTCGGCCGATGGACGGTAGGTGCCGTTCAGCCAGGTGCTCGGGTGCTGTGCCACCCGGGACAGCTTCTCGGCCGTGGCCGGGCTGATCCGGCTGCCACCG
Organism: Micromonospora sp. NPDC005252; assembly: GCF_042872475.1. NCBI lineage: Bacteria > Bacillati > Actinomycetota > Actinomycetes > Micromonosporales > Micromonosporaceae > Micromonospora > Micromonospora sp. NPDC005252. The sequence continues at coordinate 91,437 of NZ_JBIAKN010000003.1, read as the reverse complement.
GCCACGAGGAGCCGATCCAGTTCCCGGTGGGTGGCCATCAGACAGTCCTTCGGAAGGCCGTAGACGCTGATCACGCCGGAGCCCACGAAGGTCAGCACCGGCGTCACCGGGATGGTCAGCCCCACCGCGTCGGAGAGGGCCTTGCTGGCCCGCCTGGCGTCCCGCCGGGCCTCGGTGACGTACGGAGGCCGCTTGCCGTTGATCTGCACGACGTCCCCGGCGACGAGCACCCGGGCCCGGCCGTGGTCGGCGATGGTCACCGCGAACAGGCCGCTCGGCCCGATGGCGAGGAACCCGGCGCGGTCCTCCTGGGTGCGGTCGAGCAGGACGTCCGCCACGTCGGTGCGGGGCCACTCGATGACGTGCCAGGCCGGCCCGAGATGGTCGAGCTGGCCGAGCGCGCGGGCTCCGGCCGCCTCCAGTCGACGGGCTCCCCGCTCGGCACGGCGGCGGCGGGCCCATTCGAGCGGTGTCGGACGGACCGGCTCCAGAGCCCCGGGCGACTCGACGCGGGGGTGGGGCACCGCGATGGGCGGCAGTGCCCTGGCGGTCGGTACGGCTCGTCGTGCGGGAAAGACAGTCATCGTCGTCGACCTCCGGCAAAAGGTCCCTCGAAGTTATGTCCTCACTACCCTACGTTGCCACTCCCGGTGTTCGGCAAGCCGGAGCGCCGGAGTGACTGTGGATGAATGCCATATTCATCCACAGTTCTTTTGTCGGATGCCGCCAAACCCTGCCCTACGCTGCGGGGGTGACCCACTACGTCGACAGTGAAGTCGGCCGGCTCGGCACCGTGTTGCTGCACCGGCCCGGCCCGGAACTGGCCCGGCTCACCCCTCGCAACAACGACTCACTCCTGTTCGACGCGATCCCCTGGGTCGGCCGCGCCCAGGAGGAGCACGACGCGTTCGCGGCCGCGCTGCGCGAGCGCGGGGTCGAGGTGCTCTATCTGGCCACCCTGCTGGCCGAGACGCTGGCCGTCGAGGATGCCCGCGCCGAGTTGACCGAGGAGGTGCTGCGCTCCCGTCGACTCGGCGACACGCTCCGCGCCCGGGTCGCCGACCACCTCGCCTATCTGGACCCGGCCGCGCTGGCCGACGTGCTCACCGCCGGGCTCGCCCACGAGGAGCTGCGGATCAGCTCGGAGCGGCCGGGCGGGCTGGTCTACACCCTGATGGACCGGCACGACTTCGTCATCGACCCGCTGCCGAACCTGCTCTTCACCCGGGACTCGTCGTTGTGGATCGGTGACCGGGTCGGTGTCACCAGCCTGGCCATGCCGGCCCGCCGCCGGGAGACCACCCTGACCGACGCCATCTACCGCCACCATCCGCGCTTCGCCGGCACCGAGTTCGTCTACCGCCCCAATCTGGAGCACCTGGAGGGCGGGGACGTCCTGCTGCTCGCACCGGGCGTCCTGGCGGTCGGGGTGGGCGAGCGGACCACCCCGGCCGGCGCCGAACGCCTCGGCCGGCAGGTCTTCGCCGCCGGGCTGGCCCACACCATCCTGGTGGTGCCGATCGCGCAGAAGCGCGCCACCATGCACCTGGACACCGTGTGCACGATGGTCGACGCCGACGCCGTGCTGATGTATCCGAACATCGCCAGCACGCTCTCGGCGTACACCGTGATCGCCGGCGCGGACGGCGAGGACCCACGTGTGGACGGCCCGGCGCCCTTCCTGCGGGCCGCCGCCGACGCGATGGACCTGGACCAGCTCCGGGTCATCGACACCGGCCTGGACCCGGTCACCGCGGAACGCGAGCAGTGGGACGACGGCAACAACACCCTCGCCCTGGCGCCCCGGCTCTGCGTCGGCTATGAGCGCAACACCGAGACCAACGCGCAGTTGGAGCGGGCCGGCATCGAGGTCATCCCGATCGCCGGCTCGGAGCTGGGCTCCGGCCGGGGAGGCCCGCGCTGCATGTCCTGCCCGATCGTGCGCGACCCGCTGCCGGTCAACGGGTGAACGGGCCGCGCGTCGGGGTCAGCGGAGGGTGAGCTGACGGCCGAGCAGCCCCTGGCGGGCCCGCCGGCCGGCGGCGTCCAGCGGTTCGGTGGTGGCGAGCGCCTCCGCGTACCGCTTGGCGAACTGCGCGACCGGGTCCTCCCAGTCGTCGGCCGGAGTCTCCTCCGGCAGGTCCCACACCGGCACCAGCCGGCCGTGCGCGCGGAACATCCCGGCGAACTTGGTCTGCTCGCCGAGCGTCAGCGTGCCAGCCGCGCCGAGGCGGGCCAGCGCGTCCAGTGCGGCGTCCTCGTCGTCCGGGAGCACCCAGCGCACGTGCGCCTTCTCCGGGACCTGGCACCAGTACGCGGCCTTCGCGGCGGTCATCCGCACGGTCGGGTAGATGGCGGCGTTCGCCCGCTCCAGCGACGCCTGGACGCTCGGGTCGTCGGTCGCGCCGGGGTCGAGCCAGAACTCGAACCCGTCGTGCATGGTGATCTCCAGCGGGCCGTCCACCAGGATGTCCTGCAGTCGCGGCCCGGGACCGGGCAGCGGTGGTACGGACACCTGGCCGCCCGGCTCGGTCCGCAGCGCGCAGAGCAGCGCCTCGGCCAGGTCCCGGGAGACGTCGCCGGACTGCTGGTGGCGTTGCAGACCGATGAGCACCCGGCCGTCCGGCTTGCTCACCGCCGGCGCGGCCATCGGCAGCACCGTGGCCAGCGTGGCCGACCGGTCCCCGAATTCCTCGACGAGGGCGGGCGCCAGCCGCAGCGGCGCGGACGCGGCGGGCACCAGCTCGCGCAGCGCGATCCACTCGGACTCGTCGGCCAGCCCCTCGAACGGTCGCGGCACGAAGACGTCGCGCACCTTGTCCTTCCGGGGCGCGGTGTCGGCGGCGGTTCGCTGGCTCTTTCGACGCTTGCTCACGGCGTCACAGCCTAAGGCCCCGCCCGTCCCGCCGTGGGCCGGACCCACCCACCCCACCGCTTGTTGATCATGAAGTTATTGTCACCGCGCACGGCGTGTCGTGGCAATAACTTCATGATCAACGATGTCAGGCGGCTGGTACCAGGTCGGGGTGGGAGGCGGGGGTGGGGTCGAACTCCGCCCACACGCGCTGGCCCATGCCGTCGCGCTCGACGCCCCAGCGAGTCGCCAGGCCGGCCACGATGTGCAGACCCCGCCCGTCCGCGGCGTCCGGGCTGGCCGTGCGGATCCGCGGGCTGGTGCCCGCGCCGCCGTCGGTCACCCGCAACTGGATCCGCGGGCCCTCGGCCGAGGCTCGCAGCCGCCACGCCACCCGGACCACGCCGCCGGGCAGCGGCCGGGCGTGCCGGACCGAGTTGCCCACCAGCTCGGCGAGCACCGCGATCAGATCCGCGAGAAGCGCCGGCGTCACGACGTCAGCCAGGTCGTCGGCGAGCCGGTGTCGCGCCAGTCGTGCGCCGGCGGCATGGTGGGGAACCACCACGCACCACGCCCGATCCCTCACTGCCGCTGCCACCGTCGCCTCCACGTCGCGCCACCGTCGGTCAACCGCGCGGTAGCCGCACCTCTGCGACCGTACCGCCGTCGGTCCTCGGACGTAGGGATACCCATCCATTCTGTTGTTCAACGATCCGGCGGACGAGATAGAGGCCGAGCCCCGCTCCCGGGTAGCCGCGCCGGTCGCCGGACTCGCCCTGCCAGAACCGGTCGAACGCCCGCTCCACGTGCTCCGGCCGGATGCCGATGCCCCGGTCACTGACCCGGAACGCGACCAACTGGCCGTCCACCCCGGCGGTGATCTCGATGGGGGAGCCCGGCGGCGAGTACTTGCCAGCGTTGGTCGCCAGCTCGGTCAGCACGGTGGCCAGGCTGGGCCGGTGGCCGAGCGCCTTGGGCAGGTCGGCGGGGAGGCGCAGCGTCAGCCGGTGCCGCAGCTCCGCCGGCAGGTCCACGATGGCGGCGCGCAACGCCTCAGCGAGGTCGAACGGGGTCGGTGGGTCGTCCCCCGGCCCCGCCTCGGCCGCCGAGGAGAGCAGCCGGTCGACCAGCCGGGCCAGCTCGTTGGCGCGCTGCCCGATCACCCGGGCGGCCTGTCGCCGGTCTCCCTCGGTCAGCGACTCCCAGTGGTCGGTGAGGGTGTCCGCGTACCCCTTGATGACGGTGACCGGCGTGCGCAGCTCGTGGCTGGTGACCGCGACGAACAGCTCCCGGTCGTGATCGCGGCGCTGCTGGTCGGTGATGTCGCGGAAGGTGACCACCCGCAGCGCGCCCGGGCCGGGCAGGTCGCCGGAGGTGATGCGCAGCCAGCGCCCGTCCGGCAGCCGGTGGTCGCGGACCTGCCCGGAGGGCGGCAACGGAAACGGCAGCGGGCCTTTCAACGCCTGCTCCGCTGTCCGGCCGGTGACCTGGGCGGCGGCCGGGTTCCAGAGCCGGACGTGGCCGTCCCGGTCGACCACCGCCAGCCCGTCGGCGAGTGCCGCCACCACCGGCCCGTCGCCGTGCACCGGCAACCCGCTCTGGTCGCCGTACATGTGCCCGACGCACGAGGCGAGGTAGGCGACCACCCCCCGCTGCTCGGCGTCCGGCTCGTCGTCTCCCGCATAGAGGGCGTGCAGGCTGCCGACGGTGTGACCGCCGATCTCGGCTCGGGCCACCACCATCCGGCGTAACCCGCTGCCGGCCAGCTCAGCGGCGAGCTTGCCGTTGAGGTCGGTCACCCGAACCTGGGCCACCCGTGGCCCGGAGAGCAGGCAGACGGTGTCCGGGTCGTCCGCCGCGAGCGGTCGGCCGAGCGCCCACTCCGCCGCGCCGGTCGCCGCGATCACCCGGCCACCGGTCGGGCCGAACTCGACGAACGCCATGCCGGTCGCGCCCAGCGCCGGTTGGGTTACCCGGAGCAGCTGGGTGAGGACCGGCAGGCCCGCGTCCCCAGCATTGATCGACTCGATCGCGACGGTGTGGCCGGCGAGAAGAGCGGGAAAATCGATACGCTCCGGCATGTGCCGAGTCTGCCCCGCCGGCACGGCTTTCGGCACCCCCGGTTGTCGCGTAGGTGCAGGCGCTGCCGGCGGTCGGCACGCTGGACGGCCAGCTCGGCGTGGGGGCCCGTTCAGCGGTCCCGCCGGGCCAGGACGTGGGCCGGGCGGTCGGTGATGATCCCGTCCACCTCCTCGGCCAGCACCAACTCCACGTCGGCCGGCTCGTTGACGGTCCAGACGTACACCTGGTTGCCGGCGGCGCGCAGCGCGGGCAGCAGGTGCGGGCGGGCCCGGACCAGGCCGATGCCCGGCCCGGCGATGCGGGCGCCGAACGGCAGCCGGCCCAGCCGCAGCCAGGGCGGCAGCACCTCCAACAGCAGCACCGTGGGCAGCGCCGGGGCCAGCTCCCGGACCCGTCGGACGGCCAGCGGGGAGAACGACATGACGGTGAGCTGGACGGGGTCGTCCGGTGCCGGGTCGGCCAGCCCGTACCGCCGCAGCAGCTCGACCAACCGCCGTTCCACGGTCGAGCCGTAGCGGGACGGATGCTTCGTCTCCACCAGCAGCCGGACCGGCCGCCCGGCGGCGAGCACCGCGTCGAGCAGCCGGGCCAGCGTCAACAGCCGGGTGTGCGACTCGTCCGGCGGCAGGTCACCGCTCGGCGCGCTGCCGGGATGCCAGGAACCGAAGTCCAGGGCGTCCAGCTCGGCGAGGGTGCGCGCGCTGACCAGACCGCGGCCGTTGCTGGTGCGGTCCAGTCGCCGGTCGTGGACGCAGACCAGATGCCCGTCGCGGGTCAGCCGGACGTCGCACTCCAGCCCGTCGGCACCCTCGTCGAGGGCGCGCAGGTACGCGGCGAGGGTGTGCTCCGGAAGGTCGTACGAGGCGCCGCGGTGCGCGAAGACCAGAGGACCGCCCATCCCGGCCGCCTCAGATGACCTGGCCGGGCTGCCCGTTCGCGTCGACCACCGGACGGCCGACCGCTGCCCACTGGCGCATCCCGCCGTCGGCGTTTCGCACCTGCTCCCAGCCGTTGTTGACCAGGTAGGCGACGACCTGGGCGGAACGTCCACCGGAGCGGCAGATGACGGCCACGTCCCGGTCGGTGGGCACCTCGGCCAGCCGCGCCGGCAGCTCCATCATCGGCAGGTGGTGGGCGGTGGGTGCGTGGCCGGCCGCCCATTCGTCGGCCTCCCGCACGTCGAGCAGGTAGGTGTCGTCGGCGATCTGGGTCACGGGCACGGTGGGAACCTGGGGTCCGAACACAGGAAGCAACACTAGATCCTCGCGGGCCGGATCGGCACCGACCCGGCCGTCGGTACGGTCACAACCGGGTCACCCAGCGGGGATTGGCCTGCGCCCAGGCCGGTACGCGGGTCCCCCGGACGGCCTCGAAGAGCCCGTTGCCGCCGTTGTCGAGCACCACGTACGAAACCTGGTCGATGGTCTGCGGCGACGAGGGCACCTCAACGCCGCGCATCCCGTCGGGCGGCAGCGCGCGGAGCGCGAGGAGCAGATCCTCCAGGGGTACGCCGTTGGTGTCGACGGTCAACGAGCCGCCGACCGCGCGGAGCACCTGGTCCAGTTTGACGGGGTTGTTGCGCAGGTCGGCTTTGCCGGCGCTGTCCAGCATCGCCCGCAGGAGTTGCTGCTGGTGGCGCTGCCGGTCGAAGTCGCCGTTGGGCAGGTCGTAGCGCTGCCGTACGTAGTCCAACGCCTGCGCGCCGTCCATCCGCTGGCAGCCGGTGGGAAACACGCGGTTGGTGTGGATCGAGCGGACCTGGGTGTCCACGCACATCTGCACCCCGCCGAGGAGGTCGATCACCTTCCGGAAGCCGGAGAAGTCGATCAGCGCGGCGCCGTCGAAGCGGATGCCGGTGAGCCGGTTCAGGGTGACGGAGAGCAGTCGGGTGCCGGCCTGCCCGCCGCCGCCGTGCTCGTACGCAGCATTGATCTTGTCTGGACCGCCGCCGAAGCCGTTCGCGGGCGGGATGGAGACCAGCAGGTCACGCGGGATGGAGACCAGGTACGCCTCCCGCCGCCCGGCGGGCACGTGCACGATGAGGATGGTGTCCGAGCGCTGGTCCGGTTCGCTGCTGCCGGCGCGTCGGTCGGTGCCGATGAGCAGGTAGTTGAGCGGCCCGTCCAGGTCGGTCCGGTCGGTGCGGGCGTCGGCGTCGAGCAGCTGCTCCTTGGCCACCGTACGGTCGTACCGGTGGGTCAGCGTCTTGAGCCCGATCTGGGCGAGCCCGGCCAGCAGGACGAGGGCCAGACCGACGCCGAGCAGGAGGCGTGACCAGCGGGCGCGGCGGGGCGCGGCCGGGCGTGCCCGGTCCGCTGCGTTCCGGCCCCACCTGGACGTGACCGCCTCCCCGCAGCCGATACGTGAAACCTGCTCACGTCAGGCTACGGGCGGTAGCGAACCGGTCGTCGGGCTTTCCGCGACTTCGAACGACGCGGCCTGAGGCGACGCGGCCCGAGGCGACGCCGCCTCAGGCGAGGCGGCGTGAAGCGACGCGGCGGCCGTCACTTGCGGCCGGAGATCACCTCGGGGTGTGTGAAGACGAACTCGGCGAGCTTGTCCTGCTTGACCGCCTGGAACATCTGCATCGTTTCCTCGTTCAACGCCTCACGGTTGTTGCCGTTGCCGTTGAAGCTGCCGTTGTTGGTCTTCAGCATGGTCAACTCGTTAGCGGTGACCCCACGCATGGTGAAGATGAAGTTCTCGATCGGCACGCCGCCGGTGTCCAGGACGAACGCCTTGCCGGCCGCCTTGATCAGCTGGTTCAGCTTGGCCGGGTTGGTCAGCATGCCGCCGTCGGTGGCCTTGCGGGCCATCGCCTTGATCAGTTGCTGCTGGTTCTGCTGCCGGTCGTAGTCGCCGCCGGGGAGGCCGTAGCGCTGCCGGGCGTAGTCGAGGGCGGCCCAGCCCTCCATCTCCTGGCAGCCCTTCTTGTGCACGACGGGCGTCATCGTCTTGCCGGTCTTCTTGGCGTCCGCGTTCCACATGGGCTTGCCGTCGACGAACGACATGTGCTTCGACTTGACCTCGTAGCTGACGCAGATCTTCACGGTGCCCAGGGTGTCGATGACGTTCTTGAAGCCACCGAAGTTGATGATCGCCGCGCCGTCGAAGCTGATCCCGGTGAGCCGCTTGATCGTCTGCGCCATCAGCTGGGCGCCGCCCTCCCAGCCGCCACCGTTGCGGGCGCCGGCCTGGAACGCGGCATTGATCTTGTCGGTGCCGCCGGTGAAGCCGCTCTTCTTGAAGGGCGGAATCTGCGCCTCGGTGTCGCGGGGGATCGAGATCAGGTACGCCTGGTCGTGCGAGGCCGGGATGTGCAGGATGATGATGCTGTCCGAGCGGACGTCGTCGGCGGCCCAACGCTCGCGCGCGTCCACGCCGAGCAGCAGCATGTCGATCGGACCGTCGAGGCTCGCGCCGCCCTCCGCGTCGGTCTTGCCGGCATCACCGAGCAGGTTGCGTTGGGCGATGTCGCCGGTCGCCTGGCCGATCAGCACCTTGGTGCCGACGATGGCCACCCCGCTGCTGAGCATCAGCACCGCGCCGAAGATCACGGTCAGTCGGGCCCAGAGCGGATCCTTGCGGCGGGGCCGCTTCTTCGCCGGCCCCTTCCCGCCTGTCCGGCCGTTGCCGCCACCCGGCGGGCGACCGCCCGGACCACCGTTCGACGGGCCCGGCTGCACCGGTATGGACGCGGCGATCCGGCCGCTCGGCGCGGCGGATCCGGCGGACGAAGGGCGACGGCTGGCCTGAACCGGCATGCGTGCTCCAGCTCGTGATCAGGAGGGGGGCCGCCCCACTGTACGTACATCAATTCGACTTTGCGAGTTCATCTGGACTCAATTGGGACGACAGGTGCCGTCAACCGGGCGATCGTCCCCATTCGATGACCGTAAAGGCGAGGTCGGCTCGCTTCAGGGTGGACCGCGTCGCCGCCGACGCGGTCCACCCCTGCGCTCAGCCGCCGTCGGTGCTCTTCGGCGGGTTGGCCTTGACCCAGTCCGCCATGGTGTCCGCTGACATGGCCCGGTACATCGCCAGCGCCTTCTCCCGGTCGGACACCACCACCGACTCGCCGTTGATGGTGTCGCTGCCCGAGTTCGGGCTGGTCAGGAACGTGAGGTTCTGCCCACGCAGGTTGCGGAACTGCACCGCCATGTCCGTCACCGAGAAGCCCTGGTCGACGGTCACCGCGGCGGTCACCGACTTGAGGAAGTCGTTGAGCTTCTTCGGGTTCGCCAGGGTGCCGGTGCTCGCCGCCTTGTCCATCAGCGCCCGGAGGAACTCCTGCTGGTGCCGCATCCGGGCGAAGTCGCCGTCCGGGAACTGCTTGCGCTGCCGGATCCAGTCCAGCGCCTCGGCGCCGTCCATGTGGTTGGTGCCCTTGGTGAACGTCCGGTACGGCTTGTGGATCGAGGTGATCGTCCGCTCCACCTTCAGGTCCACTCCGCCGAGGGCGTCGGTGACCTCCTTGAAACCGCCGAAGTCGATCGCCATCACGTGGTCGATCCGGACGTCGGTGAAGCACTCCACGGTGCGGACCGCCAGCGGCAGGCCACCGAACGCGAACGCCGCGTTGATCTTCGCGCGCTGGCCGGAGCCGCAGTCCGCCCCGGCGCTCTGCGGGATCGGCACGTACAGGTCACGCGGGATGGAGACCAGGTACGCCGACTGGTGGTCGGCCGGGATGTGCATCACGATGACCGTGTCGGCCCGCCACTGGCTCTTGGTGTCGACCGGCGCGTCCGGGTCCCGGGAGTCGCTGCCGACCAGCAGGATGTTCAACGCGCCGTCGACGGGCTTCGCCGGCCGACCGCCGGTGATCTCCGCGAACGGGTCCGTGCGGGCCAGGTCGTTGTCGAGGTTGCGCGCGTACAGCCAGGCGCCCAGGCCGCCGAGCAGCGCGAGCACCAGCACCGCGATCCCGGCCACCAGGCCGATCCGTCCCCAGCGCGGCCGGGGGCCACGCCGTCCCGGCCCGCCGGCCCCACCGGGCCCGCCCGGTCCCGTCGGCCCCGCCGGGCCGCCCGGACCGGGCTGCTGCTCGTCGTACGGCGGGTACCAGCGCGCCTCGGCGGGACGCGCGCGTCCGGAGGCGCCCCGGTCGGGGCTGGGCACCGAGGCGCGCCCGGCGCTGCGGTGCAGGTGCGGGTGAGGAACGCCGGCAGAGGTCGCTGACATGTAACTCAGGGTACGTAGCGGGAGCCACTACCGCCCTCAGGCGACACTCAGCTCGCGGTGCTCCGCCGTGAGCTGGTTACCCTAGCCGCGCCCGGAAATACTCGATCGTGCGTCGCAGGCCGTCTTCGGGCGTCACGGTCGGCTCGTATCCGAGCAGTTCACGGGCGAGGGTCAGATCGGGGCGGCGCATCTCCGGGTCGTCCGAGCTGCGGGTGATGTACGTCACCTGCGAGCTGCTGTCGGAGAGCGACACGATCAACTCGGCGAGTTGACGCATGGACATCTCGTGCTCGGTGCCGCAGTTGACCGGGCCGGTCTCGGTCGAGTCGAGCAGCAGCAGGATGCCCCGCACCAGGTCCTCGACGAAGCAGATCGACCGGGTCTGGTTGCCGGTGCCGTGCACGGTGATCGGCTCGCCGCGCAGCGCTTGGGAGATGAAGGTGGGGATGGCCCGGCCGTCGTCCGGGCGCATCCGCGGGCCGTACGTGTTGAAGATCCGGACGATCGCCGCGTCCAGCCCGCGGTAGCGGTGGTACGCCATCGTGGCCGCCTCGGAGAAGCGCTTCGCCTCGTCGTAGACGCTGCGGACGCCGATGGGGTTGACGTTGCCCCAGTAGGTCTCGCGCTGCGGGTGCTCCTTCGGGTCCCCGTACGCCTCAGAGGTGGAGGCCATCAGGAACCGGGCGCCGTCGGCGACCGCGCGCTCCAGCAGGTGCAGGGTGCCCACCGAGCCGACCCGGAGGATCTCCACGGGCAGTTGCGCGAAGTCGGTGGGGCTGGCCGGCGAGGCCATGTGCAGGATCGCGTCGAACCGCTCGGCCATTGCCGGGTGGTGCGTCGGCAGGCCGTCGGAGAGGTCCGCCTCGACCAGGGTGAAGGTTGGCCGGTCGAGCAGGTGGGCGACGTTCTCCTTGGAGCCGGTGACGAAGTTGTCCAGCGCCACCACCGTGCAGCCCCGGGCGATCAGGGAGTCGACCAGGTGCGACGGGACGAAACCGGCGCCGCCGGTGACGAGAACGCGGTGACCGGAACCGAAGCGCTCAGCAACCTTCATGCCGGTCAGCCTACCGACCCCTGTTTACCGCAAGAGGCCCCCTGTTGACGCGTGGCGTCAACAGGGGGCCCGTGCCGCGGGTCAGTGGGCGCCCGAACCGGTGAGGGCGCGCACCTCCAGCTCCGCGTACTTCGCCTCGTCGTTCTCCTTCGAGATGAGGGTGCCGATCCACCCGCACAGGAAGCCGAACGGGATGGAGAGGATGCCCGGGTTGGACAGCGGGAACCACTGCCAGTCGTGGTCCGGGAACATCGACGTCGCCGCGCCCGAGACCACCGGCGAGAAGAACACCAGCAGCACGGCCGAGAGCAGACCGCCGTAGATCGCCCACACCGCGCCGGAGGTGTTGAACCGCCGCCAGAACAGGCTGTAGAGGATCGCCGGCAGGTTGCCCGAGGCGGCGACCGCGAAGGCCAGCGCCACGAGGAACGCCACGTTGAGGTTCTGCGCGTAGATCGACAGGAGGATGGAGATCGCGCCGATCACCAGGGCGGAGATCCGGGCGACCCGTACCTCCTGGCGCTCCGACGTCTCGCCCTTCTTCAGGACGTTCGCGTAGAAGTCGTGCGCCAGGCTGGACGAGGAGGCCAGGGTCAACCCGGCGACCACCGCCAGGATGGTGGCGAAGGCGACCGCCGCGATGATCGCGAGCAGGGCCGCTCCACCGAGGTCGCCGCCGAAGAAGTCGATGCCGAGCGCCTCGGCCAGCTGCGGCGCGGCGGTGTTGCCGGCCTTGTCCTGCGCGGTGATCGCCTTGCTGCCCACCAGCGCCGCCGCACCGAAGCCGAGGGCCAGGGTGAGCAGGTAGAAGGTGCCGATGATGCCGATGGCCCAGAGCACGCTCTTGCGGGCCGCCTTGGCGGTCGGCACGGTGTAGAAGCGGATCAGGATGTGCGGCAGGCCGGCCGTGCCGAGCACCAGCGCGATGCCGAGCGACAGCAGGTCGACCTTGTTGTAGAAGGTCTGTGTCGCGTTACCCGCCACCTCGACGCCGTAGCGCAACCCCGGTTCGAGGAACGCGCTGCCCTTGCCCGAGGACGCGGCGGCGTCGCCGAGCAGCGACGACAGGTTGAACTTGTACTTCGCCAGCACCAGGATGGTCATCAGCAGCGCGCCGGTCATCAGCAGGAACGCCTTGACGATCTGCACGTAGGTGGTGCCCTTCATGCCACCCACGGTCACGTAGATGATCATCAGAGCGCCGACCATGATGATGGTCGCCACCTTGGCGGTGGCCGCGTCCATGCCGAGGAAGGTCGTTCCCGGCTTGATGCCGAGCAGCAGCGCGACCAGCGCGCCGGCGCCCACCATCTGGGCCAGCAGGTAGAAGATCGACACCGTGATGGTGGAGACCGCCGCCGCCGTCCGCACCGGACGCTGACGCATCCGGAAGGCCAGCACGTCGGCCATCGTGTACCGGCCGGAGTTGCGCAGCAGTTCGGCGACCAGCAGGAGCGCCACCAGCCAGGCGACCAGGAAGCCGATCGAGTAGAGGAAGCCGTCGTAGCCGTAGAGGGCGATGATGCCGGCGATGCCGAGGAACGAGGCGGCGGACATGTAGTCGCCGCCGATCGCCATGCCGTTCTGGAAGCCGGAGAAGGAACGACCGCCCGCGTAGAAGTCGGTCGCCGTCTTCGTCTGCCGGCTGGCCCAGATGGTGATGCCCAGGGTCACCGCCACGAACACCAGGAACAACGTGATCGTCAGGTTGCGGGCCGTGTGGTTGCCGGCCTCGGCCGCGAGGAGCGGATTAGCCACGAGGACCGTCTTCATGGGTCACCTCCCCGATCTCGGCACGGATCCGGTCGGCGACCGGGTCGATCTTCCGGTCCGCGTACCGGGAGTAGAGCCAGGCGATCACGAACGTGGAGACGAACTGGAGCAGGCCGAAGACCAGCGCGACATTGATGTTGCTGCCGAACAGCTTCGTGCCCATGAAGTCCCGGGCGTACGCGGAGAGAATGACATAGAGCGCATACCACAGGAAGAACGCGACGGTCATCGGGAAGACGAAGCCGCGTAGCGCGCGGCGCAGCCCGGCGAACTCGTCCGACCGTTGCACGGCCAGGTACTTGTCCGGCTGGGAAGCGGTCGGCGCGGGTGTGTCCGTGGACATCTGTGGATCACCACCTTCACAGGCGTCGGGGGTAGTTTCGCGCACCGTAGAGAGCAGGCTCCCCGACGGGGAAGGCCGAGATCGACCCTGGTCGTCGAGTGCGCCGAGCGGTTGGCTGGCTGCGCCGAGTGACCCAGGTCACTCCGGTGACCGGTCGGTCCGGACGGGCGGCCCAGGTCAGCCCGGCAGCTCGTGGTAGCGCCCCCGGTAGTGCAGCAGCGGCGTGGCCTCCTCGGCCAGGTCGACCACCTCGATGGTGGCCTCCACCAGCAGACCCCAGCCGTACTCCCGGGCGGTGTCCAGGCGGCAGCCCACCCAGCCGCCGGCGTCGGTCGGCACCGGCCCGTAGGGCGTCTCGGTCCACGTGCCGGTGGCGAACAGCCCACCCGGGGCGGGAAAGAGGCCGGCGAACCGGTCGGCGAGCTGGCGGTGCGCCGGGCCGAGCGGCGCGACCGCGAACCGTCCCGCCTCCTCGACAGCGGCCCAGAGGTCGGACTCCGCGTCGATCAACCCGAGCAGCCGGTCCGGCTCCCCCTCGGCGACCAGGGTGGACGAGACGGTCAGGCCCGCCGGGCCGGGCGCCGTCCAGAGGGTCACCGGCGCGGCGAGCCGGCCCCGCAGCCGGCGGACCGGCGACCGCTGCCCGGTCGGCACCGCGAACGGGTCGGTGTGGTGGATCTCGGCACCCGGCTCATGATTCACGTGAAACATTGTGCCGCCCCGGCCCCGCGCCCAACCCAGGAAGCGCTCGTGCAGGTCGGCGGGTCGCCCGTTGAGCCGGGCGAGCTGATCGCCCGCCTCCACCATCAGGGTGCCCAGGTAGACCAGCAGCGCGGTGCGGTCGTGCCGGTAGTCGGCGAGCAGCGCCAGCCGCGCCGGCTGGCACGGCCAGGGCGCGCCGCAGCCCCGACACCGCCACAGCGGCCGCATCGGCACGTGCGGCCGGCTCACCACGGCCCTCCGTTCGCCAGCACCGGCAGCACCCGCCGGCCTTCGCGCGCTCTGGGCGGAGGACGGCTCGCGGTGGTGTCCGGCGTCCGGGCGCGACATGCCGCGCCCCGGCCCGCGCCGCCCCGGGCGCCGCCCGTCGGCCGCGCGCCCGCCGGTGGCCGATCCGGCACGGCCGTCGACACCACGGCCTTCCTCCTGAGGTACGACCACCGCGCCCCGTTCCCACCGAGGACTGACCCGATCATGAGCGATCCCCTCCCAGTCGACGAGGGCCGCCCCGATCGGGGGATGACCGGGGCGGCCCGACGCAGGACCGACCGCCGGGACGTCGCCTCCACCGGCCGGGCCGCGCGTTCTCCACCCTGGACTCCCGGCTGCGGGCAGGGGAGGATTCCAGGGCTTACTACGCAGCGCGGTCACGTACTTACCGGGAAGGTAAGGATGAACATCGAGATGTGGGTACGGGCGTTGAAGGCCGCCCGGGCGGGTGCCGAGGTTTCCCAGGAAGCACTGGCGACCGTGATCAGGTGGAGTCCGTCCACGGTGGCCGCCATCGAGACCGGCCGACGCCGGCCGACCATGGAGTTCGCGGTCGCCGCGGACGACGCTCTCGCCACCGGCGGCCTCCTCGCCGAACTCCTCAGGGCCGCCGACCAGGAACGCGGTCCGTCCTGGTTCGCGCAGTGGCGCGAATACGAGCAGCGAGCCCTGCGCTTGCGCGCCTTCGAGGCGTGCCTGGTCCCCGGACTGCTCCAGACCGAGGCGTATGCCCGCGCCGTTATCTCGGCGGGTGGACTACATCCGCCGAACATGGTCGACGAGCTTGTTGCAGTCCGGCTGGAACGTCAGAAGCTGCTGGTCCGGGAGGTGCCGCCGCACTGCGTCTTCCTGGTGGACGAGACGGGCCTTCGTCGCCCCGTCGGTGGGCCTGCGGTGCTCGACGCCCAGCTCGGTCGACTGCAGGAAGTGGCAGACCTGCCATTCGTCCGGCTGCACGTCATTCCACTGGCGGTGGGCGAGCATGTCGGGCTCGGTGGTGGCTTTGTGCTCGCCGATCTGCCGGACCGGGACAGGGCGCTCTACCTGGAGAATGCCGTCCGGGGACACGTCATGGACGACCCGGAAATGATCGCCTTGATCGATCGCAAGTGGGATAGCCTGCTCGGCGAAGCACTGTCCACCGGCGCCTCGCTGGATCTGATCCGGAAGCTGAAGGTGACGCAATGACGATGAGCGAGCCAGGCTGGCGCACGTCGACCCGGTCGACCGACTCCGGCGGCAACTGCGTCGAGGTGGCGGACAATCTGCCCGGTGTCGTGCTGGTCCGGGACAGCAAGGATCGCTCCGGTCCGACGCTCACCTTCGCTCCGGCCGCCTGGCGTGACTTCGTCGCCCAGGCCGCCCAGAGGGCCCACGGCACCGGTCGGAACGCCGGTTAACGACGCGGGGTGACAGTGGCCAGCAGTTCCGGCTGACGGCGGTCCAGCACGTCACCGGCCAGGTACGCGCCCAGCAGCGCCGCCCCCAGCCCGTACGCCGCGCCGACCGGGAGGGCCAGCCAGAGCCAGGCGTCGCCGAGCAGCGCGGCGGCCACCACCATCGGCACCGCGACCACCGCCGTGGTGATCATGGACAGCAGGGTGAGCAGGCCCTTCGCCACGCCCGCGCCACTGTTCATCGCGAACGGGTTGCTCGTCTCCGGCAGCGCGTACGCCGCGAGCACCGAGACGAAACTGTTCACCGCCAACCCGACACCGTAGGTGGCGGCTAGGCTGCCGACCATCAGCCCGATCCATGCCGGTCGAGCGAGCAGCGCCGACAGCACCACCGCGACGACTGCCAGCATCGGCAGGACGTACAGCGAGAACGCGGTCATCCGCGCGCGCAGCTCGACCCGGCCGGGCACGCCGGCCACGACGTTCGCCGCGTACGCGTTGCCGTCGAAGCCGAACTGGTTGGCCAGGGTGACCGACGCGAGCACGCCGACGAAGAGCAGCGAGATGGTGACCACGACCGGCGAGCTGTCGCTGGTGGCCGCCGTGAACCCCGCGCCGTCCTCGGCCGCGAAGTCCCCGCCCGTGACATTGATCAACACGGGTACGAAGATGCCGACCACCGCGATCGTGATCAGGCTGGCCCGGCGACGGGCGTCCCGCCACCAGTAACGGGCCTCCCGGGCGACCAGCGCGCCGAACCGGTCTCGTCGGGCCCAGCCCGCGGCCCGGGGAAACAGTTGGGCGACCGCCCCACCGGTGACGCCGCGCTGCGCGGGGGCCTTGCCGGTGCTCGCCGTGCCGACCATCGCCGACTCCAGCGAGCGGGACCACCAGGCCAGCAGGGCGACAATCGCCGCCACCGTGATCAGCAGCTTGAGCGGGGCGGCCCACACCCGTCCCTGCGCCACGTCGATGCCGGCGGTCCAGGGTGCCCCGAACGGCGTCCACCCGAGCACCGTCGCGGCACCGGTCAGCCGGGTCCAGTCCGTCTCGCGCAGCGCCGCCAGGCCGAAGACCTGCAACGGCCCGAGCAGCGCGGCGGCCACCGCCAGCAGCACGGCCGCCAGATCCCGCACCCGGCGGGACCGCAACATACTGGCGAATGCGCTGGTCACCGCCCGGCTGGCGGCCACGCAGAGCAACAACCCGGCGAGTACGCCGACCAGGGCCACCAGGCCGGCGGACCAGCCGCCCAACGCCCAGGCGGTCAGCACCAGCCCCAGCACGGCGACCGACATCGCCAGCACCGGCACGCTGACCAGCGCGGCGGCGAACAGGCCGGTGACCAGCGTGCGGCGCGGCAGCGGCAGCAGCGCGAACCGGGCCGGGTCCAGGGTCTCGTCCACGCCGAAGAAGACCAGGGGCAGCAGCAGCCAACCGAGCACCAGCAGGCCACCGCCGGCGGCCGCGACCAACACCGCGTACCTGCCGTTGCCGGCCAGGCCCGGCGCGGCGAAGAGGAAGAAGGCGCTGGCCGCGAACCACAGCCCGACCAGCGCGCCACCGATGAACAGCGCGATCCGCCAGCCCTGACCCCGGAAGTTGTTGCCCATCACCCGCAGCTTGAGCCGCACGAAGTGCCGGGCGGAGACCGTCCGCGCCGGACCGGCGGGCGCGGCGGCGACGTTCACCGGGAGAGCCATGACAGCTCGTCACCGGTCGCGGTGCGCCCGCCGACCACCTCGACGAAGACCTGCTCCAGCGACCGGCCGCCGCGGACGTCGGCGATCGTGCCGACCCGCTTGATGGCCCCCTGGGCGAGGATCGCCACGTGCGAGCACAGCCGCTCGACGACCTCCATCACGTGACTGGAGAAGATCACCGTGCCACCGCCGGCCGCGTACCGGGTGAGGATGTCGCGGATCAGCGCCGCCGACACCGGGTCGACCGCCTCGAACGGCTCGTCCAGCACCAGCACCCGGGGGCCGTGCAGCAGCGCGCAGGCCAGGCCGATCTTCTTCTTCATGCCCGCCGAGTAGTCCACCACCAGCGTCCGGCCGGCGTCGCCGAGCGCCAGCACGTCGAGCAGTTCCGCAGCCCGCTGGTCGACCACCGCCGGGTCCATCCCCCGCAGCAGTCCGTGGTACGCCAGCAGCTCCGCACCGGTCAGCCGGTCGAACAGCCGTACCCCGTCGGGCATCACGCCGAGCAGCCGCTTGGCCGCGACCGGATCGCGCCAGACGTCCTGGCCGAGCACCCACGCCGAACCGGCGTCCGGCCGCAACAGCCCGACCGCCATCGACAGGGTGGTGGTCTTGCCGGCGCCGTTCGGGCCGAGCAGACCGTAGAAGGAGCCGGCCGGTACGTCCAGATCGACGCCCGCCACCGCGATCGTGCCGTCGAACCGCTTCGCCAGGCCACGCAGCGCGAGCGCGGGGTGCTCACCAGTCATGGGCCCGACGTTATCCGTCGATCGCCAGTTCCGCCGTCCGGCGGCGGATGGACCCGGGGTCATCCCCGAGTCGGAGTTCGTAGCCTTACAGCGCCGCCACCCCGCCCCGGTGAGCGTTGCCGTCGCCATATCGCCGATGTGGGGCTGTGCAGACGTCCGGATGGCCCCACATCGCCGATCTGGAATCAGCTACGCGCGCTGCCTCACAGGCGCAACGCTTCGGGGGTGTGCAGGCGCAGCATGGTGGCGGCGACGTCGGCCGGCGCCCGTCGGCGGGTCGCCATGGACACCGCGACCATCACGGTGAACGCCAGCGGCACCGTCCAGGCGGCCGGCTGCGCGGTGAGCGTGGCGGGCCAGCCCGACAGCGGCGGGCCGAGCACGGTGACCAGCACCGCTCCGATCGCCGCCCCACCGCCGGCCAGCACACCGGCGGCGGCGCCCAGGTCGGTCAGCCCTCGCCACCAGATGCCGAGCACCAGCAGCGGGCAGAAGCTCGACGCGGCGACCGCGAAGGCCAACCCGACCACCTGGGACACGTCCAGCCCGGAGACGTGCAGGGCCAGCGCCGTCGGCACGCCCCCGGCGATGATGGTGGCCAGCCGGAAGCCGCGCACCGAGCCCCGGCCGAGCACGTCCGTCGAGATCACCCCGGCGACGCTGGTCAGCAGCCCCGACGAGGTGGAGAGGAAAGCCGCGAACGCTCCCGCCGCGACCAGCGCGGCGAGCAGCCGCCCGACCAGCCCGTCACCGAGGGCCGCGCCGGGCAGCAACACCACCACCGCGTCGGTCTGCCCGCTGACGAGCAGCTGCGGTGTGTAGATCCGGCCCAGCACCCCGTACAGGGTGGGCAGCAGGTAGAAGGCGCCGACCAGGGCCAGGACCACAAGCGTCGTCCGCCGCGCCGCCGCGCCGTCGGGGTTGGTGTAGAAGCGGACCAGCACATGCGGCAGGCCCATCGTGCCGAGGAACGTGGCCAGGATCAGGGAGTACGTCCCGAACAGGCCCCGGTCGTCGTCGCCGGCCGCGCTGGGCAGCAACCAGTCCCCCGCGTCGGTGGCCACCCCGGACACCTCCGGCACCGGGTCACCGGCGGCGAAGGTCAGCTCGTCGCCGGGGCGTACCTCTCGGATGTCGCCGTCGGCCAGGGTGAGGGTCGCGCGGTGCTCGACCACGACGGTGGTCGCGGCCCGGAACGTCGGCCCGTCGGGCGGCGTCACCGCCGGGCGGCCGTCGGCCTGCCACTGCAACGCCAGGAAGATCACCGGTACGGCGAGAGCGGTCAACTTGAGCCAGTACTGGAACGCCTGGACGAAGGTGATCGCCCGCATTCCGCCGAGCGCCACGTTCGCGGTGACCACGGCGGCCACCAGAAGGGCGCCCACGGGGTACGGGGAGCCGGCCACCGTGGCCAGGGTGAGCCCGGCGCCCTGCAACTGCGGCACCAGGTAGAGCCAACCGATGAAGATCACGAAAGCCGTGGCGAGGATGCGCAGGCGACGGGACCCCAGCCGCAGCTCGCAGAAGTCGGGCAGCGTGAACGCGCCGGAGCGGCGCAGCGGCGCGGCCACGAACAGCAGCAGGGCCAGGTAGCCGGCGGCGAACCCGACCGGATACCAGAGGACGTCCACGCCGTACTTGAGGACGAGGCCGGCGATGCCGAGGAAGCTCGCGGCCGACAGGTATTCCCCGCCGATGGCGGCGGCGTTCCAGGTCGGACTGATCGCCCGGGACGCGACAAGGAAGTCGGACGTGGTCCGTGCCAGCCGCAGCCCGTAGAAGCCGATCCCGACGGTGACCAGCGTGACCGCGACGATGGCCGGAACCACGTAGTCGTTGCCCACGTCAGCGCTCCGGCCGCTGCACCAGGTCGGTGAAGTCCTGCTCGTTGCGCTCGGCCAGCCGCACGTACGCCCAACCCACCGCGATCAGGAACGGGAACGAGACCAAGCCGAGCAGCAGCCAGGGCAGGTTGACGCCGGCCACGGTGGTCCGGCCGAGCGACGGTGCGATGGCGAACAGCCAGGGCAGCCCGCCCAGCCCGATGACGACCACCAGCGACAGCCGCAACGCCAGCGCGAGCTGGGCACGGACCAGGCCGCGAACCAGCGCCTCGCCGACCTGGGTCTGCTGGGCCAACTCGGCGCGGGTCCGCTCGGAGCGGGTGTCCCGCCGGGTGATGTCGGCCAACACGATCCGGGCCCGCCGGGGCGGCGGTACCGCACCGCCCGACCCCACGTCAGACAGTTGCTCGGCCACCCCGGCAGTCTTGCCCGCCCAGCGCGATTGTCAAGCGTTCGCGCTCACCAGCGCAGCTGAGCGGCACAGTTCGCCGCGCTGCTGGTCACCTGGGTCGCGTCCAGGACGGACCGGGCCCGTTCCCGGCCGAGGTTCGTCGCCCAAAAGCCGTCCTCGGGCAGCTCGAAGGCGATCCCCCGAAGCGCGCACGTCCGCATCGGCTCGGGCAGCCGGGCCAGGGCCGGTACGGCATCGGCCGACAGCCCGGAGAGGTAGGTGAGGTCGAGGCGGCCGGTTTCGAGGTACCTGTCGACGTTCCGGTCCGCGATCAGTCGGTCCGGGTTGACCAGGGCCAACCCCAGCAGCGCCAGCACCGCGGTGCCGATCACCAGTCGGGGCAGCCAGTCGGCCCGTAGCCGCGCCACCGCCACGCCGACCAGGACGAAGAGCACTCCGAGCGCCAGCTCGACGGTCGCCACGAAGAGCCGCAGCCGGGTGGCGCCGTACGCGTCGGCATAGACCTGCATGCGGTAGAGCGACGAGGCGACGACGACCAGGCTGAGTGCCGTGAGCACACCGAGCAGCACCCGGACCAGCAGCCGGTCGGCACCGGTGGCCTTCGGTGCCCGGCGGGCCGCGACGGCGATCACCAGCAGGGTGAGCGCGGTGACGGCGAGCAGTTGCCAGAACCCGCTTCGGGCGTACTCGGCGTAGGTGAGGCCGGCCGTACGCAACACGTGCCCCGCGCCCCCGAAGAACACGGTCAACTGCACCAGTACGAAGGCGGCGAACAGGGCGTCGAGCAGCACCAGCGGCAGGGCCCATTCCAGCCGGTGCACCGGCCGGCCCGGCTTCGCGCGCAGACTGTCCAGGTCGGGCGGCCGGCTGACCAGGTACGCGCCGCCGAGCAGGCCCAGGCCGATCAGCCCGAGGCGTACCACCCAGCCGACCACACCGCCCGGCGAGATGTCCGGCAGGAGGCCCGCCAGCAGATCGGCGAAGACCGCGTCGGCGGAGGAGAACAGCAGACCGAACAGCGTCAGCAGACCGACCGAGATCGCCAGGCTGGTCACGATCCGCCCGATCCCGGGCCCGGACGAGCGGGTGCGGTGCAGCCCGCGTACCGCCCAGGGGAGCGCTCGGACCGTCGCGGCCGGCGGCAGCGTCACGGCCAGCAGCATCCCGAAGGGGGTCCGGCCACCGGTCACCGCGAGCGTCGCGGTCACCGCGGCGGCGAGCAGGCAGAGCACGAAGAGCCAACCGGCGGCCCGGACCGTGCCGACGGCGATCAGCGCGACCGTCGCGGCAGCCCAGGCGACCTGCGCCGCCCGCCCCGGTGCCCCCGTGGCACCGGGACGGACGGTGGTCGCGGCCCCTGACGAAGCCGCCGCCGGGGTCGGACCCGGCACGGCGGTTGGACTCGGTGCAGCGGTTGGACCCGGTGCAGCGGTTGCAGCCGGCACGGCGGTTGCAGCCGGTGCAGCGGTTGGCGTGGCCGCGGTGGGAGTCGGCGCAGCCGTCGCGGCTGCCGCAGCCGTCGCGACTGGCGGGGCCGGCGTGGCCGCCGGTGGCCGCGCGGCGCTGGTGGCGGCCGTCGTGGCGGCGTCCGGAGTCGACGCGAGGGTGGTGGCTCCCGCAGTTGCGGCTGGCGTGCCGGCGGAGGTCGACTCGGCGGTGGCCGCAGCGGGCGCAGTGGTCAGCGGCGGTGCCGGCGGTGCGCCCGGTGCGCTGGGCGGCAGTCCCGGTCGGGGATCCGGTGCGGGGGACGCGGCGCGTTCGGTCAGGTCGGTTGCGGCGGACGGCGTGCCGGACCGGACGACGAATTTGGCGGTGGCGAGTGCGGCGGTGGCCGCCAATGCGGCGACCAGCCAGCCCAGTCCGGGCCGGACCACCGTCAGCACCGAGGCGCCGACGACCGCCGCCGCCGTCAACACGCCCAGGAGCAGCGGATGGGCGGTGCCGGTCGGCCCCGGCCAGCACCGCGCGAGCAGCGACGGTGGCCGTGGTCGGACGGGCTGGGCCGGCCAGGGTTGCGGTGGCCAGGGTTGGGGCCGGCCGGCCGTCGGCGGAGGCGTCGGCCCGGGGCCGGCCCAGGCCTGGCCGGGCTGGGAGGCCTGGCCAGGCTGAGCGGGCTGGCCGGGCTGGGCGGCCTGGGCGGGCGGGGTGGGCTGCGGTCCGGTCGGTCCGGTCGGTCCGGTGGCCGGTGCGGACGTGCTGCCGGGGCTGGTCATGCGGCCTCTTCTCGGTGTGGCCCGTTGCTCGGGATGGTGACCCGGATGCGGCAACCGGGCTGGGAGTTTCTGGCGGCTCCGGCCGGGTCGAGGACCCCGATCTGACCGCCGTGCAGTTCGACGACCCAGCGGGCGATGGCCAGGCCCAGGCCGGTCCCACCGCCGGCCGCCCGGTCGCCGCGGGTGAACCGCTCGAACACCCGGGAACGCTCGGTCGTCGGAATGCCCTGCCCCTCGTCGCTCACCTCGACGTGGAGTTGGCCGGCGTGTTCCTCGGCGCTCACCCGCACGGTGCCGCCGGGTGGGCTGTGCCGCGCCGCGTTGTCCAGCAGGTTCGCGAACACCTGGTGCAGCCGCCACGGGTCCGCGCGCACGGTCAGCGGCACCGCCAGCTCGCGGAGCCGGAAGTCCACGTCGAGCCCCGCCCCGGCGGCGCTGGCGGTGGCGTGCTCCACCGCCTCGTCCAGGAAGTCCCCCACGTCGATGCGGACCCGGCGCAGCGGCACCACCCCGGCGTCGAGACGGGACAGGTCGAGCAGGTCGGCGACGAGGTGCCCGAGCCGTTCGGTCTGGGACAGCGCCGCGCGCAGGGCCGCCGGCTCCGGCTCGGCCACCCCGTCCACCATGTTCTCCAGTACGCCCTGCAAGGCGGTGATCGGCGTACGCAGCTCGTGGGAGACGTTGGCGATCAGCTCGCGTCGGCGCTGGTCCGCCGCGTGCAGGTCCTCGGCCATCTTGTTGAACGCCTGGGCCAGCTCACCCACCTCGTCGCGGGAGGTGGCGCGCACCCGACGGGTGTAGTCGCCGCGGGCCATCGCCCCGGCGGCCGCCGTCATCTCGCGCAGCGGCGAGGTCATCCCGTGGGCGAGCACCTGCGAGGTGACCAGCGCGATGCAGATGACGGTGATCGACGTGCCCGGCGGGAGCCAGCCGATGCCGTACCAGAAGTAGCCGATGGCCACCGCCCAGGAGGCGACCAGCAGGACACCGAGCTTCATCTTGATCGAGCGGACCGGGTCCAGCGGGCGAGGCAGCGCCCGGTCCAGCCAGTCCACCAGCCGGTGGTTGGTCACGCGGGCACCTCCAGGGCGTACCCGACGCCGTGCACGGTCCGGATGAGATCGGCGCCGAGCTTGCGCCGCAGGGCCTTGACGTGGCTGTCCACGGTGCGGGTGCCGGTGCCTTCGGCCCAGCCCCACAC
Source organism: Micromonospora sp. NPDC005252 (assembly GCF_042872475.1). Lineage (NCBI taxonomy): Bacteria > Bacillati > Actinomycetota > Actinomycetes > Micromonosporales > Micromonosporaceae > Micromonospora > Micromonospora sp. NPDC005252. Next base: position 67,638 of record NZ_JBIAKN010000003.1, on the reverse strand, counting down.
GTCGGCGAGCAGCCGCTCCCGGGGCAGCACCGTGCGGGGCCGCCCGGCGAGGTGGATCAGGAGGTCGAACTCGGTCGGCGTGAGGTGCACGTCCGCGCCGGAGCGCCGAACCCGCCGCTCGGCCTCGTTGATTTCGATGTCGCCGAGCCGGATGGCGGGTGCCGCGGGGGTCGCGGCCCGTTCCATCCGGCGCAGCAGCACGTGTACGCGGGCGGCCAGCTCGCGCATCGAGAACGGCTTGGTGAGGTAGTCGTCCGCGCCGACCGCGAGCCCGACCAGCAGATCGGTCTCGTCGTCGCGGGCGGTGAGCATCAGCACCGGCACCGGCCGGACGGCCTGGATCCGCCGGCACACCTCCAGGCCGTCGAAGCCGGGCAGCATCACGTCGAGGACGACGAGGTCCGGCTGGCCGGTCCGGAACCGCTCGACCGCGCTGGGGCCGTCCGTGGCGATCTCCACGGCGAAACCCTCGGCGCGGAGTCGGGCGGCGACCGACTCGGCGATGGTGCGTTCGTCCTCGACGACCAGGACCCGGCGTTCCTTCATGGGGTCTGACTGTAGGGAGCCACCGTGGAGATCAGTGGGTGGCATTGTGAATAACCTGTGGAGAACGGTTCACCCCTGTGGATAACCCGAGGGTCACGACAGGTGGCCTCGGCGAACGCCCGAGCCTCGTTGTGGACGATCGAGCGAGCCGCGTCAGGATGGCCCGTGCGCCGGTTACTCCAGGCCGACGCGTACCGGGCGGGCCGAGGCGGAGCCGAGCCAGGTGTGCGGATTGCCGTACCAGCACCAGCCCAGCTTCGGGGCGCCCTGGCTGATCCACAGGGCGGGCACCCGCTTGTCACCGCACCGGGAGCCGACCAGCGAGAAGCACCTGTTGCTGGCCAGCGCCTCCGGATAAAGCGTGATGAAGGCGAGCCCCTCGTCGATGGTGAGTGGCAGCCGATCCTGGGCGGTCATGCCCTCCATCGCCGCGGCCGGGGCGAGGTTGCGGAACTCCTCGCCCCGGTCGACGTCGAAGAGCAGGTACGCCGGCCCGGCGGGCACCTCCAGCTCCTTGATCGGGTCGAAGCGCGGCAGGTCGCCCTCGGCGTAGTGCCGGTCGAGGAAGCCGGGCTTGCGCTTGCCGGCCAGGGTGGTGAGTGCGAGCCGGGGCTCCACCCCGACCAGGTCCCGCGTGACGACCAGCAGGAACGGCACCCGGGCGTCGGTGGGCGCGGGCAGGCCGGCGGCGCCGTCGACCGCGCGGGCCCGCAGCGGCGCGACCAGGTCACGGAAGGCGCTCTCGGGCATCCCGGCCAGGGCCGGATAGCCCAGTCGCACCAGGTGGTCGAGTTGGCGGTCGAACTCGGTCTCGGCGTCGAACGGAGTCTCGTGCACGGCGGCCTCCCGGTTGTCGTATCGGCTATCGTACAACGTACGGGAGGGCCGGGAGCTTTCCCGCCTCAGCGACTCCAATCCTGCTTCGCCGCCCTGACCAGCTTGTCCTTCAGCTCCCGGGTGTGCCGCCGGCTCACCGGCAGCTCGGTGGAGTCGACCACCACCACGTACCCGGAGTTCACCAGGCGCAGCTCCGCGATCAACTTCAACTGCACCAGGTACGACCGGTGCACCCGGACGAAACCGGCGTCCGCCCACCGCTCGGCGAGCGTGGCCAGCGAGACCCGCACCAGGTGCGACCCCTCCGCGGTGTGCAGCCGGGCGTAATCGCCCTGCGCCTCCACCCACCGCACCGCCGAGCGCGGCAGCATCCGGGTGGTGCCGGCCAGCTCGATCGGGATGGTCGGGTCCTCCTCGGCCCGGGCCAGCGCCGCCGGATGCGACGGCACCACCCGCGAGCCGATCACCCGGCGCAGCGACTCGGCCAGCCGTTCGGCGCGTACCGGTTTGCGCACGTAGTCCGTGGCGCCCAGGTCGAACGCGTCCACCGCCCCGTCGTCGTACGCGGTCACGAACACGATCGCCGGCGGCCGGGCGAACCGGCGCAGCACCCGGGCCAGCTCCATGCCGTCCAGGCCGGGCATCCGGATGTCCAGGAAGACCACGTCCACGTCACCGTCGCGTAGCAGCCGCAGCGCCTCGGTGGCGTCCCCGGCGGTGTGCAGGCGGGCCACCCGGGGGTCGGCCCGCAGGTGGTACGCCAACTCGTCGAGCGCGGGCGGCTCGTCGTCCACCGCCAGCACCCGCAGGAAGCCGGTGGTCACGAGCCGGCCCGTACGCCCGGGTGGAACTTCGGCACCCGCATGCTCACCCGGGTGCCCGAGCCCAGCCCGGTCTCGACGACCAGACCGAAGCGGTCCCCGAAGACCGACCGCAGTCGCTCGTCGACGTTGGAGAGGCCGACGTGCTGACCCGGGTCGTCCCCCGGGTCGCCGGTGCTGCGGGCCAGCTCGGCGATGCCGGCGGTAAGCGTGGTCGGATCCATTCCCACCCCGTCGTCCTCCACCGTGATGTGGCATTCGGCGCCCGCGTCCCGGGCCTCGATGCTCACCATGCCCGTGCCCGGCTTGCGGGACAACCCGTGCCGGACGGCGTTCTCCACCAGCGGCTGAAGGCAGAGGAACGGGAGCGTCACCGGCAGCACCTCCGGGGCGATCTGCAACCGCACCTGCAACCGGTCCCCGAACCGGGCCCGCTCGATCGTCAGGTACCGGTCGATCGACCGCAGCTCCTCGGCCAGCGTGGTGAACTCGCCGTGCGCCCGGAACGAGTACCTGGTGAACTCCGCGAACTCCAGGATCAACTCCCGGGCCCGCTCCGGGTCGGTGCGGACGAACGAGCCGATCGCGGTCAACGCGTTGTAGATGAAGTGCGGGCTGATCTGCGCCCGCAACGCCCGGACCTCCGCTCTCGCCAGCCGCTCCCGTGACGAGTCCAGCTCGGCCAGGGCGAGCTGGTTGCCCGCCCAGTGCGCCGTCTCCAGGGTGGCCTGGACCAGTCCCGGCGCCGGCACGCCGTCGGCGATCGCCACCAGTGCGCCGACCACGCGGGCGTCCGCCCCGTGCAGGGGCGCGACCACCGCCCCGCGGATCGGGCAGTCGACCCGGTCGCACCGCAGGTCGGACTCCCCGAGCACCGTCGAGCGCCCGGTGGCCACCGAGCGCTGGGCCGCCGCGAGCAGTTGCTCACCGTGGTGTGTGCCGCGCCCGTCGAGGGCGAGCACCTCGTCGGCGTCGGTGAGCGCCAGCCCGACCGCGCCCACCAGGGCCCGCAGATGGCGTACGGCCTTCGTCGCGCCCGCCGCGCTCAGCCCCGCCCGCAACGGCTCGGCGGCCAGCCCGGCGGTGTGCAGCACCTCGTAGGTGGCCCGTTGGGTGGCGGTGGCGATGCCGCGCCGGGCGCGCAGCCGCAGCACCGCCAGCAGGGCCGCGGTGAGCGCGGTGACCAGCGAGACGACGCCGACGACGGCGGAGAGGTTGCCACCCACGCAGCGATCCTGACGGCTCGCGGCCCTCCGCGCTAGTACGCGCCCTTGCGGGCGAGCACCACCCCGACGGTGCGCCACAGGATGCTCAGGTCGTACGCCAGCGACCAGTTGTCGACGTAGTAGAGGTCCAGCCGGACGGCCTCGTCCCAGGACAGGTCGGAGCGGCCGGAGACCTGCCAGAGACCGGTCATGCCGGGGCGGACCAGCAGGCGACGCCGCACGTCGCCCAGGAAGTCGCCGTCGTCGGCCGGCAGCGGGCGGGGCCCGACCAGCGACATCTCACCCCAGAGCACGTTGATCAACTGCGGCAGCTCGTCCAGCGACGAGGCCCGCAGGAAGCGACCCACCGGGAAGACCCGGGGATCCTGCTTCATCTTGAACAGCATGCCGTCGGTCTCGTTCTGGTCGGTGAGGCTGGCCAGCCGGTCCTCGGCGTCGACGTACATGGTCCGGAACTTCCACACCCGGAAGGTGCGCCCCTCGTGCCCCACCCGGGGCTGGCGGAAGAACACCGGCCCGGGGTCGGAGATGCGGATCGCCACGGCGATGGCGACGAAGAGGGGGATCAGCAGCAGCAGGCCCAGGCCGGCGGCGACCCGGTCCATCAGGTTCTTGGCCAGCAGCGCCGGCCCGGAGAGGGTCGGCTCCTCGACGTGCAGCAGCGGCAGACCCTCGATCGGCCGGATGTGCACCCGAGGGCCGGCGATGTCGGTCAACTGCGGCGCGACCACCAGGTCGACGCCGGAGCCCTCCAACTGCCAGGCCAGCCGGCGCAGTTCGCCCGGCTCGGCGCTGGCCGACCCGCAGACGGCGATGGTGTCCCCACCGACCTCGCGGACCAGGGCCAGGACGTCGCGGCCGGCGTGCACCGGCACCGGGGTCGGCACCCCGCGGGCCGCCGCGTACCCGTCGGTGATGTGGATCGCGACCGGGACCAGCCCGGCGTTCGGGCTGCGGGTGACCGCCGCGTAGACCTCCAGGCACTCCGGCAGGGTGCCGACCAGCACCATCCGGTGTGCCGCCTGGCCGGCCCGCCGACGGATGTAGTGCAGCGCCCAGCGGGCGACGAAGCGGCCCCACAGGATCAGCAGGAGCGCCCCGAGCAGTGCCGTGCCGACCGTCCAGCGAGACAGCGCGGTCTTGGTGGCGAACGCGAGGAAGGAGACGCTTGCCGCGACCGTGACGGCGGCCCGGATGACCCGTTTGAACTCGTCCGGCCCGAGCCCCAGATAGCGCCGGTCGTACGCCCGGTTGCTCCAGAGGATGACCACCCAGCCGAGCGGCAGCAGCAGGTAGGAGACGGTGTGGAACCAGGTCGGATCCTGGTTGGTGCCGGAGAAGCCGGAGGCGGCCTGGTCGAAGAGCTGGATCGCGATCCAACTGGCGAACGCCGCCGCGCCGAAGTCGAGCAGCAGCAGGATGGCGGTGTAGGGGCGGTGCCAGCGGGAGACACGGCGTCGCGCCCTGGCCCACGCCGACCGAGGGACGCCGTTGTGTGACGGCGGCGTCGGCGGCTGGATCTCGAAGCTGTCGACGTGCCGCACGAGTCTGCTCCGGCCTTCGTTGGATACCGGGCGCTGGAGGCTTGCCGTCACCTCACCCATGTCCTCCCGCATGACACGGGCCGCTCACTCGGCGTGAGGGCCCGGGTCGCCCACCGTCCCAGTCTCCCACGCGGGCTCCGACCGGTCGTCGCCCCGAAGGAGATTGGCGACCGATGGTGCCGGCGGGATCTGGCCGGCTCCGCACCATTTCAGAAGCCGGGGACCGGACCACTATACCGATGGATGCGCGTGTGGCGAGAACGGTGGACGGGAGCTTCGGCTCAGTCTGGCCGATTCCGCTCCGTAGTCGCCGAGTGCAATTACTCACCGTACAAGTCGGGACAACCTTCGGTCAGCGAGCGGCTTGCCGCCCGTCTGGCACGTCGCGCAGTACTGCAGGCTCGAATCGGCGAACGACACATCGCGCACGGTGTCCCCGCAGACCGGGCAGGGCAGCCCGGTGCGGGCGTGCACCTTCAACCCGGACCGCTTCTCACCCTTCAGCTCGGCGGCACGCTGGCCGAGGGACCGCTCGACCGCGTCACCGAGCACCTGGCGGGTCGCCGCGTGCAGGGTGGCGAGTTGGGTGTCCGTGAGCCGGTCGGTGATCGCGAACGGGGACAGCTTCGCGGCGTGCAGGATCTCGTCCGAGTACGCGTTGCCCACCCCGGACAGCACCGACTGGTCGGTCAACACCCCCTTGACCTGTCCGCGCCGACTGCGCAGCCGCTCCGCGAAGGTGGGCAGGTCGGCGGCGAGCGCGTCCGGGCCCAGCTTGGCCACCCCCGGCACCGCGGCCGGGTCGGTGACCAGGTAGGCGGCCAGCTTCTTCTGGGTGCCGGCCTCGGTGAGGTCGAAGCCGGAGCCGTCGTCGAGGCGGACGCGCACCGCGATCGGGCCCTTGCCGGGTCGCAGCGGCGTCGTGGCGGGAAACGCCTCCCGGTAGTGCAGCCAGCCCGCCCGGGCCAGGTGCACCACGAGGTGCAGATCACCCTCGACGACCACGTCGAGGAACTTGCCGTGCCGGCGGGCGTCGACCACCGCCCGACCAGCGACCGCGGCGGGTGCCGGGTCGTACGTCTTCAGGGCGCTGATCGCGGCGATCTCCAGCCGGTCGACACGCCGCCCCACCGCGCGCTGCCGCAGGTAACCCGCGAGCGCCTCAACCTCCGGTAGTTCGGGCACCAGCCAACGGTAGCCTTCTTTCCCGTGAGAATCGTGGTGGCGCACAACCGGTACCGGGAAGCTCAGCCCTCCGGCGAGAACACGATGGTCGACTCGGAGATCGCTCAGCTCACCGCTGCCGGCGTCGAGGTGCTGCCCTTCATCCGCAGCTCGGACGAGATCCCGTCGATGTCGAAGGCGGCCAAGGCGCTGCTGCCGATCTCGCCGATCTGGGCGCCGCGTGCCCAGCAGGACCTGAGCCGGCTGCTCACCGAGCACCGCCCGGACGTCCTGCACCTGCACAACCCGTACCCTCTGATCTCGCCGTGGGTGGTGCGGACCGCGCACCGGCACGGCGTGCCGGTGGTGCAGACGGTGCACAACTACCGGCAGGTCTGCTCGTCGGGGATCTACTTTCGCGACGGGGTGATCTGCCAGGACTGCAAGGGTCGGGCGCTGGGCGTGCCGGCGATCAAGCACCGGTGCTACCGCGACTCGACGGCGCAGAGCGCGCTGATGGCGACCACCCTGGCCGTGCACCGGGGCACCTGGCGCTCGGTGGACCGGTACATCGCGCTCACCACTGCCATCGCCGACCACCTCCGCGATTACGGCATTTCGGACGACCGGATCGTCGTGAAGCCGAATGCCGTACCCGATCCGGGCCGGCCTGCCCCGCTGGGTGACGGCTTCCTCTACATGGCCCGGCTCTCGCCCGAGAAGGGTGTCGAGCTGCTGCTGGACGCCTGGCGTCGCCATCCGGTGGGCACCCTGGGCACGCTCCGCGTGGCCGGTGACGGCGAGCTGCGCCCGCTGGTGGAGGCCGCCGCCGCCGAGCGACCCGACGTGGTCTACCTCGGTCAGCTCGACCGCGTCGGGGTACGCGCCGCCGTCGAGGCGAGCGCCGTGGTGATCGCGGCCTCGATGTGGCACGACGTGCTGCCGACCGTGATCATCGAGGCGCTGGCCAGCGGTCGGCCGGTGCTCGGCACCGCGTTGGGCGGCATTCCGTACCTCGTCGGAGCGGACGCCCCGCACGAGCCTGCCGGCACCGGCCCGGCCGAGACCGCCTCGGCGGTCGTCGGCGGCGGTGGCCCGGTCACGCCGGCCGGGATCGGCCTCGGCGAGGCAGGCTGGGTGGTGGCTCCGGAGCCGGCCGCGCTGGCGGCGGCCCTGCCGGTGGCCCGGGCCGGCGCGTCCGGGCTCACCCTGGCCGCCCGCGCCCGCTACGAGCGGACCTTCCACCCGGACGTGGTCACCAAGCAGCTCATCGACATCTACGCCGGCATGGCCCGCACGCCCCGCCCCGCTAAGCCACCTCACCTGGCAGGGCGGCGGTGTCCCGGACGGAGCTGAGGATCGTGACCAGGCGATCCATGTCAGCGGACGGGAAGTCAGATTCCTGGGCGGGAGCAGCGGCGGCCTCGATGACGTTGCGGGCTGCCGCGGACAACCGACAATCCGGAGTCCGGCAGACCCGGCAGTGACCGTCCGGGCCGGCCCGGTGGTCGCGGAGGACCGCTCGGGCGGTGAGGATCAGCCGGTTGCGGATCTGCGCCAACGACAGGAACGGCGCGGTCATGGTCAGGTCACCCCGAGGGTGACGGCGAGTTGGATGATCGTGCCCGGGGCGTGCGGGTCGCGGGCCACCTGGGCGAGCGCCTCGCGGACGGCCGGGCGGTGGCGTACCTCTGCCGGCGCCATCCGCTCGGCGTCGACCAACGCGCGGCCCGCGTTGACCGGGTCGCCGCCCTGGAGGTAGGCACGGGCGGCATCGACCAGGTGCGCTGCCCGGTGTTCCACCGGTAGCCACCGCCAGGCGTCCCGCTTCGTCACTTTCTCGTGCCAGGCCACCGCCTCGCCCGCGTCGCCCAGGTCGAGGGCTGCGGCGGCACGGGCCAGGTCGACCGCCGTCGGCCCGAACCCCGTCCGGTGATGATCGTGGCCCTCGCCCACCCGCGCGGCCATGCCGGCGGCCTCGTCGAGGAGTTCGACCGTGGCGTGGTCGTCGCCCAGGCGGGCCGCCGCCAGAGCGGCCTGCACCAGCAACGTCCCGCACAACGACAACGCGCCGGGCGGACTGTCCTCCGGATCCGGTGGGGCGATCCGGTACGCGGCGGCCAGCGTCGCCGACTGCGCCGTCCGCGCCCGCCCCGCAGCGCGGAACACCTGGCCGAGCTGCACCGTGGCGGCGGCGACCAGCATGGGATCGCCGGTCGCGACGGCCATGGCCCTGTCGGCGGCCAGCCAGCCCAGCTCGGCCTCGCCAAGCTTCACCAGCAGCGACGCGGCCAACCGGTACACCTCCACCAGCAGCGGGCGACCCCACCCGGGATCGTCGGCGACGGCACGCTGCATCCCGGCGAGCAGTTCCGGCACCACGGCGACCACCTGCGGATACCGGGCATGCTGGAACATGACCCACGCATGCTCGACATCCCGTTCCAACCGGTCCGCGGGCAGCACCACGCCGCGCGCCGCCGGCCGCCCCAGAGCAATGACGTACGCCGAGAGGGCCTCCCGGATCCGCTCGACCCCTTCGACCCGTCCGGCCGTCAGCGAGGGTTGAACGTCCCGGCCGAGCAGGACGGCGGTGTCGATCCGTAGGGCAGTGGCGATGTTCCGCAGCGTCGACACCCTGTCCAGCGCCCGGACGCCCCGCTCGACCTTGTCGACCCAGGACTTGGACTTGCCGAGCCGATCGGCGAACACCTGCTGCGACAACCCCCGCCGCCTCCGCCAGTACGCCACCCGCCGGCCAATCGGCAGCAGTTCACTGCTGTCCACGCCGCCACCGCCGATCCGGCACCGCCCGGGTCGTCTCCTCGGCCGGTACCCGTTCCGCCTCGGCCTGGTCGAGAATCCGTTGCCGCGCCGCCTCGCGCTCCGCCGCCTGGATCTGCTCGCCTCGGCCCTCCCGGTCGGGTTCGCGTCGCGCCGTCACGACCAGCACCCCGCGCGGTACTCCCCGGCGAGGGCCAGCAACGGCCGTGCCGGCAGGTAGGGCACCTTGGCCACGCCTATCGCCCGGTACGCCGCCGTCCGCTTCGGATCGCTGGTCGAGGGGCCGAGGCGGTCAAGTGGGCTCGCCCGACGGCGCGTGAACGGCCAGGGCCTCCGCAGCAGCAGACCGGGGCGCGTCGGGTTCTTCGCATGCCGAGCCATCGGACCTCCGAAACGTAATTCCTTCCAAGCAGAGAGTGACAAAATTCATTTGAGAAGTCTAGGCTTCCGTGGAAATTTTCCATGGAAGATCGAGTATCGCCCCGCGTTCCTTGATCTCGGAGGTGGAGAGGGAAACACTGGCGGTGTTCGCAATCCTGGAGGTAGACGTGGCGAGGGCAAGCGGCCCGACGATCGCGCGATGGCAGCTCGGCCGGGAGTTGCACCGGCTCCGCGAGGCGGCCGGTGTCTCGCATAAGGAGATCGCAACCGAGCTGGGCTGTTCGGAGTCGAAGATCTACAAGATCGAATCAGGGGTGGTCGGCGTCAGCCGGTCTGACGTGATCGTCATGCTTACCCGGTACGGCGTTAGCGACGACCGGATACGGCAAACCGCCCTCGACCTCCAGCGCCAGGGCAAGGAACGCGGTTGGTGGGCGAAGTTCGGCCAGCTTCCGAACCCCTACAGCATGTACATCGGATTGGAGTCCGCAGCGACCGCAGTACGGAACTTCGAGCTGGCCGTTGTGCCGGGGTTACTCCAGACCGAGGCATACGCCTACGCAATCACCAGCGCCGCATGGCCGGGTCAGAGCGAGGAAGCACGCCGCCGGGTCGAGGTGCGCATGACCAGGCAGGCTTGCCTGACCGAAGATCCGCCGCTGAAGTTCTGGGGAATCGTGGACGAGGGCGTGCTGCGTCGTGAGACCGGCGGCCCGGACGTCATGCGTGGCCAGCTTCGCCATCTCATCGAGATGAGCGACCAGCCGAACATCGAGCTTCAGGTGCTGCCGTTCAGCGAGGGGTGGCACCCCGGCACTGTGGGTTCCTTCTCGATTCTGGAGTTTCCCGAGGACATCCACAGCCCAGTCGTGTACGTGGTGAGCCAGGCGGGAGACGCCTATCTCGAACGCGAGGATGACTTGCGGCGCGTCACGCTTACCTATACTCACCTGCACGCGGCAGCGTTGAGTGTCACCAAGTCCCGCGACCTGATCGCTGCCATCGCCAAGGACATGACGTAGGGAGAGTCGCGGCAATGGACCGGTCACGCGCCGTGTGGCGAAAGAGCAGCCGAAGCGACGCCAACGGCCAGTGTGTCGAGGTGGCGGACCTCCGCGACGGGGTGGCCGTCCGAGACAGCAAGGACAAGGCCGGACCCGTGCTGTCCTTCGACACTCAGGGCTGGAGCGTCTTCATCCACTCCCTCAAGAGCAACTGACGCTGCCCTCGTACCCACTGTGACAGTGACCTGCCCCGACCCCGTCTCGGAGGCCGGGGCACGCTGATTTCCCCGCCTGGTCGAGGTTCGGTGGTGGACTGACCGAGAAGGCTCTACGGGAGTGCGGAGCCTCAGCAGCGCCTGGGATGCAGCAACAGGACCGTTTTCGTCAAAATCCTGCGAAATGCCAGCGGTGATTGCGCCTGGCCTGCGGTAGCGTGCACATGTGCTTATCAGGTTCGAGGCCAGCAACTACCGGTCGATCGCCGAGGGTGTCGAGTTGTCGATGGTGGCGGTGGACCGCGACCGCGAGGCAGCCCGGGACGCACCCCACCTCGGCGAGAGTCTGCTGACCCGAGCCGCGATCTACGGGCCGAACGCGTCCGGCAAGTCGAACGTCGTCGGTGCGCTCGCCTGGCTGCGTGACGCGGTCGAAGACTCACTTCGCCTGTGGGAGGACGAGATTCCGCTGGAGCCTTTCGCCTTCGGCTCGGGGTCGGCCGAGTCCAGCGAATTCGTCATAGAAACCACGGTTGACGGCGTGCGCTTCGAGTACATCGTCGAACTCGACGCCCGCCACATCATCTATGAGGGGCTTTTCCACTATCCCGAGAAGAAGCGTCGCCGGATCTTTGAGCGAGAAGGTTCCGAGCTTAAGCTTCAGCGTGGTCTGGGCGCACTGTCCGGCACTCGCGAGTTGCTGACGGAACGGACACTCGCCCTGTCCGGCGCGCGACGTTTCGACGAACCGCTCGTCACGAATTTCGCCAGGGATATCCTGCGCATTCAGGTACTTGGCCAACTGCCGCGCCGAGGCCGTTCAGGAGTGTTCTACAACAGGTATAGGCCGCGATATTCCGGCAGGGCTGACACGACCCGGTGGTTCGATGGCCCAGAGAATGACCAGCCATTACTGTTCTCCCTCTCCAGCGAGGGAGAGATTGTCCTCGGCGACGAGCGAAAAGAATGGTCGACCCTCAGCAGACGGCAACAGGCATTGGCGCTGCTACGCCTTGCCGACCTGGGTATCGAAGATGTCGTCATCGACAGGCAGGAAGTTCTCTCCAGCACCGGCGAGACCATGACCCAACGCCGCCTACGTCTTCTGCACAGGTCCGGAAACGACTCCGCACCGCTCGATTTCTCTGCTGAATCGGAAGGAACGAGAACGTGGTTCGGCCTTATCGGGGCGGTGTTGACAGCACTACAGGCAGGGTCGATCGTCATCTTTGACGAGTTGGACGCGAGTCTGCACCCGACGTTGTCCGCAGAACTACTGCGGGTCTTCCAGAGCCCGGTCACCAACCCCCACGGGGCTCAGCTCATCTTCACCTCACATGACACCAGCCTGCTCAACCACCTGAACCGGGACGAGGTCTGGCTCACGGAGAAGCGGCTCGACGGCTCCACCCGGCTCGGCGCGCTCGCCGAGTTCGCCGGTGAGCGGGTGCGAAAATCGCAGAACCTCGAAAGTGCCTACCTGCACGGCCGGTTCGGCGCGCTCCCCCAGGTTGACCAGACAGAGTTCCTGCGGGCGCTCGGCCTGATCGGCTGAGGAATACGATGAGGCCACGCCGCCGGGAGACGAAATCCCTCAAGCGCACTGTCGCTCGACGTCCAGAGTTGCGCACGGTCGTCGTATTCTGCGAGGGCAAGAACTCCGAGCCCGATTACATCAACGGGCTGAAAAATCTTCCCGAAATCGCGGACAACACCGCCCTGAACCTCGAAATCCACCCCGAACAGGGCGTCCCGCTCACACTTGTGCAGATGGCGGCCGAACGTCTGGCCGACCCGGAGGTGGACGAATGCTGGTGCATCTTCGATGTGGAATGGCCGAAGAACCACCCTAACCTGCTTCGCGCCAAGCAGCTCGCTCAGGGCAAGGGTGTCAGGCTGGTGATCTCGAATCCGTGCTTTGAGCTGTGGCTCATTCTGCATCACCGTGGGTACACCCGGTTCATCAGCACGGCCGAAGCAGAAAGTTTGAGCCGCAGCCTTGACGGCCGCGCTGGAAAAAGTATCGACAGCAGCGTCTACCTGCCGCTGCGAAAGCAGGCGGCCCGCCGTGCCGAGCAACTAGAAAAGCGTCACGAGAACAATGACACCATTTTTCCCGACGACAACCCGTCCTCCGGCATGCATCACCTGCTAAGGGCGCTCAGCGCAATTTAGGCGAGAACTGCGAGTGCTGAGGCAAGCGGCCGGGCCACCGGCCAGCTCGACGACGCACAGCGCTGCTGGCAGCAAGCACTCCAGATCCGCAACCCGCTCGGTGATTCTCACGCAGACGCCGTCCGCTGCCTCGTCGCACAACCCGTCAGCTCCGGCGAAACGGTGCCGACCAGATCCAACCCGTGAGGGGGCCCGAGCGGACGGCGCATCGGATCGCACGCACTTCACACGCAGAAGGCTCCCGGCTGCGCGTACGGGCCGCACGCCGGCCTCGGAGCGCGGCCCGTGGGGATCGGCGTCGGGCCCTCGGCCCCTACCACCAAGCCCTCCCCATTGCGGGTGGCGTTCCGTCGACGCGCCGCAGGGCCCTTACAGGGAGGCGCGGGCGGAGAAGGCGATGCTCGCGAGCAGGAAGCCGCCGTTGACGATGGTGAACGCCACGATCACCCAGAAGACCAGCGCGGGGGCGATCATCAGCACCAGCCCGGCCACGAAGACCACCGCGCCGTAGTCGCGGACCAGCTTCACGAGGCGTACGGGCAGCGAGGTCGAGGTGACCATGCTGGCCGCGTTCGGGCCGGACTGCATCACCGACGTCACCAGGTTGACCATCCAGGTGCCGGCGAAGGTCGCCACCAGCCAGGTCGGCGTCGACGGCTCCTGTGCCACGGCGGTGGCTGCCAGGGCGGCCACCAGGGCGATCTGCGCGGCCACGTCGCAGAGCACGTCGACGCGGGCGCCGGCCGCGCTGCCCTGGCCGGTCACCCGGGCGAGCTGCCCGTCGGCGCAGTCCAGGGAGTACGCGACCTGCCAGCCGATCAGGGCGAGCAGGCCGACCACCCAGGCCGGTACGTCCCCGTCGGCGACCGGCCCGGCGAGCGCCACCACGGTGACGGAGGTGGCCAGCCCGAGCACCAGGTTGGTGATGGTCAGCGCGGTCGGGCGCAGCCCGACGCGTTGCGCGACCAGCGCGAAGACGGCCCCCAGCCACTGGCTGATCGACTCGCTGAACAGGCCGCCGCCCCGGTTCACCCGGTGGAAGTCGGCGACGGTGGGACGGGGGTCAGCCAAGCTGGTCGCGGATTGCACCGGCGTAGTCTGCCAGCCGCTCCCGCGTCTCGGTAGGCGACAAGGCCAGGTGCTCGAGGATCGTGTACCGGTCCGGTCGGGTACGCGGAGCGAACTGCACCGCCTCGATGAACTGGTCGTCGGTGAGCGTCACCTCGGCGGGGAGTCGGGGCAGGCCGTGCCGGGCGAGGCAGGCCGACATCTCCCCGAAGCGGCGCAGGTCTCCGCGCAGCCAGGTGCAGAATAGCGCACCCAGCCCGGCCAGCTCGCCGTGCGAGGCGGTGCCGGGAAAGAGCGCGTCGACCGCGTGCATGATCTCGTGGCAGCCGCCGCTGGCCGGTCGGCTGCTGCCGCAGACCGCCATCGCCAGGCCGCTGGAGATCAGCGCCTCGGCCAGCACGGTGACGAAGGCGTCGTCGGTCATGTCGCCCGGGTGGTTGAGCACCGCCTCGGCGCCCGCCCGGGCCAGCGAGGCGGCCAGCCCGTCGACCGGCTCACCGCGTACCTGCCGGGCGAGTTCCCAGTCGGCCAGGGCGCTGATGTTGCTGATCACGTCGCCGATGCCGGCCCGGTTGTGCCGGTCCGGGCCGCTCTCCACGAAGTCCAGGTCGACGATCACCGCGATGGGGATGTGCACTCCGTAGGAGCCCTTGATCCCTTCGGTGATGAGGCTGGCCACCGGGGAGGCGATACCGTCGTTGGCGAGGCTGGTCGCCACCGACACCATCGGAAGCCCTCGGCGGGTGGCCGCGTACTTGGCCACGTCGATCGTCTTGCCGCCGCCGATCCCGACCACCGCGTCGTACGACCGGGCGCGAAGTTTGCCGCCGAGGTCGTCGGCGGCGTCCAGGGTCGCCCCGGCGACCGTGAACACGTCGGCCGTCCGCAGCGACGGTCGGATCAGCTCCGCGATCTGCGCGCCCTGACCCGGACCGACCACCACCGCGACGTCGCCCCCGGAGGAGATCCGCCCGTCGGCCAGGATCGCGCCCAGGTCGGCGACCGCCCCGCGTCGCACGTCGATGTGCAGCGGGGTGAGGACGCTCCGAGCTAGTAGCGGCACGCGATCTCCCGCGCGCGGGCCAGGTCGGCGTGGTTGTCGACCTCGACCCAGGGGACGTCGCCGATCGGCGCCGCCCGCACCTCCCCGCCCCGGTCGGCGAACTCCTGGTAGCCGTCCTCGTAGTAGAGGTTCGGGTCCCGCCGCCAGGTCGCCTCCAGCGCGTCCGCGAGCGCGTCGGCGACCTGCGGCTCGATCAGCGTCGCGCCGATGTACTCCCCGTACGCCTCGCCCGGGTCCATGATCTTGGTGATCCGGGTGAGCTGGCCGGCGGCGTCGAAGGTGGTCTTCATCTCCTCCTCGGCCAGCGGCTTGAGGGTGTCCACCGCGAGCAGGATGCCCGGGCCACGCTCGGCCAGCAGGGTCTTCTCGATGCTCACCGGGTGCACGGTGTCCCCGTTGACCAGCAGCACCCCGCGCGCGAAGTACTCCCGGGCCAGCCAGAGGGAGTAGGCGTTGTTCCACTCCTCGGCCTTGTCGTTGTGCACCAGGGTGAGCGTGACGCCGTACTTCTTCTCCAGGTCCGCCTGGCGGGAGACGACCGCGTCCGCCGCGTAGCCGACCACGATCACGATGTCGGTGAGCCCGACCTCGGCCAGGTTGCCCAGCGCGATGTCCAGGATCGTCGTCTCGCCGTCCACCGGCACCAACGCCTTGGGCAGGGTGTCGGTGTACGGGCGCAGCCGTCGTCCCGCTCCGGCCGCGAGCACCATTCCGATCATCGCGACATCCTCCCTCGTCCTGCTCCCCGTCACCGGTGGAGGATAGCGCCGGCCGGCCGTGCCGCTCCGGCCAACCGGGTCAGCCGGGCAGCGCCGCCAGGTCGGCGAGCATGGTCAGCCGCTCCTGGGCGTCGAGCGCGGCGTACGGGCCGGCGGCCCGGCGGTCGGTCTCCAGCTCGATGGCGAGCCGCTCGGGGCCGGCGGGCAGGGCGGCGACGCTGGACGCGGTGTGTCCGGCGGCCGTCCAGGCGGCGGCGTGCGCGTCGGCCCGGTGGTAGCGCAGCGTGCCGAGCCGGTTGAGCAGCAGCACGCCGGGCGGGGTGCCGTACGGCTCGTGCGGGGGTGCCAGCGCCGCGAACGCCGACCCGTTCCGGTCGCCCTCGGTGTCGGCCAGCACCAGGGCGTACGTCAGCAGCCGGCCGAGCGCCGCCACGAGCCGGGTGACCCGTTCGTCGTGCCCGGCCCACAGCTCTTCGGTGACCTCGGCGTGCACCTGGTACAGCTCGGTGAGGAAGGCGGTGCCCCGCTCGGTGGCGGAGAGCGCCCCGTCCGGGCGGCGGTGGAGCATGCCGTACGCCACCTGCTTGTCCACGGCCCGGCGGACCGTGACCGGGTCGGCGTAGCGGGTGATCGCCGCGAAACCCGGCCCGTCGACGGTGCCGCCCGGCGCGGCGAGCCGGGTGCGCAGGTCCACCAGGAAGCCGTTCGCCGTCGGCCCGCCGTACCGCTGGCTCAGCTCGGCCCCGCCACCGTCGCGGCCGGCCAGCATGCCGGCGCGGAACGTCCGGTCCACGGCCGGGGCGAGCAGCCCGGCGATCCGGTGCGGCGCCAGCTCGACGGTGTTCACCGATCGATCGACCGCAGGACGGCGAAGCCCTCCTCCGCGATCCGCCGGATCAGGCCGTCGTTGACGTCGCGGTTCTCGTCCAGCACGGTCACCTCGTGCTCGGCCAGCCAGCGGTACTCGGTGTGCTTGCCCGCCTCCAGCGTCGGGTGGTCGAGGTCGCCGTCCACCCGGACCAGGAAGTCGTACTCGATGCGGGCCAGGCCGTCGTCGCCGACGTAGTGGTATTCGCCGACCTGGCCGAGGACGTCGGAGACGAGCCACCCGGTCTCCTCGGTGACCTCCCGGCGCAGCGCCTCGTCGATCTCCTCGCCCGGTTCCAGATGGCCGCCGACGACGTCCCAGCAATTGGGAAACAGGCGTCGCTGGGGTGAGCGGCGCTGGAAGAAGATTCGGCCGTCGTGGTCGACGATCAGCGCGCCGGCGCAGCGCAGGGGCTCGGTGGACACGCTTCGACAGTAGCGAGCGGCCCGGCATCGCGACGATGCCCGGTCTTGTCCCGGAAACATCCACCGACGACCATGTGCGTACCGAATGCCACGGTCCCAAAGGAGTGATGCGTGATGCAGGTACGGGAAGCGATGTCCAGCCAGGTCCTCGTCGTCGGTCCGGAGCACACGCTGCGTCAGGCGGCCCGGATGATGTCGGCCCGCGGTGTCGGGTCGGCGGTCGTGATCGACCCCGAGTCCGAGGGAATCGGCATCATGACCGAACGCGACGTGTTGAAGGCCATCGGCGCCGGCCTCGACTGCGACACCGAACGCACCGGCGCCCACCTGACCTGGGACGTGGTCTACGCGGGGCCGGAGTGGACGGTCGCCGAGGCCGCCGCCGCGATGGCCCGCGGCGGCTTCCGGCACCTGGTGGTGCTCGACGGCCGGGAGGTGGCCGGCGTGATTTCGGTCCGGGACATCATGCGGGTCTGGGCGGAGAGCCAGGTGGCCGCCACGACCTGACCCGCGCAGGTGTGCCAGGCCGGATCGACGGGTAAGGATCCCTCGCGGGCGCGGAGATGCCGTGGCCCGCGGGGGAGGGCCCGATGCGCGACGCGGAGCGCCTGGTCGAGCAGCAGTACGCGATGCTTCTGCGGCGGGACGTCGCCCGGCTGCCGGACCTGTACGCCCCGGAGGCGTTCTACGCCATGCCGGGTGTCACGGTCCGGCCGATCGAGCTGCCCGCGCTGCTGCGCACCTGGACGGGCGCTTTCGCGGACCTGCGGGTCGACCCGTTGGGCGTGGTGCGCACGTCCGGCGGCGCGGCCGTGGAGCTGCGCCTCAGCGGCACCCACACCGGCACCCTGCACTCGCCGTACGGCACCGTCGCCCCGACCGGCCGGTCGGTGAGCTGGGAGGTTGCCGACGTGGTCCGGGCACGCCGGGGTCGGATCGTCGCGTGGCGCTCCTACTTCGACTGGAGCCAGCTCCTCGACGCGCTCGGCGTGCAGTTTGAGGGCCTTTCCCGGGCGACGCAGCACGACTCGCTCGCACTTCCGGTCTGATCTGCCGTCGACCGGCCGACCCGGGTCACCCGTCCCGGTGGCTCAGGATGCGGACATCGCCGTGCCGTCCGCGCGTCCCCCGCCGCCGCCCGTACGCTCAATATCCATGACCGCCGAGCAGCTGATCTCCTTTGCCCGTGGGGCGCCCTCGCTGGACATCGTCGATGTCGAGGGGCTCAAGGCCGCCGCCGTACGCGCCTTCGACGCCGACCCCGCGGGGGTCACGGCGTACGGCACCTCCGTCGGTTACCTACCGCTGCGAAAGTGGATCGCCGAGAAGCACGGGGTGGAAGCCAACCAGGTGCTGGTCACCAACGGCTCGCTCCAGGCCGACGCCTTCCTCTTCGACCACCTGGTCCGTCCCGGCGACGCGGTGGTGGTCGAGCGTCCGACGTACGACCGCACGCTGCTCAACCTTCAGCGGATGGGCAGTGAGCTGCACGGCATCTCGGTCCAGCCGGACGGTCTGGACACCGCCGAGCTGCGCAAGCTGCTGGAGTCCGGGGTCCGCCCCCGGCTCGCGCACGTCATCCCGAACTACCAGAACCCGGCCGGCATGACCCTGTCGCTGGAGAAGCGCCGCGAACTGCTCGACCTGGCCGCCGAGTACGAGTTCACGATCTTCGAGGACGACCCGTACGCGGACATCCGCTTCCGCGGCGAGGCGCTGCCGTCGATGCTCTCGCTGGACACCCGCAACGTGGTCGTGCACGCGTCGAGCTTCACCAAGACCGTCTGCCCGGGCGTGCGGGTCGGCTATCTGGTCGGTCCGGCGGATCTGATCGCCGACATCGCCAAGAACGCGACGAGCCTCTACATCTCGCCCGGCATGGTGTCGCAGGCGATCGTGCACCAGTTCTGCGTCTCCGGCGACATCGACCGCTCGATCGAGACCGTTCGGGCGGCGCTGGGCGAACGCGCCCGGGTGCTGGCCGAGTCGCTGCGCCGGCACCTGCCGCAGGCGCGGTTCGTGGAGCCCGACGGCGGCTACTTCCTGTGGGTGGAGTTCCCCGAGGACGTGCTGGTGGACCGGCTCGCCCCGGCGGCGGCCGAGCGTGGTGTCGCGGTGGTCAAGGGCAGCGACTTCGTTCTCGACGGTGGGCGGCACGCCCTGCGGCTGGCCTTCTCGGCCGTGACGGCCGACAAGATCGACGAGGGTGTCCGGCGGCTCGCGGCGGCCGTCGAGGCTGTCCGGAGCTGATTTCTGTCGGGTTCCCGACAGAACGACAATGCCGGCCGTCCCGGGACTCCCCAGCGGGCGGCCGGCGGCTCACAATGCTGCGAGCGTCACCCGTCAGGTGTAGCGGGGGTCACCCCGCCGCCACCTCGGGCACGCGTGCAGCACAACCCCCGCCCCCACGGGCGCCGGGTGGGCCGTGTCGTCCTTCACCCCCCGATGCGGCCCGGCCCGCCCGGCGCCGCACCCGCGACCGCCGTCACACCTGCCGGTGGCGACCACCGGCGTAGCCTGCAAGCCGCAGGCGAGCGCGGGGAGGTGTCGCGATGACGGATCGGGCAGAGCGGGGCCGGACGGTCCCGCTGAACACGTCCCGGGTGCTGCGACCCCGGGCCTGGCCGTCCCCGGTCCGGGCGGTGACCAGGATGCTCAACGCCGACGGATCGCCGCCCACTCCGGCCCCCACCGGCGCCGGCCGCAGCGGGGTGGTCGACTGCGCGCTCTACATCGACGGCAAGCGGCAGCCCGGCGACTGGAACTACGCGGACGCGTTGGAGGCGGCACGCCGGGAGGAGCACGGCTTCGTCTGGATCGGGCTGCACCAGCCGGAGCTGGCCGAGATGTCCGCCATCGCGGAGACGTACGGCCTGCACGAGCTGGCCGTCGAGGACGCGGTGAAGGCCGAGCAGCGGCCCAAGCTGGAGCGGTTCAACGACGTCAGCTTCCTGGCGCTGCGCACCGCCCGGTACTGCGAGCACACCGAGTTGACCGAGACCTCCGAGGTCGTGGAGACCGGTCAGGTGATGCTCTTCATCGGCCCGAACTTCCTGATCAGCGTCCGGCACGGGGACGCCTGCCGGCTCTCCCCGGTCCGCGCCGACCTGGAGACCAAGCAGGAGTTGCTGCTCCAGGGCCCGTGGGCGGTGGCGTACGGCGTGACCGACCGGGTGGTCGACCTCTATCTGGAGGTGGCCGAGCAGCTTGAGGACGACCTGGATCAGCTTGAGGCCGAGGTCTTCGACCGCAACAGCCACGGCCGGATTCAGCGGATCTACCAGATGAAGCGGGAGCTGGTGGAGTTCAAGCGGGCGGTGATCCCGTTGCAGCGGCCGCTGATGAACCTGACCTCCCAGGTCAACCGCGATGTGCCCAAGGAGATCCGGCGGTACTTCCGGGACGTGCAGGACCACCTGAGCCGCACCGTCGAGCAGGTGAACTCGTACGACGACCTGCTGAACTCGATCCTGCAGGCGCGGCTGGCCCAGGTCACCGTCGACCAGAACAACGACATGCGCAAGATCGCCGCGTGGGCGGCCATCGCCGCGGTCTGGACCTCCATCGCCGGCGTCGAGGGCATGAACTTCGACAACATGCCCGAGCTGAAGATGACGTACGGCTATCCGGTGGCCCTGGCTCTGATGCTCGCTGTCTCCCTGGCCCTTTACCGCTGGTTCCGCCGCAACGGCTGGCTCTGACCCGCGACGGCGCGGGCCGGCGCGAAAGGCTCTGAGACGCGAAAGCGCCGGCGAGCGGGGAAACCCGCGTCGCCGGCGCTCGCTGCGCTGCTGTGTCCGGGGTCAGCGGCGGCCGTTGGTGCGGGCGGTGTCCTTGCCCAGGGCCTTGGTGAGGTCGTCGGTCGGTCGCCCGGAGACGTCCGTGGCGCCCTCGGCGACCGACGGGACCTTGCCGGTCGGGCGGACACTGGTCGGCGTGGCCGTGCCGGTGGTGCTGGCGCTGTCGCCGCCGGCCACCGCCGAGCTGCCGGCGCCGGTCATCCCGGCCATGGCGGACCCGTCGGTCCCCTTGGTCGCGCCCGGCGCGGCCGGCGTCTGCACCTCGATCGACTCGACCTCGTCGCGCATCGGCTCCAGGGTGCGGGTCGGGTCGTACTCCGCCCACTCCTGCTGCTCCCGGCGGCGACGTAGGGCGACCGCACCGGCCAGGCCGGCGATGGCGCCCGCGGCCAGCAGGCCGGTCATCATCGAGCCGCGACGGCGCGGCTGCTTCTTCTTACCGGTGATCCGCATGGTCTTCGACTTGGCCTTCCTGGTCAGCGGCCCTGCCTGCGTGGCGCCGTCCCGGGCCGCCGCCGCCAGCGGTGCCAGCGTGGTGAGTGTGGTTCCCCAGCCGGTCGACGCGCGGTCGCGCACCTTCACCGCGGCCGGCCCGACGTAGCCCCGGGCCACCTGGACCCGCGGACCGACGGTCGCGCCCGCGCCCTTGGCCGCGTGGTTGGCTGCCTGCATCAGGTGGCTGATGCTCTGGTTCAGCTCTGCCTTGGCGAGCTGGCCCTGGGACTGACGCCGCCCGAATCCAAACACGGTCCTACCTCCTGGGAGTTGTTCCTTCGTCATCCTCCACCTTCGGATGCCTCCGCACTGCCAGATCGGGCACATGGGAGGATCCGCATGGAACTGACCAACGAGTGAGGAGTACCCGTGGCCGAGGCTGTCTACGCCACCCTGCACACCAACGCTGGCCCGATCCGGCTGGAGCTCTTCGGAAACCACGCTCCGAAGACGGTCCGCAACTTCGTCGACCTGGCCGAGGGCAACCGGGAGTACACCGACCCGCGCACCGGTCAGCCGGGCAGCGGGCCGTACTACGACGGCACCATTTCGCACCGCGTGATCAGCGGTTTCATGGTCCAGATGGGCGACCCGACCGGCACCGGCCGGGGTGGGCCGGGCTACAAGTTCGCCGACGAGTTCCACCCGGAGCTGCGCTTCGACCGGCCGTACCTGCTGGCGATGGCGAACGCCGGACCGGGCACCAACGGTTCGCAGTTCTTCATCACGGTGTCCCCGACGCCGCACCTCAACAACCGGCACACCATCTTCGGCCAGGTCGCCGACGAGGAGTCGGTGAAGGTCGTCGACTCGATCGCGAACACCCCGACCGGCCCGAGCGACCGTCCGCTGCAGGACGTCGTCATCGAGCGGGTCGAGATCGAGCGGTCTGCCGCCTGACGAACCCGCGAGGTACCTTTGCTCGCATGATTGAGCGCTCCGGAGCACCGCGCCGGCCAGCGTCGGTGAGCCGCGCGATGGCGGACGGAGGATCGGCCCGGTGAGCGAGTCCCCGCCGACCACCCCGGTCTGCTATCGGCACCCTGGTCGGGAGACCTACGTCCGGTGCACCCGCTGCGACCGGCCCATCTGTCCGGAGTGCATGCGGGAGGCGTCCGTCGGGCACCAGTGCCCGGAGTGCGTCAACGAGGGACGTCGCACCGTCCGGCCGGCACGTACCGCCTTCGGTGGTGGTACGGCCGGCCGGCACGGCTACGTCACCAAGGGCATCATCGCCCTGAACGTGCTGGTCATGCTGCTGTCCATCGCCTCCGACCGGGGCGGGGACGCGGCCCTGGGCGGCTCCGGCTTCGGCGGGCTGATGGGCGGCGGCACCCCGCTGACCAACTGGGGTTCCGTGCTCGGGCTGGCGGTCCTCCCCGACGGCACGCTCGGCGGCATCGCCGAGGGCCAGTGGTATCGGCTGGTCACCGCGATGTTCCTGCACTACGGCGTGATCCACCTGTTGCTCAACATGTGGGTGCTGTGGGTGCTGGGCCGGTCGCTGGAGGCCAACCTCGGGCCGCTGCGCTTCGGCGCGCTCTATCTGGTCGCGGGCCTCGGTGGCAACGTGGCCGCCTACCTGTTCAGCGCCCAGAACGCGCCCACCGCCGGTGCGTCGACCGCCGTCTACGGTCTCTTCGCCGCGCTGCTCATCATCGAGCGCAAGCTGGGCCGGGACATCTCCCGGATCATCCCCATCCTGGTGATCAACCTGGTGTTCACGTTGACCGTGCCGGGCATCTCCATCCCCGGGCACCTCGGCGGCCTGGTGGTCGGCGGGGCGATGGCGGCGGTGCTCGCGTACGCGCCACGTGGTCGGCGCACGCTGGTGCAGGCCGTGGGCGGCGCGATCATCCTGCTGATCCTGCTCGGCCTGGTCCTGTTCCGCACCGCGCAACTGCTGAGCTGACGGCTCAGGGGTGCCGCCGGGCGGCGAGCAGCTCGGCGGCCACCTCCTCCGGGGTGGTCCCCAGGTCGTACCTGCCGAACAGGTGCAGCGACTCGCCCGCGTCGATCTCCAGGACCTCGCCGCTCACCCCCCACCGCTGCCGGCGGTCCACGGTGATCGCCTCGACCGTCGGCCAGGGCAGCAGCCGCCGGCCGGCGAAGCCGTGGATGACTGTGAGCCCCGCCGGATCGACCGCCAACCGGACCGGCGCCACCAGGTCCCGGACCGCCCAGGCGGCCAGCGCGGCGGCGGCCACACCGGCCACGACCAGCCGTATCGGATCGCCGTCGGCGAAGAGCAGACCGAGGGCGACCAGCAGGACCGCGCCAGCCAGCTTCGCCACCGGCAGGTTCGTCGGCACCCGCCACTGCCGCGCCGGGGAGATCTCGTCCACCCGCCCAGCATGCCAGCGGTCGGCGGCTGTCGGGAGTCGCGGCGGCTCGCCCCGCGGGCGGACCACGGGTCCACGGACGACGTAGGATCGGGGCAGCCCAAGTTACCGGGGAGTAAACATGAGTGACGCGGTCATCGTCGGCGCGGTGCGCACCCCGGTCGGGCGGCGCAAGGGCAGCCTGGCCGGTGTCCACCCGGTCGACCTGTCGGCGCACGTGCTGCGCGCCCTGGCCGAGCGCACCGGCCTGGACCCGGCGCAGGTCGACGACGTCTTCTGGGGCTGCGTGTCGCAGGTCGGCGAGCAGTCGTGGAACATCGCCCGCAACGCGGTGCTCGCCGCCGGCTGGCCCGAGACGGTGCCCGGCACCACGCTGGACCGGCAGTGCGGCTCCAGCCAGCAGGCCCTGCACTTCGCCGCCGCGACAGTCCTCTCCGGCCAGGCCGACCTGGTGGTCGCCGGCGGGGTGGAGTCGATGACCCGGGTGCCGATGGGCTCCAGTGTGGCGGGCGGCATGCCGTTCAGCGACCAGCTCCGCGCCCGCTACCGGGGTGTCGAGGGCTTCGCCGACGACGCGCCGCTGCCGTTCAACCAGGGCGTCGGGGCCGAGCTGATCGCCCGCCGGTGGCGCCTCTCGCGTACGCAGCTCGACGAGTTCGCGCTGGCCAGCCACGAGAAGGCAGCCGCCGCGCAGGACGCCGGGGCGTTCGACCCGGAGCTGTCCCCGGTGCCGCTCGCCGATGGTGGCAAGTTCACGGCCGACGAGGGCATCCGCCGGGTTACCTCGCTGGACAAGCTCGGCGAACTGCCCACCCCGTTCCGCGCCGACGGCGTGGTCACCGCCGGGTCCGCGTCCCAGATCTCCGACGGCGCCGCCGCGCTCGCGGTGACCACGTCCGAGTGGGCCAGCCGGCACGGTCTGCGCCCGCTGGCCCGCATCCACACCGCAGTGGTCGCGGCCGACGACCCGGTCACCATGCTCACCGCGCCCATCCCGGCCACCGCGAAGGCGCTGCGCCGCGCGGGGCTGGGCATCGAGGAGATCGGGGTGTACGAGGTGAACGAGGCGTTCGCCCCGGTGCCGCTGGCCTGGCTCGCGGAGACCGAGGCCGACCCGGAGCGGCTCAACCCGCGCGGTGGCGCGATCGCCCTCGGGCACCCGCTCGGCGGCTCCGGCGCCCGGATCATGACCACGATGCTTCAGCACATGCGGGACAACGGGCTCCGCTACGGCCTGCAGACCATGTGCGAGGGCGGCGGCATGGCCAACGCCACGATCGTCGAGCTGGTCTGACCTCGCCGCTCGCGGCCAGCCGAGGAGCACCTCGGGAAATGGTCTCGCCCCGCGTCGGGCACGCCGCCTAGGGTGCCATCGTGACGACGATTCCCGACGAGCGCGCCCCCGACTGGTCCAGCGTGCAGTGGCAGGAGCAGGCCCGATCCTGGGTGGACGAGCAGCTGAGTCGGGCTGGCCGGCGGGTCACCGGGCCGGTGGAGCCCCGCGTCCGGCCGTGGTCGCTGGTCTGGCGGGTGCCGACCGACGGCGGGCCGGTCTGGTTCAAGGCCAACAACCGGGGCACGACCCACGAGGCGGTCCTGATCGCGACGCTGGCCGGGCTGGCGCCCGAGCGGGTGCTGGCCCCGATCGGGGTGGACCGGGAGCGGGGCTGGGCGCTGCTTCCCGACGGCGGCGAGTCACTGCGTGACGTGCTGGGCCGCGACCCCGACCTGGCGCACTGGGAGCGGGCGCTGCCCGGGTACGCGGCACTCCAACTCGCCACCGCGCCACGCGCCGACGAACTGGTCGCCCTCGGCGTACCGGACCACCGCCCGGAGGTGCTGCCCGGACTACTCGCCGAACTACTCGACGATCGCGAGTCCCTGCGCGTCGGCGCGGAGGGCGGGCTCGCCGTCCCGACGTACGAGCGGCTGCGGGCGGAGCTTCCGGCGTACGCGCAGCGGTGTCGCCGGCTCGCGGACATCGGCATCCCGGCCACCGTGCAGCACGACGACCTGCACGACGGAAACGTCTTCGCCGGCCCGGCCGGGTACCGCTACTTCGACTGGGGCGACGCCTCGGTGGCGCACCCGTTCGGCACGCTGCTGGTGACCCTGCGCTCCATCCGGTACGCCACCGCGTTGTCGGCGGACGACGCCAGCCTGGCCCGGCTGCGCGACGGTTACCTGGAGGCGTGGACCGATCGTTATGACCGCCGTACCCTCGTCGAGGCCGCCGACCTGGCCATGAACCTGGGCGCGGTGAGCCGGTCGCTCTCCTGGCGGCGGGCCCTGGACACGGCCGACCCGGCCCGCGCGGAGTACGCCGAGGCGGTGCCCGGATGGCTCGCCGAGCTGTTCGCCGCCACCCCACTTCAGCCCGAACACTGACCGACATCCGTCCGGGTCGGAAGTCGGACAGGCGGTGCGACGTGCCGCGTGGAACTTCCAAAATTCCGACGTGACCCACATCACCGGTGCCGGGGAGGTCGTTGGGCAGGTCATGGACGTCTTCTCCCGAACGTTCCTCCCGGCCGCCACCGAGGCCGGCCTGGCCGTACAGACCGTGAGTCGGCACATGCCGGTCTTCCGCCGCTGCGTCGGCTCGGGTGACGCCACCATCCTGGTCACCCGTTGCAGCCGCCCCGACCGCCCGGTCACCGGCGACTACCTGTTGCTACTCACTCACCGCCGACTGGTGGTGACCCAGCAGACGAGGCTCCTGCACCGGCTGCGCCTGCACCTCAACACCGAGCTGCGCGAGCTGAGCAACGTCACCTGGAGCCCGGACCCCCGGCTGGGGTCGGTCGAGCTGGCCGCCACCGCGATCGACGGGATCCGCGAGCGGTTCCTCATCCGCACCAGCCACCCGAAGCAGGTGTGGCAGCTCGACGCGCTGCTCAACCACGCGTTCCGGACCCGTCTGCGGGCACCCCGCGAGCGGATCGTCGCCACCATCGGTGACACGCCGGCCGCCGTCCGACCCAGCGTGTTCCGCCCCGCCGTGGCGCGCTGACGCCCGGCGGGCCGGTCGCCCTTCACGTCTCCTTTACCGAACTCGAACACGCACCGATCGCGCCGAGCCGACCGGGTCGGCAATCATGGGCCGGTGACCCTCGAACCCCCGCACCGCGGGCTCGTCCTCGTGGTCGAGGACGAGCCGGCCATCGCCGACCTGGTCCGGCTCTACCTCACCCGCGACGGGTTCGGCGTTCACCTCGAACGCGACGGCGAGGCCGGCCTGAGCGCCGCCCGCCGGCTGCGCCCGGTCGCCTGCGTCCTGGACATCGCCCTGCCCGGTCTCCCCGGCACCGAGATCTGCCGCCGGTTGCGCGAGGCCGGTGACTGGACGCCTGTCATCTTCCTCACCGCCCGCGACGACGAGGTGGACCGGATCGTCGGCCTGGAGCTGGGCGCCGACGACTACGTCACGAAGCCGTTCAGCCCGCGCGAGTTGGTCGCCCGGGTACGCGCGGTGCTGCGCCGCGCCGCCGGTGGCCCCGAGGGCGCGGAACGACCGCGCATCGTCGGCCCGGTGACCCTCGACCCGGCCCGACGGACGGTCACCGCCGCCGGCGTACCGGTGCAGCTCACCTCCACCGAGTTCGACCTGCTGGCGCATCTCATGGCCCGGCCCGGCCGGGTCTTCACCCGGGAGGAGCTGCTGGCCGGCGTCTGGGGCTACGCCGCGCACGCGGGAACCCGCACGGTGGACGTGCACGTCGCCCAGGTGCGGGCGAAGCTCGGCCCGGCAAGCGTCATCCGTACCCACCGGGGCGTGGGGTACGCGGTCGATGCCTGAGCAGCCCGTGCGCTCCGAGTCGCCGACCATGGCGCTGCCGGTGGTCGGCGCCCGCCCGCCGGCCGCACCCCGGCGCAGGCGGCTCGGCCGGACGCTGACCGCCCGCGCGGTTCTGGTCACCTGCGCGGTGGCACTGGTGTCGGTGCTCGTCACGGCCATCGTCGCGGTGCCACTGGCGATCCGCGGCGCGGAGCGACGCGACCAGCAGGCGCTCGCCGCGCAGGCCCGACTCGCCGCCGAGGTGTTGCGCACCCGACTGGACCGGGGTCGCACCGCCGACGAGGAGCGGCTCATCCAGCAACTGCGTGACCAGGGCATCGACGCGTACCTGATCCGGCGCGGGACCGCCGACCGGTCGGGCCTGCCGGCCCGCGTGGTGCAGCGGATCGGGCAGGGCCGCAACGTGTCGGCCCGCCGCCCGGTCAACGGCCACCGCGCCCTGGTGGAGGGCCGGGCGCTGCCCGGCGGCAACGGGGTGGTGCTGTCCCGCGCCACGTCGAACGGCCTGTGGGCGCAGGTGCTGCTCAGCCTCTGGTTGCCGCTGCTGGCCGGGTTGGCCGCCGGCGTGGTGGCCGGCCTCCTGCTGGCCCGCCGCCTGGCCCGACCGATCCGCGTCGCGGCCACCGCCGCCGCCCGACTGCGCGCCGGAGACCGTGCCGTCCGGGTGCCGGTCGAACCGCCGGACGAGGTCGCCGACCTGGCCGAGGCGCTGAACGGCCTGGCCGCGGCCCTGACCACCAGCGAGGGCCGGCAGCGCGAGTTCCTGCTCTCCGTCTCGCACGAGCTGCGGACCCCGCTGACCGCGATCCGGGGGTACGCCGAGGCGCTGGCCGACGGCGTCATCGACGCGGACGACGCCGCCGGCACCGGCCGGACCATGCTGGCCGAGGCCCAGCACCTGGACCGGCTGATCGGCGATCTGCTGGCGCTGGCCCGGCTGGAGGCCGCCGACTTTCCGCTGGAACCGGTGCCGGTCGACCTGACCCGGCTGGCCGCCGAGGCCGAGCCGACCTGGTCGGGTCGGTGCGCCGCGGTGGGTGTGTCGTTCCGCGTGGAGACGCCCGGTCAGCCGGTGTCCGCGTACACCGATCCGGGTCGGATCCGACAGGTGCTGGACGGATTGCTGGAGAACGCGCTGCGGGTCGTACCCCCGGGGGCGCCGGTGGTGCTCGCGGTCCGGCCGGTCGGTGCGGACCCGGCGGCCGGCGGTGTGCTGGAGGTCCGCGACGGCGGACCCGGCTTCACCGACGACGACCTGGCGGTGGCGTTCGAGCGGGGGGCGTTGCACGAGCGCTACCGAGGGGTGCGCAAGGTGGGCAGCGGGCTGGGGCTGGCACTCGCCGCCGGGCTGGTCCGCCGGCTGGGCGGCGAGATCGTCGCGGGCCACGCGCCCGAGGGCGGCGCCGCCTTCACGGTCCGGCTGCCCGGTGATCCTTACCTGACCCGAACATCGGCCTGACGGTCCACTCGTCCTCGCGGGGAAGGCTGAGGGCTCCACGGACGAGAGGGAGAGTCATGCCACGTTGGGGATTCGTCACCGGCACCACGGCGCTGCTCGCGGCGGTCGCGCTCGGCGTCAGCGGCTGCGGCGCGGCCGAGGTGGCCAGCCAGCCCGCGCGGGACGCCGCGGTCGAGGTCGCCGCCGCGATGGGTGTGGAGGGCCAGGCGCTGACCGCGATGGGCTTCGACGCCACCGACCTGGACGTGCAGACCGTCGCCGCCCCGGCCACCCCGACGCCGGGCGCCTCCCCGACGGCTCGGGACAAGGACCGGCAGAAGCGCGGCGAGGAGTGGCGCAAGCGCCACCAGGCCCGCGTGCAGCTGCGCAAGAACACCCTGCACGGCGAGGCGGTGGTGCAGACCAAGGACAACGGTACGCAGACGGTCGCCGTGCAGCGCGGCGAGGTGACCGCCATCGACGGCGACTCGATGACCGTCAAGTCCACCGACGGTTTCACGATGACCTGGACCTTCGGCGACGACCTGCGGGTCGTCGAGCGGCGCGCGACGGTGCAGCCGAGCGAGGTCAAGGTCGGCGCGAAGCTCGGCGTCGCCGGTGCGAAGGACGGCGACAAGGGAGTCGCCCGGCTCATCCTCATCCCGCGCGACAAGTGAGCGACGGGCCCCCGGGTGTACGCCCGGGGGCCCGTCACTGTCTCAGTAGACGCGGGAGCCGATGAAGTCGTCGTGACCGTAGCCGACCGGGTTGGCGAAGCTGCGCGACTCGTACGACCACTGCTGGCGGGTGCTGCTGGAGCAGGTGGCCAACCGCAACCGGGGGGTGCCCAGCCACGGGTTGTCGAACGCCACGCAGAGGTTGCTGGCGCTCGCCGGCTTGAGCTGGTTGCCGGCGAACACGAACTGCTGGGCGGCGGTGCCGTTGCAGTCGTAGACGTTGACCGCGGTGCCGGCGGTCATCGAGCTGTTGGAGACGTCCAGGCACCGGTCGTGGGACAGCTCCGAGTGCAGCGAGCGCCGGGCGGAGTCGTACCAAAAGCCCTGGTTACGACCGCCGTGACAGGTGTACGGCTGCTGGGGGGTGCCGTTGCGGGAGTCGTACCCCTTGCCGTCGACGCAGGTGCCGGTGGCGAGGTTGCGCAGTTGCTTGAACTCCAGCAGGCCCGGGTAGAGCACACCACTGCCGGTGCTGGCCGGGTCGACGCAGCTGGCCCGCTGCTGCCCGGAGTTCCAGAACTGCGTGATGCACTGGGCGAACATGCCGTGCCCGCGGGCGTTGGGGTGGAACGACTGCCGGGCGGCGTTCTCGTCCCAGATTCCCACCTCGATGTAGAGCCCGCGAACCGAGGTGTTGTCGGTGCACGCCTCGTGGCCGTGGAAGAGCCGGCTCGCGTCGAGGTAGCGGGTGCCGGTGTTCGCCGCGGCGGTTCGCAGCGCCGACTCGAACAGCGGCACCGCCTTGTTCCGGGCGAACGCGGCGTCGGCGAGGTAGAGCAGGCAACCGCCGGAGTACCAGCCGGGGAAGTTCGGGTTGTCCTCGACGTCGGGGCTGCCCGGGCTCGGGTAGGACATCAGCACCAGCTCGTAGTCCGAGCGCAGGTAGCCGGCGTTGGTCATGGTCTGCCGGATGTCGTTGAGCGCGTCGGTCACGGCCTGGCGGCTGCCGTCGGTGCGGATCGTCCACTGGTCGGTGTAGGTGGGGTAGCAGGCGCCCTGGAAGAAGACCCGGCGTAGGGCGCAGTCGGTGGCGACCGGCCCGAACTGGATGGTGCCGTCGCCGTTCGCGCCGACCACCACCCAGATCAGCTTGACGTGCGTGTTGCGCGCCTTGATCCCGAGGTAGTCGCCCTGGTTCAGCTCGTTGTGCTGCGTCGGGCCACCGGCGATGAGGTTCCACGGCGTGGCGCCGGAGCAGGCGAGGTTGTACTGGGCGTCCGACGGGATGCCGGTGCGGAACACCGCCTGGTCGTATGAGCGGTCGCACCAGTTGTCGGCCTGATGGGTGCCGGGGACATAGTTGCCGACGCCCTCGCCGGAGATCTCGCTGTCGCCCATGGTGATCAGTGCGGTGCGGCGTTGCTCGATCGGGCGGATCGCGGGGCTGCCGTAGAGGGCGGTCGCCTCGGCGGCCCGGATGGCCTCCAGGTTGGCCGGGAGTGGTGCAACGGCGGGTCGGTCGGCGGCGGTGGCGGGGGCGGCCGGTCCGGCGAGCATCGGCAGGACGAGAGCGGCGACGGCGACGGTGGTGGCCCGTCGTCGGGTCGCGCGTTTGGGCCTGGCGGGGGTGGCAGGCATCGACACACTCCTTTCGGCTCAATCGTGGGAGGTCGATTGAGTTACCAGACGGTAACGTGCGGATCAACAGATGTGAATGCGCCTCGGATCCTTGCGCGCGGGATGCAGAACCGCCCGGATCGGACGATCCGGGCGCTCGGCTCGGCCCGGCCCGGCCCGGCTCGGCCCGAGCATCCGGCGGTCAGCGGGCGGGCGGCAGGGCGTAGCCCACGTAGCCGCGGAACTCCAACCGCCAGCCGGCCGGAACCAGCTTGGCGCAGGCGGGCTGACTGCCGGTGCAGACGATCGCGTCCACCGAGGCCGGGTCGGCCGGCGGCCGTTCCGGCAGAACCGACTGCAACGACACCAGCTCCGGCGAGCCGCCGTCCGGCTGGCGCAGCAGCAGCCACCACGGGTACTCCCAGTTGTCGTTCTGCTCCACCAGCCCGATCCGCCGGGCGCCGCTGTCGCGGACCGCCGCCGCTGCCCAGCGGAACTCGTCGGCCCACTGCGGCCGGCGCAGGAACCGGGTGTCCCAGTCCGAGGTGGTGAAGACCGAGCCGGAGCCGATGAGCCGGCGCGGGAAGCCGTACGACAGCGCCAGCACCCCGGCCAGCGCCGAGGTGGCCAACACGGCGACGGTCGCCACGGTGGCCACCGACCGCCGCCGTGCCGTCACCCCGGGCTCCGGGCTCGCGTGGCGGCGCAGGAGCGCGTCCAGCCACAAACCGGCGAGCGGCACGGCGAGGACCAGGGCGTAGAGCAGCAGCCGGTTACCCCACGGCTGCCACTTGAGCATCGCGGTGTGCAGCAGCACGGTGGTCAGCACCACCACGGCGTACGAGCGCAGCGGCCCCACCTGCCCGGGGTCGAGCCGGCGTGGGCGGACGAGCGCGGCCAGCGCGCCGAGCAACGCGAGTGCCCCGGCGATCGGGAACGCCACCCGGTCCTCGTCCGGATACCAGGCGGGCACCGGGAAGACCTCCCGACCGAAGGTGATCGCCCGGTCCTGAGGGTCGACACCGATCACGTCCGCGCCCTCGATGATCGCGTCCGCGCTGGCGCTGCGCAGCGGCGCCAGCGGCGTGTCGAACGCCGTGTGCCCGATCCGCAGCGCGTTGACCAGGATCGACGCCGGATCGTGCCGTTCCATCGGGATCGACTCCCGCAGCCGCGGGGGGCCCAGCGGATGCCCGAACTCGGCGGTCACCCGGGTCAGGAACGGGCCGACCACCAGCGCCGCCACCACCAGGATCAGCGCCGAGCCACCGACGACGCGGGCCACCGGAGCGACCGGCCGAACCCGACGGGCGGCCGGTGCCCGGTCGGCCAGGGCCAGCCGGAGCTGGGCCAGTCCCCACAGCACCAGCAGCGGACCCACCGCGATCAGGCCACTGGTCTTGGTCACCGCCGTCAACCCGGTGGCCGCGCCCAGGCCCAGCAGCGTCCCCCAACCGGTCCGCCGACGCAGCCCGTCCAGGACGAGGGTCGCCGCGCACGCCACCCACGCCGCGCAGACCAGGTCGGTCTGCGTACTGGTCGCCTGGAGCACCACCATCGGGGTGCTGGCCAGCACGAATGCGGTGATCAACTGAGCCCGCCGGCCGCCGCCGAGCTGCGCGGTGATCCGTGCGGCCACCAGCAGGCAGAGCACCCCGGCGGCCCACTGCACCAGGTTGTGCAGCGCGTCTCCGCCGGTGAGCAGGCGCAGGTGCAGGAGCAGGTACTCCGCGCCGGGTGGGATGGTCACCTGCCGGTGGATGGCGGTGGGCCAGAAGTCCAGGTCACCCTGGGCCACCCAGTGCTCGACCTTGGGCAGGTGGTAGGTCTGCGAGTCGAAGTTGTTCGGCTCGGCCAGCAGCGCGACCAGCAACTCCAGCAGCACCAGTCCCCCGATGCCGCCGGCGAGCAGCCGCTCGCCCCGACTCGCCGTACGCCAGATCTCGGCTGCCCTGCGCAGGCCGGCGCGTACCTCACCGATCGGGACCGGCGTGGCGTCGCGCCCGCCGGCCGGGCCGCGGTCGGCGAGCGGGACGGACGTCTCCGGGCCGCCGCCGGCGGTCACCGCCGCGCCGACCGGCACCCGCCGGGACGTCGCGGCGGGCACCTCGGCGGCCGGCGTCTCCCGGCGCCAGCGCAGGCCCACCGCCGTCGCGGTGGCGAGCAGGAAGAGCAGCCAGGCGGCGACGAACGCCGGCCGGGTCAGCGCGTGCAGCGCGCCGAGCACCTCGACGACGAGCACGGCGTACGCCCCGGCGACCAGGGCCGCGCGCACCGCGGCGAGCCGTGACGGCGACACCGCGTCGACCCCGCGGGGCTTCGTCGCGACCGTGAGCAGGAGCACCGAGGCGGCGGGGAGCACCGCGAGCAGGGAGCCGGCAGCCGACATGGCGGGAAGTAAACACCATCGCGCTGAGCCCGCCACGCCGACTGTCCGACGGTGGCGGCCACCGTCGGGCTGACCAGCCAGGCTAGGCTAGGCCCGACGTGTTGTCGCCACCGTGGAGATTCCCGTGAAGCTCTCGATCCTCATGCCGGTCTACAACGAGGAAGAACGCATCGCGGATGCCCTCAAGCAGGCGTTGGCGGTTGACTACCCCTGCGAGATCGAGCTGGTCGTCGTCGACGACGGCAGCCGGGACGGCACCGGCGAGGTTCTCGGCCGCGCCGACGACGCCCGCCTACGGGTGATCACCCACCAGCGCAACGCGGGCAAGGGCGCGGCCATCAAGACGGCGGTCGACAGCGCCGAGGGCGAATACATGGTCATCCTCGACGCCGACCTGGAGTACGACCCGCAGGACATCCCCAAGCTGCTCGCCCCGGTGCTCGACGGGCGGGCCACGGTGGTCTACGGCAATCGCACCTTCGGCAGCCACAGCGCCTACAGCTTCTGGTACGTGATGGGCAACAAGGGCGTCACGATGGCGGCCAACGTGCTCTTCAACTCGTACATCGGCGACCTGGAGACCTGCTTCAAGCTGATGCCGGTGGAGCTCTACCGGTCGCTGGAGGTGCGCTCGCGCGGCTTCGGCATGGAGGCCGAGGTGACCGGCAAGCTGCTGCGCCGCCGGATCCGCCCGTACGAGGTGCCGATCAGCTACCGGGCGCGGGGCCGCGAAGAGGGCAAGAAGATCACCTGGAAGGACGGCGTCGAGGCGATCTGGATCCTCGGTCGCGAGCGCGCACGCCGCCGTCCCGCCGCCGCGACCCGCTGAGCGCTCATCCGTTCGGGCTAGCCTTGAGTTGAAGTCCACTTCAACTCAAGGACCCGGTGATGCAGGACTCGTTGACGATCGGCGAGCTGTCCGTCCGCTCCGGCGTCGCGCCGTCGGCGCTGCGCTACTACGAGCGGCTCGGTCTGATCCGCGCCAATCGCACCGGCGGAAACCAGCGGCGCTACGCCCGCACCGAACTGCGACGGGTCGCCTTCATCCGGATCGCCCAGCAGGTCGGCGTCTCGCTGGACGAGATCCGCGCGGCGCTGGAGTCGCTGCCGAACAGCCGCACCCCCAGCCCGCAGGACTGGGAGCGGCTCTCCGCGAGCTGGCGCGGCCGGCTGGACGAGAAGATCCGGCTGCTCACCAAACTCCGCGACGACCTGGACGGCTGCATCGGCTGCGGCTGCCTGTCCCTGCAACGCTGCACGCTCTACAACCCGGGGGACGCGCTGGCCGGCGAGGGCCCCGGTGCCCGGCTCATGCTGCCCCGCGCCTCATCCGATGGTGAGTAGCACCTTCCCGACGTGGTCGTTCGACTCGACCAGCCGGTGCGCCTCGGCAGCCTCGGCCATCGGCAGCCGCCGGTCCACCACCGGGCGGACCGCGCCGGCCTCGACCAACGGCCACACCTCATCGCGTACGCCCCGGACGATCTCCGCCTTCTCGGCCAGCGGTCGGGAGCGCAGCGTGGTCGCCGCGACGCTGGCCCGCTTGGTCAGCAGCGCACCGAGATCCAGCTCGGCCTTGCGACCACCCTGCAGCCCGATCACCACGAGCCGGCCGCCGGTCGCCAGCGCGGCGACGTTCCGGCCCAGGTAGGACGCGCCCATGATGTCGAGGATGACGTCCGCGCCGTGGCCGTCGGTGGCCTTGCGGACCTCCTCGACAAAATCCTGCTCCCGGTAGTCGATCGTGTCCGCCGCGCCCAGTTCGCGCAGGCGGGGGTGCTTGGCCGCGCGGGCGGTCGCCAGGACCGTGGCGCCGAGGGCCGCCCCGAACTGGATCGCGAACGTGCCGATCCCGCTGCCCCCGCCGTGCACCAGCAGCGTGTCACCCGAGCCGAGCCGGCCCACCCCCACCAGGTTCGACCAGACCGTGCAGGCCACCTCCGGCAGCGCCGCGGCGTCGACCAGGTCGACGCCGGCCGGCACCGGCAGCAGCTGCCCGGCGGGCACGGCGACGCGCTCGGCGTACCCGCCGCCGGCCAGCAGCGCACAGACCTCCTGGCCGACGGCCCAACCGGTCACCTCCGGCCCGATCGCGTCGATAACCCCGGAGCACTCCAACCCGAGGTACGGGGGCGCACCCGGCGGCGGCGGATACTGCCCCTGCCGTTGCAGCAGGTCAGCGCGGTTCACCGCGCTGGCCCGCACCGCGACGATCACCTCGCCCGGACCGGGCTCCGGGTCGGGGACCTCGGCCCAGACCAGCGCGTCGGGTCCACCGGGCTGCGGAACGGTGATGGCTCGCATGGCCTCAGTCTTACCCGATGCCCCCGGGCGACGCAGGCGCACCCCGGGCGCGCGCGCCGGTCGTCGGTGCTCGGCCCGGGTTCCAGGAAGGCGGGGTATCCATGACGATCTGATGCCCCGCTTTCCTGGAACGCGAGTTGATCAGGACGCTGCACGCCCCGATGCCCATGAGTGACTCCGGTCCGTGCCACAGTGGACGCAGCGGCGCTCGCCTGACCGGCGCTTGCGGGAGGGACGCCGAGCCGTCCGGCGGGTGGCGTGGCAGACTGTTCACGGCCGCGCACCCACGGGTGGCGGTCCGGGAGGGTTCGCCTAGTGGCCGATGGCGCTGGTCTTGAAAACCGGTAAGGCAGCGATGTCTTCGTGGGTTCGAATCCCACACCCTCCGCACAATGCCGGGCAGGCGTCAGGTCACCGGCAGGTAGGTGGCGATCCAGTCCCTCAGTCGTTTCAGCACCAGGGGATGGACGTCGACCATCTCGATCCGTTCCGCGACCACTGCCGGGTCGACGAGCCCGGCCCGGATCAGGGCGTCGGCGAAGGCGTGGTCCTTCTCCCGGCCAGCTATCAGCTTCGACACGATGCAGTCGTGCGGTTCGAGCGTGTACCCGCGCCCCGGCTGGGTGCTCTGGGACTCCACCAGTAATCAGCCGATCCCGCCACCCGTCGGGCAGCCAGGACGTGCTCCAGTTGCTCGCGTCACCCCGCTCGCTCCCAGCCATTGCGGGTGAAGGACTCAAGCACCCTCTTGCGCTGTGGCTGCGACAGGACTGCAGCGAAGGGCGAGTTCTGTCGTAGCTCCACAGCCTCCGGATCATCCGAGGTCAGCGTCCTCAGGACGGCGTTGACACCCTCGTTGATCTTGTCTTGCCAGCGCTTCAGCCACACCTCGGTCATCGTTCCTCGGTGCTGCCGCAGGAGTCGGTCGAGATTTCCCCGGGCCTTGCCCATTACCGCGTCCGGGTCGGTGACCAAACTGCCCGCTACCGCCTGGTGCAGCCACAGCGACTTGAGCTGATCACGAGTCAGTTCCGGCTTCGGGCGCATCAGCGCCTCAACCTGGTGCCGCCTGATCCTCCGATGCGCGCCGACCTTCACGAACGGCAGTTCTCCACGCTCGCACAGGTTGACGACCTGCTGGCGCGAAGATCCAAGTAGCTTGGCAACCTGACCGGTGGTCAGAAGTTCCTCACCCGTCGTCACCATGATTCGAGCATGGGGCCACAAACGCTATAAACACAACTTGTCGGAGCGCATTTCTGCTACGCCGACACGAGGATTAGCAGAGATCGTCGAACTGGTTGGCGGCCGGTCTTCATGTCGTCAGTCATGCGCATCCCGTATCACCAGGTCAGGTCCGTGAACTCGTTGGTCTTGAAAAGACCGACGCCAGCGATGTCTTCGTGGGCCGAATCCCGCGCCCCTCAGCACATCGACGGGTGCCTCCTCGCGGCGTACGGTCGGGGTACGCGATGTACCCGATGCTGCGAGGTGCCTCCATGTCCGATCAGCAACCCACTCCCGGTCAGCGCGTCGAGCGGCTTCGTCGAGCCGCCGGCCTGTCTCGCGAGCAGCTCGCCGGCCTTGCCGGGCTCTCTCCGACCACCGTCAAGTTCGTGGAGAACGGACGTCGAAGCTTGACGTTGCGGGCCGCCCAGCAGCTAGCTCCGCACCTTGGTGTACGTGACCTCGGCGATCTGTTCGGGCCGCAGGTGACGCTGTCATTGGACGGACGACCCAGTCATCCAGCCATCGGCGACGTTCGTCGCGCACTGACCGCTTGGCAGATCACCGTCTCCGGTACGCCAGATTCCCCCGACTATCTGCGAGGTGCCGTGGACGCCGCATGGCAGACCTGGCACACCTCTCGGCATCAGCGCACCGAGGTGAGCGTCATCCTGCCCGGTCTGCTCGACGCTACCCAGCGAGCGGCCCGGCTTCACTCGGGCGACGACCGACGTGCAAGCCTCGCTCTGCTTGCTCAGGCGCATCACCTCGCACAGGCATACCTTGCTTGGCACGGTGATCGTGAGCTGTGCTGGCTGACCGTCGACCGAGGCATGGCTGCGGCCCTTGATGCCGATGACCCTCTCGCCATCGCCCAATCCACCTGGTACGCGGCGCACCTGCTGCGAGCGGTCGGCCGCGGTGACGAAGCGCTGGAGCGGTTGCGCGAGGCTCGGGCTCTGATCGAACCCCGAGTCGCCGATGGGGGCAGTGAGTGGGCCGAGATGTTGGCTGACCTGTATCTCTGTACCGCGTTGACGAGGGCCCGCACCGGTGACCAGGGCGCGTGGTCGGACTGGGATGCCGCTCGTCGGGTGGTCGAGCAGGCTCTACCAGCGGAGTTCGTCGGCCTTCGCACCCGAGTGTCGCGGCCGTTGGTCGACGTATACGCCGTGATGTGCGCGGTGGACCTAGGAGATCCTGACGAGGCCCAGAGGCGTGCGCATTCGCTCGATCCGGCGTCGATCCCGTCGACCGAGCGGCGCGGCCGACACTACGTCGAGCTTGCCCGCTCCGCCGACCTTGAGGGGGCGCGGGAGGCGACGCTTCATCTGCTGAACCTCGCCGAGACCACGTCTCCGGAGACCGTCCGATACTCGCCAGCCGCCCAGGAGTTGGCGGGGCGGCTGGCCCGGGAGGCGCCAGCGGCGATCCGCGCGGAGGCGATTCAGTTGGAGACCCGGATCGCGGTGCCGGAACTCTAGGGGTACGGCCTGTCGCTGGGTACGTCGCGTACCCTTTGCGGCCCTTCCAACTCCTTAGCGTGTCCTCACGATTGCAGTGGGTGTTGCGGGCGGCCATCTGACCCGGCGAGGGACAGCGGGCAGGCCGCCACGCCCTGAGGCGGGAGGACGCCGCGATGATCTGGCCTTTCAGTTTGCTGCGCCGGAGATCCCGGTGGCTGTCGCTCGCCGTACCACCCACGGCTATCGGTCCGGCGATCCAACGGGCAGAGCAGGAAGCAGCGCGGGCGCGGTTGCTGGCCCAGGCTCGTCATCAATCCGCCGATCGGCGGGAAACCGGTGCGGGCCGATGATTGGGGAGGTGCCCACTACCGCCAAGGCAGCTGCACGAGCCCGAGCGGCACAGGGCGAGCGGGCCGTCGCCGCACTGGATGGCCGGCTCGCTGATTTCCACGTGCCGCGCCGCCCGGAATGGACCTGCCGTAGCTGTGAGCAGGACACGCCGTGGCCGTGCGCACCGGCCCGAGTCCGTTTGGCTGAGGCCTACGGGCGGGACCGGATCGGCCTGTCCATGTACGTGGGCAGCCTGCACGCGGTGGCTGTGATGGAGCTGCCCGCCATCCCAGCGGGCGAACTGTACGAGCGCTTCGTTTCCTGGGCCCGTTGACCGCCGGCGACTATTTCCCCTCGGGCGCGTCCCGTCGGGTCTCGCGGATCGTTTCGTCGGCCAGTCGCTCGATCGCGCGGCGGCGTTCCTCGGCGAGCGCCTGCTCGTCCGGCTTGCGCAGCGCGGTGACGACGGCGACCACGAAATCGCGCCAGATCCCTAGCAAGTATTCCCCCCGTGGAAAGTTGCAGGCTGCCAACCATAGCGTCCGGCTGGTGCTGCCGGACAACCGACGCAGCCGGTCGTTCGTTGGCCCGGAACGGGGTATGAAGGGCAGGTATCTACCCAGACCGGAAGGACGCCGTCCCGATGACCCTCGAACGACCGATCGCCCCGGACCCGTACGAGCTGCTGCCGACCGTGCCCTCGTTCACCCTGACGAGTGACGACGTGCAGAACGGCGAGCCGATGGACTCCCGGCACGCGCATGGCAGCACCGGTGGTGAGAACGTCTCCCCGCAGCTGACCTGGTCGGACTTCCCCGCCGAGACCAAGAGCTTCGCCGTGACCTGCTACGACCCCGACGCCCCGACCGGCAGTGGCTTCTGGCACTGGGTGCTGGTGAACGTGCCGGTTGACGTCACGCAGTTGCCCACCGGCGCGGGCGCCGCGGCGGGCACCGACCTCGGCGGGGCCTTCTCGGTCCGCAACGACTACGGCGAGCAGGGCTACGGCGGGGCGGCGCCGCCGCCCGGTGACCGCCCGCACCGGTACGTCTTCGCGGTGCACGCCCTGGACGTCGACCGCCTGGACCTCACCCCGGACGCGAGCCCGGCCTACGTCGGCTTCAACCTGACCTTCCACACCCTCGCGAGAGCGGTGATCCGCCCCACGCACCAGATCAAGGAATGATCCGTACCCCGCGATCTTGCACGGTCCGTTCACGGTCGAGTGCAAGATCGCGGGGCGGGGTGAGTCAGGCGGGGACGCGGGCCACGGCGAAGACGGACTGGCCGAACGGGGGTCGGACGACCTGCTCGGCGGCCTTCGTGGCGGGGAGGACGAGGGTGTCGTACACCTTGACCATCGGCCCCTCCTTCGGCATCAGCCGGAAGACCTTGGTGGCCATGAAGTAGCCGATCAGCCCGAGCGCGTTGGCGTAGTGGATCTTCTCCACCGTCAGGCCGGCCTCGGTCATCGCCGCACCGAGCGTCTTCTTGGTGTACCGGCGGACGTGGCCGGTGGCGATGTCCGCCGGGCTCATGGCGAACTGGAACGCCGGCACGATGATGATCACCGCGCCGCCGGGGCGGACCAGGTCGCGCATGCTGCGCAGCGCGCCCACGTGGTCCTCGATGTGCTCCAGGACGTTGTACGAGACCGCGGCGCTGTAGTCCCCCCGGTCGTTGTGCGGGAGCAGCATCTGCCGGACGTCGATGCCGGGCTGGGCGGCGAGGCGCTCCTTGAGCTGCACCAGCCGGTCGGGGTCGGCCTCCGTGGCGGTGAACCGGGGCAGCCGCTGCGACCATTCCAGCGCGTAGTCACCGAGGCCGCTGCCGATCTCGATCGGGTCGTCACCGAGGTACGGCACCGCCAGCTCGACGAACCAGCGGCGGTGGTTGACGGCCGTTGCCAGGCCCTCCAGCACCTCGGACTGGACGCGCTGATCCCCAGTGATTTCTGCCATGCGTCGATTCCTCACGATATGAACTCGAACCGTGCCTGGACCGACAGAGTGAATCATCCGCTTGGATGGCAGAAGAATCGGGGGAGCGGTTGGCCGAATTGCGGTCGGGGGGTGGGCACGTGATCGGCGGTCGGCGAACCCGGCACATAGTACGGCAGTACCCCGAAACATGTCACGGCACCGCCATACGCTGACTACCCTATGAATTGTCATGACTACTCCCGAACCGGACGCGCCCGGCGACGGCCCGGCCACCGCGTCGCCGGTGGAGGAGGCCGGCGGCGGCGATCGGTTGCGCCGTAACGGGAAGTGGGCCGATCTGGCCGCCGTGCTGAGCTTCGTGGTGCTCGGCTTCTGGGTCACCGGGCGTCTCTGGTGGGACCCGGGCAGCGGAGTGCGAGACAACCGCTCCGACCAGTCACAGTTCGAATGGATGATGGCGCACGGTGCGCGAGTGGTCACGCATTTTGCGTACCCGTTCCAATCCGATCAGATGAACGTGCCGGACGGCGTCAACCTCATGGCAAATACGTCCGTATTATCCATTTCATTGCCAATGACGCCGGTCACCCTGCTGTTCGGGCCACGTGCGGCATTCCTGCTCTTTCTCACCCTCGGAATGATCGCCACCGCCACCGCCTGGTACTTCCTGCTCTCCCGCGTCCTGGTCGGCGCCCGGGGGCCGGCCTGGCTGGGCGCGGGCTTCTGCGCGTTCGCGCCGGCCATGGTGTCGCACGCCAACGGGCACCCGAACATCGTGTCGCAGTTCGTCGTCCCATTGATCATCTGGCGTACGCTGCGGCTCGCCGAACCCGGCCGCTGGCTGCGTAACGGGGTGCTGCTCGCTCTGGTGATCGTCTGGCAGGCGTTTCTCAACCTGGAGATCCTGCTGATGACCGCGATCGGGCTCGGCGTGATCGTCGGCGCGCTGGCCCTCGGCCGCCCCGCCCTGCGGTCACGGGCCCGGTCCTTCTTCGCGGGCCTGGCCGTCGCCGCGGTGGTCGCGGGTCTGCTGCTGGCGTACCCGCTGTACGTGCAGTTCTTCGGACCCGGCGCCTACTCCGGGCTGTCCAGCCTGATCCGCGGCTACTCCAGTGACCTGGCCTCGTTCGTGGCGTACTCCCGGGAATCGCTGGCCGGCAGCCCGCGCACCTCCGCCGGGCTGGCCAAGAACCCGACCGAGGAGAACAGCTTCTTCGGCTGGTCGCTGCTCGTGCTGGTGGTCGCCCTCGTCTGGTGGCTGCGACGGTCGGTGGTGGTGCTCGCGCTGGCCGGGCTCGGGCTGCTCTTCGCGATGCTCTCGCTCGGGCGGGAGATCCGCTTCGCCGGCCACGGCACCGGCGTGCCAGGGCCCTGGGCCGCGCTGGAGAATCTGCCGATCCTGCACTCGGTGGTGCCGACCCGGTGGGCGCTGGCGATCACCCCGATCGTCGGGGTGCTGCTCGCCTACGGCGCCGAACGCGCCCGCGAGCTGGCCCGTACGCATCCGGCCGCTCGGCCGAAGATCCGCTTCGTCACCGCGACAGTGCTGACGATGGCCCTGCTGCCGATCCTGCCCACCCCGCTGCCCGTGGTGAAGCTGGACCCGGTCCCCACCTTCGTGACCAGCGGGGCGTGGCGGCCGTACGTGGCTGGTGGGCGCAGCGTGGTGACGTTGCCGCTGCCGGACACGAACTACGCGGAGCCGCTGCGCTGGTCCGCCGCGACCCGGCTGGACATGCCGCTGGCCCGGGGCTACTTCCTCGGACCGGACACCCGCCCGAGCGCGGAGCCGCCGAAGGTCGCGCTGTTCACCGCGCCGCCCCGGCCCACCAGCAGTTTCTTCGCCACCATCCGACGCACCGGTGCGGTGCCGCCGATCACCCCGCA
This sequence comes from Micromonospora sp. NPDC005252, assembly GCF_042872475.1. NCBI lineage: Bacteria > Bacillati > Actinomycetota > Actinomycetes > Micromonosporales > Micromonosporaceae > Micromonospora > Micromonospora sp. NPDC005252. The sequence goes on along the minus strand of NZ_JBIAKN010000003.1, from coordinate 25,084 downwards.
GGACCGGGTCAAGGCGGTAGACGACCTGCGCTACTGGCGGGCCGGCGTGGTGATCCTCGGGCCGCACGAGCACGAGATGGAACTGCGTCGCGGAATGACCGAGCTGACCGGGATCCAACCGGTCTTCACCGGCGGCGTCTGGGTGTGGGACGTCCGGCCGCTGACCGACTGAGCGGGGCCGGCCCGGGAGTTGGACTCGCGGGATCAGCCCTGCCGGACGCAGCAGCCCTGGCAGACCTTCGGGCTGGGCAGCGTGAAGGCCAGGCAGCAGGTGCGTCGCTGCACGCTCGGCTCACCGGTCGGGCCGGGCACCAGCTCGACCAGGTCAGCCAGGTCGAGCGCGCCGAGCAGGGTGTCGATCCTCTGCACCGTCGAGCCCGGCAGCGCGTCCGCGGCCCGGAGGATGCCGTGCGCGATGCCGGAGGCGACCGAGCCGAGCAGCGTCCGGGTGCCCACCCGCACCTCCGCCTGGATCGCCGCGATCAGCGGCGCCAGGTGGGCGTCGAGCAGGGAGGCACGCAGCTCGGCCAGCAACTCGGCCTCGCCGGCGACGACGCGTACCTCCGGCAGGCCGGAGAGCGCCAGCGGGTCGCTCGGCAGCACGGCCACCGTGGTGCCGTGGCGCAGGCCCAGCGTGAGCAGGGGCCGGTGGTCCTCGAAGTGGATCAGCACGTCGGACGGGTCGAGCAGCGGCACCCGGCGGGCCGAGGCCCAGCCGAGCACGACCGGCAGCGCCGTCCAGTAGCTGTACGACTTCCAGGCCAGCGCGGCGCAGGCGTGCGGGGTGCCACCCCAGCGGACGCTGGCCGCGTGCAGCAACTCCGGCAGGCGGGTGCCGTCGATCAGGGTGGTGGCGGGCGTCCAACCGAACTCGTCGTCGACCAGCAGGCCCCGGGCGAGACCGGGAAGGTCGTCGGTGCCGAACATGGCCCGCAGCGCCGCGGTGACGGGGGCGAGCGGCGTGGCGGTCACGTCCCGCCTCGGCATCACCGCTGTCACCGTGTCATCCCCCGTCCGCGAGCCCGGGAGCGTGCCCCGGCGGACGAGCAGCGTCGTCCTGAGCTAAGGCTAGCCTAACCACGCCTGCCGGTCTAAGGGAAGCCTTGCCTCGGTCGGATCGGGAGGTCCGGGTCACTTCGGCTCCCGGCGGGAGCAGCGCTCCGCGCCCCGGCGTACTACCCGCGCCCGGCCTCCGAAAACGCCGCCGCAGGATCGATCACCGTCGGTGGATTGTCAAGCGTTGTGTCGACAAGGTGGCAGATGCGTGTGCGCTTCGCCACGGAACGTGAAACTAATACTCCCGGCCACGAGGAAGCCGATGACGACGTCACCCCTCGAACGGGCTGCCGACTCCTTCGCGGCCGAGCTTGCCCGCCATCGTGCCGGGCGAGGCCTGTCCAAGAAGCAACTGGCCATCCTGATGGGGTTCGACCCGTCCTACGTCAGCCACGTCGAGGGACGCCGACACCGCCCGACCGAGGACTTCGCCCGCCGTGCCGAGGCCGTCCTGGAGGCCAGCGGCGCGATCTGGCAGCGCTTCCGGGAGTACGACGACCTCCGGCACGCCCGGTCCGGCCAACCGCACCGCGAACCCCCGCTGCCCGGCCAGTGGCTGCCCCCCGGCACCGGCCTCGTCGTCGAACGGGAACTGGCCACCCTCACCCACACCGACGACGCCTACCGGTGCGTCATCCGCCGCGAGCTCTACAACGCCGGCACCGAGCCGGTCACCCGCTACCTCGTCCGCGTCGCGGTGGACCGCTACCCGAACGACCCCGGTCGCTCCAACCGGCACCACCGGGAACACCCGCTCACCTTCGCCGAGCTGCAACTGCAGGCCCGCCGCGACGACGGCGCCGGCGACCCGGAGCCGATGCACTGGCGGGCGAAACACGACCGGGACGCGTTCAAGGAGATCTGGCTGCTCTTCGAGAACGGCGAACGGCGTTTCCCGCTCTACCCCGGCGACCGGGCCATCATCGAGTACGCGTACAGCGTCGGGCACGAGAAGTGGGGCCCCTGGTTCCAGCGGGCCGTCCGGCTGCCCACGCGGCACCTCGCCGTACGCCTGGATCTGCCGGTAGCCCTCGACCCGCAGGTCTGGGGCGTGGAAACCTCGCTCTCCGCGGAGGAGGGCCCGCTGCGGACGGCGCCGCAGCGTCGCGACGAGGGCGACCGGGCGATCTACGACTGGCAGACCGACGCCCCGCCGCTCAACGCCCGCTACCGGATGCAGTGGCGCTTCCGGGCTCGGCCGGACGCCGACCCGGACGTCGGTCCCGGCGGCACCCGGGTCCGCCCCAGCGAGCGGATGCGCGGGATCGGCATCGTCCAGCGTGGGGCCGACCTCCTCCGCCAGCAGGTCCGGCAGTTCGACCTGCCCGGCGAGGAACAGGTGGCCCGGGACGTCGTGGACCGACTCACCATGGCGCTGTCCCGGCTCGACGAGCTGCACCCGTTCAACAAGGGAGTGGGCATCGCCGCACCGCAGCTCGGCGTCGGCCGCGCCGCCGCCGTGGTCCGACCCCCCGACCGGACGGCGGAACCGGTCGTCCTGCTCAACCCGCGGGTGGTCGACGCCGACCCGGAGACCGACGAGCAGTACGAGGGGTGCCTCTCCTTCTTCGACCACCGCGGTCTGGTGCCCCGACCGCTGCGACTCGACGTGGAACACGCCCAGTACGACGGCAGCCGGATCATCACCTCGTTCGAGTTCGGCATGGCCCGGCTCGTCGCGCACGAGATCGACCACCTGGAGGGGCGGCTCTACGTCGACCGGATGGCGCCCGGCGTGCCGCTGGTGCCGGTGGAGGAATACCGGGAGACGGGGCAACCCTGGCGCTACTGAGCAGGGCGGGGACCGGGGCGCGTGCCCCAGGGGGCAGGGGCACGCGCCCCGGTGTGGGGGGAGGAACGTCTAGAGATCGCCGAACGTGTCGTAGCGAATGTTCGGCGGCGGCACCTCGTCGGCGGCCAGCACCCGCAGCGTCGACCGGACCATCTGCGCCGACCCGGAGACGTAGCAGTCGTGCGTCGTCCACGGGCCGTACCGGGCCACCACGTCCGGGATGTCGCCCAACTCGCCGTCGAAGTCAGGGTCGTCGCTGCACGCCGCGGTGACCGACAACCACGGGTGCGCGGCCACCAACTCCTGCAGGCGGGCCAGCCCGTACAGGTCCGTCGCGTGCCGGGCGCCGTAGAAGACATGCACCCAGCGCGTCCGGTTGTAGCTGGCCAGCTCCTCCACCAGCGCCTTGATCGGCGCCAGCCCGACGCCGCCGGCCACGCAGAGGATGTCCCGCTCCGAGGTGCGGTCCAGGGTCATCGAGCCCATCGGCGCCGCCAAGCGCAGCAGGTGCCCGGGCTGCACGCGGCGGACCAGCGCCCCGGACACCCACCCCGCGCCGGGGCTCCGCACGTGGAACTCCAGCACGTTGTCGTCGTTCGGGGCGTTCGCCACCGAGTAGTTCCGCCACACCCGCGGGTGAAAGCGGGGCAGCTCCAGGCTGACGTACTGGCCCGCCCGCCAGGACAGCGGATGTTGCAGGGCCCGGCAGGTCAGCACGGCGAGGTCCGAGCCGTGCCGCTCGTGGGTCAGCACCTCGGCGTGCCAGAACGGCGGGTTGTCGTCGTCGGCCGCCCCGGCCACCATCTTCGCCGCGATCGCCGCGTACGCGTCCCGCCACGCCTGGTCGTACTCCAGGTTCCAGCCGTCCCCGGAGGTGCTGCGCAGCGCATCGAGCAGCGCGACGCCCATCGTGGCGTAGTGCCGGTCGTCGACGTGGTACTTGCGGTGGTCCCGGCCCAGCGCTCGCAGGAACTCGTCGAAGCTCTCCGGGTCGTCCACGGTGTGGATCGCCGTGATGATCGCTTCCAGCAGGCGGTCACCCTGGCCGGTCATCTGCACCGGGAAGAGCTGCCGCAGGGCGGGGTCGAGCAGGAACAGTCGGGCGTAGAAGTGCCCGCTCAGCCGCTCCCGGTCCTCCTCGACGAGGGTCCAGCTCTCCTTCAGCAACCGTGCGACGTTGTCCACCGGTGCTCCTTCTCCAGACGGCAGCGGATCGGGCGCTCATAGAATCTCCACGGAGCGTGCTCACCGGTCGCACAGAATGTGCGATCGGTTCACGCCGGCCGATCGGCCGTGTCCGCCGTGCCGTCCGTCGGGCAGAGTGGTGCGGTGACCGTTGAGCTGACCCGCCCGGTGTCCCGCCGAGTCCTGGGGACCGAGACGCTGCTGGTCCTCGGCCTCTCCCTCGGCCAGTCCGCGGTCTACGCGGTGGTCTCGATCATCGCGAAGCTGACCGCCGAGGGGCCGCTCTCCAAGCAGACCGCGTCACTGAACACCTCGGCGTCGGCCCGACCCTGGCTGGACCTGACGTACCAGCTCCTCGGCATCGTCTTCGCGCTGCTGCCCGTGCTGCTCGCCGTACACCTGCTCAGCCGTGACCCCGGCGACCCGGTGCGGACCCTCGGCCTGGACGCGCGGCGGCCCGGCCAGGACCTGGCCCGGGGTGCCGGCCTGGCCGCGCTGATCGGCCTGCCCGGCCTGGCCCTGTTCTGGGCGGCAGCACAGCTCGGCATCAACGCCACGCTGGTGCCGGCGGCCCTGCCGCACGTCTGGTGGGCGGTTCCGGTGCTGATCCTCTCCGCCGTGCAGAACGCCTTGCTGGAGGAGGTGATCGTGGTCGGCTACCTGGTCACCCGGCTACGCCAGCTCCAGTGGCGGCTCGCCGCGATCATCGCGGCCAGTGCGCTGCTGCGCGGGAGCTACCACCTCTACCAGGGCTTCGGCGCGTTCGTCGGCAACGCGATCATGGGCGTCGTGTTCAGCCTCTTCTACCTGCGAACCCGCCGGGTGCTGCCGCTGATCATCGCGCACACCCTGCTCGACGTGGTCGCCTTCGTCGGCTACGCGCTGCTGCCCCGCGACTGGTTCACCTGGCTCTGACCCTCAGCGCCGGCCCGGCCGGTAGGCCGCCACCGCACGGGCGGCCAACCGATCGGCCGCCGCCGCGTCACCCAACGTGGCGGCGACCACCGCCGCACCCGGCAACAGGCGGGACGCCAACCGCAACGCCACCCACCCGCCCGCCTGGGCGGTGAGCGGCGCCGCCAGCCGCCACGCGGCCTCCGCCGCCCTCGGCCAGGCGCCCTCGACCGGATCGCCAGTCGTCTGTGCCGCGAGCAGGGCCTCCTGCGCGCTCGTCGCGTCCGGATGCACCAGGGTGAGCACCAGCAGGTCGGCGGCCCGGTCAGGGTGCGTCGGATCCTTGCCGTACACCGCAGCCAGTCGCAACACCAGGTTCGACTGGGTCCAGAGCACCGAGGCCAGCTCGGCGAGCGGCGCGAAGAGCCCAGCCAGCGCGGCCGCCGCCCCTCCCGCGCCCGCCGCCCGCACGTACCGCCGGGTCGCCAGCCGCGCCAGGCCGTCCGCCGGCGCGTCCGGATACCGGGCCCGCAGCCGCTGCGCCCACTCGGCGGCGCCCGGACCGAGCGCCCGGACCGCCTCCAGCGCCAGCAACTCCGGCGCGAAGCCCGGGTGGTCGCGCAGGCGGGCGATCACCGCCCGCACATCCGATTCCGGGGTACGCCCCGAAGCCGGCACCGGGTCGTGCTCTGCTCCGGCCATGGCGGTCGAGGGCTGCGGCGCCGAGGTGGCTTGCGCGGGCGTGGCGTTGCGCTTGATCGCCGGGGCGGCCTTCCTGGCTCGGGTGACCTTCCTGGCTGGGGTGATCTCGTCGGCCGGGGCGGTTTGCCTGGCTGGGGTGGCCCGCTGGGTGGGGGTGGCTTTCTTGGCCGGGAGGGCCTTCTCGGCTGAGGTGGCCTTCTTGCTGGGGGTGGCCTTGGGGGTCGCCCGCTTGTTGCCCGGCTGGTCCATTTCCGCTGCCGGGGTGCCGTCGGAGGGGCTGGCCTGGTCGGTGGCTGGGGCGGTCTCCGGCAGGCTGGCCTGCTCATCGGCCGGGGTGTTCACCGACGGGCCGGCCTGGTCGCGGGCTGGGGTGTCATTCGGTGGGCCGGCCTGGCCCGCCGGTGAGGCGTCAGGTGGCGGGCTGGCCTGGTCGGCGGCGGGTGGGACGCTCGATGCCGGAGACGAGCGGCGCGGCTGGGGCAGGGGGCGCTCGGGGTCCGGTGGCTGGAACAGCACGGCCGGGGCAGCCTTGGCCCGTCGAGGACGCGGGCTCGCCGGAGCGGCTGCCGGCGGCGCAGTCGTCTCGTCGGGCTGCTCGGCGGCGGTCGGCGGCGTGAAGGTGGGCCGCGGAGAGCGTCGACGCGCTCTTTCAGCAGGCTCTCGACGGGTCGGCTCGCTCGGCGGCTGCTCCTGCATATCGATGGAGCGTAGTCCCGATCACGCCGCCGCACAGGGGTGAAACACGGGGACCGGGCCGTACCCCGGAAGTCGTTTTGCTCCCGGTGGGTGGCGACCTGTATCCTCGGGCGCGGTGGTCTGCGGATCACCAGGGAGACTTCGCCTAGTCTGGTCTATGGCGCCGCACTGCTAATGCGGTTGGGGTCTTAAAGCCCCTCCCGGGTTCGAATCCCGGAGTCTCCGCGCGAAAGCCGGGTGTGTAGACTGGCTGAGCACAAGCGCCCGTAGCTCAATGGATAGAGCATCTGACTACGGATCAGAAGGTTAGGGGTTCGAGTCCCTTCGGGCGCACATACAGCCCCCTAGCAGGCCCAACGGCCGCTAGGGGGCTTCTTCTTGTCTAGCCAGGACTGTGAAGACCTTCTTACTCTCCGCGCATGGCCAAGATCAACTTGCTCCACCTCAACGCCGACGAGCGTGACCGTGGCGACCTGTTCGCCGTTGACGCGTTCCCCGGGGATCGGGCCACCGCCCGGGGGTGCCACGTCAAGCGGACCCTGACTGCGGACGGCGGCGTGGGCGAGCCGTCTTCGGACGGCTCGCCCACGCTTTCGGTTCGTCAGGGGGTCACCCGGGTAGCCGGGCTGTCGCCCGGCAGGCCCGACATGTCGGCCTCGACCGGCGGCACCGGAGTGGCTCCGAGGACGCTGCCGTCCGTGGAGTACGCGGTGAGGGTGGCCGGCTGGTCCGGCGGTATCCGGGTGATGCCGGCGTTCGACGCGTCGAGGGTGACCGTGGCGGGGGGTGCGCCGCCGATCGTGACCGTGACGCGGGCCGCGTCCGGCGGGGCGATCACCCGCACCTGGTCCGTCGGCGGACGGGTGCCGTCGTCGGCCCGGATCCGCCAGCCGATTGGTCGCTGGTCGGCGCCCTCGGCCGGCAGCAGCAGCCGCAGGTCGGTCCACCAGCCGGTTCGGTCGTCGCCGTGTCTGGCGTACGCGATCACCCCGCCGCCGGCAGGCTGCACGGTGAGCAGCGTGGCGGCTTGGCCGTGCCCGCTGCCCGACCAACGCACCCGCACTGTCGTCCCGGCAGCCGGGAGACGACTGTCGAGGAGTGCCGATTGGACGAAGTCGCGCAGGCTGGCATCGTCCACCGGCGTACCTCGGGCACCCCGTCGGGCGGCGGCGAGCAGGACGTCCATCTCCGGTCCGGTCGGGTCGATCGCGTCGTACGGGCCGCCGCCCAGGCCCCCCTGGTAGAGCAGCTGGTCGCCACGGCTGACCCGGACGACGGGTTCGTTCCGAAGCGGCGCGGGGGGCAGGACGGCGAACCCGACCCCGCTGCCGTCCGCCCTGGCGAGGTCCTGGTACTCCAGGGTTCCCCTCGGTGTGTACCGAGGGTCGCCACTGATCATCACGGTGGACTCGGCCGGCCCGACGACGACCGCGAATCCGCCCCGGTCGGGACCGGCCTGCATCAGGGTCATCACCGGGTCGTCGACGCCCTCGCTGTGGCCGGCGTAGCGCATCTGTTCGGCACCGGCCCCGGCCGGACCCACGTACCAGACCAGCGCCTGCTTGCTCAGTAGGCCGAGGCGGAGCGGCACCGCGACCAGCGCGACCCGCTGGCCCGGCTGGTCACTGCCGTAAAGCAAACGAATCCGGTCACGATCGCCGACCTTCCAGATGCCGTCCGGGCTCCATCCACCCAACGGGCTGTCGGTGCTGATCCGCGCCCGCAGCGAGCCCAGCCAGGCCTGATCGCCGGCCAGCGCGCCCCGGGGCGGCGCGTCGAGCAGCGCTGTCGGGGCGGCAGCGACCGCGATGCCAGGCGCCCATCCGGGCAGGGGCACCACGTTGGTCTGGACCCCCACGAGCGCGACTCCGACCGCAGCGGCCACCACCGCCCGCATCAGCCGCGTCCGCCGGTGCCGTCGCTCGCGCCGGGCGAACCCCGGCCACGGGTCCTCAGCTACGTTGACGCCGTGCGCGGCCTGCCATAGCGCAGGACTGAGCGTCGAATCTGCGAAGCTCTCGGTCATGCCAGTTCCTCCTCGAGCCGTACCGGGGACTGGGAGGCGGGTGGGGCGAACTCCACCCGCATTCGGGCCAACCCGCGCGACGCCTGGCTCTTCACCGAGCCGATGGAACAGCCGAGAACCTTGGCGGTGTCCGCCTCGCTGAGGTCCTCGAAGTAGCGCAGCACCAGAACCGCCTGGGTCCTGGGGGGCAACCGCCGCAGCGCGGTGAGGAGCAGTTGCCGCTCCTCCACCTGCGCGTACGCGTCCGGCGTCGGCGCGCTGTCGGAGGTCAGCAGCGGCACCTCCAGCGGCCGCCGCCGACGCCGCCAGGAGATCGCCGTGTTGACCATCACCCGGCGTACGTAGACCTCGGGGGCGTCCCTGCGCAGTACCCGCCCCCAGCGCCGATGAGTCTTCTCCAACGCCGACTGCGCCAGGTCCTCCGCTGTTCCCCGGTCGCCGGTCAGCAGGTAGGCCGTTCGGAGCAACGGCCCCCACTGTCGTTGTACGAACAGCCTGAACTGTTCGTCGTCCTCGTCCCGACTCACGCCACCTCCAGGTCATATCCGCCTCGCGATCACGAGCGGATGCAGAGAGAGACGCGACCGGAGGCGTCCGGGGTTGAGTGGGTCGTCGACGAGGCTACGGACGTGTCGCAGCCGCCTGACCGGTCCCGCCCTGGGCTTCTGCCTTCTGGTGCGCCGATGGTCCCTTCGCCGGACCAGCTCCTGACGGGTCCGAGTCGAGCGGTGGAGCGAGGTCGGTCAGGGCGCGGGCGATGCCAGATCAGCATGAACACCGCCAGTTCCGTCTTCGACCGCATGCCGAATCCCTGTCAGGGTCGAGCCTTGTCCGACCGGCGCCGCCCGCGCCGGACCTCACGACACCGACAAGGAGCGATCATGGTGTTTTCGACAGACGGTTTGGTAACCGCGCTGGCAGTGGTGTCACTGGCCGCCTGCGGCCCCGCCGATGCCGCCGAGCAGCCGACGCGGGACCGTGCGGCAACGGTGAACCCGTCCACCGCCGCTGACCGGGACCACGAGTTCCGGCAACTGGAGGAGAGGTTCGACGCCCGGCTCGGGGTCTACGCGATCGACACCGGCACTGGCCGAACCGTGCAGTACCGGGACGACGAGCGGTTCGCGTACAGCTCGACGTACAAGGCGTTGGCCGCCGCCGAGGTCCTCGACGAGACCACCGACGTCGAGCTGGACCGGGTGGTGCGGTACTCGGCGGACGACCTGGTGACCTACTCGCCGATCACGGAGCGGCACGTCGCCGAGGGCATGACGCTGCGCGCGATCGCCGACGCGGCCGTGCGCTACAGCGACAACACCGCCGGTAACCTGCTGTTGCGTCAGCTCGGCGGACCACAGAAGTTCGAGAAGGAACTGCGCGAGGTCGGAGACAAGGTCACCGATCCGGCGCGCTACGAGACCGAGCTCAACGAGGCGAAGCCGGGTGACCGGCGGGACACCAGCACCGCGAGGGCCCTGACCCAGGATCTGCGGGCGTACGCCGTCGGCGACGCCCTCGAACCGGCGGACCGCGACATCCTCAATGGTTGGCTGCGGGGCAACACCACCGGCGGCGAGCTGATCCGCGCCGGTGCTCCCGATGGCTGGGTCGTCGGCGACAAGACCGGTGCCGGTGGCTACGGCACCCGCAACGACATCGCGGTGATCTGGCCGCCGGACCGGGCGCCGATCGTCCTCGCGGTGCTGTCCAGCCGCGACGAGAAGGACGCCAGCTACGACAACGCCCTCATCGCCAGGGCAACGGAGGTCGTGGTCGCCGCGTTGTGACGGTGTGCCGTGCCGCCGAGCGTGCGCCCGGGCCACCAGCTGACTAACTCCACCAGGGCAGGGTGCCCGTGCGGAGGTGGCCGTGCAGTGTCCGGGCGACGTGTGCCATCGTCGCCTCGCTGCCGGGCTGCGCGACAGCGGGCACCCGGGAGGCGGTGAGCGCGGCGACCGCGTACGACTGACCGTCGGCGTGGTCCACCACCCCTACCTCGTGGCGTAGGTGCAGCAGGGTGCCGGTCTTGGACGACCAGCGGGACGCGTCGGAGGTGAAGTCCGGCGCGAGCCGCTGGCGGTGCAGGTTGTCGCCCATCAGGGCGCGTACCCGCTCGGCGGTGGTCTCGTGGATCGTCGAGGGGCGCCAGAGGGCGTGCAGCAGGTCGACGTAGGCCCGGGCCGATCCGGTGTTGGCGCGGGTGACGTCGAGTTGGGCGACCGGGTGGCCCTGGCCGGGGGTACCGGCGCCGATGGCGAGGGCGTGAGCCAGGTGTACGTCGTCGGGGCCGAGACGTTCCGCCGGGGTCTCGGCGAGGTCGCCGACCCGGTGTCGCACGGCGATGCCCTCGATCCGCAGTCGCCGCAGCTCGGCGGCGACCTCGGTGGGCCCGACGAGGTCGAACAGGGCGTCGGCGGCGACTCCGTCGCTGACGGAGGTGCTCAGGTAGAGCAGGTCGTCCACAGCGATCCGCGCCGGATGGCGGAAGCGGCTCAACCCGGTCGGGCCCGGTGTGGTGATTCGACCGGGCAGGACGTCAACGGGTGCCGCCGGGTCGAGTTCCCCGCGCGCGATCCGTTCGAGCACGGCGACCGCCAGCGGCACCTTCACCAGCGACGCCGTCGGGTACGGGGTGTCCGCGTCGAAGCCGAGTTCCTCGCCGGTGTCGAGGTTGCGGACCAGGAACGCGCCGTGCAACCCCGCCTCGTCGAGCAGGTCCTGGGCGTTGCGGACGACGGCTGTGGCGCTCACGCGGGATCTCCCGTCGTGCGGTCACCGCGTGTGCGACCCCTGGCCGGCCCCGGGTGGCCATCGGTCGCGCCCAGGCATCGTGCGATGTCCGCGTCGAGGACCGTGCTGAGCTGATCGAGGTCCTCGCGTACGCCGGCGGCGACCTCGTAGCCTCGCAGGAGCCGGGGGTCGGCGAGGGGACACCAGTGCAGTCCGAAGTCCTCGGCCTGTTGACGGGAGCAGAGCAGCAGGTCGGGGGAGCCGAGGGCCGCTGCCGCGGCGTCGACGAGGGACGGCGCGACCGCCACCTGGGCCGGCACCAGGCCGGCCGCCTGGCTGGCACGGGTCAGGGGGTCCCGCAGGTGCGCGACGTCGTCCTCGGGTTGGATCAGGATCCGCCGGCGTGCCTGCGTGCGGGCCCGGCCGCTGCGCAGCGTCTCCAGGAACACCGTCGGCGCCGGGAAGGGGGTCCGGGCGGCCAGTCCGAGCGGCACCCGCCAAGACGCCGCCGCCTCCGGAACCGCCACGATCCCGGCAGCGACCTCCAGGGTCCGACAGAGCCGTTCACGCTCGGCCGGGCCGGCCGGCCGTACCTCCAGGTGGATCTGCTGCCGCCGCGCCGCGACCACCAGAGCGGCGAGGTGGTGTGGCGAGCAGATCTCGGGTACGGCGACGCGCAGCGGGCGCAACCGTGCCCGCTGGGCGTCGTCGCCAATGGCATCGGCGAGGTCGACCAGGCGCCGGGCCGATGGCAGCATGTCCTGGCCGAACGACGTCAGCCGCACCGCGCGGGACGACCGGTCGAACAGCCGCGCCCCGAAGTGCTCCTCCAGGGCGGCGATGCGGCGACTGGCGACCGACTGGGGGATGCCCGCAGCGGCGGCGCCGGAGGTGAAGCTGCCGTGGCCACTGACGGCGACGAAGGCCCGGCAGGCGGCGACCACATCCACCCAGCGAACCTATACCCGGATTGCATAGGGCTTGACAGGCCGGAGCCGCGGGACGACCGCCTGCAAGCCCTCGCCCGGATGCTGTACGAGACGCCGGCGGACAACGCCACGCTGGCCGAACTCGGAAAGACGATCGGAGTGAGCCCTCGTACCCTCAGCCGACTGTTCCGCGACGAACTCGGCATGACCTTCTACGAGTGGCGGACGCAGCTGCGGGTCTACCACGCACTCGTGCTGCTGGCCGACGGCTGGGACACCACCCGGACCGCCTACGCCTGCGGATGGGCCAACCCCAGCAGTTTCATCGCGGCGTTCCGCGCGATCATCGGAACGACGCCGGGTCGCTACCGAGCCGGCCGCGCGGCTCCACTCGCGCGGGTCGTCACGTCCGCGGAGTGAAGCCGGCGTCGGGACGGCTGTCGAGGCCGCCAGGGAACCCGCGCTCGTCAGGCCGGCACGTGACCGGCCGTCCAGCACGCCGAGTGGCTGTGGCAGGCGACGTACGACGTGAGGGCATCGTGCAGCGCGGCCTGTCGCGTGGCCGAAAGGCCGGCCGCGATGTTGTCGAGCTGGTGCGGGTCGGCGGTCCTGTCGTAGTACTCCCGTTCGCCGTTGGAGTACTCGACGTAGGTGTAGGTCGCGGTCCGCAGAGCCTCGTAGGTGATCGGGCTGCCGTTGCGGCGGTCCTGGGCGTCGGGATCGTCGGCGGCCTGGTTGGGGCCGTGGTGCTCGATCAGCGCCCCGGTACGCCAGTTCGGCGCCGCCTCGCCCTGCGCGAGGGGAAGCAGGTTGCGCCCGTCGACGTGCGTGTCGACGTCGGCGGCGCCGATGCGCTGGAAGGTCGGTGCCAGGTCGATGTTCTGCACGATCTCGGTGCGCTGCGATCCGGGAACGACGCCCGGCCCGGCGACGACGAGCGGGACCCGCACATCGGTGTCGAAGGCGGTCTGCTTGCCGCCGGTCAACCGGTACTCGCCCATGTGGAAGCCGTTGTCGGAGCTGAACACGACATAGGTGTTGTCGGCGATGCCGTTGGTCGTGAGCTGGGCGCGCAGGTTGCCGATCAGCCGATCGACCGCCTGCACGGACTGGGCACGCTTGCGGAAGTTGGTGTCCAGGGTGCTCTTCTCCTGCGCGGTGAGCGGTCCGTTGTCGGCCAGCCAGGAGGGCGGGTTGGTGGGCAGCCGGTCGTACGCCGCGGTGCGGGAGGCGGTGAGCCACTGGCTGAGCCCGTCCGGCGGCGCACACTTGAGGGGTGAATCGACAGGAGCTGGCCCTCTTCCTGCGCAGCCGGCGCGAGCGGCTCACCCCCGCCGAGGTGGGCCTGCCGGCCGGCACCAGGCGCCGCACGCCCGGGCTGCGACGCGAGGAGGTGTCCCGGCTGGCGTTCATCTCCATCGAGTACTACACCCGGCTCGAACAGGCCCGCGCCCCGCACCCCTCGCCCGAGGTGCTGGCCGGCCTGGCCCGCGCGCTGCGCCTCTCCGACGCCGAGCGCGACCACCTGCACAACCTGGCCGGCAGGCCGCCGGCCCCGCCGGCCGGGCCGCCGCACGAGGTGCGGCAGAGCATCCTCGACCTGATCGAGCGGTTGCCCCAGGCGGCCGCCCACGTGACGTCGGCCAGCTACGAGGTGATCGCCTGGAACGATCTCGCGGCGGCGTTGATGGAGGACTTCTCGGCGCTGCCCCGACGTGACCGCAACCTGGTTCGCCGCGCCTTCCTCGGCCCGCACCCGGACGGCCGGGTGCTGTACGGGGTGTCCGACGTCGAGGAGTTCACCCGCAGCTCGGCCCGGCGACTACGCGCCGCCGCCGCCCGCTACCCCGACGACCCCGAGGTGGCGGCGCTGGTCCGCGACCTGCTCGCGGGCAGCCAACGGTTCCGCGAACTGTGGGAGTCGCACGACGTCGACGACGAGCGCACCCTGATCAAGACCTTCCAGCACCCGCTGGTCGGCCCGGTGACCGTGAACTGCGACGTCCTCGACATCGCCGACCGCGACCAGCGGCTCGTCATCCACACCGCGGTGCCGGGCTCGCCCTCCGCGGAGGCGCTGCGCCTGCTCTCGGTGCTCGGCACCCAGCGCATGACGGTCAGTGCCACCGAGCGCTGACCGTCCCGACGCCCGTAGAACGACTGCGGGCGCCGTCGACGGGACGGCGTCAGCGGTTGCGCCGGTGGTGGACGATCAGCGCCGCCGCGCAGAGCACCGCGACCAGGCCGAACACCGAGCCGATCCACGGGCTGTCCACAACGCTCGAGAGCACCGCGTTGATCGCCGCGCTGACGAAGAGCACCAGCCACAGCAGCGGACGTAGCAGGCCGCCGGGCCGTTCCGGTGCGGCGGCCGGGGCCTCGATGATGCGGTACGGGTCGGTCATGACTGTCTCCCTCGGTGACGTTCGACGACACCATCGACGCTAGGCGGGCGACCCCGACGGGGACGATCCCGCCAGCTCGACGAGCGGCGGTACAGCAGGCTGTACTTTCCGCCGCGGACGCTGCCGGCCGTGCTCGCGGTGGCCTATGTTGGCGCGGGAGGTGGGCGGCGATGGCGTACGTGCGGGGCCGGGTGCGCGCCTCGGTCGACGCCCTCGAACACCTCGTCGGCGGGCTGGGCACCGCGCTGCTGGCGATGGGCGCGCTGTGCTGGGCGGTGGTCGTGGCACTGGCCTGCCTGATCGGGGTGGGTCTGCGGCTGGCGCCCGGCGCGTTGCGGACGGTGCGCTCGGTGGCCGATCGGGAGCGCGCTCGGCTGTCCCGTCCGGGCACGACGATCCCGGCTCCCGGGCCGGTGCCGGAGGAGCTGCGGGAGGCGGTGCGTGACCCGTTCGTCCGCCGGGAGCTCGGCTGGGTCACGCTCCACTCGATCACCGGCCTGGTGTCCGGGCTGGTCGGCCTCGCCCTGCCGCTGTACGCCCTCCAGGACATCACGTTCCCGCTGTGGTACCGACTGGTCCCGCCCGAGGCCGGCGCACCGGGGATCGGTTGGTGGCGCATCGACGGGCTGTCCGAGGCGCTCGTGGTCGGGGTGCTCGGGGTGGGCTGGCTGGTCGCCGCGGTCGGGTTCGGTCCGGCGCTGGCCCGCTTCCAGTCCTGGCCCGGCCGGTGGCTGCTGCCCCCGCCGCCGGGGGTCGACCTGTCGCTGCGGGTCGCCGCGCTGACCGCCACCCGGGCCGCGGCGCTGGATGCCCACGCCCTGGAGCTGCGCCGCATCGAGCGGTCGCTGCACGACGGCACGCAGAATCGGCTGGTCGCGGTCAACGTGCTGCTGGGCGCCGCGCGCCGGGCGGTACGGCGCGACCCGGACCGGGCCGACGAGATCCTCGGGCAGGCGCAGGACGCGGCGGAACAGGCGCTCGGCGAACTGCGGACGGTGGTGCGCGGCATCCTGCCGCCCGTGCTGGACGACCGGGGCCTCGCCGGGGCGCTGGCGGGCCTGGCCGGCAGTTGCGCGGTTCCGTGCCGGCTCGCGGTGGACGTGGCCGTCCGCTGCGCGGCGTCGGTCGAGGCCACCGCGTACTTCGTGGTGGCCGAGGCGCTGACGAACGTGGTCCGGCACAGCGGGGCGAGCCAGGTGGACGTCGCCGTACGCCGCGAGCACGGCCGGCTGCTGGTCACCATCGAGGACGACGGGCGCGGCGACGCCGACGAGGCACGCGGCTCCGGGCTCACCGGCATCCGCCGGCGGGTCGAGGCGTACGACGGGCGAATGACGCTGACCAGCCCATCGGGAGGGCCGACGAGGATGCACGTGGAGCTGCCATGCGGATCGTGATCGCCGAGGACGACCCGCTGTTGCGGGAGGGTTTGGCGCTGCTGTTGCGGGCGGAGGAGCTGGACGTGGTCGCCACGGCGGGCACCCCGGGAGAGTTCCTGGTCGCGGTCGACGAGCACGCGCCGGACGTGGCGATCGTCGACGTACGGATGCCGCCGACCCACACCGACGAGGGCATCGTGGCAGCGGTGGAGGCCCGCCGCCGCAGACCCGGCCTCGCGGTGCTGGTCCTGTCGGCGTACGTGGAGCAGGCGTTCGCCACCGAACTGTTCTCGGTCGGCGCCGCCGGGCTCGGTTATCTGTTGAAGGAACGGGTGGGCCGGGTCGAGGAGTTCCTCACCGCGCTGCGTCGCGTCGCGGACGGCGGCAGCGTGATCGACCCGGAGGTGGTGGCGCAGTTGCTCGCCCGCAACCGCCGGCCGGACACCGCGCTGGGCGAGCTGTCGCCGCGCGAGCGTGAGGTGTTGGGGCTGATGGCCGAGGGGCTCGGCAACACGGCGATCGCGGAGCGGCTGTTCGTCACCGACGGCGCGGTGCACAAGCACATCCGGAGCATCTTCGCGAAACTCCAGCTCCCGCCGGACGACCGGGCCGACCGCCGGGTCACCGCGGTGCTGCGCTACCTGGACGGCGACCAGCGGTAGCGCCGGCATGCCTGGACCCGCCCCAAACATCGCGGCGGCCGAGGGACGTACGACCCGGGGCGGGTTCGGCACCACGCCGAACCCGCCCCGGGTCGTGGAGTGGCGGAGCGTCAGCGCCGCAGGGTGAGCAGGCCGGGGCGGTAGGGCAGGAGGCCGTAGTCGCCGCCGGAGTTGGGGGATCGGCCTTGGTAGAGGAGTTGGAGGTTGCAGGGGTCGATGGTGAAGGTTTGGTCGGCGGTGGTGCGGATGAGTTCGCCGTGGCTGATGTCGTTGGTCCAGGTGGCGCCGCTGTTGGCTTTGCCGGCGAAGGGGTTGCTTTCGGTGGCGGCTTGGGGGGTCCAGGTGCCGCCCAGGCTGGTGGCGGTGAAGGAGCGGAAGTAGCGGCCTTGGGAGCCGATGGCTTCGACGAGCATGAGGTAGCGGTTCTGGTTTTGGAGTTTGTAGACCTGGACGGCTTCGAAGAGGTTGTTGGTGGAGTCGCTCATGATGGTGGTGTAGGTGCTGCCGAAGCTGCCGGGGAAGTTGCCGATGGGCATGCTGGCGCGGTAGATCTTGCCGTTGTCGCCGGCGAAGAAGAGGTACATGGTGGTGTTGTCGGCGATGAGGGTTTGGTCGATGGGGCCGGTGCCGGAGCCGGTGATGCTGCCGGTGAACAGGGTTTGGGCGGCGGACCAGCCGTTGGGGTTGGTGGGGTCGGTGGAGGTGCGGTAGGAGAAGGCGGTGCCGCCCCACTGGTAGGCCAGGACCCAGATGTTGCGGGGGGCGAAGTAGAAGAGTGTGGGGGCGACGGTGGCGTTGTTCATGGTGTTCTGGCTGGCGGAGGCCATGTCGGACCAGTTGGTGAACAGGCCGAAGTTCATCGAGCCCCACCGGGTGCCGGTGTCGTGGGTGGTGGCGTAGACGAGTTGCCGTCCGTTGTAGGGGGCGACGGTGAAGTCCTTGAGTGACACCCAACCCGACTTCGGCTGCGCCAACGCGCCGGTCGACGACCACCGGTACGACGACGGCAGATCACACGTGCCGCCCGGGGGCGGCGTGGTGGGCGGCGGTGTCGTGGGCGGTGGCGTGGTGGGCGGTGGGGTCGTCGGCGGTGCGGGCGTGTCGGTCACCGGTGGCGTCGGCGTGGTGCCACCGTTGCAGGTCACGCCGTTCAGGGCGAAGCTCGTCGGGGCCGGGTTGCTGCTCGTCCAGGACCCGTTGAAGCCGAACGACACCGTGCCGTTGGTCGCGACCGAACCGTTGTAGCTCACGTTGCGCGCGGTCACCGCCGCACCGCTCTGCGTCAACGTCGTGTTCCACGACTGCGTCACCGTCTGCCCGGCGCTGTACGACCACGTCAACGTCCAACTGCTCAACGGATCACCGAGGTTCGTGATCGTCACGTTGGCACCGAACCCGCCCTGCCACTGCGACGACACGGCGTAGTTCACCGAGCAGCCCGCTGCGGCGGCACCGGCCGGCATCGCCACGACGACCGTGGCCGACGCCAGCAACGCGACACCGGCCGAGACGAGGCCGACATTGGTCGGTCTAAATATGGTCATCAAGCACCCTCCTGACGGGATGGCGGCCTCCACATTCGTGGGAATCATTGTTAGGTGAGCGTTAACAGCCGCGTCGCGTATGTTACGGGAGCGCTCCCAAACCATCAACCTCGATGCCTTGAAGGCGTCGGACCGTCATCGTGGGCCCTCCGAACAGGCCGGCACGGCCGCCCCGGTGCGCTGCACGCAGGACGGCCGTGCCGGTCCTCGGACGTCGTGCGAACGGCGACCGAGGCGTCGTCAGCCGACGCTGCCGGTGACCGTGCCACCGGACTTGGTCAGCCGGTAGGTGATCTGCGTTCCGCTCCAGAGATGGAAGGTGAGAATGACCGGACCATCGTTGACCTCGGCGAAGAACTCGGGCTTCAACAGGATCGTGTTCGCCGCGTAGTCAGGCTGGAAGGTGCTCCAGAACTCCTTGTAGGTGGTCCAGTTCGCCGGCCCGGCGGCAGAGCCGTCGGCGTACCTGGCCTCCATCGTGGCGAGCTGGTCACCTCGGAACTGGGTGGGGATGGTGAAGGAGGCGGTCGTCCCGGTGGCGGCGGCCTGGGTCGGCGGGTCGTAGGAGATGATGCTGATCTGCCACGGCACGCCCTGCGAGAAGCGGGCCTCGATGGTCGCGTTCACACCGGGGGCGCGGTTGCCGACCAGCCGGGTCAGCGCCGAGCTGGTCAGGGTGAGCGTGGTCCCGGAGACCGTGTAGTCGGTGCCGTTGACGAGGTTGGTGCTGCCCTGCCGCAGTCCCTGGAACGAGGCGCCGTTCAGGTTCAGCGTGAGGGTCCTGCTGGTGATGGTGCCGGTGCGGCGTACGTAGACCTGATCCGAGGAGGCCGTGGCCGACCTGGTGGTCACGCTCGTCTTCATCAGTGCCAGCAGGCCCGGGTCCCGCCACTGCAGGGTGTTGCGGTTGAGGAACGACCCCGCGTCCCAGAGCATGGTGGTGAACTTCCTGATCCGGGCCTGGTAGCCGACGGCCTCGAAGAACTTCAGCAGCTCGCCGCGTTCGATGATGCCGGGTCGGGTGTAGTCGTAGCTGAGCAGACCCCACTCGCCCACGATCACCGGTACACCCCGCGCCGCGAAGGTGTTGCGCACCCGGTCGAAGCCGTCGACCATGTCCTGCTCGACGTTGGTGTCGTAACGGGTACCGCCGGCGATGTTCACGCTGAACGGCCACCACCCGTAGAAGTGGACGGTCGCCGCGATGTTGCGGTCGTTCAGCTGCGCGATCGTGGCCGCCAGCGCGTCGAGCTGAGCCTGGTTGGAGTTGGTGTTGAGGGTGGGCAGCACCAGCAGTCGGGTGGCGTTGTTCCCGCCGGACTGGCGGACGAGGCGGACGAACGCGACGTGGAGCTCGCGCAGCACCTCGTCGCTCTGAGCGTCGCCCGAGGTGCCGGTGAACTGCGGTTCGTTGATGTTCTCGAAGACGAGCTTCGACGAGTGGTCGCGGAACCTCGTGGCGATCTGGGTCCACAGCGCGGTGTAGCGGTTCATCACGTTCGTGCGGTCGCCCGGGTAGCCGTTGATCCACTGCCAGGAGTCGTGATGGAGGTTGATCATCACGTACAGGCCCTCGGCCAGCGACCAGTCGACCACCTGCTGGACCCGGCTCAACCAGACCGGGTCGATGGTGTACGTCGGCGCCGGACCATGGTGGTTGCTCCACGTGATCGGGATCCGGATGCTGTTGTACCCCTGTGCCCGTACCTCGTGCAGCATGGCCTGGGTGATCAGCGGATTGCCCCATGCGGTCTCGTCCGGGATGGCGTCGAGGGTGTTGCCCACGTTCCAGCCGGGCTGCATCGCCGCCACCGTCGCCGCCGCGTCACCGCCGGGTGACGGTGACGGAGACGTGGACGGGGATGTCGTCGGCGTCGGGGACGGGGTGACGGTCGGGGTCGGGGACGGCGTGCCGCCCACACTTCCGGTGCACGTGACGCCGTTGAGGGCGAACGAGGCCGGCGCGGTGTTGCTGCCCGTCCAGGACCCGTTGAAGCCGAAGGAGACGGAGGCGTTCGTGCCGATGGCGGCGTTGTAGCTCACGTTCTTCGCGGTGACCTGGTCGCCCGAGGAGGTGACGGTGGCGTTCCACGCCTGGGTCACCCGCTGGCCGGACGGGAAGGCCCAGCTCAGGCTCCAGCCGTTGACCGCGTCACCGAGGTTGGTGACCTTCACGTCGGCGGTGAAGCCGCCCTGCCACTGGGACGGGACGGCATACGCCACTTGGCAGCCGGCCGCGGCCTGGGCGTTGCCGGCGACCATCATGCCCGCGGTGACCATCAGGGCCACCGCGCCGGCGACCAGGCCGACCCGTCGCCGTGTTCGTGGGAAACCGTGCGAACTCATCAGGAGACTCCTCGCCATGCTGGCGCTGTGGTGAATGGGGTGTCGACGTTCGCCGGCCGTCGGCCACCCGGTCCTGACGGGTCGAGGTGTGCCCGGACGGGGGCCTGGCACCCGGCGACCGCATGCGGGATGGCGAATGCGCGATGCCCGTGCGCGTGGGGCCGTGGTCGCCTGGACGACGCGGCCGGGAACGTGGATTGCGCGGACACTGCCCGAGGGTCCGCGCGAGCGGCGAGGCTCCCGCAACGATCGCTATGTTATCGATAACATAGTCATTCACCGATTGATGGGCAAGATATGCCCGCCCCGTTCACTGCAATTCGTACTCCAGCATGAAGACACCGCCGGTCAGGTTGTTGAGCATGGCTGCCACGCCCGCCCGATGGCGGCCGCGCAGCGCTCGGCCGTGAACGAGCCCGCGTCGTACGACGAGGACATGCCGAGCACTTCGCCACACCGTCGAAACACGCCCTCGGGGGTGCACCGACTGCGGCCGGTCGCCCTTGTGGGTGAACGGCACCGAGCACCGGGCCGGGCCCGCCGCCGAGCCGGCATGCTGCGACGGTGACGCCGGCCCGGAGAGGAAGCCCACATGGTTGACGCGGACGTGCCAGAGCGGATGCAGGCTGCGGCGCTGGACGAGTTCGGCGGGCCGGAGGTGATCACCCTGCGGAAACTTCCGGTACCCGAGGCCGCCGCCGACGAGGTGCTGATCAAGGTCCTGAGCGCCGGCGTGGGCGTGTGGGACGTCTACGAGCGGCAGGGCATGCTGGTGCCCGAGGGCACCGAGTTTCCGATCGTGCCCGGCCCGGACGGCGCCGGAACCGTCATCGCGGTCGGCAGCCAGGTGACCGATCTCGCGGTGGGTGACCTGGTCTACGCCGCCGCCACCAGCCGACCGAAGGGCGGCTTCTACGCCGAGTACGCGGCCGTCAAGGCCGAGTACGTCGCGAGGCTGCCCGACGGTGTGCCGGCCGAGCACGCCGGTGCGATGCCCACCGACGCGCTGACCGCGCTGGCCGGGCTGGACACCCTCAGCCTGCCGCCGGGCGCCTGGCTGTTGATCTTCGGTGCGAGCGGTGGGCAGGGCCACCTGGCCGTGCAGTTGGCCAAGCGACAGGGGCTCAACGTGATCGCGGTGGCCTCCGGCAGCGACGGGGTCGCACTGATGACCCGCCTCGGCGCCGACGTGTCTCTCGACGGCCACGCCGACGCCGACGAGGTGCTCGCGACGATCCGGGACGCGGCCCCGGAAGGAGTGGACGGCATCCTGGCGATGGCCGGCGGGAAGACGCTGGACCGGCTCACCGAGACGCTGTCCGACGGCGGGGTCGTCGCGTACGCCCACGGGGTGCGGCCGGAACCGCGCGAACGGTCCGGTGTGTCGGTCCGGGCGTACGACGGTGTGGCCAACCGCGGACAGTTGCAGCGCCTCAACGAACTCATTGAGGCCGGGCCGTTCGTGGTGCACGTCGCCGAGACGTTCCCGCTGGGCAAGGTGCGGGAGGCGCACAAGCGCCTGGAGAGCTCCTACCTGGGCAAGCTGCTGCTGACGATCGCCTGAGGCGTCAGCCGACGCGCTGTTGCGGCACGCGTACCGAAGCCATCCCGGCCGCCGTCGCGGCCTGGATGCCCAGGTCGGTGTCCTCGAAGACCAGGCAGGAGCCCGGGGGCACGCCGAGCTGCCGCGCCGCGAGCAGGAACGCCTCCGGGTCGGGCTTGGCCCGCGTGTAGTCCTCGGCGCACACCAGCACGTCGAAGCGGTCCAGCAGACCGAGCGCGTCGAGGGAGGCGGTGACCGTGGCCCGGGTGCTGCCGGAGACGACGGCGAACGGCACCCGGCGGTGCGCGTCGTGGATGTGCGCCACCACCTCGGGCACGGCGGCGACCTGCGGCAGCAACTCCTGGTAGATGCGCTCGCGGTTCTCGACGACGGTCGCCACCGGCATCGCCAGACCCTGCCGCTCGTTCAGCTCGACGATGATGTCGGCGGTCGGCCGGCCACCCCAGGCGTAGAAGAGATCCTCCGGGAACTCGCAGCCCCACTCGTCGAGCGCCCGCCGCCACGCCACGTAGTGCAGCGGCATCGAGTCGACGATGGTGCCGTCGCAGTCGAACAGGTACGCGGCGAACTCACCGGGCGGCAGAGGCAGAGTCATCGAGGAAGGGTACAGCGGGAATCCGCTCACTCCTCGCTGACGGATGCCAGCCGACGCAGCAGGTCCGCACGTTCCGGCTCGGTGCCGACCAGCGCCAACGCGTCCCGGTACGCCGCATCGCCAGCAGGGTCGTTCTGCGCCCCCCGGGGGCACGTCGGGTCTCCCCGTGGCAACGAGGAAACCCGACATGCCCACGTCAGGCCGGGGCGTCCGTCCGGCGCCGGGTCCGCTCGGCCCGCCGCCGCATCTGCTGGTACGCCCCGGTCAACCCCATCGCCCGGCGTACCTCGGTCAGGGTCTGGCGTACCTCCTGCCGGGTCCGCTCGGTGCCCTCGACGATCAGCCGATCGACAAGTCCCCGCTCGGCCTCGATCGCGGCCCGGCGCTCCCGGATCGGCGCCAGGAACGTCTCCAGCGCGACGACCAGCCGCTCCTTGACCTCCACGTCACCCACCCGCCCGGCCCGGTAACGGTCGGCCAGGTCGGCCACCTCGGCACGGTCCGGGTTGAACACCTCGTGGTACGCGAAGACCGGGTTGCCCTCCACCGTCCCCGGCACGTCGGCCCGCACCCGGCTCGGGTCGGTGTACATCCCGCGCACCTTGCGGCGCACCGTCGCCGCGTCGTCCGACAACGCGATCGTGTTGCCCCGACTCTTGCTCATCTTGGCCGTGCCGTCGGTGCCCACCAGACTGGGCGTGTCCGCCGGGATCAGCTCGGGCACCGGGAACACCGGCCCGTACAGGTGGTTGAAGCGGCGGGCGATCTCCCGGGTCACCTCGACGTGGGCGGCGTTGTCCCGGCCGACCGGGACCACCTCCCCCTTCACGCACAGGATGTCCGCCGCCTGGAGCACCGGATAACCGAGCAGCCCGTACGGCATCTCCTCCTTGCCCGCGTCGCGGGCCATGTCCTTCAACGAGGGCACCCGTTCCAGCCGGGGAACGGTCACCAGGTTCTGCAGAAGGGTGTTGAGATCGCCGACCTCCGGAATTGCCGACTGTAGGTAGAACGTGGCACGCGCCGGGTCGACGCCGGCGGCGAGGATGTCGGTCACCATCTCGCGGGCATTGCCGGAGACCTGGTCGATGTCCTCCCGGCGGTTGCGGGTGGTCAGCATGTGCAGGTCAGCGATGATGAAGAAGCTCTCGTAGCGCTGGTGCAGCCGCACCCGGTTGGCGATGCTGCCGACGTAGTGGCCAAGGTGCAGGCGGCCGGTGGGCCGGTCGCCGGTGAGCATTCGTGCGATGGACATGGCGAGGTGCCTCTCGTGCAGGTGGGTAAGTCACGCGTGGGCGCGCGCCGAGCGGGGCGAACAGGCCCCCTCGGTAAGCGGAAACAGGGCTCAGCGAGCCGTCCGCCATCGCGCGCCGGCGCGGTACCGCAGACCACCGGCACGGAGTACGTCCAGGAAGTGCTCACGGCCGTCGCCGGAGCTGGCCGGGACCGTGGGCACGACACCGCACGGCAGGCCGTCGACCACATCGACCGCCTCCGACACGCAACTGCCCGTCCGGACCACGGCCTCACGTTACCCGGGGACGGTCCTGAGCTGTCCTCCTTCGCACTGCCCACCCCGGCGTGGCCGGACACGGGCTGCTTGGAGTGCCAGCTCCGGTCGGCGGCGCGCGGTCCGGGCGTCGCGTTCGTTGCGTCCTTGGCCAGCTCGCGGATCGGATGCACTGGCATACTCGGCTGCCATGGTGCTGTCGCGAGGGTGGGCTCTCTTCCTGGTCGGGGTCGGGATCTGGACCTGGGTGATCTGGCCGAGGTTCGCCGTCGCCATCTGGCAGGACCCCCGATCCTGGGCCTCCGGCACGGTGGCCGACGGCGCCACGACCAGCTTCCTGTGGGTGCACGCTCTGCTGATCGCCGCGTCCCTGGCCATCGGAACCACCGTCGGTGTGCTCGGCATCCGAGCCTGGTTTGCCGCCCGCCGACGGCAGGCGTCCTGACCTCCGCCGCTGCTCGGCGAGGCGTCCGGATGGCTGATCCGACGCGGAGGGGAATCAGTGTGACGCGGGACGCTACCCGCCGATTTGACGATCAAACCCACGGACGCGTAACTTTCTCTCTGCCAGCGCGGAACGGGGCAAACAGGGCGAAAGACCTGGAGCACCGGATCGGGCAGGCAGCCGGGTCAGGCAGGGGTTCGCCTCTGCGGGGCACGGTTCGGGCGGGGCTCACCGGATCAGCCGCGAGGCGGATTTGGCGCAGCGGAACCGACCGGGTAAGGTTCACGACCGGCAGGGCACCGGGCGAGACTGCGGGACACCGCAGCGGCCGGCCTGCCAAATCCGACGACCTGACGCAGCGGTTCGCTGCTGCGTGAGTGCGCCGGGACCAACCCGTACGAAGCACGACAGACCGGGACACACGGTTTGACACGGCGAAGACGGTGAGGTAACGTAGTAAAAGTGCCCGGCGCGAGAGCGGCGGGGACGCGGTACGAAAAGCCCCGGGATGGTGGCCCACTGGTTGGGTCTTCTGATCGGTGTGTGGTTGTTCTTTGAGAACTCAACAGGGTGCTTGTAAAGCCAGTGCCAATTATGATTTATACCCCGGATTGGTCGAGCCTT